>DATGJP010000063.1:0-200252 GCA_035295125.1 Bryobacteraceae bacterium | reverse complement strand
CGTCCGCCAACGGGCCGCCGGAGTTTCCCGGGGCAAGACGAATCGCGGCCTGCACCCACGATTTGCGCCCCAGACCTTGAACCGGGCCCAGCGCATGTACGACACCGGTGGTGAGCGCGCCGATGAACCCCAGAGGATTGCCCACGGCAACTACCAATTCGCCCGGCCGCAGCGAAGCGGAATCGCGCGTTTGTACCGCGGGCAGTCCGAACGTTTTGAGTTTCAGCTTGGCCAAATCGCGGCGGTCGTCGCGCGAGGCCACTTCCGCTGGAAATGAACGGCCATCCCACAATTCGACCTGCATGGTTCGGTCGCGCGCCACGTGGGCATTGGTAATCACGGTGCCGTCGGATGTCCAGATGATGCCCGACCCGCTGCCCTGCTCGCCGCCCTGGCCGCCGAGAACTCGCACCGTGGAACGCCGCAACTGCTCAGCAACATCGCCAAAACCTCGCGGCTCCATAATTATGCCTTTCTCGGCCGTTCGCCGACCGTGACGTCGAGATCTGTCAGTTCGCCTCCGCGCAGGATGCGGGCTTTGATGGTCTTCCCGATTGAGTCGGAATCCAAGGCCTCCTGCACGTCTTCAGAATCGCCGATTGGAGCGCCTGAAAGCTCGAGCAGGATGTCACCGATGACCATTCCCGCCCGCCCCGCAGGGGCCTCCGGGTCGACACTGATGGCAATCAGACCGCTTGAAGAGGAAAGGTTCAATTTACTCTTTAGATGATCGGGAATCGAGACTGGTTGTAGGCCAACGCCGAGGTAGCCTCGCGGCACTCGTCCGTGGGCCAGGAGCTTGTCGGCCACCCGGCCAACTGTCGATAGCGGAATCGCAAACACCGACACACGCGAAAGCGCTGACGTGGCGATTCCGATGAGATTGCCCGATGCGTCGACGACGGCTCCCCCGGATGCTCCGGGATGCAGCGAGAGATCGAGCCGCACGACCTGGTCGAGACGGCCGCCGCGCCATGTCTGCGAGGGTCCGGAGATGCTGCTGAGCACTCCAAAAGCCGCGCTGGCGCTGTCTTTCATACGGCCGACCGCTAGCACGACGTTGCCGGGACGTGCGGCGCCGGATTCCGCGCGCGGTGCAACAGGGACGTCCAGGTCTTTCACGCGGAGCACGGCGAGATCGGTGCCGGGGTCGCGGCCCACCAGCTCCGCGGTGTGCGCCACGCCATTCGCGGCGGTAATGCGGATGTCGTCATCGCGGCGGATAGTGTGTTCGGCGGTTACGATAATGCCGGGCTTCCAGTGAACACCGCTTGAATCGAAGCGCGGACGTGCGTGAATCGCGACCACCGATTGGCCCGCGCGCTCAACTACCGATGCCAGATGATCAGAGAGAGAAGAAAGGGGATTTTCCAAAACGCTTAATGCCTCCTGGTTTCAGGATGCGTCCTGGAATGGCGTCGGCACATCGGCAAATCGGGCAGGAGGGACCTGCCCGATCGGCTAGGGTGGGGGAATCTGGTTGCGCAGAAGGGTCACAGTTCCATCGGCGGCGCTGAGGACGGCGAGGTCCGGCTTGCCGTCGTCATTCCAGGTGCCTGCCGCGAAGACCACCGGCAATGTTGGTATCGGCAGCGCTCCGGCGTTGCGGAACGAGCCGTCTCCGTTGCTGAGCAGGAGAACGCTGCCACCCACACCGCCTTCGAGATTCGCAAAGCCGCTGAGAATTGCCAGGTCGTCTTTCCCGTCGCGATCGAAATCCGACACTACGACGGGCGCCGTCCGATAAAAACCCAGATTGCTCGCGACCGGCGGCATCGTGGTGAAGGCACCGGAGCCGTCATTCATCAGCACCCAAACATCGTTCAGGGAGCTGATGGTGAAATCGGGCCGGCCGTCGCCGTTAAAATCCCCGACGCGGAGGTATTGCGCCATGGAGAACGTGCCGTAGGTCTGCGACGCGGGATACGTCGTAAATACTGGCGAAAGGCCGCTTCGCGAGGTCGGCCAACCGGTCAGCATGGCCAGTTCCGAAATGCCGTCACCATTGAAATCCGCACCGGCCAGGGCGAAGGCTCCGCCGGCGGAAATGGTGGCTCCCGTATCGAACGACCCATCGCCTCTGCCATTCAGGATTTGCAGATCGCCCGTCTGGTTGTTGTCAACAGCTACGTCCAGGACACCATCTCCGTTGAAATCGGCAGTGACAAACGCCGTGGCGGAACCCGCTTCGGTTCTGGAAGACAATTCGAACGTGCCATCCCCATGGCCGGTGAGAATCACCACCCCGGCCTTGGTCTCGTAGGCGCCCGTGAAGCAGGCGGAACGCGAGCACGGCCCCGTGCGGGTGGTTAGAACCGCAAGATCGGTCAGACCGTCGCCATTGAAATCGCCGAACTGCACGTCCATCGGATAATCGTCGAACCGGAGGACGCCGATCTGCTCAACACCTCCGCGCAATAGCCATATCGATTTGCGGAAGGGGACCACGACCGCCAACTCCTGCTTACCGTCTCCATCGATATCGGCGGAGCGCATGACTGAGCCATCGAGAACACCAAGGTAGACGGGCGAATCGAACTCGCCAGTTCCGCGCCCCGCGGCAATGAGCGCGGATTGCCCGGAGTAACTCGTGGTAATGAGGTCGAGTTGGGAGTCGCCGTTCAGGTCGGCGAGCGCCATTCCGAATGTGTCACCGTACGCAGACACGGAGCCGGACACGCGAAATGTGGCGTCGCCGTTGTTTAGCAGGGCCGTAATTTGCCCGTTGTAGTAGTCGCCCAGGATCAGATCGAGAACGCCATCGCCATCGAGGTCACCCGCGACCAGGGATACCGGCGAGCTCTCATCCGTGAGCGCCGTCCCGCGCGCGAAGGTCCCGTCGCCATTGCCGAGCATGATGACCAGTCCTGGACTGGCCGCAAATGCCAGATCGGTTTTGCCGTCGCCGTTGAAGTCCGCCGCCACAATCGCGCTGACATATCCTGCAATCCGAGCTTCCGGCCGAAACACGCCACCGCCGGCGCCGAGCAGGATGGAGACGCCTTCGCCCGAGGAGTTGCAGGCCGCCAGGTCGGCGATGCCGTCGCCATTGAAGTCCCCTGATACGATGGCACGCGGGTTGTATCCGGTCGCGTACTCGCCGCCGGGCGTGAAGTTGCCTTGCCCGTCACCGCGCAGCATCAGAATGCTCTGGCTCAGCCCCACCGCGAGATCGACATTGCCATCCTGATCGAAATCCATCGCAAGCAGCCCGCGCGCCGGCGTTCCTTTTAGAAGAACGAGACGCGGAAGAGCAAAATTGCCCGAGCCGGTAGATTTCAGCAACAAGACTCCATCCGGGGTGAGGGCGATAATATCCGCAATGCCATCCCCGTCGAAATCTACCAGGGCCAGGTTATCGATTCGCGCGCCCGAGAGAATCGGAACGCCGCGTTCCACGTGAACCGAACCATTGCCGCGGAAAAGCAGGAGCTGATTTGTGGTGCCGACCAGCAGATCTTTGCTGCCATCGCCGTCGATATCCGCGGCAATTACAGGGAGTGCGCTCGAAAAGGCTTCCGCCAGAGGAGTTACAGTTATCCGCTGAAACGGAGCATTCTGCGCAGGCGAGTTTGAAAGCAACAGCGCGCAACCCGCCAAGGTTAGAAGCGCGGTACGAACAGGATGTTTCATGAAGTGGCAGCACCTTGCGGTGTGCCTTCGTCTATCTTGATTGTCAGGATCGCCGAACAGCTTTGTCAATCTTTTGCGCTCCGCATCAGGCCCCTGACAATGCGGAGTAACATTGCAACAAATTTCAGCATCAAACCTTCGCTTACCGCTTGTACAGGGTTTTCCGAGGGATTCATGAGCTTTCCAGTTCAGAGGGCTACGCCCACTATTGTCTTGTGTCTGGTGTGTTTGCTAGGCGCGGGGTTAGTCTGCGCGCAGACAGCACAATATCAACCGATTGCGCCGCTATATTTCACCGTGCCGCAGGGTGGAAGCAATCCCCTGCCACAAATCATGACGATCGCCAGCGCCGGAGCGCCGTTCACTTATTTCACCCCGGCGGGGCAAACGTCGACTGGGGGAAACTGGCTTGGCGTCACGAGTTGCGCGGGATTGACCACTCCATCATCGTGCACAGTCAGCGTGGATGCCACCGGCATGACCGCGGGCACGTATTCGGGATCGGTGGCGCTACAAAGCAACGGCTCCGGCAACGTGAAGACAGCCGTTCCCGTGACGCTGACTGTCGAGGCGCCCGGCGCATTCTTTGGCGGCGAGCCCGGAGGTTTGACTTTCGTCTCGGGAAACGGTTTTACCCCAACATCTCAGATCGTCCCCGTCACAAATGGCGGCGTGGGCGTTTTGAATTGGATGGCGTCGGCGAGCACCTCGGGCGGAAACTGGCTTAGCGTTTCGCCGCTGAACGGCGCGGGACCGTCCAATTTGACTGTGAGCGTGTCTCCTCAAGGCTTGGCTTCCGGCACCTACCTTGGCCAGGTTCTATTGCAGGCCCCAAGCGGAAATGAATCAATCCCTGTGACGTTGGTCGTTTTGGCCGCCGGGGGCAGCACCTTTCAACAGCAGACGGGTCTCAGTTTCACGATGCCGCAGGGCGGCAACAATCCACTTCCGCAGGTATTGACGGTGGCGAGCACCGGGTCCGCCTTCCAGTTCTTCACGCCTTCCACGCAAACTTCGTCGGGCGGGAATTGGCTACAGGTAAGCAGCTGTGCCGGTGAGACAACACCGTCGTCCTGTACGGTAACCGTGAATGCTCCGACACTCCCACCGGGCGTGTACACGGGCCAACTGCAGTTGCAGCTCAACGGCGCCGGTCCGAATTCCGTGGTTATTGTGCCGGTCACACTGACCGTGGAGCCTGCAACCGCGGCGTTTTTCGGCGGCGCGGTAGGCGGAATGGTATTCGTCGGTGGTAACGGCTACACCCCGTCGCCCGAGACCATCCAAATCACTAATGCGGGCGTGGGTGCTCTGAACTGGACCGCAACCACCAGCAGCCCGTTCAATGTGTCAGCGGGAAGCGGCACAGCCCCTTCGTCCCTGACCATCAGCGCTAACTCGGCAGGTCTGGCGCCCGGAACGTACCTGGGTTCGGCGGTCCTGCAATCCACCAGCGGGAACATGACAATTCCGCTCAGCCTGGTGGTGCTGGATGCGAGTTCCAGCACATTTCAACAACTGCCTCCCATAAGCTTTACGATGCCTGTCGGCGGGCCGAGCCCGCCATTCCAGACCGTGTCGATCAACAGCACCGGCGCGGGGTTCCCGTTCTTTACACCTGCCGCACAGACGTCGAACGGCGGCGCATGGCTGCAGACGCCGCACTGCCAGGGCACTGCGACACCAACCACGTGCAAGATCATCGTGAGCTCTGCCACATTGCCGGTGGGCGTTTACGCGGGCCAGTTGCTATTTGAGATGAATCGGACCGGCTCGAATGCTGTTGCGGCTGTTCCGGTCACGATGACCGTGGAAGCTCCGGGAACAGTACCCGAGCTCGGCATCACCCTTACGCATAGCGGTAATTTCCCACCGGGCGCAAACGGCAGCTATACCGTAACGGTGTCGAACGCGGCAGCAGGTCTCACATCGTCAGGAACAGTGACAGTGACAGACGCCGTGCCTAACGGACTGACGCTGGTCACCATGTCGGGCACGGGCTGGACCTGCGTCGCGAATGTGTGCACCCGCGCTGATGCGCTCGCGCCTGGTGCAAGCTATCCCCCCATCACGGTATCGGTGAACGTAGCGGCCAACGCGTCGTCTACGCTGGTCAATACCGCGACCGTGAGCGGCGGCGGGTCGGCTAATTCGACGGCGACTGATCCGACAACGATCGGCGCGTCACAGGGACCTCCGGCGGTGACCGTTTTCACACCAGCACAGGGCACGCTCAGCGTTCCCTTGAACACGACCCTGACGTGGGGCGCGTCAACCGGAGCGACGTCTTACACCGTCAACTTCGGGACCACCAATCCCCCTCCGATGGTGACCACGACATCGGGCACGACCTTTGCGCCAACAGGCGGCCTGGCGACAAACACGACGTACTTTTGGCAGATTACAGCCGTCAACTCGACGGGCTCGACCCCATCGCAGGTGGTGGCATTTAGTACCGGATCTCAAATCACCAGTTCCGGGTTACGTTTTATTCCGGTGGCGCCGTGCCGTGTGATGGACACGCGCGGGGCGGCCGGGCCGTTCGGCGGACCGGTGCTCGCGGCGGGCGGCACCCGAATGGTGACGATTCCGCAGAGTGGCTGCAACATTCCGAGTACGGCGCAGGCTTATTCGCTCAACATCACCGTGGTGCCCCCGGGCCCATTGACGTATTTGACGGTGTGGCCCGCCGGGCAATCGCAGCCGGTGGTGTCGACTTTGAACTCGTTCGACGGGAGAATTGTCGCCAATGCCGCGATCGTGGTTGCGGGAACCGGCGGGGCAATCAACCTGTTTGCGAGCGACGCCACGAACGTCATTATTGACATCAATGGATACTTCGTGCCGTCAAGTACCGCCAACAGCATGAGTTTCTATACTGCAACGCCATGCCGGATCGTGGACACGAGAAACCCGACGGGCCCATTCGGCGGGCCGTTCATGACCGCCAATTCGACGCGGAGCTTCACGGTTCCAAGCAGCTCATGCAACATACCGGCGAGCGCACAGGCTTATTCGCTTAACTTTACGGTTGTTCCACACAACACGTTGAGCTACCTGACCACGTGGCCGATGGGACAATCGCAGCCGTTCGTTTCGACATTGAATGCCTACAACGGCGGTATTGTGGCAAATGCCGCAATCGTGCCCACCGGTACGGGCGGGGCGATCAGCGTATTTGTAACCGACGACACGGACGTAATCATTGACGTGAATGGCTACTTCGCGCCGCCAGGCAGTTCCGGGGCGCTCACGTTGTATCCCGTCACGCCCTGCCGCATCGCTGACACACGAGGTGCCACGGGCCCCTTTGGCGGTCCCAGCATCGCCACCGGGGCAACGAGGACATTCTCTCCCCAGCAGAGTGCGTGCCAGGTTCCTACAGCGGCCCAGGCCTACTCGCTAAACGTCACCGCGGTACCGCCGGCGCCATTGATTTACCTCACAGCGTGGCCCGCCGGGCAAAATCAACCCGTGGTGTCTACGTTGAACTCGCCGAACCACCAGGTTGTGGCGAACGCGGCGATCGTTCCGGCCGGCACCAGCGGCGGGATCAACATTTTCGTATCCAATACGACGGATGTGATCCTAGACATTAACGCTTACTTCGGACAGTGAGCGCGCGGCGCCGCCTGCGTATCGCAGCGCGGCGTCCGTGACACGCAAGACCTCGGTGCGATCGAACGGCTGGGCCAGCACGTCGAATCCACCGAGGTTGAGCACCTCAGCCCACAGAGCTTCGTCCGCGACGCGTGAGGTCACAATGAGGGTGGAGTGGTCGAGCAATTCACGCCATGTGCCGCCATCGAAGCGCGCTTCGCAGATCACGATTGGAATTCGGGAGCCGCCGAGCTGACACGCGGCCTCAACATACGAGCGGGCTACGCGGACGTTCCTGTATGCGCCTGATAACGCTCTTAAAAGCGCGCAACGCGTCTCGTCGAACGACGAAACAAGAAGAATCGGGCCGCGGGAGAGGGCCGACTTACATAGCACAGCGATGCCAGACTACCAAGGCAATGTCAATTGGTAGTGACGGAGCCGTTAAGATTCAATAGCCTTTTAGAATTTCACGCGCGGCGTTGAAACCCGGTGCGCCCATGACTCCGCCGCCCGGGTGTGTGCCGGATCCGCACAGGAAGAGACCGCGGATCGGCGTGCGATAGCGTGCGCACGACGGGTGCGGTCGCATGACGAACATCTGGTCGAGGCTCATCTCTCCGTGAAAGATGTTGCCTCCGGTCAATCCGAAGCGGCGCTCCAGGTCGAGCGGCGTTAAGACCTGCTTCTCGACAATCAGGGACCGGAATCCGGGAGCATACTCCTCTATCAGGTCGATGACGCGCGTGGCGAAGGGTTCGCGTTGCTCGTCCCACGTTGTTCCGCGCAGCGTATAGGGCGCGTATTGGAGGAAGATACCCATGATGTGCCGGCCTTCCGGCGCGAGCGATGGGTCGTACATCGTCGGGACGGTTAACTCGAGTAGCGGCGATTGTGATGGCCGGCCGTATTTCGCGTCGTCCCAGGCACGTTCGACGTACTCGATGGATGGACAGATGTGCATAGTGGCGCGATGCTGCGGCGCCGGCGCGCCAGGCAGCGCTTTGAAGCTGGGCAGGCCACTGAGGGCGAGATTGATCTTGCACGACGTGCCCTCGCAGCGGAATTTCCGGATACTTTCGAGCAGGTCGGGCGGCACTACATCGCTGTCGAGAAGGTTGAGGAATGTCGTGTGCGGCGTCAGGTTGCTGGCCACGACCTTGGCATCGATTTCTTCTCCATTGCTGAGCGTGACACCTCGGCATTGCCCGTTGACCACCCTGATGCCGGCGACTCCGGCTGCTGTTCGGATCTCGGCGCCGCGGCTGCTGGCAGAATCGGCGATGGCGTTCGACACTGCGCCCATGCCTCCACGAACGAAACCCCACAAGCCACGCTTGCCTCCGACACCGCCCATTACGTGGTGGAGAAGAATATAGGCCGTTCCCGGAGAACGCGGGCCGCCGTTCGCGCCGATCACGCCGTCGGTCGCGAGCGTGACCTTGATTTCTTCCGATTCGAACCACTCGTCGAGCAACTCCGAGGCGCTCTGCGTGAAGATCTTCACAAGTCCGGCGAGCTGTTTCGCGTTCAGCTTGCGCAGGCGTCCGGCGAGTTTCAGGTATTCGATCAGGTCGCCCACGCCGTGCGGCGGGAACTCGGGCGGGGTTGTGAGGAGGAGTCCTTCGACGACCTCGGCCAGTTCCTCAAGATGGCGCTCATAGCGGGGGAATACTTCGGCATCGTGCTTTGAGAAGCGGGCGATTTCCTCGAGCGTCTTGCGGTCGTCCTGAAACATGAATAGATGACGGCCGTCGGGAAACGCGGAGAAGAATGCGGGGTCCTTGGCGTCCACCTGGTAGCCGAAGCGATGGAGTTCCAGATCGTGGATGATGCGCTCCTGGAGCAGGCTGGTGAGATAGGATGCGGTCGAGACTTTGTAGCCCGGCCAGACTTCCTCCGTGACACAACAGCCACCCACCAGTTCGCGTTTTTCGAGCACCAGGACCGACCGTCCGGCGCGCGCGAGGTATGCGGCGGTAACCAGTCCGTTATGGCCGCCGCCGACAATGATTGCGTCGTATTTTTTCAAACCTGCATTTTACCTTTGGTGGGGCTGGCGGTTTCACCGGCTTTTGGGAACGCGCAGACGAAACCGGCTGCGCCACCTTTTTCATCCACTGCGGTGGACCGGTGGTCGATGACGACAGACTGAGTGCTTTCTAATCCCTTAGTCGCGTTCGAAGGCCAGCACACCGAGCGGCGGCAAGATGATCGTGATGCCCTGCTGCCGCCCTTGCGTCGCCACCGGATCCGACATCACGCCTCCACTGTTCCCCACATTGCTTCCGCCGAACAGCTCCGAGTCGCTGTTCAGGATCTCGCGGTAATACCCGGCCTCCGGCACGCCGATCCGATAATGCGGCCGGGGCACCGGGGTGAAGTTGCATACGAAGACCAGGAACCGTCCATCCTTCGCGCGACGGAGAAACGAGATCACCGACTGCTCGACGTCATGGAAGTCAATCCACTCGAATCCGGTATAGCTGAAGTCAATGTCGTAGAAGGCCTCATGCGACCGGTAGAGCCGATTCAGCTCGCGGACGAAATCCTGCAGCTTGCGGTGAAAGGCGAATTGCAACACTTCCCAGGGCAGGCTGCGGTCGTGATTCCACTCGTTCCAATCGCCGATTTCCGAGCCCATGAACGACAGCTTCTTGCCGGGATGCGCGTACATGTAGGCGAGGAAGGCACGCACGCTGGCGAATTTCTGCCAGGTGTCGCCTGGCATCTTGGAGAGCAGCGAACGCTTTCCATGCACCACTTCATCGTGTGACACCGGAAGAACGAAATTCTCCGTGAACGCATACAGCATGCTAAAGGTGATGTTGTTGTGGTGGTACTTGCGGTGGATCGGATCTTCGGCGAAGTAATGCAGCATGTCGTGCATCCACCCCATGTTCCACTTCATGGTGAATCCGAGGCCGTTCAGGTACACGGGGCGCGACACGCCGGAAAAGGCGGTGGATTCCTCGGCCATAGTTATAGCTCCCGGCACCGTGTGGGCCAGTTCGTTGAAGCGGCGTAGGAAATCGATGGCTTCCAGATTTTCATTGCCGCCGTAAATGTTCGGGACCCACTCACCGGCCTTGCGCGAGTAGTCCAGATACAACATCGAAGCGACGGCGTCCACGCGCAGCCCGTCGATGTGATACTGCTTCAGCCAGAACAGCGCGTTCGAAATGAGGAAGGTGCGGACCTCGTTGCGTCCATAGTTGAAGATCAGCGTGCCCCAATCGCGGTGTTCGGCCTTGCGCGGGTCAGCGTGTTCATAAAGAGCCGTGCCGTCGAAGAAAGCGAGGCCGTGCGCGTCTTTCGGGAAATGCGCCGGCACCCAGTCGATGATGACGCCAATGCCTTCCTGGTGAAACCTGTCGACCAGGTGCATGAAGTCGCGCGGCTCGCCGTAACGGGAACTGGGGGAATAGTAGCCGACGACCTGGTAGCCCCAGGACCCGAGATAGGGATGTTCGGCCGGCGGGAGCAGTTCCACATGCGTGTAGGCGAGATCCTTAACGTAGGGAACGAGTGTGTCGGCGAGTTCGCGGTAGGTGAGTAGCGTGTTGCCGGGTCCGCGGAGCCAACTTCCCAGATGCACTTCATAGATGGAAACCGGCTCATGCAGGTAATCCTTGGAAGCGCGCTCGGTCATCCATTTCGCGTCCTGCCACTCGTATCGCGACAGATCGTAAACGACCGACGCTGATTTCGGCGGTACCTCGGTTGCGAAGGCGTAGGGATCAGCTTTCTGCTGCTGATGCCCCTGGTGCCTCGAGCGCACGTGGTATTTGTATTGCGCGCCTTCACCAATAGCGGGAATGAAGATCTCCCAGATTCCGCCGGTGCGAAGGCGCATCGGATAGCGGCGAGTGTCCCAATCATTGAAATCGCCGACCAGGCTCACTAACTCGGCATTCGGCGCCCAAACGGCGAACCGCACGCCCGGCACTCCGTCGCAGGTCGCGAGATGTGCGCCAAGACTGCGGTAGCTCTCGAAGTTTGTGCCCTCGCCGTGAAGGTGCAACTCGAAATCAGTCAGGATGGGCGCGAAACGGTAGGGATCTTCAAGGTCACGCTCCGCCCCATTCCAGGTACGGATGCGGAACGTGTAGCGTTCCGGGTCGTAGTCGGTTGCGATTGTAAAAAACCCCTGCGGGTCGAGCTTCTGCATCGGCGCCACAATCTCGGCTTTAACAAGCCAAGCCTCGGACGCATGGGGCAGGAATGCGCATACCTCCCAGCCCTTCTTGACGCGATGCGGACCGAGCACCCGAAATGGATCACCGTGGAATCCTCCAACGATGGCTTCCACGTCATGGGGAGTCATTGAACGTTATTATTGCAGCAATGTCTGGTCAGCATCGGCCAAAAGCGGAACTGCACGTGCATCTCGAAGGTTCCATCGAGCCACTGACGCTGATGGAAATCGATCCATCGCTCACGCCCGATGAAATTGAGACGCGGACCGCATGCAGCAGTTTCGCGGAGTTTCTTCAGGCGTATATATGGGTGAACAAAAAACTCGAGAAACCAGAGCATTACGCGACCGCGACGCGCCATCTGCTGGAGCGGCTGGCGGCACAGAACGTGGGCTACGCGGAGATTACGCTGTCGGCGGGCGTGGTGTTGTGGAAGGGTCAGGACCTGGCCGCCGTTTATGACGCGATCTGGCGTGAATCGTTGCGGTCGAAGGTTGAAGTGCGCTGGATTCCTGACGCGATTCGCCATTTCGGCGCGGAGCCGGCGATGGAGGTGGCGCGTTTCGCGGTGTCGCGTGCGAATGACGGAGTTGTGGCCTTCGGCATCGGAGGCGACGAGGTGCGCGGCCCGGCGGAGTGGTTCAAAGATGTTTTCGCGTTCGCCCGTGATGGCGGATTGCATTTGGTGTGCCATGCCGGGGAGACGGCAGGGCCGGAGTCCGTTTGGGCAGCGCTCGAGATCGGCGCCGAACGCATTGGTCATGGAATCGCCGCGGTCCACGACGCGGCTTTAATGAATCACCTTCGCGAGCGCAAGACAATGCTCGAGATTTGCATCACGAGTAACGTGTGCACCGGCGTGGTCCCGAGCGTCGAAGTGCATCCGGCGCGCGCATTGTACGAGGCCGGCGTGCCGATCACGCTGAACACCGACGATCCGGCGTTATTCCGCACGAGCCTCAACCGGGAATTCGAGATCGCGGCGTCGCGCCTGGGCTTCTCGGAGGCGGAGTTGGAACATTTGGCGGAGAATGCGTTTCGATACGCGTTTGGAGACACTACGGCCCTCCGCGACGCTCACGTTTGAAATTCCCCGCAGAACTTCCTGGCGTGAGCGTGTACGGAGGGTTGAACTTGCCCGAGCTTGCGACGGGGCGCTTGCGCGACGCCGGAGTCGACTCTGCCGGTTTGCTGGATCGGCTTGTTTATGGTGAAATCGGTGGCCACCGAGTGAGAATCACCAAGCCGCAACATACCATGAGGGTTTGGCGATTCTCCTCCAAAGACCACTTCAACTCTCCAAGCAGTTCAAAACCCGGTGAGTGAGAAGACCTCATCGGGAGTTTTGTCGGTCTGCGATCCTGATACCTTTGGTCACACCGCCGTACGGGATGTCGAAACTGGTATCGCCCGTGCAACGATCCCGGTGGCGATGCCCACAATCTCAACCAAGTACTTCGGGGAAATGTCTTACGACCAGGATGCGTTGTTCTTATTCCCCTTCGGCCTACCAGCTTTCGAGGAAGAGCATGCGTTTCTTCCTATTGAAATGGAAGGCTCGCGCCCGTTGCTCTTTCTTCAGAGCATTTTGCATTCACACCTTTGTTTCATAGCGCTGCCGGTGCTGGTCGCTGACCCGCACTATGAGTTGGCGGTTTCGCGTGACGACCTCGAAACGTTGCAGCTCAATCCGGAACGGCAGCCCCAAATTGGCACGGAAGTGTTGGCGTTGACACTGATTTGCTGCCATGAAGACGGGGCGCCGAGTGTCAATTTAATGGCGCCGCTGGTCATAAACCTGGCAAATCGCTGGGCTGTGCAGGCGGTTCGGGACGATTTCCGGTACTCGCACGAGCAGGAGTTGCAGGTGCCGGCCGAAGAGGTCGAAGCATGTTGATCCTACGCCGCCGGCCGGGCGAGTCGCTGCTTATCGGCAGCGATGTCGAGATCGAAATCCTCGAGGTCGCCGGTTCCGCCGTCAAGATTGGAATCCGCGCGCCCAAAGGCATTACTATTTTGCGCAAAGAACTGGAACTCACACGCACGCAGAACTGTGCCGCGGCGCGCGATGTGCCCATGTCCACGCTGGCTGAATCTTTTCCTCGAATTCATCGCTCACACAATTCGCTACCTCCCCGATAAGCGAATTAAGAACGAGAAAACGCGCTGAAAGCGCTCCGGGACGAAAGGAACTTCGACCCGAGTTCAAATTCAAGGAGAGAAAACTGTGTCATTTAGTATTAATACCAACGTAGCGTCGTTGTCCGCGCAAAACTACCTGCGCATCAACAGCGCTTTTCAGAACAAGACCATCAACCGCGTCACCTCCGGCCTCCGCATCACCCAGAGCGGCGACGATGCGGCCGGTCTTGCCATTGCAAACGGCCTCCGATCCGATCAGGCAGTGTTGACTCAGGGCATCCGTAATGCCAACGACGGCATGAGCCAATTGCAGATCATCGACGGCGGCATGAACAACATCTCGCAACTGCTCGACCGCGCCCGTACGTTGGCCACGCAATCGGCCACCGGCACGTTCACCGGCCAACGCAGTCAGTTGAACACCGAATTTCAGAGTGTGCTCGGAGAAATTGACCGGCAATCGCAATCCATCGGATTGAACGTCGGCGGACAGTTCGCCAAGAACTTGTCGGTGTTCATCGGCGGCGGCAAGGAGAGCAATGGCATCAGCGCTGTCATCAATGGATCTGTGTCGGTGGATTTGAGCAAATCCACGGTCGACGCACAAAGTCTGGGGTTGAAGGGTGTTCAGGCAACCGGTGTCGCGGCCACCGACATCGGCACCGGCTCGGCCAATACGAGTCTGGCCCAGATTCTTGCGAACAGCACGAATACGGGCAGCGAACTGACACCGAACAGCGCCACCTTCTATTTGAAGGGACCCGGTTTCGGAAGCCAGGGCGTGGCGGTTACGGTGAATCTCCAGAATCTCGGCGGAACGGACGATCTGGTGAACTCGATCAACGCCGGAATCTCCGGCGCGGCAGGCAGCGGCACGCAGCAAGCTACGGCCCTAAAGAACGCACAGATCACGGCCTCCGTCGTCACGGATGCCGCGGGGCGATCGCAACTGGCTTTCAGCTCCAGCAATGCGGCCTTCCAGGTGGTCGCCGGCGACCAGATGGCTAATGCTTTGATGGGCAATTTCGCGCAGAATGCCGTCGCGCTCGGTACCGATACCAACGCATACACCGACACCACGGGCGGCCAGACCCTGAGCTTCAAGTTCGACGCCGTGTCCACGCAATACGACGTCACCACGCTGCCGAACAGCCTCACCACCTCCAAGGGCGCCATCGTGAATGCGCTGAATGCCGACAGCAACTTCAAGGCGCACGCCGTGGCGTACCTGCAGAACAATCAACTGGCCATCAAATCGCTCGATACCGGCTCCGACTCCGGTGTCACGGTTGTCCAAAACGCCCTGGCTCAGACGCTTGGCCTGACTACCGGCAGCACGAAGACTTACAGCGCCGCCTCCGCCTCCACCGGTGCGGACCTCAGCACACGGGTCCAGGCCGCCGGCGTGGTCGCCGAGAACGCCAACGTAATGGGCACCGACAATAGCGCTACGAAGACCATGGCCAACGGCCTTACACTCAAACTCCACCTTGACAACAATGGCAACTCCACGGTCACGTTCAATGGCGGCACAAACCTGACGAAGGCGGACATCGCCGCTCAAATAAACGCCGCCGCGATTTCGGGTGTTCAAGCCAGCGTAGTGAACAACCAGATCGTGCTGAGTTCCACCGCTCCCGGCCATTCGATCACTGTTGACAGTATCGGTACCGCCAATGCGTCGCTTGGTTTCTCGGCGGTTACACCTACGACAGTCACAGACGGCAATGGGACCTTCACCACGAGCGACAACATCGTGTTCCGGTTCCAGGGCGCGGGACTGACCAGCCCGGTTGACGTTTCGTTGAATGCCGCGACCGCGGGTTCCACGACGGTGGCTTCAGTGGTCGCCGACCTGCAAAACAAGATTTCCTCCAATACCGCTCTCGCCGGTGCAGGCATCTCTCTTACCACAGCGGCGCAGGGGAACAATCTTGTGTTTACCAGCACCAGCGGCCAGCAGTTCCAGGTCTCGGTGACCGGTGACACGCAGAACAAACTTGGATTCGGCTCCTTCCAGGCGGGCTCGACTTCGGCCAAGACCTTCGACTACAGCGATGTCACGGCTGCCAGTTCCTACTCGCAGACCTACACCAGCGGCAGCGGCACAGGAGACCTCGCTATTTCCCTGAATGGCGCGGCTTCGAGCGGAAATGTTCTCTCGGCAACTGTCGACGGAGCCGCCAGCGATGCCACCGCGGCTGTGGCGCAGGGGGGCACTGTGCTCACGGGTGGCACTCTCGTTTTTACCGGCGCTGCCGGCCCGCTGAACATCAAGGTCGACAACAGCATTATCGCGATTGCAACCGGCACGTTGGGCACCGGTGGCGCCGTAACCTTAACCGCTGCTCTCACGGCCCTCAACGGCGCCGGCGGTTTGAATGGCGCGGCGACCGCCAGCATTGACAGCAGCGGCAAACTAATTATCACCGCAGCCAACAAGGGCGCCGGGCACAGCGTTGAAATTCTCGCCAGCAGCGATAGCGTCTACACAACCGCGCTGGGCCTCTCTACAGGAACCGTCTACCGCGGCACCAACGCCTCGGAGCAGAACATCATCGACCAACTCAACACGGACATCAGCCAGAACACCACCCTGAGCGCAGCCGGATTACAGGCCAAAGACAGCAGCGCCAGTCCCGGCAAAATCGAGTTAGTCTCCGCATCGAGCACGAACTTCCGGGTGGACAGCTATGGCACGGCCGACCTCGGCTTCGGCAATCTGGGGGCGTCATTCACCGGTAATAAGGTCAGCGCGCCGCCACAATCGACTCCGGTGTTCGATTCGGGTGGCGCGGAGATGTCGTCCGTCCTCGGTTTCAACGACATCACCTATGGCGGCGACAAACAGCTCGTTTCCATCACTGCAATGGATGCCAGTGGCGGGAAGCATCCGCTCACCGTTACGCTTCAGAATTCCGGCAGCAATCGCAACGCCCGCACGATCGACGATGCCATCAGTTCTATCAACACGGCGTTGCAGCAATCGAACGATTCCACGTTGGAACAGATCGTGGCTGTGAAGGAAGACAACACGATCACGCCGACGGATGGCTCGCAGCCGTATCAAACGCAGTCGATCCGCTTCATCAGCACTCTGCCGAACTTCACGGTAGCGGTGTCGAACACAGCGGGCGGCACGGGCATCACGCCCCCCACCGGCGGGGTGTCGCAGGCGGGTGTCGTAGGCGACGGCGCCAACTCTTCGGTTGTCGACCAGAACAGCGCGCAGAACGCGGTAACCGCGATCTCCAATGCCGTTACCCTTCTCGGCAATGCTCAAGCCACTGTCGGTAAGGGCGAGAACATGTTCAACTACGCCATAAACCTGGCGCAGTCGCAATCCACCAACCTGGCGACATCGGAGTCCGGAATCCGCGACGCCGATCTCGCCGCGGAAGCCGCGAACCTGACTAAAGCGCAGATCCTGCTGCAGGCCGGCGTGGCCGCCCTGGCGCAAGCCAATTCCGCCCCGCAAGCGATTCTGTCGCTGCTGCGCTCGTAGTTCCTGAATCAGCGGGGCGGCCGGACTCGCCGCGACCGAATGCTTGGAAGGCCGCCTAGCACTTCCATGCAAGCGAGCAGGGTCGCCCGCGCTGATTCGTATTCTTTGACGCCGATCGCCGCCACCAGGCGCTTCGCAAGCTGCTGCCGGAAGCGGCGGGAGGAGCGTACCGATTCCCATCCGCGCGCCGAGAGGCGGACTTTCTTGGCGCGGCGGTCTTCGGCGGAGCTGATCTCGAGGATTCCGATCTCGGCCAGCTCCGCCACTACTTTCGATGCGGCCTGCTGCGTCACCTCCATCCGCTCCGCCAACTCCGTGATCGATCGCTCCGACTCAATCAGGTGCTGTATTACGTACCCGTGACTCTCCCGAACGTCCCCGAACCCTGCCGCCGCGAGCCTCTCCACAACCAGCTCGTTCACTCGCAGCCCCAGAAACAACGCCGCATACCCGAGATCCAGCCGTGAAAGGACATCGCCACTTGATTCCACAACCATGGTTGTGTATTATATCTCAATGCGGAGGCACATATATGGAACTACCCTTCCCGAATGGATCGTTCGGAGGTAGAGGGCATTGGATCGATCAGACAAAGGCCGGCAACTACACGGCTCAATATGCGATTGCAGATGGACCGGACGAATCCAAGATCCACACCGTACATCGCGTCTTCTTCAAACCGGATGGTTCGAAAGCCTACGACGAGTTTTCAACCGTTACCTTCAAACCGGATGACAAGAGCCGAATCGCCGTCACAATCGACTCCGAACGCGGATCGGTACACGGCCCCGGTTATTGCATCGACAACCACTGCCATTACGAACTGGAGATTTCGCCCGGCGAAAATCTGGAGTTCACATTTACGATTGGGGAGGACCAATTGACCGGCCTGGGCTCCTCCACCAACAAAGGGAACTTCACCTATTGGCACGAGACGCTCACGCGCGAGAAAAAGAAATAGAACGGCTGATTACGAACGAGCCGGACCCGTAGATCCGCGAACCACCAGTTCCGGGTCGACTTCGATGCAGGTCACGCTATCCGCCTGATCATCCTCCCGGATGCGTCGCAAGAGATTTTCCGCCGCAAGCGCGCCCATTTTTGCCAAAGGCTGGCGAATTGTTGTGAGCGCCGGGACGTGATAGGCCGCCCCTTCCACGTCGTCGAAGCCGACTACGGACAACTCGTTCGGGACCGCGCGGCCGGTCTCACGAAACGCCGCGATGGCGCCGATTGCTGAAATGTCGTTGAAGGCGAACAATGCCGTGAACGGACTCCCGCGATCGATTAATATCCGTGCTGCCTGGTAGCCGGTTTGGCGCGATGGCAGCCTTCCGGGAAGCTGTACGCAAAGCTCGGGCACGATGGTGAGGCCGATGAGCTGCGCTGCGCATTCAATGGCATCCCAACGGAAGCTCGAATCTTCAATGGAATCCTGCCCTTTGAAGAAGGCGATCCGTTGATGCCCCAATGCAGCTAAGTGACGCAGGGCCAGTTCCGCCGCTTTGTCGTGGTTCAGAATGATATTCGTGAATCCCGGCACCTGATCGTGGCCCGAGACCGCGACCAGCGGAAGCGGAAAAGAGCGGTGGAGCGGAGTATTGACTGCAATCAGACCCTCAACGTGACGCTCCAGCAAGAGGCGTGGGTTCTCCTCGATGAGCCGGTCCTGGCCGCGGTGAGTGGCGACAAGGTACATATAACCTTGCCCGAGCAGGTAATCCTCGATGCCGCTCAGGACGAGTGCCGAATAACCGTCGCTCAGCTCCGGAGCAATGACTCCCACGACGTAGCTGCGGCTCGCGCGTAGGGAACGTGCCAGGAAATTAGGACGATAATTGAGGCGGCGTGCGGCGGCAAACACGCGGTCCTTCGTTTCCTGGGGAATGGATTCGGCGCCCGGCGAATCATTCAGTACCAGGGACACGGTGGTTGGTGAGAGGTTGACGTCTCTGGCTAAATCTCTGATGCTGACGCGGCGAGCGACCGGTGCCGAACCATTGCCGGCGGACTCTTTCTTGCTGTGTGCCAAAGGCGGAGTGTCTCACGATTCCATAGTGTTCCGCAAGCTGGCGTCAGAACAAAAAAAGTCTTGACACGATAACAGGTTCATATTATTCTCGACTGAAGTAAACCGATTTAGCTACGGTATTCTCGCAAACTTTTTGGGGCGCTTAGGTATGAGGGTGGTTCCAGGTAGGGCAATGGCATACCCGAGGCTCGATTTCGACTAACCGCAGCACCGGCTTGACCACGAGCCGGTTGGAGGGGACAACATGAACGGCCGCAGTGTATGTCGGCTTGCTCAATCGCTCGCCGTGTTCGCTTTTGCTTCCATCGTTTGGGCCCAGGAAGCCACGATTGTTGGGACTGTAACCGACCAAACGGGATCCGTGGTGCCTAACGTTTCCTTGACCGTTACAAACACAGACACAAGCCAGAGTCGGAAAATTACTACAAACGAATCTGGTCAATATGTCGTTCCCGGACTGATTACCGGCCATTACTCGTTAAAGGCAGAGGCTCCGGGATTCAAAGCCGCAGAGAGAACGGGAATCGTCCTGAATGTCGGCGATCGCGACCGTGTCGATTTCACGATGCAGGTCGGCGAAACCCGTGAAAGCATCAACGTCGAAGCGACGGCGGTGCAAGTGCAAACCGACTCCGGCGAAATCAGTAATGTGATCACCGGCAAGGAGGTTTCGGAACTGGCAACGGATGGCCGCAACATCTACTCATTGGCCGTCCTGGTGCCTGGCGCGTCGAGCGCAATGCCCAATTTCAACGTTCCAACCTCGGCCGGCGGCAATGCCAACGTCTCGTTCAACGGCTTGCGTCAGAACCACAACATCTGGCTGGCTGACGGGGCGGAGCAGGACGATCGGGGCGGCGCGGGCGGCGCGATCATTAACCCCTCCATCGAGGCCATCGGTGAATTCCGGGCCCTGACATCCAACTACAGTGCTGACTATGGGTTATCCTCCGCCGGAACGATCAGCATGGTTTTCAAATCCGGCACACGCGATTTCCATGGCACCCTCTGGGAATTTGTCCGCAACAACGACTTCGATGCGAACGATTTCTTCCGAAATGCCGCTGGTTTGCCGACTAAAGAATTGCGTTTGAACGTATTTGGATTCAACGCGGGCGGTCCCGTCACGTTCGGCAGGTTCTACAACAAGCAGCGTAACAAGACCTTCTTCTTCTACAACCAGGAATGGAGGAAGTTGATCAACCAGGGCGGCGTCAACACGACCGTGCCGCAGACATCCTGGTACAACGGAGATCTCAGCTCGTTATTGTCGCTGTCGAAACCGATCCAACTCCACGTCCCCACCGCCAGCCAGCTCTCGGCATCGCAACTGAACAAGTGGGCCGCGGCTGGATATCAGCCTGGCCAAGCCATTACCGGCAATAAGATCCCCGCATCGCTGTTCGACTCCAATGCGCAGATTCTTCTGAAGGCCGGCATTTTCCCGGCGCCGAATCAAGGCGCCAACACATTCGTGGGTGGTAACAACCTGCCGACGGATGTCCGCGAGGAATTGGTCCGCATCGATCATCAATTTAACGATAAGTTCTGGATTTTCGGCCACTGGGTGACGGAAGCCACCAGCCAGAGCTACGGCCCGCCGCAGTGGAGCGGTGTCAACGTCCCAACGGTAGGCGACGTATTCAGCAACCCGTCGTACACCGGCGTGATCCACGCCACGAATGCCATCAGCCCGAACCTCGTCAATGAGGCGGCGTTCAATTATGACGGCAACCGGATTGCAATCACGCCCACCGGGACGGTGACGCGTCCGACAGGGTTGACGATCCCATCGTTGTTCGGGGCGGACAAGGCTAATCGTATTCCGGGCATCACGCTGGGTGGCTCGACGGGCACTAACTACGACGTCACCAGCTTCCCCTGGAACAACACCGCCGACGATTACCAGTTCCGCGACGATCTGTCCTGGACCAAGGGATCGCACCAGATGAAAATGGGCGGTGGATGGTCGCTTTATAAGAAGGTTCAGGACCTTTTCGGCGACACCCAGGGAGCCTTTAACTTCAACGGCAATTTCACCGGCAACGATTTCTCGGATTTCCTGCTCGGCTACGCGAACACCTATACTGAACTCGCCCTGCAGGACCACGGTACCTGGAACGCGGTTTCCTATTTCGGCTATTTCCAGGACAATTGGCGCGTCAATTCCCGGTTGACGGTGAACCTCGGGCTGCGGTGGGACGGCATTCCTCACACCTACGAAGCCAACCATCGCATGTCGAACTTCTATCCGAATCAATACGATCCGTCGAAGCGGGCCATCCTGCTGCCGAACGGCAACATTGACCCCAACAGCCCCGGATTAGGCAAGAGTCCCAATCCCGCTTTGAGTGCGTTTCTGTTCTATCTGAATGGCATAGGGGTTACGGGCGTGAATGGCAACCCCAACGGCATGGTGAACGATTCGTGGGCCAATTTCGGGCCGCGCATCGGGTTCGCATATGACCTCTCGGGTGGCGGAAAGACCGTCCTGCGTGGAGGTTTCGGAGTCATGTACGAGCGCATCCAGGGCAACGACATGTATAACTCCGGCACGAACGTTCCGTTCAGCGCCAGCGTTACGAACGCCTCCGTATCGTTGAGCAATCCGAACACGAACCTGGCGAGCGGTCTTACGGTCGCCTCCCCGATCACAGTGCCGAGCATTACGGCTTTGAACCAGAGCAATTACTCCAGCCCGGTGAGCTATCAGTTCAGCATGGGCGTGGAACGGCAATTCGGCCAAGGGACGGTGTTTTCCGCGGCATACGTAGGAAACCAGAACCGGCACCAGTTCGCTTACCGCCAGTTCAATCTGCCCGACCCGAGCCAGCTCGGCAACATCATCAACAATGGGACGCTGTATAACAGCCTGGCTCCCTACACCGGCTTCCACTCCATCCTCATGGGCGAAAACGCGGAGAATTCGCACTACAATGGGATGCAGTTAAGCGTCCGGTCACGCATGCGCGACCTGCAACTCCAGGGCGCGTACACTCTGTCCCGGTCGATCGATCCAGCGAGTTCGTTCGGCGGCGACAACGCCAACACCGACAATCCTTACAA
Source organism: Bryobacteraceae bacterium (assembly GCA_035295125.1). Lineage (GTDB taxonomy): Bacteria > Acidobacteriota > Terriglobia > Bryobacterales > Bryobacteraceae > JAICMB01. The sequence continues at coordinate 178,075 of DATGJP010000063.1, read as the reverse complement.
CTACAGATATGACTACGGCCCGTCATACACCGATGCAACGCATATCGGCGTGCTCAGCTTTGTGTACGATATTCCGATCTTCCGGGGCACCGGTAATCGCTTCGAGAAAACGGTGATCGGCGGATGGGAACTCTCGGGTATCTGGACCATCCAATCGGGCTTCCCGCAGGCCATCACGCTCGGCGGCGCCCAGGGTAGCAATGGAATCCCGAATGCGACGAATCGGCCGGATTGGAACGGACAGGTACAGTACGTTGACTCAGCCAGCCGCTGGTTCACGACGACCGGTTTCGCTACGCCGGCGCTCGGCGCCTGGGGCAACCTTCCCAAAGGCGCCATCCGCGGACCGGGACGCGACAACTGGAACCTGTCTCTGTTCAAGAGCTTCCTGATTAGCGAGGCTCACAACAGCCGATTCGAGTTCCGGTTCGAGACGTTCAACTCCTTCAATCACACGCAGTTCTCCAGCGTCGGAACGAGCTTTTCAAACCAGAGCCAGTTCGGCGTTCCGACCGGTGTTTACGATCCGCGAACCCTGCAACTTGGGGCGCGGCTCCTGTTCTAACTCTAGGCTGCTTAAGCGCCGCCCCCGCGCAAATTGCGGGGGCGGCGTTTTTGCGTTTTATGAAGCGCATTTTTGGCCCCACGATATACTCAATGATCGTGGGGCGCGTTGTATTAGCGTTGTTGCTCGCCGGTTTGGGGTTTGCGGCAACCGAGGAGGAGGGTTGCGAGACGCTGCCGGCTTCCGCACCGGAACACATTAATGCGCTGGCTAACACCGGCCTTTCGCTCTCACGGGCCGGGAAATATCAGGTGGCCGCCAAGTGCTACCGCAAGGTCCTGGCAATCGACCCGAACATCGCGCCGATCCAGGTCAATCTTGGTCTCGCGGAATTCAAGTCCGGCTCCTTTCGGGACGCCATCCCTCCGTTGAAGTCTGCTGTCGAATTAGATCCTGAAAACTTCCAGGCGCTGACCATGCTTGGCATGACCTATTTTGGCGCGCGTATGTACAAAGAAGCAGCCGAAACACTGGAGCAGTCGCTTGCGAAGCAGCCGGACAACGTACAACTTCGCTTCAATCTCGCCCAGAGCCTGGTTTTTTCCGGACAGTATGAGCGTGCGCTGACGTGATCCGTTGCGGCGATCCCGGGGGCGATCAGAACGCAGGCTCCAATCGCACAAGTCACCCACGTTTTCACCATCGTGTTCCCCGCGAAAGCTAAAACTGGGGTTCTTGCGGGTTCTCCCGTCTGCCGTGAGGTCCGCCTGGGCGTGGTCCGCCCGGGTGGACGAGGTACAGGGTTCCCGCAGTGGCGGCGAGTTCCTTGGGATGAGGGAAATAGCCGATCGGGGCGGGATTCGGCGGCACGTGGAGCCTGATATGCCGGCCGTCGGCAGTGTCAACAGGATTCAGCTCAAACGCAAACACGCCAGGCTTGCCCTCCACGACTTTGCCGGTTATCCTCGTGCCCTTACCAATCAATTCACCACCCCTGACGTGGAAAGCGCGAGCAACGGTAAACCGCAGGGGACGACCCGGGGCCGCGTTGGCGGGAACATCCTCGTCCAGGCTAATGAAGATCGGCATACTGGCGAGAATCGCTTCGGCGTCCACTCCTGGAAGGTTGATGTTCGGTATTGCGACATCCGGCATGGTGGGGAGTGCTGGTTTTGCAGTCTCGGGAGCAGGTGGTTGCGGCGCGGGTGGTTGGGATGAATCTTGTTGCGGCGAGGCAGGCTTGGGCGTCGCGGCTGAAGCGATGGCCTTTTTGGGATTCCGCATCACTTCGATCACAGCGTCGGGAACGCCGGCCTTCGTGAGCCGGATGATCTCGGGCGTCGAAAGGTCGAACTTCGTCTTGGATGATCGAATCTGCTCGATGATGAGGGTCGGCGAGACCTTAGCCTCGACCATCTCAATAACGCCCTGGTTGGTGAGCACATTGCTGTCGTCCGGCGTGGAGACGGGCTGTTGCGCGGTGGCGGGCTGCGGGGGTGCTACGGTTTGCGATATCGGGGCGGCCGCGGGCTGCCGATGGGAAAGTCCCCACGCGCCGATGGCGAGCCCGGCGATCACGATTGCGGCGGCGGCGACAAGAGCGATCTTGCGTCCCCTTCGCGGCTGGGGCGGCGCCTGCGGGTATAAGATCCCGGAGTCGATCCGCTGCTTTACCGCGGCGAGGACGGCAAGGACCTCCTTCATTGACTGCCAACGTTGATTCGGATCCTTCTGTAGAGCACGCAGGATGAGCTGGTCGAGTTCTGGCGGAATGCGCAATTCCTGGGAGACCGGCTTCACTTCGTCCCGCAGGATGGAGCTGAGCGTTAGTAACGTCGAGTCGCCGGAGAACGCGCGCCGGCCTGTCAGCATTTCATAGAGCAGGACGCCAAACGAGAAAATGTCGGAGCGCGCGTCGACAGCTTTGCCTTGGGCCTGCTCCGGCGACATGTAGCTGACGGTTCCGATGATCGAGCCCTCCACCGTCATCGGCGCAGGCGCGATTGTCTTCGTTTCGTCGCCGGCGAGGGTCACCGGGCCTGCCTGGCTGAGTTTTGCGAGCCCGAAATCGAGGATCTTGACCAGGCCGGAATCCGTCACCATAACGTTGCCCGGTTTCAGGTCGCGATGAATGATTCGGGCCGCGTGGGCGGCTTCCAGAGCTGACGCCATCTGGACGGCATAGGTTAATGACTGCTGCACGCCAATGCCGCCCGCGGGGATCAACTCGGCCAGCGTCTTCCCGGCGACGAACTCCATCACCATGAACTGCGAGCCCTCGTCGGTAACGATGTCGTGGATGGTAATGATGTTCGGGTGATTAAGAGCCGACGCGGCTTGCGCCTCCTGTATAAAGCGGCGGCGGCGCTCGGGATCGCCCGCATTGGCAAGGCTCAGGAGTTTGATCGCAACCGTGCGGTTGAGCCGGGTGTCCTGAGCTTTATAGATCTCGCCCATGCCACCCGCGCCCAGTTTTTCGAGTAGTTGGTACTGCAGAATGGTGCGCCCGACCATGCTACTCCACCAGTGTTACACACCGCCTCGGACTGCGATCAACTTTCGCAACACCTCGTGCTAATAATGGATCTATGGTACGAGTAGAAGCCGTCCTGGACACGTGGAAAACGGTGCGCGAAGACACGGCAGTAGCGGTTGAGGAATTCCCGTCTGACGATTTTGGTTTCAAGCCCGCGCTTGACGTCATGTCGTTTGGTGAGATTGCAACGCACATTTTAAATGCCGGTCAGGCGTTAACCGGTCTGTTACTGGCCGGCGGCGACAACTTTTCCACGCCCGAGTTCCGGGCGTCGCTGAAGAAGTACATTGACGAGATTCCGGCTCATGAGACTCCCACGGAATTAGCGGCCTTGTTGCGTTCGGAACTGGCGAAGCGCTGCACCGCGCTCGCGGCACAGCCACCGGAGTTCTTCAGCGGCATGATTACTCGTATGGATGGTTTACAGGTGACGCGGCTGGAAATGCTGCAGTACATCAAGGAGCACGAGCTTACACACCGATCTCAACTTTTCTTGTATCTTCGTTTGAAGGGCCTCGTACCGGCCACAACCCGCCGGCGGCAAGCCAAGGCGAAGGCGTAGTGCACCCGGCGGCGGAACTTGTAGCATTCACTTAGTACCTGGGAGGAAACAAGATGGTCAATTGTCCGAATTGTGACGCAGTGATCGACGTTGAAGAAGATGAGCTGGATGAAGGCGATACGATAACGTGCGACGAATGCGGCACCGACTTGAACGTGGTCAGCCTCGACCCGCTCGAGTTGGAGGCAGCTGACGACGAGGAAGACGAGGAAGAGGAAGAAGACTTCGATTACGACGAAGAAGAGGACGAAGACGAGGAAGAGGATGAGGAAGAGGAGGAATGGAAGTAGGGCGGTCTTGCTGCTTGCAGCCGCGCTCTCGATTTCCCTCGGTTCGCCGGCTCAAAAGCACGCTAAGAAGGACGCTCAGCCATTTGCGATTGTGGCCGGCACAGTTTTTCGGGAATCCGGGTTTGCGTTGCCGGGAGCTGACTTAACTCTCGTGCCGGAAGCGCAACCCGGACAAACCCCTGTGAAGATTCGCAACACAACCGCCGTGTCGGACTCGCGCGGTGAGTTTGCATTTCGCGTTCCTCCGACGGCCATGCACTATATCATCAAGGCTCGCGCGAAGGGGTTCACGGAACAGCAAAAGACCGCCGACATTGACGGTGAAGTGCGGGTGGATGTAACTTTAACTTTACCCGCAGAATCCAAGTAGACGAGGACCCCCCATGAAAATGAAGACTCTTTTAGCTGGCTTGCTGGTGGTCTGCCTGTTGAGCTTCGGCTTGATGGCCCAAGGCAAGAAGAAGCTGAATGAGGATGCCAATACGCGCTCGGTCGAGGGCGTCGTGACAGATGCCGGCGACCAGCCGGTTACGGGCGCTGTGGTGCAGTTGAAGGACACAAAGACGCTCCAGATCCGGTCATATATCACGCATGAAGATGGGAAGTATCATTTCGCCGGCTTAAGCACAAACGTGGACTATGAACTGAAGGCGGATCACAATGGGACCGCCAGCAGCTCAAAGACGCTCAGCATTTACGATGGCCGAAAAGCGGCGACGATCAATCTCAAACTGAAATAGTTGTTCATAGAGGTAGTCAGATATGCCTGCCAGGGTTAAAGCGGGGTTTCCTCCCGAAGTGCCACATCCGTTTCGCATTCCGAAGCCGGATTCGTCGTCAGTTCCCATGCCGATGATCTATGAATCGGCAGATGGCGAGGTGATGCCGTTACGTGCGTATGCAGCGATTCAGTTGCGCGTTCCCGACTCGGGGATCGATTGGCTGGATGAAATGATCCGGCGAGCCCGCAGAATGGATGCGCGCCGCTAACGCTGCTCGTGGCGGAAGTCGGACAGGCTTTTAATGCCTGTCCCACGGGGCTCGTATCTTAAGCGGTCTTAAGCGGCTTTGCGCCGCTTGGTTTTGCCGGATGCCGACGACTTCAGGCTTTGCTTGAGCGCTTCCATCAGATCAGTCACTGGTGCGCGCTTCGGCTGCCGGATCGGCGTGATCTTTTGACCCTTCTTCTTCTTTTCAATCAACTTCTCCAGATTCTCTCGATACGTATCGTGGAGCTGCTCAGGCTGGAAGGGAGCGGAAAGCTTCTCGATCAGGCTCTTCGCGAGGTCGAGTTCCTTGCGATTGAGTTTCCCGTTCGGGCTTCCTGCTTTTCGATTGGCTTTGTGCAACTCATCGGGATAGAAAAGGGTGTGGAGAATCAGCCCCTCCTTAACAGCACGAATTAAGACGGCATTCTCGCGGCCGTGCATCGTCAGTTGCGCGATCGCGGACTGCTTACTCTCGCGGAGGGCCTCGAGGAATAGCGCGTAAGGCTTATCCACCTTCTCGTCCGGCGTCACATAGTAGGAACGTTCGAAATAGATGGGGTCGACGTCGTCCGACGCTACGAACTGAAGCACGTCCATTGTGGTGGCCGTGGGTGGCGCTATCGCTTTTACGTCCTTATCCTCTACCACGACATAGTCATTTTTCTCGAGCTCGAAACCCTTCACGATTTCCGAGCGCTCGACAGGCTTGTTCTCCTTGGCGCAGTACCAGACCTCTTTCAGACGCGAGAGATCCTTGCGGTGAAGCATGTGGAAATGAATGGTTTCAGCCCGCGCCGCTGAGAAAAGCCGTACGGGAAAAGATACGAGACCGAAGCTGATGTAGCCCTTCCAGACAATTGCCGCCATGCCTCGATGGCATGCACGTCAGGCCCCACTTGGGATGTAACTTTGGCGTTACTGAACCGGGTGGCGGCGGGTCCGGCCGAGCAGCTCTTTCGCGCGTGCGAGAGCTTTGTCTTCGGCTTCTTCCCTGGTATCGGCGACAATACGCGCCAGGTTTGCGCCGGGCGATACGTTATCCGCTTTGCAGTGATACTTACCCTCAAGCCGGTAGGTGACGAGATGGACGGGCCAGCCGTCCACTTCAACGGTGCGCTCGGAATAATCCTCGGGTTTCATGCCTGCGCGCCTTTAGCGGAACCCTTCTCCACGGGAGCGCCCACCAGGTTGCCCCATTCGGTCCAGGAACCGTCGTAGTTGGTCACTTTGTCGATACCGAGTAGATATTTCAGGACGAACCACGTGTGGCTCGACCGTTCACCGATGCGGCAATAGGCGATCACGGGTTCGGCCCCGGTCACTCCCGAGCCGCCATAAAGCTGCTTCAGTTCGTCAAGAGATTTAAAGGTCCCGTCGTCGTTGCACGCTTTACCCCACGGAACGTTGTGCGCGCCGGGGATGTGACCGCCGCGCTGGCAGGTCTCGGGAAGACCCGGAGGAGCCAGAATCTCGCCGGTGAATTCCTGCGGGCTGCGAACATCGATCATGACCACGTTGCCGGCCTTGCTCGCCGCCTGGACTTGTGGCAGGAAAGCACGCAACGAAAGGTCGGGATCGGAGGCTTTGTACGGCGCGGCTGCGGGGTGCGCCTGCGCTGAGGTTGTTTCCATATCGCGCTGCTCGGAGAGCCATTTCTTGCGACCGCCATCCATGATGCGGACATCGTTGTGGCCGTAGATCTTCATTTGCCAGAACGCCCATGCGGCAAACCAGTTGTTGCTGTCGCCGTACAGCACGACGGTAGTGTCATTCGCGATTCCCGAATCCGTCATGAGCTTCTCGAACTGCGACTTGGGCAGAATGTCGCGAACGGTTGTGTCGCACAGTTGCGTATTCCAAGCCCAGGCAATCGCGCCGGGAACGTGACCTTCGTCGTACGCCTTGGTGTCGACGTCAACCTCCACTACACGGACGTTATTGTCGTGGGCGTGTTCAGCGGTCCACGATGTATTGACCAGAACTTCAGGATGTGCGTATTGCGTCATGAACTTGTCCTCTCCGATTGATTCCAACGCTAAGCCAGGTCGAACTTTTCGTGATGGAGCGCCGGGTCACCTCTTACGAGCACGGGACGGCGCAGAATCTCCTCTAACTCTTCCAGATAATGATTTTGATTGGATTTCAGTGTCTTTGCGACGTCAGGGTGAACGCGCAGCATCACGTTATCGCCGTCGACGGCTTTCACAATCTTGTGCGCTTCCTGCAGAATCTCGCCGATAACGGTTTGAACGCTCTTGACGTACCCAGCGCCTTCGCAATAGGCGCATGGCGCGCAAAGGGCCCGCTCGAGGCTCTGTTTCACCCGCTTGCGTGTAATCGCCACCAGACCAAAATCGTTAAACTGCAGAATTTTGTAGGGTGCTTTGTCGGCGCGCATTGCTTCTTCGAGCGCCTGCATGACCTTCTGGCGGTTCTTGCGCTCGTCCATGTCGATGAAGTCGACCACAATGATGCCGCCCAGATCGCGCAGCCGGACCTGCCGGACGATCTCCTTAACGGCTTCTGTATTGGTCTTTACGATGGTGTCCTCGAGACGATTCGACTTGCCGACATACTTGCCGGTGTTCACGTCGATCGCCACCAGGGCTTCGGTCTGGTTGATCACGATGTAACCACCCGACTTCAGCCACACCTTCGGGCGCAACGCCTTTTCGAGTTCGGCGGTGACGTTGAAGGCATCGAAGATCGGCGCGGGCCGCGTGTACAGCTTGATGCGCGAAACCAGCGTCGGCTGGAAGCGCTGGGCAAAACGCAGGACGCTCTCGTACATGTCCTCGTTGTCGACCCAGACGGACTTGAAGCTCTCGGTTAACTGATCGCGCAGCAGCCGCTGCACGATGTCAAGGTCGTGATGCAGGAGCAGCGGAGCCGGCTTCTTTTCGGCCTTCTGACGGATGTCCATCCACAGGTTATAGAGGAAGTTCATGTCGGAGGCGATATCGTCTTCGCTCTTCCCCTCACCGGCCGTCCGAACGATGAAGCCGCCGGAAATTCCCTGGCGGTGTGCCTGCAGAATTTTCTTCAGCCGCGCGCGTTCTTCATCGCTGGCGATCTTGCGCGAAACGCCCATGTGCTCCAGCGTTGGCATGTACACTACGTAGCGCCCGGGCAACGCAATGTGCGACGTAATGCGTGCGCCTTTCTGTCCCAGCGGCTCCTTGGCGATTTGAACCAGTATTTCCTGGCCTTCCTTCAGAAGGTCGGTGATCAGCGGTGCACCCTTTTCCGGGCGTGCAACGCTGCGCGATTCCGCTTTCGGGGGTTCCGGCTGTGCCGCGGCAGCCGCTTCTGGCTCGCGCTCGCGGCGCGGTTCGTGTTCCGGACGGCCTTGGCCGCCGCCCTGCCCGCGCATCTTGCGACGAAGCCGCCGCGACACGCGATGCATGTAACGGCCGCCCTGTTCGCGTACTGCCGCGGAAGCAGGGGCGTTAGCCTGTCCCGACTCGGAGTGATGTTCTCCGGCTTCGGCTGCGGCAGCTTCGGCCGCTCGCTCTTCCAGCGCCGCGACCAATTCGGCCGCTTCAAGCGCCTCGGCGTCGGCATCGGTTTCATCTTCCAGGTCCGGCTCTTCCGCGTTGATTTCTTCGGCTTCAGCGGCCTCAGCCAGTGCTTCTTCCGCGGACGGCGCGACGTCCTCGGCGGCAGTTTGCTCCGCCGCGGCGGCGACCGGCTCTTCGGCTACGCCTTCATGCTCCTGGCTCACGGGCTCCTGAATCGCAGGTTCCTCGAGCGTCTCGGCCTTCACATCCTCACGAACCTCTTCCATCAACTCGGCAATTTCAGCAGCCTCGTGTGCCTGTTCCGACGAAGCAAGCTCCTGCGGAGTGGACTCGGCAATTACCGACGCGGTGACCTCCAGTTCAGGTTCCGGTTCAGGCTCCGCGGCTTCCTCGTGTGCTGCCTCGGATACGGGTTCCGGCTCGGTCATGGCCTGGTCGATGGAATGCTCTTCCGCGGCAGATGCGACACCGAGTTCCTCCTGTTCGCCTTCGTCCAATGTAGAAACGGCCGTGTGATGATACTTGGCCAGCGACTCGCCAGGCAGGACCGTGAAGTCTTCTCCCGTCTCTGGAGCTTCCTCGACGGGCTCGGGGGCGGGTGCCGCAGCGTGTTCGCGCTCCGGCGATGCATACTTGGATTCCGGAAAACCACGGCCTCGATTGCGGCGGCGGCGCGATCTTCGCCGGCGGTCACGATCAAACTCAGGACGTTCGGCGGGCGGCGCTGCCTCCCCTACGGGCGGCACAGGCGCCACGGGCACTACGTGCGGTACCGGAACGGCAGCCGCTTCGACAGGTGCTTCGACCTCCGGTTCCTCAACTTCAAGTTCGGCTAGCGGCGCAGCCGCAACCTCCTGCGGAACCTCCTTCGGAGGCGGCTGGACGCGGTCTTCCCGACGTCCACGGTCACTACGGTCGCCCCGTTCGCCTCGTTCGCTCCGCTCATTCCGCTCGCCGGCTATCGGTATCCTGTCGTACTCTTCGTTTTCCTCGAAGAAATCCGAGACGTAAAGGAACGTGTCCCGTTCCAATCCCAGGTCGACGAAGGCAGACTGCATTCCGGGCAAAACCCGGGTCACTCTACCTTTATGGATGCTGCCAGCCAGCGAGTACTCGTTGGCGCGCTGAAAATACACTTCCACCAACTGATCGTCTTCAAGAATCGCCACCTTTGTTTCGTGGCGGTTCGCCGAGATCACCATTTCCTTGGTCATCAAGCTCTCCGCGTTTTAGGTCGCTAGCGGGAGCGTCCGGAAGAGAGGCAGGAAAGGTCGCTGTGTTACTCCAGGACGCCGGGTGATCGTCGACAACCGACCGTTAGCCCGACCCCTGGAATGAAAACTTGTTGTCGCCGGCGAGTGGAGTTGGATCTTCAACACCCACCAGCGGATTGCCAGTTTTTCACCGGCTAGAGCAAAGCCTCGGCCTCGCCCTACTGGACCTTCAAATCTCCCTTTTTGGAAGCTGGCCGACTATTGACCGCTTCAATTAACAAATCGCCGGAGCCGGACATTGTTCACTAGCCCCAGCATCAAAAAAACCGACAAGATATTCGATCCGCCGAAACTCATCAAGGGCAGCGGGATGCCTGTTACGGGCATTCGTCCCACCACCATTCCCACATTCACCAGGACATGAAACAGCAAAACCGTTGCAACTCCCATACATAAGTACGTCCCTGCCCGATCGGGTGCGGTCTGAGCGTTCTGTACGATCTGCATCAGGAGCAGAAAATATAAGCCTAACACTACTACAACACCGACGAACCCATGTTCTTCGGCGAAGGTCGCAAAAATGAAGTCCGTATGGGGTACCGGGAGGAACCGCAGGTGCGTCTGGGTGCCTTTCGTTACTCCTTCACCCCACAGCGCCCCTGAACCGACCGCGATCTTGGACTGGATCACGTGATAGCCCGTCCCCTTGGGGTCGCGGCTGGGATCGCGGAAGCTCAGCAGGCGATTCTTCTGATAGTCCTGGAGGAAATGGTAGCCGACCGGCAGGGCGATGGCGATTGCCAGGATGATAATGGCGACGTATTGCCAGCGCAAGCCCGCCAGGAAGATCCCGACGACCAGGATCGGCAGATAGGTAAGAGCCGTACCGAGATCCGGTTGCTTCATTACCAGCAGCATCGGGACTCCGATCAGCCCTCCCAACTTCAGCAGATCGCGAGGCTCCAACTCGTCGCTCTTAAGCTCGGTGAGATAGCGAGCTACGAGAAGCACGAGCACGATCTTCACGAACTCGGAGATCTGCAGGTGGAAGCTTCCGCGCCCGATCCAGCGGGTGGAGCCGAATACTTTCTGGCCGATGACAATGGTTGCGATCAGGGTCACGATCGATATGCCGTAGAGCAGCGGAACCTGGCCTAACAGCGTGTGGTAATCGATCATGCTGACGATCCACATCAAGACGGCGGCGGCGAAGATGAACACGATCTGTTTCCACCAGGAGTCGCGCCAAGTGGTGTCGAGGGTGGCACTGAAAATCTGGAGCACGCCCAGCCCGCATAACGTGAATGCGAGCAGGAACATGGTCCAGTCGAAGTCGCGAAGGGAGCGATAAGAAGCCATGCCTAGTTTCCGGGTTGTTCCAGCAGAGCGGGCATCAAAGAGGCGATTGCCTTGGGTGGCGGATTCAGACGGGCTTTCTTATCGAAATACGCTTTGATTACGTCTCTCACGATCGGGGCCGCGAAATTGCCGTGCTCCCCATGTTCAAACAGCGCAACGACTACGATCTCCGGCGCCTCCTTCGGTGCGAAACCAACAAACCAGGCATTGTCTTTGGTGTCTTCGTTGTGCCGCACCTTGGCCAGCTCGTTCGAAACAACCTGCGCGGACCCTGTCTTTCCGCAGATGTTCAGGCCGGGAACCTTGGCGCTGGCTCCTGTGCCGTATTCGTTGACGACGCCATACATGCCGTCGATCACTTTAGCAACATTATCGAGATTCAAGTCGCTTTTCACGGCTGGCTGTAGGTTAGGAGCGTCTTTCACCATGTGCGGGGTGTGCCAAACTCCCCCGACCGCAATTCCGCCGATCGCACGAGCCATTTGCAGCGGTGTCACTGCCACGGCACCCTGTCCGACACCGACGGAAATCGTTTCGCCGGCATACCACTTCTGCCGGAAGAGCCGCATTTTCCACTTTGTCGATGGCATCGTGCCCTCGGCTTCGTGCGGCAGATCGACTCCGGTTTTGTGGCCATAGCCGGCCATCTCGGCATACTCTGCAATCTTGTCGATACCGAGCTTGTTGGCCAGCGTGTAAAAGAAAACGTCGCAGGACTGAACAATGGCGGTGTGGAGCCCGATCGTGCCATGGCCTCCCTTGCGCCAGCATTTGAAGTAGCGGCCGTAGAATGAACCGCCGCCGGAGCAGTGAACTTTAAAATCGTCGTCCAACACGCCGCTTTCGAGGCCTGCCAGCGCCACGATGGGCTTGAAGGTAGAACCAGGGGCGAACTGTGCCTGAATGGCGCGATTCATCAAAGGGTGCGCCTGGTTGTTCACGAGGTCGCGCCAGTCGCGCGGCCGAATTCGGGTCGCGAACAGGTTCGGATCGTAGGTCGGATGGCTGACCATCGCTAGGACTTCGCCTGTCCGGGGGTCGAGCGCCACCACGGCGCCGTTGCGGTCTCCCAAGGCGAGATCGGCGACCACTTCGAGGTCGAGATCAATCGTCAACTGCAGGTTCTTACCGGGAGTGGCCGGGACTTCATCCAGCGTCTGGTGTTCGTTCCCCAGGTTGTCAACCGCAACACGCCTCTGGCCGTCCACGCCCATCAGGACGTCGTTATACTGCCGCTCGATGCCATCCTTACCGATCACCGCGCCCTGGTCGAACTTTGCGAATTCGGCACTGTTCAGCTCCGTCTCCGAAATTTCACCGTCGTAGCCGAGTAAATGCGCGGCAAGTCCGTCTTTCGGGTACAGGCGCCGCTGTGCGTGGATCAACTCCATCTCCGGGAAGGTGCCGGGGTCGCGATGGGAGTCGACAAAAGCCAGCTCCGCCGGGGTCAACTCCTCTTTGATGATGATCGGTACGTACTTGGGCTGCGATTGAAACCGCTGAACGCGGGAAACGAGCTGGTCGTAATCGAGGTTGAGGCCTTCGGCGATCGGTTTCAGATGCTCGAATTTGAGATTTTCGCGCGTCAGGATGAGGCTGTAGGAATCGTGGTTGTCGACGATGATCCGGCCGTCGCGATCGAGAATCTTTCCGCGCGGCGCCAGGATCGGGATCGATTTGACGCTGTTCTGCTCGGCCTGCTCCTGGTAGCGCGCCGGATTGCGGATCTGGAGCTCCCAAAAGCCCGAAATTAGAAACAGGAAGACCGCCACCGAGAAATACTGGAAAAAGGCTATTTTAGCGGACGCGAACTTCGTCTCTTCGCGCAACGGGTGCTGCGGCGAAAGTTGCTCGTCTTCGCGCTCAATTTGGATGTTCACTACTACTTCTTTCATCAGTTTAACAATTGCCAGGGCGGGGGGTTGAATTCTCGCGAACTTGTGTAGTAGGATTACAAACAGGTGTAGTAGATGGCCTTGCCCAAACTCAGCAAACTCGAACTTCAGATTATGGAAGCGCTCTGGAGTCGTGGCGCGCTCTCGATTCGTGAGATCCAGGAAGCGTTCCCCGAGCGGGATCGTCCCGCTTACACGACCATCCAGACAACGGTGTATCGTATGGAAGCCAAGAACGCGGTGCGGCGCGTCAAGAAGATCAGCAACGCGCATATTTTCGAGGCCGTAACATCGAAGCACGCGGCCCAGAAGCGGCTGATCGACGATTTGCTCGGGCTGTTCGGAGGACGCACGCAGCCGGTGATGGCTCACCTGATTGAATCCGGCAAGCTCACGCTCGATGACGTCCGCGAAGCGGAAAAGAAGCTGGAAGAGCTCTCGAAAAAGGAAAAACGGCCATGATGAACCACCTGTGGCAGTCGACAGCTTTTGCTGCGTTCGCCGCGCTGCTAGCTTTCGCGTTTCGGCGCAAGCCCGCGCGGGTACGCTATTGGATCTGGATGGCGGCTTCGCTGAAATTCCTGCTGCCATTCTCGTTATTAATGGCTCTTGGCGAACGTGTACAGTGGCAATCCGCGCCGGTCGTTGTGCGTGAGGTGGCATCGTCGGCCATTGACGATCTCGGCGCGCCGTTTGCTTCGGGTACTGTCGCCGCGGCTTCCGTTACGGTGCTGTCGGGCGAAAACATCCTGATAGCAATGTGGCTGTGCGGCTTCTTCGCGGTTCTAATCGGTTTCTTCATCCTTTGGCGGAGGACCGCCACCATGGTGGGATCTGCGGATGCCCTTACCAAAGGACGCGAGACCGACGTTATTTTGCGCGTGCAAAGCCGTTTCGGCATGCGTTACGCCGTGCCCGTTGTGATTGCGCGTACCTCAATTGAGCCAGGCGTGTTCGGGATTTTCCGTCCGGTTCTGATCCTGCCGGCCGGCATCGCCGACCGCCTTTCGGAAAGCCAGTTGGAGGCAATCGTTGCGCACGAGCTGTGTCATGTACAACGTCGCGGCAATCTTGCCGCGCTGGTTCACATGGCCGTGGAAGCGATCTTTTGGTTCCACCCCGCGGTGTGGTGGCTCGGCTCGCGGCTTATTGAAGAGCGCGAACGGGCTTGCGATGAGGAAGTCCTGCGCCGGGGTGGCGACTCGCGCACCTACGCCGAGAGCATTCTGAAGTCCTGCGAATTTTATCTACAATCGCCGGTCGCATGCTTCTCGGGTGTTACCGGTGGCGAGTTGGGAAGGCGCATCGAGCGCATCATGCTGTGCGGCCACTCGCTCGTCCTCGGCGTGCGCGCGAGGTTGGTGCTCGTCGCGGTTGCGCTGGCGGCCATCGCAATCCCCATGTTCATGGGTGTCGCCAGCGCGCCCGTCGGCATTGCCCAAACGAAGCAGTCGTCCGAGACCTTCGACGTCGTGTCCATTAAGATGGCAGCGCCTGGAATGCGGGGCAATGGATTCACCACCAGTCCCGGCCGCCTGCAAATCATCAACTACAGCCTTGCCGATTGCATTCTTCTGGCGTATGGCATCCAGTCGTTTCAACTTGTGGCCAACGATCTTCCCAAGCAGCACTACACGATTGTCGCGACGGCGCCCACGCATCCCAGCCGCGCCTTCGATTCGCGCTATTCGTCGATGCTCCAAACGCTGCTGGCCGATCGCTTCCAGTTGAAACTGCATCGCGATAGCAGGATTTTGCCGGTCTATGCGCTCGAGGTCGCGAAAGGCGGATCGAAAATGAAGGTGTCCGAGGCTCCCGGCATGTCCACACGATCGACTCAGGGTCACGTGATGGTGACCGGCATCACCATGCAGGAATGGGCGACTTATCTCACGCGGCGTACCGGGCGTCCGGTAGTGGACCTGACGGGTCTCAAGGAATTGTACGATTTCAACCTCGATTGGTCGCCCAGCGAAGCAGAAGCCTCGCTCGAACCGCCCGACCCCGATCACCCGCGATCAACCGACCTGGCCGACGGCCCGTCACTCTTTACCGCATTGCAGGAACAGCTCGGGCTTAAATTGCAGGGCAAGAAACTCCCTGTCGAGATTCTGATTGTCGATAGCGCGGCGGCTGCGTCGGGTAACGAATAGACCGCTTCCGTCAATCCGCGGGAGGAAATGACGGCGGCTGTTTTCCGGGCGCTTTGTCGGGAACTGCGGCCAGCGTGAACACCAGGCTCCCGGCGCGGGAGAAGTCCGGCCAGGAAATCCAGTTGTTGACGGCTTTACCGTCGAGGGCCACGCGTTGTATATAGAGCTTGTCCGGGGCGCCTTCCGCTTGGATGTGAAGGTTGCGACTACCGAGGTGCAGCGTAACATCGGGGAAGGTCGGGCTGTTGAGGGTGAAACCGCCGACAGCCGGGATTTCAGGATAAATGCCAAGCTGCGCGAAAACCGCCCAGGCCGACATGGCTCCTAAATCGTCGTTGCCCGGCAGCCCGCCGTGCGTATCGGTAAACAGGTCCGTCAGAGTTTTCCGGACCACTTCCTGGACCCGCCACGGATGGCCGGTCCAGTAATAAATCCACGGGCAGGCGAAACTGGGTTCATTGGAAATGCGAAAGTAAGGGCCGCCGAAGTAGCTGCCGTACTTGCTGAAGTAATTGTCGAGCCGCGCATTGGCTTCGTCCGGGCCGATCGCTGCGATCACAGCGCCAAAGTCGTAAGGAATCATCCACGTGTATTGCGCTGCGTTTCCTTCGACGAAACCGACTCCCTTGCCGGGATCGAAGTCCGCGAGGAATTTGCCATCGGCCTCCCGCGGGCGTATGTATTTCGTCTCCGGATCGAAGATCTTGCGCCAATGCCCGGACGCTGCCAGGTACTTCTGCGCACTGGCAGTGTCGCCCAACGCCTTCGCGAACTGCGAGATGGCAAAATCGGCGCTAGTGTACTCCAGCGTGATGGAAGCCGAACCGAGGCGGTTGCTTTCGTCCTGCTGGACGAAACCCTGCCGCAAATACTCGTCGCCGTGCGGCCGGACGGTCGACCAGCGCACGCGGGCCTCGGGATCGGTGGCTCCGTGCAGCATGGCCTTCAATGCGGAGGCGGTGTCGAAGTCGCGCCCGCCAAAGGCATAGATATTCGCTACGATCAGATCCGCCGGATCGCCCACCATGCTTCCGGCTTCGTTGTTCGCTACCGACCATCGCGGCAGTCCGCCGCCTTGTTCCGCGTCCGCCACCAGCGACTGTGCCATGTCGCTCGCCACCTTCGGCATCAGCACCGCGATCAGTTGCACCTGGCAACGGTAAATGTCCCAACCTGAGAAGTTCGCGTACTGCATCCTGCCTTTGGCCTGGTGCACTTTGTCGTCGAAGCCGAGATACTCTCCGTTGACATCGTTAAACGTGGACGGGTGAAGGAATGCGTGATATAGCGCCGTGTAGAAGACCTTGCGCCGCGCTTCCGTGCCGCCTTTCACTTCTACCAGGCCCAGAACCTTGTTCCAGGCGGTACGCGCTTCCGCGCGGGTTTTTTCGAAGTCCCAGTGAGGAATCTCCTGTTTCAGATTGAGTTGGGCGTTCGCGAGGCTGACGTAGGAGAGTCCCACTTTCATGCGGACTGTCGTCGCGTCTTCGGGGAAGCTGATGTAAGCGGCTGCGCGCGGCGTCTCGAAGGTTCCGGTCTTTGCCGGAGCCGCGTCGAACTCCAGCACGAAGTAGAGGCGATATTCATTGCGCTTGTTGCAGAACTTTCCGCTCGACACCCATCCAGTGATCGTCCGGTCCGTTACGTGGACCTCTGATCCGCTGACGGCCGTGTTGTTGCGGCTCAGATCGAGCAGGACGCTGTGCGCGCCGCCGCCCGCCGGATAGCGAAGCTCCCCAATTCCCGAATGCACCGCCGCGGCAAGCTGAACTTGAATCCCGGACGCAAGCTTTACCGCGTAAAATCCTGGCTCGGCGGACTGCTCGTCGGGATTGTAGGACGCTTCGTACGATTCCTGCTGCACCGGTGTTCCCAACATCGGCAGTATCGGAACATCGCCAAACACCGGGCAACCGGTTCCGCTCAGATGGGTGAGGCTGAATCCCCTCGTCGCGCCACCCTCGAATCGATAGTATCGGCCCTTGGACTGGTCCGGGCCCCAGTAGAGCATTCCAAATGGTCTCGTTGCCCCGGGGTTCGTGTTTCCGGGTTCGCCTACAGGACTGGCGGAAGTTCCAATAAACGGATTCACCTGCGCCGCCGGATCGGACGGCGCCTGTGCCAGGGCGAGCGAACAAATCAAAAACGCAGCAAACGTCTTCATATGAGAAGGATCTATTACCAGTGTGATGTAACCCTTGTGCCGGCGTCGAGGATGCCCTATATTTGAGTCAAAACAGATTCTCCCTGGATTGTTTGTTGCCAGTTTACTCGGGCGGGCTAGTTTACGCCGGTATATGCGACTCGGCATTGATTTTGGAACGACGAGCATCGTTGCCGCGGTAGTCGATCGGGGGAATTATCCCGTCGTGACGTTTGAAGGGCCTGGCGGCTACGCTCCCGAGCAGTTCCCCTCCCTGGTTGCCCTCGAGGACTCTTCCCTGTTGTATGGCTGGGAGGCATGGAAGGCCCAAGAGAACAAACGTGCCACCGTGGTGCGGTCAGTCAAACGTTTCCTGCAGGAAGCCGGACCCGACACATCGGTAGACATCGCCGGGCGGCGCTTCTCGATGCTGGATCTGATCGGGGGACTGGCCCAGGCGTTACACACGGCCCTGGAGGAAGAATCGAGCCTCGAAGTGCACCAGGGCGAACCCCTGGAGGTCATGCTCGGTGTACCCGCAAGCGCGAATGCCAATCAGCGATTTCTCACTGTGGAAGCCTTCGAACGAGCCGATTTCAATGTGCTCGGCGTGCTGAATGAACCATCGGCGGCCAGCATCGAGTTCGTCCACGCGGCACGAAACCGGACCGGGCTGCCCGGCCACATTCTGATCTACGACCTGGGAGGCGGAACCTTCGACGCCTCGCTCGTGGAGGTGGAAGAACAAGCGCACCGGGTCCTGGCAAGCGAGGGAATAGCCTCACTGGGTGGCGACGATTTTGACGACGTCCTGGCCGAGGTTGCTCTCGAGATGAGCGGCATTAACTCGCTGGAACACGACAGCTTGAGCCCTGCCGACGTGTTCTGGTTGCATGAGGAATGCCGTCAAAAGAAGGAATCGGTTCATCCCAACACAAAGGTGATCGGTATCGATCTGGACATGGTGTTGCCCGGCTGGGAACCGGTATTCGTACCGGTGGCGGAGTTTTACCGGCGCTGTCAACCGCTCATTGACCGCACGCTGCGTTCGGTCGCGCACCTGCTGTCGCAATATGAATCCGAAGTTGATGCCGTCTACGTGACCGGCGGCGGAAGCGAACTCCCGTTGGTCGCGCGCGCATTGCATGCCGCTTTTGGGGATTGTATACGGCGCTCGGGCTATGCGCACTCGGCAACGGCGATTGGACTTGCAATACAAGCGGACGCGGATTCGGATCGTTGGCTGACCGACAAGATGACACGGAATTTCGGAGTGTGGCGTGAAGCCGAACAAGGCCACCGGGTCATCTTTGATGCTTTGCTTCCGAAAGGAACCGAATTGCCTGCGGTGGGTCAATCGCCGTTTCAAGTTATCCGCGAATATCAACCCGCGCACAATATTGGCCATTTTCGCTACCTGGAATGCGGCGATCTGCAGGACGGCTGCGAACCGGCGGGAGACATCACGCTTTGGGACGAGATCCTGTTTCCGTTCGATCCAGCCCTGGTTGGTTCGGATTGCTCAGCTATTCCAATCCGGCGCTGTGAGAATGCCTGCGAGCAGGTGATTCGGGAGAGTTATTCCTGCGATTCGAACGGCGGCATCACCGTGAACATTGCCAACATTTCAGCCGGCTATGATCGGTCCTATCGACTGGGCCGCTGGGCCGGCCGCACAAACCCTATTGTGCTTGGACGGCGCTACTCGTCTCTTAAAGCAACGCAGGGATCCACCCGCGCCGCACGCCAGGCCGGTCCGTAGCCGGCCAATAGGGCCGCTGCCACCAGAAGGACAGGAGCAATTCCCAAGGTCAACGGATCGTTGGGTTTCATTTGAAACAGGAATGATTGCAGGACGCGCGAGGCCGCCAGGGCCACCGGCACTCCGATCGCAAGCCCGATTCCAGCAAGCGTGAGAACCTCCCGCTGCACCATCCAGATTAAGCGGCGCCTCTCCGCTCCTAGCGCCAAGCGGATTCCAATCTCCTGCGTCCGTCGCGCGACGCGGTACGCCATCATTCCGTAGAGACCAACGCAGGCAATTCCGACCGCGAGAAGCGCGAAGCAGGTGCAAAGCATCGCGAAAGTACGTTCCTGGCCGATAGTCTCGTCGATCTGGCGGGTCTGCGTCAGGACATTCGTCACCGGAATACGCGGATCGGCTTGCCGCACCACTTCCCTCACGCTCGCCGCCAAGCCCGCCGGGTTACCGGCGGCACGCAGTTCATACGTCATCTGACCTGACGAAAACCGGGGATTCTGCGCATATGGCAAGTATGCCGCGGCAGGGATATCCGACTTGAGCGAGCTCAGGCGGGAATTGCGCGCCACACCAATCACCTCGCAATCGGTCCTGTCTTTGTCGCCGCCCAGTTCTATGTGTCGGCCGATGGGATTTCCGGCGCCCAGATAGGTTTTGACGAAAACCTCGTTGACGACCGCCACGTGACGAGGGCTGAACATATCCCCCTCCTCGATTTCGCGCCCCAACAGAATGGGGATCTGCATGGTATTGAAGAAGCCGGAACCAACATTGAGGATATCGGTGCTCTTTTTCGCCGAAGTTTCGCCCGGCACGCGAATATTCGTGGTGCTTCTGTGCTGCGCCACGAGCGGATAAGCGGACAACGTTGCACTGCGCACACCGGGAATCGCGGCGAGGCGATTTTGAAGATCGGCATAGAAACGCATGAGCGCATCGTCCTTGTATCCGGCCTGGCGAGCGTTCACGCCAAACAACAACAGGTTCTCGCGATTGAAGCCCAGCGTGATGGAATTCAGGTTGGACAGGGTGCGAAGGAATAAACCCGCGGCAATGAGCAACAGAAGGGAGATGGCGATCTGGCCGACTGCCAGCACCTGGGACATATTCAGAGGCATCCAGCCGCGCAAGCGCGGGCTTTCTCCCGCGCGGGTCTGTTTCAGAGCCGTCACGAGATCCACGCGAGTCGATTGGATGGCCGGTGCGAGGCCAAACAGAATTCCCGTCGTAATAGAAAGCGCCATGGTCACGAGCAGCACGTGCCAGTTTAGGGCGGCGTGCAAGGTGAAGTTGTCGCGGCCGTTGGCCAGGAGGAGTGTCAAAGCACGGATGCCCCATTGAGCAAACGCCAAGCCGAGACATCCGCCCAATACCGCGAGCATGACGGATTCTGTCAGCAACTGCCGGATCAGCCGCCAGCGGCCGGCGCCCAGGCTGAGGCGCACGGCGATCTCGCGTCGACGGGCGGCGGCACGCGCCAGCAGCAGATTGGCAATGTTCGCGCAGGCAATCGCAAGGATGAACGCCACCAGCGTCATCAGGACGTACAGCGGCTTGGAATATTGCCGGCGCAGCGAATCCAGCCCTCCGGCGCCTTCGCGGAGGAACATTACCGGCAGGTCGGCCCGTTCCTCGGCTGTGTGTGCAGTGTCTGCGATGAAATGATGAAACAGCGGCGCGACAACAGCCCCGGCCTGTTCTCGCGAGACGCCTGGGCGGAGCCGTCCCATGATCTCCACCCAGTAGAAGTTGCCATCGATATACTTGGTGCTCAGCTCGTCGAGGAAAACCTTCTCGATCAGTCTGTCGGTGTGCATCGGCACATAGAGTACAGGCGCTCCCTCCGGATTCACCCCATAGAACTCAGGGCTGGCCACGCCAACGACGGTAAAGGCGCTGTCGTTAATCAGGAGGGACTGGCCCACCGCTTTAGCGACGTCTCCGAAATGGCTCACTGCGAATGCATAGCTGGTCACGGCAACCGGCGGCGCACCCCCCGCGTCGTCAGTGCCGTCGATCAGGCGTCCGGCCGCGGGAGGCACGCCCAGGCTTCGGAAGAACTCGCCGGAGATGTACTGCGCCGCGCCGACTTCCGCGTGACCGTTCAACTGCAGGGTCAGGCGGCCCGCGTCCCTAAAGGCGAAAACAGAGGAAAACACCGCCTTGTTCTCGCGAAAGAGCGCGAACACTGGGTACGGAACGTTTCCGCTGGTGTATCCGGTGCGGGCATCGGTATGAGTGCTGCCGCTAAAGCGATGGGCAACGACCGGATGCGATTTCGTGTGCCAGTTCAAGACCACCAGCGATTCGGGGTTCTGCACCGGCAACGAACGCAGCAGGATCGAATCCATAAAGCTAAAGATGGCGGTATTGGCTCCGATTCCAAGAGCGAGTGACAGCGCGGCCATTGACGTGAACAATGGCTGAGCCGCCATGGTGCGCAGGCTTTGACGGATATCTTGCAGGGACAAGGCGCGCCTCCTCCGTCTATCAATACTAACTGTCCGGGCGAGAGTTACCGCGAATCGCGGGCACAGCGGAAGCCAATGGACGACGTGTGAAACCGAGTGGGAACGGAGCCCCACTCGTAGGTGATCGCGCTGGGAAGCGGCTGACGGAAAGATCCGCCACGAACCGTACACCATGGCTCCTGGGCCGTGGGAGGTGGAGTCAACAGGTGCTCAAAGCCTTTCACGGCCTGATCGCTGGGGGTACGGAGCTGATCCGTGAATTCCGCAACATTTCCACCCATGTTCAAAATCCCGTACGGACTGATGTCGCCGCCGGATTTGTCCGCCGGCCATGCCCCGCCATCATTGGCGAGATTGGCGCGGGTGGCGTCGGCTTCATTGCCCCACGGGTACTTTCGGCCGTCAGTGCCTCGGGCGGCCTTCTCCCATTCGATCATCGAGGGCAGACGTTTGTGGGCCCAGGCGGCGAAGTCCTTCGCGTCATCGAACGTGATGTTGACTACCGGGTATTGCGGTTTGTCGCTGGGGAATCCCTCCGGCATGGCGTGATGGCGTTCCTGTGCATACTTCTGATAGGCCGCGTTGGTGACTTCGGTCTTGTCGATGTAGAAGTCAGGCACGGTAACGTCGGCTTGCTGGTCGCCGGATTTGAAAACCCCGGCAGGGATCAAGAGCATTTCTCCCACCGGTGTGGAAAGCGTTTTTGCCAACGGCTCGACTTTTCGGGCCGTGATTCTGGGTCGCACGACCCCAAAGTAAACCGCGATCAATGCGAGCGCCACGGCAATCCCGATGGCCGGCGCCAGCCAGGTGACCTGTTTGGGCTGAAGCCGCTCCACGATCATGGTGGGTCCGCTTGAGACCAAGGGCGCGTTGAGTTCGTCGATGATCTGCTGCAGACGATCAGCGATCTGGGCGAAACTCTGCGGGCGTTGCGCCGGATCCTTTGAGATGCATCGTTCGATGAGATCTACCAACGCTTGCGGCGCGCTCGTGTTGCGTACCGGCGTGAGATCGATTGGCTCCATCAGAATGCGATAGAAGATCTGCTCGACCGTGTCGGCTTTGAAGGGCTTCGCGCCGGTGATCAGCTCGAAGAGTACAACTCCGAATGCATAGATGTCGATGGCCTTGGTGACCGGCGCGCCTTTCACCTGTTCGGGCGCCATGTAGTAGGGCGTGCCGAGCATGTAGCCGGGCTGCGTGTGGGACAGATGCTCCACTTTCGCGACGCCAAAGTCCATCAGCTTGAGCACGCCCTTATCGCTGACGTTCATGTTCTCGGGCTTTACGTCGCGATGGATTATGTTCACCGAATGTACGTAATCCAGGGCCCGGGCCGCCTGAAGCGCAAGGTCGAGGCGGCGCTTGAGATCGCCACTCTCGCCCTTGTTGATCATCGAGAGGAGATTCTGGCCACTCAGAAACTCCATAACCAGGTATGGGCAGCCGTCAGCCTCGCCAAAGTCGTAAATGTTGACGATGTTCTCGTGGCTTATATTGCCGGCCATGCGCGCCTCGTGGAGGAAGCGCGTGCGAGCTTCCTCGTCGGAGGAAGCCTCGGGCGTCAGGATTTTGACGGCTACCGTTCGGCCGATGACCGTGTCAATTGCGCGGTAGACGTGGGACATCCCTCCGCCGAGAAATTCAACCAGCTCGTATTTGCCGAGCCGCACGGGTAGTTGCATCGTAAACTCACAGCATACGCTGTCCGGCGTCCCGCGTGTCGTATCCTCCCAGGCTCTCCAACTCACGGCGAAAAGTGGTACGGCTCAGGGTGTCGAGAAGCATCCGGATCGGCGGCAGGTCGAGATGCTGGCGGCGAATGGCTAAATCGTACCGCTCGCTGACCAGCGGGATGAAGCCGAGTCCGAAAAGCCGGGCCGCGGCACGGGTCGCGATGCAGGCATCGGCGGCTCCGGAACGAACCTGCCACGCCGCGGCGAGATGCCCGGGTGCAATGCGATCGTAGCCTTGCACCTTGGCCGGCGGGATCTTAAGACGCTTCAGATGGGAGTCGAGAAGATTACGGCTTCCGGCGCCCTTTTCGCGATTCACGATGACGAGGTTGCCGCGGCCCATGTCCTCGATGCCATGAATGCTTTGGGGATTACCGCGGGCCGTCACGATGCCTTCCTCCCAGACGGCAAACGTGACTACCGCGACGGCGTTCTTAGGAAACAAGCGGCCGATTTCAGGGAGATTCGAGTCGCCGGTATTCTCGTCGCGGAGGTGCGTGCCGGCGACATGAATGGAACCTTCGCGGAGCAGTTCCAGGGCCTGCGAGCTGTTGCGATGAGCGAGGACCATTTCGACGCCGGCCGCCTGAACGTGGCGGGCCAATACCGAAATGCCGGGATCGCAGCCCGCTACGAGAATGCGATTTCGAAACTCGTCGCCTTCCTGGAAGAGATGCACTTTGGCTTTACCCTGCTGGGCGGGCTTGTCGATTACGATCGCATCGCTGGCCGGGAAATACCATTGGACGGGCGAAGGCGCTGAGGCCATCAGGCGGCGGTCCACCCTGCAGAGCTGCACCGGTTGGCCCGGCTGAGGGGCTTCCGCCCCCGGCAGTAAGACGGCTTGCTCGGTATGGAGCTCCGGAGCCGGGGCTTCTTCCGCCAGCGTAAAAAGCTCTTCGACGCGGGCTTCGAGAGCGCGCGCCAACTGCAGCGCGACGGCTGTATTGGGGACATAGTTACCGGCTTCCATGGCATAGATCGTCTGCCGGCTGACGCCCACCAATTTCGCAAGCGCGGCGGCGGAAAAGCCGCGCTTCAGGCGAAGCTTTGCGAGGTTGGTTTCGATTTGCGGGGTTGGCTTCCCTGTCATGCTAATGTCGTACATGAACGACAGCGGTATGTTAACGTGACGGCCACACAAACCTGGCGAACCGCCGCCATTGCCGCGCTGCTCGTATCGATGAGCGGGTGCGGAACCAGTGTATCCCAGACGCTTGCCGGCCGTGAACAGGTGACGGTCGCGGCGGCCGCCAATCTGACCGAGGTTTTCCAGCAGATCGGATCCAGGTTCGAAACGCGAACCGGTATACATCCCGTGTTCAGCTTCGCGTCGACGGCACAACTGACGCAGCAGATCGAGAATTCAGCGCCCTTTGACGTGATCGCGGCGGCGGATGCGGAGCACGTGGCGCAACTCGACCGCGAGCACCTCCTGGTGTCGGGAAGCCGGGCGACGTACGCCGTGGGCAAGCTGGCGCTGTGGATTCCACCGAAGAGCCAAGCGATGGTGAGCCGGATTGACGACCTGGCGTCCCCCGGAGTGCGCGTCATTGCCGTCGCGAAACCGGAACTGGCGCCCTACGGGCAGGCCACGGTCGACACCCTCCACCATCTCGGGCTATGGGACAAGGTGGCGCCGAAGATTGTGTACGCGGAGAATATTAGTATGGCGAAGCAGTATGGCGGCTCGAACAACGCCGACGCCGTGTTCACAGCATATTCTCTGGTAATCCACGAAGGTGGCAAGGTGCTTCCGGTCGACGAGAAGCTGCACGCGCCGCTGACGCAGGATCTGGCGATTGTGGCTAACTCGTCGCATCGCGAGGCGGCACGCCGATTCGTGGGCTTTGTCATGGGTGAGGCGGGACGGGATATTCTGCGCAGTTATGGATACAAGTGAGTTCGACGCGCTGGTTGAACGCGCGCTCCGCAAGATTCCCTGGCATTTCCGGCGGCGCCTCGAAAACGTTGCGATTGTCGTAGAGGCGGAAGCGCCGCGCCCGGGACTGCTGGGACTGTACCAGGGCCGTCCGCTCACCGTTCGAGGCGTGAGCGATGGTTTTGTCATGCCGGACCGCATCACGATTTATCAGGGTCCGCATGAACGTCTGGCGCGGACGCGGAAGCAACTCGAGGAGTTAGTCGACGAGACCGTTTGGCACGAGGTAGCGCACTACTTTGGAATGAACGAGCGGCAGGTGCGGGCGGCAGAGTTGCGGCGTCGCGCGGGCAGATCACGTTAAAGCGGTTTCGGGAGCGGTCGGATGGAGCAAGGACACTTGAAGGATGTGGGACGCGAAGAGTCAGAGGCTGTGTTAATACCAAGCCGCCTCGCCGCAACCCAAAGGTGACGCAGGCGGTTTCGCCTGTGCATACTTCCACAACGTCAGAACATTCGCGTGCAGGCTGAATGCCAGTCCACCCTTACAAATCGTCGCGGGACGTAAAAGTCAAAGGCTGCATAATACCTTTACATCACTTTGATGCCATGTCATGGGGCGGAATCGGTGACGTCGGCTTTGAGCTTTCCTTCTGCCAGCCGGATCGCAATGCTCGAGCCGGCGGGCGCATCACCCGGACTCTTCACAATCGCACCTTGCTCATTCGTCACGATTGCGTAGCCTCGCTCCAAGATCTTCAGCGGACTTAACTGCGTGAGGTGTGCCACCAGCGGGTCCAGCCGCCCACGGGCGCGCGTCAGGCGCAGGCGGACGCGGTGCGCAAGCGTCGCATCGGCAGCTTCCAGCCGGCGACGGGCGGCAGCGAACCGCAAACGCAGGTCCTGGCGGCGGAGGCGTTCCGACACGTCCGTCAGGCGCTTTGCCTGGGTCTTCAGCCGCGCGCGGATTCGATCCCGGAGGAAGTAATCCAGCTCGTCAATACGCTGCGAACGCTTGCCGATGGAGCGATGCAGCACCGTGCTCATCCGATCGACGCCCTGCTGGTGCAGTCGGCGTCCTGACATCGCCATCCGGTAACGCACAGCCTGCAGCAGTTTTTGCTTTGATGCCGCGATCTGCTCCAGCAGCTCCTGCCGCGTCACAATAACGAGTTCCGCCGCCGCCGACGGCGTGGGCGCGCGGAGGTCGGCGACGAAATCGGCGATCGTGAAGTCCGTCTCATGGCCGATTGCGGAAATGACCGGGATTGCGCTGGCGGCAATCGCTCGCGCGACGGGTTCCTCGTTAAAAGTCCAAAGATCTTCGAGCGAACCGCCGCCCCGGGCAACGATAACGACGTCGGCCCAGCCGGTTCGCGAAAAGAAGTTCAGCGCGCGACACACGGTCTCCACCGATCCCTCGCCTTGGACAAGGACCGGATAGAGCCGCAGGTGCAGACCCGGGAAGCGGCGCTCCAGTATCTGAAGCATGTCCTGAATGACGGCGCCGGCGGGCGATGTAATCAATCCGATGCGGCGGGGAAAACGGGGAATCGGGCGTTTTCGGGAGGACTCAAACAGCCCCTCGGACGCGAGTTTCTTTTTGAGTTGCTCGAACGCGAATTGAAGCCTTCCGTGACCCTGGGGCTCGATGGCTTCCACCAAAAGCTGATATTCGCCGCGCTGCTCATAAACGTCAATGCGGCCGCGGGCGAGGATGGCCATGCCGTCCTGGGGCTTGAATTTCAGGTAGCGCAATGTGGCGCGGAAACAGACGCAGCGTAACTGCGCTTCGTGATCTTTCAGAGTGAAGTAGCAGTGGCCGCTCGTGGCCATCCGGCAGCCCGAGATTTCCCCGGCGACCCAGATATCGCTGAACTCATCTTCGAGTGCGGCACGGATAGAGGCGTTCAGCTCCGCAACCGTATAGGTGCGGCGCTGCGGCTCCCAGGCGAGATCTAACTGTTCCACGGATGGGGTCTTGCTCTAATAATCAATTTTCTGAATGTTCTGAAAGCTTTGCCGCAGCGATTCGATCGGATCGCCGGGCGTTTCGTCCTGCTCCACGAAGTAGTGTTGGACACCGGCATCCGCGGCAGCTTTCAAGACAGCCCGAAAATCAACGGTGCCGTTTCCGACTTCCTTGAAGGCGTTCCGTGGAATGTTCTCGTTGTATCGTTTCTCAACGCCAGCCGCGACGTCTTTGAGGTGGATGAGCGCCACGCGGCTTCCATACTGCTTGAGAATGCTGACGGGATCGACGCCTGCCACATGCGCCCACATAA
Organism: Bryobacteraceae bacterium; assembly: GCA_035295125.1. Lineage (GTDB taxonomy): Bacteria > Acidobacteriota > Terriglobia > Bryobacterales > Bryobacteraceae > JAICMB01. The sequence goes on along the minus strand of DATGJP010000063.1, from coordinate 150,769 downwards.
CGTCCAGTTCGAGGTTGACCAGCTTGGGGTCCGCCGTCTGCATCAGGACATCGAGAAGCGTGCCGCTGCCCGAGGCCGCGTATTCGAACGCGTGGTTGTGGTAGCAAAGGCGCATACCCCTGGCCCGGCACAGTTCGCCGGCTTTGTTGAGGTCCTCGCCAAGCTTCGACATCATGTCGGCTCCGCCACGATCCTTGGGCGCGATGTAAGGACAGACGACGTACTGAAATCCGCGTTCCTTCATATCATCGAGCGCGGCGGGAAGTTTGGACTGGTCGCGTGTGAACAGTCCAGTATCGAGGTGAACGCTGACGGCTTTCAGCGAAGTCTGCTTCAGGGCGGCCCAGACCTTGTCGAGGTCAGCGGCCGTGGCTTCCACCTCGCGATAACCGATCTGTTCGATGGCGCGCAGCGTTTCCATGGGCTTCTCGGGAAGAACCCTGCGAACGGTGTAGAGTTGTACGCCTACTGTTTTTAGCGTACGGCCGAAGCCCAGCGTGGAGGCTGCGGCGGCGGTGAGAAAACCGCGGCGATGAATGCGTCGCATGATTACGATTCTCTCAAGAACTGTCAAGACCTGCGTACTATCGCGGCTGACAGACTGTGGTTGAGTCGGGTAGGCTGAATGCTGAATGCCTGCCCCGCTCGCAACTTGAGCCGGAAAGGTGGCGCGGGCGGTTTCGCCTGCGCATGCCGCTCTCAAAGACTTCTGCCACAGGCTGCTAAGGTGCGAAATAGGCGTTGATGTCCAGAATCAGGTCGGTTCGGCCGGTCACGAAAACATTGACCGCTCCCGCCTGTCCCGGCTGGAATCGGGAAGCTTCGTGTTAAACCTGGACCAGGTTTCAATCCGAGTTCAATTGCATTCCGTAGGCGCCTTCCAAAGTCGATTTGAATCGCGGCGTCGGGATCGATTCCGCGGTATGCGATTTGGCAGAACAGGTAGTTGATCCTGAGCGGGAGCGGATCCAGCGGCTCAATCGAGCGGAGTGCGGCCGCCGATATTTCTGGCGGCCCACTCGCGCGCATTATCTCGCGCGCGGAATGGAGGCATCCGACGTGGCTGCGCGGCAACATTCAGGGAGATCGTGAAAAAGCAGGGAGATCGTGAAAAAGGACGAGATGACGAGATAATTGGAGGTTTTGCTTCTGTACATTTCGCGGCCTAAGCTTTATACGTCCACCACGAGTTTGCCCAAATCGGGAAAACGTGGAAACGCGTAAACAGCCCTACCACTACGCATCGCGATAAGATAGGAGCCTGTTATGTCGCAGGTTGGCCAGTATCAGGTGATGGAAGAACTCGGGCGCGGCGCGATGGGCGTCGTGTTTCGGGGCCTCGATCCCGCCATCGGCCGCCAGGTGGCTATCAAGATCATCCGCGCGCAACCGTTTGCTACAAACGAGGAGGGTGCGGCGCTGCGGCAGCGCTTTGCTCGCGAGGCTAGCGCCGCTGGGAAACTGTCGCACGGCAATATCGTCACCATCTACCAACTTGGCGAACAGAATGGGCTGCCGTACATGGTCATGGAGTACGTGTCGGGCAGCTCCCTGGAAAAGATGCTGTTGAACAGCGCGCGCCTGTTGCCCGATCAGGCTCTGACCATTCTGGCCCAGATCGCCGATGCTCTCGATTACGCGCATAGCGAGGGGATCGTCCATCGGGACGTCAAACCAGCCAACGTTCTGATGCGCGCCGATGGGCGGGTCAAAATTACGGATTTTGGGATCGCGCGGATCAGCACACAGACCATCACGCAGACGGGCGTCCGGGTCGGAACTCCGGCGTACATGGCACCGGAGCAGGTTACGGGCGTCAAGGTAGATGGGCGCGCCGACCAATTTTCGCTGGCCGTGATGGCGTTTCAGATGCTCGCGGGGTGCAAGCCGTTTGAAGCCGAAACGGATCACGCCATCATGTACAAGATCGTGACGCAGGAGCCGGTAGCGCTTCACATGATGAATCCGGCGCTGTCGGCGAAAATGTCCGCGGTCTTGAGCCGGGCACTGGCCAAGCAGCCGGAGCAACGCTACCCCAACTGCGCGGATTTCATCCGGGAGTTGTCGCGTGCCGCGGCCGAGTCCACTGCGCCACCCGTCGAGACCCCCACCGTGACGATGCCTGTGCCGGTCCGGGAAGCGGCCAAGAAAACTACGAAACGCTGGTGGATCGTCGGAGCCGTCTGCGGCGCTGTTCCGGTGATCGCGCTCTTACTTCTGTTGCCCGCGTGGTTCAAGACGAACACACATTCGCAACCGCTTCCGGCCCCGCCGGCTCAGACGCAAGCTGCGGCACCCGTGCAGACGCCGCCTCCGAGCAGTCCGCCGCCTGTCGCTGAAACTCCGTCCAACGTCGCGACTCCGCCCACGCAGACAGCGCCGGTCTCCGAAGCCAAGCCCGAGGTGAAGCCACCATTAGCAAAGCCGGCAGTGGCGGCAGCACCCGCTCCGGACACATCAAAGGCGAAACCAAAGCCCACGCTGATCTCGGTGGATGAGAAAACGTTAGCCGCGCACCTGATTCGTGAGGTGAAACCCGTTTACCCGCCGCTGGCGCGGGAAGGTCGTGTGCAAGGAATCGTGCGGCTCTCGGCTATTATCGGCAAGGACGGTTCGATTCGAGAACTGGACTTGATCGGCGGGCACCCCCTTCTAGTGCCCGCCGCAATTACCGCCGTGAAACAATTCGCATACCGCCCGTTCACCCGCGACGGCGAACCAGTAGAAGCGCGTGCCGTCATCGTGGTTCAGTTCACTCTGGTGAACAGCCCGCCGAATCAAGGCGCAAAATAAGCATTCGCGTCGATGATCAGGTCGGTGGTGTTGCTGACGAATACACTAATCGCTCCGCCGGCTCCGGCCGGCAAAATAGCCGCATTCGCCAGCACCTTAGCCAGCGGAGAGTTCAGCGTCGATACAACTGGCTGGGTTTGTCCCGTCGGCCAGGCGGTGAGGAAGACCAGCGGCCCCGGAGGCACCACGGTCAGGTTCAAAGAGTAGGCTTGCGCCCCGGCCGGAATCCCACACGAACTGGTATTGAGCGGGAACGACCGCGAGGTGTTCGCGCCCAGGATGGGTGAGCCGAATGGAACCGGGAATCCTCCACGAGTGTCTACAATCCGGCACGGCGCGATGGTGTAAAGCGATTCCGCACCCGGACTGCCCGGCGCCGCGAAGTAGCCGTTGATATCAATGATGACGTCGGTGTCGTTCGTCGCGAAAACGCTGACCGCGCCATTCGTGCCGGCCGGTACGATTGCGGCGTTCGCAACGATGCTCCCATCCGCCGAATTCAGCGTCGACACATTGGGCTGCGGCTGCCCCGTCGGCCAACTCGTCAGGTAACCCAAGGTCCCGTGCGGAACCACTGTGAAGTTTAACGAGTAAGCCTGCGCGCTGTTCGGGATTGCACAGGAACTGGCCGGAATCGGGAAGTTACGGCTGCTGCCGCCGGCGAGGAAGGGGCTTCCAAACGGGGCGGCAAATCCGCCGCGCGTATCCACAACGCGGCACGGGGTTGTGGGATAAAACGAAAGCGATCCGGCTGTGGACACCGGGACAAAGTAGCCGTTTATGTCGATCACCACATGGCTCGCATCGCTCACAAATACGCTCACTGAGCCGTTCGTACCCGCCGGTACAGTTGCGGCGTTGGCCACGATACGGCCATCAAATGCATTCAATGTCGACACGACGGGTTGCGCCTGGCCGGTTGGCCAGATCGTGAGGAAGCTTAGACCTCCCGATGGAACGACCGTGATATTGAGCGAGTAGGCTCGCGCATTGGCGGGGATTCCACAATTGCTCGACGGGACGGCGAAATCGCGGCTGCTGCCGCCGGCCATGATCGGTCCTCCGAAAGCGCCGATCTCCCCACGCGTGTCAACGACACGACACGGAGCCACCGCGATGAATCGCAACCCGGAGGATGCCGCAGCCGTAATCACGGTAGGATCTGTTGCCGTCGCAGTACCACTGGCGCCGCCGGAGGCCGTCACGACGTTTTGCAGGGGAGACGTCGCCGTGGATGCGACGTTCACGGTGACACTGATAGTGGGATAACTGGCGCCAGGGGCTAGCGCGTCGCTTCGGGTGCACGTCGTGTTCGCGATCGTGCAGACCCAACCGGTTCCGCTCATCGCCGTGCCGGTCAGACCCGAGGGAAGCGCATCGGCGACCGTGACAACACCTGAGGTCGGCCCTGAACCTGAGTTTCCGACCGTGATTGTGTATACCGCCCCCGTCTGCCCCTGGGCGAAGTCCCCGGAATGCGTTGCCGTGACGGTCAGGCTGGGAAGTTGAAGAATCACTGTGGGATCGGCGGCAACGTCGTTGCTGCTGTTCGTCTCGCCGCCGCCTGAGACATTCGCGCTGTTAGTCAACAATGGCGCTGCATTCGCCGCGACATTCACAAGCACTGTTATGACGGGATAGCTGCCGTTCGAAGCTAAGACATCGGAACGTGTACATGTCAGCGTTCCCACAACGCAGGCCCACCCTGTCCCACTCATTGCGGTTGCCGATAGCGAAAAAGGCAGCGAATCGGTGACAGAGACCAGACCGTTTGTAGCGCCGTTGCCGGAGTTCGTTACTGCAATGCTATACACCGCTCCTGTTTGCCCCGGCGCGAACGTCCCCGCATGAGTCAGGGCAATCGTGAGATCGGGCGCGACCACAGTGATGTTCGTTGGATCGTTGACCGTGTGGACCGAAACGTCCCCGCCTCCGGTAGCCGTCGCGGTGTTGGTGAGACTCGTCGCCGCGTTGGCGGCTACGTTTACCGTAACCGCAATAGGCGAATATGCTCCGGCGGCCGCCAAAGCGTCAGTTCGAGTGCACGTCAAGGTTCCCAAAGTGCACGACCATCCGGCGCCCGACATCGCCGTCGCCGTCAAACCTGCGGGCAAAACGTCGGCCACTGTAACCGTCCCGGAAGTTGGGCTCCCTCCTGCGTTGGTCACGGTCAGAGTATAGGCCGCGCCCGTCTGCCCCTGGGCAAAACTGCCGGTGTGGGTTTTAACCAGCGACAGCATCGGACCTGTGGCAATGACGGTCGGGTCGTTTGCGGTGTGCGGGGCCGCCGGATCGCCTCCACCAGTCACCGATGCGCTGTTGGTGACTTGCGCCGGCGCGTTGGTTGCGGCCGTAACCGTAATGGTAATCGGCGGATAAGTGGCGCCGGCCGCGAGGACATCACTTCGAGTGCACGCCAGGCTCGCGTTGGTGCACGACCAGCCGGTTCCGCCCAGAGAGACCAGCGTGAGACCGATCGGCAGCGAATCAGCAACCGTCACCGTGGCGCTGGTGGGGCCAGTCCCGGAGTTGCCCACGGAAATGGTATATGTCCCGGTCTGTCCCTGTATGAAGTTGCCGGTGTGGCTCTTCGTGATGGTCAGCGCGGGAAGTTGAATTACCGTTGTAGGATCGGAAGCCGTATCGTTAGCAGTGTTGGTCTCGCCGCCACCTGCTACCGTCACGCTGTTGTTGACAGATGCCGCAGCATTGCTTGCAACGTTCGTAACCACCGTAATAGCCGGATAGCCGGCGTTCCCGGCCAGGACATCCGATCGGGTGCACGTCAGGGTGCCCAGCAGACAGGTCCATCCGGTTCCGCTTATTGCCGTTGCGGTCAGTGAGGCGGGTAAGACATCGACGACGGTGACAACACCACTCGTCGACCCATTCCCCGCGTTCGTAACCACGATGCTGTAAGCGGCGCCGGTCTGACCCTGGGTAAAGTTGCCGGAATGGCTGACTGCCACCGTGAGATCAGGCGTCAAAGCGATCACTGTCGTGGGGTCGTTGGCGGTATGTACTGCCGTATCGCCACCCCCGGTCGCTGTCGCGGTGTTGGTGAGGCTCGATGCGGCATTGTTTGCCACGTTGACCGTCACTGCGATTGGAGGGTACGATCCACCCGCGGCGAGCGCGTCGGCGCGGGTGCAGGTGAGAGTTGCCAGCGTGCAGGACCACGATGTTCCGGCGATTGCCGTCGCGGTAAGGCCGGCGGGAAGAACATCGGCGATCGTGACGGTTCCGGAGGTAGGGCTGCCACCGACGTTGCTGACTGCCAACGAATAGCTAGCCCCCGTTTGCGCCTGCGTGAAGTTACCGGTATGACTCTTGACGATCGATAACATCGGACCCGCGACGGTCGTGGTGGGGTCGTTGGCTGTGTGAGGCGACGTGAGGTCGCCGCCACCCGCGACCGTCGCCGTATTCGTGAAATTGGCCGCTGCATTTGCGGCGACATTCACGGTCAGGATGATCGCGGAATAACTACTCCCGCCGGTCAGCGCGTCGGCTCGCGTGCAAGTCGCGGTCGCGACGGTACACGTCCATCCGTTACCGGTCATCGCCGCGGCGGTTAATCCTGCCGGCAGTGTGTCCGTCACGGTGACTGTGCCAGTTGTGGGGCCGCTTCCGGTATTGTTGACGGAAATCGAATACGTCCCCGACTGACCCTGGACGAAACTCCCGGAATGCGACTTGGCGATCGCGAGAACGGGAAGTTGAATGATGGTTGTGGGATCGACCGCCGAGTCGTTTGCGGTGTTCGTCTCGCCTCCGCCGGCAACGGTCACGCCATTCGTTACAGATGCCGCGGCATTTGCCGCCACGTTCACGGTCAGGGTGATTGCAGAATAACTTGCGCCGGCGGCCAACACATCGGAACGCGTGCAGGCAAGCGTTCCCAGGACGCAAACCCATCCCGTGCCGGTCATGGCGGTAGCGGTCAAACCGGACGGCAGCGCGTCGGTTACGGTAACGAGGGCACTGGTGGAACCATTTCCGCTGTTCGTGACGATGATCGTGTAAGCGGCGCCGGTTTGTGCTTGGGTAAAGTTGCCGGTGTGGGCCAGCGTGACGGTGAGATCCGCCGCTACGGTTGTAACGGTCGTAAGATCGCTCGCGTTGTGGATCGTAAGGTCGCCGCCGCCTGTCGCCGTGGCAGTGTTCGTAATCGACGACGCCGCATTCGCTGCCACGTTTACGGTTAATGTGATCGCGGCATATGCCGCGCCCGCCGCCAGTGGGTCGGCGCGTGTGCAAGTCAACGTTCCGAGAATGCAGGTCCATCCCGTACCGGCAATGGCTGTCGCGGTCAAACCGGTGGGGAGAACATCCGCCACCGTCACGGTTCCGGATGTCGGGCTTCCACCAGCGTTACTGACCGTCAGCGTATACGTCGCACCCGTTTGTCCCTGGGAGAAGTTCCCCGTATGGGTCTTGACCAGGGCTAACATGGGACCCGTGAGAATCGAGGTCAGGTCACTCGCGGTATGGGGCGCCGTCAGGTCGCCGCCGCCCGTTACGGAAGCTGTATTCGTCACGCTGAGCGGGGCATTCGCCGCAACATTGACGGTTACGGCGATGGGCTCGTAGCTGGCGCCGGAAGCGAGCGCGTCACTTCGGTTGCAGCCATTCGAACTACAGGTCCAATTCGTACCGGCCATCGACACCAGCGTGAGCCCCGTGGGGACAGTCTCCGTGACGCTAACGGTTCCGGAGGTCGCCGAAGCGCCCGAAGCGTTCGAAACCATAATGGTGTAGGTGGCGTTCTGCTGTCCTTGTGTGAAATTCCCCGCGTGCGACAGGTTGATGAGCAAAGAGGGTGTGCCGCCGACGGTTGGAATCTCCCACAGGCCGCGGCCGTGAGTTGCAACTCTTAACTTGTGCGCCACCGGCTGAATCGCCATGTCGAAAACCGAGACGATCGGCAAGCCGGTTCCGTAGGGGGTCCAACTTGCGCCACCGTTTGTCGAAACGTAAACGCCGATGTCCGTTCCGGCATACATATTTGCCGAGTTCGACGGATCGATCACAAGCGATTGCACCGGCACACTGGGGATGCCCGCGCCAATAGGGGTCCAACCCGTGGAAGTGCCAAGATTCGTTGTCTTCCAGATTCCCTGCCCCGCCGGCATATAAAAGGAGAACGCCACGTAACCGACCGTGGAGTTGTTCGGATCGATCACGGCACGAGAAACATAAGGACTTCCATTGCCGTTTACCGGGAAATTAGGAGAAGTAATGTCCGTTAGGGTCGAAGAACCGGTTTTGGTGGCGAGAACACGCCCGTTCGCCGTTCCGACGATTCGAACCTGGTCATTCTGCGCGGAGATTCCGATCGCACTGATCACGTCATTGGAAGCGACCGGCGCCTGGCTGACCAGCGACATCGTAACGCCGCGATTCGCGGACCGATACAGCCGATCCGTGCCGAAGTAAACGGTGTTCGGATTCCCCGGACCCAACGCCATGGGCGCATAAAAGAGAACATTGTCCCCGCACGCGATTCCGTTGGTGGTGTGCACGCCGTCGTCACATCCGAAAAAGCCCCAACTTCCTTCGGAGGCTTGAGCTATATTCGTCACGCCCGCAAACCCGATCAGATTATTCGGGGCGTTGAAGTAGGTGTGATACATCGTCACGTTCGACGTGTTCGTGGAACTCTGGTCGATCAGGGCGTATCCGCCATCACCAAAATCCACACGGTTCCACGTGCCGTTCGGCTGGTGAAGATTGGTGCCGTTGTCCTGCGTGCCGCCGAGGGTGAAAATCTGGTCGATTGGATGGACCGCAATGCTCTGAAACTGGGTAGCGTTGAACCCAGTGTTGTTCAGACTGTTCCAGGTCTGGCCGGAATCCACGGATTTGAAGATGCCGCCGTCATTGCCGAAGTAGATCGTACGGTTCTGGCCAGAGACGCTCGATGGTGCGATCCGCCACCCGTGGCTGTCGGCATGCAGTTCGTTGTCAATCGCAGTGAAGCTGGTTCCACCATTGGTCGACTTTTCGAGAACCCGTGAACAGGTGCCATCAGCCGAGCCGCCCAGATAAACCGTGTTCGCATCGTTGGGGTCGACGTCGACCACGATGTCATAAAAACACTGGCCTCCACAGAAGCCCTGTCCGCCGGCTAACGCCGTGGACCAGGTCACACCGCCGTCTGTCGATTTCCTGAGAACACCCTGTTCGCCCTGGTCACAACCGCCGATGGTAACCGACTCGCCCGTGGCAGCGATCACTGTCACAACGCTACCGACTTTGTTGATCGCCAATCCAATACGAGCATAGTCGTCAGTCAAGGTCTGGCGTTGCGTAAAGATCGGGGTGGCGGCAAGAGCATTCGTGGAGCGGTAGATTCCACCGTTGCCCGTACTCGCAGGCCCGACTATCCCAACGATGAGGTTGTTTGGATTGCCAGGTTCGAAGACCATGTCGGAGGCGTCGAGAGCGCCTGTTGGAGGCGAGTCGACACTCAACGCCGTCGTCACGATGAATTTGGAGAACGTCACCGTTCCGGCGGTTGAAGTTGCGTTCGTCGACCGGAAGACTCCTGGTAATCCCGATGCCAGGTTCTGCCCAAAAGTAGACCCGAAGCCATGAATACCACCCACGGTGGAAACGAAGATGGTGGCCGGGTCCGTCGGGTGCACGAGAATTCTGCTGATCGACCGGTTCGTGAAGATGTTCGCGGTGTACTTCAACGTTGTTCCCGTTGTCAGCAGCGGATTAATGGGTCCGACAAGAACCGGAGTGGTATCTGCGTTGTCAATGCGATAAAGCCCGACGCCAAAGAAGCTGTCACCCGACTCATTGGGCTCCCCGGTTCCGACATACACCGTCGAGGGACTGGAGGGAGCAATCGCGACGGCGCCGATGGCGAGAGACTGGGCGCTGTCGAAAATCGCGGTCCACGTCACGCCGCCGTCAAGCGTACGGTAAACACCGCCCTGGGCGGTTCCCACATAAGCGATGTTGGGATTCGTAGGATGGACGTCGATCGCGGTGACTCGTCCGCTCACCGGCACTTCGAAACCGGTAGTCTGTCCATTGGGAATGGGGGCTGGCCCGATCGATACCCAGGCCGGTGTAGTTAAGCCGTTGAGGGCCGAAACAATGGACTGCTGCTTCATCGCGCCTACGGCAGCGGACCGGGCTGCGGTTGGCATGGGGATGCCCCGCAACCGGCGAACGTAGTCCTCTCTTAATTGGAGATACCGGCCGTGGTCAATACCGGCTCCTATCCGAGGTTGGTCAGGATCCTGGCCAAAAGCATGGCTCAGGGTACAGATTGCCGTCAGGCAAAAATAGAGGTGCCGCTGTTGAAACCGCATGTCTTCGATTCTTCTGCTACTTGGCTCGTTTACTATTTCGGACGAAATGAGGCAAACGTTAGAAGAGGAGCACTACAGGGAGCACCGCTTTCTTGTCTGACCCAGGCTTTCGGTTGTTCAACTTATTATAGGCGGTGGCTTGCGGTACTGGTACGACAGATTTGTGACGGAATGCCCTCAGGCAGCCGCAGCGACGCCGAGGCGAATGAGCGGTGTCTTGGCTTCATAGTAGGAGAGCGCAAAGCCGCCGGCCATCGGCGAACAACCCTCGGACGGATACATCTGGAAGAATATGCGGTGAAGCCCCGCTGAATCGAGTCCATGGCAGATCTGAGCCAGGTTGGCCGCCGACCGTTCGACACAGGTTCGGCAATCCAACCCCACTGCAAGGCATGCTTCCGGCCGATTATCCCCAAAAAGTAGATCCATAGTTTCGCGCCCTCTGGTACTACGAAAGAACCATTATTTGCTCTTCAGGCCTTGCTTTGTAGCACGCCGAAGGGGAGTTTGCGACACCTCTTTTGGGGGTAGTGTGGAGTGGTCCTGTACTAAGCGGTAGTATCCAGGAAACCGCGCTCGACAGCTTCACGGACATCGGCAAGTAAGCGCGCCGAAGCGGTATTAGCTGTTGATTTTAATAACTCTCGTACGGTTTTCAGCCCATCCAGGTGTGTCACTCTTACATCAGCAAGCAGGGTGTCTTGGAATTCAGTGTGAAGCACCAGTTGACATAACTCACCGTACTTTCGGACAATTCGTACCCCCAACGCGAGTTTCGGTCTGAGGCGTAAGACCTGATGATCGTCAGTCAGGGTGCTTACATAGTCGGTGGCCTCGAATCGCCGGAGGATTGTGTCGCCGAGGGGCGCAGTGGCACGCATCGAGGTCTCATCGATGCGCAGCCAGTTCCGCCGGGCTGGTGAATAGCGCATCGTGACGGCTCCGGTATGGATGGCCGTGACACGAACGCGCTCCAGGTATTTCATCCATCCCGCGAACCGCGCGGCCGTCGCGGAAGTCGGTTCGGTCTCATTCAGCCATTTCTCTACGTAAAGATCGGGGGTCTGCGATGTGGTTTTGATCAGCCAGGCATCGCAACCCGTGCCTTGGAACCAGTTGGCGACGCGTTCCCGCCATGGTTCGCCGGCGAGCTCGACCCATTGAAACAGGAACTGAGCAAACCCGCCCGTTGACAAATGAGCGGGCGCGTCTCGAACGATTTCCTGAGCGAAGGAATCGAGAGGCCGGGAATTGTCGCGGTAGGTAAGCCGAATTTTGGGGCCGACGACGAATGGCAGGTTGCCGAGGATCAGATCGAAGCGGCGGCGCTTTACGGGCTCAAAGGCATCTCCAAGGCGCGGGCGGATGGCACGAATACCGTTCAATGCGGCGTTGAAGCGTACGAATTCGAGGGCTCTGGGATTGATATCGGTTGCCCAGGCGGCCGTACTGTGTTGCGCAGCCCACAGCGACTGTACTCCGCAACCCGCGCCGAGATCAAGCACGCTGGCGAACCGCCGTCGAATCGTAAACAACGTCAGAAATATGCTGCTGTCGGATGGGCCGGGCACGAAATCGCGCTTCTTCGCCTGATCCGGGCCATCGAAAGCGATCATCTGGTCGCCGTAGGACGCGATTCGCATTCGCGCAATGGCGGAGTCGCCCGTGAACTTCAAAACGCGGGCTCGGACCAGATCACGGAGCGGAAGGGGACGAAGCGCAGCGGCAGCAGCCGATTGCGGAACTGGTACGCCAAGCAGGAAGAGGCGAACGAGTGTATGGAGTGGCGCAGATTCGCGAGTGAGGTACAAAAGCCGCGGCGACGGACTGGCCTGGACGGCATCGAGTTGCACGGGTCCGAGCAAGGAGTGGAGCGAATCCGTGTTGAAGCCGCGCGAGAGAAGCGTTTCCTTGAGACTTTCGACAACCACGGTCCTTGCTGTAGTGTCCCAGATGTGTTTGACGGCATGTTATTCTCGGTGAGCCCCGAATGAATCGATTTCTGCTTTTCTTCGCCTGCCTCTCTATTTGTTCCGCCGAGAACCCCGCGGCCCAGGCTGCGCAAAAGTGGCGAATTGCGCACGAGCGCGCCATCCTGGCTGAGTTCACCGAACTGCTGGCAATCCCGAACATCGCCTCTGACACGGCGAACATCCGGCGTAACGCAGCAGCCGTTGCCGCGATCCTGGAAAAGCGCGGCGTGCATACCCGGCTGCTGGAAACGCCTGGTGCTCCACCCGTGGTCTATGGCGAGATCGCAACGCCGGGCGCCACACGCACGATTGTCTTCTACGCGCATTATGACGGCCAGCCGCTCGATCCCAAGGAGTGGGCGACGGATCCGTGGAAACCGGTGATCAAGGACGATCGTATCTGGGCGCGCTCCGCTTCCGACGACAAGGCGCCGATTATCGCCATCGCCACCGCTTTGGATGGGCTGCGCGACGCGAAAATCCCATTGGGCTCGAATATTAAGTTCGTATTCGAGGGCGAGGAGGAAGCGGGCTCAAAGCATCTCGACAAGATTATCGCGGCCAATAAAGAGTTGTTGAAAGCGGACGTGTGGTTGATCTGCGATGGTCCAGTGCATCAGAGCCGGCGCCAGCAGATTGTTTTCGGAGCGCGCGGCGTGACCATGCTCGATATCACGCTCTACGGTCCTCATCATGAGCTGCACAGCGGCCATTACGGGAATTGGGCGCCGAACCCGGCGATGATGCTCGCCCGCCTGCTGGCTTCGATGAAAGACGACAACGGGAAGGTGCTCGTGGACGGATTCTACACAGGAATCGCGCCGCTGAGCGAGACTGAGAAGCGCGCTATCGCCGAAGCCCCGGACGTGGATGAAGACCTCAAGCACGAGCTTTGGCTCGGCAGCACGGAAGGCGGCGGGCGGAAGCTGGTAGACATGCTTAACCTGCCGTCTCTGAACGTCCGCGGGATGGGTAGCTCACGAATCGGCGCGCAGGCCAGCAACGTCATCCCGGCAACCGCGACGGCGAGCATTGATATGCGATTGGTGAAGGGCATGGATCACACAGCCACGGAGAAGAGGGTGATCGAGCACATCCGGAAGCAGGGGTTCTTTATTGTCGATCACGACCCGGACCAGGACACGCTGATGTCGCATGCCAAAGTCGCGAAAGTGGTTAGCAAGGAGGGCGGATACAACGCCGAGCGCACCTCCATGGATTTACCCATTTCGCGTCTGGTGCTTCGGACGGCGGATAGCATCAAGGGACCGGTGGTAAAGCTGCCGACCATGGGCGGCAGCGTGCCGCTCTACATGATTTCCCAGATTCTCGGGTCGCCCACGATCACAGTGCCGATTGCGAATCACGACAACAACCAGCACAGCTTCAACGAGAATATCCGGCTGCAAAATCTCTGGGACGGGATCGATTTGATGGCGGCTATGCTGGCGATGCACGACTAGCCGAACTTGACAGGGGCAGGGGCATGCTCCATAGTCTAACTATGGAGCGTAGCGAACCGACAACCCGGACCGAAATTCCTCCCGGCACGCTGTACATGCTCATCCTGAAAACCCTGAGCCGGGGGAAAATGCACGGGTACGGCATCGCGCAACACATTCAGCAGATGTCGGACGACGTGCTCCAGGTGGAAGAGGGTTCCCTGTATCCAGCCCTGCAACGGATGCTGATAAAAGGCTGGGTGGTGGCGGAATGGGCGCAGTCGGAAAACAATCGCCGTGCCAGGTATTACAGCCTCACTCCGGCAGGACGGAAACAACTGAGTTTCGAGCTCAGCGAGTTCGACAAGGTTATGGCGGCAATTCGCCGCGTGATCCAGCCGGCTACCTAAATGCTGTTCGTGATCGCACAGCCGTTTTCATTTTCGAACGGTCAGGTGCCCAGGACGTGCCAGTTGCAAGCCTGTTAGGTTGGCCAATCAATTGCCGAGCGTTCGGGGATGGGTTCGCTGGTGAGTGATTTTCGTTACGCAATTCGCACCCTCGGCCGGACCCCAACCTTCACCCTCATCGCTATTGGCACGATCGCTCTGGGCATCGCAGCCAACGTTACGGTCTTTAGCTTCGTCGACGCAGTGTACTTGCGCGAACTGCCCGTTAAGGACTCCGGCAGATTGGTCCGGGTGTTGGGCAAGGATCATAGGAGCGATGCCCGGTTTTTCTCGTATCCGGCGTTTCAATACTTGCGCGACCACTCGCTGACGCTGGACCAGGTCGTCGCGCACTATTCCACCGCACCGTTATATGTGAGCACCGGTAATCACACCTCAGAACTCCAGGGCGCGGTGGTTTCAGCGAATTACTTCCCGACCCTGGGCGTCGCGCCATATCTTGGGCGATTTTTCGAAGTGAGCGAGGATGCAACCCCGGATCGCGACGCCGTGGCCGTCATCAGCTACGGCTTGTGGCGCTCCTGGTTTGCGGCCGACCCTGGCGTAATCGGCAAAACCATTACGGTGAATCGCAGGAAGTTTGCAGTGATCGGCGTGGCGCCGCAATCGTTCACCGGAATTGAGGTCGGGTACGAGCCCAATCAGCTCTGGATGCCTGCCATGATGCTGCATACCGGGTACCGGTGGTGTGATGCTCTGCAGGACGCCGAGTGCACTCCGCTCGAGATTCTCGGCCGGCTCCGCGTCGGGAAGACGGGGCGCGAGGCTACCGCGGAAGTCGAAGCACTCATGGGGCGGTTTGCCGCCTCGAACCCCGGAAAAGATATTGCTTCCAGCGCATGGGCGACGCCCGCCACAGGCGCGCGCATTGGCGATCAAAAGGGCAATCTGGAAATTGCCCGGCTGCTGGCGACGGCTGCAGCGGCGTTATTGCTAATCGCGTGCGTGAACCTGGCGGGCCTGATGGTTGCACGCGGCGCTGGGCGGGCGAAGGAAATTGCGCTGCGTCTTTCGCTTGGCGCGGGGCGCGCGCGCATACTGCGCCAACTCCTGACCGAAAGCGTTGTACTGTCGGCAGTCGGCGGAGCTTTGGGCCTGATGTTGTCGCTATGGACGGCCCGTCTCCTGATGAGCTACTTTTCAGGCACTTCGAGCGATGGATCGCCATTTTACGACGTTGACCCCAACCTGCGAACCATCGCATACGCGGCGGCACTTTCCCTGTTGACCGGAGTCTTATTCGGTGTGCTTCCCGCCCTCCAGGCGGCCCGACAGGATACCGCCCCTACTTTGCGGGAGAACGGCGGCGGTAAGGGGGCCGTGCGAACGGTCCTCGTGGCCACCCAAATTGCGTTATCACTTGCCTTGCTGGTGGGTGCTGCCCTGGTGGCGCGTAGTGTGGCGCATCTCGAGGCCGGGCAGAACTTCGATCCGCGTAACGTGGCGTTATTACGGCTACGGCCCTTGCTGGTGAACTATTCATCGGCGCAAGCCCAGCAGTTCACGCGTGAAGTAATTCGCCGATTGGAATCGTTCCCTGGTGTGACCTCCGTTAGTCTCACGAATGGCGGCAGCGGTTACGTGTGGGGCACAGGTCGCAAGTTAAGCATGTCGCTACCTGGTCAAGAGCGATCCCCCAAGGAAGCCCAGGGCGTGGTGAATGCCCAGGAGATTGGCCCCCGATATTTTGAGACTCTTCGGATTCCGTTTGTCGCCGGCCGCGATTTCAACGATCACGACCTTCCGGCATCGCCGCGAGTCGCGATTGTGAACGAAAGTCTTGCCGCCACGACATGGCCTGGCCATGCTGCCACGGGCCAAATCCTGATCTTGAATAACAGTCCGTATCGTGTGGTCGGCGTTGTCAAGGATTCGCAGTTCCGCAGCGGCCTGATGCCGAGGCTTCCCATGGCGTTCATTCCGTTTTGGCAGAACAACCTCGATCCACAAATCGATTCTCGTATGTGTGTCCGAGTCGCTGGCGATCCGGAGTTGGCGCTACCTCGATTGAAGGAAGCCATCGCGAGAATCAATCCCGACGTGCCCATCACCGAGATGTCGCCTCTCATGACGCAAATCCGCGGAGAATTCGTCACAGTAGCGTTGGCCCGGACCGTTTTGGTCAGCGCAGCGGGATTGGCGCTGCTGCTGACCGCGATTGGGCTTTACGGCATATTGGCGTTCGTCGTAAACAAGCAGACTCGCGAGATTGGCATCCGTATGGCGGTCGGCGCGCAGCCTGCCCAGGTGCTTGGTTACTTTTTGAAACAAGGGTTACGGCTGGCAGTCATCGGTTGCGGACTGGGCGTTGTTTTGGCGCTCGGCACGACGCGACTTTTGGCCGCCTTCCTTTATGCAGTACCCACGCGCGACCCGCTGTCGTTTATCGCGGGTGCGGGCGTGCTCCTTATGGTCGCGGCTGTCGCGGCCTACGTTCCTTCACGCCGTGCCGCCAGTGTTGATCCAATGATCGCGCTGCGTTACGATTAATCCGTTCAATAGCCTCCGATTGACGCGGAATTCCTGTCGTGTTAGCTTTCTGACAAAGATGTGGCGGAGGCCAACTAATGACAATGACTAAAGCAGACAGCGCCAAAGTGACCTGGGACACAGACAAAAAGCACTGGGTGGTACGCGTCCAAATCGGCGAGGAGGTAGTAAAACGGGCTCTGCCGAAATGCGACAATGACGCGACGGATGAGGTCATCCGTCCGCTCGCCGTTCAAACGGCCAAGGACGACGGCTATGAGGTTGCGCCGGAGAGCGTAGTCATCGTTCGCTAACTGAGCCGCTCTTCTGACGCACGATTCGCAGACTGGCATTAGCTGGTTCCTGCGAAACCCTTCGAGCGCATAGAAGGGGTGCGAATTTTCCGCGGAGCCGACATAACGCCATTCCGCGTTCCAGAATATGTGTCTGTGGACCGGCAACCACACGCGTGTCAGGGCTGATAAAGCGGCATGCGCAGGCGAAACCGCCGCGCCACCTTTATGGCTCAGCAGGTTGCTAGCCAAGGTCGGGCAGGCATTGAGCTATTGTGCGTTGCCTCGCTCGAAAAACGTGTAGTCAATGGTGGATCTGCGTCGGCGCTCT
Organism: Bryobacteraceae bacterium; assembly: GCA_035295125.1. Taxonomy (GTDB): domain Bacteria; phylum Acidobacteriota; class Terriglobia; order Bryobacterales; family Bryobacteraceae; genus JAICMB01. The sequence goes on along the minus strand of DATGJP010000063.1, from coordinate 133,667 downwards.
CAGCATGCTTGGCCCCGGCCTTTACCCGCTTTCAGCGCCGGTTCCAAGGATTGGAACGACACCGGGCAACTTGTAAAACTGGGAAGTAGGACGCAATTGCGGTATACGTGTCCTTATGCGGACAGTTGCCTTTGCGTCCCTGCTTGCACTATCGCCCATTGTTAACGCCGAAAACGTGCCCTACGCGGCCGATTCTAAACACGGCGCCGTCGTTTTTGCCGAACAGCAGTGCGTGAGCTGCCATGCTTCGTTTGGCGGCGCAAACAGTCCTATGGACTTGAGCCGCCGCCTCGACCGAAGCTATACACCGGCCGCTCTGACCAGCCTGATGTGGAACCACGCACCGGTGATGTGGTCGGTCATGGCAAGGCAGGGTATTGCCGTACCGAAGCTGTCGGAATCGGACGCGGCAGACCTGTTCGCGTACTTTTATGCGTCGCATTTCTTTGAAAAACCAGGCGAGGCGGAGCGAGGAAAGGCGCTGTTTACCGCCAAACACTGCGCTTCCTGTCACGCGCTCAGCGCGGGCGGATCGAGCGTAGGGCCGCCGGTGGCAGAGTGGAAGGCTCTGACCGATCCGACGACACTCATCGCGCGGATGTTCGATCATGCATCGCAGATGAGCAAGGCAATGGAGCGGCGGAACATCCCGTGGCCGGAGCTGACGGCGCAGGATATGACCGATCTCCTGGTCTATTTACAGAACCTTCCGCAGACCCGAACGCAAACGCTGCAATTCGAAATGCCGGCGCCGCAGGGAGGGGCGGCTTTGTTGCGCGAAAAAGGCTGCGAGAATTGTCATACCGATCAGCGTGCGCTCGAGAGGCTGGTGGGTGACAGCACGCTGACCGATGTGGCAGCAGCTATGTGGAATCATGCGCCGCTCATGGTCAAATCGCCAGCCACGGCTCCGGCACAGGTGTCGGATGCCGAAATGCGGACGATTCTGAGTTACATCTGGGCTCGCCAGTTCTTTTCTCCCAACGGGGACGCCGCGCGCGGGCAGAAGGTGTTTGAATCGCAGAAGTGCGGATCGTGCCACAACAATCAGTCTTCAGGAGCGCCAGCATTGACACGCGCGGGCACGCCGTTTTCGACCGTCCGCATGGTGTCGATTCTGTGGGCGCACGGCCCGGCCATGCTCGCCAAAATGAAAGATCGCAATATCAGTTGGCCACGGCTGTCGCCCAACGACATGTCTAACCTGATCGCGTATCTGAACACACGTCAATAGGGTCACGCGGCGTATTTGGCCGCGATGCCCTTGACTATATATACTGATTGATATATATACAGAACAGACCTGATATGCGTCCTCCAGTCGCAACGCGATTGTATCGCCGAATCGCACTCCTGTTCCCGCACGAATTCCAGATGATCTACGGCGTTGAGATCATCGAAGTCGGTGAAGCCAGCGTGGATGATATCCGCCGGCAATACGGCGTCCTCGGACTGGTGCGCCTGATCCTCGATATTGCGGTTCGACTGGTGATCGAGTATCTCGGCGAAATGCGGCGCGATCTCGGCTACGCGTTGCGAACACTCCGCAAATCGCGCGGCTTTGCGGCCGTCGGAATTCTGTCCCTTGGGCTCGCACTGGGCGTTACCTCGTCCGCCGCCAGCATGTTCTTCTCGATGTTCCTCCGTCATGTGCCAGGCGCGAGGGAACCGGACAGGCTCGTCATGATCCAGGGACAGTCTTATCCCGATTTCGAGCGGTATCGCGAGCACAGGGAACTGTTCGACGGCGCGGCGGCGTTCCAACTCCACGTGCCGTTCAACGTGTCGGTCGAAAGCGACACATCCAGCAAGACGGAACGCATCTTCGGCCAACTGGTGTCTCCAGAGTACTTCTCAGTTCTAGGGATAAACGCTGCACGGGGACGTGTGTTCAAGCCGGAGGTGGATAAGCCGGGCGATCCTCCCGCGGTTTTCCTCAGTGACCGTTTCTGGCGCAACCACCTCGGCGCAGATCCGACCGTCATCGGAAGGACGATTCGCGTGAACGGCCAGGCGGCGACGATAGTCGGGATTGGACCCCGAGATTTTGTCGGCATCCTGCCCGTTGCCGCAAGCCAGATCTTCATGCCCACAACGGCGCCGCCGAACATGCTCCCAGAGCTGGCCGGCGACGTGATTCACAATCGTGAGTCCAAGACCTTTGGCTTGCTGTTTCGACTGGCGCCAGGGGTGAAGACGAAGGCCACTGAGGCTGCTCTGGAGACAATCGCGCACAATCTCGATGCGACTTCGCTCGACCCCGCCCGCAGGATGAAGGGGCGCCGCATCCAGTTATTCCCCGCGGCCAACATCCTTCCAATACCGGAAGAGCTACGGCCTGTGTTGTTCGGCTTCGTTCTCGTGTTGAACTCTTTGATTGTCGCGATCGCGTGCATGAATCTTGCGAACATGCAGCTTGCACGCGCCACCAGCAGGCGCAGAGAGGTGGCGATCCGTCTATCCGTGGGCGCAAGCCGATGGCGGCTGATTCGACAGCTCCTGACAGAAAACATCTTTCTTTCGGTCTGCGGCGGCGGCGTGGGACTGGCGCTGGCGTACTGGCTGACGAGTGCAATCGGGAGGATGAAGCTGGGAGTTGCTTTCCCGCTGGAATTCCAACAAACGCCGGATTGGCACACGTTTCTGTTCACATTCGTGGTGGCCGTGCTGGCAGGAATCGGATTCGGGCTCGCGCCGGCATTGGCCGCGACCCGAACGGATCTCGCCTCAACATTGAAGGAAGGCGCGCTGGCGCAATTGCGCAGTTACAGGCGCTTCGGATCGCGGAACGTCCTGATGGTGTGCCAGGTGGCGGGATCTCTTACGCTGCTCCTGGTTACCGGTTTTCTCGTGATCGGATTTCAGAAGGACAGCACGGTCGACGTGGCGTTTGATGCGAGGAACATGGTTCTGTTGTCGATGGATCCGGTGCGCGACGGATATACTCCCGACCGCGCCGCTAAATACTTTGAGAATTTAACGAGCGCTTTGCGCCGAGTCCCAGGGGTGGAGGAGGCGGCCATCGCGGATTCGGAGCCGTTCGGATTTGAGATCAACACCGCAACCATGAGTGCGGCGGGGCGGTCCGGCGAACCTGCTCAGATTGTCCCCGAAGTCGGCAAGCACCTCATCGATTCGGGCTACTTTCGAGCGCTCAGCGTAAAGATGTTACGCGGCCGCGAGTTCACAGCCGTTGACGACCGGATGGAAGCGTCGCCGGCCGCTATTCGACCCGCTATCGTCAATCAGACGGCCGCGAGCGCACTCTTTGGAGCAAGCGACCCCATTGGGCGTCGAATTTCGGAAGGCTCCCGGAATTACGAGGTAGTTGGCCTAACGAAGGATCTGGCTTCACCGCTGAGCCAGACTGATAGCGGCGCTCCCAGTCCGGCTCTGTATCTTCCCCTAACACGCACCGCGTATGCACATCCGCCGTTCGGTGGCATGGTCGTGATGGTTCGCAGCAGCGGCGGGTCCGATGTGATGCCCGGCGTCCGCCGCGAGATTGCGGCTATCGACCCGAACCTGGCGCTATTCAACGTCCGGACTTTGAACGAGTACGTCGACGAGGCCACCGCGGCTGAGCGACTCGGCATGACAACGTACGGTGTATTGGGTCTGTTCGGGTTGATCCTGGCGGCCGTCGGCCTGGCGGGTGTCACGGCGTATTCCGTCGCGCGGCGGCGCAAGGAGATCGGCATTCGCATGGCTTTGGGAGCTCGCAAGGGGCAGGTGCTTGGGCTCGTCATGCGCGAGGGAACAATCCTTGTCCTGATCGGGTCCGCGCTGGGCTTCCTGGCGGCCGTGGGCCTCTCTCGAGCGATGTCGGCCGTGTCCAGCATCTTCGGCCAATCGTTCGAAGTCGGCGCGAGGGATCCGCGGCTGATAGTCGGCGCTCCCCTGTTGCTCGCATCTCTGGCAATGCTGGCTTGCTATCTACCGGCGCGCCGCTCGGCAAGAATCGATCCGCTCAAGGCCCTCCGCGAAGAATAGTTCGGGCGCGGCACGGGTCAATCCAGCATAGACTGGAAACTTAGGAGAGCCATGCCCGTCATAGTGATTCGCCCCACTTTGAAGTTCATCAAGATGGCTTATCTCGTGATACTGATCCTCGTCGGCGCCGCGTTCGCGATCTGGATCTCGTTCGCCCAAACGCCCTGGTGGGCGCCGGCCTTCGGGGCCCTGTTGTTTCTGTGGCCGCTCGCACGCCAGGTCCGGCGGTCGGCGGCCAAAGCGACCATTACGGACGATCGGCTACGGTATGAGACGGGAATCCTGAGTAAGTCGACCCGGACCATTCAGCTTCCCAAGGTGCAGGATGTGAGGGTCGATCAAACTCTCTGGCAGAGGATGTTCCGAGTCGGCAACGTCTCGATCGAAACCGCGGGCGAGGCGAGCCGGCTGACGCTGGTGCATATCGATTCACCGCAGGACATTGCCGACCTGATTATGGAACGGTCGCATGGGAGCGCAGCCGGCCACGCGTCGCACCTGTAAAGGTGGCACAGAAGCGTTCGCCGTGCGTTTTTGGTGAGGTTCCGTAAAGTCGAAGCTAGATATTGATCCCAACCCGCCAAAGCATGTACCCGACCGCCTGGCGGAAATAGAGCCACTTCTCCCGCCACCCGGTCAGTTGCGCGGCCGGACGCGGTGAGCCGTAGACCTTCATACCGCTCGCCTGGAGCATCCGCTTGACGCGATAAATGTGATACCCATCGCTGACTACGATGGCGGACTTGAGGTCCATGCGGCGCATGATTTCTCCTACTGCGGCGATGCTATATGCCGTCGTGGCGCCTTCGTTCTCAACCGAAATCGCTTCCGCCGGCACGCCGTGCTGCGTCAGATAGGAACGGGCCACGGTGCCCTCGGTGAACATCGGATCGCCGCCCGCGCCGCCGGTGGTAATGATGCGGGGAGCCAGGCCCTTGAGATACAGGAACAACCCATGGTTGAGGCGGCCTTCCAGCACGGGCGACGGCTTGCCGCGATACTCGGCCGCCCCCAGAATCACGATGGCGTCAGCGGGACGAGCTTCATCCACGGTCGACTGACGCTCGATTTGGCCAGCCACGTGGTTAAGATAGCCTAGAACGGCAGCCAGCCCGACCAGTAGCGTTACGCTAACGACCCATTTCATGATAGATATGTTTCGGGCGGTCGGTTGCCCCGATATCCACAGTCTACTGTATGGACACGGTCACAAGCTCAAAAAACCCGCTGCTGAAGAGCGTCCGCAAAGCCGTCCTGCGCGGGACGCTGACGGATGAGGGGCTCTGTGTTGCCGAGGGCTTCCATCTGCTCGAAGAGGCGCTGCGCAGCGATTGCGAGATCACGACCGTCTTCGCCGCGCCGGGAGTCCGGTCGGCGGTGGAAACACACGTACGAGGGTTGAAGCAGATCCGCGTGGTGGCGCTCTCGGACGAAACGTTCGCCGCCTTGTCGGCTACCGAGGCGACACAAGGAGTGCTCGCCCTGGTTCGGCCGCCGGCCTGGACCCTGGACCAGTTGTTCCGAGGCCACTCGCTTGTGACGGTTTTAGACGGCGTCCAGGATCCCGGCAACGCCGGGACGATTCTTCGTTCGTCCGAGGCTTTCGGAGGCACCGGCGTGGTGTTTCTGAAGGGTTCGGTGAACCCTTACAACCCCAAGTGCCTGCGCGCCTCGGCCGGATCCGTTTTTCGCGTACCGTTGGTGACCGGAATCGAAGAGCGGCTGCTGCTCGCCTCCATCGATCAGCGCAAGCTGGACATGTTCGCCCTGCTGCCCTCCGGCGTTCTCGACGTGAGCGAATGCCATTTCGAAAGAAAATGTGTGATCATCGTGGGCAGTGAAGGGCACGGCGTAAGCGAACGCCTGCGTGCCAAGGCCATTGACACGCGCATCCCGACCGTGGCCGTGGAATCGCTCAACGCGGCCCTGGCCGCCGGGATCGCCCTCTATGAGGCCCGCAAGCGACGGATGACGGGCGAGAGCTCAGTGTGAGTCTTTTCGAACAAGATGTCGTGACGCACGGCGACGACCGCAAGCGGCCTTTAGCGGAGCGCATGCGGCCGAAAACCCTCGACGAATACGTGGGACAGGAGCACATCCTGGGGCCCGGCAAGCCACTGCGGAAACAAATCGAACGCGATGAGCTGAATTCACTGATCCTGTGGGGGCCTCCGGGAGTGGGAAAAACCACCCTGGCACAGTTGATTGCCCGCATTACCAAGTGCGACTTTGTCCCCTTCAGCGCCGTCCTGAGCGGCATCAAGGAAATTAAGGCGGTGATGGCGGACGCCGAGAGGAACCGGCGTCTCGGGCGGCGAACGGTGATGTTCATCGACGAAATTCACCGCTTTAACAAGGCCCAGCAGGACGCTTTCCTGCCATACGTGGAGCGCGGGGATGTCATTTTGATCGGCGCCACCACCGAGAACCCATCGTTCGAGGTGATTTCCGCGCTGCTTTCCCGCGCCAAGGTTCACGCCCTGCGAGCGTTGACCGAGGACGAGATCATGACGCTGCTGGAGCGCGCCCTGCCGGTAGTGGGAGTCACGGCATCGGACGATCTACTGCATCAAATCGCCATTTATTCGAGCGGCGATGCGCGAACGGCGTACAACATCCTGGAACTGGCCAGTGCCGCCGCGAAGGACGGAGCGCTCACCCGGGAAGCGGTGGAAGACTCCATGCAGCGCAAGGTGCTGCTGTACGACAAATCCGGCGAGGAACATTTCAACCTGATTTCGGCGCTGCACAAATCGGTGCGGTCGAGCGACGTCGACGCCTCGCTCTACTGGCTCGGCCGCATGCTGGCAGCCGGCGAGGATCGCCTCTACATCGCGCGGCGCCTGGTTCGCATGTCAATCGAAGACATCGGATTGGCGGATCCGCGGGCCCTGGAACAGACCATGGCGGCGATGCAGGCCGTTCATTTCCTCGGCATCCCCGAGGGAGACCTGGCACTCGCCCAGGCGGCCATCTATCTATCCGTCGCGCCGAAGTCGGACGCTTCCTACAAGGCCTTGGGCGCTGTGATGGAAGAAATAGAGAGCCACGTTGCCGAACCAGTGCCGTTGCACCTTCGCAACGCCCCGACCCGTTTAATGAAGGACTTTGGATACGCCAAAGGCTATCAGCACGCCCACCAGTTCGACGATGCGGTCACGGACATGCCTTGTTTGCCCGAATCTCTAGCAGGCAAAACCTTTTATGAGCCGACCAATCGGGGAACGGAGCAGCGAATTGGTGAGAGGCTGCGGGAGATTCGCGAGCGGCGCCGCAAACCATAGGACCATCTGCCTATCGGAAGTACCAATCCCGTCTCCCGGTGTACCAGCGCAAAATAGAGCAAACTCCCCATTGAGGCGGGGTCCCCGGTGCCGCAATCTAGTGTTTCGAATGATCCTTCACGGGGGAAGAGCGTGACCACCAGTAAAGAAAGCAACGAACGAAGAGCCTCGGACCGTTTCCCGATCGAGCGGGAGGTCCGCTATAAGGTGCTCAACCGGAAGACCGGCGACGAAACCGGTTCCGGCAGAACCATCAACATGAGCAGCAACGGGGTTCTCTTCACTACGGGGAACTTTCTCGTCCCGGGACGACGGGTCGAGCTGTCGATTAGCTGGCCGGCTCAGCTCAACAGCAAGGTTGCGCTGAAGTTAGTGGCGCGTGGCCGCGTGGTACGCGCCGAAGACGCCGCCGCGGCCGTTGAGATCCAGCAGTATGAGTTCCGCACCCAGGCCGGTGCTTCCAGCAGCACAGTCGTCCAGTAAGCGACCGCCGTTCCCTCCCCGCTGTTCCTCCCCCACAGCGGATCGCCGGCAAGCTGCAGCTTGTCCTACTCTACAATCGAGGTATGATGCGCATCGCGCTGCTTGCGGCGATATTGCTGGCCGCGCTTACAGCCGATACCGTCAAACCTGCCGACGAACTCCGGCAAGCCGTCCGCGCCGGCAACGTCTACCGCGTGCGGGAACTGCTCGAACAGGGTGCACTCGTCAACAGCACGAGTCCGTTGGGCGGGACACCTCTCCACGACGCCGTCTGGGCGGGCGAAGAACAAATTGTTGACGTGCTCCTGAGTTTCGGCGCGAACGTCAATGCCCGGCACGCCGAAGCGGGATCGACTCCCCTCCATTACGCCGCCATTACCAATCACACCCGAATTGCCGCAAAACTGATTGCCAAGGGCGCCGACGTCAAGGCCCGAGACCGTTCGGGCAGCACGCCGTTGCACCTGGCGGCGAATCGTGGCAATCGGGACATGATCGAGCTACTTATTGCGCACGGCGCGGATGTTGGCGCCACATCGACGGATGGCGAAACTTCGCTGGATGAAGCCGCGAGTAAAGGGCATCCCGAGGCGGTGGAAACGCTCCTCGCGCATGGAGCAGACCCCAAGCGGGTCAACCCCGACACCGGGATGACCCCGGTTCATGAGGCGGCGGTACGCGGGAATCTCGACGTGCTGAAAGTGTTGCTGGCTTCCGGGGTCGATGTCAATCTCAAGGATCAGTCTGGTGCATCTCTCATGGACGACGCCCTGGCGGCGCGTCAGACGCACATCGTTGCGTTCCTGATGGAACAGTCGTCGTCGCCTGGTTTCGTTCCGCACGCAATGCATTACGCGGTCATGCGGGGCTACACCGAGATTGTCGCGCTTTTGATTGAAAAAGGCGCCGATGTCAATGCCATGGGCTCCGAGGGCACGACGCCGTTGGGCGATGCCGCCCTAAAAGGCCAACGCGAGATGGTCGACCTCCTGCTGGCGCATCGGGCCAATGTAAACGCGCGAAACAAGGCCGGGACGACCCCCCTCCATGACGCCGCTTTAAGCGGGAACGCGGACGTGGTTGTGCTGCTTCTCGGTCACGGCGCGGACATCAATTTGCGCGATACGGAATCGAATGCCACGCCCCTGTACTATGCCGCCTCGCTGGGCCGTACAGAAGTGGTCCGGATACTCCTGGATCATGGAGCCGACCCCAACGTTCGCACCAAGAGTGGTGTCGGCGTTCTCAAAACCGCGTTAGATAACAATCAAACGGAAATAGCCAACCTCCTCAAGAAGCACGGCGCACACTAGCGGGACACGGTTACTCGTCCATCGCTGTCGAACCGATGGCCATATGTGGATTGTTCGGCTCGCGCTGCGGCGTCCATACACATTTGTCGTCATGGCGGTGCTGATCACCATGCTCGGCGCGGTCGCTGCGTTCGCCATGCCGACCGACATCTTTCCCTATATCGATATCCCTGTGGTGAGCGTAGTGTGGTCATTCAACGGAGTTTCGCCCGACGAGATGGAAAAGCGCATCGTGACCGTCTCGGAACGGGCCATGACCATAACGGTCAACGACATTCACCACATTGAGTCGCAATCTTACAACGTGTTGCGGTTATGAAGGTGTTTTTTCAGCCCGACGTAAAGGTGGAGATGGCTCTGTCGCCGATCACGGCAATCGTCCAGACCATTCTGCGCGTGCTGCCCCCGAGGATTTTTCCCCCTAACATCTTAAAATATGACGCTTCGAGCGTCCCGATTCTGCAACTCGGACGTCGGATCGTTCGCGCTGGTGTTTCGTAATCGGAGAGGATTTCTTCCCGACGTGGATTCCGGGCAGATCCGGTTGCACGTGCAGCCCGGTACTCGCATTGAAGAATCCGAAAGATACTTTGCGGCGATTGACGATGAAATCCGTCATGCCATCCCTCCCGACCAGTTGGACATGATTCTCGACAATATCGGGATGCCGAACAGCGGTATCAACCTCGCGTTCGGGGACAATCCGGTAATCGGCAACAGCGACGGCGACATTTTGATCTCGCTGAAGCCCAAGCACGGTTCTACCGAGAACTACGGCGAGTATCTGCGCGCCCGGCTGCGCGAAAAAATGCCCGACTGCACGATCTATTTCGAGGCCGCGAACATCACGAACCAGATCCTCAACTTCGGGCTTCCAGCGCCAATCGACCTGCAGATCAGCGGCCGGGATGCGCCGGACAACTACCAGGTCGCGCAGGACCTGGCGCGAAAGGTGTCATCCATTCCCGGCGCGGCGGACGTCCATCTGCACCAGGTGGTGGATTACCCCGAGGTTCGCGTCAACGTGGACCGCTCGAAGGCCGACCAACTCGGCTTGACCGAGCGCGACGTTACCAACAGCCTCCTGATCTCTCTGAGCTCCAGCGGCCAGGTAGCGCCGAATGAATGGCTGAACTATGTGAATGGCGTGAATTACCAGGTAGCAGTGCAGACTCCGCAATACCGGTGAACTCGTTCGACGCGCTGCTACGCACGCCCATCTCGAGTCTTGGCAGCAGCACGACAGGGAATTCCTCGGCACAGCCGACGACCGGCAGCACATCAAATTCATCGCAGTTTGTCATTCAATACCAGAGCTACCTCTCGCAGGCACGGTCGACGGAGGTGGTAGCGCGAGCGAACTACTTGAAGGCAAAGGCGGCGCTCGATCGGGTGTGGGAACCAGCCTGGAATCCCAGGGGATAACTCTTAAGCAAGCCTTCGCGGGAACGCTCTCAAAGTAAGAGTCTTACCTCCATGGAGGTGTTCCCTCAAGTTTCTACCCTAGCTGCCGATATAGGGCATGAGTGCAGCTCACGGAAATAGCACCCGAGTTGGCGGATGCGGCAGATGTACTCAGCGATCAACTGAGGGTTCATCTTCAGCGCCTGGCGGTGTTTCTGCTACCGCACACCGATGCGCTGGAACGCCGTTTCGTCAACAAACTAAAGGCGCTGGATTTCGAGCCGAAGATACGCCATGCGCTAGTGGCACTCACCACGGGATCGGCGGCCAAGATCCTGGCAAGCGGGCGGCCGCCACTTAAGTTCATCGAGCAGGTGGAATACAATGGGCGGCGGCTGGCGAAACTGAACCTGGCTCCCAGTAGCATCGTTGAGGCTCTACAGGAGTACGATCGCTTACTGACGCCGGTGTTGCGGAAGCTGCTTCCCAGCGAATATGCGAACTTCCAGTGGGTGCGGGAGCAGCTACATTTTTGCGTCATTCTTACTCTCAACAACGCGTTCTACCAGGTCCGGGAAGCGGAAACTCAGGCGTTTTACGAGCTGTTCCGCGTAGAGTTGGAATCCCGCAACCTCGACGAGCTGCTGAACCGTTTTCTGCGCACTCTGTTACAGGTTTGTCATGCGGATGCAGGCCGGCTCTACCTGTTGAACGATCGGAGGACAGCCTGGGTACTGCGGGCGAATGCCTCGGCCAAAGCCACCAAGCCGCGTCCGCAATTGCTGGAAGTGGCTAACCGCCCGGCGCGCATGAGGCAACTCGCCAAGGCCCGTCAAATCGATCCATCGGCCGGCGCGGGGCAGCATTTACTGGACCCGTCGTGGCGAGGGCGATTCAAATCCTGTTGGTCGATCCCCTTAGCCGCCGGAGGGAAGATTTCCGGTGTGATGCAGTTCGGATTTTCGAAGGAGTATGAGTGGTTGCCGCGCGAGCAGGAGCTGCTGGCGGCTGCAGCGGAACGGTGCCTGATGGCAGCCGAGAAGGCGCGGCTGTTGGAAGACCTCGCCGCGCGGGAAGAGCAGGTCCGGCAACTCGCGGAACACATGCTCCACGTGGAAGAGATGGAACGTCGGCGCATCAGCCGGGAACTACACGATGAAGCAGGCCAGTCGCTGCTGTGCATTCGGTTGCAGATGGAGCTGCTGGAGTCCTCCCTGCCCCCGGAACAGGCCGAAGCCGTCGCAAAGCTGAGGGAAGCTCGCGATCTCACGGAACGTACCATATTGGAAATGCGCCGGCTGATCGCTGCGCTAAGCCCGGCGGTGCTCGAACAACTGGGGCTGGGAGCGGCGTTGCGGCAGTTGGTGAATCGCTTCCGGCGGCTGCATCCCGTCAGGATCAAACTCTACCTCGCGCGTCTGGGGCGATTGCCTCAAGGCAGCGAGATTATTGTGTACCGGCTGGTACAGGAATGTTTCAACAATATCGGCAAGCACGCTCAGGCAACTAACGTAAACATTTCGGTGAGTTCTGCCGATGGGATGGTTAAGTTGGCGGTAGAGGATAACGGCGTGGGCTTCGATGTGGAGGAGGCGCTCGCGCGACGGGACTCATTCGGTCTTTCGGGGATGCGGGAACGGGTCGCCCTATTGGGAGGACGGTTCGAAGTGCAAAGCTATCCGAGAGCCAACCAGGAACCAGGCGCCATCGAAGCACTGGCTTCTGTGAAGAAAAAGGGTAAGGGAACAAAGATTTCTATAACGCTCCCACTGGCCGCCGATCAGAATGGCTGGCACGAGAAGAGAGGGGCGAGACTTCCGGCGCGGCCGCTGGAGCGGAAGCGGGCAAGTGCGGTAGGAGCCTGAAACCGGCGTAAGAAGTGTTGCAGAAATAACTTAAGATCGGGCAAAACGATATGGCTAAGATTCGGATCATGTTGGCGGACGACCACACGTTATTCCGCCAGGGCATCAGAACACTAATTTCCGCCGAACCTGACATGGAAGTTGTAGGGGAAGCGTCAAACGGGGGAGACGCCGTGGACAAGTCAGCCGAGGTCCGGCCAGACGTCGTTCTGATGGACATTGGCATGCCGGGTCTGAGCAGCTTTGAAGCGACGCGTCAGATCAAGAAGAACCGGCCGGAAACCAAGGTTCTGTTCCTCACCATGTACGACGATGAGGATTATCTAGTGGAAGGCATGGAAGTCGGCGCCAGCGGTTACGTCCTGAAGGACAGCCCCTCGCAGCAGCTTGTGGCGGCCGTCCGCGACATTTGCCGCGGCGGCAGTTATCTCAGCCCGCGTATGCTGTCTCAACTCGTTGACGACTTCCGTTCTCGTATCAAGTCCGCAAACCGCCTGCCGCGTTTTGCAACGCTCACCACCCGCGAGCGCGAAGTCCTCAAAATGCTCGCCGAAGGTAACTCCGTAAAGGAAATCGCCTGCGACCTGAACTTGAGCGTGAAAACCGTGGAAGCGCATAAGTTCAACCTCATGCGTAAGCTGGATATCCACAACAAAGCGCAACTGGTTCAGTACGCCATTCAGAAGAAGATCATCAAGATCCCGAATCTCGTATAAGACCAGGTTGTCGATTTCGGAGACAAGCTTCAGCCTCTCAATGTAGAATCGTCACAGATGGCAATTGTGACGAGGCGCGCCCTGCTGACTGTACCCTTGGTCGCAGCCGTAGCCGACACAACGCCGCCACCTCGCCTGCCAATTCGAAAGGCTGTCGAGTTCAGCATGCTCCCTAAGAACCTCAGCGTGCTGCAACGCTTCCAACTCGCCCACGACTGCGGCTTTGAACAGATCGAATGCGGCACCACGGACGAGCGCGGCGCCGCCGAAGAGATCCTCGAGGCCAGCAGAAAGACTCGTGTAGGAATTCATTCCGTGATGAACCGCGATCACTGGAAGTATCCCCTTTCGTCGCCCGATCCCGCAGTTGTTGACAAAAGCATGATGGGGCTTGAAACGAGTCTTCACAATGCCAAACTCTGGGGCTGTGACACGGTTCTTCTCGTGCCTGCAGTTGTAACTTCGGATGTGAGTTACAGCCAGGCCTGGGAACGGTCACAAGTGCAGATCCGTAAGATCCTGCCGCTGGCGCGAGAACTTCAGATCATCATCGGAATCGAAGAAGTCTGGAACAAGTTTCTCCTCAGCCCTCTCGAGTTTGCGCGTTACGTCGACGAATTCCAAAGCCCGTGGATTCGCGCCTATTTCGATGTCGGTAACGTCGTGATCTCAGGCTATCCGCAGGACTGGATTCGCACGCTGGGTAAACGAATCGTAAAATTGCATTTAAAGGATTTCACCTTCCAAAAGCGCGTCGCAAACTTTGTGAACCTGCGCGAGGGCGAAATCGACTGGAAGGCAGTTTACAGGTCGCTGGCCGAAATTGGCTATCGCGGAACCGCAACCGTTGAACTCGACGGCGGCGATGAGGCTTACCTGCGCGATGTAAGCCACCGGGTTGACCTCATTCTCAGTGGGCAATAGAACGGAAACGGACCGTTTGTAGAGCTATCTAATCAACAGGACAAGTGTATGGGCAAATTCTTGATTGGCCTCGTCAGCGGGATCGTGCTTTCAATCCTCGTAGCGTTCATCGCGGTGTTCGTGCTGCTCCGCTTCGCCGCGTCTTTTGGCGAGAAGGCGCCCACAATCAGCGACGGTTCGACCCTTGTCTTCAGCCTGGAAGGTGAAATCCCCGAGAAGGCGCCCCCTGAAATCCCACTGCCGATGTTCGAGGATCAGGCACCCGTCACGATGCACCAGGTTTGGCAGACCTTCCGCAAGGCTGCCGCCGACCCGCACATCAAGGCGATCATGTTCGAACCCCGCTCACTGGCCGTCGGGTGGGGAAAGCTCGAAGAAATTCGCGGAGAGATGCTGCAGTTCCGCAAGTCCGGAAAGCCGCTCATCGCCTTTCTGCGTGGCGGCGGGGCCAAGGAGTACTATCTCGCCACCGCGGCCGACCGCATTTACATGACGCCTGAGGACCTGCTCGACCTGAAGGGCTTGCGCGTTGAAGCGATGTTCCTTAAAAATACCCTGGATAAAGTGGGCGTTCATGCCGACGTGGTTCACGCCGGTAAATACAAGGACGCCGGCGACATTCTGACCCAGACATCCATGACGCCCGAGACCCAGGAAGTACTCAATGCGATCCTGGACCAGTATTACGGTGACCTGGTTCAGGTCATCGCGGACGGGCGCAAGAAGACGCCGGACCAGGTACGGAGCATCATCGATAACGGCCCTTTCATGGCGTCCGATGCGCAGCAAAACGGCCTCGTGGACGCGTTGGCATTCGACGATCAGGTCGCGGGAGATTTGCAGAAACGCCTCGGCCAAAACGAATTGAAAAAGGTACCGATCCGGTCATATCTCAAGGTCCCCGCCTCGTCTCTCAATCTCGAGGGAGGCCAGCGTATCGCGCTGATCGTCGGCGAAGGAGAGATCACACGAGGCTCGCCAACCGACAACCCGAATGATCAATCCGGCTTCACGTCCACGGCATTCGAGAAGCTGCTGCGGACCGTAGAGAACGACTCCACTATCAAGGCGGCTGTGATCCGCATCGACTCGCCGGGAGGCGACGGCATCGCTTCCGACGATATCCTGCACGAAGCCCAACTGCTCAGCCACAAGAAGCCCGTCGTCATCTCGATGGGCGATGTGGCCGCGTCCGGCGGCTACTTCGTCGCCATGACCGGCGATCCGATAGTTGCCTACCCCAATACACTGACCGGGTCCATCGGCGTCATCACGGCGAAATTCGATCTCAAGGGTCTTTATGACAAGGTCGGAGTACAAAAGCAGTTGCTCACGCGAGGCCAGTATGCCGACCTGGATTCGGACTATGAACCCCTGACCGGGAAGAACCGCGACAAGATCACGCAGGAGGTTACTGCCTTTTACGACCAGTTCAAAGACCGTGTCGCAAAAGGACGGAAGAAGCCGATCGACCAGGTGGAGACTCTGGCGCAGGGTCGCGTCTGGACGGGCCAGGAGGCCAAGCAGAACGGCTTGATCGACGAGCTTGGCGGCATCGACACGGCGATCGACCTGGCCAAAAAGCGGGCGAACATCGGCGCCGGCGAGAAAGTCACTCTGGTGGTCTATCCTCCCCGGCAGACCATTTTCGACCGCTTGTTCAGCCACAGCGACGACAATGCCGCGGTGGAATCGAAGATCAGCAAGCTGCTTGGCGGATTCCCCGTAAAATCACTGACCCACGGCGGCTTCCTGAAACTCATGCCCTACACGATCAGGGTCTACTGATATCGCGCATGTTAATCTGACAGTCTGCGCATAGTCATAGCTACAACACAGGTTCCTTTCGTAACTGGCGGAGCCGAGGTTCACGCGACGGAACTGCGGAAAGCGCTGGAAAAGGCCGGCCACGACGTCGATCTGGCGGCGATTCCGTTTAAGTGGTACCCGCCGGAGCGGCTTCTTGACAGCATGCTGGCCTGCCGCGCGCTCGATCTGACGGAATCGTGCGGCACCGCGATCGACGCGCTGATTGGCCTCAAGTTCCCCGCATACTACATCGAGCACCCGCGCAAGGTGCTTTGGATACTGCATCAGTATCGCGAGGCTTATGATCTCTGGGGCCACGAATTCAGCGGTCTGCATCGGTACCCCGCCGGTCTCGCGGTTCGGGATGCCATTGAACAGGCCGACCGCACGCTGATCCCTCGCGCGCGAGCCGTTTTCGCAAACTCGGGTAACGTCGCCAAGCGCCTGAAACGATACTGCGGCATTGAGTCCGAACCGCTATATCATCCGCCGCCGAATTCCGAATGTTTCCGCTGCTCCGAACCACAGCCTTATTTCTTTTTCCCAAGCCGGATTAATCGCATGAAGCGGCAGGATCTGGTCGTGCAGGCGCTGGCCAGAACTAAGAACCCGGTCCGTGTGCGCTTCTGCGGTTCGGGAGACGACCTTGCCTATGCCGAAAGCCTGCAGCCACTCTGCCAGCAATTGGGAGTCGCACGACGCGTCGAGTGGCTGGGCAGCGTACCGGAGCAGGAGAAGATCGCGCAGTACGCCAACGCCCTGGCCGTCATCTATCCGCCTCTGGATGAAGACTACGGCTATGTGACCTTGGAGGCGATGCTGTCTTCGAAAGCCGTGGTGACGTGCTCGGATTCCGGCGGCACCCTGGAGTTTGTGGTTTCGGGTGAAACCGGCCTCATAGCGGAGGCGAACGCCGATTCGCTGGCCGCGGCACTGGATCAGCTTTGGGATAACCAAACCCGGACTCGGAACATGGGGAAAGCATCCAGAGACCATTACGACGATCTGGGTATCACCTGGAAGCACGCTATCGAGCGGCTGCTCTCATGCGTTTAGCCTGGTTTTCACCGCTGCCGCCGGCCCGCACCGACATCGCACAATTCACTGCCCGGGTCCTGCCCGCGTTATGCGAGAGAGCCGAAGTCACCTTGTGGACGGATCAACGTGAGTGGGACTCTGCCATTGAAAGCCATGCGCCCGTCGAATGCTTCGACCGCAAAGCCCCAAACTGGCCACGCCTGAATGAATCGCGGGCCGCGTTCTATAACATCGGCAACGACGCCCGTTTTCATAGCGCGATTTGGGAGGTCTGCCGGCAACGGCCCGGATTTGCCGTCATGCACGACGTTTTCCTGCACGACTCGTTCTCGTACCACTACAAGAAGCTGGACGACAAGGGATCGTATTTGAAGGTCCTCGGTGAGAGCGGCCGTGAGGACGGTGAATTGCATTGGGACAATGTCATTGGCGTCGACCAGATGGCAGAGAAGTATTCCTGCGCGCCGTACGTTCTCGAATCGAGCCTGGGTGCAATCGTCCACTCGCGAGCTGCTGCCCGCACGTTACACGATGAGGTGGACCTACCGGTGGAGTGCTTACGGCTTCCCTACCCCGTGCCGGCTCCGCCCGCGAGGGCTCCCGCATCGCCTCCCTGGCGAATCGTAGTATTCGGTTTCCTCGGACGCAACCGGTGTCTTGAACAATTGCTGCGCGCCCTGGCTTCCCACGACTCGTTCCGGTTGGATATTTATGGCGAGTTGAACGACCCCAGCGCTGTTTCGCATATGCAGGACCGTGTCACCATCCACGGCTTCGTCCCCGAAGAGGAATTGGATGCCGCCATCGCTTCCGCGCATTTGGCGATCAACCTCCGCTTTCCCACTAAAGGCGAAGCTTCCGGAAGCCAGCTTCGCATCTGGAGTCATGGCGTACCCAGCCTCGTGACGCGAACCGGTTGGTACGAAGAATTACCCGAAGAGACAGTCCTTTTCGCTCGGCCAGAGGCGATGGTGGAAGACATTCGAGCTCATCTTGGCCAATTTGCCGCATCGCCGAAGCGTTTCGCTCAAATCGGCATGAAAGGCTACGAATATTTCGCAAAACAGCACTCGCCCCAGCAATACGCTGACGAGCTGGTGCGAATCGCTTCTCAAGCCGAGCGCTATCACCGCCGTTGGAACGCGCTACGCATGGCCGACCGCGTCGCTGAAGGGCTTACCGGCTGGTTCGACAGCCGTGCCGTGCCTGGGTACGTGGACCGCCTGGCGGAGGCAATTCACGGCACTTTGGGATTTAAGTGACCTAAGTAGCTACCTGCCGCAACCCGGCCAAAGCTTCCCCGGTTTCATTCTCCACGTCGGCATGCAGGCTGTTCCCATGCGCGTCCATCGTGACAATCGCGGCAAAGTTATTCACCTTGAGATGCCACATGGCCTCGGGAATCCCGAACTCCTTCAGAAGGTGAACGCCCAGCACCTTCTCCACGGTGCGCGCATAATATTGCGCGGCGCCGCCAATGCCATTGAGGTACACTGCGCCGCATTTCTGGAGAGCAGCCAGCGTCTTCGCTCCCATACCCCCTTTGCCAATGACCGCGCGCACGCCGTATCGTTCCAGCACTGTCGCCTGATACGGCTCTTCACGACTGCTGGTGGTCGGCCCAGCCGCTTTCACAACCCAGGAGCCATCCGGCTCTTGCAACATCACCGGGCCACAGTGGTACAGCACAGCGCCATGCAGATCGACCGGCGGGTCGTTCTTCATCAGGTATGCGTGAACGTTGTCGCGTCCCGTGTAGACCTCGCCCGAAATCAGAACAATGTCCCCGACGTGCAGGGCACGAACGTCAGCCTCCGTCACCGGCGCGGTCAGGATCACCTCGCGTCCAGTGAGCGGGAATCCCTCCACACGAGCCATCCGTTCGACCGCACGATCCGGGTCGCGATATAACCAAGCCGTGATGGCTCCGCTGCCCGCATCCAGCCGCACGCCAAGCCGCCGAAACGCCCAGCAATCATAGGCCACCGAAACGAAGAAGCTCGCCGGAAGCCGATTCGCCGCGCCAACCTTGCAGCCAATGAGCGACACCTTTCCGCCGAAGCCCATGGCGCCGACTCCGAGCCGATTCGCCTCCTCCATCACTTCCGCCTCGAGTTTCGCCAGCTCCGGCAGCGGGTTCACATCGTCCAAGGTGCGAAACAACTGCATCTTGGCCAGGTCATATCCGTGGGCCCGATCGCTGCCAATGCAGACGCCAACCGCGCCCGGCGCACATCCCTGCCCCTGCGCCTGCCACACCGCGTGCAGGATGCATTTACGAACACCTTCTATATTGCGATCCGCCCGCCCCAGGTGCTCTAACTCGCAAGGAAGCGAATACTGAATATTCTTGTTCTCGCATCCACCGCCTTTCAGAATCAGCTTGACCTCAATCTCATCCTCTTCCCATTGCTCGAAGTGAATGACGGGAGTCTCAACACCGAGGTTGTCGCCGCTGTTCTTACCAGTCAGTGAGTCGACGGAATTGGGGCGCAGCTTACCACGCCGGGTCGCCTCCGCGATCGCTTCCCGAATCACGGCTTTAAGCACCATCTGGTTCACGCCCACCGGGGTGTGCACGACAAACGTCGGCATTCCCGTATCCTGGCAAATCGGCGCCTCGTCTTCCGAGGCCATGTCAATGTTTGACGCGATGATCCCGAGCGCCTGCGAGGCCTGCGTGCCCGACGTTTCATTCTCCAGTGCCATGCCCATAGCCGCGCGAACGTCGGGTGGCAGGTTTGTGGAGGTCTGCGTGATCAATTCGATGAGACTGTTCTTAAGAAATTGCATTAGAGTTAACTCAACCTAATTTTTACCTGGGCAGTGAGACCCGGTCTGACAGCCGTCGATGGACTCGTGAACTCAACGAACACATGAGAAGTCTGCACCTCGCGTACAGCGCCCGCAATCGGCTCGGAGATTTCCGCTATCTGGACCAGTGCAACCTGTCCAGCGCGGATGCGCGGCAGGTCTCTCGGGTCAGGATCTACAACGATCTCCAGATTAGAAAGGTCGACGGCGACACGGAAGAGGTCAGTCATCGATGGGTCCACCGGCTCACCCGGATTCCCTCGCCTTGCCACCAGAAGCCCGTTAACCGGGGAGCGCACCTCGCCGGCCGCCACCTGCGATTTTGCAACTTCCAGGTCCTGGCTCTTCGCTTCCGCGAGTTTCTTCGCGGTCTCAATCTCATTGGCGAGGCTATCGACGCGATCATCCGCTTTCCGCGTTAATTCGCTCTGGGCCTCATTGTCTGCTTTGGCCGTCTCGAAATCCTTCTGTGCTTTTTCATACGTGAGCCGCGGAGTGGCGCCTTCGCGCAACAGCAGTTGCTGGCGCTGGTAAGCCTTTTCCAAGCGCTCGAACTCAGCCCGGGCGCGCGCCGCTTCAGACCTTGCACGCGAGGCTTCGAGGCGCGCCGAAATCAATTCCGCCTGCAACTCTGTGATATGTGTATTGGCCCGCTCGGCATCGAGTTGAGCGCTCTGTTCGGTGGAATCGAGCTTCGTGTTTTTAATGCGGGCGAGCACTTCGCCTTCGAAAACCTCGTCGCCTACTTCCACCAGAAAACGTTCTAAGTTGCCGTCCACAGGAGCCGCAATCGCAACGGTACTCCTGGGCTGGACACGTCCCGCCAGAACGATCTCGGAAGGGAGTGGAGGAGGTGGCGGAACCTGGTGCGATGCCGCCTCAGCTTTCGCGCGAAACTGCTGCCGCGTGTACCATGCGGACACCGAACCCGCGAGAACGGCCAGCAATCCAATGGCGCCCGCAACCAGCCACTTCCGTCGCATCCGGTTGCAGTTTAGCGCACTTCATCAGGCGGGGCTTGTTTCGGCTTCGGCTTCGTCTGGGGCTGAAACGACCATGAACGGGCTGCGGGATTGATACGCGGAGCCGCCCGCACCGATCTCTTCCATCAGGCGAGCTAACTCCGATCTCTCCACCCACGTCAGAATGCTGAGCCCGAGGGCGAACTCATGCTCCTGAGGCTCACAATGACGTACTTCACCAACCATTAAGTGATCGCCGATTTCCAGCTTCATAACTTCACCGATATCAACATGGGAGTTGAGAACGATTCTCATTCCATGCTGCGAGATATCCACAAAGCGCCCTGAATGTGGAGGCGTATCGTGCTCGAGAAGCGTGGCTGAAACGGGTTCATCAAAGGCAAAGCGGTGATCGGAACGGCGATCCATGGAAACAGAATGACGAAAATCTGTATCCAAAGGCAATAGATCGAGGGTTACGAAAAGAGGACGGGGAATGACGTAGTCCGATATGAATGCAAGTACCACGATGTAAGGCGAATCCCGCCGCTTCGGACAACACGTCGCGTTCTGAGCGCGTAGATCGAGACATTCTGGCGCATGTCGCATGAGCCAAGAGTGTGTTGCGAACACAAACGCCTTTTGTTCACGACGTTTTTTGGATGTGAATCATTTGGCGGCGCAAATGCTTAGAAAGGGCGGGCCACTCATGCGATTCAAACAACTCACTCGTACCGCCATCCTGGGATTCTTCATATTCTTTGCTGCGGATTCCGCTTTCGCAGATAACTCTAAAATTTCGCCGGACCTGCTGCCTTACCTGTCGAATCCTTCGGCAAACGTGAATGTGATCGTGCAATACAATGCTCCGCCTGCTACTACCGGCTTGTTGGGCGGTTTACTGGGCGGGGTGTTAGGTCTTGTTGGCGGCGTCGTTCACACGGTGTTTTCGCTGCTCTCCGCGGTATCCGCGACTCTGCAGGCCGGCGACATCATTACGCTTTCGAACCAGTCGAACGTGACCTATATTTCTCTCGACCGGTCGTTAGGCGCCACTCTCGACTATGCCGTGGATGCGGTGAATGCGCCCGTGGCATGGAAGTACGGTTATGACGGAACAGGGATCGGGATCGCGGTCATCGATAGCGGCATCTATCAGCATGAGGATCTCGGCTCGCGGGTGGTGTACCGGCAGAGCTTCGTGGGTGGCAAGAACAATGATGACTACGGCCATGGTACTCACGTGGCCGGCATCTTGGCCGGTAGTGGAAAGGCATCCAATGTACCCGGCACACTGCATTTGCTGCGCGGCGTCGCGCCCAACGCGAATCTGGTCGATTTGCGAGTTCTCGATGCAAACGGCTCCAGCAATGACAGCGCCGTGATTGCAGCTATCGAAAAGGCCGTGTCACTTAAGAGCCGCTACAACATCCGGGTCATCAATCTGTCGCTTGGCCGGCCAATTTTTGAGACCTGTAACCTCGATCCGTTGTGCGCCGCTGTCGGCGCAGCATGGAAGCAGGGAATCGTCGTTGTTACAGCCGCGGGCAACCTGGGACGGAATGGCTACGGAACAGTTCTCGCTCCCGGCAATAGCCCTTACGTGATCACCGTTGGAGCCATGAAGACGGAGGATACCTATCCACGCACGGACGACTTGATCGCGAGTTACAGCTCGAAAGGTCCAACCCACATTGATGGAACTGCGAAACCCGATGTTGTAGCGCCTGGCAATCTTGTTGTCTCATTGTTAGCGCCGGGCAGCACATTGGCCGCGACATATCCTGCGAACCTTGTTCCACCGTCCTATTACGGCAGCGGCGCTTACGCGAGCGGACCTGCCCAATACTTCCGCATGAGCGGCACCAGCATGGCAACGCCCGTGGTAAGCGGCGCCGCGGCACTTCTGATTCAGGAGGATCCCAGCGTCACGCCTGATACCGTCAAAGCTCGACTGATGAAGACTGCGTATAAAGCATTTCCTGCGAGCAGCACGGCATATGATTCGACAACTGGTCAGAGTTATACCAGTCAATATGACCTGTTCACTGTCGGGGCTGGATATATCGACATAGCCGCAGCAATCTCAGACCATGAGGTGGCAACAAGGAGTGCGGCGTCGCCCGGATTGTCGGCGAATCTGGTCACACGACAGATTTCAGTGTTGAGCAATCCTTCGCTCCTTTGGAACAGTTCGTCGAGTTGGAGCAACGGAGCAGTTTGGGGTACGAATGTTTTCGAGCCCGGGCTTTCGTCTACCGGCGCGGTCTGGGGCACCGGAGCTGTTTGGGGTACCGGCGCGGTATGGGGAACAGGCGCGGTTTGGGGTACTGGCGCAGTCTGGGGCACAGGTGCGGTATGGGGTACTGGCGCAGTATGGGGAACCGGCTCGAATATGGAGCAGTAGGCATGGAGCCTCGGGAAGAAATCCGTAGCTACCAGAGTTTCGAGACGACTTTCGTTCTCGAAACTCTGCTGCGTCACGGTTTTGTTGGGCGATCGCTCTTCTTTCAGGCATGTGAGCAGAGCGGACCTCGGATTGCACGGATGTCGGCAGGTGCAGTCATGATCCGCAAATTGAAATCCGGAGAATATCGCCTTTACTCGCGAAAGAAAGATGCCCGCACGGGGCGCCGCCGAAATCTGGGAACATTTTCCAGCCGCGAGGCGGCGCAACAACATGAACGCGAAGTGCAGTTCTTTAAGCGCCGCGGATAAATGTAATTTCGACTCTCTTGCGCTAATATAAGTAAGTATTCCAGTCTGCCTCGCGCGGTGGCCACCGCTTTCCCCGCCTACTTAAGGCCGTATACGAGAAAACCCTGATTGACTCATCTCCGAAGTCCATGGTAGTTTCTTCATTCGCAGTCAATAGTACCAATAGGAAGCTGGCCCCATAGCCAGCGTATGTAAGCATGCGACGCCCTCGCACGTTATGAGCAAGCGTGCGAGTCAGCAAGCGCAGGGCATGTAGGTGCACGGCACACACCAGTCAAACGGGGAGTTCCAAAGTAAGCGCGAATCCGGCAAGGCGACACCCACAAGTATTCCGGTGACACGGCTGGATTGTGCCCAGATCTTAAGAAAAGTGCGGTCCCCGCGGTGGGCGAGGACCGCATCTCGGATACCAGGTTAATGGTACCCTACGTGAGCAATTCCATTGTACCTGTCTTTCGAGTTCTGCTAATTCCCCACTCTTAATCACAAATCCGACTCGCGCCTGACCCGCGCGACAGAAGCACAGGAGGAGTGTCATGCAGGTACACTTTAAAGCCAGGTCTATTCACCACTTCCTGGCAGGCGTTGTTCTCCCGACGTTTTGTTGCTTTGCCCAGACAGATCCCGGCCCTCGACATGGTCCGTCCGGGGCAGGCAGTTATTTCCCCACGCTCAAGTTAAGTGAGCAGGCCGTCTTCGAGCAGGCCCAGGCGCGATTCGCCGAGGTAGACTCGGTTTCGGGAGGCATACCCGGCGAAGCAGGTACCGGATTGGGGCCCACATTCAACGGCAACAGCTGCGCAATGTGCCATGCCCAACCCTCAATGGGTGGAAGCAGCCCCGGCCTTCGAAGCCCGCAAAGCCCGGTTGCCAATCCCCAGGTCGCGCTCGCCAGACTTCACAGCGCCAACAATACGCTGCCCTCGTTTATCACCGCGGACGGGCCGGTTCGCGAGGCGAGATTCGTTACACAAGGCGGCAGAAACGCGCCGCTCGACGGTGGTGTCCACGGTCTATTTACGATCGCGGGACGGGTCGATGCGCCGGGATGTACCCTCGCTCAGCCTGATTTCGAAACTCAGCTTGCGAATCATAACGTGATCTTCCGCATACCCACACCGACGTTCGGGCTTGGATTGGTGGAGAACACGCCTGATAGTGTTCTGCAGGCCAATCTGGCAGTCAACGCATCGCAAAAGTCCGCGCTGGGTATTGCCGGACGTCTGAATACGACTGGAAATGACGGATCAGTCACTCGTTTCGGATGGAAAGCCCAGAACAAGTCGCTTCTCATTTTCGGGGGTGAAGCCTACAACGTGGAGCAGGGCGTTTCGAACGAGGTTTTTCCGAATGAGCGCTCGGCGGTTCCGGGGTGCGTTTTCAACGCTACACCCGAGGACGCCACTAACTTCACCAATCCCAGCAACCCTGGCAGTCCGACGGGCACCGCCTCCAACATGTCTTCGGATACGGTCAACTTCGCGCTGTTCATGAAACTGCTGGCGCCGCCCACACCGGCGCCATCGACGTCTTCAACACAGAACGGCCTGTCTCTTTTCACCAGCACAGGCTGCGCGCTTTGCCACAGCACTTCATTGACGTCGGCCGCATCGAATTACACCGGCATGTCAAACGTGACGTATCACCCCTATTCCGATTTCGCGATCCATCACATGGGAACGAATCTGGCCGATGGCATTAACCAGGGATCCGCGGGACCTGACGAGTTCCGCACCGCGCCGCTGTGGGGTGTCGGCCAGCGGTTGTTCTTCCTCCACGATGGCCGTACGTCGGACTTGTTACAGGCGATTGAGGCGCACTTCAGCTCAAGCAACTGCAACGACGCGTCAACCGTTCAGACCACCGCGAACTTCAGTTGCGGATCGGAGGCAAATGCTGTCATCCAAAGATTCAACGCTCTCGCGGCCTCGCAGAAGCAGGACATATTGATTTTCCTGCGATCGCTCTAAGAGCCACGCTGCTCGATGAAGATGCCCCGCGACTCTGCACGGCAGATCGCGGGGCGCTCTCTTTGTTGCCTCCGCCTGCGCAATGTGCTGGAATAAAAACTAGTTGAACATATAGATCCGACATCCCTTTCAGCAGTCCCGCCTAAAGTTTTCAAATGTCGGGCCTGAACGGATACCTCGAATTGGAGCCTTGCCGTGGAGACCGCTAATCGGAAGCTAATACGCCCATCCCTGGACGAGTTGAAGGACCGTGTGAACCGCCGCAATCCAACCACCAAACAAAAGGTCGTACCCCCAGACCAGACAAACGCAGAGAATTTCTATTACGTAAAGCAAATGCAGACCAAGACGCCTATGGTGATCGTGCTCCGGGACGGCGAAACCGTGGAGGGGATCATCGAATGGTACGACAAGGGCTGCCTGAAGGTAAATCGGGAAGGCCAGCCCAACTTGCTCCTTTTCAAACCCAACATTAAATACATGTACAAGGCGTAGTGCCCTTCAAGGATTCGGCCAGGGTAGTGGCGCTGCGTTGCGCTGTTCTCACTACCGCCGTCCTTGCCTGTTGCTCTCGTCCTCCCGCCGACTGGTACTCTCCTCCCGCTCAGCGGCCACCACTGGATCCCGCCGCGCAATGGAGCATGATCGTAAATACAGACGACCCTGCCGCGGATTCTCATTTTGTAAAGGATATCGAGGCATCTTCAGGGCCCTCGTGGCGTTGGACCCGCGAGGAGCCCACGATGAAGATTCTGCTTCCATCGATTGAGAGCGTTACGCTGGTGGTAGACTTCTCACTTTGGGAAGGCACGCTTCGCTTCACCGGCCCCGTGGATGTTGCGTTCTCCGTCAACGGCAGGCTCTTGGAACGCCGGCACTATGTCTCGCCTGGGTTGAAGCATTTTGAGAAGCTCGTGCCGGCCGAGTGGCTCTCGCTGCAGAATGATACGACGGCCTCGGCCCGCATCGATCCCATCTACACAGACAAAAACACCGGCACAAAATACGGGTTTATTCTCACTCGAATTGGCTTTGCGCGGCTATGAAAGAGGTTCTCTATATCCTCTTCGGCGCCCTTTTCACGGTTGCGACGGCTTGGGCATTGGGCGGTTTACTGTTCCAGCGCTTGCAACTGCGGCTTCGCGGAGGAGAGCACGGTTCACTTGCCTTCGTCACCGGCGCTTCTTGCCTGAGCGGGATCGTTTTTCTTCTCTGCTCTGTGCACGTCGTTTACAAGGGCGTGTTCCTGGGTTTTGGAACGGCCATCCTGCTCTGGGCCGCGAGGAAGGACGTTCTTCGCAGTGGCAGTGAAAGAAAGCCGACCCCAATACCACGTGTTTGGCTGACCGTCTGTGGCGTTGCGTTTGCCGTCTACGCTGCCATTTACGCCGTCTACGCCATGGCTCCGGAAATGAGTCCCGACGGCACGGCTTATCACCTTGTGTATCCCGCCCGATACCTGCGGTTCCACGGTTTCCATCGGGTGACCTGGGACATTTACGCGAACATCACCCAGGGTGTCGAATTACTGTACTTGTTCGCGTATTCGTTCGGCCGGCAGTCGGCGGCCGCATTGGTGCATCTCAGTTTTCTGATTGCCTTGCCGTGCATGATGATCGCTTACGGCCGTCGATTCGGCATTCCACTCGCCGGTCTGGCAGGGGCCCTGTTCGTCTTTGTTTGCCCGGTGGTGGCGATCGACGGCACCACCGCTTACAATGACGTCGCGCTGGCAGCGGTTGCTTTCGCTGTGTTTCATCTGCTGCAAATCTGGGATCAGGAAGGCGACTGGCGCTTACTTGTACCGGCTGGACTGCTCGCTGGATTTGCGTTCGCGGTTAAGTACACCGGATTTATCGCGGTGCTCTATGCGGTTGGATTCGTATTGTGGAGAAGGGGAAAGACCAGAACGCAGGCGAACCCGCCGGCGCCACGTGCGGTCATCATCGCCACGCTTGCGGCCTTCATGGTTCTGCCGTGGCTGATCAAAAATGCAGTCGTTGTGGGCGACCCGTTAGCGCCATTCGCGACGCGCCTGTTCCCGAATCCATACGTGCATACTTCCTTTGAGGACTCCTATCGCCAGTACTACCGTCGTTACACGCTCACAAGTTATCGCCAGGTTCCGCAAGAGGTGACGTTCAAGGGGGAGGCGCTCAACGGCCTGCTCGGACCGCTGTTCCTGTTGTCGCCGCTGGCGTTGTTCGCGCTCAAATGGCCCGCCGGCCGTCAACTCCTGCTCGCCGCCATTGTCTTCGGATCGACATACTTCTTAAACATCGGGACGCGATTCCTGATTCCAATGCTGCCATTCCTTTCGCTCGCGCTGGCGGTCGTGCTGTCGCGCGCCCGCCCGGTCCTGCTCGCAGTAATCGTCGCGCACGTGGTGCTCTCGTGGCCAGGCGTGGTGAAACAATACTGCTCGCGCTGGGCCTGGCGACTGGACGACTCGATACCTTTTAGCGCCGCTTTCAGACACGAATCTGCAGATACCTACCTGTCGCGCAAATGCCCCGGCTACCCAATGGCGCGCGTGATCGAGCAGGCTGTACCGAAAGGCGAGAAAATCCTGGCCTTCACGCCGATTGCTGCCTCCTACACTTCCCATGACATCCTCGTGAATTATCAGGCAGCTCCGAACGAACTGCTGGGCGACATGCTGTTTAACGCGCTCTACAGCGAGCGACAACCCACGTCGATTTCGGAGTTTCAGTTCGCGGAGCGTGAGTTGCGTCGTATTCGACTGGTTCAAACCGCAGGCGGAAACGATGTTCGGTGGAGTGCGTCGGAAATCCGCGTGTTCGATCGAACGCACGAGCTTCCACGTGACCCGGCATGGCGCCTGCACGCCAGTGTGAATCCCTGGGACGTCCAACTGGCTTTCGACAATGCCGCCGTCACGCGATGGGATAGCTGGCAGCCTGCGGCGCCCGGAATGTACATTGAAGTAGACTTCGGATCGAGCTATAAGATCGATGCGGTGAGAATCGAATCGGAGCCCCAACCAGGGATAAGCATGAAACTGGAAGGACAGGAACCAAGCGGACGCTGGATGGAATTAAGCCGCGACGCTAACTGCCGCCAGCAGCGGATGACTGTCGGCATGCGCCGGGCGGCCACCGCCGAACTCAAGGCGCGCGGTATCCGCTATGTCGTCGTCGATTCGACGGATGCTGTGGCTGGTGACTTTGCCGCGCACACCATGTATTGGGACTTGAACCTGATTGCGGAACGGGGATCTTCCCGTCTGTATCGGATCAACTGACAAATGAGCGAGTACTTTCTCGGCATCGACGGTGGGCAGTCGAGCACGACCGCATTGATCGGCGACGGTTCGGGGCAAGTCATCGGCTACGGCCGGGGTGGGCCCTGCAATCACGTGGGTGCTTCCGAAGGCCGGGCCAAATTCACTAGCGCGGTCCAGACCTGCGTGTCAGCGGCGTGCGAGCGGGCGAGCCTCGATGAGTCGTCCGTGCGGTTTCGTTCGGCATGCTTCGGCCTGAGCGGCGGACCTGCCGACAAGGAGGCCATCCTGCGCGAGATGCTCCGCTGCGATCAAATGGTGGTGACCCACGACGGGGTTATCGCCCTTTCGGGTGCGACAGGGGGTGCACCCGGGGTGATCGTCATTGGTGGTACCGGCTCCATCTCGTTCGGCAGAAATCGCGACGGAAAATCGGCACGAGCCGGAGGCTGGGGATATATATTCGGCGATGAGGGCGGTGGATTCGATATAGTCCGGCAGGCACTTCGCGCAGCTCTACGAGCCGAGGAGGGATGGGGTCCGCCCACCGTTCTGCGAGATGTCCTGCTCGAGAATGTACCGGCGCAAAATGCGAATGAAATTCTGCACCGCTTCTATACAGTCGAATTTCCGCGGTCGCGGGTCGCCACCCTGGCGAATGTCGTAGACGAAACAGCTAACCGCGGTGACCGAATCGCGGCGCAGATACTCGACAAAGCTGCACAGGAATTGGCAATGCTGGCCGCTGCCGTACGCCGTCAGATTTTCACGCCGGGCGAACCGGCGCTGGTGGCTTTCATCGGCGGGGTTTTCCGGAGCAAGCGCTTACTTGAACGCTTTCGAACACTGGTCGAGCTTGAGCCCGGCAACCGCCTCGTGGCCCCGCTTTACGGCCCGGGTGCTGGCGCCTTGATTGAGGCTTATCGGACGGCCGGACTGAACGTGACAATTTCCAAAGTTCCGGAGGTGGAAAAACAATGAAATGGCTTTCTGTCTTACTGACTCTCGGCGTCTGCTGCGCGGCCGAACCGGACTGGCCGGCGCTTGAACAGCATGCCCTGGAATTTCTGCAGTCCTACGTGCGTATTCCGTCGATCAGTCCGCCGTCGGACACGGCTGCGGCCGCCAGGTTGCTCCAGGCCGAACTGGAGCGCAATGGTCTTCAGCCGCACCTTTACGTAAGCGGGCCTATCGGCCAGACGAACCTAATCGTCCGGCTCAAGGGTCGCGATTCCTCCCGGAAGCCTCTGCTGCTGCTCAACCACCTCGACGTCGTTCCCGTGGACGCCAAAGCCTGGAAAGTCGACCCTTTTGGCGCGGCTATTCAGGATGGCTACATCTGGGGACGTGGAACATACGACATGAAGGGCATCGGCGTGATGCAATTAATGTCTCTAATCGCTCTTCACAACGCCGGCATCACGCCGTCTCGCGATATCGTGATGCTGTCCACGGCAGACGAGGAAATGGGCGGGCAGTACGGCATCCAGTGGATGATTGCTCATCACTTCGATGAAATCGATGCCGAGTATGTGCTGGATGAAGGCGGCATTGGATCTCGTGAGGTCCTCGCGCCCGGCAAGCTCATGTTCGGGATATCGGTGGGAGACAAGATTGTCTTCTGGTTGCGGCTTCGGGCGCACGGCACAGCCGGGCACGGATCGCAACCGATTCCCGACAACGCGAACGTCATCCTCATGCACGCGATCGAAAAAGCCATCGCTCTCCCGGAAGGCGGAAAGCAAAATCCTGTGGTGGAGGAGATGCGGCGAGCAGCCGGTGGGCCAATGGCTACCAACAAATTCACTTCCGCCATTCAGCGAAACACGATTTCGTTGACCACCCTCACCTCCGGCGTCGGCTCACCCCCCAAATCGAACGTGATTCCTTCGGTGGCCGAAGCGACCCTGGATTGCCGGTTGTTGCCCGGCACGAATGCGGAGGAGTTTGTCTCTGAAATGAAGGCCCGCATCAACGACCCGCGCGTCCAGGTGGAAGTGATTACCCAGGCGCCCGATCCTCCCCTGAGCCGCAGCGATACGTCGCTGTTCGCGACGATGCGCGAGGCCTTGCTGCACTACAATCCGGGAGCTGTGGTGACTCCGATGCTGGTGCCCTTTGGAACCGATTCGGCATATCTGCAGATGCGGGGTGTAACGGCTTATGGATTCACTCCCATGGTTATTGACGCCGCCACGGCTGCCACAATGCACAGCGATTCGGAGCGCATTCCGGTATCGGAATTTCACAAGGGTCTACGGATCTATTACGAGGTGCTCAGCCGCTGGTGACGTTAGCAGCCCCTGGCAGAAGTCTTTGAGAGCGGCATGCCCAGGCGAAACTGCCTGCCACCTTTATGGCTCAAAAGGTTGCGAGCCAAGGTGGGGAAGGCATTCAGCCCGGCGTTCAGCTTGCCCGACTTCTGCCACGGGCTGTTAGGGCGCGAAGTATCCACTAATGTCGAGAAGCAGGTTGGTGGGGCCTGTCGCAAAGACGCTGATTGAGCCGTTGGCTCCGGCGCGTACGATGGCCGCGTTTGCGGCGATGGGAACAGCGATGAGACTCAGAGTGGCCACGGCCGGTCGAGGCATTCCTGTGGGCCACATCGTAAAATACTCGAGCGGCCCTATTGGCAGCATTGTCGTATTGAACGCATAAGCTTGAGCCGTGGATGGGATGCCACAGCTGGATTGCAGGATTTGAAGGTCCTGCGTCTTGCCGAGGGACAGCGATTGCGTCATGCGCGTCCCGGTTTCGGTACCACGCGTATCGACTACACGGCAGGGCGTTAGCGTATTCAAATAGGTTGCTCCCGATGAACCCGGCGCAGCGAAATAGCCATTGACATCGATAATCACGTCCGCCTCATTCGATACGGTTATACTGACGGCGCCATCCTGTCCGGCGGGTATGATGGCTGCTTTTGAAACTGCGCGTCCGTCAGGCGAATCGAGCGAAGCCAAGACAGGTTGCGTCTGGCCGGCCGGCCAACTCTTCAACCAGTCCAGCTTCCCGCGCGGCAGGACAGTGAGATTGAAAGAATATGCCTCGGCTGTGTTCGGAATCCCGCACGGGCTCGACTGAATGGGAAAGTTGCGAGTCTTTCCAGCGTCAATAGCAACGCTCCTGCGGGTATCCACCGCTCTACATGGCGTTAGGGGGTAAAAAGCGAAACCATGCGCTACTTCCGCCGGCGCGAAGAAACCATTCACGTCAATGCTTACCTCCGCCGCATCGCTGACGAATACGCTGATCCCACCATTTCTTCCGGCGCCGGTAATCACGGCGTTCGAAACCGGGTGGCCATCCGTGGAATTCAAGGTCGAAATGGAAGGCTGCTGCAGGCCCGCCGGCCAGACACTCAGATATCCCAGGCCCCCGCGAGGAACGGCTCTCACATCGAGCGAGTAAGCCAGGGCTGAGTTCGGAAGATGGCACGTGCTGTCAGCGATGCGAACGGCACGAGATGATCCCGCTGGTAGGCTCATATCCACAACCCGGCAGGGTGCGACCGGAATAAAAACGAGGTGAGAGCTCGGTGTAGGGGCGAGCCATGCCTTAAGAACGTTGTCCGTCAACTCGAGAGCCAATGGCGAGGCCACCACGACGATCGCCGCAACACTTTGGCCGAGTCCGCGCTTCCAGGTGGCCGCGAGCAGACAAACCAATAAAGGACTATTAACGCGAGCGAAACTGTTCGCGTCGTCCCAGATCAAAGGGCTCTGGGAGAAAAGTAGCAGGACAGCAAAGAGCGAACCCAACAATAGAGCCAGAGTGCGAAATCGGTTCTGAAACCCCAGCATCAGGGTTCGGCCCGTCGTCCAGAGCAAAACAAGTACGGCGGCCATCGACGCAATTCGGAAGGCGCCCGCGGTCCCGAAAGAGCCGGGCCATGCGAATGACGCAAAGAAGGGAGTGATGAATCCGAGCGGCGCGAAACCATGTTCGGGCGCTGTATGCCACTGCAGATATAGATTCCAGATGATCGCCGGCAACACGCTGGTGGCGATGGTCGCAGCGAGACGTAATTTGCGGTCGCGAACGAGCCAGACGACCGCGGCGACGATAACTAAGATGCCGGTTTCCTTACTCAGTGCTGACGCCGCCAACGCAAGCCATGCGGCCGTCCAACGCTCTTCGCGTATCGCCAGCAACACCACCAGCAACAGGGCTGCGGCACCCATGTCTGGAGTCATCCGCTCGATGGTCGACAGGGTTGCGGGAACGGCTAAGAACAGCAAACCCCAAGCAGGGGATCTACCTTCGTGTACGGCAAGTCGCGCCAGACAAAAGGTGCCAAGGCCAATCAGCAGCCAGCACACCAGAAAAAAAGCTCTATCGATATATCGGGACTGGCCGGCGGCAAGCAGGTACGCAAGGCCAGGCATCAGGATTCGCCGGTAGCGAAACCGCGGCGCATCGATGAAGCGGTCGTAATGGCGGGACAGCCATGGATCGTGCGCAATGACCTGATAGTGCTGACCGTCGTATCCGAAGCTGCTTTTGTGAACATACTCTTTCTCCTGGATTTCAGGAGGGCGTTTTAATCGGTCGCCAGCCACAAACAGCGCCGTCCAGTTGCCTTGAAAAGATTTGTGCACTATGAACCACTGAATCAAAACGACAGCCGCAATGGCCGCTATGGCGACAATGCCGCTGCGAATCAGTGAGGAGGACCGGAGCAAACAGCTAGTGTAGCTTCAGGAATTCAGACTCGCGCCAGGATCTCTCTCTTAATTTTTCGGATCTCGCTCTCATCGCGCTTGTAGAAAGTCCACTGTTTAATTCTCTTGGGCCGGACCAGGCCCGCGCGCACAAGAATGGCCAGGTGCTCGCTAGCGGTCGGCTGGCTAACGCCCAGTTTCCGCGCGATGAGCACTCCGCAAACACCATCCTTCACGAGGTCGCCGTCGATTTGGGGCGGAAAGTTCGCGCGAGGATCCTTCAGCCAGTCGAGGATCTGAAGCCGGCGGTCGTTGGCCAGCGCGCGCAGGGCTACTTCTGTGGTCATATAGACAATTAGCCAACTAACTAACTATACTATCGGAAGGCCAGAATGGAAACGCACCAGAACGATATCAGCCGGGACCGCATTGCGGCGACTTATCCGAAGATACGGCCCTATGTCCGCCGAACGCCCGTCATCGACATCGCGGGTTCGGATTTCGGTCTGGATTGCAGCCGCCTCACATTGAAACTGGAGTTGATGCAGCACACGGGTTCGTTCAAGGCTCGCGGCGCCTTCACGAATCTCTTGACGCGCCCGGTCCCGTCCGCTGGTGTCGTTGCCGCATCGGGCGGCAATCACGGTGTCGCGGTGGCGTACGCCGCGATGCGCCTTCGCAAGCCTGCCCGAATTTTCGTACCCAGTGTCGCATCGCCCGCAAAAACGGCGCGCATCCGTGAATACGGCGCCGATCTCGTTGTGATCGGCGAAAGGTACGCCGATGCTCTGGCGGCCAGTGAAGAGTGGATCGCGCAATCGGGCGCCATGCCGGTGCACGCATTTGAGCAGGTGGAAACACTCCTGGGACAGGGAACCGTCGGGCTCGAATTTGAAGAACAGGCTCCCGATCTCGACACACTGTTGGTCGCGGTGGGCGGTGGCGGCCTGATTGGCGGTATTGCTGCATGGTATTCAGGCCGGATAAAGATTGTGGGAGTCGAACCGGAAGCTGCTCCGACCTTAAGAATGGCTTTCGATGCTGGGCACCCGGTAGACGCTCCGGCCGGTGGAATCGCAGCGGATTCGTTAGCTCCCAGGCGTGTCGGAGAGTTGATGTTCCAGGTTGCGAAGGCGTACGTTGCGGATGCGGTGCTGGTTACGGACGATGCCATTCAAACAGCGCAGGCGATGCTCTGGAACGTCTTGCGAATTGCGACCGAACCCGGCGGCGCGGCAGCTTTTGCGGCGCTGTCATCCGGCAGTTATCGGCCCTCGAACGGCGAGCGGGTGGGGGTGCTGCTCTGTGGCGCCAATACCTCTGGCGTTAGTCTTTGAGCGGTGAGGGAACCAGGGCGGATTCATTAGGAATTGATATACTGTGAAGGACCAGCGGCGCGGCGCTATCGTCTAACGGTTAGGACGGAGCCCTCTCAAGGCTTAAATACGGGTTCGATTCCCGTTAGCGCTACCATATTTTCAACAACTTGCAGCCGCATCCGGCGTGATTCCCGTTAGTTGAAGCGTGCACAGGCCAAGTTCCGCGCTCTGTGATCACACATTGATCACACAATTTGGTCGATACCTGAAGCGCATTGAAAACGAGACTGCCGACGGCTGGTTAGGGTCAGCGGCGTAGTAGGGATTACTTCGGGTCTGGTTTTGGCAGCGAGTAGACGCGCAGTTCGCCGGACTCAAAGCTCGCGTAGCGTGATCCATCTGGCGACAAAGCCGCGCGTCCGTTCTTCGGAAGCCGGCGATTCACAAGCGGGGCTTGCGACTTCCGATCGAAGACTATCCAGCGGCCATCGTCGCTGCGGTCGTCGCACGAGGCGAATGCAGCGTACCGAGACATGTCCGCGGTCGCACTCCCTACCGACCCGCAATAATCTTTGGGAATCCACGGTAGCAGCTCCGCACTCTGATCTTTTTTCCAGATGACTAGTTGCCCTGCCTTGCTTTCCTTCGTGCTGACTTGTCCTGCAACGCTTCCGTCGGCCAAGATGCCCAGTATCTGGGCCGTGTCACCGTCCCGCAAACGAATTTGCCAAGTCGTTCCATCCTCACCCTCCGCGTTCAGCGTGCAGCGTTGCCTGGCACCGACATAAACGATTCCGGTCGAGGTATATTCATTCGGTCGCAGCTCTTGTTGACACGTCATGTAGGCTATTTCCGAATCGCCAAACTTCCTGTCACGTGCATCTATTGGCCAGTTCTGTTTCCATTGCTTTTTCTGCGAGGGAGGAGAGCCATCCAACACATGGTAAGTCCGCGATTGGCCGAGCGTGAAGCCCTCCTGAAATACCAGAGCGTGACTGACGAAGGTCGTTTGCTCAAGGAAGCGATCAAGGCGTGCGACGTCTTGCAGCTTCGCATCCAACAAAAGCACGGCCGACTTCGATTCGTTCCTGCCTACTCTGTCAAGATTTACGGACTGCAATCTGAACAGCAGGGTACCGCCCGGCCCAGCCGATGCCTCGCCCTCTGCCACGATTTCTCCGTACCCATCGGCAGGATAAGGTAGGTCGCGCTTACTCTTCAGAACGCCGGTCACGCTGAACACAAGCAGTCGTGCGGACCCGTCGACTTTGCGGTCAGCCGCGGCCCGTGAGCTAGGGCTTGTGTTGAAACCAATAACGATGTCGTCTCGGTCAAGCCACACAACGAATCGATACCCGATAATCGTTCGTGGTAATTCCTCGCTGCGCGAAAAAAAGTCCCCGGGTAGCCCCAGCGGTTTGAGGTCGACCCGCACGTCCGGCGCCGGCTCAGGTTCTCTCTCAGCATGTTTCCTTGAACAACTGAGGAACAGGGAGCACATAGCCGCGATTGAGAAGATTGCCACCGAGAGCTTCCCAGACAATCTGCTCTTATGCATTCCTCCTACCGGCGTCGCTGTCAGCCGACTGATCGTCACAAGTCTGAGTATGCCAGAGTCGCGATTAGTGGAATCAGCCGGCTGAGTAGCGCCGTTTGCTCTTCAGGTCGAGGACGATGATTGCAATTTCTTTGATCACACACTGATCACACCGGAGGGCTCCATGCGGTGGTGCTGGCTAAGAAAAGCTGGGGCGGGCCGCCCACCCCAGAGTGCTCTTCATATCGACCACCTGTTTGCGCGCATGGAGCGTCTTAATGCGTACGAAGCCAAGACGAACGCCATGACGAGAATCGGATCGAACCTATCCCAGATATTGCCACCGCCATTCAGGTGTGAATAGAACGCCAGTGAAAGGTCGATCGCGAGACCAGCATAAACCCACTCGGTCAATCGAGGAAAATTAGGGATCAGAAGACCCAAGCCCCCAAGGATGTGGGTCACGCCAATCAGAGGAATGATATAGAGCGGGTACCCGAGCTGCTGATTGGCGATCCTCCATTCGCCGGGGTCGTGTAGTACATATAAGCTTCCGAAGTACACCCAAATGAAGGCGACGAGGCCGGTTATCAGCATCGCCGCTATTTGAGTTGCTCGACCTGACCGGGCGGGTTTATCTATCGTGTGTTTAGCTTTCATATTGCTTGCCCCGGACTTACGCGTTGCCGGAGTTCTGCGCGGCCGCAAACACATCGCGTGCGGACGTCGTACCCGCTACGTGTTCCGTACCCGTGATTCCCAGGCTCATCCATCCCGCGTTAACACTCTCAAACATTTCCTCCGCCGGTCCCGTGTGGCCCTTGGGGACGCCGAACTGCTCGAACGCTTCCGCCCACGCTGCACGCGGGACTGCAAAGGCTCTTACGTCGCGTTTTAGGACTTCACCCAATTGTTCCGCCACTTCATCCGCGCTTACCATCGAACCCAACTCGATAACGCGATGCCCTGACCACTCCGGCCCGGTCAGGAGGTTTGCCACCTCTGCGCCAATGTCGTCCGACGCGACCATTGTCGATTTCCGGTTTGTGGGATTGTAGAACACCGGTAGTGTTCCACCCTGGGCGGCCTGTAGGCCGAAAAGAAAGTTTTCGAAAAAGCCACCTGCTCGCACAAATGCAACCGAAGATGGCAGGCTGCGAAAGCCTTGCTCCAAGAGTGACAAGGCCGTAATCATCCCCAGCCCGCTTGTTCTGTTCGCGCCCATCGAAGAGAGCGCTACCACCCGCGGCGGCACTACCCTGGTCAGCGCCTCGGCATAGTTTGCAATCACACCCTTTGCTTCTCTGAAATCGGGCGAGGGCGCCCATACAGCCGGCAACATAACGAACGCGCCCTCGACGCCTTCGAGCGCTGCCTCTATGGATGTCGCATCGTTCCAGTCTCCATCCACCAACTCCACACCTCGGTCTGCCCACTTCGCCGCTTCCTCGCGATTGCGCACCAGTGCTCGCACCTGTTTCCCCTGCTTCAGCAGATGCCGCGCGGTGGCGCCCCCAACCTTTCCATTGATGCCCATGACTAAATACATGCTCGTTTCTCCTTTTGCCTCGTATTTGGCCACCCATCCAAATGAGTGACCTAACCATTGGACGGCCACAAAAACCATTGGTTGCAAAATAATCAATGGTTCATTACCAATGGTTGTAAACGATCCCGTGGTTGTAAAAAGTTTCAAAAGCGACTATCCTGATCGAAGTGGCATCCACATCACCAAGTCGCCGTGTAGAGCGCAAGGAACGGCTGCGGGGCGAAATCCTTGCGGCGGCCGGCAGGATGTTTGCCGAACGCGGCTACGAAGCCGTGACGCTTCGCGCGATCGCGGAAGAGATCGGCTATACGCACGCCGTGATCTACCAGCATTTCCCTGACAAATGGCATATCCTTGCCGAGTTGAGCAGCGAGACGATCGGTCTGCTGATTCAGGACTTCGACGCGACTGCCGCTAAACATCCCGCACCGAAGGAGCGTCTCTTCGCGACCTCACGCGGCTTCATTCAGTTCTGCACCGCCCACCCACAGCAGTTCCGTAACGTCTTCTTCGGTCCTGAGAACCGCAACGGTGCCCGCGCTGGGCAATATATCGACGACATTGGCAAGCCTTTGTTCCAACGTTTCGTACAGCTCTTTTTCGATGTTGCCAGGGATGAAGGATTGCCAGGCAGGGATGACATAGTGGTAGCCCACACCTGGTGGTACACGATCTTCGGCCTCGCCACGCTCATGGTGATCCAAGGGGTTGTGCCTGACCGGCCTGAGCAGACTCTGGTGGTCGAGCAAACGATCGCTACGCTTTGGGCGGGCGTTCAGGTTGTTCCGCGACTGCCGAAGAGGGCGGCCTCCAAGCGGTCCGGCCGATCCAGCGACGCAAAGCAATAACAGCTCTGTCTGATCAGGAGTCGTCGGAGGTGTGCCCGCGGCGTTCCAGGGGAAGAAAGCGGCGGTCGAGCTGGCGTAGCGGCTCAAGAGAAACCAAGGAATGATTCTTTCTTCATTTCCGCACCCCGCCAAAGCTGGGAGCGCGATCACCGCCGCCCCTACTTCTGCGGCTGGAGAGTTCGGCATCGTCACGTCGGGCTGTCAACGGCTTGCCGCGGTCGCCCGTTGGCCGGTTAGGATCGACGCGCGAATGCGGCAGTCGGACCATCGGCAGCGTCGGCCTCATCCCCGAGGTCCATGGCTGCGATTAGACCGCTATTCATAGTGAATACGTGGAGAACTACGCTCTCGGACAGAACATACCCGTGAAGGTTCCTGACGAGTTGGCGCACCCTGACGTGATGGCCGCGGCAGGCTATCGCTGGACGGTCATTCCGCTCGCGGAACGCAAAACATACATGGCCGCGCAGGAAAGAGCGAGCGTCGAGGAAAACATCGGACCGTTCGCGGCTTTTCTTGCGAAGCTTGTCAGGGACCGACTGACCGGTTCGCCGTTGCCAGAGATTCCGGCGACCTAGGCGGCACTGAAATCCTTAGCCCAATTCCGTGTACATGATTTGTACAAACGGCCTGAGATTCCTGCGAACACGGTGGTTCCTGAGATTGCGGTTTCAGTAACTTAAAGAAAGCACGAGAAGGCGGAAAATCCGGGTTCGATTCCCGTTAGCGCTACCAAATACCTTAGACTCAATAAGTTAAGGCCGACTGTACAAAAGCAGGATTCGAGATTCGATTCCCGTTGATGATTTTCCTTCTTCGTTTCGTAGCTGTCGCTCGTGAAGCCCGGCCCACGGGACGCGGTAGGTGGCCCAACGCCGATCGATGCCACCCTTTGGGAGCAACAGCATGAGAATTCCTTTACGGCTTCAGGTGGCCAAGTGACTCGGGGAAGTTTCGTTGCTGTCCCTCTAAGCAAGTCTCTTTCAGGCGCCAGGTGCTTGCAGCAACTTAGATCTGGCCGCGACGATCGTTGGAGCCTTACTGACACGTTGTCAGGCTAAGCATTGACAGCACTGCACAATTTGCCGCGCGAACTTTGTTGACGAAGTCATACTTCGGCGTGTCCGTTGTGTCCAAAAGGCCAAACGCGAAGTTCTCACCGAGCACCAGACTTCCCGTTGATCCTCCGCGGCCTGTAAGCGGCTCATCGTAGTAGTCGAACAGCATGGCGCCGACGACATACTTATTCGCAGCCGCGCTTGCCAGCTTGAGAGCATGGGCGTCGCCAGAGGCCGAATCCGACAACGCCATCCCTTTTGTATATTGGTTCCAACCGAACCCACGCGTCCCGCCGTAATCAGCCGGCACGCCCCAGGCGCCAAGCAAGACCGGCTTATCGGTTGTTGCGAAAAGTTGAAGGAGCGTTGAGTCGAGCGGCCCGGGCGCAAAGTCGTCAAACCCTACCACATCGCTGTATTTCGCGGCGATCGGCCAATCGTACAGCAGTGTCGGATCACTTGACAGAATCCAACTTCCGAAATAAAGATGATTCTGGTCGATGTTCTGGACCCTGTCGTGGAGGAGCTTATAATAGGCGTCTTCGTAGAACTCCCGCAGGCTTTCCACGTCCGCTGGCGGAATCTTATTCACTTTCGGTACGGCGTCAAACAGCTGTTGTTCCGTGGTCGCCGAAATGTTCCAGGCCCCGTCCAACTCGGCATAGCTACCGTGGTGGAGCCCGTTGAGAGCGTAAAGCATCAGGCTCCGCTTCGCAGGCACGGTTCCCCCCATTTGCAGGATGGAGCCGATCTCTGAACTGTCGATGATCTCGTCCTTCTCATTACCGATGCTCCAGCCGACAACATTGCGATCGGTTACGTGCGAGCCGATCTGCTGCCGCAGGACGTCATCGAGCTGAATCACGGTTTGCGGATCGAACGGGTCGGGGTGCGACACGAGATTGGTAACTGCGTAGAATCCCATCGGAACCTTCGAGGCGTCATGCTGCAAAACCGGAAAAGAAGGGTGCGAGAGTACTGGATTCTCGACGAGCGGCTCCTGGGCGAAAAACTTTCCTTCTCCGCTGAAGGCCCAGCTTGCAAATCGGATCGTTTCCAGATCATCCGAAACCTGGGTGACCGTGCACGGGGCCTTGGGACAAGCGGCCTTAGCCGGAGGCGGAACCGGCAGAACACAGTTATTTTCGTCCGTAGTACAGTACTTTCTTATCCGATTGGCCGCAATGAATGAGAAGGCGGTGTTATTCATACTGTAGGCCGACCTAAAGAGCGTATTGGCAGGGGGGAGCGAATCGAAGAACTGCCCTCTCGTGTCTGATGGCTTGACTGGCGTCGAATAGGCGTCCATTGAGGTGACACCCAGGTAGAATAATGGATTCCCCAGCGGCGAGGTCAGAAACCAGCGATCGCCGTGAAGGACAAAATCATAGTAGCCGTCTGTCTTGTCACTGGTCCAGGTACCCGTTATGCCGCCGTATGGATCCACATTGGAAAGTGCCTTGTTCTCCTTCAGCCAGGTTTGTTCCGACGCAACAGTGGCGTTCAGATCACTCTTACTCGAAATCTTCCCAGTCCAAGAGGCTGCGATGGCTTGCCCGTAAGTATCAATATAGGGTTGAAACACAGTTGGGTCGGTAACCACGGGATCCAATTGGAACATGGCGGTC
The DNA here is from genome assembly GCA_035295125.1 of Bryobacteraceae bacterium. Lineage (GTDB taxonomy): Bacteria > Acidobacteriota > Terriglobia > Bryobacterales > Bryobacteraceae > JAICMB01. The sequence goes on along the minus strand of DATGJP010000063.1, from coordinate 92,527 downwards.
ACCGTCGTCGTCCCGACGGGGCTCTTAACCTCTGGAAGCAAAGTAAACCATGGGGCCGGCCCTTGGGCCAACACGATCAAGGGCATGGGAACTGGGCTGCCGCCGTTTGGCTGCAATGTCAGGTCCTGGAGGCCGCTGAGGGAAAGTGATAGCTGGCGGACCACGTAATCCGCTGTCGCGCCCGGCGCATCTTGTTCATACGAAGCCGCGATGGTCCCGGAATCCGGAGTATAAATCGCATTCATCGAGGTGCTCTGCCTGGCGGAGGTGGAACTGAGCGTAAGCTGCTGTAAGTCTCCCCCGAGCGCTTGCACCTTCGTATTGTTTAGGACGGCGGTCACCGTGTAAACCGTGGGAGGCGTAGTGCCCACCTGCCAGGAACCCCCTGGCTTGAGCCTTACACTTTCCGTGCCGACCAATAACTCCAGGTCGATCTCACCAGACTTGCAGTCAGTGCCTGCCTTCTTTGGAGTCTTCAGAAACAACGAAAAACTCGAGGTCTGCGCCAGGTACAGGCGGCAGTTGGCCGACGCAGCCTTCGCGCTCGACGTTCCGACGGTCACAGTTTCATCGTGAGGGGCCATCAAGGTGGAGGAATCGGACCCCGTAATCTGCTGACTCGAACCGGAAAGTGCGGACATGGCCATCAAGAGCATTGCCGCCGCCGAACTCCGCCATCTACAAACGATATGGGTTGCCATTTCCCTCTCCCCCCGTGATGACTACTGGAGGGAATTGTAGCCGTGACTGGGCGGCCGGCAACTATGCACCCTGCTAGGTTTATTAGTGCGGCAGTGCCCCGATGGCCTACGTTACCAGTCGCTGCCGGAGCGCCTTGGCTACGGCTTCCGACTTGGAATGCACCTGCAACTTCGCGTAGATATTCTGCATGTGAAAATTGATGGTGCTGAAGCTGACACCCAATTCGGTGGCGGCGCTCTGATAGTTGTGGCCTTCGACGAGCAGCTTCAGCAGGCGCAGTTCGTGCGGGGTGAGATCGTAATCGACCCAATCCGGCGGGCGAATCTGACGGAATAGCGAAATCACCCGGCGCGCAATCTCCGGCGACATGGGCGCCCCGCCGGCCAGCACTTCGGTGATCCCCTCCAGAAGCCTGGCAGGTGGTGTCTTCTTCAGAAGATATCCGGAAGCGCCCGCGCAGAGAGCACGAAAAATCCGGTCATCGTCTTCATAGACCGTGAGGACTACCAGCAATACCGCCGGATAGCGCAGCCGCAGCTTCGGCAATCCTTCTGTGCCCGGCATTCCGGGGAGCCCGAGATCGACCAGTGCCACGTCCGGTATTTCAGTCCAACGTCCCGCCAATGCGTCCTCCATCGAGCGGAAGCACGCGACACAACGATAACCGGGCGAGCCGTTGATGAGCGTCTGTAGCCCTTCGCGAATTCGACGATCATCCTCGATAATGGCGACGCCGATGGGACTGCGGGCGGTGGTATCGCTGGCGGACAATTTCTTCAGACTACACAAAGATCCCCTCTATTTCCCCCTCAACGCTGCTAGGGTCCGGGGTGCCGTTAGGCGTATTTCCATCTCCAACACTGAGCCTTCACCCGGCGACGACTGGAGTTTCAAGCCTGCACCGAGCGAAGCCGCGCGCTTCTGCATGTTAATCAGCCCGCGGCCTTCGAATTCCGCGCCGGAATCGAAGCCCCTGCCGTTGTCCCGGCAGTGCAGGATGAGGCGATTATCGAGCCTCGCCAGGCCGACCTCCACCTTCGTGGCGGCAGAATGGCGCACAATGTTGTGGATCGCTTCCTTGAAAACGAGAAACACCTGTCGGCGGACGTAGGGGCCGAGGCGCAGGTCGTGTTCCGAAAACGAGGAGCGGAATTCCAGCGCGATCTTGTGGCCGGCGAGCAGGTCACCCGAAAACCGGCGCATCCTGTAAACCAGATCAGTCAGATGATCGTTATCCGGGTTGATGGCCCACACGATGTCGCTCAGTGAGTCCAGGACCTCGCGCGAAATTTCGGCAATCTCACCGAGGGTTCCGCGGGCCGACCGTTCCGGGACATCAGCGGCTCTTTGCCCGACTTCGCTGAGAATGACGATTTGTGAAAGGCTGGTAGCAATGTCGTCGTGCAGGTCGTTGGCGATCCGCGCGCGCACGGCGGCGACGGCTAGCAACCGCGAGACCCGGTAACGATGAGCGCCGTACAGCAGCAGCAGCGCGGCCACCGCGGCAGTGGAGATAAACCATCCCGTCTGCCAGAACGGGGGCGGGATCGCGAAAACGATCGTTGCAGGCGCTACGCTCACCGCGCCTTCACTGTTTACGGCGCGCGCCAGGAATCGATACCGGTGCGGCGAGAGGTTCGCATAGATCACGGAGCGCTGGTCGGAAGGAGTGCTCCAGTCGACATCCGCGCCTTCCAGCATGTACTGATAGCGCAGCGTCTCTCCTGGAGAGTAGCTGATCCCCACGAAGTCGAACCGGATCGGCCGCAGGGGGAATCGCAGAGCCGTAATGGAAGATTCCCCCGCCTCGGAAATTGGATAGGGCACGCCACCGATGCTGATTCCCGTCACCAGAACGGGGACAGGCGCCAGGGGCGGATCCCGCCTTGGCGTCAGCCGTGAAACGCCCAGCGGCGTCGCAAACCAGAGATCTCCAGCCGCATCCCGATACGCCAGTTCCACCTGCCCCGGGGAGAGGCCATCGGCCGCCGTGTAGTGTTTTACGCGCCCCAAACCATCGGACTGCGGCTCGAAGCTGTCGACGCCGCGCCCCGTCGCCGCATAGAAACGCCCCCATCGATCCTCGGTGATGTCGCTGATGAAATCGCTGGAGAGGCCTTGGGAACTGCCATATGTCCGGAAACTGATGCGATCCCGCGCGGGGTCGTCCACCCGGGACAGTCCCCGGCTCCCCGCGATCCAGAGTCTTCCCGCCGAATCCACATAAAGCGATTCCACCGCCCCTGGTAGTCCGTCCGCCAACGTGTAGGTGGTGAATCGACCGTTCCGAAACCGGGCCAGAGATTCGTGGTAAAGGCCTATCCAGAGATCTCCGCCGCGATCTTCCGCGAAGGCAGTAGGCATCGGCTCCGGCGGCAGTCCATCGGATCGGGAAAAAACGTGCGGCCGTTGGGTCGCCCGATCCCACCGGGCAAGCGGGTCCACTCCGCCATCGCTGACGCCCACCCAGATATTCCCCTGTTTGTCTTCAAAAATGCGGAAGATGTCGTTGCCGGGAAACCCGTCCTGCCTTGTGTAGACGGCTTTCGGAACGGTCATCGTCAGCTCTTCCACCCGCGTCACCGGCGGAAAGCGCGCCAACCCTTCTCCGGTCGCGATCCACCATTCGCCATCGCGATCCTGAAGACCGATCTGCCCGCTGCCCCACCCGAAGTATTTCATCGACCGCGGCCAGGCTGGATGGATCGTTCGAAAGCGCGCGCCGTCGAAACGCCCCATCGATACCGCGCCGTTCTCTCTGATCATTGTGATCAACTCGCCGGACCGGCTCTCTACGAACGCACGGGCCCACGGGACTCCGTCGGCTGCCGTGAACGTGATGAATCCATCACGGAGGATTTTCATTACCCCGGAACCGAACGTAGCGGCCCAGAGGTTTCCATCGCGATCCTCCGTCAGAGCGCCGCTCGCTCTGCCACTCAAACCCTCTGCGATGGTATAGCCGTGGAATTCGCGCGGTCCCCCAGCGGAGCTTTGTGCCAACCCCAAAGCCGTCCCGGCCCAGACAACCCCGTCCGCGGATTGGAACAAGGACTCGATTCGGTCCGCGGGAAGGCCGTCCGCTGTGGAATAGCTGCGGATCGTGGAAGGCTGGCCCGCGACCATGCGCCCAAGGCCGTCCCGCGTGCCGATCCATAGACGGCCGGCCCGGTCTTGGAGAAGCGCCATGATGTAATCACCCGGTAGACCATCGGCCTTCGAATATCGGGTAACCTTGCCGTTGGGGTCGCGCCGATAGAGCCCGTCCGCCGAGCCCACCCATAAGGCTCCGCTCGCATCGTTCGCCAAGGCGGTGACTACCGGACGGTTCATGGGCAGATCCACTGGTTCGAACGTGAGACTGTCTGGCCTGAGCCGGAAAAGGCCCGTGGAGGATGGCGTCGACTCTCCGGCGCCGCACCACAGCGTGCCCCTCCTGTCTTCGTACAGCACCAGGGGCGTCCGCACTTTCTCCCCGTCTTTTAGAGTTGAGCAGCGAAAATGGCTGCCTGCGGCTGCGGCGGGATCGAAGCGGCACACCCCGCCCGTGGTCCCGACCCAATAGCTTCCGCTCCTGGTCTCGATAAAGCTCGTGATCGTGTTAGTGGGCAGGCCCTGCGCCGTGTAGTAGTTCTTGAACTGATAACCGTCGAAACGCGACAGCCCTTCCGCGGTACAGAACCACAGAAAGCCGTGGGAGTCCTGGAAGGCGCACAGGACGTTATCGCGTGCCAGGCCGTCCGCTGTCGTGTAGGTCCTGACGGCGAGCCGTTTCGCACTGAGAGGTCGACCCGCAATTGCGGCAGCCACCAGCAACACAACAATGCACTTCACAGGAAATTCATTCTAACCGAACGAAGAACAGGGAGGCGGGGAAAATCGCGCTTTTTCTCGGACCGCGTGATGCGGTCAATCGTGCGGGAACGTGCTACCAATGGAGTACACTCGCGGCGGTTATGTCAATAGTTTTGTGTAAGCATTTCCGCTAGTGCTCTGACCGCCTGAAGAGTTTCTATCACAATTCCAACCAAAACTGTTTTGCTCCATACTTGAGGTTTGGCGCGTGCGGCATTACGCATTTGATGTCACCACCAAAGACAGGAAGGCATTGCAGAAACTGCTGAGCGGCGGTGTTCAGCAGGTCCGGGTCGTTCTAAGAGCCGTGGCACTTCTGCAGTTGGCCAAAGGGGGCAGTGCACCGCAGATCGCGGGCATGGTGCCCTTGACCACGCAGGCCATCCGCAAGATCGGCCATCGCTACCAGGAAGGCGGACTGGAACGGGCTCTTTACGAGAAACAACGGCCGGGTGCCGAGGCTCTGCTGGAAGACAGCGAGAAGCAGCGGATCATTGCCATGGTCTGCAGCAATCCACCGGAGGGCTTCGCCCGCTGGACGGTGCGTCTGGTGGCTGAAGAAGCCGTTAAACGGCGATTGGTACCGCGCGTGGGCAGGGAAACCATCCGTGTTCTGCTCCTCAACCACGACCTCAAGCCGTGGCGGGAAAAAAATGTGGTGCGTGGCCGAACTCAATAAGGACTAACTTCTTTCGATCCACCCATGATGGCCCGTGATTCTTTTATGCGTCGAGTGGAGGCACCGTGTCCAGAAGCATCGTCATGAATGGGCGCCGCCGCCCATGCTGGACCTACTGGCCATTAAAGTGGAAAATCCAGGTCCGCGATACGCTCCAAACCTACGCCAAATGCATGGTCAATCATTCGATTCCGTCCGGAACGGTTATTGGGCACTCCGTATGGGAGCAAACTACAGGATTTCGTAAACGCGGTATGCGATTTTTCCGGGTGTCGGACGATAGACGCCGACAGCAACGACGTTGTTCAACCAAGCGTACTTCGTTGCGCCCGTCTCGAACATCGGCACGATTCGTGCATGAAGGCTTCCACCAGGAGGTGTGTACGCGATCCCGCGGAGCGACATGTAAACGTGCTGTCCATCGTCCGTCTGCAGCAGCATCCGAGCGTCGAGAAGTCTCGATCCGTCGCGCCGCGTGACAATCCAGTCGCCCGACGGGCCGATCACCGTGCCTTTGAGCTTCGGCCCTTCGAACGTACCGTTGGCAACGCCAACCACGGTTCGCTCCGGAGAGACCTCATTCGGCGCCATCGCGGTTAGCACAACATCGAAGAGCAATTCCGACCGCAGCTCTGCCGGATCCGCCGCCGACGCCGCCTGCGGACCGAGCGCAAACGCGGTCGTCATCCCAATTGCCGCAAAATCACGCCGTGTCATATTGGAAATTCGGGGTTAAAGACCTCTTCTCCCGACTTTCCATCCTACCGCGACGATGATCGCCAAGGCATAGGGGGAGGCCAATGTTTTTGCGTCCGTGTTCTTGATGCCGGCGGGAAGCGTGCGCGCAAACGCGCCAGAGTTTCCTACGTTGCCTGCGCTACTGAGATTAAAGAAACGCTGGGCAGTCTCGATCGCAGCATTGATTTTGCGTCTTCAAGAGCTCGATCAACGGCTATCGACCCGAGGAGGACGGCATCCACGTCGAAGCGGATCCCGTCGAGCAAGTCGTGTTGGCCGAGCTCGCCGGCTCCGCATCGGGCGCCTGTCGCTACACGAGGTCGCGGCCGCGCTGAACGTGTTCGCTGGTGACGATCTCGGGAGCTAAGCCCTAACCTCGTACACCAGGTTGAAAGGCGTCTCGGTTGCTCGGCGGAAGTGGCTGAATCCACCGTCCGTCACCACCCTCCGCATACGTGCCTCTCCCGCCTGTGCACCCAAACAGAGCCCCACTTCCTGCGCGCGTGAAGCCGGCGTGCAAATCATGGTCGAGGCGCAGTAGAAGACGCGACCAACAGGGTTCAAGTTGTTCTCCAACTGGTCGTGCGCGAAAGGTTCCACGATCATCCAGGTCCCTTCTGGGTTGAGCATCTCCCGAACATGCTGGGCGGCGCCCACCGGGTCGCCCATGTCGTGAAGGCAATCGAAGAAGGCTACGAAGTCGTATTTCGCGCCGTGGAAGTCCTTCGCCGTCGCTACCTCGAAGCTGGCGTTCTTCACACCTGCGCGCGCAGCCGCACGACGCGCCCAGCCCACCGACGGGCCATGATAATCAAATCCGACGAACTGTGAATCTGGATATGCCTGCGCCATCAAAATCGTAGAAGCACCGTGACCGCACCCCACATCCGCCACTCGCCCGCCTTGCTTCAGCTTGTGCTCTACGCCCTCTAGCGCCGGAATCCAATTCGTGATGAGGTTGGCAGCATAGTTGGGGCGGAAAAAGCGTTCGGTGCCTTCAAATAAAGCCGCATCGTGTTCATCCCAGCCGACCCCGTCCCCCGTGCGAAAGGCTTCCAGCAGTTTCGGCTCGTCCTTAATCAGCGCGCTGATGATATGGAAAGCACCAGGGAGATATGCCGGACTGTCGGGCACCGCCAACGCGAACGCCTGCTCATTGGGAAGCGTAAACGTCCTGCTTGGGACGTCGTAGGTCACGTAACCTCCAGCGGCCTGAGCAGAGAGCCACTCACGGACATACCGGGCATCGGTACCTGTCTTCGACGCCAGTTCTTCCGGCGTTATACCTCCCGCTCCGACCATCGCACGATAGAGACCGAGCTTGTCACCAATCAACACCAGAGCGGCGTTCATAGCAGCCCCCAGCTCACCTACCACCTGGCCCAGAAACTGATTGAGTTTTTCGGAATCAACCTGCACGTAGATAATCCCTCCCTTACCGCGACGCTCACCCACTCGCATCTGCAGCGCAATCATTTTACAACCGTAGAAGCGGAAGGCGGAATCAATTCTCAGTTGGTCGGCTGAACCTTGTTTGTGGGTGCCTCTTCGAAAGCGTTTTTCGACGGTGGGGACCGGGCCAGACGCACAGTCCGCCGTGAATCTCGCCCCGACCGGACATGCACCTTCGCCCAACAGCCAACAAACCGTCAGCTTGGTTGCCGTGGGTTGCGCTTCAGAGGGTCGATCTTCATGCTTCAGCATGAACACAGGAGCCGGCTTTCTCCGAGTAGCAGTCATTCCAGGAGCTATATGCAGCGGATCGAGTAAACTAAGCGGATCTCCTCCGATGCTGCTCTCAGCAGGCGACAAGCTCGGCCCGTACGAAATCCTCACGCCTGTTGGCGCGGGCGGTATGGGCGAGGTGTTTCGCGCCCGGGATAGCAAGCTCAATCGCGATGTCGCCGTAAAGGTGCTGCCCGCGGCGCTGGCCGACGACGCCCAGTACATGGCGCGATTCGAACGCGAAGCGCAAATGCTCGCGGCGTTGAATCATCCTCACATCGCGACCGTTTACGGCATCGAGCAAGGCGCACTGGTGATGGAGCTGGTGGAGGGCGCCGACCTCAAGGGCCCACTGCCGGTTGTAAGCCATCGCCATCGCGCGGCAGATTGCGGCGGGTCTGGAGGCGGCGCATGAGAAGGGCATCATTCATCGAGATCTGAAGCCGGCTAATATCAAGCTGACGCCCACGGGTGTGGTCAAGATTGTGGATTTCGGTCTGGCTAAATCGGCGAGCGAATCCAGTGCGTCGCGGGTTACGAATCCGACGATCTCGCCGACGCTATCACTGGAAATGACGCGAGCCGGCATGATCCTGGGCACCGCTGCGTACATGTCCCCGGAGCAGGCGCGCGGCAAGCCAGTGGACAAACGCACCGACATCTGGGCTTTCGGCGTGGTGCTGTACGAGACGGTCACGGGCAAGCGGCCGTTCGACGGTGAGGATCTAACGGAGATTCTGTCGTCGGTGGTAAAGGACAAGCCGGATCTGAGCAGGGTTCCCGCGAATGTGCGGCGGCTGCTGGAACGGTGTCTCGAAAAGGATCCGAAGAAGCGGCTGCGAGACATCGGCGACATCGAATTACTGTTGGCGGACCCCGCAATGCCGGATTCTCTGCCAAACACTTCACTGTCCGGAAAACTGCCGTGGATTGCAGCGGCGGGAGTGCTTGCAATATCGCTCGGCATCGCGCTGGTGCCGGACTCCATCCGTCTTACGCAGGCATCTTCTTCTTAGCGGCGAGCGAATTCGAGTAGCTCGACTCCGAAGCGGTGATATTGGCGGCCCACTGTTCCGGCGTGACGTTGCGGCCCAGCGTATCGATTTCTTTAAAGAATACTTTGCGGTCCTGCTCCATCGCCATATTCGACAAGATGACGGCAATGGAATCGTTCAACCCGATTTCCAGATCGGCTTTCGGGTGGCCTCCAGTGCGGCTGTCGTTGAAGAACGACTCGAGCTCGGTCTCCACGGGGTTGCGTTCTTCATCGTCGGTCATGACGCCCTTGCTGTAGAGCCAGCGGCGCGCGAACTTCATTTCCTTGGAGAAGAAAGAGTCGTTCTTTACGATATCCAGCTCGCCCGTGGCAACGGCGAGCGGTAAACCACGCTGACCTGCGCCGAGAGCGAACGTCGCGCCGGCGGCAGCGGGCTTTTCTCCCTCTTTCGAAACGGGCTCGACCTTCACCTTGTTGGTTTCGCGGTACCACATGGCGGTCGGCATGGTGACCTCGCCATCGCCGATGGTCATTTCGAGACAGCCGCCCGTCCCCATGATGCATTCGCCAAACTCCGGACGCGTGCTGGCGAGATAAGGGAGATGCTGGTTGGTCGAAATCGCGCTGTACACCAGCTTCTGGTTCTTGGGGTACTTGTAGATGAGCTGGATGTTGTCGTAAACATCGCGCCCGTCGTGCCACGTATCGAGGCCGCCGACTCCGAGCACAAACTCGGGGGTCGATCCAAACATCCAATCGGCGATGTCGATCTGGTGCGACGCAAGCTCGGCAGCCAATCCACCCGAGTACTCTTTGTACAGGCGCCAGTTAAAGCCCTTCATGGTCCAGCCGGGATTGCGATGCCACTGCGCATGGACGTGGGTGACATCACCGAGCAATCCTTTATCAACCATCTGCTTCGCGAGTTGGTAAAACGAGCTGTAGCGGCGCTGCAGTCCGACTTGAAAGAGCTGTTTAGGATGCTGCGCCACCTGTGCCCGCAGCATGTGAACCTCTTCCGGCTTGAAAACGAGGCTCTTCTCGCAGAAGACGTGCTTGCCGGCGTCGAGGGTGTCCTTCGTGACTTTGTAGTGCTCAAACAGCGGCACGGCAATGATCACAGCGTCGACATTCTTGTCGGACAACAGTGCGCGGTAATCCTTGTACTTGGCCGGATTCGTGCCGATAGTCGCGGCGGCCTGGTCCATCTTGGCAGGATCGAGATCGCAGATGGCGGTACACCGGCCGTTGTCGATCTTCTTCAGGTGCTTCAGGAGGTAGCCGCCCCGTCCGCCGGTGCCTATGACACCATATTTGACCTGCTCGCCCGCGGCTTTGACAATCGCCGGGCCTCCTTCGAGGTGGGTCAGGGCCGCGGCTGCTCCAATGACTCCAGCCGCTTTTACAACATCACGACGGGTAGGGTCTTGCATACGTTTAATTCCAGTCTAACGAATTTGGAATTCCACGCTGCAATGGCCGATTCCGCGCCCGCTGTAAAATAACCGCATGAGAGTTGGACCCTGTCTCGCCGCCAGTGTGCTCGCTCTTTGCGCCTTTGCGCAGACCAAGCCGGAAGCCGATCCGCTGGCAAAGCTCACGCCGGATGACATCCAGGCGGGCAAGAAGGCGTTTGAATCGCAGTGCGCTCTGTGCCATGGAATCGGCGGAACGGGTGGCCGAGGTCCGTCGCTTACGCGCGCCAAATTGCGCAACGCCGACACCAACCAGGCGCTTGTCGACTACATCGCGGATGGCGATCAGCGCGGGGGTATGCCGGCCTTCTGGTTCCTCGCCGAGCGGCAGATCGCGCAGATCGCAGCATACGTCCGGTCGCTGGGCGCCATTGAGGGTGGTACCGTAAGCGGCGATCCGGACCATGGGCGAGCCGTGTATGAGAGCAAGGCTTGCCAGGGCTGCCACACGATCAGTGGGAAAGGCTCGGGATTTGGTCCCGAGTTGACCGACATTGGAGCGAAGCGCAATCCCGACTTCCTGCGGCAGGCGATCCTGGCCCCGAACTCCGCGGTGCCCGAAGGCTTTGCATTGATTCGCGCCGTCCCGCGTGAAGGGAGCGCGGTTACAGGGATTCGGGTGAACGAAGATACCTTCACGATTCAGGTCAAAGACGCAAGCGGTCGCTTCCATTCATTCCGTAAATCGGAACTCGCCGAATTGACTAAACAACTCGACACTTCACCGATGCCTGCCTATAAGGGGAACATCTCGGACGGCGACCTGACGGATCTCATCGCCTATCTGGCCAGCCTCAAGGGGGAAAAATGAGGATTCTGTTTCTGTTTACGGTGATGGCCGTGTCCGCCGCCGCACAGGTTCCATTTCAGCGAATCGTCAACGCCGGAGCCGAACCGGGCAACTGGCTCACCTATTCGGGAAATCTCGAAGCTCATCGTTTTTCGCCGCTGACGCAGATCACCCCCGCGAGTGTGGCCGGCTTGAAACCGCTCTGGATTTACCAGGCCAACGATTCGGGATTTGAGACCTCGCCGGTGGTCGTGGACGGCATCATGTACATCACGCTGCCGTCGATGGGCGTGTCGGCTCTCGACGCGCGCACCGGTCGAACGCTGTGGCACTGGGAGCGTCCACTGCCCCGCGATCTCAAAACGCTGGGGTTCGGGCGGGTAAACCGCGGAGTCGCAGTGCTCGACGACATGGTGTATGTCGGAACGCTCGATGCTCACCTGGTGGCGCTCGACGCAAAGTCCGGCGCCGTGCGCTGGGACACGGAGGTCGCCGATTATAAGCTTGGCCATTGCATTACATCCGCGCCGCTTGCAGTTCGCGACCGCATCGTGACCGGGATAAGCGGCGGCGAGGCGGGCATCCGTGGATTCGTAGATGCCTACGATGCCAAGACGGGGAAACGCGTGTGGCGCTTCTGGACCATACCCGGCCCGGGCGAGCCTGGTCACGAAAGCTGGATTGGCGATTCCTGGGAGCATGGCGGGGGTTCCACCTGGGTCACGGGATCCTACGATGCGGATAGTGACACTGTGTATTGGGGCGTCGGCAATCCTGGCCCGGATTGGAACGGCGACGATCGCAACGGAGACAACCTGTACACCTGCTCGCTCGTCGCGATCGACGCGAAGACAGGCAAGCTGCGCTGGCACTTCCAGTTCACGCCGCACGACACGCACGATTGGGACGCCACTGAGATCCCGGTCTTGATTGAGACGACGGTTCGCGGCCAGACGCGCAAAGTCGTCGCGATGGCAAACCGGAACGCGTTCTTCTATCTGCTCGATCGCTCCACAGGTGAATTCCTGCACGGCTCACCTTACGCGAAGCAGACCTGGGCCAAGGGGCTGGACGACAGCGGACGTCCGCAACCTATTCCCGGCATGGAGCCGAGCGAGAATGGGACGCTCGTGTATCCGAGTCTGCAAGGCGCAACGAATTGGTTCAGCCCCTCTTACAGTCCGATCGCAAAAACACTGTACGTTCCCGTGCGCGAGATGGGCGCTTACTACTACAAAAGCGAAGCCGAGTATAAGCCCGGCACATTCTTCGGGGGCGGAGGCGAACGAGCTTTGGCCGGCGACAAGGCCTACGGCGCCATCCGGGCGCTCGACGTTTCGAACGGCAAGATGAAATGGGAGTTTCGCCTGCTGTCACCACCCTGGGCCGGGGTGCTTTCAACGGGCGGCGGGCTTGTCTTCGGAGGTTCGAACGAAGGCAATTTCTACGCGCTCGACGCCGCGACCGGCAAGCCTCTCTGGGATTTTCAAACCGGAGGCGGGATTGTTGCGAATCCCGTGAGTTTTCTCGTCGACGGCAAACAGCGTGTGGCGATTGCGGCGGGTCATGCACTCTTTGTTTTCGGCCTATAGCAGGCTCGCAGTTCACCGCAAACTGGCCATTACGTTCTGCGGGGTGTTTCCGCTGGTGCTACGGCTCCTGGCGCTGCCATGGTATCCGATCCCGGTTCCCGCGGTTCACGACGAGTTCAGCTACCTGCTGGCGGCCGACACATTCGCGATGGGCCGACTGACGAATCCAACGCCGCCACTGTGGGTTCATTTCGAGACCTTTCACGAGTTAATGAGGCCGACGTACATGTCGATGTACCCGCCGGGTCAGGGAGCGATGCTGGCTTTGGGAAAGGTGCTGTTCGGGCATCCCTGGTGGGCCGTGTGGCTCAGCGTCGGAGTGATGTGCGCGGCGCTCACTTGGATGCTGTATGCGTGGCTCGAACCGGGCTGGGCGCTGCTCGGCGGCATTCTTGCGGCGCTGCAGTTTGGGGTCGCGCACTATTGGATCAATGGATACTGGGGTGGGTCGCTCGCGGCGATTGGCGGGTGTTTGGTGCTGGGGGCATTTGGCCGGTTACGCAACGACGTCACGATTGGCCAGGGGCTGTTGCTCGGAGTTGGTGCGGGTATTCTGGCCAATACTCGTCCGCTGGAGGGTTTGATTCTCGTAGGGATTGTGTTGATCCTGCTCTGTGGAGGAGGCTGGCCTGTAGAAGGGTGGAGCAGGCGGTTCCGCCTGCCATTGGATCTCACCGGGAGTGCTCCCGCGAAACCGCCGGCGCCACTCACTGCCAAGGCATTGTTGCGGTTAATCCTTGCGGTACTTGCTACTTCCCTGCCCCTGGTGGCTTTCACCATCATGTTCAACAAAGCAGTGACCGGCAGCGTTTTGGATTTCCCGCATTCCTACGGCCGCAAAGACGTTGCCCCATGGTCGGTATGGGTATGGGAGCCTCCGACCCAAGGCCTGACCTACCATCACGAGGTGATGAAGGACTTCTACACCAACTGGGAGCCGAACTACGAGGATGCGAAGGATTGGGGAACACTGGCCGGACTGATTCCCGGGCTGTGGCAGCGCGGCAAAACAGTGGGCGCTTGCTACTTTCCGAACGTTTGCTATCTGCCCTTTGCCCTCGCGTCCTTCCTGGTGATGTTCTCTCCTCGCGTCCGCTGGTTGGGCATCGTCGTGATTTTCGCGCTTGCCGGCGGCATGCTGGTGCGCTGGCTGGTGCCCCATTACCTCGCTCCGATCCTCGGCGCACTGATGGCGATTCACCTTGAATTCTTGCGCTACGTCCGTTCGAAAAGCCCGCGGGCGTTTGTGGCTCTTCTTGCCTTCCTCGCGATCCTTTTTGCCTGGCGCATTGTTTCGCGTGCTCACGATCAGACCAACGCCTGGGCGATCGGCCGCGCGAGAATAATCCGCCAACTCGAATCCGAGGGGCGCCGTCACCTGGTCCTGGTACGATACCTACCGCATCACATCCCGCAACAGGAGTGGGTCTTCAACGGTCCCGACATCCCCTCGCAAAAAGTGATCTTCGCAAGGGAAATGACACCCGCCCAGGATCAGGAACTGCTCGATTACTTCCGCAACCGCATCGTGTGGATGCTCGACGCGGACGCCAACCCGCCGGTTCTCCGCCAACTGCGTTAAGCGCCAGCGTCTTATAATCGCTCCCATGGAGCCGTTTCTCGGTATCCACGCCGTCAACATCTACGTTCGCAACCAGGATGCGAGCCTGCGCTTCTACGTCGACCAGCTTGGCTTCACTCTGGCATTCGACGGGCGCCTCCAGTCGGGCGACCGTTGGGTCGCGGTGTCGCCGCCGGATGGCACCGCGGTTCTGTCGCTCGTGGCCCCGCCGCCGGATTCCAGGGATTACGAACGGATCGGCCGCTCGACGGGGGTCGTGCTGGTCACTGAAGACGTCCTCACCACTTACGCGAAATGGCGGCAACGCGGTGTCCGTTTTTCCTTTTCACCGCGCTTGCGGCGCGTCACGTTCGGTATCGCGGAGGCGCCGGCAGAGAATTCGCCAGTTTGGGGCGGCACCTTCACGCAATTCCGCGACCCGGATGGAAACGCGTTCGTGCTGGCCGGCTTTGACGAAGTCAATCGGCGAATAGAAGCACGCCGCCGGCGGATTGCCGAGACGCAGGAAGCCGAACGCCGCGCCGCCCAGGAAATCGCAATTGCGAAGCAGGTACAGGCCAGGCTGCTGCCGCATAAGCGGCCTCCCATGGAGACCCTCGTATACGCCGCGTCTTGCATTCAGGCGCGGCAAGTTGGGGGAGATTATCACGATGTACTGGACCTCGGCCGCGGGCGCTATGGCCTGGTGATTGCGGACGTGTCGGGCAAGGGGATTGCCGCCGCACTGCTCATGGCCAATCTGCAGGCGAGTCTGCGCAGTCAATGCGCTAATGCTTCGGACGACCCCCGACGGCTACTGCGCTCGGTCAACCAGCACTTTTATGAGAATTCCGATGAGTGCTCCTATGCCACGCTGCTTTTCGCCGAATACGATGACAACACCAGCCGCGTGCGTTACGTGAATTGCGGCCATCTTCCGGCATTGCTGCTGCGCGCCGACGGTGCGATGGAGCGGCTGGAGTCTACGACCACGGTGGTGGGACTTTTCGAGCGCTGGGATTGCTCGATTGGCGAACAGCAGCTTTATCCGGGAGACACGCTGGCTCTGTATACAGACGGCATTTCCGAATCGCTGAATGACGCGGGCGAGGACTTTGGTGAATGCCGGCTGGTGGAGGCGCTCCGAAGGAGCGGTGGGCTGGCCCCGGATAACTTGATCTCGTCCATCGTGGAGGAGGTGCAGCGGTTTAGCCCGGAAGAGCAGCAGGACGATATCACGATCGTGGTGGCGCAATGCAGGGAAGACCCGGCTGGACATTATCGGAAGACGAAGTGCGACACCTTAGATTCCAGATCCCAGTAGATGATCGCGACTGCGGTCAGGTCGAACGCCGCGTGTGCCGCCATCAGAAAAAAGATGTGACCGGTGGTCGCGAAGATCGAGCCGAATACGAGGCCGGTCATCAGAGCTTGTTCGACGCCCGTCAGCCCTTGATCCACATAGTGGGCGGCGGCGAATAACCCTGCGGTTAACAGCACGGTCACGCCTCTTGCGGCGGCACTCGGTCCGAACAGCTTAGCCGCGCGTTCGAACAGGAATCCGCGGTATACCGTCTCTTCTCCAAAGCCTGCAACCAGCATCGTCCAGACGGCGCCGGGAAGCATGGCGGCGTTTCCCGACAGGAAATGATATGTGTGATTGACCGGATCTGCCCCAAGAAGCGGCATCACCAGCATTTTCATGGCGATCTTGAACGAAATGCCAAACGCAAACCCGAAGGCCAAAGTAGCGATCCAACTCTTTGGCCGGACG
Organism: Bryobacteraceae bacterium; assembly: GCA_035295125.1. GTDB lineage: Bacteria > Acidobacteriota > Terriglobia > Bryobacterales > Bryobacteraceae > JAICMB01. The sequence continues at coordinate 76,639 of DATGJP010000063.1, read as the reverse complement.
TATCCTAGTGCCTGCCATGGTGTGCGCGAGAGTCGCGCCCAAGCCAGTGCCAGTAAAGCGCCCGCGGGCACTATCGCAGCGTTGCCGACACTGAAATTGCCGGCAAGAAGGATAACGAGTATCGATAGGATTCCGATCGGGCCGAACCCACGGAGGCTGGCGGCGAGAGTATCGTCCCCCATATCGTCCGTAGATTTTATTTGATGGGAATTCCGTTCATCCGCGCGTATGCAATCGCCTGGCCCAGATACCCGGCCATCTCCGTATTCAAAAAGCCGAAGACCGCGCGCTGGGTCGTCTGCTGGCCGAAAAGATCAACGTCGCGTGTCAGGGAGCCGGCACGTGCATTCTCGAGGGCGGTCTTCACCTCGTTGAAACTATCCGCCAGCTTCGTGAGGATCTGCTCTTTCGTGAGAGTCTCTTTAATGCCTTTCTCCTGCGCCTGCATCTGCTTGTTGATGTCATCCTTTGGCGCGCCGTTGGCACACATCACGAGCGTGTGATTCTCATACGCGATATGAAGAAAGATCTCACGGAACGTGCTCTCCTTCTCGGTAGGGCGCCACGTATACTTCGGCGCCGGTACCGACTTGGCTAGCGCCGTTACGCCATCCTGCAGGTTGTTAAACAGGAACAGCAGATCGGCCGCGGGAGCCGGCTGCGTCGCCGGCTTCACATCCAGCAGCTCGATATCGAAGATCAGCTCCGATTTCGGAGGAATCTTGCCGCGTTGCTGCTCGCCATACGCGAGTTGATACGGAATGAAAATCCGCCGCTTGCCGCCCACTTTCATGCCGTCGAATCCAATATCGAAGCCCGCGATCACCTGCCTCCGACCCTGCACGAATTGCAGTGGGTCCCGTCCCACCGAGGAGTCGAACTGCGTTCCATCGCGCAACCAGCCCGTGTAGTTCACCGTGTATTGCTTCCCGGCCTCGGCCGGCGCCCCATCGCCCTGCTTGATGTCGATATACCGCAGCATGGGTCCTTCCACGACGGTTCCGGTAACTTCAGGCACCGATGCCGGCATCGTGGGACTGAACGACTGACCGCTAGCAAGAGCGGCGGCCAGCAGGAATAAAGGGGCAAAGCGCATTCCCACATTATCCTTCAGGTCAGAAATACGTAAGTTCGCGCTGTTCGATCCGGACGGAGCGTCGTTCCGCCGTGTGCAGAACCGTGTCCAGAGTTCGGCGGGTCCAATTCCCGGCAGGATCGTATTCATAGCCGAACTCCTGAGACCACTCCTGCGTCCCTTCGTCGAATAGCAGAACATTTTGCCGAATGTGTTCCAACTCCACGTCCCCGTGCTCATTGTATGTATACGTTCGGAGGACCCGTGCATGGTTCCCACAATGCCGGTCGACTTCGGTTTTCCGGCCAAGCGCATCGTAACGATAAAGATTCCGAAAATCCTCCTGCATGACGCCATCGATCAATTCGCCTTCTTCTACCAGCAGGCCGCGGTCGTCGTAACGAAACCCGATGCGCCGGATAATGCGCTCGTCGGCATCGTAGAGAACCTTGCGTATGGGTCGGTCATCAGTATCGAGTAGCGTCATAATTACGACAGTATCGATGGATGAATGCAGCGCCGCCTCCACCGATACTCCCGTTGACTTGCGCTGCTCCTCATCCAGCGGCGTTGGGTAAGATGTCCTCGTCTTCGTCCCGTCCTGAGCGTACTGGACCGACTCGAAGATTCGCTCGTCCTGTTTTGCGGAACGCAGCGTCACTCGATCCAACCGCCCGAACGCATCGTAGTGGTAGGAGTAGAGTTCCGCTCCGGCGGGGCCGCCGGAATGCTCCTTTTCGAGTAACTTGCCGTCGTCACCGTACCGTGCGGCGATCGACCAGCAGGAACCATCCGGATTTTGATGTCTCCATTCGATAAGCGATCCCGCGAGCGAATAGGTATCGCTCGTCACCATAACCCAGGGCCGGTCCGATTGCCGATAATCGATCTCGGTGCGGCAGAATCGCACGCTTCCTCGTAATCCGGCCTCTTCCCGATCGGTCACACGCTCACTTTAGCTCCGTTCGCCCTGCATTACTAAACCTGAGAGTCTTGCGAGTCGCGACAATTTATGCTGTCTCTTCGTGCAACCGATTCGTCTCGGCCGCCCGCATTACACTCCCCAGCTCAATTCCCGCAGCTCTTATCCCGATAGCAGTAGTTCAAGCGCCGTGGCGTGGCACGAAATACCAGACGATCGAATCCCGTCAGGACCCCTGCGATTTCGGAACCGACTTGTCGATAAACTATTTCATGGCGTTCTCCTTGTGTCGCTGAATTGAAGCCTCAACGACACATTACAAAAAGGAGGACGCCTCTTCATGTTTCCACTGCGTTTGCGCCAAAGGCGCGCTGTGCCACCTTTGTTTTCATCTGCTTTCGTGGACCCGCGGTCCATCGCGACAGATTGCAAACCTGCCCTGCATCCGCTGCATCGGACCCATCTCCACTGCTGTTTTCATCGAACATTCGGCGTAGCGCGACCGTTTAACATAGTAGTAGAGCCATGCGCTCACTCGCTTCCTACCGCGAGGCGTTGTCCGTCGCCGTAAGCTCGTTGCATTCGAGCAAACTCCGCAGCTTCCTTACGTTACTTGGCGTCATTCTCGCCACCACGACGCTGATCGTCGTCATGTCGATGGTGCACGGAATGGATGTCTATGTCGCCACGCAGGTGTCCGATATGGGCACCGATGGATTTCAAATCCAGCGCATCCCGATCCTGGGCGAATTCGATCCCAAGAAGTATCTTGAACTGCAGCGCAAGAACCCCAAGCTTACCGTCGAGGAGTTCGATTTTCTCAAGAGCCGCCTCACGCTGGTCCGGCAGGTCGGAATGGAGGCCGAGAAGGGTGTTACGGCCCACTACCACGATCAGGACTTAGGTGGGGTCGACCTGATGGGGGTCACTCCGAATTTCGCCGTGATCTCGAATCTCGACGTCGTGTCGGGACGATTCATTTCGGAATTCGACGAGCAGAAGCGCCTGTCGCTGGCCTTCATCGGCAATGACATCAGGGAGCGCTTCTTCCCGGACCGGGACCCCGTCGGCAAGACAATCAGCGTCGGCGGCCGTCCGTTTCAGATCATCGGAATGGCGGCCAAGCGCGGGTCCGTTTTTGGACAGTCGCGGGACACGTTCGTCATCATTCCGGTCACCACGTTCTTTAAGGAGTTCGGCGCGCATCCGGACGTGACGTTTAACGCGCTGGCGCTCAATCGCGAACGTCTGGACGACGCGCAGGACGAGGCGCGGGCGCTCCTGAGGGCATATCGCCGGCTGCGTCCGAACCAGCAGGATAACTTCGGACTGATCGCGTCTGCGTCACTCGTGGCGATCTGGGACCGCCTGACGGGCGTGCTGGCCACCATGGCAGTCGGTATTGTCTCGGTCTTCATGGTGGTGGGCGGCGTGGTCATCATGAACATCATGCTCGCGGTGGTAACGGAACGGACCTACGAGATTGGAATCCGGAAATCGGTGGGAGCCAGCCGGGGAGATATTCTGCGTCAGTTTCTGATCGAATCGTCGCTGCTGTCGGCTTCCGGAGGGTTGTTCGGGGTAACGCTGGCCTGGATCATCGCGCTGATCGTTGAAGCATTCACACCCATGCCGATTGCGGTGCCTGCGACTGCGATCTTCGTCGGCGTGGGCCTATCCGCACTGGTCGGATTGTTTTTCGGCGTGTACCCAGCAAAGAGGGCGGCTCAACTGGATCCCATCCAGGCGCTGCGGTGGGAAAGATGACGATCACCGAGATCCAATCTTCCGTTCGCATGGCGCTGGACACCGTTCGCGAGCACAAGATGCGGAGCCTGTTGACGGTGCTCGGTGTGATTATCGGCACCGGGACGGTGATCGCTGTTGGGTCAATTATCACGGGTGTAAATGGCGTCATAACCGAAGTGACGCGAAGCTTCGGACCCGACACGATTTTCGCGTTTCAGTTCAATATCGGCTTCCGCGGCAACATCACCGCGGAGGAATGGAAGCGAAAACCACTCACCTGGGAAGCGGCGCGCGCCATTGAGGAGCGATGCCCTTCCGTGCTGCATATTGCTCCGTACCTGTTTAGCCCGAACACGTTCGGGGAGGGTGGCTGGATCGATCGCGTCAAGTATGGCAGCAAGGATCTCTACAACATCGAATTCGCGGGCACCGAGGAGAGTTACGCGGTAGGCGGCGCTGAGAAGATGCTCTACGGCCGCTTCTTTACCGGTGAGGAAGATCGGCGGCATGAGCCGATTGTGGTGATCGGCGAGCATGTGTACAAAACATTGTTCCAGGGCAGCGGCGATCCGATCGGCAAGTGGATCGAAGTCAATGGGCACCAGTTTGAAGTGCGCGGCGTGATGGCCCGCATGGCGGCAGCCTTCCCGGGGCAGGAAGACCGGCGCGTGCTGCTGCCCTACTTCACGATGCGTAAGATGTTCCCGAATGCCAAGCACATCATGTTCGTGATTGTCGCGAGGCCGGGCCTGGCGGAGCGGGCGATTGACGAATCTCAAATGGTCCTGCGGCAGTTACGCAAGGTTCCCGCCAACAAGCCCGACGATTTCTGGCTTTCCACAGGTAACCAGATGCTGGAAGACTTCCATCGCATCACCGCGACGGTGGCGATCGTCATGGTGGTGCTGAGCTCCATCGGATTGCTGGTGGGCGGAATCGGCGTGATGAACATCATGCTGGTCTCCGTAACGGAGCGAACGCGCGAAATCGGGATTCGCAAAGCGGTCGGCGCCCGTAAGGTCGATATTGTCGTCCAGTTTCTGACGGAATCCGTGGTGCTGACAGGTCTGGGCGGCCTGTTTGGGATGAGCCTGGGTTGGCTGGTATCCTTCGTGTTCCGAATCGTTTTTCCCAACCTGCCGACCTCGGTGCCGCTCTGGGCCGCAATTCTGGGAGTCGTCGTCAGCGTGAGTGTCGGGCTGTTCTTCGGAACCTGGCCGGCGATGAAGGCTGCAAGGTTGGATCCGGTGGTAGCGCTGCAGTACGAGTAACCGGCAAGTCACGACGTTATCATTGCAACAATGGAGCAAGTTGAGCGGCGGACGTGGCTCGCCTGGGTTGCGGTGGGCGTGCTGGCTGTTCTCTGCGCTGCGTCGGCAATTCTCCAGAACCGCTGGATTTCGGAAGTGAGCCGCGCAGAGCGCGAAACCCTGCAACAACATTTGCAAGGCGGCTTGAACCAGTTGGCACGCGATTTCGACGGTGAGATTGCGACTGGCGCCCGGTCGCTTCAGCCTTCGCAGATGTTCACAAGGCTCGCCGTGGCTGTTCCTCGGGAAGACCCGGCGGGGCTGATCCTGCTGGATCCAAAGACCGGACGTTTTGGGGCTGCGGCATGGCCGGAGGAGTGGAGCGCCGTACGCGAGGAACTCGATTCCATGAGGCAGCGAGTACGACCTCCGCCCCCTGGCTCGATGCCGGACAATGTGGTGGTCCTGCCTCGCATCGCTCGGGAACGCGGCCACGGAGGCCGTGGGCCTCAGGGTCCTCCCGGTCCGCCTCCGGAGGAGCAGGAGTTACTGATCGCCGAACTGAATCTGAATTATGCGCGCAACACGTTGTTACCAGAGCTGCTGCGGCGATACCTGGGCGACGGCAACGGCAAGTTGGAGTACGACGCCGAGGTTATCGATAATGCAGACTCGTCGAAGGTCATCTTTCAGAGCGCCTCGAGTGACATTCGCACCTCACCGGATGCCTGGGTGGATCTATTCCGAATCAATCTGCGGATTCCCCGGTTTGGGCCGGGCCGGGGGTTCGGCGGTGAACCTCCGCCTCCCGGAATCGAGGGGCCTCCCCCGCCCGGCGACCCAGGGCCCGGGAGATGGCGGCTGATGGTGCGGCACCAGGCCGGCTCGCTCGAGGCGGTGGTCGCTCGAGCCCGCTGGCAGAACCTGGCAACGTCCATCGGAATCCTGCTTCTGATTCTCGCTACGGTCGGGGTAATGGTTCACTATACGCGGCGCTCTCAACGGCTCGCGGAACTGCAGATGAACTTCGTGGCCGGCGTCTCGCATGAATTGCGGACCCCGCTCACGGTCATTCGCACGGCGGCCTTCAATCTGCGCCGGCAGACCGCCAACCGACCAGAACAGGTGGAGCGCTACGGCGCGCTCATACAGGAGCAGAGTGAGCGGCTGGGGTCTCTGGTGGAGGAGGTTCTGAATTTCTCCAGCGCGCGCGCCGGGCACGTCATCCGGACGCGGGAGCCGCTGGCCATCGCGGACGTCATCGACGACAGCCTGAAATCCAGCCATGCCGCGCACGATGGAAAGCTGGTGATCGAGAAGCACGTGGAGGCCGGTTTACCTCGCATCGTGGGCGATCCCATGGCCATGAAGCAGGCGCTGCAGAACCTGGTGGAGAACGCGGTGAAATACGGCACGGAAGGATCCAACTGGATCGGTGTGACCGCGTCGCGAATCGAACAGGAGAATGGGCCGGCGATCGAGGTCCGCGTGTCGGATCGGGGACCGGGGATACCTCCCGAGGAACAGGCTCACATTTTCGATCCGTTCTATCGCGGCCGTAACGCCGTGGCGGAGCAGATTCATGGGACCGGACTGGGTTTGAACCTGGTGAAGAAGATCGTCGAGGCGCACGGGGGTACGATTCGTGTGCGCAGCGAAATGAGCAAGGGGACCGAGTTCGTGGTCTGCATCCCCACAGCTCCGCCGGAACAACACGATGAGTTGGCGCATTCTACTGATTGAGGACGAGCCTGGTCTCGTCCTGACGATTACCGACCTTCTCGCGGGAGAGGGATACAAAGTCGAATCCGCTTTCGACGGTGAGACCGGTCTCGCAAAGGCCGCCGGCGGTGGCTTTGATCTGATCCTTCTCGATCTGATGCTTCCCAAGAAAAGCGGCTTCGATATTTGCCGCGAACTCCGCGAACGCGGCGTCGAAACCGCGGTGTTGATGCTGACGGCGCGCACGCAGGTATCGGATCGCGTCGTGGGACTGAAGATCGGGGCGGACGATTACCTCGGCAAGCCCTTCGATCCCGCGGAACTCGTGGCACGCGTGGAAGCATTGCTGCGCCGCGTCCAGAAGGACACACGCATTCCGCTCAAAACGTTTCATTTTGCCGATGTCGATGTCGATTTCGAGCGGGCGCAATTGCTGAAGTCGGGACAGCCCGTCAGTATGGCGGGCAAGGAAATGCAATTGCTCCAGTACTTGATTCACCACCGCGGAAGGGTGGTCCCACGCGAGGAGATCCTGCAGAACGTCTGGGAGTACGCGAGTGATGTGTCGTCGCGCACGGTGGACGTTCATATTGCGTGGCTGCGCCAGAAGCTGGAGGCGAATCCACAACAGCCGAGGCATATTCACACGATTCGCGGCAAGGGATATCGCTTCTCGATTTGAGTGCCAGGGCGGTTGTCTAGCGGTTACTTCGAAATTGTCATGAAGCCACGCCGGGACAATCCGAGTCTAACGGCTTAATACATAGGAATCCGAGCATGTACTATATCTTGAGTCGCCTGGCCCCAGGCTTCGTTCTTTGTCTTTGCGTTTGTTGCGCAAACACGTACTACGTCGCTACGAATGGATCGGATGACAATACCGGGGCCGCGGATTCACCGCTGCGCACGATTGCGGCGGGAGTGGCCCTGGCGCAGCCGGGTGACACCGTGATGGTGGAGGATGGAAGATACTTCTCCGAGGGTGTCCAAACCTGCGGCAACACGTGCGGAACGATCACGGGCGTCGTGACGATCGCCAAGTCCGGCACGCCCGACGCCTGGATCACCATCAAAGCAGCGCACAAATGGCAGGCGGTCCTGGATTCGCAGCTCATTTCAGACGCCTATTTCGACCTGCAGAATGGCGCGGCGTACATCAGTATCGAGGATTTCGAGATCACGCACGGGTACTGGGCAGGGATTCACACCTATTCAGGCCCCCACGATATCCGGATCTCGGGAAACCACTTCGACCACATCGGGAATCGAGTCTACGCTCCTACGGATAGCGGCTTGGGGATTGTTGGCGTGTTCATCGATTCGACGACCTACAACTTCACATTTGACGGAAACATGTTCAACAACATCGGGCGGATTCCCAGCGATCCCGCGACCAGCTTCAATCACGATCATGCGCTGTACATTTACGGCACGAACGTGACCATCACCAACAACATCTTCTACAACAACTCCGCGGGTTGGTCGATCCAGATTTCGCCGGGCACGTCGGATTGCATGGTGGCGCACAACACATTCGTGGGGGGAAATCCGCAACGTAACGGACAGATTGAGCTGTGGGGAACCCAAAATAACATCTCGATCCTGAACAACATCTTCTTCGAGCCGACGAACTATGCCGTCGATCTCTACCAGACCGATGAGAGCGGCTTGCAGATTGAGAACAACATTGTTTCCGGAGCGGGAGTGGATCTGCTTCAGACTCCAGACCCGAGTTATACGATTTCAGGCAACCAGGTGAACACGAACCCATCGTTCGTGAACCTAATGCTGCACGATTACCACCTTCGTCCCGGGAGCCCGGCCATCGGTGCGGGCGTTGACGTACCTTCAGTGACGACGGATTTCGATGGGAACACGCGGCCGCCGTTTGATGTCGGAGCGTTGGTTTATGTCGGGCCGGCTGGGGGGTCAACGCCTCCGCGGCGATAAAGGGAACGGCGAGCTGGATGAGGGCCTGTGATGCAGGCTGTTAGCCTGTGGCGGGTTGTTAACCCGCCGAGTGCAGGCGAAACCGCCTGCGCCACCGCGGACCGCCTAAAGGCGGCGTTACGCAATCGAGCGGACCACGCCCCCGTCAGCTCGCACAGCCGCTCCATTGATGGCGGCCGACAGCGGGCTACAAACGAATGCAACTACGGCGGCGACTTCTTCCGGGGTTGCGAAGCGCTTCAGGAGCGACGTGGGGCGCGCGTGCTGGAAGAATTCTCTTTCCAACTCGGCCCGCGTGACGCCGCGCTCGGCTGCCAGCCGGTCGACGAACTCGCCCACTCCTTCCGATGCCGTCGGGCCGGGCAGCACGGAGTTGACCGTTACCGCGGTTCCGGCCGTAGTCTCCGCGAGCCCGCGTGAGATCGCGAGTTGCGCTGTCTTGGTCATGCCGTAGTGAATCATCTCGACAGGGATCTGCAGGCCCGACTCACTGGAGATGAACACGATCCGTCCCCAATTGTTCTTTTTCATCGCCGGCAGGTAATGACGGCTCAAGCGCACGCCGCTGAGGACGTTCACGTCGAAGAAACGCTGCCAATCGGCGTCGGAGATCTGTTCAAACGGCTTCGGTTCAAAGATACCGAGATTGTTTACGAGGATGTCAACGAAAGGGAAACGAGAGATGACGGCTTGCGCGCCGGCCTCCGTTCCCAGGTCCGCCGCGATTCCATGAGCCGCGCCACTGAGCCGGCGGGCTTCGTCCACGCGCTGTTCCGTACGGCCGTTCACGATCACAGCGGCTCCCTCTTTCGCCAACGCGGTCGCGATCGCCAGGCCGATGCCCGCGGTCGAACCGGTCACTAGAGCCGTCTTGCCCTGCAGTTGAAGGTTCATAGCGGATTAGATGCTTGGCAGGTCAATTGCAGATCCAGGAGAGGAGGCGAGGTAACAATGTCATTTTTCATGTGGATCCTCCTGGGACTGCTTGCAGGTTTCATCGCGAGTCACCTGGTAAACCATCGCGGCGAGGGTATGGTACTGGATATTTTACTCGGCATTGTCGGCGCGGTGATCGGAGGCTGGTTATTTCACTGGTTCGGTCATGCGGGCGTTAACGGGCTGAACCTATACAGTTTATTTGTGGCTACGGCCGGGGCAGTGGTCTTCCTGTTCCTGTATCATGCGGTCCGGCCGCGGCGGCGATTCTTTTAATCAGTTAACGTCTGTGTCGGCGGGGAGCGATACCCGGTTCCAATCCGGCGGCTCCACGCCGAGCAGATTGTGCACGAAGTAATCGTCACGATAGTGCTCGGAATTCAATATTCCTACACCATGATTCTGGCCGGGGATGTAGAGCATGTCGAAGCGCTTGTGCGCTTTGACCAGCGCGTTGATGACCTGCAGCGAGGACGCCGGATCGACGTTGCTGTCCAATTCGCCCACGATAATGAGCGCTTTCCCTTGCAGGCGATAGGCATTGTCAACGTTTGACGAGGCGGCATATTGCGGGCCTAGCGGCCAGCCCATCCACTGCTCGTTCCACCAGATTTTATCCATGCGATTGTCGTGACAGCCGCTGTTAGTAACTACGACCTTGTAAAAATCCGGATGGAACAGGACGCCGCCCAGTGAGTTCTGGCCGCCGGCCGAAGTGCCAAAGATACCGACGCGAGAAATGTCGTAATAACGATATTTCGCGGCCACCGCCTTGTGCCACAGGATGCGGTCCGGGAAGCCTGCATCGCCCAGATCCTTCCACGCCACATCGTGGAATGCTTTCGAGCGGTTGCTGGTGCCCATTCCGTCGATGTGGACGACGATGAACCCGAGATCGGCCAATGGCTGGTCGGCTGAGACGGCGCTAAAGGTCTTGGGCACAAATGAACCTTGGGGGCCGGCATAGATATTCTCGATCACCGGGTATTTCTTCGAGGGGTCGAAGTTCGTTGGGCGAATGATGATGCCCCAGATGTCGGTTGTACCGTCCCGTCCTTTGGCGACGAATACTTCCGGATAACGGAAGCCCGCTGCCAGGAGCGCCGAAGCGTTGCCCTTTTCCACCTCCATAACCACTCTTTGATCTTCCGTGCGGCGCAGTTGAGCGACGGGTGGAAGGTCGACTCTCTGCCAGGTGTCGACGTAATACTTACGATCGTGCGAGAAGGCGACCGTATGGGTGCCGTCGGCGTCGGTCAACCGAGTCAGGCCGGTGCCATCGAAGTTGATCCGGTAGTATTGCGTGAAATAGGGATCCTGGCCTGGAACCATGCCCCCGGCTTCAAACCAGATTTGACGCTTGTCGTCGTCGACGAAATCCACATTCCGTACCAGCCAATCGCCCTTTGTGATCTGGCTCTTAACGTGGCCGGTTATGCCGTCATAAAGATACAAATGCTCCCAGCCATCGCGCTCGGAAGCCCAGACGATCTCTTTTCCATCGTTGACGTCGTGACGATACCTGCGGCCCGCCGATAGCCCGGGCCCGAGCAGGTTGTAGTAGAAGAACGTCTTGCTCTGCTCGTCGATGATCGTTCGCGGGGCGCCGCTCTGCCCATCGACCTCGATGACGCGATAAACCTGGTGGCCGCGCTGGTTGTACTCGAACGTAAAGGCGCGGCTGTCCTTCCACCAAACCGGAGGCGTGATGTCGTAGGCATTGGGGAACAGCGAATGATCGATCTCGGTTTCCTTGCGCGTGGCGACATCGAACAAGGCCGGGTAAGCAATATCGAGCGCGTCGCCGGGCTTCCGATACGAAATCGTCATGTGCTTAGGCTGGATCTGGTCGGCGGGAGATGACTCGATGTAATGTACTTCGCGGTCGTAGCCGGGGCGGGTGTGATACGCGACGAGTTTTTTCGAATCGGGTGACCAGGCGATGGACCGCAGCGTGTAGTAGTTGCCTTCGGAGCCGTCGGTGCTGAGCGGGGTCGGGGGCTCATTGGTGCCGGCCTGCTTCAGAAACACATTGTAGTTTTCGATCAGAGCCTCCCACTTCCCGTCGAACGAGGCACACACCGCCGCGGGTTCAGCGGGAAGTTGTCCGGGAAACACGAAACCCACTCCGCGCCGCGCGTCGCGCGGGCGAGCCTGGTCCGGATTCCGGCTTGACGGACGAGGCGCACAGGCGGGTTGACGTTGCGTGCCATTGGCTGTAGCGGCCGCGCCTTGCTGCGGCGGTGGCGGCTGATACTCCAGGCCATCGACAGGGTCGCCGCCGGGTCCTTCAGGGCTCAATTGCGGGTCGTCATCCGGGCCTGCGTTGCCTGCTCCAGGCCCGTTAAGGGGAATTGCGCCGCCTTTTTTGCAGGTGTAATCCGTCAATGAGCACTTATATAGGACACTATCAGTGCCGAATTGAATGGACTGCTCGTTATCGAGGAAGGTCAGCGGGGCGGTGGTGGGAGGACCGAGGGGAGGCCGAGCCCCCAGGCGTCGCTCACGTGGCGCAAACGGCAGCGTGAGTCCCGTACATTTGTGACCGGTAGCCGCGGATATGGCGCTTGCAAGCCTGTCATGGTCGAAGGCCGGCTTCTTCTCGGCTGTTGCAGCATCGACCAACATGAACTCAGTGCCTTCTTTGACGGAGCGGTAGTACCAGAAGTGTTCCGAATCGCCGATCCACGTGATGGGTCCAGGCGCGTTCACCACAAGTCCGTGCGCCTTTGCCTGTAAACCATGCGCGCGTTGATAATCCGCCAGCGTGCCCTGCGCCGCGGCGGCCTGTATCAATAGAAATGCCGCGAGAAAACCGCGGGACATTAATTTCCGAGCCATGAGACTCATAATAGCTCCGGGCCGGGCTCCAGGTTTCTGCGCTTGACAAGAAGCATTTCCGTGTGGCAACATGTCGTATGGTGACATATCGTGATGCGACCTGACACGGTAGATACCAAACCGCTGACTGAGCCGGTCTTTCTCATCCTTCTTAGCCTGGCCGAAAAACCGCGCCATGGCTACGCCCTGATGAAAGACGTTGAATTTCTCAGCAACCGTCGGGTTCGGCTGAGCACGGGGACCCTGTATGGCGCGCTGCGCAGGCTTCTGGAAGACCTCTGGATTGAGCGTTTCGAGCAGGAAGATACGTCGCGCGACAAACAAGCCTACAGGCTGACGGTGGCAGGACGCAAACAACTTCACACCGAATTGGAGCGTATGCGGCAATTGACGCGGGCAGCCTCCACTCGGCTGCGGACGAAGGAGGCGTGACGGGATATGAAACGGGTATATTGGCTTTTTCTGCAGCTTTACCCGAGAGATTACAGGATCCGCTTCGCCGCCGAAATGTCGCGCGCGTTTGAATCCTCGGCGGCGGACTCGAGGCGTGACGGCCGAGAGGTACTCATCCGTTTCATGCTGGCCGAGTTTGGGAGCCTCGTCACCGGCGCGGCGGCAGAGTGGGTGGCGAAGCTGACCACGAACGCCGCAGTTCGTGGCCGAGGCCTGCCCGACCCTCAGGTGATGCGTCCTCCTGGCGTCAGCCGTGAAGTGTGGTTCGCAGCGGCGGAGAGGCCGGATGAATTATACGAGGCGCAGCAACAGGTGGACTTACTGGTGGGCAAGATGGTCCATGCCATTGCAAATCATGACTTCCCGGGGGCGCGTTCGTATTCGTCACAGGAGCGCGAGGCTCGGGAAAACCTGCGGCGGCTCCAATCGAAGTATGGCATCGCGAGTTAGGGATGCTCGCCGGACATCTCGCGGTGGCCCTGGGCGCCAGGCGATTTGAGCCAGGGATTTCGCTCGGGACGCTGGTCCTGGCCGCCATGGCAGCCGACCTCCTGTGGTGCGTCTTCATGATCGCCGGAGTGGAACACGTACAATTCCGGCCCGCGATGGGAGCCGCAAACTACTTCGCGGCGTCGAACATCGCGTGGAGTCACAGCCTCTTGATGGACATCGTTTGGGGCTGCCTGCTAGCGGCGGGTTACTTCCTGAGACGACGATATCCGCGCGGAGCCTGGGTGTTGTTCGGAGCCGTTCTCAGCCACTGGGTGCTGGACTGGATCAGTCACAGGCCGGATATGCCCCTCGCCCCCGGCACTCAAGCGCGCTACGGCCTGGGTCTGTGGGCTTCCATCCCAGCGACCGTCATTGTAGAAGGAGGCTTCTGGATTTGCGCGGTTTTCCTGTATGCTCGCGCGACGCGCGCAGGCAACCGGGCCGGCTCTTATGGATTTTGGGCGGTCGTGGGGATTCTCACGTTGATCTGGTACAACAATGTCGCTGGTCCGCCGCCGCGTGATCCTCACACCGTACCGATCGCCAGCTTCGTTTTGTTTTCATTGGTTGTGGCTTGGGGATACTGGATGAACAGAGTCCGCGTACGCGTTTCGCAGAACTAGCGCCGAATTCTTACTTCCGAAGGCAATGCAATTCGCGACCGCATACTCGATCGGCAGTTTGCGCCCGGCGTTCGGGATGTAGTCCAGGTCACATTCAGGATCGGGCACGTCAAGATTGATGGTGGGCGGCGCCACGCTATCGCGCATCGCGAGGAGCGTAGCCGCAACTCCCGCGGCACCGCAAGCTCCCTGCGGATGCCCGATCATGCTTTTCAAGGACGAGCCCGCAAGACGCTGCGCATGTTTTCCGAATGCGAGCTTCATGGCGCGGGTTTCGATGCGATCGTTCAGTTCCGTCGAGGTGCCGTGATAGCTGACGTACTGCACCGCTTCCGGCGCGACCTCGCCCTGCTCGAGCGCCAGCCGCATAGCACGGGCGGGCTCTTCGCCGCACTCTTCCAGGCGGACCCGATGGTAAGCCTCGCACGTTGAACCGTAGCCGAGAATCTCACCGTAGATTTTGGCTCCGCGCGCCCGAGCACGCTCCAGGTCTTCCAGGACGAAGAACCAGGCGCCCTCGCCCAGCACAAAGCCGTCACGATCACGAGAAAAGGGCCGCGACGCGCGTTGCGGGCAATCATTCCATCGCGACGCGAGGATCCGCATAAGGATAAATCCGCGCAGGATGAGGGGCGCAATGGGCGCGTCTACTCCGCCTGCAATCATCGTTTCCAGCGCGCCGCACTGGATGTGCCGGAACGCATATCCAAGGGCGTCAGTCGACGAAGTGCAGCCGGTCGATATGACATGACTTAATCCGCGAAACCCGAAGCGCATCGAAATTTCACTGGCCAGGGTGCCGATCGTTGAGGTCGGAATCACATACACGCTGCATTGTTTCTGTTTTCCGGTATAGTACAGCCGGTACTGCTCTTCGGTAAATTCCTGGCTGCCGCCTCCGGAGCCAACCATGACACCGATCTGTCGGAGCCGGTCGCGCGACATGCTCGTAGGGTCGACGCCGGAATCCTGCAGCGCCTCTCCCACTGCGGCAACGGCAAGGGGGACGACGCGAGAGACGTGCGGCCGGTCCTTGACCGTAACGTATGGCGATTCGTCAAAATTCTGGATTTCGCCCGCCACGCGCACTGTAAAACCGCCGGCGTCAAACAGCGAAATCGGACGAACTCCGCTAATTCCGTTCCTGGTGGCGGCCCAAAACGCTTCGCGGCCGACACCGTTCGGGCTGACGGCCCCGATTCCCGTTACCACGACACGTCGTATGGAGGGCACTATAAGGTTCCTTATAGGGTACCAGCCATGGTTGAGAAAATTCTCGCTTTTGACTAGCGCCACGCAGGCATGCCATCAGCTAGAATAGAGGATTCAGCACACACCGGCTCGCATACGCTGAAACCGCGCGGGTAGGGTGGACGTCTGGACGAATTAGCGCAGAGTGGAAAGGACCCCGTATCTAGATGATGTTAAACAGGCCTAGGTGCCTGCATACATTCCTACTGTTGCTTTTTCTCACACCAGTGAGCGGGATACTTCAGGGCGCGCCGCAGTCCTCCACTCAACAGCAACAGCCGCAGCAGCAGCCTCCGGCCACTCCTGCGCAACAGCCCAAGCCGCAGCAGCAACCGCCTGCCCAACAGCAGCAGCCGCCAGCGCGCAACCCTTTTGAAACGGTTCCACAGGCTCAGCCGGAGCAACAGAAGCCGCAACTGGAACAGCCCAAGGAGGCGCCGAAGCCGCCGTCATCGACGCCGGTACAGCGCCAGCCCGGAGCCCCGCCCGAGAACATTATTGAAGACATCGAATTTCGGGGCACGCGACGAGTTCCTCAGGATACTTTGCGGGCGCAGATCTCCACCCGCAAGGGCGATCCGTACAATGACGACACGTTGCACCAGGACTTCATCCGCTTGTGGAACACGAACCGCTTCGACGACATCCGTCTGGAGCGCGAACCCGGCAAGACCGGCTGGATCATCCGCTTCGTACTTACCGAGCGTCCCGTGGTGCGAACCATCAAGTACGACGGCAACAAATCGGTCAGCGTGTCGGAAATCCTGGATCGCTTCAAGGAGCGCAAGGTAGGCCTGGTAGTGGAGCAACAGTACGATCAGGCCAAAGTACAGCGCGCCCGGAACGTGATTCTCGAGTACCTCGCAGAGCGCGGCCGGCAGTACGCCAAGGTGGAGCCGGAAGTACACCGCGTGCCGCCGTCATCGCTCGAAATCGTTTTCAAGATCGACGAGGGTCCCAAGGTCAAAGTTGGCCAGATCAACATCGTTGGGAACAATGCGTTCAGCGACAAGGAAGTCATCCGTGCGATGAAGAATTCGCACCCTATCGGCATCCCGCATTCGATCCTGTTCGAGAACCTGTTCGCCAAGACCTACGATTCGACGAAGCTCGAAGAAGACAAGAGCCGTGTGCAGGATTTCTACCAGCAGCATGGCTACTTTCTGGCGCGCGCGGTGGATTCCAGCGTCGTCATTGTCGATACCGGCGGGCACGGATTCCGTATCCCCTTAATCAAGACCAACAAGCCGGGCAAGGCCGCCAACATCTCGGTGACCATGGATGAGGGCAAGGAGTATCGCCTGAACAACATCCTCTTCACAGGTGTGAAGTTCTTCCGCACGCCCGAGGCTCTCATGAAGCCTCTGTTCGGGATGTCGCAAGGCGATGTGTTCTCGACGTCGAAACTGCGCAAGGGTATTGAGAACATGCGCAAGCTGTACGGTGAGTTCGGCTTCATTAACTTTGTGGGCGATCCCAGCTTCGACCCGGATCCCAAGAACGCCAAGATCGACCTGACGCTTTCGGTGGACGAGGGCAAACAGTTCTTTGTACGCCGCATCGATTTCAGCGGCAACGCAACGACTCGCGACAAGGTGATTCGTCGCGAACTGCTGATTGACGAAGGCGACATGTTCAACACCCGCCTTTGGAATCTCAGCATCCTGCGCCTGAATCAGCTTGGCTATTTCGAGCCGCTCAAGGAAGAGGAAGCCGCGGACATCCATCAGGACCCGAGGACCGACACGGTCGACGTCACGCTGAAGGTGAAAGAGCGTGGCAAGAACTCCATCCAGTTGAACGGTGGCGTGTCGGGCATAGCCGGCAGCTTCCTGGGCTTCTCATATTCCACGAACAACTTCCTCGGATTAGGCGAGACGCTCAGCCTGAATTCCCAGCTCGGAACCCGTTTGCGCAGCGTGCAATTCGGCTTCACGGAGCCGTATCTGTTGGACAAGCCCATTCAGACGGGATTCACGCTGTACACCCAGCGCTTCAATTACGATCAGGCTCGCGAAGCATCGATTCTGTCGGGACAGAACCTGATTCCGCTGTACCAGCAGTTAGGACAACAGAATCTTCTGAACTATGTTTCGAACGGCTACGGCGGCACGGTTTTCATGAGCTATCCGCTGCGGCGCAGCTTCGCCCGCTTAGGCTTGAGCTACGGGTACGACATTTCCAACATCACGACGCTGACGACTGCGTCGAACCAGTACTTCAATTACCTGGATTTCCAGGGTGTTGGCGGTCCGAATTCCTTGAACGGTATTCGCACCAGCAAGGTCATTCCGTCGTACACCTTCAACACGGTAAACCATCCGATCACGCCGACGGCCGGCAAGTCGCTGTTTTTCTCGGTCGCGTTCGCCGGAAGCGTCCTGGGCGGCAACGTCAATACGCTGGAACCGACGCTCGATGCCAAATACTTCCGGGGCGGCTTCAAAAAGGGTCACGTGATTGGAATGCACCTGCTGGGCCGGTTCCTCACGGGTTACGGCGGCAAGGTAGCTCCGCCGTTCAACCGCTACTATGCTGGCGGTGAGAACGACATTCGCGGTTTCGATATTTGGGGCATCAGTCCTATTGCCTTCCTGCCCAGCACCGCGCAAGTCAATGTGCTGAATCCCGATGGTACGATACGGCAGCAGAGAGTCGTCTCTAACGGTGTCGTTTCGTTCGTGAATGTCACCCAGACGATTCCGGTTTATCAATTAGAGTTCCCGGGCGGCGATACGAACATCGTTACGAATTTCGAATACCGCATCCCGATTGTCGGTCCGGTGACGCTGGCGGCATTCGTCGACGCCGGGGTTGACAAGCTTTCGCTTGCCAGCCAATTGAAACTCAATCCCGGCCGTATCGACCAACTTAATGCCGAGTTTCCCCAGGCTGGATTTACCGGCAAGGCTTACATCGCACCGGGAACCCAAAAAATGCGCATGTCGACCGGACTCGAAATTCAGGTCCTGATGCCGGTCGTAAACGCCCCGTTCCGCGTCTACTGGGCCTACAATCCCAGCGTGGTTCGGGAGTACCTGCAGCCGCCGATCGCGGTAGACAGGTCCGTATTCCCCAACGCGGCTACCTATAACAGCGCAGTGGCGCAGTTTGGCCAACCCCTCCCCTTCTTCGAGAAACGGTCGATGTTCCGTTTCACGATCGGACGTACGTTCTAGCGTCTGAGCAACATTGGATAAAATGAATTTAACGAGACTTTAGGAGTTCACTTGTGACAAGACAGGTTTTAGGATTTTGCGTGCTGGCGCTGGGACTATCCACTATTGGCTTTGCGCAACAAAAGTACGCCGTGATTAGTATTCAAGGCGCGATCGTGGCCACCAAAGACGGGCAGAAGGCCGCCGCTGAGCTGGACGCCAAGGCCGGCCCGAAACGTAAAGACATGGAGGGTCGACAGAATGAGATCAACAGTCTCAAGGATCAACTCCAAAAGGGCCAGAACACTCTGAGCGAAACCGCGAAGAACGATCTGTATCGAACCATCGATCAGAAGACCAAGACTCTGAATCGCGACATGCAGGATGCTCAGGACGAGATGGACCAGGAACAGCAGAAGCTGCTGCAAGGTCTCGGCCAGAAGATGATGGCGGTGATCGACAAATACGCCAAGGAGAACGGCTATACGCTGATTTTGGATGTCAGCAATCCGCAGACGCCGGTTCTTTATGCTTCGAACACCATCGACATCACGAAGGACATCGTCGAGCTGTACGATAAGGCGAACGCAAGTGGTGGTGGCGCGGCGAACAGCAGCGCGGCGCCTGCGAGCGGAACGGCAGCCCCGAAGCCTGCGGCGACCAGCACCACGCCGGCGGCTCGTACGACGACGCCCGCGGCCGCGGCCAAGAAGCCCTGAGCAAATTTCAGATCTTAGCGAGGTAGCGCAGGCGAAAACGCCTGCGCTACCTCTACGCCTGAAACCCAACTCCCCGAACTATGGCCTCCAGGTATGGGACGGCATCCCGCATGTCCCGCATCCTCTGGTCGGGGTCGTGAGCCTCGCGCTCGATGTTGAGCGGTCCTGTAAACCCGATCTCCTTCAGCTTGCCCACGAAACGCTCGATTCCCACCGCCCCCTCGCCAAGCGGCCTTTCCCTCCCGAGCGCACCCGCAACGTCCTTCGGTGGATAATCCCCATCTTTTGCGTGAACCGAAACCACATACTTGCCTAAAACGCCGAGCGCTTCCACCGGATCTCCCGTCCCGTACAAGATCATGTTTGCCGGATCGAAGTTAATGGCAAGGTTCTTACGGTCCACGTCCTTCAGGAATTCCAACAGGACTTCGGCAGGCTCCTGCCCGGTTTCCAGCGCAAATGTCTGGTGATGCTTCGAGGCGTGATCGCAGACCCTGCGCACCATGTCCCGAACCGCGACGTAATCCGGGTCGTTCTTGTCCTCAGGGACGAAGCCGATATGGCACGCGATGCTCTTGACGCCCAGGGCCGCCGCAAAGTCGCTCACTTCAAAGGTGCGGCGTTCGCGTTCGGCGCGGGTTTCGCGAGGAATGAACCCCACGGTTCGTTGCACGGTCGGGATATCGGCGTAATCCTCACCGCTGTAAGCCGCAAAGACCGTGACGATGGTGAACTCCTCCTCCGCCAGTGCCTTTTTCCAGCCGACTGCAAAGTGATGTCCCAGGTTTGTGCCTCCGGGAATCCCGAGTTGCCCGCAGCGAACGCCCAGGGCCTTGATCTCGGCGAGGCGATCGCGCTCGGCCCAGAACATTATGCCGACTTCACGTGCGTCCAAATGGTGCATGGAATCCTTCCTCCGTTTTCATTCCTTGCTTCCACCATCAAACGGGTGAGCTTGACCGCCGCTGCCGATTCGGCGGGCGGACACAGTTCCGGCATACGGCCGCTGTCACAGCAGTCGATGAAATGCTCGATCTCGGCCTGATAGCCATCTTTTTCCGGCATCGGGAGGGGTTCGACGGCTCCATCATCGCGGTACAGCGTAGGCGGGGTACCCATTGAGCTGTATTCAACCGTTCCCCGGTCGGCCACCACCGTGTACTCCATCGAGAACGGATAAGTCTTGGGATGATGCCAGCCGCCGGTGACCACCGCAGTGCCCAATCCGGGGTAATGCAACTCGCCCGTAATCACGTCGACACCCGAGGCCGGCGCAGCGTAGCCGGTAGCCGAAACGAACGCCGGCATGCCGAACAGATGCAGGCACATGTCGACATCGTGGATCAACAGGTCGAATACGCCTCCACCGCTCTTTGCAGAATCACCGAGCCATTGGCTCCATGCGGGCGCTGCGCAGCGCCTGCGGAAAGTCGCGTGACGGACAGACCCGAGTGAGCCGTCTCGCAGTGCATCGCGCAACGCCGCATACATCGGCAGAAACCGCAGCACCTGCGCGGTCATGAGGACCCGGCCTTGCTTTTGCGCCTCCGCAATCATTGCGTCGGCGTGGGAGCCGTCGAGCGCCATCGGTTTCTCGACCAGAACGTGCTTACCGTTGCGCAGCGCTTCGATTGCCACCGCAGCGTGCTGATGCGTGGGTAAACATATATCGACGGCATCGATCTCCGGATCGGCAAGCAATGGCTCCAGGTCGCGATATTTCTTCACCGCACTGAAGTCGTATTTCTCGCCTGGGCCGCCGAGGTTACCCTGAATACCGGTCAGGTCACCCGCCAGCTTCCTCTCATCCGAGCTGTAGATGGCGGCCAGGCTCGCACGCGCCACGCCGCGCAAAGCGCGCAGGTGCGTGCTGCCCATGAAACCCAGCCCGAGCACCGCGACTCTCATAAACCCCATACTACAGGGTCAGATGCGCTGTGCGGGTTCCACCTTCAGCCGTAAGCCGTCCACGGAGCGGACTCGGACGGTCGCGCCCTCATCAACCGGAGTTGACGAAATGGCGTCCCAGTATTCACCGTGTACCAGAACCTTACCTTCCGGCGCGAGCGGCGTGCGAGCCACTCCGATTTCGTCGATGACGCCCCCGTTATCCATAATTGCTTTGTCCCGGCGCCCCCGAATCACCGCGTAAACGAGAAGTAATGTGATCGCCGCGAAAGGCAGCGTTACCGCAACCGCCGTTGCAAGGTGAATTCGGACTTCCGGCGGACCTTGAATGAGGAGCACCGCGCCCAGAATCATGGCGGCGATACCGCCCGCGGCGAGCGCCCCGTGCGTCGTGAACTTCATCTCGAGGACCAGCATCGCGATGCCAAGCACGAGCAAGCCGGCGCCGGCCCAGTTTATTGGAAGCACCGACAGCGCCGACAAAGCAAGCAGAACGAGAATACTACCTACCACACCAGGTACGATGTGTCCGGGCGACGTGAATTCCACGTAGATCAGCAGCGCCCCTATGATCAGAAGGATGAATCCGATGTTGGGGTCGGCAATCGCCCCCACGAAGCGCTCACGCCACGTCGTCTCCGCCGCGACAATGCCGGCGCCTGCCAGGTTTAACGTCACCTGCTTGCCGCTCCACAACGTGATCTGGCGGCCATTCAACTGATCGAACAGGCTCCGTTCATCGGCGGCAATGAGGTCGATCAGTTTGCCGTCGAGCGCCTCTTTCTCGGTGAAAGCCTTCGCCTGCCGGACGGTGCTTTCGGCCAATTCGCTATTGCGACCGCGCTTCGCGGTCAGGCTGCGCAACAGCGCCGACGCGTCGTTCTCGACCTTGCTCCGCATTACCGGGTCCATCTCCTGGCCCATGAGAACGGGTGAAGCCGCGCCCGTATTGGTACCCGGCGACATCGCCGCGATATCACCCGACTCCAGAATGAAGAAGCCTGCCGACGCCGCGCGGGCGCCGCTGGGAGTGACGTAGGTGATCACCGGCACGGGCGAAGCGGTCACGTGTTGAATCAGTTCGCGGGTCGCGTCCAACAAGCCCCCGGGCGTATTCAGCCGGATCAGGAGGGCGGAAGCTTGCTGCTCGCGTGCCTGTTCAATTGCATGCGAGACGATTTCGACCGTGACGGGATGGATAATTCCGTCGATATTCACCGCGACAACACGCGGAGTTTGGGTGGGTTGCGCGGCGGCGAAACCGGCCAGCAGCAGCATGGCGCAAACTGCTTTGCTCACGACTTCAAGGTAGCGCAGGCTCGATGCAGTCCGGCTAACCTGGAGAATTCCGCGCACCCGCTCGTGCGCAACCCGGTGCGCCAGGAGCTCGACTTTACGCCGGAGCCGTCTCCCGACGCCCGTAGTTGAGCTCATAAAACTTCTGATATTCACCCGATTTGACGTGCCGCACCCACTCGGGATTGTTGCGGTACCAATCAATCGTAGCCTGCAGGCCGCGCTCGAAATCCATCTCCGGCTCCCAGCCGGTCTCGCGCATTAATTTCTCGCTGGATAGGGCGTAACGGCGGTCGTGCGCCGGGCGATCCTGCACGTACTGGATGAGGCTATGAGGTTTTCCGAGCGCTGCGAGAATCCGCTCGACCACCTCAAGGTTCGCCACCGATCGATTGCCTCCGATGTTATAGATTTCGCCGACACGGCCTTTCCCGACGAGCGTTAGAATCGCGCGGCAATGGTCATCGGCGAAGAGCCAATCCCGAACCTGCATCCCGTCGCCATAGACCGGAAGCGGCTTGTCTTCCAGGGCATTCGAAATCATCAGCGGAATCAGTTTCTCGGGAAACTGGTGCGGGCCGTAGTTATTCGAGGCACGCGTCACAATGACCGGCATTTTGTAAGTCTTGGCATAGGCCAGCGCCAGCAGATCGGAGCCTGCCTTCGCCGCGGAATAGGGACTGCTGGGATTCAGCGGGAAGGTCTCGTCCGCTTCGAGTGGCGCTTCCAGACTGCCATATACCTCGTCGGTCGAAACATGAATGAAGCGGCCGATCGCGTGCGCGCGCGCAACTTCGAGCAGGGTAAACGTTCCGCGCAGGTTGGTGTCGAAGACCGGCGTCGGCGCGAATATGCTGCGGTCGACGTGCGATTCGGCCGCGAAGTGCACCAGTGTGTCCGGCTTCGATTCGCCAACAACCTGCTCGACAGCTTCGCGATCCGCGATGTCGGCCCTCACAAACCGATATCGCGGATGATCGCCAACTGAGGCCAGGTTCTCGAGATTCCCGGCGTATGTAAGCTTGTCTAAATTGACAATCTCGTGATCGGTGGAACGCAGTGCCAGTCGAATGAACGCGGAGCCGATGAAGCCCGCTCCGCCGGTAACAAGAATTCTCATCTACAGCAATTGTATAAGGAAGCTTCCGCAGTCTCGCTTCGATGGCGGTTAGGATCGAACTCGTCAATCACGGGTCCAGGAAAGCGCTTTAGTTCGTCCGGGCTCGCGAGCCCCGTAAGGGATAAAAGCGTAGGCATGAAGCTCAGGCTGTCATACGGCCGTTCCACGCGAAGCCCTTCGGGAATTCCTGCCCCGGCGAGCATAAACACGGAATGGGTCGAGATACGAAAAAAAGACCCATGGTTGCCGCCGGGATTGAACCCGCGAGTATTAAAGTTCCAATGGTTCGACGCCAGAATCAGCAGGTCAGCCTGGGCCAAGTGCCGCTTTCGCTCTTCAAAGCGCCGCAACACGATTTCGTCCGCGCTCTTGGGCGGCACGGCCGGCGCCGGAAGATCGCGCGACAACTCCTCCTGCAGCCCTATAATCGCGTTCGAATAAGCTGTTTGGTGCACGGCTTCGAGCCACTCGCGATCTGTATGCCAGCCGCTTAGCCACTCCGCCCGATCGCCTGGGACACTAAGCTGCGGGTCCTCGAATATGCGCAGGGGAAGCCCGTCACGCCAAGGCTGCTCCGTATATGTGACTTTGCCCGACCGGTCCTGCCGTAACCCCTGTACCGGAACGTAGCGCAACTCGAGGCCCGACTGGCCGCGGCGCGACAGGATCAAGGCCTGGCTCGTTTCCGATTCGTAAACCCAGATCCCTTCTTCATCGGGCGCTTCTACCGGACAGCGGACGGCGACAAAATCCACAGGCTTGGAGCTCACCTGGGCCTGCACGTTGTTGCGAACACGCACACCCGTGATCAGCTCGAAATAGTTCACCCGCCGGAAGCCATCGGTACCGGGCCCTACGGCATAATTCTGCAGATCGTAGATGGTGTTCGGATCGCCCATTACACGTTTGGGGATCAGTTCATCGGTCTTCGGCTTTGAGCTTTCGAACTGTTTCGGCTCCATGCGCAGCAGGCGAGCCAGCGCGCGCGCATACGCCGAGTATCCGACTTCGTCCTCCTGCCACGAATGCAACTGCGCCGTCTGCCGCCGCAAATCGAGGTACGCGCCTTCCTTCCGGTGCGACTTGGCCCACTTAACCGATGTGCTCTTGACCGTGGCGTCGAGCCGGGCGATCAATCGCCGCAAAGCCCCAAGTTCCTCGTCCAGTTCCTTCAGGGTCCGCTCCCACGAAGCGCGCTGTTCATCAAGCAATTGGAAGATGGCACGCGAATCGCGTGGCCGCTGCAGCAGAATCTGCAGCTCGTTGAGGCGATTATTCCGCAACTGCACGCAGGCCCGTTCGTTACCGTCCAGATCAAGCAATGCTGTGGGGTAATCGTCGGCCTGGTCCTTGAGATAGAAAGAATGCGCACTAGGCGTCACCACTTCAGAAACGAATGGGTCGAGCCCTTTCAGTTTGTATTCCGTGAGTGGATGGCGGTTGGTGATGACGTGATGCCCGCCGCCCTCGGCGCTGCCGAAGAAGTCGATGAGGCTGTAGCCCTGGCTGATCACCGCCGGGTCGGTGTTCATACCGTGATCCGACACCAGCACGAAAATAGTCTGATCCGCGAGCTCGCTCCCCTGGATCGCCGTCCAGATGCGGCCCGCCAAGGTGTCCAACTGCCGGATCACCCCATATTGACTTGCCGCGTCATTCGTGAGGTGTCCGACATGGTCGTAATCGCCGACGAAGAAATCGAGATAGCGGACATTCGGGTCGGCCAGCTTCGCGATGAGCTCCCGCTCTACCTGCTCGTTAACACCCTTCCCCAGCTCGAAGCCGAGTTGCCACTCGTTAAAGAGCTGTCCGGGTGTGCGTGAGGTGATGCGATGAACGAGCGTTCCGCCGAGGGTCTCCCACGAAACCCCGCGCTGATAGAGTTGCATGCTCTGGTAGCGCTCGCCGGAAGGATAGCGGTCGATGAGCAGCGGCACTCCCGCCTCATCGAGCACCTCGACCCCGGGCATATCGGCACGCTTCGCCCGCGCATAGCCGACGTAAAACGGAAAGAAGTTGAGGTAATCGTAGACCCGCAGCGTGTAGCGGTCGTATTCGGCGTTTCCACGAATCACGAGATTCCGCCCGGTATCGAGCATCGACCAGGACGGCGCCGACAGGCTGATACCACGGACGTAGAAGTTATCGACCGATGCTCCCTGCTGCCGAAAAATGCGATCCAGCCAAGGCAGCCGGCTTTTTCCGCTCAAAGGGTCGCGCTCGTCGAGATATTTCTGAACAATATCCTTAGGAAGCCCATCGACCTTGAGGATGACGAGGCGCTTGGGCGCCCCCCAGGCGAGCGATGCGGCCAGCGCTAATAGCCCGGCCAGGCGGATGCTCAAGACTACTGTGCTCCGTTGTCCGCGGAAACGGCTGCCGCGGGCGTTGACACAACAGGCAGCTTGGCCAGCCGCTGCAGGCACTCGAGGCAGCGCTGGCGGGTCATAGCGTCGGAAGTCTGAGCCAAAACACGACGTACAAGCTGCTCACTCTCCTCGCGCAGATTCGGATTCTCGCCACCGATCTCGGTGATTGCGTCCAGCGATTTTTGCACTTGCCCCATGTCAAAGGCCACTTCTGCGCGAGGCGTCGAATCGAGTACATCTTCGAGAAAGCGTTTGTGCCACGCAAAGCGCCGTTCCCGGTCGACTTCCGCCAGCAGTTCGGTATTCATGCGATCGGTGTGCTGATACCGCCCGAACGTCGCGACATGGGCGAGTTCGAACATGGCACGCGACCCTTTGGAATGCACTTCTGGAGCAATCTCCATCGACCGGTCGCGTGCTAGGGTTTTCTCCAGGCCTCCCGGCCGGCCGGCAAACGCCACCAGGGCCGCATACTGCTCGCGGGCGATGCGCGCTTCCACCGCCATCCCGTTGTCCATCGGGTTCATCGCAAACCCATCGACACGACGCTGCAGTTCCCGCCGCAGAGCCGGATTCAAAGATTCATCGAGAAACAAGGAATGGTCGAGCTGCGCATAGGCCCGTTCACGCGCGGTACGGTCCATCGCGGCGCCCCAACGGGTCCGCACGAATCGCCAGGCCGTATTACCAGCCAGAAACGGCCAGTTACCGAAACCGGTGAGCCCCAAAACGCCAACTGTCACCTGGTCCACGGCCCGACGCATCATCTCGCGCCGCTTCGGCATGGATGGCCGCCGAAAATCGACCAGAAGCAGGGGTGTGCGTGGATGGTCAAGGCTGTACAGAGCCACGGGCACCATCTCAACAGGACGCGCGCCTGGTATATCGGCGTCCACTCGCGCCCCATTTGCATCCAGGTACCAGGTTTCCTTGTAGCCCTTCCACTTCTCCAGCCAATTTCCTTCGAATGGATTGGCGATACTCAGAAACTGGCCGTTGAACGGCATATCGCGGTCGTAGTGATGGCTCTCGATCCACAACAGCGCGTGCGCCGACTTGTTGAAGCCCACCGACAGCGGCTGGAAGTAGAGCCCGTCCTCCTCGGCCTTTTGTCGCAGGAGTTCCCAATTGTGGCCGCGCGTCTCCATTCGCGCGGTGTTCTCCTTGTTGAAGGCCGCCGAAAGGTACGATTCGCTGACCAGATCACCCAGCATTCGTGTGCTCAAAAGCAGCCGAGCCTGTAATCGCTCCAGGTCCGAGGCCGATAGCTCGTCGTTGGGCGACGTCGATGAAAGCACGTTGAGCGCCTGCCACACATGCTGATTTCGAAAATCGGTGGCGTTGCCACTATAAGCGCGGGTGGATGCCCGCACAGGTATGCCGATTGTATCCAACATCTCGGACTGCAGGACCGCGCGCGTCACTTTCGGAAAAGTACGGCGGCCCGCGGCGCCCATGTCGAAGATCGGTACCGGCACTCCGTGGTCGTGCCGCTGCGACGAACCAGCGCGCATGTATAGAAACGGAAGCGTGCCGGCGATTCGCTGGAAAATCGAGGGTCGGGCATAAGATAGCACCCATACGCTCCGCAAAGCGTCGTTACTGGGGTCGGCATCCCCCATGGTGTCCCGAAGGATGCTGATTAGGGGAAAATCCTGCCCCGCTTTCCCCGACGCCGCGTCTTGCGGCAACTGGCAAATCAGCGTGATCAGCTCGCCACCACCGAGAACCGGGACGCGCTCAACTCGCACACGTTCATCGGAAGCATTCTCTGCGAACAGACCCACGATTACTGCGATAGCGGTTAGACAAAACCGCCCGCATCTCAACATGCTCCACTCCTACTGTTTGATAGACGTAAGAAAACGTCGTGGAAGTTTAAACTATTTCTCTTATCGTCTTCCGTTTATAGAGATTTAGTGAGGGCAACCGCGTGATCGTTACAGCGACTGTGCGGCAGCCCACCGTCTTCGATGTAGCCCGGGAAATCGCGCTCACGGGTCGACACTTCTGTCGAGCCGTCGACATTTATCGCACTGCCGCCTGCGAAATAGAAGCATCCCGGTAACTTGTAGCAATTTCAGTTCCCGAGAATGCCTTCCCGTCGACCTCTGCATACGGATAGACGAAGTAGTTGAGCGGCTGGTCCGCCTGTTTCGGAGCCAGGATCACGTCGCGGCCCTTCGAGAACTCAATTCGATTCTCATCGTGCGAGCCGAAGAAATACTCGCGCCGTGAGGGGTTCTTGGCGGCTTCCGACGCGTCGATGGGCACCCATCCGATCCCCTTTGCGTAGAATTCCGCCCAGCAGTGGTAGCCGGCGATCTTGCCCTGGCCACGTTCGGACGGCAGCGGGAAACCGATCGCGAACCGCGCAGGAATCCCCATGGCCCGGGCGTAACCGATAAAGATGGCATGAAAGTCGGTGCAGTTGCCGCGGCGTGCTTCGCAGGCGTAGTAGATGTCCCCGCGTCCCCAACCCTTGCCGGTCTTATCGTATTTCACGGTTGCAACGACATGATTGTAGATGGCCTGAGCCATCTCGAGATCGGTATGCGCGTGCGCGGCTTCCACCACTTCGCGTGCCCAGGTGCGAATCTTGTCGTCGAGCGGCACCAGACGATCCGGCTTCAAATACTCTGCGAGTGCGGCCGGGTCCTCGTCTTTCGTCAGCTTCACGGGTTCCCACAGACGGGCTTGCCGATGCTCCTCACGCGTGGCATCGAAGCGCATCGTCACCGTGAAATTGGTCTCTTTGGGGTTGTCGATGCCCACGTGCAGCACGCGGTTACCCAACGGAGCGGTCGCGATCTTGTATGGGTTCGCCGATTCGACCACGAAATGCGTGATCTGCTGATAGGGATCGTCGTGCGGTACGGGGACCCAGAGGTCGACGTGCTTCGCGCCCGCGGGAATGTCTTTAACGGTTGCCTGGTATTCGAACGCGAAGGAACGCGTACGAGGGGTGAGATCGGCTCCGACCAAATACGGAACAGACGCCAGGAGAATCGTGGCAATGGGTTTCATAACAATTTGATTACAGTGTGGTAGACTTCCCTGTTTGAAACTGGCCTCAATCGATTATCTCCTACTCGCGCTTTATTTCGTATTCGTTCTCGGCATCGGCTGGTTAGTGCGGCGGCGCGTGGTCACCAGCGAGGACTTCCTCACTTCGCATCGATCTGTTCCAGTGTGGATCACCAGCCTGGCCTTCATCGCGGCAAACCTCGGCGCACAGGAGGTGATCGGCATGTGCGCGTCCGGAGCCAAGTACGGCATCATGACGTCGCACTTCTATTGGATCGGAGCTGTTCCCGCGATGCTGTTCGTCGGCGTTTTCATGATGCCGTTCTATTACGGAAGCCGGGCGCGGAGCGTGCCGGAGTATCTGAAACTGCGTTTCGACGAAAAGACCCGGGCTCTGAATGCGATTACGTTTGCTGTCATGACCGTGTTCTCGTCAGGCATCTCGATGTACGCGCTCGGGCTTCTGTTCCAGTTGGTGCTTGGGTGGAGCTTTACGGCCTCGGTGCTGCTTTCGGCGGCGATCGTCCTGGTCTATACCTTCCTGGGCGGCCTCACGAGCGCCATCTACAACGAGGTTCTGCAATTCTTCCTGATTGTCCTGGGATTCGCGCCGCTGGCGATCCTCGCCACCACGAAGGCCGGCGGCTGGTCGGGGGTCGCGGCGCGGATTCCTGAGGTGATGACCCACTCCTGGAAACACGTCGGCAACCCATCGCAGAATCCCATGGGTGTGGAAGCATTCAGCCTCATCGCAGGCCTCGGCTTCGTGCTGTCGTTCGGTTATTGGTGCACGGATTTCCTCGTCGTGCAACGTGCCATGGCGGCCGACTCCATGTCCGCGGCGCGCCGTACCCCGCTGGTAGCCGCGTTTCCCAAAATGTTCATGCCGTTTGTCGTCATCCTGCCGGGCATCGCGGCGGTGGCGCTGTCGAAAATGGCCGTGGGCTACGAACTGCCCCAGAATTACAACCTCGTACTCACGACGTTAATGGCGCAGTTTTATCCCTCCGGTATGCTGGGGGTGGGCCTGACGGCGCTGATGGCGTCCTTCATGTCGGGCATGGCCGGCAATGTCAGCGCGTTTAACACGGTATGGACGTACGACATCTATCAGAGCTATATCCACCCTCGCGCGGCTGACCAGCATTATCTGCTCGTTGGGCGCATCACGACCGTCGTCGGAGTCCTCCTCTCCGTGCTTACCGCTTATCTCGCCACCTCTTTCAACAACATCATGGACATGTTGCAGCTCGTATTCAGCTTCGTGAACGCTCCGCTCTTCGCAACGTTCCTGCTGGGTATGTTCTGGAAGCGCGCGACGGGGCATGGTGCATTTACCGGTTTGCTGGCCGGCACGACCGGCGCCGCCCTGACGCATGGCTTGACCGTAGCGGAGGGCAAAGGCGGATGGATCGCGAACCTGCACCAATTCCCCTCAACCATGGCGCAGAACTTCTGGCTGGCGATCGTCGCCTGGACGATGTGTTTTGTGGTGACGATCGTAGTGAGCCTCGCAACGCGGCCCAAAGCCGAATCCGAGTTGCACAACCTGGTTTACGGCGTCACCGACATTCCCCACGAGGAAGTGGCCTGGTGGAGGCGCCCCGCGCCACTGGCGATCATTGTGGCTGTTCTGCTGATCGGTTTGAACATCATATTCTGGTAACCATGGAAGACCTTCGCGGACCCATCGGACTGTTTTTCCTCCTCACCGGGCTGATCCTGGTCGTCGCGTCGTTCGCCATGCCAGGCGCGCGGGCGCCGCTCACCGACGCCAACGTGAACCTCTACTGTGGTCTCCCCATGCTTGTGTTTGGTAGTGTGATGCTGTGGTTAGCCCGTCGAGCAACCTGATCGAAGCTTTCGAAACCAGGTTCCAACGAACGCCCGATGTCTTCCGGGCTCCCGGACGAGTAAACCTCATCGGCGAGCATACCGATTACAACGACGGCTTCGTGCTGCCGATTGCGATCGATCTGGCGTGCTACGCCGCGACTGCTCCGAGCCACGACAACATGCTGCGCCTTTATTCGCTAAACCTGGAGCAGGGGCGCGAATGGCCGGTCGAACGTGTCCCAAACCTCTACCCGCAGAAGGACTGGAGCGATTACGTCGTTGGCGTCGCCCGGCAGATGCCGGGGCTCCGCGGGCGCAATATTATGTTCCACAGCACTGTGCCGCTGGGGTCGGGCCTGAGTTCGTCGGCGGCAATCGAAGTGGCGTCGGCTCTTGCCCTGGGCCGGCAGGACCTGACCGTAGAGTTAGCCGAACTCTGCCGCAAGGCGGAAAACCAATTCGTCGGACTGCCCTCGGGAATCATGGACCAGTATGTCGCGATTTTTGGCCGTGAGCATGCCGCGATTCAGATCGACTGCCGCAGCCTCACGAGCGTAGCGGTGAAGTTGCCCGCCGGTGTCGCAGTGGTTGCCGTCAATTCCATGGTGAAGCACGAACTCGGAACTTCGGCATATCGCGAACGGGTGGCCGAATGCCGCCTTGCTGTCGAACAGATTGGCGGAATCGAGTCTCTGCGCGACGCCACCGAAGACCAGCTCGCGCGGATTGAGGACGAGGCTGCCCGCAAGCGCGCCCGCCATGTGCTTTCAGAGAATCGCCGGGTTCAGGAGTTTGCCGCCGCGTGCCGGTTGGGCGACCTCACGGAGATGGGCCGACTTTTTGTAGCCTCGCATCGCAGTATGCAGCAAGATTATGAGATCAGTTGCTCCGAAATTGATTTCCTCGTCGACACTGCCCTTACGATTCCCGGAGTTCATGGCGCCCGCATGACTGGCGGCGGATTTGGCGGCTGCACAGTGAACCTTGTTGACCCCACGGCTGCCGATCGCTTTGAGTCGACGCTTCACGCGGCGTATCGCGGGCGTTTCGGCATCGATCCGGTTTTTTACAGGGTGCGGCCGTCGGCGGGGGCGGGTCGGGTGATTTGATCATCAGGGGATGTTTACTCCACCCTCCCAGGATGCGTAAAATGAAAGTCCCAATTAAAGGCATGAGAAATCTTGCGAGAGGGTTCGTTCTGCTTCTGGCCCTTGCGACGTACCCGGCCAAAGCCGAGATCGTGGATTCTTCCGCCGGTGGATTCACCGTTCGCACTACGGTGAACATCCAGGCGCAGCCCGACGAGGTCTACCGCCGCCCAGAGCACACTTTCTCGCACAACGCCCATAATCTGAGCATCGAAGACAAGCCTGCGGGATGTTTCTGCGAGAAACTGCCCAACGGCGGCGGTGTCCGGCACATGGAGGTGTTCGTGGCCATGCCCGGCAAGGCTCTGGTGATGCACGGCGGAATGGGACCGTTGCTGTCGAAAGCTACTACCGGCGGCATGGAGATCCAGCTTTCGCCAGCCGAAGGCGGCACCAAACTGGAGGTCATTTACGCTGTGGCGGGCTACCTGCCGGCGGGCCTGAACACCTGGGCCGCTCCGTTCGATAACGTCGTGAAGGAGCAATTCACACGGCTCAAGAACTTCGTCGAGCACGGGAATCCGGCTCCCAAGGAGGAGAGGAGATGATCAGCGGCGCGCATTCCATCATTTACAGCACGAATCCGGAGGCGGACCGCGCGTTCCTGCGCGATGTGCTCCGCCTGCCGCATGTGGATGTAGGGCATGGATGGCTAATCTTCGGACTGCCGCCGGCGGAGGTGGCGGTACATCCTTCGGAGGAGAACGACGTCCACGAGTTCTACCTGATGTGACGATATCGCGACGTTTACCCGTGAGATGGAGAAGCAGGGGATCGCATGCGCCGAGCTGACGAAGCAGCCATGGGGGCTACTCACGAAAGTATCGCTTCCCGGCGGCGGAAAGCTGGGAGTCTACCAGCCGCGGCATGAACGGCCACCCATACCCTGACGCTCGAGGCGTCTCATTGTCCTTGTTCTAAAGAACACCTATCGAGAAATGTTCGGACGATTTGGGCTTACCGCAATCCGCCACGCTCGCTCCGCCAGTTCTCGTTCGAGCTGACTGAGCGTCAGCAATTGCTCGCCTGAGGAAGCAATCTTCTCGGTAATCATGCGCAGCCGTCTCCCCAGTTCGGGCGGCTCCGCTTCCGTTCTATAATCGCCTGTTCTCTCCGCGCTAACTCGCTCTGGGCAGAAGTCGGGCAGACTGAATGCCTGGCTGAATGCCTGCCCCCCTTGGCTCGCAGGCGGTTTGGCATAACCACTCCTAAACCGGCACCGTCTCCGCCACCTGCGCAACATACCGACGTTCAACGTAATTGTTCAGAATCGTAATAAACTCGGCCACAATATGGTCTCCGCGGAGCGTGGTCGACAGCTTCCCATCCACATATACCGGCGCGACCGGCTCCTCGAAAGTTCCCGGCAGCGAAATGCCGATGTTCGAATGCTTGGATTCGCCGGGTCCATTTACGACGCATCCCATGACCGCAACTTTCATCTCCTCGACCCCGACGTAGCGGCTCTTCCACACCGGCATCTGCTCGCGCAGATAGGTCTGGATCTGGTCCGCCATGTCCTGGAAGAACGTGCTGGTAGTGCGGCCGCACCCCGGACATGCCGTCACCTGCGGAGTAAAGCGGCGAAGCTCCAGCGCCTGGAGGATCTGCTGGCAAACGATGACTTCGTCGGTCCTGTCGCCGTTCGGAAGCGGCGTGAGCGACGCCCGAATCGTATCGCCGATCCCTTCCTGAAGCAGGACCGACAAAGCCGCTGTCGTCGCGACGATGCCCTTCGAACCCAGTCCGGCCTCTGTCAAACCGAGATGCAGGGCATACACGCACTTCGCCGCCAGCATCCGATACACCTCAATCAGATCCTGGACGCCACTGACTTTCGCGCTGAGGATGATACGGTTGCGCGGCAGCCCATGCCGCTCTGCCGACTCCGCCGAAAACAATGCGCTCGCGACAATGGCATTCATCATGACCTGTTTCGCGTCCAGTGGATTCGGCAGCTTGGAATTCTCATCCATCATGCGGGTCAGCAGCGCCTGGTCGAGCGAGCCCCAGTTTACGCCGATGCGCACCGGCCGGTCATACTCGATTGCCGCCTCGATCATGGTCCGGAAGTTGTCATCGTGCTTCTTGCCGATGTTCACGTTCCCCGGGTTGATGCGGTACTTCGCCAACGCGCGCGCGCACTCGGGATACTTCTTCAGCAGGATGTGCCCGTTGTAATGAAAATCGCCGATGATAGGAACGCGGACACCGAATTTGTCGAGTGTTTCGACGATCTTCGGAACCGCCGCGGCGGCCGCCTCGGTGTTGACGGTGACACGCACCAGCTCCGACCCGGCAGCGGCGAGCGCCATGGTCTGGTTTACAGTCGACATTACGTCCGCGGTGTCGGTATTGGTCATCGATTGGACAACGATGGGGTTCAAGCCGCCAACCTGTACCCCTCCAATCGACACCGGCACTGAGACACGACGCTGAATAGGACCCATAATCCTCCTGAAACCATGATTTTAACAGTCCCGTGTTGTACAATCGCGAACAACACCATGAAAAACGCCCGCTTGTGGTTATCCGCCGGGTTTTTGGCTGTGCTGTCGCTGGGGTTTGTCGTGACGCGAAGCGATGCTCAGCCGAACACGCTCAAGAAAATTGCCGATGGGGTCTGGTTCCGCGAAGGGGACATCGAACACGCCGGCCACTGCAACAACGCGATCATCGAGATGAAGGATCATCTCATCGTCGTCGATGCGAACTTCCCAAGCGGCGCAAGGGCCGTGCTCGAAGACGCCAAAAAGGTGTCCTCCAAGCCTGTGAAGTACGTCTTCGACACCCACCATCACGGGGACCATTCCTACGGCAACGCGGTTTGGACGCAGATGGGCGCCGTCACCATCGCCTACGTCGGTGTGGCGGAAGAAATGAAGCGCTATGAGCCAAAGCGCTGGCAGGCGGCATCGAAGCAGCGCGAAGACGTTCGGGATATGCACCAGGATACGGTGCAGCCGCCCCAGCAGACGTTTTCGAAGAGTCCCTACGTCATGACCGACGGTTCTCGCCGCGTGGAATTCCGATTCTTCGGTTGGGCGCACACGCGGGGTGACGGATTTGTTTACCTGCCGAAGGAGAAGGTCCTCTGCAGTGGCGACGCGGCTGTGAACGGACCCTACAACTACACCGCCGACGGCAACATCGGAAACTGGCCGAAGGTGATGGATGGCGCGATGAAACTGGACGTCGAACACGTGCTACCCGGTCACGGTCCAAGTGGCGGCCGCGAAATCCTCGAAGGACAGCGTGCCTTCATGGTCGCGCTGCACGATGCAGTCAAAGCAGCGGTCGACAGTGGAAAGAAGGCTGACGAGGCTGTCGCGAGCGTTCACTTACCGGACAATGTAAAGAACTGGGTCGGCCCCGGTCTTGCTGGACAGGTCCGCGACGCTTATAAGGAGATCACCGAGAAAAAACCCATCGGCGCCCTCCCGCACGACTGACGCTCATTTGAGCCAGACGGTTTTCGCATTCACAAACTCGCGAATGCCGTGCCAACTTAACTCGCGACCGTAGCCCGACCGCTTCACGCCGCCGAACGGCACCCGCGGATCGGAGGCAACCATGGCATTAATGAAGACCTGGCCTGCCTCCAGTTCATTGATGAACCTGGCCCGCTCGGCCGGGTCGTTGGTCCAGGCGCTTGATCCCAGGCCGAATGGCGTGTCGTTCGCCAGTTCAATGGCGGAGTCAACATCAGCCACTCGAAAGAGCTGCGCCACTGGCCCGAAGATCTCGTCGCTATAGATGGGTGAGTTGCTGGTGACTCCTTCGAGCACAGTTGGCGCATAGAAATTCCCGCGATCTCCGATGCGCTGCCCACCCGTCAAAACTCGCGCGCCTGCCCCGACCGCTCGCTGCACCTGGTCTTCCAGGTCCGACAGAACCTTCGCCGTCGCCAGCGGACCGACGTCGGTTGATGGGTCCAGCGGGTTGCCAACCTTCAGCGACTGCATGCCTTGGACAAACCGCTCGCGGAATGTCTCATAGATCGGCTCCGCCACGATAAACCGTTTCGCCGCGATGCACGACTGGCCATTGTTGATGGTCCTGGCAGTGACCGCGGTTCGTACAGCAGCATCAAGATCCGCGGTCGGCATAACGATAAACGGATCGCTACCCCCAAGCTCCAGCACAGTCTTCTTGATCTGCCGCCCTGCTTCCGCCCCCACTGCCGACCCTGCGGCTTCACTGCCGGTCAATGTTGCGGCCACAATCCGCGGGTCGGCCAGAATCTTTGGCACCCTGCTGGAATCAATCAGGAGCGTCTGAAATGCACCATCCGGAAAGCCGGCCTCACGGAAAATGTCCTCAATGGCAACAGCGCATTGCGGGACGTTGGAAGCGTGCTTGAGTAGCCCGACGTTTCCTGCCATCAATGCCGGAGCTGCAAACCGGAACACCTGCCAGAACGGGAAATTCCAGGGCATGATCGCGAGAACCGGCCCCAGGGGTTGAAAGCACACATAGCTCTTGCCGGCATTTGTTGCGACCACCTCGTCGGCAAGCGCCTGCTCGCCGTGTTCGACGTAATAGCGGCATCCCAGCGCGCACTTGAGCGCTTCATCGCCCGCCGCCTTGATCGGCTTTCCCATCTCGAGCGTCATCAGCCGCGCGAAGCGGTCTTTTTGGGTTTCGAGAATTTCAGCCGCGCGGGTCAGCCAGCGGGCGCGATCGGAAAAGGATGTCCACCGATACTGGCGGAAGGTCGTCCGCGCCATTTCCAATCGCCGGACGACCTCCGCATCATCATGCGCGGGGATTTTCGCGAGGATCTCACCGGTTGCCGGGTTAATGCTTTGGAGAGACACCGTTCATGGTAGCTAACACGGACTCAATTTCACGAGCGAGTCAGCGTCTTAGACTAACTCTGTCCGGTTGTCGTACGCTGCGGGTTCGTCGTACTGGTCGTGCTGGGGTTACGGCGCATCCGCGTTCTGCGGGACCTCGTAGTAGTGGTCTGATTCGGATTGCTCGGATTCTGCGGATTCGTCCTGGATGGAGAACCCGGCTGTCCGGGAGCCGGATGGCTCCCGGGGGTTTGCGGCGTAGTAGCCGGAGGCGTTTGTGGAGGAGGAGGTACCTGCGTGCTGCTCTGGGCGATTGCGAGGGGAACCGCCATCCCGGCGACAAGGGCGATATGAAGAAGTTTACTCATAAAACCACGTCTACTTGTGGGACTCCGCGCGTTTGAGTGGGTTACTCCGAAACTGTGACCTAAGCTACCCACTTTCGGGAACTCTTAGCCATACTCGCCCGTAATACTCGGCATGGACACACTCTCAGGCGACGCTCGTCTGGCCTTGCGCACCCTGCGGCAGAATCCGGGTTTCACCATTGCCTCCATTGCGATTCTCGCCATCGGTATCGCGGCCAACACGGCGGTGTTTTCAGTCGCGGATGCTGTCCTGTTCCGTCCGTTACCCTATGAAAATCCCGAGCAGTTGATGGCTCTTTCCGAGATGATTCCGCAGTACAGCCATCTCTACCCCCGCATACCTGTGAATGCCGCCCACTACTATGCGTGGCGCGAACGCACGCGCACGTTCGCCGATCTCGCAATCATGCAGGATGGCGCTCTCAACCTGACGTCGGGCGATGGGCCGCCCGAGCGTCTCAAAACCGAGTTAGTCTCGTCCAACACGCTACCTCTACTTGGTGTAAAGCCTTTTCTGGGGCGTGATTTCACCGCAGCGGACGACGAACCGAAGAACAACCGCGTGGTCCTGCTGAGTGCCGCCGTTTGGCAGCGGCGCTTTCATGGTGACACCGGAGTGCTCGGCCGGACGATCGTGCTGGATGGCAACCCGCACGTGATCGCAGGCGTGCTGCCGGCTGATTTCCATTTCCCCCGCCCCGACCTCCTCGCCCCGATCGGCGGCACAGGATTAAGAGACGTAGACGTTCTGAAGCCTCTGGCGCTCGATCGAAGCAAGCTACAAGACAATTTTAATTACACGGTTCTCGGACGCCTTAAACCCGGTGCGACCCGGGAACAAGGGCTAACCGATCTCAATACCATCGAGGCCGACCTCACGAAGCAGGCCAACACTGCCGGGATGGAATTCCGGGCCGTCGTCAACAGCCTTCAAGACCAGCTCGTCTCGGGTTCGCGGCGTGGGTTACTCCTGCTCCTCGGCGCTATAGGCATGGTGTTGCTCATCATGTGTGTCAACCTGGGCAACCTCATGCTCGCTCGGGCCGCCGCACGGCAGCGCGAAATGGCAGTCAGGTCGGCTTTAGGCGCGAGCCAATGGCGGATGATCAGACAGGTGCTGACCGAGAGCATCGGCCTGTCGTTAACGGGCGGCCTCGCGGGTGTGGCGCTCGCATACGTGGCGGTCCGTGCGTTCATCGCATCCGCGCCCGTGGATATTCCTCGCCTCAACGAGGTCCACCTTGATATGCGGGCCTTGCTGTTCGCCCTGGCGATCTCGTTCTCGTCGGGTCTGCTGTTTGGCGTAATTCCCGCGTGGCGCGCGGCGCACTCTTCGCCTCAGGACGTCCTAAGGACCGGCGGGCGGACAATCACGCACGGGCGGCAGCGGTTGCGTCTTTCGGAAGTACTGGTCGGAACCGAAGTCGCCTTAAGCGCCGCGTTACTCATCGTTGCCGGGCTGCTGGTGGGGAGCTTCCTGCGACTGCTCGGAATCGACCAGGGCTTCCAGCCCGACCATGTTTTGACTGCCAGCTTGAACCTCCCCGGAACCAAATACCATGGCAGCAAACAGCGCAGCGACTTTTTTGACCGCATGCTGCCCGCGCTCCGTCGCCTGCCCGGGGTAGAAGCAGCGGGGCTCAGCACAGCTCTGCCTCTACAGGGCGAAACCTGGGTCGGCATGATTACGCGGGAGGACGACCATCGCCCGATGTTTCAACGCCCCACCGCCAATTTCCGCTTTATCAGTCCGGGTTACTTCTCAGCGATGGGCATCCCCGTCATCCGGGGGCGTGACTGCACCGAGGCAGATCATACTCGTGATGTGGCAATCGTGTCCGCCTCCACTGCAGCGCGGATCTGGCCGGGTCAGCAGGCTATCGGCAAACGAATCCGTTCCAACGACGATGACTCCCCTTGGGCAGAGGTGATCGGAATCGTGCCCGATACGCGAACAGTCATGGATCGTACACCGCCGCTCATGGTTTATGAGCCGTACTGGAGACAGAGCGAGACGGGCATTGTGTTGGTAGTGCGCACTGCACAGGATCCTTCCTCCGTTGCCGCCGCCGTGCGATCCGCGATATGGTCAATCGATTCCGAAATGCCCGTACCTGAAATGAAAGTGATGCGCGAGATCGTACACGAATCCGTTTCGCAACGGCGCTTTCAGATGTGGTTACTCACCGCATTCGCGATCTCGGCTTTACTCCTCGCCGCGATCGGTATCTACGGCGTTATCTCTTACTCCGTGAACGGACGCCGCAATGAGATCGGCATCCGCATGGCGCTGGGCGCCGAAGTCAACCGGGTACGGCGCATGGTCCTGACTCAGGGAATGCGCCCCGTGGCCGCTGGGGTAGCAATCGGTGTCGCAGCAGCGTTGGTCTTCGGACGCCTTCTCGAATCCCTGCTATTCGAAATGAAGTCGAGTAATCCGGTTGTTCTCGGATCTGTTGTCACCGTGCTCGTCCTGGCGGCTGCGGCGGCCTGTTATGCACCGGCCCTCCGTGCGACACGGGTGGACCCATCGATCGCACTTCGTTATGAGTGAGGTCTAAGTGGCGACTTGAAAAAGCTTCCAGGAGTTGTAAAAAGCATAGCAGTTACGGCACGCGCAGCAAGTTAACAAGAGTCCGCTTTCCTTTTTTCACTTCACTACGAAAAACTGGGGTTTTTGCGTTCTGACGAGTAACAACGCACTCGTCCAGTCTGTGGCAAGCGAATTGCACAATAGCCACCCGATTGCGTTCGCAACGGAGGCGAGCGCAAGACCAAAAAACGGCCAAGTTTGAAGAAAGTTGGAATTGTTCCATGGTGAAGTGTGTCCTAGTGTGCCTATTCGTCTGTTTTCCTGCCGGAAAGA
The DNA here is from genome assembly GCA_035295125.1 of Bryobacteraceae bacterium. Lineage (GTDB taxonomy): Bacteria > Acidobacteriota > Terriglobia > Bryobacterales > Bryobacteraceae > JAICMB01. The sequence goes on along the minus strand of DATGJP010000063.1, from coordinate 36,761 downwards.
TGCTGCTTGCCCAAATCGCAAATTCACCGCATAGCGTCCACGACATCGATTCCTTCGATGGTGACGCTCAAATGTACGGAAGAATCGACCTTCCACCGGGAATGCGCGCCTTCGGACTGGAGGTAGAACTCTGGAATACCAGCGGCCAAACCGCGGTAGCAACAACCACACCCTCTGGAAACGGGGATTTCTCGTTTCGCGACACACCGCACGGTCAATTCCTGCTGCGCGTTCGAAACGACAATGGCGACGTGCTCGCCGAACAGCTCGTGAATACAGCGATGGGGATCGGTATCCGTGTGCGGCTCCCCGAGCAATCGCAAGAACGGCCGATCAATGGAACCGTGTCACTGGCAGAGTTGAGCCATAAGGTGCCTGGCAAGGCAAAGCATGAGCTGGATCTGGCCGGGAAGGCCCTTCGGAAGAAAGACATGCATGGTGGCATCGAGCACCTGGAGAAAACACTCGCAATCGATCCGGATTATCTTGCGGCACGGCGCGATCTCGGCTTGCTCTATCTGAAGACCGGACAGAACGAAAAGGCCATCGACGAGTTCCAAAAGGTGCTGATGGCGGAGCCCCATTCCTCGGTAGCCTGCTCCGCCATGACGTCTGCATATTTCGATATGAAACGCTATTCGGACGCGGAAGCGGCGGCACGCCGGACACTCGAAATCGAGAGTGGAAATACGGTGGGACATCTGCTGTTGGGGTTGAGCCTGGCGGAACAGAATAAGGACGACTCCGAGGCTCTCACTCACCTGAAGATTGCCGAAGAGCGCTTCCCCCAGGCGCACATGGCCGCCGCCACGATACTGCTGCGTCAGGGTCACGAGGATTTGGCGAAAAGGCAAATGAGAGCCTATCTTAATTCCGGCGGCTCAACCGTTAGGGAACAGGCGGAGAAGTGGTACGCCGCGCTACGTTAAATCGCCTGTGGCTTTTCACAGGATCAGGCAGTCGATTCCGTGGAAGGGTGAAGCAGGTCGGGTTGGAAAAGGTGGGACGGTTTTGCCTGTCCTTTTGTGAAGTCTGCCCCACGCGGAGCTTTCATAAACGCTGCGGTATGATCACTTCTCATGAGCGAGAGTGTGATCTTCCGCAGTCCCTGGCCGGAGCTCAGTTGGCCTGACTGCTCTATCCCCGAGGCAATTCTTGGTGAGGCCCGCTCACGCGGTTCTAAAGCCGCGGTTATCGAAAGCGAAAGCGGCCGCGTGATGACTTACGAGGTCCTTGGTGATACCGTCGACCGCCTGGCTGCCTCACTCGCGCGCCAGGGTTTCGGGCCTGGCCAGGTGCTGGCCATCGCACTCCCGAACAGCATCGATTTCATCCTCGCTTACTACGGGGCATTGCGCGCCGGCGGGATCGTGACAACCATGAATCCCCTCTACACGCCGCGCGAGATGACACACCAACTGCACGATTCGGGTGCCCGGTTTCTGGTCACCCTGCCCGAACCCGCTGTCGCAGCCGGCTCCGAGGTGGAACGCGTGTTCGTTCCCGGCGGCAATTTCGAAGAGTTATTAACGTCCACCGAACCTCCGCCCAGCCTCCAGATCGATCCAAAGGAAGTCGCATTGTTGCCATATTCCAGCGGCACCACCGGATATCCCAAAGGCGTCATGCTGACTCATTCGAATGCCGTCGCGAACGTCTGGCAGATCTATAGCATCGGTGAATTCTCATCCGACGACGTGGCCGTGAATTATGTGCCGTTTTATCACGTCGGTGCGATGAACTGTATCTTGAATCCGATGCTCGGTGTGGGTGCCACCATCGTTACGATGAAGCGGTTCGACTTGGAAACCTGGCTGGCCTTAAACGAGCGCTATCGAGCCACCTATCTGCTCACGCCTCCTCCTGTCGTACTCGCTGTTTCAAAATATCCGCACTGGGAAAGATACCAGCTCGGAAACCTCTCCAAGGCCATGAGCGGCGCCGCTCCGTTGGGTGCCGAAGTCCAGCGCGCGTTCGATGAGCGCACCGGCTTGATGATGCGTCAGCTCTGGGGCATGACGGAGACTTCGGCGCCGATCACGATGACGCCGAACGACCCCGCGCGCCGCAAGTTGGGCGGATCGGGCCAGCTACTTCCCTCCATCGAAGCCCGGGTGATCGACATCAGTTCCGGTCGGGACCTCGGCCCGAACGAGCGAGGCGAATTGTGGGTTCGCGGTCCGAATGTCATGAAGGGCTATTGGAAAAACCCGAATGCCACCGCCGCGTGCCTCCACCAGGACGGTTGGCTGCGCACCGGGGACATCGGCTACTTCGACAATGAGGGATGCGTGTTTCTGGTCGATCGGCTCAAGGAATTCATTAAATACAACGCCCTGCAAGTTGCGCCCGCCGAACTCGAAGAGATCCTCCAGGTCCATCCGGCCGTTCTGGAAGCTGCTGTAATTGGCATACCCGATGAAGAAGCGGGTGAAATTCCGAAGGCTTTCGTCGTCCTGCGCGAGGGCGCCTATATCGATGCCGTCGCACTGATGGCTTTCGTCGCCGAGCGTGTGGCGCCCTACAAAAAGGTGCGGGCCCTCGAGTTTGTAACCGAGATTCCGAAGTCGCCGACCGGCAAAATCCTTCGCCGACTGCTGATCGAACGGGAACGGGCCCGAGCGGCAGCCGCTGAATTATGACACTGAGGCAAAACGGACCGGCTCAAGCTTTCGTCTTAAGAAACTATATGAAACCCGCCATTGCAGCGACCGCAGCGGTTGCGTTTTTCCAGATGGCAGTTCCGGCACAAACCCCGCCGGCCGCTCCCGCCTTCGAGGTGGCGGACGTTCACGTCAGCACGACCGGTTCGAACCGTTTCGCCGACGGGGGATTCCTTCCCGGCGGCCGCTACCAGTTGCGTGGCGCCACGATGGTCGACCTCATCGCCACAGCCTGGGGCATCGACGCCGAGAGCGTTTTCGGGGGCCCAAGCTGGCTTGAATCGGACCGCTTCGACATCGTCGCAAAAGCTCCGCCGGCGTCGACGGAAGAAGAGCGCGCCTTGATGCTCCGAACGCTCCTGACGGACCGCTTTAAGCTCGCGCTCCACAAGGACGAGAAACCTCTGACGGTCTTTGCGCTGACAGTCGTGAAGCGCGGGGCCCAATTTGCGCAGTCCGCCGGTGGCGGCGAGCCGGTATGCCAGCCGAAATTCGATCCGGGACCGCCTGCGATGCTCACCTCTGTCTGCACCAACATGACCATGAAGAAGTTCGGCGACCAGCTACATCTGATGGCCGGCGGCTATATCCTGCACCAGGTGGTCGACCTGACGGATCTGAAAGGCGCCTACGATCTCACCCTCAAATGGAGCCCACGAGGCGGGCTGCGGCAGCCCAACGCCGATAGTGATCAGCAGGCACAAACGACATCGATTTTTGAAGCGCTCGACAAACAGCTTGGCCTTAAGCTCGAAGCAGTGAAACGCTCCACACCGGTTCTCGTAGTGGACAGCGTAAACCGCACGCCGACCGAAAACGCCCCTGGAATCGGAAAGAAACTCCCCGCGGACATGACCGAATTCGAAGCAGCCGACATCAAGCCGAACAAATCCGGCAGCCAAATCCGGCGAATTCAGCCCAAACCGGGTGGTCGTATCGAAGTGGAGAATGTCCCGCTCAAGATGTTGGTGTCGCTGGCCTGGGATTTCGACCAGGACCGCATCGTAAATGGGCCCAAGTGGATGGACACGGACGCGTTTAATATCGTGGCGAAGACCGCGATTCTTCCCGGTGAGGTTCCGCCGCCATTCGAAACCGTCAAGCTCATGCTGCGCGGATTCCTGACGGAGCGCTTTAACATGAAGATCCATACGGAGGACCAGCCCGTGCAGGTGTGGAGCCTCGTACTTGGGAAGCACGGTCAGAAGCTCAAAGAAGCGGACCCGGCGAGCCGTTCCAACTGCAAGCGGTCGTCTGGGGAGATTGGGAGCGGAGCTTCGGCCGTGCCGGCGCTGGTATACGCGTGTCAGAACACGACCATGGCGCAGTTGGCGGAAGCCATGCACAACATTGCTCCCGCCTATGTAGACCACGTCGCTGTCGATATGACCGGCTTGAAGGGTGGCTACGATTTTACGTTGACGTGGACAGCCCGAGGCTTGGTGGAAAATCGGGGACGCGGCGCGGGCGCCGATCCAGCGCCGATCGAAACGGCCTCTGACCCGTCAGGCGGGCTCACCTTCTTCCAGGCGGTCGAGAAACAGCTCGGGCTACACTTGGAAGGCGGACAGAAGCATCCCATGCCGGTGCTGGTGATCGACCATGTCGAGCCGCTGGGGCCGGATAACTAGAAACGAGATTGCGCCTAGGGTTCCGCTCCTCACTTGAGGAGGCAGCGACCGAGCGGCGCCACGGCTCATTAAGAGCCGCACAACTGAAGGTACAAAAGACCTGAGGTCATTTCGTGAAAGCGAGATAGCCTTGGAACCTTGTCTTTTAACCGGTCGACTTGTGCGCTTGGAGCCTTTAACGCTCGATCACGAGCGCGAGCTTCTCGAGATTTGCGGTGACCCGGAGATTTGGCGATTTACCACGAGCGAGGCGCAGACACCCGCGACCATGCGCGCTTATCTTGATGTCGCATTGCATGATTACAGCGCTGGGACCGCGCTACCGTTCGTTGTCCGGCTGTTGCGAACGGAGAGCGTGGTCGGCATGACGCGGCTGAAGAACCTTTCATCGACCAATCTAAACGCCGAGGTCGGGTCCTGGTTTGCGCGCGAGGCGTGGGGCACTGGCGTGAATCGCGAGTCCAAGCTCCTGCTGCTCGGGTACGCGTTCGAACAGCTTCGTTTGATTCGAGTCGAATTCCAGACCGACGCCTTGAATGCCCGCTCTCGCGCAGCCCTGAAACGACTGGGTGCTGTTGAAGAAGGCGTGCTAAGGTCGCGGCGCATCCACCGTAATGGTGAGCGCCGCGACTCGGTGTTCTTCAGCATCCTCGACACCGAATGGCCGGCTGTGAAAGGTGGGGCAGGCGGTTTCGCCGGCCCTTAGGATCACTAGGAGAACGGCAGAGGCGAAAGCGCCTGCGCCGACCCTACTGCATCAAATTGTTGTTCGCCTGAAGCATAACCGTCCCCTTCAGCACGCCCGGACCCGACTGCCCGCCGCCCGCCGAAATTTCGTACGCGCCCGCATCCACCACGCGATGCCCGTCCGCAAGCGTATGTGAAAACTGCCGCGGCTTCAGCGTAAACTGCACCGTCCGCTTTTCATTTGGACGCAGTGACACGCGCTGGAACCCTTCGAGCGAACGGATCGGCAAAGGGTAACCCGCGTGCGGACCACGGACATAAACCTGCACCACTTCGTCGCCTATAGACGCACCGGTATTTTCGACCTCGACGGCCACCTTGACACCTTCCCCCTGCGTCGACACCTGCAAATTGCGATATCGGAAGCTGGTATAACTCAGGCCGTAGCCAAACGGAAACAACGGCTCGCCTTCAAAGTAACGATAGGTCCGCCCCTTCATGTTGTAATCCGTGAACGGCGGCAGTTGGTCGACAGACTTGTAGAACGTCACCGGCAGCCGGCCGCCGGGATCGTAGTCTCCGAACAGCACATCGGCAAGCGCCGTGCCGCCGGCCTGCCCGGGATACCAGGCCTCCACAATCGCCGGCACATGATCGCGGGCCCAATTGATCGCTACCGCGCTGCCATTCATCAGCACCAGCACCACGGGCTTGCCGAGCGCCATGACCTCCTGCAAAAGCTCTTCCTGAACGTGAGGAATACCGATTTGGACGCGGTCGCCACCCTGGAATCCCTCAACCGGCACCTTCATCTCTTCGCCTTCCAGCCGCGGCGAGAGGCCCAGCACCATCACGACTGCATCTGCCTGCTTCGCGGCCTCAATTGCCGAACCGGGATGCGTCAACCCGGCTCGCCACCACACCAGTTGTATGTCGGCGTCGTTGACGAATTCGTGGTAATCGAGCCGGATCGGGTAGAGTTTGCCCGCCTGCAGTTCCACCTGGGCATACTCGTACGCGCGCTCGTGGATGCCGTTAAACTGGACAATCGGCTTGCCGTCCAAATAGAGCTCGAACGCATTCATTCCGATCGCACCAAGTTGATAGGTTCCGCTGACGGGCGCCGACAAAAACCCGGTCCAGCGCACGCCGAAATCGTCGTCATTCATGTCCTGACGCGGAGCGCCGTCCCACCAGTGGAAGTCGACGGTGGCGTCTACTCGTGTGAACAGAGGCTTTACCTCGCCGACCGGCTTGCCGACGAACTTACCCGAGGATGGGTAAGTCAACTCCCTCGGCCGGTGCGCCTTACCATCGAAGTCACTGGCGTTGAAATACTCTGCCTGAAGGCCGTTCCGGCGGTTTCCATCGTTCGCCGTAAACAGCGCTGACGACGGAATGACTTCGAAACTCGGCATATTCGGCGCCAGGTCGCTGCCACGCGCGTAGAGCACCTGGGCGGAGCGTCCCACCTTATTCCGTATTCCCATGAGCGGCGTCACGGGAACGGTCGGCTCGCCGTTATAATTGCCCAACATCACACTGGCGTCGTCTGCGTCCGGACCGATCACCGCAATCGTCTTCAGCGCCTTACTCAGCGGCAGGGTGTGATTGTCATTCTTCAAGAGAACCATCGACTCGCGCGCCACCTTGAGCGCCAGTTCGCGATGCGCCGGGCTGTCGTTCTCGCTGTACGGGATCTGTGCGAACTTCACCATGGATGGCGGGTCGAACATCCCCAGCTTGAATCGCGCCCACAGGAGGCGGCGCAATGCCTGGTCGATGTCCTTCTCGCTGACGAGGCCCTGGCGAACGGCGGGGACGAGGTTTTCATACTCCACGCCACAGTTGAGATCGGTCCCGGCCTTGAGCGCCTTGGCGGTTCCTTCCGCCGCCGAACCAGCGACTTTGTGGTGCATATAAATATCGCCAACGGCTCCGCAATCCGACACGATATAGCCCTTAAAGCCCCACTGTTTTCGAAGAATATCCTCAAGCAGCCGGGAATTCGAGCACGCCGGCTGGCCGTCGACGCGGTTGTAAGCGCACATCACCGATTGCGCGCCTCCGTCACGGACGGCCATTTCAAACTGCGCGAGATAGGTGTCGCGCAGGTCCTGCTCGTCCACGACCGCGTCGAAGGTGTGACGCAGCGGCTCCGGACCGCTGTGGACAGCGTAGTGCTTAGCTGTTGCGATGGCTTTCAGATACTTCGGATCGTCCCCCTGGATGCCTTTGATGAACGACACGGCGATGCTCCCCGTGAGGAACGGGTCTTCGCCATAAGTCTCCATGCCGCGCCCCCAGCGCGGGTCGCGGAACAGGTTAATATTCGGGGTCCAGAACGTCAGGCCCTGATAAATATTCCTCTTTCCACGTCGAATGAACTCGTTGTTTTTGGCTCGGGCCTCATCGGAAATGGCCGTGGCCATGCGGAAAATCAGGCCGCTGTCCCACGTTGCGGCCAGCCCGATCGCCTGTGGAAACACCGTGGCGCGGCCGGCGCGCGCGACCCCGTGCAAGCACTCGTTCCACCAGTTGTAGGCCGGAACTCCGAGGCGCTCGATCGGCGCGGAATCGCTCATAAGCTGTGAGACCTTCTCCTCCAATGTCATTTGCGAGAGAAGATCGTCGACACGTTTGTCGATAGGAGCCGCGGGATCGCGGTAGAGCGATGCCGCGCTCAGCGCTCCTGCAAACAGCAGGGTCGCGCATCGCAGGGAAAGCCGGAAAAATGACATGTTCGTGCCTTCATTCTATCGTTGCAAGAGTGGCGCCGCGCTGTAATGCAGGCTGTGGAATGGTGAAGCAGGCGGTTTCGCCCGCCTTGTGGAGCTCTCCGGGAACTCACAGGCTGCAAACCTGCTTTACTGGATTCCTTCCACGAGAATCTTGGCGAGGTCTGCAATCATGAGCGCGCCGGCATTGTCGGGCGTGTAATTCGTCTCCTTGAGATTGTCGCAAGTGATCGCCATGGCGATCCGTCCGCGCTTCGAATAAACAATACCGACATCGCTGCGCAAGCGGTCGAGCGCGCCGGTCTTATTCGCGACCGTCAGATCACTCAAACGGCGCCGAATGCAGTCCGAATCCTGCTGGCGTTTCAGAACCTCGATCATTTGTTTGGACGCTTCGGGGCTCACCATTTCTCCCCGCTCAAGCTTTTCGAGCAGCATGACCATATCACGAGGCGTGCTGACCCCCAGTCCGAATCGCTCGTTCGCAGGGACTCGTCCCGCCGCGCTAAATCCGGATGGCGGGCCATTTCCAAGAACTTTGCGAAGCGCACGTGTATTCTTCAGACCGAGTTGGTCGACGTATTCATTAATGAAGTCGATAGAGAAGTGATCGAGGAGCAGATTGGTGGCCGTGTTATCGCTGACCACGATCATCATGTGCAGCACGTCGGTAACGCGGAACTTGTCGCCATCGCTGAATTCGTGCAGCACTCCCGAGCCGGATACCTTGTCTGAATCGTGCAGCACAATCTCGTCTGTGAAAGAGCCCTTACCCGCAGCCACGGACGCAAAAATCCCGGCCATAATCGGCAGCTTGATGGTGCTGGCGGTCCTTACCTTCTCGTCTTCCCGGATGCCGATGGTCGCGCCGCTATCGAGGTTCTTCGCGTACAGATAAACGGTCCCGGGAAAATCGCCGATTGCCGCTTTGAGACGAGCCTCCAAGGCAGCGTTGGCGCCATGGGCGATCGCGCCAACAGCAAGAAGGACCGTTAGGGAACGAATCATTAGTGCCCCGCAAATAGAGGCGCCACCGAAACCAAAGCCAGTCCGGCGACGAACAAGATCAGCATGAAAGCCAACAAACCTTTTACTGTCCCGTCGGCGCCTTCAAATTCCTTCCAAACCAGCAGTCCCCATAACGCGCTCACCATAGTGGCGCCCTGCCCGATGGCGTAGCTCACCGCCGGGCCGACCTGAACGCCCTTCGGCGCGCTCGCCGCAGTGAAGTTTGCGACCGTGCCCGCACACCAGATCAGGCCTCCGACAATTCCCAGCAGGTGCTGCCCCAACGATCCCTTGAAGTAATCCGTCATCGCGATGGGTTTCCCTTGCACGGGCAGGTTCAGGAAATACATGTTGTAGACGAACGTCGTCACGAACACGCCGATGGCGAATACAAAAGCAATCGAATACGGCCCGAGGCCGTTATCACCGGTCTTTCCCATTTCGACCAACGGATAAAACGATCCCATCAGCACGCCGCTCACGAGGCTCAGTACGATTCCTTTTCCGCTGGACTTCTTTTTCGCCGCGCTTCCCGCCGATGCTGTTCCGGCCGCCGCGGCGGCCCACGCTGCCTGCGTTGCCGCGTGTCGCCGGTAGGCAATGGCATCCACAACAATCGCGCCCAAAACCAGAACAACGCCGCTCGCGAGCAGGATGGGGTTGCCCTGCGGATTCAGCACGTAATTCCACACCACGCCTACCACCAGCGCCAGTCCGATTCCGACTGGAAACGCCACCGCCATCCCTGCGATCGCAATGGCCGCCACAAGCAACATGTTTGCGAGGTTGAACACCGCACCCGCCGCGAGGCCGAATGCGATCTTGCTCTTGCCGGCGATGGTCAGGTTGTCGAAGAACGACAGCTCGTCCCCCATGGAGCCAAACGTCAAGCCCGCCAGAATCGCCATAAGCAGGACACCCAGGGCGTAATCGTAGTAGAACAGCTCGAAACGCCACTTGCCGCTCAATTTGAACGTATTGGCCCACGATCCCCAACAGAGCATCGTGAAGATGGTCAGCGCGAGAGCAACGCCATAGGTGGCTGGGATGATCATAGCGTCAGGTTAGGCAAGCTATAGCTTGTCACCTGCCGCCGTCTCTCCGCAAGCATTTGTTTCCGAAGTTGCCGCGCTTAAAACCCTTCCCAGACGTACGCCGAAAACTCCCGCCGCTTGGTGAAGCCCATGCGTTCATAGAGCTGGATGGCCGATTTATTAGCGCCCGTCACCGTCAGACTCACGCGCAGACACTTGTGCCGCGCGAAGGCCAGAAGGGAGCGTCGTAAGAGTTCATATCCGATGCCTGTTCCGCGCGCCGCCTTCGACACACAAACCTGGGTGATGTGTCCGATGTCGGCCGCCACCAGGCTCGTGAGGCAGATTCCGAGCAGCCTCCCGGTCCGCGGATCGATGGCGACAAACGATGCGGGCTGAAAGAAGCTGCCGCATCCGGGATACTGCACGATGTTCATCAGGAAACGCCGCGCCCCCGCCGGCGACCGGTATTGATCGTTAATCTCACTGTCCACGTGACCGTGATAAGAGGCCGCGATCAGCGCCGCGGCTTCGTCCTGGCGGCGCTCCGACCACGCATCGATCATCACCGATCGCGCACCCTTGCCCGGCGCCAGCGTATCCAGCCGCGATCCTTGCAGTTCGAGAAAATGACGAGCGTAAATCTTCAGAAAACGCCACTGCGGCACCGTCATATTCCCGAGATTCCGCAGCATCATCAATTGCGCCTCGACGCGATGGACAAACGGGGTTCGGATCAAACCGTCCAGGACGGCGGCCAGCAGACGCGACTCGTTTTCAGGGCTTGCAAAATCGCGCAGAACGTAAAGGTCGCCGATGAGTCCCTTGCGTTCTTCACAGACGAAGTAAGAATAACCGACGACGCGGCCGCCATTCAGCAAAGCGTAGCCGCTGAGGGCCTGCATATCGAGAAAACGTCGCACCAGAGCCGCAGATGGGCGGAAATCCCAATCGAGCGAGTCCTCCCAGGTGCGGGTTTCCTCCTCGAGGAGGCCCTCCAACTCAGCGCCTCCAAATTGACGCAGGTCGGCTAACCCAGGCGAATATGAATCGCTGAGCGCTGCCATGCCGATAGCCTACCACGCTGGATCGCCGCGTATAATCGGAGAACAGAAAATGGGATTCCGACTGCCGCTGTTCGCCGCCGCCTCGGTTAGCCTCGCGCTCGCGCAGGCGCCGCCACAGAAACCGCTCGACCGTCTGCAGGCCAACATTGAACGCATCACGAAGTCGGTGAATGCCGACTGGGGCATTTACATCAAATGCCTGGAAACGAACGAAGAAATTGCCCTCAATGCGGACCGCACCATGGAGACCATGAGCGTAATCAAAATTCCGCTGATGGTAGAAGCGTTCCGGCAGATTGAGGCGGGCAAGTTCAAGCTGACGGATCGTGTCGAAGTAAAGGACAGCGATAAGCGGCCCGGCACCGGTGTAATCCGCTCGCTCGATGCCGGCGTGCCGCTCACCATCAAGGACCTGCTGACTCTAATGATCATTGTCAGCGACAACACTGCCACGGACCTGATCTATGAGAAGGTGGGCGGCACTGAGCCGGTGAACCGGCTGATGGAGTCGTACGGTCTGAAAGCGACGCGAGCGATGACGCTGGCGGATGCGTGGTTCAAAACGCTGCAATCGGCACCAAGCGCGGAGGAGTTCTACCGCGCGGGCAAGAACCCGTTTGGACTGTCGTCGGCGCACGATATGGGACGCCTGCTGGAAATGATGGAGCGTGGAGAAGCTGTCAGCAAATCGGCGAGCGAGCAGATGCTGCGCATCATGCGCGGGCAGGTGTACAGCTCGCGTCTGCCGAAGTACGTCACCGGTTACCGCATACCGCACAAGACCGGCGATTTTCTGCCGTACGTGGGCAATGACGTGGGCGTGCTTGAAAGCCGCGATCGCCGGGTGATCATCTCGGTTTTCACCGCTCACCATTATGGGGTCGGTACAAACCTGGAGGACGCTATCGGCCGGATAGCCGAGCAAACCGCCAACTATTTTGCGTTTAAGTAGGTGAAGTTAGCATTCAGCCTGTCGCCACCGACCGCCGGTCCACGAGAAAGGATGAAAACCAAGGTGGCACAGGCGGTTTCGCCGGCGCGTTTCCGATGAGGTCCAAAGGCAGGCGAAACCGCCTGCTTCACCTTTCCACGGCCTGCATCACATGGCGACAGGTTGAAAAACTGCCTTACATGCCTCGACGAATACGATTCAACTCGACCGCAGCGCAACCGCGGGATCGATCTGCGAGGCCCGCAACGCCGGCAAGTATCCCGCTGCCGTTGCTACAACGGTCAGCACAAATATCATCCCGAGAAACGTCGCGGGATCCCCTGACTTGACCTCGTAAAGCAAACCGCCAAGGGCGCGAGCAACCGCCCATGAAGCCGCTGTTCCAATCACCAGTCCCAAGCCCGCCAAACCGAGGGTCTGCTTAACGATGACTCCTTGTAAATTTCCAGCCGAAGCGCCCAGCGCCATGCGAATGCCAATTTCCTGCGTCCGCTGGCTCACCCCGTACGAGACCACCGCATAGATTCCCAACGACGCCAGGATCAAAGCGAACACCGTAAAGCCGCCCAACAGCAAGACGACGAAACGACGAGGCGATACAGCCTTGTCCACCAGCGACTGAAGATTGCGAAATTCAGCGCCCGGCAGATTCGGAACTTCGGGCTTGAGCGCGGAACGAACCGCGGCTGTCAGTTGCGCCGTAGTCATCTGGCCGCGAACCACCAGGTCGACCGACGCGTAATCCTGGCATTGCCGAATCGGCAGATACATCTCCATGCCCGCTCCCTGTTCCAACGCCAGGTGCCGCACGTCGCCAACCACGCCCACCACCTGCCGGTCCCCGCACGCGCGAACAATCTTCCCGAGTGGATTCTGATCGGGGAACAGGGTGCGCGCCATCGTTTCATTGATCATCATCACCGGATCGCTCTTGGGGGCATCTCGTTGCGAGAGGTCGCGGCCGCTGCGCAGCGGAATTCCCATTGAGCCGATATAGCCGTCGCTCACAATCCGTACGAAAGCGATGGGAAATTTGCCCCTGGGGTAGACCTGGCCCTTCGCGGGGGCGCCCCAGGTTCGATTGCGGCCCAGCGGAAGCGCATCGGTCAAACCGGCAGCATCGACGCCGGGGATCTCTCGCGCCCGCCGCAAGACCTCGTCGAAATACGCGTTCTGCTGCTCCTGCGTTTTATATTGCGAATCCGGGTCGACGCGTGCCGCCACCGCGTTTTCCGGCCGGAACCCCAGATTCACATCCATCACGCGCAGAAAGCTGCGAACCAGCAAGCCGGTGCCCACCAAAAGTACGCAAGCAAAAGCGATCTCCGAAACCACCAGTGCGCTGCGAACCCAACTCCTTCCATGCCCCGCCGAGGACCCACGGCTCGAATCCTTCAGCGCATCGTGCAGCATCGACGATTGCACTTGCAGAGCGGGCGCCAGTCCAAAAATTACCCCGGCCAGGACGGCGACCAGCAATGTGAATGCTAGTGCGGTCCCGTCGGTCCGGACACTGTGCAGCAGCGGTATGCTGATTGCATTCAAATGCGCGAGAAATCGCGTCCCGCCGATGGCCAGGATAACCCCGAGCGCAGCCCCGGAGCAGGAAAGGATCAGCCCTTCCGTGAGCATTTGGCGAATCAGCCGGCCTCTACCCGCGCCTAGCGCCGTGCGAACGGCTATTTCCTTCTGCCGTGTAGCGGTCCGGGCCAGCAGCAGATTGAGCAGATTCGCGCAAACGATCAACATCACCACGCCAACTGCGCAGGACAAGACCGTCAGCGCTAGCCGCAGACGTCCGCTGACATGTTCCGTTAAGGGACTCACCGCACCCTCAAAGCTGTTCATCTCCGGGTGCGCACGGGAGAACTGTGGCGCCAGAATCCTCAATTCAGCCTGCGCCTGGCTGGCGGTTACGCCTGGCTTCAGGCGCCCGACCATTGCGAGGGTGTTCCCCCAGCGGTTCGTTTCGTTGCTAAGAGGAAACGGAAAGTATAGATCGATGTGGCTGCCGGGAGCGAACACCGAAGCGAAGTCGAATGATGCGGGGAGCACTCCGACCACCCTGAACGGCTCGTTGTTCAAGAGAATTTTGCGGCCTACAATCCCCGTATCCGAGGCGAAACGCCGCTCCCAAAGACCATAGCCCAACATGACGGCTTTGGGGCCATTCCACTTGCTTTCCTCCGCGCTGAATTGACGCCCCACGAGAGGTTGAATGCCCAGCAACGGAAAGAAGTTCTGCGACACCGGTACGCCGCTCAGTCGCTCCGGGTCGCCGTCGCCGCTGAGCAGCGAGTCCCCCACCCCATAAAAGGCGAAATACGCGGCAATATCGTCATACGACTGGCTGTGTGCCCGTAAATCGAGCAGGTACTGAACCTGAGTGGTTTGGCCAGACAGGCCGCCTGTATCGTGATTTGCGATCCAAACCAGGCGTTCCGGGCCGTTGAAGGGCAGAGGTCGAATCAAAAGCGTGTTCACGACGCTGAAGACCGTAGCGCTCGCTCCGATGCCTAAACCCACAATCAGGATTGCGAACGTTGTGAAACCGGCATCTCGCCGGAGCGTTCGCAGTGCATACTTCAGGTCTTGAATGAAGTTATCGAACAGCGGACGGATCGGCGCCATATGGAATAATACCGTTGCCGGGCGCGATCGTTACGCCGACCCATCAAGTTCAGCGTTGAGCGGCCCGCAAAGCCGAATCCAGAATCTGGATATTCCTTCGCGCATTATCTGCTTCCGCGAGGTCTGGATTAATGTCCAGCATCGTCTGGAAGTGCGCCCGCGCCGCCGCCGCGACCTCGACTTTGCCGGTCGCCTTCGCCTTATGTTCGTATGCTAGTGCGATCAGGTAATGCGTCTGGGCGTCCTGCGAATCATATGCCAGTGATCGCTGGCAATCGCTAATGGCGGCGTCGTACTGCCCTATGCGCCGTTCACAGTCGCACATCCCGAAATAGGCCAGGCTGCGCAGATCCTGCCAGATATCCTGCTGGGATGCGCGTTTCTTCTTGCCGAACCCAATCAGGGAACCCAATACATAATAGTTGATCTTGCCGGCTGCGCCCGTATCGAAATTGCTTAACTTGAGATAAGCCTCGTATTCGGATTGCGCGCGATCCCAAGTCTTATTCATCCTCAGGCTCTGCGCCAGCCAGAAGTGCGCCTCAGCATTGTTTGGAGTAAGCTGAATCGCCTTCTCGCCGGCGTCGATGGCCTGCGGATAGCTTTCCTTGCGGCACATGGTCTGAGAAAGCAGGTACCAGGACATGGCGTTCTTCGGGTCGCGCTGCGCGACGACAGTCAACTGGCGCACTGCCTCGTCGTAGTTCCCGGTATCCAGCAGCATGCCGCCAAAAGACGCCCGCGCTTCCAGATAATCAGGATCGATTTCAATCGCCTTGCGAAGGTACTTCTCGGCCTCGTCTTCCTGGAAGAGCGCATTATACGAGCGGCCCAGATACAGCGCTGCCTGGCTGAAATCGGGCTCAATCGATAGAGCCTGATTGAATTCGGCGACGGCTTTTTGATAATTCGCCGCCTGGCCCTTGGTATAGAATTCGATCCCTTTATCAAAATGATCGACCGCGGCCTTGGGGCGCCGCCTTGGAATCAGGATTTTTATCGAGACCGTTGTGTCCTGCCCCGGGTACACCGTCTCCTCGCGTGGCCCATCCGGCTCGTAGCCCATGCGGACACCCTGGATCAGGTGTACACCCGGAACCAGCCCGGGCACCGTGCGCGGCTCCTTCTTGTTAAGCACGCCCGCCGATTTGCCATCGATGAACACTTCCACGCCATCCATGTTGGTCTCAAAAATCAGCGTCCCGTATTTGGGCGGAGGCGGCGCATCGGGAGCGATGTTCGAAGGCACGTAAGCCAGCAGCATGTTGGGATCGAAGCTGCCGCCCTCGGCCGTTGGATTCTGCTGCGCACCCGTTTCTTCGCGGACATTGCGGCGGACGTATTCGGCTAACTCGTCCGCGGTTACCTGTCCGTCGCGATTTTCATCCGCCGCGCCACCCATTCCGCGAACAACATAGTACGTGAAGACACCGTGGCCGCCTTCCCACTTCGGTCCCTCAAAGGAACGCTCGCGGTCGCGGCTCGCGGTCAGCGAAAAGACCGACCGATTCAGGTCGAGCAGTGAGCGGTTAATGGCCTGAACGTCGCTATCCAGCCTGATCGCGCCGCTGTGGCAGGAATCCGTCAGCAGGACCTTCCATTTCGCCTTAATCTTATTGGCGAATACGCTGCCGAGCGAATCCATCGGATAAGCAGTTTGCGAAATGTCGCCGGCATTGATGTCATAGGGGGCCAGATATGCCTTGCCTCCGGCAATAAATCCGTGGCCGGCGAAATAAACCAACACGCGATCATCGTCCTTGGAGACGGATGGCAGCCAGTCTTCCAATTCGTGCCGGATATTCGCCAGGGTCGCCTTCGGCCCTATCAGCGTGTGCACGTTCTCAGCGTGGAAATTCCCACCCTCGGGAGAGATCAGAACGTCATAAATTGACTCGGCGTCACGCTCCGAGTAATGCAGTTCCATGATTTGCGGGTTGGAGTATTTCGCAATCCCAATGACGAGCGCATAACTCCGCGGTATGGAAACCGGCCGGTGCGGCGGCTGTGTCGGTGGAATCTCTTTTTCAATTTTCAAGTCGCGCTGTCCGGGCTGAGTTACCGGCTTCTGCGCCCATAGAGACCCCAGTACTAAGACCAAGGCAAGCCGAGAAAGGAACTTCATTTGTGCGCCACCCGGAACTCGTAAACCACCGGCCCGGTTAAAGGCGTGGGAGCCGAAACCACCGCGTGTTCCTGCTGATTCAAAATCACGAGGTCGCGCGAAGTGGTCAGCGGAATATCGCCGAGATTATCAGGCAGTTTTTCCTCGGCAGTGACATTTCTCGGACCCGCGCTGGTGTCGAGACAAAGACTCCGGGACCGGAACAACGTATCGTCGCAGCGGGGGGTCATATTCGGGTCAGGAGTCTTCGGAGGAGGAGGCGGCAGAATCGGATGTGCCCCGGCCGCAGACCCGCCGAGAGGCGTTGGCGACAGGATCCAGTACACGACATCGTAACCTGCCGGGCCGCCTACTCGAAATGCCGCCTTGGTCGCCGGGACCGTATAATCGGCGCCGGCCTTGAGCAGATTATCCGTCCCGGTTTCCGCCCGGGGGAACAAAGTCTCATATTTCCCGGACGTTCCGTAATTCATGACGTAAAGGTACCCGTCGAAATTGGTGCGAATGCGGAAACGAAGGCGGTCGTTCTGCTGAAATACGAGATTTGAGGGAACCGCTTTCCAACCCGGTACATCGCCACGCTCGAGCGTGATCTCCATCTTCTGCTGGCTCTGGGCGGCCCCAACCGCGCAGCAGCACAGCAGCAACACGAATCCCCGATACGACATGGCGTTTACCTGTGCTTGATGCCGACGTCTAATACGACCTTCGAGTCCGCGCCCGCAGTCGGATTCACGGCGTAAACCGCCTTTTCTTTCTGTGTACCGGGGGTGGTCTCGTCCACCTTTTCGATAATCAGATCGCGCGAATAGGTAGTACGCAAACGGTTGACGGCGTCGTCATTGATCGGAGGAAGATTCACCGCGTACTGCTTTACATTGGGCTGAGTATCCGTCTGGGTGTGGTGCGTCGGCTGGATCGGAGTCGTTTTGTCACGCTGACTCATATCGCTCGCCAGGGTTCCCATGTCTAACTCCGGATTCCTCGAAAGAATCACGAACAGCTTCTCTTCGCCAGGCGGATCTGACACGGTGAAATAAGCACCCTGAGGCACCTGGTACTTCGTGCCGGGTTGTACCTTGTTACTGGCCTCGGGAATATCCGCGGAAGGAAACAGAGGAGTCCAGGTACCGCTCGATCCGCGGTTAACGATGTATAGATAACCGGGGTCGCTCACCTCCACGTTGAGGCGCAGCCGGTCGCCTGGCCGAAACGAGGCATCGGAATCCACCTCCACCGTTCGCCCGTCGTTGGTGATTTTCACCAGGCTTACGCGCAGGCCGAGTGGCTTCGATTCCACGGCGGCATTGACGACATGCACGTGGGAGTCAGTGCCGGATGGAGTGGAATGGCTGGTGTCGGTGGAGTCGTGATTAGCCGCCACCTCCGGGTCATTCTTCTTCAACGGTTTCTTTTGAACTTGCCCGGTCGTATTACTAACTGGTTTTACGACAGGTTTGTTTTGACCTTGGGAGGCGGTTTGCGAGGAATTGCTATCGCCGTAGAAGATTTCGCGCGCGGTCAATTTAGCAGGCTGCTGCCCGAACAACGAAATACCGCACAGCAGGGGCAAAGCCAGAACCGCACGGGGAAAAAACAGAACTATAGGAGCCTTCATACTACCTCCTGGCCCTTTCAATGTTGCTTGAGGCTGTCATAACACTTATACCACTACATAAGGGAGGTGGTCAGTCTGTCTTTATCGTTACAGAGGGGCCGCCGTCTGCCGCTGCTCTCTGAAACGGACCCGAAACAAACTTCACTCTGTTCATATGACTTCAACCTGTTGTATAATCGGGCGTTCCGCATGCGGACGAAAACACTACATGAGCTCTGGCAATCAAGAACGTACGCCCTGGTTGGAGTGGCGGTCCGGCATCGCCTTGGCGCTGGTTTTCGCGCTGACGCTCCCCAATCTGCGGGCACAGGCCTCTGGTCAAGGCCCTGCTCCTGCCCTTCTGAATATTGAAATCATCGAGGGCGAGGACGCTGTAAACAATATCAAACAGAGAGTCTCTCGCGAACCCGTGGTGCAAGTGACGGACGAGAACCATAAACCCGTCGCGGGCGC
The DNA here is from genome assembly GCA_035295125.1 of Bryobacteraceae bacterium. GTDB lineage: Bacteria > Acidobacteriota > Terriglobia > Bryobacterales > Bryobacteraceae > JAICMB01. The sequence continues at coordinate 18,154 of DATGJP010000063.1, read as the reverse complement.
CGTCATTCTCGCCACGCTTCCTGAACATGGTGCCGGGGGGACGTTTGCCGGAGGCGCCAAGACTTTGACACTCACCACCGACGCGCGCGGACGTGCAACGCTGCGCGGCTTTGAGCCGAATTCCACCAAAGGCAAGTTCCAGATCAAGCTTCAAGCCTCCTTTCAAGGCGTCGTGGCCGAGCGCGTGATCACCCAAACTAATGCGGCGCCCGCGCTCGGGTTGGCAGCGAAAGTTCTGATAATCGTCGGCGTTGCTGCCGCTGGCGCCGCGGGTGGCGCCATTGCTGCTACTCGTGGGGGAAGCAGTTCGAATCCATCCAGTCCGACCGTTATTACTCCAGGGTCGCCGAGTGTCGGCGGCCCACACTAGTCCAAAGAGGAGAGGTCAATGACCGCAAAGCTCCTGAGTTGTGCCCTTTTGCTGTCCTTTTCGATTTCTGCTCAGCCTAGCAGTTCGCAGGTGACAGGACCTGTTTTGGGACTGGTCGTAGATCCAGCCTCGCGCCTCCGACCCGTGCTGGGTGTTCCGGGCGCTTCTTTCCTAGGGCAGCCGATCTCGATCGACAGTTCGCTACAGATTTTGGCGGTTTCGCCACACCAGGATTACGTGCTGGCTTCGCGCACCGACACGGGCGATACCGTAATTCTGACGAACCTGTTCGATACGGTGGTTAGCTCGACGCTGACTGGCGCATCCGGGATCGCGAGCGTGGTTCTGAGTCCGACCGGATCATCCGCGCTGCTCGAATCGAGTGACGGCGCTACATGGATGGTCGCCACGGGGCTTCCCGGTTCACCAACAATCACTTGGCAGACCGACATCTCCAGCCTTGCGCAGGCTCCCGTTGTGGCGGCAATCAGCGACAACGGCAAAGCGGTTCTCGCTGGGGCGCCGACGGGTAATGGAGCATCCATTTACCTTTTCACGTCCGGCAACGGTCCCGTCGACCTGATGGATGTCGGGCAGTTGGGCGGCGTAGCGTTCGTCACGCATAAGACTGACGCACTGGTCGGGGATAGCTCAGCCAACCAGGTGCAACTCATCCAGGACGTCACTGGCGCCGCGACATCTGGCATTATTGCGGATGCCACCGCCGGCGTCGCTTCGCCGGTGGATCTGGCAACGTCGGAAGACGGCAACCGCATCTTCATCGCGAACTCTCAACCTGCTGGTGTTCTGCTACTCGATCCGCAATTGGACGGACCGCTTAACATTTCCTGCGATGGCACACCGACGGGATTTACGCGGCTCGCACCAAACTCGATTTTCTCCCTCACCAGTCCCGCGAAGGGCTTGTTCTGGATCCTGGAAGGGGGTTCGGCCAATCCGCGAACCGTGATCGTGCCGCCCGATCCTCCCAGCGCTAGCGACTCGTCTGTACAGACGCAGGCTTCGGGGGTGAAACAGTGAAACGCTATACCTCGACGGTCCTGTTGTTCCTCGCAACAGCGGCCTGCCTCTCCGCCCAGGTCTCGATTAATGCCAATTCCACTCTGGATGGCGCTGCTGTTGGCCAGACGTACTCGGTTAGCCTTGCCCCTGCAGGGGGCACCAGTCCTTATACGTTCTCAATCACCTCTGGGGCCATCCCGGGTGGAATGAGTCTGTCTCCGGGTGGAGTGCTCAGCGGTCAACCGAGCGCAGCCGGAACCTTCAGTTTCACGGTCATGGCCGTGGACGCCAACAACGCCTCAGCGATCAAGTCATTCAACCTGACTGTAAGCACGGCTCCGTTAACGTTTACTCCCGCTGCGGGCGCGCTGCCCAATGCCACTTCGGGGCAGGTGTATCAGCAGCAGTTCACCGCGTCTGGAGGATCTGGCACATACACGTACTACCTGATTCCCCCGTTGAACTGGCCGGTCGGCGAGCTCGACATCGATCCTACGACGGGATTGTTCTATGGAACCGCGCTCACCACGGGTTCTTTCGGCTTCAGCGTTGAGGTGATCGACACAAATCGCCGGACGGCGACTCAGACGTATTCACTAACAGTTTCTGCCAGTCCGCCATTCTCAATCGGGCCTTGTAGTAGTCTCCCGCAGGGAATACCGGGCGCAACCTATCCCACCACCCAGATCAACGCGTCGGGTGGGAAGGTCCCGTACATCTTCTCCTCTCCAAATGGGTCCGCACTTCCTCCAGGGCTTTCGGTCACAGCGGACGGAAAACTTCGTGGAACCATTAACGGGGACGCTGCCGGCATCTATCAATTTCCGATCTCGGCCACTGACGGAAACAGTACTCAAACCTCGGCTAATTGTACGGTATCCATCTTCACTCCGACATCATTGACGATCACCACCACTTCGCCGTTGCCCACTGCCCTCGCCAGTGTCTCCTACTCGCAGGAGCTGACAAGCGTTGGTGGAGATCCCAATCCCAGCGATCCAGTCGAGTGGAGTTCCCCCAATTTGCCCAGTTTCTTGAGTCTCAATCAATCCTCGGGCGAGTTGAGCGGCACTCCCCCTCCCTCCGCTGCCGGAGACTACACATTTCAGGTGCAAGCCTTTCAGAGCGGGATTTCAACAACTACAGTGCGGACGTTTCAACTTCACGTCGCGAGTCAAGCCTTGACGATTATCTCACCCGCCAGCTTCTCGTCGGTCCTGGGTCGTCCGTTCTCGCAGACCATCACCGCGTCCGAGTCAGTTCCGGTCAGTTCCCTGATTCTGGTGAGCGGCACTTTACCTCCTGGAGTGACGCTGATCGGTCAACAGATCATTGGTACGCCGACTCCGCCCGGGGCGAATTCGTTCAGTTTTGTCCTTGAACTCGATAGCCTCGCCAGCCCTGATAATCGCGTTGCGCAGAAATCCACACAACTTTTGGTCACTGTCGTTGTGGCGCCGACGATTACGACTACATCTCCGCTACCGGTCAGTTGTGTAGGGGCCTCCTACCTCGACCCCCTGACTGCGACACGAGACTACGCGTCGCCTTTGATCTGGAGTGAAACCGGACCGCTACCCGCCGGAATCACACTCAACTCCGGCGGCATTCTCGCGGGCTTTTCACAAAGCGCTTTCAATAACACGTTCACCGCCCAGGAAGGCGAACCGCAATTCGGCCAGGTCAGCAAGTCACTGCAAATGATTATTCGAGCGCAGTGTCTGACCGTAGCCACGCCCTCTTTGCCGAGCGGCGACATTGGCGTGCCGTATAACACGCCGATCACGGCAATCGGCGGGGCAGGCCCGCCATATACCATCGGGTTCGCGACGGCAGGCGCCCCGCCCGGCCTGACCCTAACCAATGGTTCGCTGACTGGTACACCTACCCAGACGGGAACCTTCACCTTCACGGTGAATGCGACGGACAGCGATCAGACTTTGGCCAGCCGAACCTATCAAGTCACCATTTCTCCCGGTCTGTCCATCACGGTTCCCAACTTGCCTGCCGGAACTGTAAACGTTGCCTATCCCGGGGCGCAGTTCACAGCTTCAGGAGGGACATCGCCATACAGTTGGTCGGTCGCCTCCGGCAGCCTGCCGCCAGGACTGTCGATCAATCCGCAGACGGGTCTGGTGGGCGGGACGCCCACGACCGCCGGCACGTTCCCATTCACCATTGGGGTGCACGATTCGGTCGGCGGCTCTGCAACCACCAGTTCATTGAGCATCGTTGTCGCGGCGCCTCTGACGATAACGACCACCAGCCTTCCTGCCGGCACGGTTAACGTCGCATATCCCTCCACAACTCTCACTGCCACGGGCGGCACGCAGCCATACAACTGGACGGTGACGCAGGGCTCTCTTCCTCCGGGTTTGAACCTGGCCAGCAGCGGCGCGATTACCGGTACGCCGACCACTGCCGGCACCTTCCCGTTCACGGTGACGGTCACCGACAGCAAGCAGGCCTCCACTCAAGCGCCGCTCCAGATTGTGGTGAATCCCGCACCACTCACAGTGACCCCGGCAACGTTGCCGGCCGGAACCGTGAATACTGTCTACCCGACCACGAACCTGGGCGCGACAGGCGGCACGACGCCATATTCCTGGACTCTGACCGGTGGCGCGCTTCCTCCGGGCCTCAATTTGAGCCCCGGCGGCTCAATCACAGGCACACCAACCACCGCGGGTACCTTTTCATTCACGGCCACGGTAACGGATTCGAGGCAAGTAATGGCCTCGGGCCCGTTCCAGATTGCTGTGAACCCGGCGCCACTGACGGTCACCACAACGACACTGCCCGCGGGCACCGTCAATACGCCTTATCCTTCTACGACACTGACTGCGAGCGGTGGTACGACGCCTTATACCTGGACCATCGTTAATGGTTCACTTCCGCCTGGCCTGACGCTGAGTTCTGGCGGCACGATCACGGGCACACCAACGACGCCGGGAAGTTCTCAATTCAACGTCATGGTGACGGACTCAAGGCAAGCCACGGCCCAAGCGTTTTTACAGATCACGGTAAACCCGCAACCGCTGGTGGTTACCCAAACAGCATTGCCCAACGGCACTGTCAACGTTGCGTACCCGACAACAAACCTGAACGCAACGGGAGGTATCCCGCCATACACGTGGGTGCTTAACACCGGTTCGCTTCCCCCGGGGCTCAGTCTGAGTAGCGCTGGAGTAATCAGCGGAACGCCGACCACCGCGGGAACCTTCCCCTTCTCGGTGTTGGTTACGGATTCAGCCGGTTCAGCGGGATCACCGAAACGAACTTCCGCGCAGGCGACCGGATCGTTCCAAATCATCGTCAACCCAGCGGCACTCACGGTCACACCCGCGACTTTGCCGTCCGGCACAGTAAATACCACGTATCCCGGGGCAACCTTGGGTGCAACCGGTGGAACTCCGCCTTATAGCTGGTCGATCACTTCCGGCGCGTTGCCGCCGGGTCTCACGATTAGCCCGGCGGGTGCTATCACCGGCACGCCGACTCAGTTCGGGTCCTTCCCCTTCACGGCCACCGTGACTGACTCCCGACAGCAGACGAGCTCTGGTCCATTCCAGATCGTGGTCTCTCCCGCGCCGCTGACGGTGACCCCGGCCACCTTACCTCAGGGCACGCTAAACGCGCCTTATCCGGCCACAACCCTCACTGCTACTGGCGGTATTCCACCCTACACGTGGTCCATACTTACGGGCTCGCTTCCTCCGGGACTGACGTTAAGCAGCGCCGGCGTGATCAGTGGAACACCGACCTCCATCGGCACATTTGCTTTTACCGCGCAGGTTGTGGATTCGGCCCCCTCAACGAACCGAACTTCGGCCGTGGCAACAGGACAGTTCCAGATCATCGTGAACCCAGCTCCGCTGACGGTTACGCCCGCCACGCTGCCCACCGGAGTCGTCAATTCGGTTTACCCGCAAACCACTCTCAATGCGAGCGGCGGGATTCCGCCCTATCACTGGACGGTGAGCGCCGGCAATCTCCCGCCGGGTCTGTCTTTGAGCACCGCCGGGGTCATTACGGGCACCCCAACCACCGCAGGCACCTTCGCGTTTTCAGCGACGGTTACCGACTCGACGGTATCGGACACCCGTCCGCCGTCCGCGACAGGCCAGTTCCAGATCGTCGTGAACCCGGCACTTACCGTTACTCCAGCGACTCTGCCAACCGGCACGGTCAACACGCCGTACCCGTCCACAACCTTGAACGCCACCGGCGGCACGACTCCCTACTCCTGGACCATCTCAGCCGGCGCTCTGCCGCCCGGATTGTCGCTCAGTAACGCGGGCGCGATTTCAGGCACGCCGACCCAGGCAGGCACATTCTCCTTCACAGCGAATGTCGTGGACTTCGGCGACAGATCGGCCAGCGGCCGCTTCCAGATCGTCGTGAATCCCCCGCCACTAACGGTCCAACCCGCAATACTGCCTACGGGCACCGTCAACGTCGCGTATCCTTCGACAGCACTGAGTGCAACCGGTGGAACGACGCCGTTCACGTGGTCAGTCACGGCCGGTGCGTTACCGGCGGGCTTAAGCTTGAGCGCCGCCGGCGTCATCAGCGGCACGCCAACCGCCGCGGGAACGTTCTCGTTTACGGCGACAGTAACCGATGCCGCCCAGCGCACCGCCAACGGACAATTCCAAATTGTCGTCAACCCGCCCGCTCTCACCGTCACGCAGGCTACCCTCCCCGCGGGTACGGTGAACACCGCTTATCCTTCGACAACGCTGGGTGCAACTGGTGGAACGCCGCCCTACACCTGGTCAGTCACGGCCGGTGCGTTACCGGCGGGCTTAAGCTTGAGCGCCGCCGGCGTTATCAGCGGCACGCCAACCGCTGCGGGAACTTTCTCGTTTACGGCGACAGTAACCGATGCCGCCCAGCGCACCGCTAACGGACAATTCCAAATTGTCGTCAACCCGCCCGCCATCACCGTCACGCAAACTGCCTTGCCCGCTGGTACAGTGAATGTCGGGTATCCTCCGACCAGCCTGACGGCAACCGGCGGAACTCAGCCGTTAACCTGGACGATCGCTGCCGGCTCGCTTCCTCCGGGCTTGTCATTGAGCGCTGGAGGAGTCATCAGCGGAACGCCAACAACCACAGGAACGTTCCCCTTTACCGCCAGCGTCACCGATGCCAGTCGACAGACCGCCCGAGGGCAGTTCCAAATTGTCGTGAACGCGCCAACGCTCTCGGTAAATTCAGCGACCTTACCCTCCGGAATCGTGGGAACACCATATCCACTGACCGGGCTAACCGCCACCGGCGGAACCCCGCCGTTCTCGTGGGTGGTTACAAGCGGGCTCTTGCCGCCGGGGCTCTCACTCAGCACTTCGGGCACGGTATCGGGCACACCGACCACGGCGGGTAACTTTACCTTCGGCGTTACGGTGACCGATTCGCGCCAGGTGATGGCTACGGGACAATTCCAGATTGCGATCGCGCCCGGCCTGACGGTCCTGGCCCAGGTGTTGCCGGGCGGAACAGTCGGCGTTCCGTACATCGGCAACTCGTTGAGCGCGACCGGTGGGGTCCAGCCTTTCACGTGGTCCCTGACCAGCGGTTCGCTGCCGCCAGGATTGTCGCTGAACTTCAACGGCGTTATTTCCGGCACACCAAGCTCCTCGGGTACATTCTCGTTCACCGCCACGGTGACGGACGCCAACCGTCAAACTGCGTCGGGTTCCTTCCAGATCACGGTCAGCAACGGTGTGACGATCAGTCCCGCGACCCTGCCGCCGGGAACTGCGAACGCACCGTACAAGCCGGTTCAGTTCACCACCGACGTCCAAACCAGTTCACTTACGTGGAGTATTTCGGGCGGGAGCCTGCCGCCGGGACTGTCGCTCACCATGAGCGGCATACTCCAAGGCACACCCACGCAAGCCGGTGTATTCACCTTCACGATTTCGACCAGCGATTTTGCGGGCAACTCCGGTGCGGCAACCCGCACCATCCGGATCAATCCGCCGCTGACAATCCCGCCGTTCACGCTTCCCGATACGGGCGTCAACGGACAGGTGCAGGTGACGCTCGCAGCGAATGGAGGCACTCCTCCTTTCACCTGGACTCTGTCCGGCGGATCGCTGCCGCCAGGGGTCTCGCTCAGCTCCAACGGGGTCATCACGGGAAGTCCGACCACCACGGGCACGTTCAATTTCACGGTCACCGTCACTGACGCCGCGGGAGCAACCGCGAGCGCCCAGTCGTCGATCAAGGTGACCAGCACAACTCCGCCGCTGGCCATCACCGGCGCGGCTTTGGCGACGGGCGCGGTTGGCGTAGCTTATCCGGGCGCGACCATTTCCGCATCCGGTGGCAAGCAGCCGTTCACGTTCGCCGTAACGGGCGGGAGTCTGCCGCCCGGCCTCTCGCTCAGTACAACGGGCGCCATAACCGGTACGCCGTCGGCCGCGGGAACGTTTACCTTCACGGTTCAGGTAACCGACTCAGGTGGAGCAACGGCGACAGCCGATTTCTCGATTTCAATTGCGCCGGCTCCAACCATCACCTCGGGGCAGCCTCCGAATGGCGTCGTCGGGACGGCTTACGCAGGATTTACGTTCACGGCCACATCCGGCACGCCGCCGTTTACGTGGTCGGCGAGCGGGTCCTTACCGCCCGGTTTGACCCTGGGTGCCGATGGAACACTTTCGGGCACGCCATCTCAATCGGGAACTTTCAACTTCACCGTTCAGGTGCAGGATCGAAACGGTGCGACAGCCAGTGTTGCGGTTACGATTGTGGTCGCCGTACCACCCGTCCTGAATACGACCACGCTGCCCTCTGGTACCGTGGGAACGGCCTATTCGCAGACGCTGTCGGCCTCGAGCGGCACCCCGCCCTTTAGCTGGAGCGTCAGTTCCGGCACTTTACCCGACGGCCTGTCGCTCAGCTCCGATGGAGTTTTGAGCGGAACGCCGACCACGGCAGGCAGCAGCACCTTCACTATCCGCGTTACCGATGCCAACGGGCTTTTCGCCGAAGCGTCGTTCACGCTGCAGACGAACCTGCCTTCGATCTCGAATCTCACCATTCAAGGTCTTCCGACAAAGACCGATCCGGCGCAGCAGCCGAAATTCACGGTTCAGCTCGCGAATGCGTTCCCAGTGGATATCACCGGCCAGTTGACGCTGACCTTCAAATCTACGGCGGTGGTGCCAAGCGATGATCCCGCGGTGCAATTCACCACTGGTGGCCGTACGATACCGTTCACCATCCCAGCCAATCAGACCACGGCTGTGTTCTCAATATCGCAGCCCGGATTACAGACCGGAACCGTCGCCGGCACCATCACCATCACGACCACTTTGCTGGTGAACGGCACCGACGTAACGCCATCGCCTGCGCCTTCGACGACCATCACGGTTAATGCGGGACCGCCGGTCATCTCTTCCGTCACCGCAACGCAGAGCAACGGAGCCTTGAGTGTAGTAATCTCGGGGTTCTCGACTCCGCGCGAGGTCACGAAGGCAACGTTCCACTTCACCGGCAACAACCTGCAGACGAGCGATTTCACGGTCGACGTCTCGAGTGCATTTACGCAGTGGTATCAAAGCGCGGCCTCTACGCAGTTTGGAAGCGCCTTTATTTACACGCAACCGTTCACATTCCAAGGCACTTTGAGCGGTTCGGTTACTGTAACTCTGGCCAATAGCATCGGATCGTCAAACTCGATTACGGCACAATTCTGAGAATTAGCAAGAACGGCAGCCCCCGAAACCTACTGTTTCCTGGGGGCTGTACGTTTATGCTGGACTCGCTTTGGGGCCTGCTGGGGTGCCGTCACCGCCGTCTGACCCGTCCGATGACGCCGGTGACGAAGATCGGCGGCCCGAGCGGAGAGACCTATGTGACGTGCCTGGATTGTGGGAAGAAGTTTACCTACGATTGGAAGGCGATGCGCATGGGGAAGGCGGTCGTGAGCAAGGAGCCAATTCTTTATCCCGAACGCCGCAAGCCCTAGGGCGGTGAGAGCCTTTTCCATTACCACCCGATTTTGAACCGTCATAGCCTCTGATTCATTGGAGCTCACCGAGAAGGCGCAGGCGAAACCGCCTGCACCACAATCTCTACCCTCAATAGTTCCATTTCGACCGCGTGGGCCATTTGACAACAGCTTCACTGGGCTTTCATTATTGAGGAGTACACGTGGGGCGCACCGGCGTTTTTGTCGCCGAAAGGGCAATGCCCGCCTACAGCAAGATTACTGGAGGCACGCCTTGAACCTGGACAATCTCAAGAAACAAGCCAAGCTGCTGGTCCGCTGGCATCGCGAGGGCAACTATTCCATTGGAGAGCGGATCAGGAGCCTGCCGCGCTATCGGAATCTCACGGACGTGGAAGCATTGGCGCTGAAGTTCCCGCTCAGCGAGGCACAAGAGATCATCGCTCTGGACGCGGGATATGCGAGTTGGGCGGAGCTCAAGAGCGGGCTTGCGGATACGCCGAAGCCAGTGAAATCGGCGCTCGCCGTACCTCAGCTCAAGGGCGCCAAGCCGGTTATTCATGTGACAGACGTGCAGACCTCGGCAGCCTTCTTTCGTGACAAGCTCGGCTTTACGATTGACTTCCTGCATGGCCATCCGCCCTTCTATGGCTCGGTGAGCCGCGGCGCCGCCTCCCTGCACCTCCGATTTGTCCACGAACCAGTCTTCAGGGACGGGATTCGTGAGAGGGAACAACTCCTCGCGGCATTTCTAGACGTCGACAACATCAAGAGTCTGTTCGCGGAATACAAAGCCGCTGGAGTAGGCTTCGTCCATCCACTAAGGAAAGAACCGTGGGGAGCGTCGGCGTTTATCGTGCTCGATCCGGATGGCAACTGGATCTGCTTCGCTGGTTGATCGGGGTGCGGAGATAGATGGGAGACCCCGGCTAACCGGGCCATCGATCGAACGTCCATCGAAACAGACCAGTCGTGTCTTCCGATCTGCGAGGAGCTCTTAGTATGAACACACTCGGATTCTTCGAGACCTTCCGGCAAGACCTTCGGTACGGCGTGCGGATGTTGCGACAGGCGCCAAGCCTGACCGCGGTGGCGCTGCTGTCGCTGGCACTCGGGATCGGGTCCACGACGGCGATTTTCAGCGTGGTCTATGGTGTGTTGATTGCGCCATATCCTTATTCGCGGCCTGGGGAGATCTGGGCGGCGGCCTTTCGGAGCGCAAAGAATCCGAACCAATGGAACCCCTCGTGCCGCGTCAGCACTTACCTGCGCATGCGGGAAATGCCGGCGTGGAGTGCGACGATGGCGACGATGCCGGATAGCCGGTTGCTGACGGGCGGGCGCGCACCGGAGAGTTTCCAAATCACCCAGGTAACCGCAAATGCGTTTGAGTTTCTGGGTGTGCAGCCGGTGCTGGGGCGGACGATTCAGCCCTCGGACATTGGAGCCGACGGGCAGCCGGCGCCGGTGATCGTTCTGACGGACAAGGCATGGCGGCGCCTGTTCGACGCGCGAGTGGATGCACTGGGACAAAAACTGGTGCTCAACGATGAGCCGTACACGGTTATCGGTGTAATGCCTCCAAGGTTCGGCTGGTGGAATGACCAGGGGGGCTGGATCGCCATGAAGCTGGGCCCGCGAGAGAAGGGGCGGATTTTTCCGATCGTCCGGCTGGCGAGCGGGGTTGGGCCGCGCGCAGCAGAAGAACAGTTGCAGGAGTTGTTCGATGGAATAGCCAAAGAGTCTCCAGCCGATTTTCCCAAGGAAGGCTTCCGCGCGCTGCTCAAGAACTACATGGATATGACAGTGGCGTCGGGCACCATGGAATCGAGTCTGCGGCTGCTATTCGGCGCCGTGGGATTTCTCCTGCTGATTGCATGCGCCAACGTGGCTAACCTGCAACTGGCGCGAGCTACCTCGCGAGCGCGTGAGATCGCCATGCGAATGGCGGTGGGCGCGAGCCGCACACGGGTGGTGCGGCAGTTGCTAACAGAGAATACTCTCTTATCGCTGGCGGGCGGATTGCTGGGCGTAGCACTGGCGAAAGGGATCACGTTGGCCGTGGTGCTTCTGATGCCGGACTTCTACAAGCCGAACGAGGCGCGCATCACGCTGAACGAGTATGTGATGGTGTTCACGGCTGTGGTGGCGGTTCTGACTGGCATTCTTTTCGGGCTGGTGCCGGCGTTGCAGTGTTCACGAGTGGATCTGGTGGAGACCCTGAAGGAAGCGACCAAGGGATCGGGGGGCAGCGCGCGCGGAGGGCGCACGCGCAATCTTCTGGTCGTGGTGGAAGTGGCGCTCTCGGTGATACTGCTGGTAGGCGCGGGCTTGACGGTGCGGGGATTTGTAGAACTCCAGCAGACCCCACTGGGATTTCAGCCGGACCGGGTTCTCATGGTGAGCGTGCAATTGCCACCGAAGCGCTACACCACCTGGGAGCAACGCGTAGCATTCACACAGGACCTGATGGAGCGGGTGGCAGCGATTCCGGGAGCGCAATCGTCGGCCATTGGCAATGGCGGGCTGCCGTTCGGCGGAATGCGGTCGCCATATTCGATCGATGGGCAGGCAGGACCGGATTCGCAGCCAATTATGGTGGGGCTGATCAGCTCGGATTACGGCCGGACTTTGGGGATTCCGCTCGTCAGAGGGCGCGGACTTACAGCACAGGACGTCGTACATGCCGACCAGTTCGCACTGGTCAATCAGGCGGCCGCTCGATTATGGCCCGCTGGGATTGATCCTGTGGGACGACACATTCACATTGCGGCGCTGGATAAGTCGCAGGGGGTGCTCCTGGCGCCAAGGCTGCAATCCGGCGATTTCACAGTGGTGGGCGTGATGGCCGACACCCGAAACGACGGCTTGACGAGTCCGCCGGCGCCGCAGGTTTTTTTGCCGTATACGGTGATTGCACCGACGGGGCGGGCGTTGGTCGTGCGGGCGCATGGAGACCCCATGCTGTTGCTGAACGCCGTTCGGGAGCAGGTGAGCCAGATCGACAAGGAGATTCCCGTGAATCGGCCAATCACGATGGAGGAAGTCGTCGGGCAAGAAGTCAAGCAGCCAAGATTCAATATGGCATTATTCACGTTTTTCGGAGGACTCGGACTGGCGTTGGCGGCAATTGGGATTTTCGGTGTGCTGTCGTACAGCGTTGCGCTGCGGACAAACGAGATCGGCGTGCGAATGGCACTGGGAGCGGATCGCAGCCACGTCCTGGGGCTGATGTTGACAATGGGTGGAAGACTGGTGCTGACCGGTTTGGCCGTGGGGCTGGCGGGGAGTCTCTTATTGGGGCGGTATTTGCAAAGCGAGGTGTTTTCGGTTCCGGTCACCGATCCAGTTGCGATTGCCGGCGCGGTGGTGCTGCTGGCAGTGACAGCCTTCGCGGCATGTCTGGCGCCGGCGCGACGGGCGACGCGGCTCGAGCCAATGTCGGCACTGCGCCACAACTGAGAAAGCGGGTCACAAACATCACCTACCTGGTCGTCTAGTGTGATAATCTCGTGTTGGGCACCAACATGAGTGACGACAAATCTGACGTACTTCAGGGCACACTCGACCTCATGGTCCTCCAAACCCTTGATTCCATGGGCTCGCTTCATGGCTACGGCATCGCCCGCCGCATTGAACAGGTGGCCGATGGCATTCTTTCGCTCAACCAGGGAACAATCTATCCGGCCCTGCTCCGCCTGCAGCAAAAGGGCTGGATCAAAAGCGAGTGGGGCATTTCGGAAAACAACCGCAAAGCCAAGTACTACGCCATTACACCTTCTGGACGCAAGCAATTAGCCAGCGAAACCGCCAACTGGAAACGCACCGTCGACATCATGGCTCGGCTGCTCGAGCCCGCCCGCTGATTTTCTCCGCGAATCGCAACTAAATCGATCGAGATTCGTCTGCATATCATTACCTATGGGCACATTTGTACAAGACGTCCGTTTTGGCTTTCGAACGCTTGTGAGGAGCCCGGGATTCACGCTGGTTGTGATTCTCACGCTGGCAATCGGAATCGGCGCCAACACCGCCATCTTTAGCATCGTCGATGCCGTCCTGCTCCGTCCTCTGCCCTTCCATCATGCCGACCAGTTGGTGCGGCTGGTGGACGACAGCCGTGGACTGGGACTGAAAGATGTCGGTATGTCGGTTCCCGAACTTCGGGATCTGCAGTCCCGCGGTGACATTTTCAGTGATGTTTCAGCCGCCTGGCCCATCGACGCCAACGTCACCGGACGGGACCATCCCGAACGCATCGAACTAATGGTCGTCAGCCCGAATTACTTCTTGATGCTGGGTGCTAAAGCGAAAATCGGGCGAATCTTCGGCCCCCAAGACGCGCAGCAAAGCTTCGCCGAAGCAGCCATAATCAGCGATGCGCTTTGGCATCGTATGTTCGGCGGCGATCCCAAAGCGCTCGGTTCGCGCATTCGCATCGACAATGACGCATACACAATCGTGGGCGTGATGCCACCGGACTTTCGCCACCCCGGCCGCACCGTGGCCACCAGCGTTGACGTATTTGGAACCGCCGGCTTCATCGGCAATCCCTTTCCCGACCCGCCGGTACGCGCCCAACGGCCCATACCTGGCGCAATGGCACGTCTAAAATCAGGCGTGAGCCTCAAGGAAGCCCAAGCTCGTCTCAACGCCTTTGTCTCTGAACTAAAAACACGGTATCCGAGCGACTATCCCGACAAGGCGCAGTGGTCGCTACGCCTGGAACCGCTCGGCGACTCACTAGTGGGCGGCGCCCGGCCCGTTCTCTGGGCATTGCTCAGCGCCGTCGCCCTCATGCTTCTGACCGGATGCGTGAACATCGCCAACCTTCTGCTCGCACGCGCTTCCGGACGTGAACGGGAGATTGCCATCCGCGTTGCGCTGGGAGCCGATCGCGCCCGCATCGTGAGGCAATTGCTCACTGAAAGCTTCCTGCTTTCCCTCGCGGCAGGCGTTGTCGGCATAATCGCTTCAGGGCTGAGTCTTAATCTCCTGTTGAAGCTGGCGCCCACCAACATTCCGCGACTCAATGAAGTCGCGGTCGACGGACGGGTGCTCCTGTTCACGCTGTGTGTTTCCCTGACCGCGGGAATCCTGTTCGGCCTCGCACCCGCCCTTGAATCCTCCAACATTTCGCTGCGCAGCCGCGGCTCTTCGGGCAGTCTGCGTCAGAGCCGGGTCAGCTCGACACTCGTCGTTGCCGAATTCGCCATCTGCCTGGTGCTGATGACCGGAGCAGGCCTCCTGGTGCGAAGCTTCGACAACCTGCTGAACGTGGATCCCGGCTTCAAGGCCCAAAACATCCTCGCCGCACGGGTATGGCTGCCCGTTCCCAACAACCCGCAAACGGACATCTACGCTAAAGCCGAGGCGCGGGCCAAGCTGGTGCGCGAGGTGCTGCTCCGAGCGGAGTCGCTGCCGGGCATCGACGCCGCTGCGATGGCTACCACAGTTCCATTCGATAAGATCACTCCGCCCGTCACGATCACGCTGGAAGACCATCCGCTGGATGCAACACACGGGGAGTTCATTGGTGTGAGCCGCGATTACTTCCGAGTTCTGGGAACACCTCTCGTCAGCGGACGCTTCCTGGATGAGTCCGATCGGCCGGATACACGTCCAGTGGCGCTCGTCGATCGTTCGACGGCGGAGAAATACTGGCCCAATCAATCTCCGATCGGCAAGAGGTTGCGTCTCGGACCGCCGCAATTGCGCCAGCCGAGGCCATGGCTCACGATCGTAGGCGTGGTAGCCGACATCCGGCAGGACGCCATGAACACCATCGGTTCGCCTCATCTTTATGTACCCATCTACCAGTTGAATTTCCGGACGCTCGCTCTCCTCCTGAAGAGCCCGTCCGATCCGGAGTCGCTGGGCGATGCGGCACGGCGGTCGTTTCAGGGGGTCGACCCCAATCTTCCTGTATTCGGTGTTCGCACATTCAAGGAAGTGATTTCGAGCTCCCTCGGACAGCAACGCTTCGCCGCGCAGTTGATGACGGTCTTCGCAGGGATTGCCATGCTGCTGGCCTCGATTGGAATTTACGGAGTTCTCGCCTATTCGGTCGGCCAGCGCACCCGCGAACTCGGCGTCCGCATGGCCCTTGGCGCGCACGGGGCCGAACTGATTCGTATGGTCTTGTGGCAAGGCATGCGGTTGATTCTCATCGGCATTGTCGTCGGAGCTGGTTTTGCCCTGGGCCTCGGGCGCTTGCTCAGCGGCCTTCTGTACGGAATCACTGCGCACGACCCGTTGGTCTTCGGAACGGTCGCATTCCTGCTCGCCATCATCGCGCTACTCGCTTGTTACATTCCTGCGTGGCGCGCCACACGTGTTTCGCCGTTAGTTGCGCTGCGCGCGGATTGAGGGAAACGACGTAACATGAGGGTCGGGAGGAGGGTCACACCTATATGGAATCCAACCGGCTCGTCAATGAGAAGAGCCCTTATCTTCAGCAGCATGCGCACAACCCCGTAAATTGGTATCCCTGGGGGGCGGACGCTTTCGATAAGGCGCGCCGCGAAGATAAGCCGATCTTTCTCTCCATTGGTTACTCCACGTGCCACTGGTGTCACGTCATGGAGCGGGAGTCATTCGAAGACAATGGAATCGCTGAGGTCCTCAATCGGAGTTACGTCCCGATTAAAGTGGATCGCGAAGAGCGGCCCGACGTTGACCGAATCTACATGAACTTTGTGCAGTCCTCGACCGGCAGCGGCGGCTGGCCGATGTCCGTCTTTCTTACGCCGGAGTTGAAGCCGTTTTTCGGGGGAACGTATTTCCCGCCGGACGACCGTTATGGCCGCCCGGGATTCAAACGCATTCTGGAGTACCTGGCGGAGGCCTGGAAGAACGATCGGGAGAAGATCGAAAAATCAAGCAACGAGGTCATCCAGCAATTACAGCAGCGGGAAGAAACGGCGCCGAATTATTCGCGCGCGCTCGACCGCTCCGTGCTCGATGCCGCGTTTCAATATTTCCGGCGAACCTATGACAGTGCGCATGGCGGATTCGGGGACGCTCCGAAATTTCCGCGGCCGGTAGTGCTCAACTTCCTTTTCCGTTATTACCACCACACGCGCAATGACGAGGCGCGCGACATGGCTCTTGGGACGCTGCGTGCAATGGCGAGCGGAGGCATGTACGATCATCTGGCCGGGGGATTTCACCGCTACTCAGTCGACTCCATCTGGTTTGTGCCGCACTTCGAGAAGATGCTCTATGATCAGGCGCAGCTAGCGATCGCCTATCTCGAGGCGTACCAGATCACCCACGAACCGTTTTATGCGGCGATCGCGCGCGGTGTTTTCGAGTACGTGCTGCGCGACATGACCCATCCGGACGGCGGGTTTTACTCCGCCGAAGATGCCGACAGCGTCATCGATCCGGGTAACCCGAAGGTGAAGGGTGAGGGAGCCTATTATGTCTGGAGCTGGGAGGAAGTTGAGAGCATTCTGGGCGCCCCGGCGGCCGGTATCTTCGCGCACCACTACGGTATCGACAAGAAGGGCAATGTCCACAATGACCCGCATGAGGAGTTCGTCGGTAAGAACATCCTGTTCGCGCAGTACTCGGTGGAACAGACCTCGGCGATGTTCAAAATGCCGCCGGACGATGTGGCATCCATCCTGCATCAGGCGCGCAAGAAGATGCTCGCGGCCCGTGCCAACCGCGTTCGGCCGGATCTGGACGACAAAATCCTCACGTCGTGGAACGCGCTGATGATCTCGGCGTTCGCGAAAGGCGCGCAGGTGATGGAAGATCCGACCTTCCGCGACGCGGCTTTCCGTGCGGCCGACTTCGTTCGGACACACATGTACAATGCGGCGGATTCCACCCTGTTACGCCGTTTTTATCGCGGGGACACGGGAATTTCCGGCTTTTTGGACGATTATGCCTTTTATGCCCAGGCGATGCTCGATCTGTACGAGACCGACTTCAATCCCGACCATCTCGAAACCGCCATTGCGATCACGCGCAAGATGCGCGAACTTTTCGAGGATCGCGAGAACGGGGGATTCTTCACAACGGCGACCGGTGATCCGTCGCTGGTCATGAGAGTTAAGGACGACTACGATGGCGCGGAGCCGGCCGGAAATTCCGTGGCGCTGATGAACCTGCTTCGCCTTGCCGAGATTACGAACCTCGCGGAGTTCCATGATGCGGTGGAGAAGACGCTGCAGTCGCTCGGTCCCCGCATCGCGCATCAACCGGTCGCCGTTCCGTACATGGCTGCGGCGGCAGATTTTTATCTCTCGAAGCGCCGGCAAGTCGTGTTGGCGGGGAACCCGTCGAGCGATACCATGCGCGCGTTTCTGCGGAAACTACACTCCAATTATCAGCCCAATACGGTGATTCTTCTGGTGGACGGCAACGACACGCGGCCCCGGCTCGAACGCCTCATTCCAGCGCTCGGCGCAATGAAAGAACTGGACGGAAGACCAACGGTTTATGTGTGCGAAGACTACGCCTGTAAGTTGCCCACGCACGATGTTTCGAAATTGGACGAGTTGCTTCAATAGGGTATTTTGCGACTGAAATCTGAGTTGTCGTCAATTCAGCCGCTTGTAAAGTCCTTTAGAATCGGCCTAAGGCTTCAGGGTGCCTGTCCCCGCTTCCGTCCGCGCTCGTCGGTCATCGGTTCGGGCAAGGTCATTCCTAAGTTATTAGATACACAATACTTAGTAAGTCAGCGGTTCGCAGCTACTCGTCATCAGCGCCGTCGAACTGATGCTGGGGATCGGTGGCCGCCGAATTCATGAAGTCGGGTAATTTTGAACACTAACGACCTC
>DATGJP010000062.1:0-84263 GCA_035295125.1 Bryobacteraceae bacterium | reverse complement strand
CGCTCTGCCGGGATCGCCCGCGGCGCAGTCGCTGTATACGGTGACGCCGTGCCGCGTAGCCGATACGCGGGGCGGCTCCGGTTTGGCTAGCAATGGTTCGAGGAGTTTCTCCATTCCAACGAGCCCCTGTAGCGGCATTCCAAACACGGCGCAGGCATACTCGCTCAATGTCACGGTGGTGCCCAGCGGTCCGTTGGGTTACCTGACCGCTTGGCCGACCGGACAGACACAGCCTGTCGTGTCCACGCTGAATTCTCCGGCAGGGAAGGTGGTGGCGAATGCCGCCATCGTACCGGCAGGAACGGGCGGCGCGGTGACTGTCTTCGTCACCAATCCGACGGACTTGATTTTGGATATCAACGCTTACTTCGCGCCATAGAAGCAGTCTGCAAAAGTTCGTCGGAACAATCGGTTCCCGATGATGAGGTATCATCGACCTATTCACCGACAATCTTGGTTGCTCTTTTTACTTGCTGGCGTAGCTTCGGCCGCCACCACTTCAACGAAACTCATCGGCACGCCCTCTAGCGGTATTGCGGAACAGGGCGCCTCGGTCGCTCTGTCCGCGGACGGGAACACCGCTGTCGTGGGTGCGCCTGGCGACAACAGCAATAAGGGTGCGGCGTGGGTCTTTGTACGCTCGGGCCAGATGTGGACTCAAGCGGCGAAACTTGCGCCTGCGACTGCGGCTGCCGGCGATCTTGTCGGCATCTCGGCGGCGATATCAGGCGACGGTAATACGATCGCGCTGGGCGCCTATCCTTCCGGGGGAGGCAGGGGCGCAACCTATGTATTCGTGAATCAGGGTGGGTCCTGGATCCAGCAGGGAAGCGCGATCATAGCCGGCGACGCTATCGGCAACGCGCACCAGGGCTACTCAGTAGCGCTCGCGAACGACGGCAATACGCTGGCAATTGGCGGATTGACCGACAACAACAACGCCGGTGCATGCTGGGTTTATAGCCGATCGGGCAGTCAATGGTCTGAGCAACAGAAAATCGGAGCCCAGAGTGTAACAGGTACGGTCGGCGCCGCCGACCTTGGACCGGTGGCGCTTTCGGGCGACGGCAATACACTCCTCTGCGGCGGCCCCGGAGACAACAACAACACCGGGGCGATCTGGGCGTTTAGCCGATCTGGGGCGGCTTGGGCGCAGAGCGGGACCAAGATCGTGGGCGTGAACGCTTCGCATTTCGGCATATCGCCGACCCTGAGCTTTGACGGAAACACCGCTGCCGTGGGGGGGGCGACGCCGGATCAAAGCAAATATATCTTCTGGACTTTTTCACGATCCGGTAACACATGGAGCGAGGTAGGGGGCGCCAGTATTGGGCTTGGCGGGCCGGTCGCATTATCCTCCGACGGGAACACGCTCGTGGCCGGTAACCCCCTCGCTAGTAACAACAGCGGTCAGATTAACGTTTTCGTCCGTGGCGCCGACGGCATGTACAGGTTGAACAACACACTCGCCGGCACGGGCGAGACCGGGGCCGGCCAGCTAGGTTATGCGATCGCCGTGTCGGCGGACGCAAGCGAAGCGCTGGCCGGAGCACCCGCCGACAACAGCGGAGCGGGCGCCGCTTGGGTCTTTACCCCGTTGAAAGCGCCACCACCCGTTATCAGTTCGGTAAGCACCATCACCGCGCAGCAGACGCAAACGATCACCATATCGGGCAGCGGCTTTGGAACGCAGGCGCCTTATAACGGCGACTCTCCCTTCCTGTCGATCAAAGACATCACGGCAGGGTTCGACACGGGACTCACTGGCGACGGAATCACCCTCAACGTCACCTCCTGGACGGATTCGCAGATCACGATTGCCGGCTTCACCGGGAACTACGGAAAAGACCTCAATTCGTTCCTTCAACCCGGCGACCAGGTTCAAGTCTCGGTTACCAATCCTCAGACCAACGCTGGCCCTGGAGCGGCCACGGCGACGGTCAGTTCCACAGGATCTCCAGCGATTACCTCCGTGTCAGGGATACTGCCGCAGCAGACGCAGACCATTACAATCACGGGCCGCGGATTCGGAACCCATGCACCCTATAACGGCGACTCGGCGTTCCTGCTGATCCGCGACGTAACCGCGGGCTGGAGTGCCGGGTTCGCCAACAGCTTTACTACGGATGGCGTCACTCTCAACGTGACGTCGTGGACCGACGCGCAGATCGTCATCAGCGGCTTTACGGGCACTTACGGTCAAGCATCTTCCATTCTCAACGCCGGCGACCAGATCACCGTGTACGTGTGGAACGCTCAAAGCGGAATTGGTCCTGCCATGTTCAGCCTGGCGCCCGCGGTTTTGAGCATCAACAGTACGCATAGCGGCAATTTCACCGCGGGACAGCAGGGCACATACACGGTGACGGTTTCCAACGCCATGGCGGCGGGCCCGACTGCGGGAACAGTGCTGGTGACCGATACCTTGCCTGCGGGCTGGACGTTAGTGTCCATGGCCGGTTCAGGTTGGTCGTGCACAGACACGAGCTGCAGTCGAAACGACCCGCTGGCGGCAGGATCGAGCTATTCTCCCATCACGGTCACTGTAAACGTAGCTGCAAACGCGACCTCGCCGCAAGTCAACCAGGTGAGCGTCACCGGGGGTGGATCTGTAGCGGCGACTGCGATGGACTCCACCGTCATTGCGACCGCCGTCACCGTGCAGACAAACCCCAGCGGTTTGCAGATTAGCGTGGATGGAGGATCGCCGCTGACGGCGCCGCAAACCATTGGGCTGCTGCCCGGCAATCATCACATTTCCGTGGCCACTACTCAGGCCGGCGCGACGGGCACTCAGTACCTGTTCACGGCCTGGAACGACGGGACTTCCGCTGCGACCGATGCCGTTGTCGTCGGAACTGCAGCCGTGACTTACACGGCGGAGTTTAAGACACAGTATCAATTGACGACCGCGGCGTCGCCCGTGGGCGCCGGGACCGTGACGCCCGCAAGCGGTTTCTTTGACGCGGGAAGCATGGTGAATCTGTCAGCAACTCCCGGCAATGGATTCCAATTCACCAGTTGGACTGGGCCGGTTACGTCGCCGAACAATGCCGCCACAGTAATCTCGATGACCGGTCCAGTTACGGCGACCGCGAATTTCGTTGCCGTCGCGAGCATTACGATTCAGACTATGCCTGCGGGACTGCAATTCACCGTGGACAATCTGGCTCCGCAGACGGCGCCCCAGACCTTGTCCTTGACGGCCGGATCGCATATCATCGCGGTGCTTGCCACCCAGCCAGGCACAACCGGGACGCAGTATGTATTCACAGGCTGGAACGACGGGGGCACGGCCTCGCACAGCATTACCGTGTCTACAGCGGCCAGCTTTACCGCGACCTTCAAAACGCAGTATCAGTTGACCATCACGGCTTCTCCTGCCGCGGACGGAACGGTGACGCCTTCAAGCGGCTTCGTTGATGCGGGAACGGTGGTCAGCGTATCGG
Organism: Bryobacteraceae bacterium; assembly: GCA_035295125.1. Lineage (GTDB taxonomy): Bacteria > Acidobacteriota > Terriglobia > Bryobacterales > Bryobacteraceae > JAICMB01. The sequence continues at coordinate 80,814 of DATGJP010000062.1, read as the reverse complement.
CCACGGCGAACGGCGGATTTCAGTTTATCGATTGGAGCGGCGCGGTCGCGTCTTCAAGCAGTGCTTCGACGACGGTCACTATGAGTGGACCGCAATCGCTGACGGCCAATTTTGCCGCGCTGGCCGGGGTTACCATCCAGACCAATCCGCCCGGCCTGCAATTCACGGTGGACTCCGGGAATCCCCAAACTGCGCCGCAAACATTGAATCTGCAGCCGGGATCGCACACGGTTTCCGTAGCGCCGACGCAAGCGGGAACCGCTGGGACGCAATACGTCTTTACGAATTGGAACGATGGCGGCACGGCATCCCATAGCTTCACGGTTGGAACTGCGCCGCTTGCCTTGACGGCGACGTTCAAGACGCAATTTCAGCTGACGACAGCCGCGTCGCCCATGCCGGGAGGCGCCGTGACACCGGCCAGCGGCTTCGTTGACGCCAATAGCGTGGTGAATCTGACGGCGACGGCCAACAGTGGATTCCAATTCGCTAATTGGACCGGACCGGTTGCGGCAGTCAATAGTGGAACCACGACAGTGACGATGAGCGGTCCGCAGGCCGTGACGGCCAATTTTGTTCCCACCGCTCCCATTACGATTCAGACCAATCCAACGGGCTTGCAGTTCACCGTCGACGGCGGCGCGCCACAAACCGCGCCACAGGTGTTGACTCTTACGGCCGGGAGTCACACGATCACCGTCGCAACGACACAAACCCCGGCCGCCGGCACGCAGGACCTGTTCACGGGCTGGAGCGATGGTGGGGCCGCGACGCATTCCATCACGGTCAGCGCCGCGGCAGCGACCTACACGGCGACGTTCAGGACGCAGTATCAGTTGACTGTTTCTGCCTTACCGGCGGCGGGCGGAACAGTGACCCCGGCAAGTGGATTCGTCGATGCGGCCAGCGTGGTACCCGTTGCAGCGACGGCCAACTCCGGGTTCATTTTCGGCAGTTGGACGGGCAATGTGGCGAGCGCAAGTAGTGCGTCGACGACCGTCACAATGACCGCGCCGCAGACGGTTGTGGCCAACTTTACGGCAGGGCAAGCACCTCCGGCCGTGACGATTTTTTCGCCAGCCCAAAATGCCACCGGCGTCTCAACGACAGTCAGCTTGACCTGGTCCGCCGTTGTGGGCGCAACGTCCTACGATGTCTCATTCGGCACAAGCGCCAGCGCTCCTGTCGTCACCACGACGACGAATCTCAGCTACTCGCCCATGAACCTGGCGGCTAACACGACTTACTATTGGGCGGTTACGGCAAAGAACGCGTTTGGTGCAACACCTTCGGCCGTGTGGTCCTTCACGACGGCGCCTGCGACGACGTCGGGCTACCGGTTCGTACCGGTGACGCCTTGCCGCATTATCGACACGCGAGGAGCCATCGGCCCGTTCGGCGGTCCGGCGATACCGGCGCAAGGAACGCGGACGGTGCCGATTCCGCAGAGCGCCTGCAATATTCCGGCTACGGCTCTCGCTTATTCGCTCAATGTCACGGTGGTTCCGATCCAGACGTTGGGATATCTGTCGATTTGGCCAGCCGGCCAGTCGCAACCCGTCGTCTCGACGCTGAACTCCTTTGATGGGAGCATCGTGGCGAATGCGGCGATTGTGCCGGCGGGGACTCAGGGCGCGATCAGCGTCTTCGCCAGCGACGCGACGCAGGCCATCATCGACATCAACGGCTACTTCGCCCCCGCGAGTACGGCAAACAGCATGTCGTTCTACAGCCTGACACCGTGCCGGGTGGTAGACACCCGGGGTGCAATCGGTCCGCTGGGTGGTCCGGTGATGAGCGGCGGTTCGGCGCGCAGCTTCCCTGTCAGCTCCAGTCCCTGCGGCGCGCCCAACACAGCGCAGGCCTATTCGCTCAACATCACGGTGGTGCCGCGCCACACGCTCGGCTATCTGACGAGTTGGCCGACCGGACAAACGCAGCCGGTGGTTTCTACGCTCAACTCGCCGAATGGCTTGATCGTGGCGAATGCCGCGATCGTGCCTGCGGGCACCGGTGGTGCGATCAGCATCTTCGTGACCGACGACACCGATGTGATCATCGATATCAACGGCTATTTTGCCCCGCCGGGATCGCCCGCGGCGCAGTCGCTGTACACGGTGACGCCGTGCCGCGTAGCCGATACGCGGGGTGGTTCGAGTTTGGCCGATAACGGTTCGAGCAGTTTCTCCATTCCAACGGGTCCCTGCAGCGGCATTCCGAACACAGCGCAGGCTTATTCGCTGAATGTCACGGTGGTGCCCAGCGGTCCGTTGGGTTACCTGACGGCGTGGCCCACAGGGCAGACGCAGCCGGTGGTCTCGACGCTGAATTCCCCGGCCGGGAAGGTGGTAGCCAATGCCGCGATCGTACCGGCAGGAACCGGTGGCGCGGTGACCGTTTTCGTGACCAATCCGACCGATCTGATACTGGATATCAACGCCTATTTCGCGCCATAATCGCCGAAGCGTTCAGCCTCCGGGGAGGCCTGACGGACTTTCCTCCTGGTTTACGCCGTATCAACCAGGAGATATAAATGCGTTACGCGGTGCTGGCGGGCATTTTTTCGCTGGGGGCGATGGCCCAGACGTCCATCTCGTTGAATTTCAGCGGGACCGCCGGCACGACCACCCAATCGACCGCCAACGGCACCGGCACACTTGCGCCCTACGGGACGGCGTCGGTGGTCGTTACGATCAACACTCAGTCCACGCCTACGCTCGATTTCACCTTCACGCTGCCCCTCGGGACCATTCAGGCCGCATCAACGACCCTTCAGGAGGCCGACGGTAGCAATGTGATTACCGGCCAGGCAAGCATCTCCAGCGGCACTGGGGCATTCGTGAATCTGACGGGCAGCTTCAACTTCACCATTGACCAGGAACCCGACGGCTCGGGAAGCACCGTGGCTTTCACGCTGACGGGATCGGGCGAAGTGACCGGCGGCCCGGTCGTAACGACCATACCGGCTGCGTGCACCAGCGACGGGTCGACTCCGGCGCCTCAAGGCTGTGCGGTGATTGCCTGTGACGGGGTGGGCGGGACGCTTCCCATCAGGAACAGGCCGCTCAACAACTCTGCTCCGGCTGGCCCGACCTGTAGCCTGGTCAACATCGTCGACTCCGATGGCAGCGGCGGCACGCTCCCCATTCTCGTGTTCGACGGCTCTGGAGGCACTCTTCCGCTGCTCGTTCTCGAAATCCCCGGGGATGGCGCTGGGAGCAGCCTCCCCATCCTGGTGTGGGAAGCCCCCGAAACCGGCTCCGGCAGCACGCTCCCGATCCTCGTGTTCGACGGGGCGGGCAGCAGTCTGCCCATCTTTCATGCTCCCCGCCTTCCAAACGCGGCCACGCCTCGCCTCAGCAGCAGCACCACCGCGCCCGCCATCAGTATCTTTACGGCAATCCAGTCCACCGCCGCCTCCTTCTCCGCAGTCGCAACCTGCCCCGGCGCCAGCACCTGCTGGCTCACCTTGCCCGTCACCTCGGGATCGATCGCGGCCAATTCGAGTGTGGGCATCACCGCCCTCCTGAACATCCAGGGCCTGAGCCCGGGCTCATATTCCGCCAACGTCGCCATTACGATCACCCCCCAGAACGGCACGCCCGCGACTACCAATGTGCCGATAAATATCCGGGTCACCAGTCAGCCCCCGAATCTGGGAACTGGCCTGCAATTCCAGGCGGTCGCCGGCGTGACGGAGTCGTTGGCGCAATCGCTGTGGATCGCCAGTTTCGGTCCCGCGACGCCCTCGTTCCTGGCGAGTACGTCCACACTGGCTGCGCAGAACTGGCTGACGGTGTCGCCGCTTTCCGGGACTGCGAGCGCCTCCGCGCCGGCGCGCCTGACGGTTAACGCGAGCAATGCGGGCTTGGCCGCCGGCACCTACGCGGGCGAGGTGTCCATCGGGGGCAACGGTCCAGGCGCCATGCCGCAATCGGTGGGTGTTGCTTTGACGGTTTTGCCTTCGACGGCCCACCCTGGTCCTGTCGTTTCACCCACCGCCCTGGTGTTCGTCGCGAGCAGCGGCAACCCCGCTCCTCAGACTGTGCAGGTCGCCAACATCTCGAACCAGCCCCTGACACTCACCACTCAACTCGCCTTCTCGAATGGCAACGGCTGGTTCAGCGCGACGGCGTCGACTGGCATGGTGACTGCCACCCAGCCGGTCACCGAGACCATTTCCATCAACGCCAACGGGTTGTTGCCCGGCATATACGTGGGGACCCTGGATATTCACGCAGCGGAAACCAACTCCGACGTGCCGGTCGAGGTGCTGCTGGTAATTCCCGGCGCCTCCTGCACTCCCAAGCAGTTGCTCCCGGTCTTTACGAACCTGGAGGGCGGTTTCCAGAGGGTGGCGGGGCTTCCGGTTGGGCTGGAAGCCCAGGTGGTCGACAATTGCGGGACGCCGTTGAATTCCGGCGCTGCGACGGTCTATTTTTCGGGATCCAACGTGCCGGCGTCGCTGATCGCGGTGGGCAACGGGCACTGGGCGGGGTCCTGGCAGCCGGACGCCGCGACGACCGGGCCGGTATCCGTTGGGATTGTGGTGAGTTCGGACGCCGGGTTGTTTGGCTCATCGGGTGTGATGGGGACACTGACGGCCAATCCCGGCCTCACGATGACAGGCGGCGGTCCGATCGTGAGCCTGACGTTTAACGGTCTCAACAACAATCCGATCTCGTGCGTGCAAGCCAATCTGAATGCCGCCGCGGGAAGCGCTCCGCTGGTGACCGCGCAGTACAGTTTCGACGGTGGCGCTACCTTTTTCAATCTCCCAGTGGCGGATCTGCCTGCGGCAATCGCAGTTCCGGGGAGCGGAACCACGAAGGTGGTGGCGCGCGTAACGGATGCGGCCAACCTGACGGCATCGAGCACGTCGACATTCACGATCGCGTCGGCATGCACGGCGCAGCCGCCGATTCAAGCCTCCCCATCGCCCATGTCGTTCCGCGCGGTGCAGGGAGGAACGGCGCCCGCCGCACAACCGCTTAACGTTACGGGTTCCGTGGTTTCATTCGTGTCAGCCGCGTCAAGCGCGGGATGGCTGGGCGTGACGGAACCGGCCGGCCCCACGCCGCAGTCGGTCTCGGTGTCGGTGAATCCGGCGGGCTTAGCTGCTGGGCCGTACATGGGCGTCATCACGCTGACGCCACTCAATGGCGGGACGCCGTTGCAGGTTACCGTGAATCTGACTATCGCACCGCCGTGCACGTTTACACTGACGCCTCCCAGTGCGTCACCCACGGCGACGGCTGGTTCCGCCAGCATTACGGTGAATGCCTCCGATGCGTCGTGCGCTTGGACGGCCACGGCCAACGCGCCATGGCTTAACATCACGTCGGGCGCGAGTGGTATGGGCAGCGGCCCGGTGGCCTATTCGGTGGGTGCAAATAACTCCGTGAGTTCTCGAAACGGATCGCTGACGGTTGCCGGTCTGACGTTTCCCGTCAATCAATCGGGCGCTACGCCGTCGTTTTCGCTGGGCGTAAACTCTGCAAGCATTAGCGCCGCGGCCGTAACAGGACTTGGCATCGCCGTGAACGCAACGCCACCCGATGCACCGTGGACGGCTGTGAGTAACGCGGCCTGGATCGCAATCACCGCGGGCGCAACGGGGACGGGCAATGGCACGGTGCAGTATTCTGCAACAGCCAATACTTCTGTTAGCCAGCGTGTGGGCACGGTCACGGTTGCCGGTCTGACCTTCACCGTAACTCAGGCCGGCGCCGGCGCGACCTTTACGTTGTCACCCTCGGCTGCCAGCGTTGCCGCGATCCTTGTAACGGGGACTTTCACGGTCACAGCTACGCCATCGGATGCGACCTGGACCGCAACCAGCAATGTTTCATGGATCAGCATCACCTCGGGCGCTTCCGGTACCGGAAATGGAACCGTCGGCTACTCGATCGCGGCCAACCCCTCGGTGAATCAACGCGTGGGCATGATCTCCGTGGCAGGCCAAAACTTCACCGTCACACAGGCTGGTGTCGCGGCTACATTCACGCTGATGCCTGTGTCCGCCGGCGTTGCCGCCGCCGGTGGGACAGGAACGGTTGGCGTGACGTCGAGCGCCACCGATGCCGTGTGGACCGCGGCCAGCAACGCGTTGTGGATCACGATCACTTCCGGTGCAACCGGGACGGGCAACGGCAGTGTCGGTTACTCTGTTGCAGGCAACAACTCCGTGAACGCTCGGAGTGGGACGCTCACCATTGCAGGGCAGACCTTCACCATCATGCAGGCGGCGGCCGGCACGACGTTTACGCTGGGAGCGACCTCGGCAAATGCGACCGCGGCACCATCTACGGGCTCCGTCACTGTCACGGCAACCCCGGCCGATGCGGTCTGGAATGCAGTCAGCAATGTGGCATGGGTCATGATAACGTCCGGCGCCAGCGGAACCGGCAATGGCACGGTGGACTATTCGGTAGCCGCCAACAACACGAGCGCACAACGCGTCGGAACGCTCACCATCGCCGGGCAGACTTTCACAATTACCCAAGCTCCCGGGGTCACCCTTAGTGCCGGGCTCGCATTCTATCCGGTCGCACCCTGCCGCATCATGGACACGCGAGGGGCTACTGGTACCTTCGGCGGTCCGGCGATACCGGCGCAAGGAATGCGGACGGTTCCAATTCCTCAGAGCGCCTGCAACATACCTACGACCGCTCTTGCGTATTCGCTCAATGTCACGGTCGTGCCGATCAACACGCTGACTTATCTCTCCATCTGGCCCGCCGGACAGTCGCAGCCGGTCGTCTCAACCTTGAATTCCTTCGATGGGAGCATTGTCGCGAACGCCGCGATTGTGCCGGCGGGGACTCAGGGTGCTGTCAGTGTATTCGCCAGCGACGCGACGCAGGCCATCATCGATATCAACGGCTACTTCGCCCCGGCGAGTACGGCGAACAGCATGTCGTTCTACAGCCTGACACCGTGCCGGGTGGTGGACACCCGTGGTGCGGCCGGTCCGTTGGGTGGTCCGATGATGAGCGGCGGTTCGGCGCGCAGCTTCCCTGTCAGCTCCAGTTCCTGCGGCGCGCCCAACACGGCGCAGGCCTATTCGCTCAACATTACGGTTGTGCCGCGCCACAGCTTGGGGTATCTGACGAGCTGGCCGACGGGACAGACGCAGCCGGTTGTCTCCACGCTCAATTCGCCGAATGGCCTCATTGTGGCGAACGCCGCCATCGTGCCCGCCGGAACAAATGGAGCGATCAGAATTTTCGTGACTGACGACACCGATGTGATTATCGATATCAACGGCTACTTCGCTCCGCCGGGTTCGCCGGCGGCGCAGTCGCTGTACACGGTGACGCCCTGCCGCGTGGCTGATACACGAGGCGGTTCCAGCCTGGCCGGTAATGGTTCAAAGAGTTTCTCCATTCCGGCGGGCCCGTGCAGTGGCATTCCGAACACGGCGCAGGCCTACTCGCTGAACGTGACTGTGGTCCCCAGCGGTCCATTGGGTTATCTAACCGCTTGGCCGACAGGTCTGGTGCAGCCGGTGGTGTCCACGCTGAATTCTCCAGCCGGGAGGGTCGTGGCCAATGCCGCGATCGTCCCGGCAGGAACCGGTGGCGCGGTGACCGTTTTCGTGACCAATCCGACCGATCTGATTCTGGACATCAACGCGTATTTCGCGCCATAGGGGCATCGCTGACGGAATAGCTCACGTCAGTTTGAGAGAATTTCAGCTTCCCGCCACTAACAAGCTGGTGGACAGATTCAAGGTTGAATTCTGTTCTCTCCTCAAAACGACATGAGCACGCTCCAACTGAAAGCTTTCCTGGTGGCCGGGCTGGCTGCCGCGGCGTCGGCGCCGGCACAGACGGTCACGAATGACGACACGATACTGAAACAGATCATTATCTTTGGACGGCACAGCGTTCGAGCACCGGTGATTTCACCGGCCTCCTACGCGCAATATTCGCCCAGGGCATATCCCGACTTTGGAGTGCCTGCCGGCTATTTGACTGCACACGGGCAGCAGGCGGCTGCACTGCTCGGCTCCTATTTCCGCGATTATTTGCTCTCGCAGGGGCTTCTGACCGGAGATGCCGCTACGGATCTGTCGCATTGCTTTTTCCGCGCCAATTCGATTCAACGGTCGAACGTCACTGCGATGAAGCTGGGTGAAGGCTTGATACCCGGCGCCACCATCCCGGTACATTCGTACGCGCTGAATCAAATCGACCCGGTCTTCGAGCCCATCGCGACGAATGTTGCCGCGATCGACACCGATCGTGCGGCGAGAGAGGTCAAAGAGATCTACAACAGCGGAACTGCGCTGGCGTCTGCTTACAGCAGCGAGTTTTCACTCCTTCGAAGCGTGCTGTACAACTATCAAAACGGCGTGCAGCCGGCGCCGACAGCGCCGGCGGGCATCACCGATCCTACGACTCTACCCATTCCTCTCGATGCCATTACGTCGGGGGTATACTGCGGCAACGTTGTCGATATTGGCGCGTTACTGGCGACGCAGAATGCTGCCGATCCGTTTGTGATGGAATATGCGGACGGTATGCCGTTGTCAGACGTGGGCTGGGGCAAGCTCACGGCCGACACTATCTCCCAGCAAACCCGGATCGCAACCCTTGATTTGAGAATCTCGTTCACGACGCCGTACGTCGACCAGGTGCAGAGTTCGAATGCAGCGGCGCATGTACTTCGAACAATGAAGCAGGCCGTGCTGGGCGAACCCATTCCAGGGGCATTTGGCGATCCGACATCTCAGGTGCTCGTGGTGACAAGTTCCGACGTGTACGTTGGGGGATTGGCAGGGCTTCTCGATTTGCATTGGCAGTTACCTGGATACCAGGAGGACTTCTGTGCTCCGGGGGGAGCGCTTGTGTTTGAACTTCGGCAGTCCCGCCGTACCGGCGAGTTTCTGGTCCGCACGTTTTATACGACACAAAGCCTCGATCAACTCCGAAACCTGACGCCGTTAACGCTCAGTCAACCTCCGGAAACCATGCAACTTCGGATCCCGGGCGGCAGCAGGCCGGGCACCAGTTTTGATGTGAAGTTTGACACCTTCGAGAAACTGCTGAGTCATGCGATCGGGTGGCAGTACGTGCAGGATCCGTCTAAGGAAGTTCCTCCTGGCGTATTGACGGGGGTGCCGTTGCAGTAGTTGTAAGCCGGGATCACAGACCGGTGCTGGGCGGGTTTCGAATCCTCCGTTTGCTTGAAAATTCCAGGTGGGGCGCGGTTTCGCCTGCCTTTGGACCTCACCGAAAAACGCGCAGGCGAAACCGCCTGCGCCACCTGGTTTCATCGACTCTCTCGACCTTACTCGTGCGCCAGAGTCTCCTGGATCAAGTCGCCGAGCTGGATCGCCGTGAACTGGTTTCCTTCGATGTTGGTAATGAGCTTCCCTTGCCGGTCAATGACAACGGTATGCAGGGAATGGGTGAGCAATCCCTCGTCCGGCCAGAAGTTCATCCCGAACAGGCCGCACACGTGCTTAACGGCGGCGACATCACCGGTCAGAAAATGCCACCCCTCGACATTAGCCTTCCAAAGATCCGCATATTTCGCGAGCACCTCAGGCGTGTCGTGCGCAGGATCGAACGTGACGCTCAGGAGCACGAGGTCTTTGCCCATCCGGTCGTGGAAACGTTTTTGCATGCGCGAGAAATTGGTCGAGAGCCGAAAACAGTAGTCCGGCAGCGGACAGCGCGTGTAAATGAAGGTTATCCCGACGACCTTGCCGCGCAACTCCGATAGCGTTATGGTGTGCCGCTCCTGATCGACGAGCGAAAAGTCGGGAACCACGTGGCCCGGCTGAATGTCAGGCGTGGACTTAGCATGCATCGCCTCATCGAGCATCTTAAGGCGCTGGGCCTGCACCGGATCACGCTCCAGGTTCTCGTATCCCCGCACCTGAACATTCGCGATGTAAGAAGAGGTTTCATTCACAACCAGGGTGAACTCGATCTTCTGCCCCGGTTTCAGGCCATCGAGAATGCGAGGATCGTCGACATGAAATGGCATGGTCATGGCATCCATGAAGCCCTCAATCCGCTCGTGGGAGACCAATACTGTCTTGTGGGGAACATCAACGCCGAGGACCATTCCGGTGGCGTGGTAGCGCTGCGCCGGCGCGGCAAGCCCAGCTATTAAGACGAACGCGCACATCCAAAGTCTGCGATACAACATTCGCAAGTCCTCAGCCGCCCGAGACGCGATGACCCTCGGCCTGCGTGGGTAGCCCTCGAAGTCGAAACGGGCGGCGGGACAGCGTCGTCACCGTTTTCTGGAACTCCTTGATCTCGATGAATTGATTAGCGCGGACGTTCTCAAATGTTTGTTTAGTGCCCGACGTAGGCCAGAAAACCTCGATCTTCTCGATCTTCGCCGACTTGCCCAATCCGATGTGCTGCTCGAGTGGCGACGATCCGAACGAGCCACCGCTCCCCACGGTTCGCCAAACCATACGCCTGTTTTGCCCCTCATTGGTCAGCGTAACTGCAATGCGGGCGCCTATAGCGCTGCGATTCGACTTCACGCCGGTGAGCCGCACGTTGATCCAGTCGTTGGCGTGGGGGTTCGGATTTGCAAACAGCCTGCTCCAGGAATGATCGCCAGCTTCCGGCCCACCCATAACGACGAACAGTTCCTCGGCACCGTCGTTGTTGAGATCGCCGAAAGCAACGCCATGACCCTTCGACATCGCTCCCGTTCCGGATGAAGCGCTGATATCGGTGAAGTGCCGGCCCGCCTGGTTGTGAAGCAATACGTTGCCGAACATTGCCGAAAAAGAAGGCGTGCCGGTTGCCAGGTAGATGTCCAGGTAGCCGTCGTTATCGATGTCGCCGAAGTTCGCACCCATTGGCATGTACACGTGGTTCAAGCCCACCGCGGCCGTCACATCCTCGAATTTTCCGTTGCCCAGGTTGCGGAACAACTTCGACGACTCGCCTTTTCCCGGCAGCCCCATGTAACTCCGCGCCACTTCCTCAACCGACATGTAGTAACCCGTCACGAACAGATCCGGCTTGCCATCGTTGTCGTAATCGAAGAACCAGGCCGCAAAACTCATCCACGGTCCCTGTGCGTTCGCAGCCTTCGAAACCTCGGTAAACGTCCGATTGCCATTGTTGTGGTAGAGGAAGTCGGCTCCGTTGAAGTTGGACACGTAGAAATCGGGAAATCCGTCGTTGTCGTAGTCAGCCGATACAACGCCTTTGCTGGTGGCCGTTCGGTCGATCCCCGCGTCGTGAGAGATATCGGTAAAGGTGCCGTTTCCGTTGTTCCGGAACAGTTGACTCGGAGCGTTCTCGTTGGCGATGAAGAGATCGAGGTTCCCGTCATTATCGATATCCGCCCAAACGGCGGAATGCGCGGGCGCCGGGGTTCCTTTGAGCAAGCCGGCCTGTTCGGTCACGTCCGTGAACGTCCCGTCACAGTTGTTGCGCAGCAGAGAGTTGTGCCGCGCGAATTCCCAGCCCCCGCGGAGCACCAGTATGTCGATGCAGCCATCGTTGTTGTAGTCGGCTTGAATGATGTTCAAGCCTCCCAGTTGCTGGGAAAGCCCCGCCGCGGCGGCGCGGTCTGTGAACGTCCCATCGCCGTTGTTGTGCATAAAGCGCAGTGGGGCGCAGTCGTCCACCTGTGAAGTGACGAGATCCAGAAACCCGTCATTATCGAAATCGTCCATGATGGCGCCGCCGGCTTCGCCGTAAAAGGCAAGGCCCGCAGCCGGAGCGACGTCCGGAAACCAGCCGATGTCCTCCTTGGATTCGAAAGCGGAAGGTGGAATCAGAAGGTCCGCGGGCACCTTCGAGGGATACAGATCCGCGGTCATGTAGCTGAGGTTTACCAGCCAGCGCAGCTCGCCGTTGTCCGGTTCGCGGCGCGCGCTTTTGGTCAAAAAGGAGACTGCTTTCTGGGCGTCGGCGAGCCGGGTATGAGGAGGACCCGGATGGGAGGGAAAGAGGAAAGCACGATTGACGGCCGGATCGATCTTCGGATCAGACGTCACACTACGGTGCAGATAGGCCACCCCCAAGATTTGATCCATATGGGCCGCGAGTTTGTCGTTCGAAGTGCTCTGTGCGAGGTGCATCGTCGCTTCCAGTTCCTCAATGGCCTCGTCGAAGTGCCCTTGCGACAGCCAGAGCTGCCCGAGCGCGTAATGCAGGTAGGCCAGATGGAACGAATCCATCTGAGGGCCTTCCTTGACGATCTTTTCCTGCAGAGCCCTGATGCCATCGCGTGGCGCGCCTTGCCGGGTCTCACATACCGCTCTTTGATCCATCTGCCAGGAGCGTAAGGCGGCACCCGTGGGCATACGATTCCGGATGCTCTCATCCAACTCGCCATAACCGGAGATGTCGAGCGCCAGTCGTGCGCTCTGCGCACCCTTCACAGCTAGCTGCTGTCCACTGTCGAGATCCGCGGACGGTTTGATGGGAGGTTCCTTCAGGATTTTGAGAATGGCGTACCCAGCCGGGATGTGGACTACCTCACTCACCTCGCCGGGCTTGATTCGTTGGAGAGCTTCGCGGAGTTCGAGCCGCAGACTGTCCGCCTGGATCACTCCAAGATAGCCTCCGGAATTTGCCGTGGGGTCGACGGAATACTGGCGCGCTAATGCTGAAAAATCTTCGCCATTGCTGAGCCGATTGATGAGATTGTGGGCTTGTTCGGGACTGTCGACGACAATCAGCTCCACGGGTGCGGCGGTGGCGACGTCGTCCGGGCTGCTGCGTGCAACCGTTGCGATCCAGATGAAAAGTATTGGGATTGCGAGGCGCAATCGTAGATGCCGAATTGTCGCCAACCCCATCGGTGGCGCTTAGGATAGCATAGGCTGGCGGTCGCCAACAATAATAGAAATCGTGTATTCAAGGTGCAGGATTTTCGAGGCAAATCCTATAAAGTCTCGCTTCTAGCAGGGTGTGAAAAGGCGGAGCAGGCGGTTTCGCCGGCGTTTGGACTCACCTCCAAAGGCTGGCTGAAGCCCGCTGCATCCTTCCACAGTCTTCAACGAAGATCAGGCCGCCAGGCCCGCCCGGACTCGCATCGCCAGAACAACACTCGCCGCAAACGTCAGGGTCCCTACGCAAACGTGCCCGGTGGCAGACCACACAAAACCACCTGTATTCCCGGCGCCCAATAAGAGCAAAAGGAACACGGCTATACCGAGGCAGACCTGCGCCAGCAACAACGAGATCAGAGCTGTCGCCGGAATCCTTAAGTCGCGGCGCTGGCCAAAGTTCTGCAACAGGACGACTGACACTATGAGCGTTAGCAGCGCAACCACCATGGCCCCGAGCATATGCGGCATAATGCCGAAAATCTTGTGCCGGTAAAGCGCACCTAAAATGATCTGCGCAAGAACCACCGGCGGCGTCGCGATCGCGGCCGGCCGCAGATAGACCATCGCCCCGGCGCTCACCGGCTCGGCCGCCGGGCTGCTGAACGCCATTGTCGCGGCGATCAGGGCAATCGACAAGTGAGCAAAGCATGCATGCCAAACCCACTCGCCCGGCGACGTGATCAGGCCGGATAGACCGAGACTCGCAAACGCCAGCCAAGCCGCAATACGCAACGGACGGCTGGTGCGCGCGACAGAGACCCATACGCAGAAGGCAAACCCGACGGCCAACGCCGCGATCGATAGGATGATGTGCACCGTCGAACTGGGCGCCGCCTGCCCCGGTTCGAGAGCAATCTTACCGCTGCTAATGAACGCGCCCGAAGCGATGGCGGCCAATTGCATAACGCCAACCACAACCGCCGCGCGATACACGGTTAGCTGCATGCCTTAAATGACCTCGAAGTTCCCCATCATGCTCATGTCCTCGTGTTCGAGATTGTGGCAATGAAATACGTAACGGCCCCGGTAACCGCTGAAGCGTACCAGGATCGCCGCCGCCTGACCGGGCCCCAGGTCGATCGTGTCCTTCCACCCCGAATCGTATGGTCCTGGGCGTCCGCTATGCGACAGCACCCGAAAATGGACCAGGTGGAGATGCAGCGGATGACTGAAGTCAGTTTGAAGACGCCAGATTTCGGTTGTGTTCAGCCGCGGATGCGCGTCCATTCGCGCCGGATCATAGGGCTTCCCGTTGATCATCCACCCGTGCTGGAACCGCTGAAAGCTGAAGTCGAAGTCTCGTGTTACGACGGATTCACGCTCGTCCGGCTCGCCCAGGTCCGAAAGTTTTGCCGGGATCACGGCATCATCGCGTTCGGTGCGCGTAACGTCGAACCGCATAATCGGCTGGTCCTGATTCATCAGCATCACGGACGTGCCAGGACGGAATCGAGAGAAGTCCACCACGACGTCAAACCGCTCCGCCGGAGCGATCCGCAGCGTACGATGACTCACCGGCGCAGCCAGTAAGCCGCCGTCGCCGCCAATCTGCACCAACGGCGAATTGCCCAGCGACAGCTCATAGCGCCGCGCGTTCGATGCGTTCAGGATACGAAAGCGATACTTTACGTTTGCGACTTCCATCCGCGGCCAGGGTGCGCCATTCACCAGAATGACGTCGCCCAACACGCCGCCCATGTACTCGCTTGTGACGCCAGCCTCGCCGCGCAAGGAAGCGTCCAGTGATGGATACCGGAACGATCCGTCCGCTTTAAAAGAGCGATCGCAGATGAGCAGCGGAACTTCACGCTCGCCGCGCGGCAGGTTCAAGCGTTCTTCTTCGGGGTCGCGGATGATATAGAAACCCGCCAAGCCGCGCCAAACCTGCGGCGCCGTGAAATCCATGCGATGGTCGTGATACCAGAGCGTCGCGGCGCGCTGATCGTTTTCGTAAATATATTCGCGCTCGCCCACGACGGTCCGCGCAAGCGCATCGTGCATGTGGCCGCCGCTGAATCCACCTGGCGGGAGAATCAAGTCGGTCGGATAACCGTCGCTCTCGGGAGCAGTGCGGCCGCCGTGCAGATGACTCACGATCGGCACCGGCAGCCGGTTGCGCAGACGCAACGATGCGCGTCTGCCGGGGCGTGCCTCAAATGTCGGCCCCGGAAACACGCCGCCGTAGCCCCAGATCTTTGTAGTAAGACCCGGCAGAATCCGGGCGTCGGCTTCATGTACGTCGAGTTCGTAGAAATCCGTGGCTGCATCGGAACGGACCGGCTTGGCAGCGGCAAGCACGGGCAACGGCACCTCGAAAGGTTTGGGAAGCGGCGCCAGGCTGGGAAGCAGACGCATCTCGGGACGCGGACGGATGCAGCCCGCGCTGCCGGCCAGCAAGGCAGCACCCAAAAACTCACGACGTCCCAACTTCATTGCGATCTGCGAAATAGCGAAATCATCTGCCACGAAACGCCGGCGAACACGAGCACACCGAGGGGAATGTGGACCCGCAGAAAACGGCCGTAGCCCGTTCCCGTCTGCAGGCCTTCCGCCAGAAAGATCAGGATGCTGCCGATGAGCAGCCACAAAGAAACGGCTCCCGATCGCATCGCAACGGCGGCGAGAGCAATCTGCAACACGCAGATTCCCACGATCAGAAACGCGTTCCACTCATGGAACTTGACTACACCGTCTGTGCCGGACAAAAACTCGCCCGCGAGACCCGATTGCGCAAACAAAGCCAAGGTGTGCGCTATGAGAACATAGCGGAGAATTCCGAAGGAAGTTGCCAAGCCCGATTGTAGCGCTCAGCCGCGCCAATCCTCGGTTTGACGTTCCAGGGCAATCCGAACGAGTTGGCTGCGTGTCCGGACCCCCGTCTTATCGAAGAGCTGCTGCATCACGGCCTTCACGGAGCCCTCCGAGATATGGAGTTGCATCGCGATTTCCTTGTTCGTGTAGCCTTCGAACACGCCTTTCAATACAGCCCGTTCTCGCTCCGTCAGGGGCTGTGTGCTGCGTTCCTCATCCGAGCGCCCGCTGGCGCCCGCTACCAGCGACCGCACGGCCTTCGAATCGAGCCAGGTTTCGCCCCTCACTACCTTGTGAATGGCTTCCAGCAACTGCGCCGGCGGGCTGTGCTTGAGAAATATACCGGAAGCGCCGCTTTCGAGCGCCCGCAGTGTCCCGGCATCGCTCATTCCCGCCGTCACCATCAGAATCCGGCCATCAAACCCGCGTTTGCGAGATTCGTCCAGGAAGACCGACCCGACTTCTTCGCCCAAATCGAAATCCAGCAGAACGACGTCCACCTTTTCGGACTCGAGCACCGCCATCGACTCCGCGACGGTGCCGCAACTCCCGACGATGCGAAAGTCAGGTTCGGCCTGGAGCAACCGGCTGAGGCTCTCCCGGAACAAGCTGTGGTCGTCCACTAATAGAATCCGGATCTCCTGCGACATGATTGCTTGACGATAACTCCACAATGAAACTTGACCCGCGAGGCTCGGGTTCGTAGCGCAAATCCCCTCGGAATGATCGCATAAAGGCCCGCGAAAGATACAGCCCGAGCCCGGTGGCTTGCGCGCCTTGCTGGAACGGACGGAAGAGACGGTCGGGATTGGTCACGCCGCTTCCGCTGTCCTGGAATCGCACCACGACGCGCTGTTTTTCCCGCCGCGCGCTGATGTTGAGCACTCTCCGAGGCTGTTTCAGCATGGCGCGCTCGCTGTTCTTGATCAGGTTCAGGAACACCTGCATGAGGCTTTGGCGGTCCGCCCACACCGGAGGCAGTCCCGCTTCCACCGACCAGCGCATCTCGATGCCCGCTTCGCGCAGCGAGGGCTCCACCACGATGCGCAGCTCTTCGATTACGGAACGCAGGTCAACGCCCGCTGCCTGGTTCGCCGTCTGGCGAAGATCCATCGCGGCGATCTTCTCCAGGGCGGAAATGAGCGTGCCGAGCGCCTCGAAATCCTTGTTCTGGGCGAGGGCGCCATTCCGCGACAGATTCTCATGCACCACGGCAATGGCTCCGCAGACGTTTCGGATTTCATGCGACACGGCCCCCACCAGGATGCGCGAGGCGGCCAGCAGGTGATGGAAACTCAACTCCTCGCGCGACCGCAGGTCTTCCGAAGTGTCAACAACCATGGCGGCCAGACGCGATCCAGCGCTGGTGCGATAGGTCGAAAACCAGACGTCGGCCATGAAAACGTCGCCGTCTTCTCGTTGTCCGCGGCACTGCATCACCGTTCGAAAGGACTGCCGCTGCTGATCGAGGGCCGGCACCGTGACGAGCGAAGGGAGGTAAGTTCCGATCGACTTTCCGGGAAGCGCGCCCGGCTCCAATCCCAATAAACGGTGCGCGGCGTCGTTCGCCAGTAGAATCCGGCCTTCCGAATTGGCGGTAAAAATGGCCGCCGGACTGCTTTCCACCAGGATCTTGAGCTGCTCCTCCGCGTCACGACGCGCTTGCACTTCGCTTTCAATTTGGTTAACGTGCAGCAGCGCCGCATGACGGCTGCGGGTGGCTTCCAGCACGAACAAACCCATGCCTGCGAACGCCGCGAAAATCAGAATGTCACGCGGAATGCCGGTCTCAGCCGACCATTTGAAGGTGTCGAAGGACTCAGTCAGGAACGTGCAGAGCGCCGCGACGGCAAAAATCGGCCAGCGGCTGACGGCGCTCCCGACCAGCAACATAGGGAACAGGTAGAGAAAGCCAAGGGGAATGTTCCCCTCGATTCTCCAATCCAGGAACGCGATGAGAGCGATCATCGCGCCGGCTCGCAGCAGCACGGCGGTTGAGCTGCCGCGTAGTAGGAAAGACAACATAATGGACTGCGCTCGTCTCAATTCTAGTATGTGGTCTGCGCGGAAACCACGAAATAGCCGAAAGATAGGCGGGTGACTAGCCGAAAGATAGTGGACTGTACCCGCGCGGCTCGCTACATTTCGATTTAGATTCCATTGCGCCGTGTTTTGACGTGTCTTTTCACTGCTGGTTTTATCCCAAGCGCCCTGGCGCAGCATAGCTTCACCTGGCAGGAACTTCGCGACAAATTCGAAGCGACCAATCCAACGTTGCAGGCTGCCAGGATCGGCATCGATGAGTCCCGGGCGCAAGAGGTAACGGCCTATCTGCGTCCGAATCCGGACGTTACAGTCACGGTCGATCAGATCGACGCCTTTACGCCGAATCCCTACCGTCCGTTTACGAACACTCTTCCATTCTTCTCCGGCAGCTATCTGCACGAGCGCGAGCACAAACGCGAATTGCGCCGCGATAGCGCCCAGAAAGCTACGGCCGTCGCGATTTCCCAACTCGGCGACCAGGAGCGCAACCTGCTGTTCAACCTGCGGACGGCTTTTGTTCAGACTCTCCAACAAAAAGCGATCCTGGACGTCACTAAAGAGAGCCTGTCTTACTACGACCATCTTCTCGATCTGAGCCGCGACCGTCTCAAAGCCGGCGACATCGCGCAGGTGGATCTCGACCGGTTGGAGCTTCAACGCGTGCAATTCGAATCCGACGTGCTGACTGCGCAGGTGAGTCTGCGAACGGCAAAGATCCAGCTTCTCGCGCTGTTGAACGACCACACGCCCGTGGATCAGTTTGATGTGACCGGCACGTTCGACTTCACCGATCGGCTTGCGCCGCTCGAAGAGTACCGCAGCATGGCGCTGGAGAATCGCCCCGATCTCAAAGCCGCTGTGCAATCGATCGACAAGGCCCGGACAGATCACAAGCTTGCGGTCGCGAATGGATCTTCGGATCCCACTTTTGGGATGGATTTCGCACGGAATCCACCGATCCCAGCCTATTTCGGCGTGAGCGTTACGATTCCGTTACGCATTTTCGATCGCAATCAGGGCGAGAAGGTGCGGACTGAGCAGGATGTCGTGCGAAACGAACGCTTGCGGGATGCCAACGAGGCGCAGGTCTACAGCGACGTCGATTCCGCTTTCGCGACGATCAATAGCAACCTGGCCCTGCTTCGGCCGTACAAGACCGAATACCTGGAGCGTGCCACGCGCGTGCGCGAGACGATCTCGTTTTCGTACTCGCACGGCGGCGCGTCGCTGCTGGATTTCCTACAGGCGCAGCAGGACTATCGCAGCATTCGGCTGAATTATCTGAACCTGGTTGGTTCCTACCTTACCGCGGCGAATCAACTGAATCTTGCGGTGGGGCGGGAGGTGACTGAATGAAGCGCGTGATGGGTGACTTCCTACGGCGCCCGGTTCGGATTCTGTGGAAGGGTGAAGCAGGCGGTTTCGCCTGCCTTTGGAAGAAGAGACCAGATCTTGAAGCCTCGGCGAAAGTCACACCTCGTTCAATACGGGATGCCAGGGGGCTCCCGATTCAGTCTGTCTTTGGACAGCACACAGAATGCGCAGGCGAAACCGCCTCCGCGGCACTTCTTCTCAGCGGTTGCGGAAACCCAGCTTACTGCGGCGACTCAACTGAATCTTGCGGGGGGGCGGGAGGTGACTGAATGAAGCGCGTAATGAGTGACTTCCTACGGTGCCCGGTTCAGATTCTGTGGAAGGGTGAAGCAGACGGTTTCGCCTCCCTTTGGAAATACCGGGGAGATCCCGAAGTTTCGGCAGAAGCTACACAGCGTTCAATACGGTATGCCCGGGGGCTGCCGATTCAGTCTGTCTTTGGACAGAACAGGGAACGCGCAGGCGAAACCGCCTGCGCCACCTTGAAGGCTAAAGACAGGCGAAACTGTCTGCTCCAACTGGCGGTGTTAACCATTGCCGCTGCCCTGCTTCTCAGCGGTTGTGGGACCAAGGTCCAGGCCGACCCCAAAGCGGAAGCGCCTCCGGCCGCTGTGGTCGAGCAGGAGCAGGACCTGAACCTCGTTAAAGTCGATCACCCCGAGCAATTCCCGCTCGCTACCGCTGAATCGCACAATGCCGCGCCACAGCTCCAGGTGACGGGCACCATTAGCCCGGACGTCTCGCGGAACATTCCGGTGGTCTCGCTGGCCTCGGGTCGTGTAGTCGAGATTCATGCCCGGCTGGGGGACACGGTGAGCAAGGGTCAGCTCCTGATGCGCGTTCAGAGCGCCGACATCTCACAGGCCTTCTCCGATTATCGGCAGGCGGTGGCCGACGAAGCCCTGGCGAAAACGCAGCTCGATCGCGCCAAGCTGCTATACGAGAAAGGCGCCATTGCGCAGAAGGATCTCGAGGTCGCTCAGGATACGGATACCAAGGCCAAGATCACGGTCGAGAACGCCACCGAGCGCATAAGGGTCCTGGGGGCCGACGTGGACCACCCCGCCTCAATCATCGACATCAAAGCCCCTGTTTCGGGCATCGTCACCGAGCAGAACGTAACCGCCGCGTCGGGAGTGAAAACGCTAGACAATTCTCCGAACCTTTTCACCATCTCCGACCTATCCGAGGTCTGGATCATGTGCGACGTTTACGAGAACGACCTTCCCTACGTGCGCTTGGGTGAGTATGCGGACATTCACCTGAACGCCTATCCAAACATGGTGCTGAAAGGGCGTGTTGGCAACATCAGCCCGAGTCTTGACCCCAACACGCGAACCGCCAAGATCCGGTTGGAAGTTCACAACCCCGGCACGCTGCGCTTTGGCATGTTCGTCACGGCGACATTCTACGGATTAAACAAGCAACTTTCCGCCACGGTGCCGGCCTCGGCCGTTCTTCACCTCCATGACCGTGACTGGGTGTACGTTCCGAACGGTGACGGACGGTTCAAGCGGGTCGAGGTGACCGGCGGGGGCATCCTTGCGGGGAACATTCAGGAAATCCGGTCGGGCATACAGCCCGGCCAGCAGGTAGTCTCCAACGCTTTGGTTTTGCAAAACACGGTCGAGCAGTAATGATTCGCGGTCTCGTCGATTACGCTTTAAACAATCGCTTCCTGATGATGGCGGCGGGCGCGCTGCTGCTCATCTGGGGCGCGATTTCCTTCCACAATCTGCCCGTGGAAGCGTACCCCGACGTCGCCAACAACTACGTCCAGGTGATCACGCAATGGCCCGGCCGTGCCGCCGAGGAGGTGGAGCAGCAGGTCACCATACCCATCGAAATCGTGATGAACGGCATTCCGCACCTGGAACATCTGCGGTCGACGTCCCTTTTCGGGCTCTCCAGCGTGATGCTGATTTTCGACGACCAGTCGGAGAACGACTGGAACCGGCAGAAGGTTCTGGAACGATTAGCGCAGCTCAACCTGCCCAATAACCTGCAGCCGCAGATCGGAACCGACTACAGCCCCGTCGGCCAGATCTACTGGTATACCCTACGCAGCTCCAACCCCAGCTACGACCTGATGGAGCTGAAGTCGCTCGAAGACTGGGTACTCGAGAAGCAGTTCAAGTCCGTGCCGAACGTGGTCGACGTGGTCAGTTTCGGAGGGATCACGCGCGAGTACCAAGTGCGTGTCGATCCCAACAAGCTGATCGCCTACGGACTGAGTCTTGGCCAGGTGGAGCAGCAACTGGCCAGCAACAACGTCAACGCCGGTGGAAGCTTTGTCGAAACGGGCCTGCAGCAGATCAACGTGCGCGCGGTGGGCTTGGTGAACCGTGTCGGCGACATCGGACAGACCCTGATCAAGACGCAAAACGGCACGCCGGTTCGGGTACGCGACGTCGCGACCGTCACGCAGGGTCCGCGAATCCGGCTCGGCGAGATTGGGCGCGCGATTCATCGTACTGACGGCCGGATCAGCGACAACAGCGACGTGGTGGAAGGCATTGTTCTCTTGCGGAAAGGCGCCGATTCCGATTCCACGCTGGAAGCGATTCATAACAAGGTCCAGGAATTGAATGAGCGCATCCTCCCGCCCGGCGTCAAGGTCACGCCATTTCTCGATCGCAGCAACCTCCTCCACTACACGACGCACACGGTCCTGCATAACCTCACCGAAGGCATTATTCTGGTCGCCATCATTCTGTTCATGTTCCTCGGCAATGCCCGCGGTGCATTCATCGTTGCGCTGACCATCCCGTTTTCGTTGTTGTTTGCGTCGATATGCCTGAGCCTCGCCAAGATTCCCGCCAACCTGTTGTCGCTCGGCGCGCTGGATTTCGGCATGGTGGTGGAAGGCGCCGTGGTGATGGTGGAGAACATCATCCGCTATCTGGGCCACAGCGAACACAAATCGGGAACTACGCTCAGTTCCATCCGCGAGGCTGCGCACGAAGTCCAGCGTCCGGTGTTCTACGCGATTGGCATCATCATTACCGCCTATGTGCCCATCTTCACGTTGCAGCGCGTGGAAGGGCGGCTCTTTAAGCCCATGGCATGGACCGTTTCCTTCGCACTGCTTGGAGCCCTGATCTTCGCAATGCTAATCGCGCCGGTACTCTCGAGCTACGTCTTCAGCCGGCACGTGAAGGAATGGCATAACCCTGTGATGGAGGCTTTCACGCGGTCGTACCGCTACCTGGTGCAACGCGCGATCCGCTATCGCTGGGTGACGCTGGGTGTGGCGACTCTCTCGTTCGCCGCCTCGGCCTTTCTAACCATGAGCGGTGTGATCGGGTCGGAGTTTCTGCCGCACCTGGACGAGGGCGCCATCTGGGCGCGCGCGACGCTCGCCCCCAGCACGGGGTTCAGCGAAGGCCAGCGGGTGATGAACAAAGCCCGAGTCATCCTGGCGTCGTTTCCCGAAGTCACCCAGGTGATCTCCCAGCTCGGCCGGCCCGATGACGGAACCGACACAACCGGCTTCTTCAACACCGAGTATTTCGTCGATCTGAAGCCGAAAGAAGCATGGCGCCCCGTGTTCCATCAGAACAAGGAAGAGCTGGTCTCGGCGATGGATCGCGAACTGGAGAGGATCCCCGGCGCGCTGTGGAACTTCTCGCAGCCGATTGCGGACAACATGGAGGAAGCGGTCAGCGGCGTGAAGGGGCAGCTCGCGATCAAGGTTTTCGGCGACGACCTGAAGACGCTCGAAGCGAAGGGCGAAGAGATTGTCGGCGTTCTGAAGACCGTTCCCGGGATTGCCGACCTCGGCCTCTTTCGCGTGATCGGCCAGCCGAACATGAATTTCGTGGTCGACCGTGACCAGGCCGCCCGTTACGGGATTAATGTGGCCGACGTCCAGGATGCCATCGAGACCGCGGTGGGCGGAAAGGCCGTCAGCCAGGTGTTGCAGGGCGAGCAGCGATACGATCTCGTAGTCCGCTACGAGGCGCCCTACCGAAGCACCAAGGAAGCCATCGAGAATATCCGGCTGCTGAGCCCCTCCGGCGAGCGGGTTTCCCTGGCGCAGTTGTGCCATAGCCAGGTGGTGGATGGCGCGTCGGAAATCTATCGAGAGGGGAATTCCCGCTACGTGGCGATCAAATACAGCGTTCCGGTTCGCGATCTCGGCAGCACGGTGGAAGAGGCGATTAGCAAGGTGGGCAAGCAGGTCAAGCTGCCGGTGGGCTACCACATCGATTGGGCTGGCGAATACGAGAGCCAGAAGCGCTCGCAGCGCCGGCTGATGATCGTTCTGCCGCTGACCATCCTGGTCATCTGCATGATCCTTTACACCATGTTCAATTCGTTTAAATGGGTCGGGTTGATTCTCGCAAACGTCGCGATGGCGCCGTTGGGCGGGCTCGTAGCGTTGCTGCTCACAGGCACACATTTCAGCGTCTCGTCGGGAGTCGGATTCCTGGCCTTATTCGGCGTCTCGGTGCAAACCGGCGTCATCATGCTCGAGTACATCAACCAGCTACGCGCCCGCGGCGAGCGGATCCTCGATGCGGCAATTGACGGCTCCGTGCAGCGGCTGCGGCCCATCATGATGACGATGCTGGTGGCGAGCGTTGGCCTGCTGCCGGCGGCCCTCTCGCGTGGCATCGGCTCCGATTCGCAGCGGCCGTTTGCGATCGTCATTGTCGGCGGCTTGATGGCAGCACTGATCCTCGGCATTTTCCTTCTGCCGACCCTCTATGTCTGGGTTGCGGGCGAGCGCGACGCTCTGCCGGCACCGGAAACCGAGCACTTCGGTGAGTAGGTTCGCTACCATGCGATTAGCGGAGCAACAGTTTTGTCGCGTCTTGTAAATGTATTCTTCGTCGTGTGTCTGATCGTGGTTGTGGGAGGGTGTCTTTTGCCGGGCAGTTCGCCGGTGCTGAATGCCATTGACAAACTTCCCCTCACCGACAAGGAGATGCACTTCGGCGCTTACTTTGTGCTTTCGTTTCTTGCGTCGTTCGGACACCGGAATTTGCGGACGGCCATCCTTTACGCAATCGGGCTGGCGGTGGTCGGCGCCGCGGTCGAATTGATCCAGAATTTCGTTCCTGGACGCTCGCCGGAGCTGCTCGACGAGGTGGCCAACGTCACGGGCATCCTCTTCGGCTCACTCGTTGGGCGGCTAGCCGCCACCAAGATCGCACTGTCCTGAAGCTAGCGCGCCAACAGCGTAGCTACCTCATCGCGAAAAACCACCTTCCAGCCGATTTGTTCGAGCGCCGGCACGAGGGGAGAATCATCGGGGAGGAGCGCGTGCGTGAAATCCAACCGCTCCACTTCGGCCTGCCATCCCGGCCGTGCTTCGAAGACCCGCGCGAAATCATTTCCTTCGTAAGCCAGAACCTTGCGCGCGCCCTGAAATCGGAAGACTACGTAGCCTCCGTAATCCGCCGGTGCGAGCAGGCGAGCATCGGGCGGCACCAGGGTGAGTTCATTCGCGGCAACTACGGGAAAGCGCTCCGGCGGGAACCCCGTATGGGCGGCCACTGTCGGCAGCCGGAACCATAGGAGCACCAGAACGGCGGCGATTGCTCCCCAAGCGAATCCCGTTCGCCTCGCATCCAGCAGCCGCAGACGATCCGAGTAAGTCAAAAACGCACTCAATCCATGCCGCACCGCCGCCCGGAGATCGTGCGCGCGCCGCAGACCATCGGTAATCGCGCCATTGGCGAGAGGCAGAAGAAGAAGTGCGGCCGCCGGCACGCCACGAGGTTCGCAAGCAAACGCCACCAGCAAGAGAAAGTGCGCCAGTTTCTTCTGGGCCAAAGCCGCCGCTCCGCCAATCACTCCGATCAGGAGCACCAGTGTTGAATGGCACTCCAACGAAGGGGCCGCGAGGCGCCAGCCATACGGATTTGCCAGGGTCGCCAATGCCGATAGGACCGCGGTTAATAGAAAGGAGCGCCCCCGCGCCAGTTCCACGCTCGCGTCGGCATTCCAGATCAGCGGCCGTGCAAAATGCGAAATTGCGTAGATCAAAGCAATCGCCGGCAACAGAAAGAACGTCTCGTCGACATTGGCCCAAACGATAGACCCGAGCACCACGACGGCATAGTCCCGCAGCCGGAAACGCGGACGTGGCTGCTCGAAGAACCACACCGCTGCAAGCAATAGAATCCAGCCGAGCACCCGCGGCACTGCCAGCCACTCGACGCTGGCATTCGACACCATGGGCACGAACAACAAACAGGCGAGGAAGAAGTTGCCGTTCACGGCCCAGGTAAGCCGGAACCAGATCCAGCTCACGAGCGCAAGGGCTACTACGAATATCGCCGCCACTCCGGCCAATCCCGCCCTTGTGAATGCAAGACCCATCAGACAATCGGCCGCCCAATCGCGCGCAAGCCACGGCGCTCCGGTGCCTACGAACGAGTATGGATCCTGGCGCGGGAATCGATACCCTTCGAGAATCCTCTCACCGGTTACTAAGTGCCACCCGGTTGTGGCATCGCGGAACAGTTCCCTGGAAGCGTGGAATCCCGCCAGCGAGTAGATCAGGGTTACGATGGCGGCTAGAAGTGCGAGGTCGGGTACAAACCAGCGCCTAGCGAACCTCATCGTACTTTTCGAGCTCGAGTTGATCCCCTACTGTCGTTTGCGCCGAGTCGCAGATGCCCGCAGGCAACTCCAACACCGAATGCGCGCGCAGGCACGCCGACATTTTCCACTTGTGCATGACGCGCCGGATCTTCAGCACCTTGCGCTTCTTGCTGAGGAACAGCACGTCGATGGGAAATTTCATGCCGATGGTATGGACCGCCTCGCAGGGAACGATCCACAAACCCTCGCCCTGGTTCAAAGACGTGTGCTTCAACAGTCCGGTCCGCCGCTTGGCACTGTTGTCGGCGATGTCGGCGCGATCGGCCAGCGTCGTCCCTTTCGATGAGTTCCGTACCCGCAATTTTGCCAACTTGCGGTTAGGCTAGCGTACCGCTCCACCCCGGTGCAATCATTTGTTTGTCGCCTCGCCTAACCGTTAAACGGTTCTTATAACTCCGGAAAGCGTCTAACGTTCGAGGGGCAGCGTGAGCTGCCGGAAGGAGAATCATGGACCTACGCATAATTAGTAAGGGTGTGCTCGCTCTTGCGCTTGGCGCGAGCGCAATGTTCGCGCAGTCCACGCAACCAGATAACACCAAAGCCAACAAGCAGGACCGCAGTTCCAGCGCCGTCACCGCGGATCAGCAGAAAGAGAACTCATCGGACCGCGATATGGCGAAGAAGATACGGAAGGCCATCGTCGATGACAAGAATCTTTCGACATACGCGCATAACGTCAAAGTAATTGTGCGCGATGGCGCGGTCACGCTGAAGGGGCCTGTTCATACGGCGGAAGAGAAATCTGCCGTGATGGCGCACGCAACGGAGGTCGCGGGGGCTTCGAACGTAACGGATCAAATCACCGTCAAGGGCGATGCCTCGGAAGCGGATCGATCCAAACCCAAACAATAGAACGATAACTAGGAGGACATAATGGCAGGGAAAAATACCGCTGTTTTTGGCATTTATACAACTCGTGCCGGAGCCGAGGCCGCCGTGGATGAGCTGCGGGCTGCAGGCTTTCGAAATACGGACATTTCGGTCTTAATGGAAGATAACGCGGGCACGAAAGAGTTCGCGCATGAAAAGAACACGAAGGCGCCGGAAGGCGCCACTACTGGCGGCATCACCGGCGGCGTCATTGGAGGCGCGCTGGGTTGGCTCGCCGGCATCGGAGCACTCGCGATTCCGGGCGTAGGTCCGTTCATCGCAGCCGGCCCCATCATGGGCTTGCTGGGTGGCGCGGGTATCGGAGGGGCGATCGGCGGCCTGGTGGGCGTATTGATCGGCCTGGGTATCCCCGAATACGAAGCCAAGCGCTATGAAGGCCGTATTAAATCGGGCGGCATCCTGCTTTCAGTGCATGCCGACGACTCCGACTGGACCAAGCGAGCCAAGGACATCCTGGAGCGCACCGGCGCGCAGGATATTTCATCGACGGGTGAGGCGAAAGGGGATTTTGCGAATACCGACCGTCCGATGCATCGCGGCGACGAGATCGTGACAGAAACAACGCGTCCGCGCCGTCGCTAGCAACATTGCACAGGCGAAACGCCCTGCGCCATCGTCTGGTGGGGCAGGAATTCAGCCTGCGTGATGAATCACCGACGCTGCGGTCAATTCCGCCAGAACTTCCGGCGTAAGTCCGAGAAGCTCCTGCAAACTCTGGCGGGTGTGTTCCCCTAGAAGGGGCGCACCCGCCTCAATTCTTCCTGGTGTACCGGAAAGCTTCACCGGAACCCCCGTCACACGAAACTCTCCCGCGCCCGAATGATCGAGCACCGGAAACATTCCCCGGAATGCGGCATGCAAGTCCTGGGTGACTTCTGGAATCGTCCGCACCGGGCTGCAAGGCACACCAACCGCGTTGAGTCGCGTCTTCCACTCTTCCGACGTGGCACCGAGAAAAATCTCGATGAGGAGCGGTTCGAGCACGCCTCGATTCTTCACGCGCAGTGCGTTATTTGCGTAGTCCGGGTGTGACGCCAGCTCAGGATGTCCCATCGCCTGGCAGAAAATAGTCCACAGCTTCTCACTCCCGCACGCGATTGCGACCTCGCGGTCCTTGGTTGGAAACGTTCGGTAGGGCACGATTGAGGCGAATGAGGTGCCTAGCGGACGCGGTGGGTTTCCGGAACCCAGGAAATTAGCAAACACCGACGCCATAGCGGAAATCATGGCGTCGAACATCGAGACGTCCACGAATTGGCCGGCCCCGGTTCGCTCGCGCGCCTGCAGAGCGAGAAGCACCCCAATCATCGCGAACATGCCGGCAGTAACATCTGCTACCGAATGACCGCAGCGCACCTGGTCGCCGGCCGCCGTGCCGGTGATGCTGATCAATCCCGTAGAGGCTTGAACGATCAGGTCCATGGCGGAATCATCGCGCGCAGGGCCATTCTGGCCATAGCCTGAAATCGAGCAGTAGATCAGCCGCGGGTTCCGTTTCTGCAGCGCCGCATAGCTCAATCCCATGCGGTCGAGTGTGCCTGGCCGGAAGTTCTCAACCAGGATGTCCACTTTGTCCGCGATATCGAGACACAGCTCCCGGCCGCGGGGGTCCTTCAGGTTAATGCACAAACCACGCTTGCCGGCGTTCATGCCGAGGAAGTAGGATGCCTGGCGCCCCGTGAACGGCGGCGCCCACCCGCGTCCGATATCTCCTCCGTCGGGTGGCTCGATCTTGTAAACTGTCGCTCCGTATTGCGCCAGCAGCAGCGTGCAATAAGGGCCCGCCAGAGCATGTGAGAAATCGAGGACGCGCAGTCCTTCGAGTGGTAGTGGCATCGTAAAGGCCTAGCGTAACGCTTTTCCCCCACGCGATTCAGCGGGTTACACTGCGGAGTTAATGCATTTGAAGCGACGATACGATTTGCCGCTGCTCGTGCCGGCGGCATTCGCGCTGTTTTTGGTCGTAGTGCGCGCCTGCCTGCAGTCCGCGACGTTGGATGAAGCCGATGGTTACCTCGGCTATTGCGCCATGGACTGGCCGTCGCAATTCTACGCGACATCGGGAAATCATGTTCTGAACAGTATTGTCGAGCGGTTCGTCACGACGGTGTTTGGGCTCTCGCACCTCACGTTCCGCTTCGGTGCAATCATCGGTGCTTCGATCTACATCACGGCCGCATATCGCCTGTGCTCGATGCTGATCGGCAGCGCCTGGGTCCGCTGGCCTCTCTTCGTGTGCCTGGTATACAACCCGTTCATCCTGGATTACCTGATCGCCTCGCGCGGCTACAGCCTGGCGCTCGGCTTTCTACTGACAGCGATTCTCGTGCTGGCGCAAGCGTTCGCCGACGAGAATGACCACCTATACCGGCGCTGTGCTCTGGCGTCTTTATGCGTTGGCCTCTCCTTCTGTGCGAATTTCGCGTTTGCCTGGGTCAATGCCTCCATCATGGCGATATTTCTCCTGTGGGCATTGTTTGTGCGGCGCGCGAACTGGTACAGGCTTGCCGGAGCCGGTCTTCTGCCTGCCGTGCTTGTGACCACCGCAATCTGCGGACAGACGCTGCTCGACTGGCCAAAGGGGCAACTCTACTACGGCGCCGCGACCATTCATCAGATGGTGCATAGCCTTACGGAAGCCAGCTTCTATACACCGAATCCTCAGGTCGCGAACGCATTGGTACTTGGCTTTCTGAATTGGGTGGCGATCGTACTTCCCGAAGTCTTCAAATACTCGTGGATCGTCCTATTTCTGACGGTGTGCGCCTTGCGGATCGCACGGACGGACGCCGAAACACGGAGGGAATCAACTGTATTCTTCTATCTGGTGGGCGTCCTGACCCTGGCTCTCTCTCTCTACTGGCTGGCTCACCGGGCGCTGGGAATCCTTTATCCGCAGGAGCGGACGGCGAGTTATTTCGTCGTGCTTGCCACGCTCGGTTTCGGCGTCGCCGCAGCTTGCCGCTATCCATCCCGTGCCGGCGCCGTCGCGCATGCGCTTGGCATCGGCGTACTGTCGATCGGAGCCGTGTACTTTCTCGGTTGCTTGCGGATTTCCCACTTCCGCGAGTGGAAGTTCGACGCCGAGACCCAACCTGCCTTCCATACGCTCGTCGACATTAACCGGCAATACGGTTATCGGGACGTAGTCACAGGCTGGGAGTACACTGCCGCGCTCAAATTCTACGAGCACTACTACGGCCGCGTCGGCTTATTCAACTTCATTCAAGACACGGACCGGCCGATACAGTCGGTCAAACCGGTCTACGTTCTGCGCGACGAATACGACCACGATTACATCGAACAGCAAAAGCTCCAGGTGATCTACCGTGGTCCGGTTGGCGGGGTAGTAGTCGCGATCAGGCCTTCGCCGGCGGCGTCGCATTAGTCTCGCGCCACTGCTTCCAATCTTCGCGCACGCGTTCGACCATGGCGTGGGCGGCGCGCGACAGCCAGTCCCTGGGATGTGACTGGAGATCCTTCAGAATACTCCTCGCAATCTTCGGCGTGCCGAGATGAACGTTCGCGGTCTCATGACCCATCGCTTCCATCAGGCGCAGTTCCTCGTCGGCATTCTTCTTGTGAGCCGCGAGGTCGACACGCGAGCAGTCGGGAGCTAAGCGGCGCACCAGCCAGTTTCCGTGTACCGCGACGTGAGGGTCGCAGGCTCGGATCGCGCTGTGCAAGATTTGATCGTAGTGGATGACCCCCGGTTTTGGGGCCTTGAAGCCGGCCCAGATACACGCCGACGGCGCCAGGGCTTTTGCCTCCCGTGCAATCAGCGCGCCGTGCCAGTTGGCGAGCATCACGTAGCGCTCGCGGCCCAAGCTCCCCAGTCCAGCTTGCCGGGCCACGATGCGAAGTGGTTGAGCATCCTTGGGCAGTAACCGCGCGATTCCGACACGCGCCTCGCGGGGGATCCGCGTCACGTTCGGCCAGCGCTTGATCTTGTGCCAGAATGCGACCGGGTCCCTCAGATCGCCGCTCACCATGCTGCGCAGCCAGGCATTGTGCTCACTCAGAACGAAAATGGATCCGCCGGTAGTGAGTGCGGCCGTGTAGCCGGATAGAAACGCCTCGATGGCATCCTCCGGATCGAGCCACAGATCGTCTTCGCCAATGGCCAGAATGGCGCTGGCCGCCAGCCTTACCAGGTCGAGAGTGTAAGGAAGCGGGAAAGCCTCGTCGAAATCATTGATACCCCAAATCAGCCTGCCCTCTTCATCGCGCCAGGTTCCGAAGTTTTCGACATGCAGATCGCCCACAGCCAGTACTGTCGGCGCGCGCCTGAGATTGCGGCACACTTTCGGCCACAGCGTCATCCAGCGGTAGAACGTTGCGCGAAAAAAGGCGAACGGCCCCGTGGGTGATGCCATTTCGAGGTGTTTTTTTGCGAGGTCACCTGAAAGAAGCGGTAGATGGGTTCGCAACCAGGCTTCGTAGTCGCTCGTTGCTTTCTGAATTCTCATTTTCCGCTGATCGTATCAGGTTTCGATGTGCGCGGACGGAGCGCGGCGATGCGGCACGAAGATTTATCATAACGGGTGTGCCGAGCTACGCAGCGGTGGATATCGGAAGCAACTCTATCCGGATGCTCGCGGCTGAAGTAACACAGTCGGGCGAGTTTCGGGTGCTTGCGGAAGATCGCCAGGTGACGCGCTTGGGCGAAAGCGTTTTCCGTTCGGGACGGTTGAGTCCCGCGGCGATTGAGACGGCGTGCAACGTGCTCGCCGCGATGGCGCAGGAGTATCGTAAACACGACGTCGTCGGTGTGCGCGCCGTCGGAACCAGCGCGCTTCGCGATGCGAGCAACAAGGCCGAGTTCCTGCACCGGGCCGGCGAGGCCCTGGGGACGTCGGTCGAAGTAATTTCGGGTCTTGAAGAAGCGCGCCTCATTTATCTTGGGGTTCACAGCCGTTGGCCCCAGAACGACACATCGGGACGCACGATGATCATTGACGTCGGCGGTGGAAGCGCCGAGATCATTGTCGGCGAAGGCGGCCACCTGCTCGATGCGTTCTCGAAAAAGATCGGCGCAGTGCGCCTGAAGGAGGTTTTTCTCAAGTCCGACCCTCCTACCAAACTCGAGCTGACGCAAATGGAAGAGTACATCGGGCAGCGGCTCGAAAGCGTCGTGCAGAAACTCAACGTTCACAGCTATGAGCGCGTCATCGGTACTTCCGGAAGCGCGGCTGCGCTCGTCGCTGCGGTTAATCGCATCAGCGGAGCGCGGCGGGACAGAGTGGACCGTTCCTACGCGTCGTTCTCCCGGGTTCGTAAGTTCTATCGCGAGGTTGCGACTCGAAATCTCGATGGGCGCCGCAAAACTCCTGGTATCGGTCCCCGGCGCGCCGAGATTATTGTCCCTGGCGTCGCGGTGTTGGCCTACGTCATGCGCGAGTTCGAGGTGAAACGCCTGCAATACTCAGCCGCTGGGCTGCGCGACGGAATCATCGCCGACCTGGCGCGGCGCGGTGTAGGCAAAGAGTTCTCCAGGCTCGATTCGGACCGGCGCGCCGTCGCGGCGGCCATGGCTCGCCGCTACGGTGTGGATCTGCAACACGTCCGCAAGGTCGCACAGTTAGGCGCGCAGTTGTTCGATGCCACCGCCGTGCTGCATAAGCTCCCGCCATTCTTCGGACGGCTGCTCGAAGCCGCGGCTTACCTTTACGACATCGGTCACTTCGTCAGCGATACGCGTCATCATCGGCATTCCTATTACCTGGTCGCGAACTCGGACCTGCCCGGGTTCACGGAGCGCGAGCGCCAGATCGTGGCGCATTTGTGTCGATTCCACCGCAAGAGCATGCCTGGGCCATCACACCTCGAATTTCAGGCGCTCGACGCGGAGTCCAAACGCTCCGTCATGTTTCTCGCGCCGTTGCTGCGTCTGGCATCGGCGCTCGATCAGCGTCATGAGCAGCACGTGCAATCGATCGACTGCACCCTTCTCGAATCGCAGTTTTTGGTTGTGCTGCATTCGGATCCGGATGTCAAACTGGAACAGTGGGCCGGCGAGCAGGTTGGTGATGTCTTCAAGCAAGTGTACGACCGGCAACTGGTAATAACGAGAGCGAGGCGTTAACAAACAATGGATGTATACATATTGCGCCACGGCGAGGCGGAGCCTCGAGGCGACGATGTGGAGGAGGCGCGGCGCAAATTAACGCCGCGGGGCCGAGCGGATGTGGAGCGGGTCTCCCGCGCGGCACGCGGCGCGAAGGTCGCACCAGAATTGGTGTTCACCAGTCCTTTCGACCGTGCCAAGGAGACCGCGCAGATCGCGGCCGGCCAGCTCGATTCGTCCGACGAATTGGTCGAAACGAAAGCGCTCCTGCCCAATAGCAATCCGGAGCAATTGTGGAAAGAGCTGCGGACGCACAAGACCGCGAAGTCGGCGCTCGTTGCCGGGCACGAGCCGCATCTCAGCCGCTTTGTGGCGTATTTGCTGGGGAGTCCTTCGTTGAGTATTGACTTAAAAAAGGGCGCGCTGGTGCGGGTCACCGTCGATATCGCGCAGGTGCAGCCGCACGGTGCATTGAAGTGGCTGCTGACTCCCAGGTTGAGCGGGTTAGGGAAGACGAAGCGCAAGTAACGCCGCCTTTCGCCGAATGTGGAAGGGTGAAGCAGGCGGTTTCGCATGCGCACGCTCGGCCTTGGTTTGCGGCGCTTCGGCGCTTCAAAAGGCAGGCCTGCTTCACTTAAGTAAATTCCATCTTGAACCTGGTCGACGCCAACCCATACAGCCTGCGCCAGACGAGCCGGTTAATCGTCACCACCATCAAGCTAATGACGATCGTCGCCGCCAGAAGCACCGGAAAATTGCCCGCATCGGTCGCCCGGCTGATCACCGCGCCCAAGCCGGTCAATGAAAAAGTCTGATTGCGAAACTTGAAATACTCGGCAATGATGCTGGCATTCCAGGCGCCGCCCGACGCGGTAACAAACCCTGTGATCAAATAGGGGAAAATCGCGGGTAGGAATAGCGTCCTCCATTGGTGCACGCGGCCCAGGTGAAACACGGAGCAAACCTCTTTCAAATCGGAAGGAATGGCGCTGGCGCCCGCGATGACGTTGAACAGGATGTACCATTGCGTCCCGAGCAGCAGCAGGACAATCGACGCGATTCCTAACCCGCCGCCCAGCCGGATCAGCAGCAACAGCACGATTGGAAATAGTGCCGGTGCCGGCACGGACGCAGCAATCTGCGCCACCGGCTGAGCGATCGCTGAAAGACGTGGCCTGAGTCCGATGATGACGCCTGCCGGAATCGTCCATAAGGCTGCAAGCACCAGCGTCAGTTCGACACGAAGGAACGTCGCACCGGCTCCCCAAAGAATCTCCCTTAATTCCGCCGGTGTAACGCGCACGAGCATCATGCACATTGAGACGGACGCGAAGATGAGTCCGCCGCCACTCGCCAGCAGCAGAACGTTCGAAACCCCCCGTAGGATAATGCCCCCTCGTGGCCGTCGAGAAGTCGTTGCCGCCCGAGCAAAATGAAGCGCCAATGCCTCGCGAGCCGGTGCAATCACCAGCCTCGTGGATCGCGAAAGAATTCTCGACCGGCGCAGGAAATCGAGCACCGGCGAAGTCGCTGTCTCCGACGCCTCTACCTGTTCGAACTTGAACTTCTCGCTCCAGGCAATCACTGGACGCCAAACCAACTGATCGATGAGCACAATGACGGCGACCATGGCGATCAGGCCGCACACAATGGCTCGCATATCGCCCGCGTTCGATGCCGTTTGCAGGTACGATCCCAGGCCGGGAAGACGCAGATCGCGATTACCAAGCACGAACATTTCGCACACCATCAGGGAGAACCAGCCGCCCGCCACCGACATCATAGAATTCCAGATCAGCCCGATTGAGGTGTGCGGCAATTCCAGTTGAACCAGTCTTTGCCACCAGCTCAGGCGGTACAGCCGCGCGGCCTCCAGCATCTCCCGGGGAATGCTTTTCAACGACGCGTAAACGCTGAAAGCCATGTTCCATACCTGTCCCGTGAAGATCAGCAGAATCGACCCGATCTCCAGTCCGAACTGCGTGGTCGGAAACAGCGCGACCATCGAAATCATGACGCCCGGCAGGAAGCACAGCACGGGAATCGACTGCAGCGTATCAAGCAGCGGAACCATGAGCCGCTCGGCTCTCCGATTGTTAGCTGCCACATAGCCGTAAATCACGCTGAACAACAGGCTGACCGCATATGCAACCGCAATCCGAGCGATGGAGAACAGCGCGTAGACCGGAAGTCTTGCGGGGCTCAGGTCGATCTGTACTTGCGGTTGAACCGGGCCGGACCAGTAGTGGGCGAGAGCGATCAACGCATAGAACAACGCGAGCCCCGCAAAGAGGACAGGAAGGTCCGTCAGGAACGACGAGACGCTCGCGATTTTAGCGCGCGAGGGAGTCATCATTGGTGTTCGCCAACAGGCGATCGCTTTCCAGGTCGAAGGTGAAGATCCCCGCGTAACGTCCCCAGTTCAATGCCGTCTCAATCTGGCGCTCAACCTCATCGTCAGGGAAATGCTCCTGCAGAAGGTCGCGGAAGAACTCCAGCGGCATCGTATGGTCCGATTTGCTTTCGAGCGCCCGATGCATCTGCTGCAATATGGGGACGTGGGCCAGCAGCGCCTCGCGAAACAATTCCTTTCTGGTGGTGATGTCCGCTTCCGCGAACGCCTTGCCCGCGGGAGTGATCTCGACATCGCCCCGTTCTGGATTCGCGAACCGCAGAAGCGCGGCAGCCTCGACAATGGGTAAGATATCGTCGACCTCCAGGCGGAGTTCTTCCGCGATGCGATATAAGTCCTCTTTGCCGCCCCGATCGTCGATCAACTCCAGAAGTCCGGCGATGGACCCGCGCCGCGCATGCGGCAGCATCCTGTACTGCGTCTTTCCTTCTCGCGTGGCGGAAGGTGGTTCGGCGGTCAGGTCCGGCTGCGTCATGAGTTTATAGATGTAATCGACATACAGCAGAAACTCGGTGGAACCGCGCTGCCGAGGCTGCTCCAGGTGCACCCGGAAGTCGGCGCGAATGCGGGCTGGATTCCGTCCCAGGACGATGATGCGGTCGGCCAGCAGCACGGCTTCCTCGATGTTGTGCGTAACCAGGAAGATGCTCTTGGTGGGTATCTTCTTCCCCTGCCACAGCTCCATCAATTCACCGCGCAGGTTTTCAGCCGTAAGGACGTCCAGGGCCGAGAATGGTTCGTCCATGAAGAGAATCTCGGGCTGCACCGCCAGCGCGCGCGCAAATCCCACTCGCTGTTTCATCCCGCCGGAAAGCTCCTTCGGATATGCCGACTCAAAGCCCTTCAGCCCGACCGAATGCAGTGTTTTGAGCGCGCGATGGTGGCGTTCAACGTGATGCATGCCGCGCGCCAGCAAAGGCACTTCGACATTGTCCAGCACCGTCAGCCACGGAAACAGCGCGAAGCTCTGAAACACGATGGCCGCGTTGGGGCTCGTCCCGCCCAACGGCTTCCCGTGCCACAGGACCTCGCCCGAGGAGGGCTCCGTCAGACCCGAAAGGATGCGCAAGAGAGTGGACTTCCCGGAACCCGATGGTCCGAGTACCGCAATGATCACTCCGGCCTCGATGGTAAGAGTCGTGGGCGCAATCACCTGGATCGGTCCGCCGTCCGGCCGTTCGAATTTCTTCTCGATCTGGCGGGCCTCGATGATCGGCGGCGCGGCGGCGGGCGGCTCCGCAACCGCAGGCGGAACGTCGAGGGAAGGCATCAGGCTGGCAAGCTCACTTGTCAACTGCTGCCAAGAACCTTCCGGTAACTCGTCGAGAAAACGAGACCGCTCGAGCGGATTCATCTTTTCGACGACTGCGCTCATGCGCTCCAGCGGCAGAGCATGCAGCAGAACGAAGGTGTGATAGTACGGAAAAATCGAGGCCAGCTTCGCCGCCAAAGCGGCCGGTAACTCGCCGAACAGCCTTTTCTGTTCCTCGAAGGCCAAGCTCTGAAAAGCGTCCGCCGCTACGCTCGGATCCAGGCGCGCCAGTGCCGCTGCCGCGCGGTAACGGCGGCCTTGCGCAATTAACTCCTGCAACTCCTCAGTTCTGGGCGCCTTCATACCCCAACTCTCGCCAATTCATGATGATCTAAAATAGAGGGATCAGGACTTCATGCTGTCGATCGTAATTCCTATCCATAACGAGGAGCCGTCCATCCTTCCGCTGTATGACCGGCTCATTTCCGTGTTGGAGGCACTGCAAAAACCTTTCGAGATCATATTCGTTGACGATGCCTCCACCGATCGAAGTTTCGACCTGCTGGCGAATCTCGCGGAAACCGATGCTCGGATGAAGGTCATTCGATTGCGCCGCAATTTCGGGCAGACCGCGGCTCTCTCCGCCGGCTTCGACGAAGCCCAGGGCAATGTCATTATCTCGCTAGATGGTGACCTTCAGCACGATCCCGAGGATATCCCGGCGCTGCTCGCCAAAATCGAGGAAGGATATGACATCGCGAGCGGCTGGCGCAAAGACCGCGTCGACAACGCCCTCACGCGCAAAATCCCATCGCGCATTGCGAACTGGCTGATGGCGAAAGCCTCGGGTATCCAACTCCGGGATTTCGGCACGACGTTCAAAGCTTACCGCGCTGAGGTGATCAAGGACGTGAACCTCTATGGCGAGTTGCACCGCTTCATTCCAGCGCTTGCGAGCTTCTATGGCGCTCGCATCGCGGAGGTGCCCATTCGCAACACGCCTCGCGCGAGCGGTGATTCGCACTACGGAATCGGCCGCACGTTCAACGTGATGTTCGACATCCTGACGATCAAGTTCTTGCTGAAGTACTTCACTCGCCCAATGCACTTCTTCGGCCGCCTGGGGTTGATCGGGTTGACGCTGGGCACCATAATCCTGGGATTTTTGGGTATTCAGAAGCTGTGGGGCCACTCCATCATGGAGGACCATGCGCCGCTCGTAATGGCGGGCTCATTGCTGTTACTTGGCGGCCTGATGATGTTCAGCACCGGCTTGCTCGGTGAGGTGCTCATGCGGACCTATTTCGAGAGCCAGGGCCGCCGCATATACGCTGTCCGCGAAATCCGCTGCCGCCGCGAGCGCGTCACCAATACCTAGTCAGGCCTCCTTTGTTAACTTAAATCTACGGGCCAAAATCGGCTCACCCAGATTTTGAATCACGAGAGGTGTGGATTGCCGAACTGGAGAAATACCGGCGGTTTGATGTTGGTTTCTTTTGCAATTGTTGCGGCCCTGGCGCAGATGCCGGCCCAACGGCCTCCCGCGCGACGCTCCGGTCCCCCAGCCGCATTCCCTGAACACGCCGCCGCCGACCCCGCGGCAATCGAACGAGGCAAAGCCCTCTATGGCGTACACTGCAACTTCTGCCACGGCTCCGACGCGCGGGGCGGCGAGGGTGGACCGAACCTGCTGCGCTCCGAACTCGTGCTGAACGACCAGAATGGTGAGGCGATCGCCAAGGTGGTCCAGAACGGCCGCGGCGAGATGCCCAAACTGAACCTTACCAATGCCCAGGTCAGTGACATCGCCGCCTACATTCACAGCTTTCGTGTTGGCGGCTATGATATTTCGCGAATGACGCCGCCTAGTATCGTGGTGGGCGATGCTAAAGCGGGGCAGGCCTATTTCGGAAGGACCTGTGCCACCTGCCACTCCGTGACGGGCGATCTGAAGGGAATTGCCTCCCGAATCACCGATGCCAAGCAGCTACAACAGATATGGCTCATGCCGAGTGCGCGGCGCAGCAGGCAGCTTCCTCCCACAACCGCCACCGTCACTTGGCCTTCCGGCCAGAAATCGGAAGGCCGGCTCGTGCATATTGATGACTTCGCGCTCACATTGGTCGACGCGGATGGCAACCAGCACACCTACACTCGGGATGGCGATGTGCCCAACGTGGAGGTCCACGACCCGCTGAAACCGCATCGCGACATGCTGGGAACCTACACAGACAAAGAAATCCACGACGTGACTGCTTACCTGGTGACCGTGAAATGACGATTTCCATCCGATTCCTGAGTTGTTGTTTGCTGACCGTTGGATTGATGGGGCAAGCTCTCGATCCTGCACTGCTCCAGAAGCCGCTTGCCGACGATTGGCCGACCTATGCGGGCGATTATTCCGGACGGCGTTACAGCCATCTCAAACAGGTGGATCAGTCGAACGTCAAGAATCTCACCCTGGCATGGGTTTCGCATGTCACCCCGGGCGCGGAATCCGGCGGAGGACACGCCTTTGGCCCCCCGGGTCCGCCGACCATCGTCGGAGGCGAAGGTACGGCAGAATTCGGCGGCGGTGGATTTGGCGGCAGCAGCAGCGTCCGTTCGTCTATCCTCGAAGTCGCCGGGATCCTCTACTTCACGATGCCCGATAACGCCTGGGCCGTCGATGCTCATGACGGCCGTGTGTTGTGGCATTACTTCTGGAAGACCAAAGGCGGCACGCACATTGGCAATCGTGGAATGGGCATGTGGGGCAACTGGCTGTACATGGAAACGCCCGACGACTACCTCGTGTCACTCGACGCCCGCACCGGCAAGGAACGCTGGCACAAACAAATTGCCGATTTTAACCTGCAGTACTTCTCCACCATGGCCCCGGTTGTCATCGGCAACCACGTCATTATCGGAACCGGCAACGATCTCGACGAGCCCGGTTACGTGCAGGCGCGCGATCCTGAAACCGGTGAAATCCAGTGGACCTGGTACACCGTTCCCATGAAAAAGGGCGACCCCGGCGCCGAGACCTGGGGCAGCATCGACGGGGCTCGTCACGGCGCGGGCAATGTCTGGATTCCGGGTGTGTACGACCCCGAGACGCACTACTACATCTTTGGAACCGGAAACCCGTCGCCCGCTTATACCAACCCGCCCAGCCGTGCCGGCGACAACCTCTTCACCGATTGCGCCGTCGCTCTGAATCTCGACACCGGGAAAATGGCCTGGTATTACCAGTTCAATCCGCACGATACGCACGACTGGGATTCCACCGAGACGCCCATCATGGTGGATGGCGATTTCAACGGCAAGCCGCGGAAGATGGTGGTGCACGCGGATCGCAACGGCTATTTCTATGTGATCGATCGTATTACGGGCGAACATCTGCTCACCACCAAGTACTCGCCTACAGTCAATTGGGCCAAGGCCATCAATGCCAAAGGCCAGCCGGTGCGCGATCCGGCGAAGGATTCCACCGTGCCGGGTTCGCTCGTTTCTCCCAACAATGGCGGAGCCACCAACTGGCCGCCGCCGGCGTATTCGCCTGAGACCGGCCTATTCTACGTTCCGAGCAGTGACAACTACGCGATGTACTATCTGACCGAGACCGACCCGCGCGGCGCCATGGGTCTTGGCGGCAAGGACGAGCAGGCGGTCGCAACCATTGGCAGTTATCTGACTGCGATCGACTACAAAACCGGCAAGGTCGCATGGCAGCACAAATATCCGGTCCTCGGGGGCGGCGGCGGTGGCAACGGCATTCTGACTACTGCGGGCGGACTCGTCTTTGCCGGCGACGTCAGTGGCAGCATAATCGGATACGATGCGGGTAGTGGCAAGATCTTGTGGCATTCCCGAATCGGGCAGGTTACTAACGCGCCTGAAACTTACATGCTCGACGGGCATCAGTACCTACTGGTCGCTTCTGGCGGCGATTTGTACACGTTTTACCTACAGTAGTAACGGTTTCAACCCATCGGACTGCGTCT
Organism: Bryobacteraceae bacterium; assembly: GCA_035295125.1. Taxonomy (GTDB): domain Bacteria; phylum Acidobacteriota; class Terriglobia; order Bryobacterales; family Bryobacteraceae; genus JAICMB01. The sequence goes on along the minus strand of DATGJP010000062.1, from coordinate 40,524 downwards.
TTTTTAACCGGGAGGATGTAAACTGGTAGTTTCCATCCAGCTAAGCAGGTCCCATGCTCTCGAACTCACGAGTCGAAGTGGACTCTAGCCGCCGTATCCAGGAACTGGAGCAGCAGGTTCACGACCTGGTGCGCGTAAACCAGGAATTCGAGCGCATTGTTTCGGAACTGCCCGATGGCATTCTACAATTCGATTGCAATTTGCGTTGCATTTTCATGAATAAGGCGGCGGAGCGCGCTACGGGAATCCCGAGTGCGGCGCTGGTCGGCAGGAGTGCGTTTGAAATTGAGTTCCAGGATGATATCAAAGCCGCGGGTCTTGTTGCGCTCCGGGAAGTACTCGAAACGGGTGACCGGCGGACGGGTCGTTACCCTTACTGGGGCCCCAGCGGGCTCCGCCATGTCGAGGTCAAGTACTATGCTCACCGCGATCCCTCTGGCAGCATTGTCAATGTAACCGTTATCGCGAGGGACGTAACGGACGAGAAAGTCAGCGCCGCTGAGGCTGAGCAGGCGCGTGCCGAACTCACGCAGATTCTGGATAGCATTAATGAGTCTTTCCTGGCGCTCAGCCCCGAGTGGCAATTCTCTTACGTCAATAACCGCGTGCTCGAAACCACCAGAAAGCGGCGTGAGGAACTGATCGGCAGGAATCTGTGGGAGGTATTTCCAAGTCTTTTGGGAACTCCGTTCGAAACGGAGTTTCGACGGGTCATGTCCGAACGCGTTCCGGCGCGTTTTCAAGCCGGATTCGAGCCTAATGCGATGTGGTTCGAAGTGCATGCCTATCCTGCGAAGCAGGGTATTGCCGCCCTGGTCGTTGATATTACCGAACGCAGGAAATCAGAGCACGAGCTTCGTAGTGCGCATCAATTGGTTCATGCCGTGATTGAAGCGTCGCCGCTGGCCATCGTCGCAATGACAGCCGACGGCAAAATCACGATGTGGAACCCGGCGGCCGAGCGGATTTTCGGATGGAAGCAGGAAGAAGTGCGCGGCGGTCTCATTCCGTTTGTTCCCGAGGACAAAAAGGAAGAGCACCAGGCGATGCGGGTGCGCGACCTCGAGGGAGAAGGCTTCATAGGACGTGAGTTGGTACGCCGCCGTAAAGACGGGTCGCCCATCGACATTAGCGTCTCCACTGCCCCGATTCGCGACGAGAGTGGTGCGATAACCGGCATTATCAGCGTTTACGAAGATATAACCGAACGCAAGCAAACCGAACGGGAGTTGTCCCGCCATGCCGATGAGTTGGCCCGCTCGAATGCCGACCTGCAACAGTTCGCGTTTGTAACCAGCCACGACCTTCAGGAGCCGCTTCGCACCATGGCCTCGTACGCGCAGTTGCTTGAACGGCGCTATAAGGACAAGCTCGACGGCAGCGCGCATGAGTTTCTGGCGTTCATCGTGGACGGCGCCTCGCGCATGCAGCGGCTGATTAACGACCTGCTCGCCTTTTCGCGCCTGTTACATGGGCATGAGCGGGCTCTGACTCCAGTCGATGTAGACGCGGTGGTGGCCTGGGCGCTCATGAACCTGAGCTCAGCCATCAAGGAGTCCGAAGCGGTAATCACACACGACCCGCTGCCCCTGGTGACCGGGAACGAACAGGAGATCGTGCAGCTCTTTCAGAACGTGCTAAGCAATGCGATTAAGTATCGGAGTGGCGAGAAGCCCGCGATTCACATCGGTTCAGACCGTCGCGATGGGCAGCATCTTTTCTGGGTGCGCGACAACGGCGTAGGAATCGATCCCGCATATCATACGCACGTTTTCGGGGTCTTCAAACGCCTCCATGGCAAGGATGTGCCGGGCACGGGAATCGGCCTGGCCCTTTGCAAGCGAATCGTCGAGAAGCACGGTGGGCGCATTTGGGTGGAATCGGAGCCGGGTAAGGGCGCCACTTTCTTTTTCACCCTCCAGGAATGAGCCCGCTGCGGGTTCTTCAGGACGAGATCGTGCGCTGCAGGCTGTGCCCCCGTCTGGTCACGTATCGGGAAGAAGTAGCGCGTACCAAGCGGCGCGCTTACCGCGACTGGGATTATTGGGGAAAACCCGTGCCGGGATTCGGCGATCCGGCGGCTGCGATTCTGCTCATTGGCTTAGCGCCGGGCGCTCACGGCGCGAACCGTACGGGGCGCATGTTTACTGGCGACCGCTCGGGCGACTTTCTGTATGCGGCCCTCTATGAGGAAGGACTGGCATCGCAACCGACCAGCGTTCAAGCGGACGACGGCCTCACGCTGAAGAACGTCTATATTGCCGCATCGGTCCGTTGCGCACCTCCCGACAATAAACCGCTTCCCGCGGAGATTGTCACGTGCCGCCAATACCTGGAGCGTGAGATCGAGCTGCTGCCCAAGGTGAAGGTGGTAATCGCGTTGGGAAAGCTGGCTTTCGATGATTACCTGACGGTTTTAAAGCTGAGGGGAAAGATCAAACGCCGGGCGGATTTCGTGTTCGCACATGACCGGGAACACGGCCTCGGCCCAGGCCTTCCGGTGCTGATCAGTTCGTATCATCCCAGCCAGCAAAACACTCAGACGGGGAAGCTCACAATGCCAATGTTCCGAGCGGTCTTCCAGCGAGCGATAACACAAGCTTCAGCTTGCCAATGAGGACGGTCGTGGGACTGGAGGTGGCGCCAGACGGTTTCGCCTGTGCGTGCCCGGTGCGCTCCAACGCAGGGCGAAACCGGCTGCTTCACCCTTCAAGCCTGCAGCGCGTGGACTTTTTGGCCATCACCACCGTGAGCCTCGGCAAGCGCCGCTAAACAGTGCGCAGAGATTAAGTTTCTGCCATGCAAGGCTGCGGTACTGACAATTACTGAGGGGACCCTTTCCCCCCTGAGCTCTGCATCGCCATCTGCCGGCTCACGGGCTGATAATTCCAATAGGTCTCATCGTCCGTCGAGTCCTCGTTGAAGAAACCCAAAGCTGTCGCAGCGACATTGACTGAATAGTGCCTGGGTAGCCAAAGATTTGCCGCAACCGGCTCCTGGTCTAGTTCGAACCGTGTGCCCGGCCCGACTCTTGCCAGCAAGCCGTACATCCGAACCGGGCGCGTCACCTCGGCCTTCACCCTCACCCACTGGTACTCGCTCTTATCGATCCAGAGGCGTCCCTTCATGCCCAGAAGCACCTTGGTTTCGCGCGTCTTCGGCTGATAGCCGGGCTTCGGGGTGGCGTCAAAAACCCAGCAGGAATGACCGTTTAAAGTTTCTTCGCCGGCGGGGCGGAATTGAAAGGCCTCCGTCATCTCCTTCATCATGGCCTCGTCGGAGGTGCGTTCCCGCTGGTACTTGGCGATCCGCTTGGCTCGTTCGCGTGACGATTCCCGCCGGCGCGTCTGGATGGCTTCCTGGAGCTTCTGTTCCTCTGCCGCAGCCTCGCCCTTGGAGAGAGGTTGCCCGTTTACCGCCGTCAATTTGTTGTAAGGCGAGCCATCGATCATAAGGACCACATACGTCTTCGTCGTCTTGCCGTGGTCCTTTTTCGATTCGATGTCACGCTCCATGAAGGCGTAGTCGGGCGCCAGCTTCCAATTCTCCTCAGTGGCGGCTACCGACCGCCTGATGATCTCCTGCACATCAGGCTGCCCCTGTCCGCTTTGGGCGGCTCCTGCGAACGCGGCCGCGACGACCACACATCCAACCCCGATTCGACTCATCGCCTCGTTGTTTTGCAATTCCCAACCCACTCATATTCTGTTGATTTAGATACGCCGTTGCCGTCACTTGCAAGTAACTTTGTACACTGGACATGAAGATTTTCCTCGATGAAGCTGAGAAGCCAGGAGTGGTTTGAAGGCGGCGAATACTACAATTTCGCACGCCGGGCGTGGCTGCGTTCGGAAGGTTTCAACCGCGACGTCTTCGACGGCAAGCCCGTAATCGGCATCTGCAATTCGTGGAGTGAGCTGAACAACTGTAACGTCCACCTGAGGCAGGTTGCGGAGGCGGTGAAGCGCGGCGTGTGGGCCTCCGGCGGATTTCCCCTGGAGTTCCCCACGATCTCGCTCGGCGAAATGTTCATGCGTCCGACCACCATGATGTTTCGCAACCTCATGGCAATGGACGTGGAGGAATCCATCCGGGCGAACCCCATCGATGGCGTCGTGCTGCTGTGCGGGTGCGACAAAACCACGCCCGCGCAGTTGATGGGAGCCCTTAGCGCCGACATTCCCGCGATCGTCGTCACCGGTGGCCCGATGCTCAGCGGACAATGGCGGGATCGCAAACTCGGTGCGGGCACCGACGGGCGAAAGCTCTTTGATCTCTTCCGCACCGGCCAGCTCAGCGAAGAGGAATGGCAGGAAGCGGAGGGCTGCATCGCGCGTAGCGCCGGGCACTGCACCGTGATGGGGACCGCCTCCACCATGACCAGCCTTGCCGAAGCCATGGGCATGACGCTTCCCGGCTGCGCGGCGATTCCGGCCCCCGATTCGCGCCGGCTGGCCATTGCCGAGAGTAGCGGCCGGCGAATCGTGGGGATGGTGGCCGAGGATTTGCGGCCGTCGCGCATCATCACACGACAGGCGCTGGAGAATGCCGTCACCGCGCAGATGGCGCTGGGCGGGTCGACCAACGCGGTGATTCATCTGATCGCCATTGCCGGGCGCGGCGGAATTCCCCTCTCGCTGGATGATTTCGACCGCGTTTCGCGGCGCACACCGTATCTGGTGAACGTGAAACCCTCGGGCGAGATGCTCATGGAGGATTTCTTCGCCGCGGGCGGTGTTCCGGCCATGATGCGGGAATTGCTGCCCTTGCTGAACCGCGATGCTCTGACGGTGACGGGCGCGACGATCGCGCAAAATGTGGCCGATGCGAAATGTTACGAAGCGTCAGTGATACGCACCTTGGGAGACCCGCTGCATGCCGAGGGCGGAACGGCGATCCTCTACGGCAATCTCGCGCCGGACGGCGCCGTTATTAAGCAGACCGCCGCCTCACCCGAACTGTTGCAGCATACCGGCCGCGCGGTGGTGTTCGAGAACCACGACGAGATGCGGGCACGGATTAACAGCGAAGATCTGCCGGTGGACGAACGGTCGGTGCTGGTGATGAAGTGCAGCGGGCCGAAAGGTGCGCCCGGCTTTCCGGAATGGGGGCAGATTCCGATGCCCCCGAAACTGTTGAAGCGCGGTATTCAGGATGTCGTGAGGGTGTCGGATGCGCGGATGAGCGGAACCAGTTTCGGCACGGTGGTGCTGCATGTTGCGCCCGAATCGGCCATCGGCGGGCCTTTGGCAATCGTGCGCGATGGAGACGAAATCGCTCTCGACACCCGCGCGCGGCGGATCGACGTGAAACTCGACGCGGCGGAAATCGAACGGCGGCTCGAAGCGTTTCGTCCGCCCAAGCCGCACTACGAACGTGGATATGGCAAGCTTTTCCTGGACCACGTGGAGCAGGCCAATCTCGGTTGCGACTTCGATTTCCTGAGGCAGAAGAGTGGCGAATAAAAAGCTGCTCGCGGCCTTGTTTCTGGTCTTCGCGAGCGCCTTCTGGATTGCCAATCGCGGTGCGTACAAGAACTACTTCCAGTCCGATTCGCTCGACAATCTGAGCCTGACCCGCGACACGGCATACGGCCAGTTCGTTCGCGGTTTGGTTGTGCCCGAGTTTTATCCTGGGCACTTCAGGCCCACCGGCCACTTGTTTTACAAGCTCGCGTGGCCCATGTTCGGACTCTGGTTCCCTCCCTACGTCGGAGTGCTGCAGGCGATTCATCTCGCGAATGTCTGCCTGCTGTGGCTGGTGCTGAGGCGGCTCGGACTGCCGCTTGCCGCTGCGTGCGCCGGGGCGCTCTTTTTTGGCTTTCACATGGCCGTTTTCGCCGTATTTTGGGAGCCCATGTACGTTTTCGACTTACTGTGCGGCACGTTTTGCCTGCTAAGCCTGCTCGCGTACCTCTACGAGCGCTGGATTCTCGCCCTGGTCGCGTTCTGGTTCGCCTACCGTGCCAAGGAACTTGCCGTTACGTTGCCCGTGATGCTGGTCGCGTACGAGTTCTGGTTGCGGAACAAGCGCTGGAAACGGCTGCTTCCGTTCTTCGCCATTTCCGTCTGGATGGGGATCAGCGCGCTACTGCACAACACCGATCACACCAGCGATTGGGCTTTGCATTTCGAGCCCACGAGTATCTGGCGCTGCATTCTGTTCTATTCCTCGCGGTTTTTCCTCGTGCCCTTCGCCGGGTTTGTTCTGCTCGCGTTGCCCTTCCTGGTGCGGGACCGGCGGGTGCTTTGGGGCGTGGTCTGCTGTTGCCTGCTGCTGTCGACTCTGCTGCTGCTTCCGGGTCGTTTATTCAGCCCCTACGCCTACGTGCCTTTAATTGGCGCCGCCATCGCATTGGCCGCGGTATTCGCTCGTGCGCCACAAGTCGCGGTAGCGGCGTTTTTTGCCGTCTGGCTGCCCTGGAACTACGTCAACCTGCGCTGGCTTCGCAAGGCGGAACTGGCGCGCGGCGATGCGGCGCGAATGTATGCCGGGTCGATTGTCAAGGCGGTCAAACCGCATCCCGAGGTGGCGGCCTTCGCCTATAACGAAGCTCCGCTGGAGTCGTGGGGTGTCGCGGGGTTGATCCGGCTTCTCCATCCGCCGGTAACCGCGATTCAGTTGGTGCGCGAGGATGACACCGGCTCGTCCGGAGTTCTGCACACCGTGCCGCTAATGCTGCTGAACTGGCATCCGATCTACGGTCTCGAACCCCTGGTACACGCCTCGCCCGGGCCTACGGCGTCGTACATCAAACTCGACTGGCGCGCTCCGCTATGGCATTTGAACGAAGGATGGTACGGCAACAACGGCGCCTTTCGATGGATACAGCCTGTAGCTACGGCCAGCCTGCTGCGTCCTGAAGACGCCGGTCGCTTTGAAGTGACCGTCAACGTCGGCAGCGAACTGATTGAGCACGTGAAGCGGACGCGTCTGCGAGTGCTGCTGGACGGGGTCGAGGCCGGAACGAGCGAGTTCGATCATAAGGGACTTCAGACGGTGAACTGGAGCGTTTCTCCGCGGCCTGCCGGACCAACGGATGTGAGATTCGAGGTGGCTCCGTCGTACCACGCCGCGCAAGGCAACCTGCTGGGCATCGCCATCGCGGGCTTCGGCTTCGTGACGAAATGAAGCTGCCACGCATGGTGTGGGTGGTCGGGCTGCTGCTCTGTTTTGCGGCCGCAGTCAACTATCTCGATCGCCAGGCGCTCGGCATCGTCTCCTTCGATATCCGCCGGGAGTTTTCGCTGAACGAGCAGGATTACGCCGACATCCTTTCGGTGTTTTTTCTCGCCTATACCGTGATGTACGCCGTCTCCGGCTATCTGCTCGATCGGATGGGAACGCGCGTAGGCTTTGCGGTTTTCATGTTCGGGTGGTCGGTGGCGCAGATTCTGCACGGATTCGCGCAGGGGAAGTGGTCGCTTGCCGCTTTTCGTTTTCTGCTCGGCGTCACGGAGCCGGGGGCATGGCCCGGCGCGGCGAAAGCCGTGAATGAGTGGTTTCCGGAGCGGCACCGCGCGCTGGGCATGGGTACGTTCAATGCCGGTACGTCGCTGGGTTCGCTGGCCGCCCCCATCGTCATCGCCGCGCTCGCGTTGCGCTTCGGATGGCGCTACGCGTTCATCTTCACCGGCGTTTCGGGAATGGTGTGGATCGCGGCGTGGCTCGCGTTTTACTATACGCCCGCGACGCACGTGGAAGAGCAGCGTCACGCCGCTGTGACTCCGTGGTGGAATCTGGCCGCCGCGCGCGGGTGTTGGGTTCTGATCCTGACGCGCTTCTTTACCGACCCGGTGATTTTCTTCGTTGTCTTCTGGCTGCCTGAGTATCTTCGCAAGGAGCGCGGCTTCGACCTCGCAATGGTGGGCAAGTATTCGTGGATTCCTTTCCTGTTCGGCGGGATCGGGTATTTGTTTGGCGGCTGGTTATCCGGGCGGCTGATGCACGCGGGCTGGACGCTTCCGCGTGCCCGGAAATTCGTGATGGCGCTTGGAGCGGCGGTCATGCCGGTGGCGATTGCCGCGCCCTTCGTACCGACGGCTGCTCTGGCGATAGCCGCCACTTGTTTCATCACCTTCGGTCACGCGCTGTGGGTCGCGAACCTTCAAACCCTCCCCGCCGACATGTTCCGGTCTTCTGAGGTCGGCACAGTGACCGGTTTTACAGGCGTCGGTGGAAGTTTCGGGTCGTTGCTTGCACAACTCGGGACAGGTTACCTGGTAGTGCACTTCTCCTATGCGCCCGTCTTCCTGTTGGCCGGACTCATGCATCCTTTCTCCGCGTGTCTTACTTATTGGCTACTACCTGACCGATGCTTTGGTCCTAGTACGAAAACCCAGTACGAGTAGAACTAGGCCGGCTAACAGAACTGTGGAGCATTGGGCGGTGCGCCGTCACAATGGCAGTGTGATGCGTTTGTTTATCATTTTCGCGGCGTGCGCATTGTGCTTTGCCAAGGATACCGCCAAACCGCAATGCGGTTCTCGCAACCAGGGCGAGTTCTGGCCGGACGCGGCGAATACAGATCGCGAGTTGCGATCGAAGTTGAATCATTGCGGCCAACTCGAAATCTGCACTTATCAGGTCTGGCGATATAAGTGGAAGCCAGTCAGCGTGCATGTGAGTCAACTGGGGAAGACGCCGCAGCCGGTCAGCGCGGAATGCAGTGCGGTGATGGACGAGGCTACAAAGAAGGCCAGCGCGTCGGCCGAGGCGCCGCGAAACTGATCGCATCTCAGGCGTCGAAAACTTCGCATGCGCAGATTGTGGAAGGATGAAGCAGGCGGTTTCGCCTGCCTTTGGTAACACAGATACAAATAGTTCAATCTGAATCGCTCGGGACCTGTGGCTATGTAATACCTACGCTTCGAGCCAGCGGCCGACCAGCGATTGAGCCGAGGTGGTCATACGGAAGGCGTAGATCGTAGCGCCGATCACTACGATCAATGCGAGCACCGACGATGCTCCGTACCAGGCCGAGAAATTCGTCGAGAACGCGCCCGTCAGCATCAGGTTTGTCATCATAATGCAAACCATTAGCGCCAGGATTCCGTAGCGCAGCAGAATCACAACCACCAGCAGATAAATGAGCGCGTGCGCCGGCGTCAGCACATAGGGCGCGCCGGAACGAAGGCCGTTGATGGCGCCGTAGAGAATCATCATGCCAGCGCTTGCCAGCCAATCTTTGCGCAGCACCAGGCGGAGCAGGAAGAACACCAGGAACAGCCGGAAACTGCTCCACACCGCATTTACACCCAGGCCCACAAAATCGCCGAGCATTCGCCGATAGCCGACCAGAGAACTGATGGAGCCGTTGCTACCCGGCAAGGAACCCTGTTGCTGCAGGTAGAGGAATGCGAGCATGAAGATCATGCTATAGACCACGCTGAAAGCCAGGCCGACCAGGATGTCTCTTCCCACGAGCGGGTCGCGTCGGCGGCCCGTGAACAGGCGGCTCCAGGTGATGATGGTGCTCGGCCAGCGTCTGCGGATGTAGGGTTCGAGGGCAAGATACGCGATCCAGAGCTGTGCGCCGAAGTACAGCGCATCTTCGAGGCCTTGATCGATCAGGCTTAGTTCAAGCTGTCCCGAAACGTGGTGCGCGGTCAACACCCATTTCAGGAATGTGAGCGTCGCGCCTACGACGCCTAAGCGGAAGGCGCCCTGCCGGTCCCCCCGACCCATGCGCACATTTCGCCATGCGAGCAGGGCTCCCGCGACTATGGAAACCACCTGCAGCGCGATCTGAAGAATCTGGCCGAGGTTCATGCGGGAGTTTGGTTGTTCGCCAGTGGGCGGAGTTGGAGTCCAGGGGCCCGCCAGGAAGAAGTAAACGGGTTTGCCGGCCAGACTGCCGGCTTCGACGCGGGCATTGAGGTCTTGACGGCCAGGATAGGGTCCTGTCCAGGCGGCGCGCGTGTCGACGGTGGTGGGCGGACGATACAGCGGATCGGCGGGCTTGAAGCTGGATAAATCGAGACCGGCGGCGCCAAACAGCGACGCGGCGTCGAGCGGCCGCTGTGCGGCGGGCTGCGGAAGATACTGCGGTGTAACTGCTTCGAGCGAGCGCAGCCGGCCGTAGGGATCGAGGGTCAAACGCAACATCCCGACGGTGGTTTGTTCCGGCGTGTTTTGGGTGACCACTCCGGTTCCGAATACGGTATCGGCGAGAAGCATGGCGGGGCTCTCGCGATACCAGAACGTGATGGGCGACGGCGTTGAGGTGATGGGCGGGCCGGTCGCGGGTCGATGCTTATCTACGTACCCGAAATAACTGTAGTCATAGTCGATCCCCCAGGCCCGGTCGTTGGGTTTGGTCTCGAATCCTAGCCGGCGAGCGAGGTCGCGGGCTTCGACGGCAAGTGTTTCGGGCGGCTTCTCCAGATCGATGAAGCTGATTACGTTCAAACCGGAGTGGATCCACAGAACCGTCAGAAAGCCGATGACGATAAATGCGGCGCAGGCGACGGCCGGCAACGGCCGCATGCCTTCCTGGGAGCCTGCGGCGGCGACCATTTCGGGCGATGGGGTTTCACCGGCGGCCAGGGCTTCGGCGAGCAGGTCGCCTCCGGGCAGTGCCGCGGAGACGGCCAATGCCGATGAGGGACGCTTGCGCGGGTCGCGATCGAGACACGTGGCAATGACGCGTTCCACCGCCGGATCGATGTCGCGAACGACGGTTGAGATGCTGATTGGATCGGCCTGGGCGCGTTTGCTCTTCAGTTCGGCGAGCGTCTCGGCTTCGTAGGCGCGCTTGCCGGTAAACATCTCGTACAGCACGAGGCCCAGCGCGTAAATGTCGCTTTTGATCGACACCTCGGTGCCGTTGAGCTGTTCGGGAGCCATGTAGGCAGGAGTTCCGTTGCGTACCTCCGCGCCTTGTATTTCGTCGGCAATGCCGGCGAGGCCGAAATCGGTGATGAGGACCTGGCCGCGGCCATCGATCATGATGTTGGCGGGCTTCAGGTCGCGATGGAGGACGCCCTGGTTATGCGCCGCCGCGAGACCGGCGCAGAGCCGCCGTGCGATCTCGACCGCCTTATCCGCGGGGAGCCGGCCGATGCGACGCAAAAGGGAAGCGAGGTTTTCACCGTCCACGAACTCCATCGAGAGGAAGGGCTGGCCCTGATACTCGCCGATGTCGTAAACGCGGCAGACATTGGGATGAGTCACCTGCCGGGCGATGCGCACCTCGGCGTGGAAGCGGGCGAGCGCCGACGGTTCGTGAGCCATGGCCTCGGGCAGGAATTTGAGGGCGACGGTCTGTGCCAGGCGGATATCGGTGGCGCGGTAGACTTCTCCCATGCCGCCGCGGCCGATACGCGAGATGATGCGGTACCGCTCGGCGATGAGCGTTCCTGGGAAGAAGCGATCCTCTTCAGCCTCGACTGCAGGGCGGGTCCGCGAGGGACTGGAATCACTATGGCTCATGGCGAGCGTTCCCACTTGCGATCCGCAGCGCGAGCAACTGACGGCGTCGTCGGCGAGCATCGACTGGCATGTGGGACACGACGGCATGGATGGAACTTGTAATCTTCAGGCTAGCACGGCTTATACTGTACAAAATAGTTCTTGCACATTACAGTTAGACATGTCATCATGTCTGTGCAATGGCATTGGACTACAGGGCACTATACGAAACCACAAAGGCCGAACTCGAGAAGCTCGAAGCCGAGAAGAATGAACTGCAAGTTGCGATCGGCGAACGCGACAAGCAGATCGGCGCGCTAATTCAGACGATGAACGCGATCGCGCCGCTGATTGGCGAAACGCCGCCGGAAACGCCGGCGGGCGGCATGACCGATTCCATCCGGAAGTTGATGGCAGAGGCGGGACATCCCCTGACAGCGGTGGAAATTCGCGACCGTTTGGAGGCGATGGGGTTCGACATGAAATCGTATTCCAATCCACTGGCCACCATCCACACCGTCCTGCGGCGGCTCGCGGATGCGGGCGAGGTGGAGACGGATTACGAGTTAGCTTCGAAAGGTCCTAAGAAATTCGGGATCGCCTCCAAGGGCGGGTACGCGGTGGAGGGGATCCCGGGGAAGAGCATCAAGGTCGGAAAGATGATCGTTGGCGCGGCAAGGATTGTGCGAAACCGGAAGGACGGGCAGAAGTGATGGCGGCGGCCAAGGGTTTGCCTGCGACGCTGGCCGGCTTCGAGGATTGCTCCACGTTTGTGATCTTCTACAACGAGGAACGGCTCGGAACTCAGGACTCGGTTTGGAGGGCCGATGGGAGTTTTGAAAGCCGTAGCCTGATGCAGGTTGCCGGTCAGTCGATCGAAGCGTCGGCCAAAATTGTCCCCGATACCGAGGGGCGGTGGCAGAAAATGACTTTCCAGTCGGCAATCGGCACGCGATGTATAAACCGCACCGGAACCGCGGTTACACATACCTTTAAGAACGCCAACACCGAGAAAACGTCAACCTTTGAAACAGAGGCCGGAGCGGTCCTGTTTGAAGGGAATTCCATGGCGCTTATCAGCCAGGCCCTCAGGCTTTACTCCGTGGAGCAGGGCGGAGTTCAGAAGTTTCCGGTGCTCATGGAAAGCAAGCTGGCTGCGGAGTTGAGTCTGCAGGCTGGCGAGCAGATGGTCCGCGATGTCGATGGCAAAAAGCTCGTGCTGAACAGCTTTGTGTATGGCCTGCCGGGGATCGACATTCGGGCCTGGGCAGATTACACAGGACGTTTATACATGGTGGAAATTCCGGCCCAGAATGTCGTGTTCGTACGCGTCGGATTCGAACGCCTTCGCGTGGCCCGCGCACCTGTATTGCAGGTAGAGGTGCAAAGCGGCGTCGGTGTTCCCGTGCGGGACGGAATCGAACTCGCAACGGACATCTACCGGCCTGTCGGGGTGGAGCGCGCGCCGGTGATCCTGATGCGGACACCGTACAAAAAAGAACTGAATGAATTGAAGGCTCGTTTCCTGGCGCGGCGCGGCTATGTTTGCGCCGTTCAGGACGTCAGGGGCCGGTACAGTTCGCCGGGTGTTTGGGAACCGTTCGTGCACGAGGCGAACGACGGATATGACACCATCGAGTGGCTGGCGTCGCAACCGTTTTCGAATGGCAAAGTGGGAATGATCGGAGGATCGTATCTCGGGTTTGTGCAATGGGCCGCTGCCGCGGAGCATCCGCCGCACCTGGCAACAATCATCCCCAACGTCTCGCCGACCGATCCGTTTTACAACATTCCTTACGAGTACGGCGTGTTCATGCTGTGGTCGTTGTGGTGGGCGGACGTCGTGGAAAGCGAGGCATGTTCCGACGTGACCGGCGCGGCACTGCGCCGGATCGCGGATAAGAAGTACCGTAAGCTGTTCGGGTCGCTTCCGGTGATCGACCTCGACATCGCTGTTCTCGGGAAACGTAATCATTATTGGCGGAATTGGATCGGGCATCCGACTTTCGACAGTTATTGGGGTCCATCATCGTTTTTGGACAAGTTGGCAGACGTGAACATCCCGGTGTTTCACCAGTCGGGGTGGTTCGATGGCGATGGCATTGGGACGAAGCTGAATTACCTGCGAATGGTGAGTCACGGGCATGCGAACCAGAAGCTGACGCTTGGGCCATGGGGACATACCGACACGGCGACCCGCCTGATCGGCGAGCGCGATTTCGGCGAGAACGCGATCATCGATCTGCAGCAGGATTATCTGCGGTGGTTCGATTACTGGCTGCGAGGACTCGATAACGGCGTAGCGGTCGAGCCACTGGTGAGCGTGTTTGTGATGGGGGCGAATGAGTGGCGCCAGGGGCAGAGCTACCCGCTCGAAAATACTCGATTCGAGAAACTGTACCTGGCAGAATGCGGGACGCTGTCGTTTGAAGCTCCTGCCGACGGGTTGCCGCCGGACCGATACAGGTACGATCCCGGCGACCCAACTCCAGCGCTGCAGTTCTATCAGGAATCGGAGGAGAACGAAAAACGGGTACGTACCGCCGAGGAACGGAAGCAGGAGGCGCGGGAGCAGCATGTGCGCCTGGCAGCGGAGCGGAGCGATATCCTCGTCTACCAGACGGAGCCGTTGACGCAGCCTATTACATTCGCGGGTCCCCTATCGGCGGTATTGTATGCGTCTTCGTCGGCCCGCGATACGGATTGGTTTGTCACGCTGTCGGAAGTGGACGGCGAGGGGAAGATATTCCAGTTGACGCAAGGCCGTCTCCGGGGGCGTTTTCGGAATTCGCTAACCGTTCCGGAACTATTGGCGCCGGGCGAAATTTACGAATATCGGATCGATCTCTGGCAGACGGGGATTTGCGTGCCGCCGGGGGCGCGCCTTCGGGTCGAAATTGCGAGCGCGGCTTTTCCGCTGTTTTCGCGCAACCTGAACACAGGCGGGCATAACGAGGTTGAAACGGAATATGTCAGCGCAGAGCAGGTGATTTATCACGATCGCGAGCACCCCTCCCACGTGCTGCTTCCGGTGATTCCGTGAACGAGGTGTAAAGCGCGTAGTGGGGCAACTGTCCCAACCGCGCAATCCATCGCGTCTAACCGGCGTGAGTAATTGGACCTTCGTGGTGCGCGCCCTGCGCTCCCGAAACTATCGTCTATTCTTCAGCGGGCAGAGCATTTCCCTCATCGGAACCTGGATGACGCGCATAGCCATCGGCTGGCTGGTTTACCGCCTCACAGGTTCCGCCGTGCTGCTGGGAACCGTCAGCTTTGTGGGGCAGGCGCCCGCGTTCTTCCTCGGCCCTATTGCCGGCGTCCTGGTCGACCGCTGGAATCGTCACCGCACCCTGGTCGTGACGCAGATTCTTTCTATGGTTCAGTCTTTCGCTGTCGCCGCGCTGGCGCTCGCCGGCGTGATTACCGTGTGGCACATCGTCCTGCTGGCCCTCTTCCAAGGCATCGTGAACGCCTTCGACATGCCCGCGCGACAGGCATTCGTCATCGAAATGGTGGACCAGCGCGAGGACCTGGGCAATGCCATCGCCCTCAATTCATCGATGGTGAATGCAGCCCGCCTGGTTGGCCCCGCCCTCGCAGGCGTCGTCATTGCTGCCGTCGGCGAGGCCTGGTGCTTCATGATCGACGGCATTAGCTACATCGCGGTCATCATTTCGCTGCTTCTCATGCGCATTGCGCGTCGGATGCCGCATCATGGGAAACGCAATGTGCTCGAACAACTCCACGAGGGCTGGACTTACGTCTCCCGGTCGGTCCCCATCCGTTCGATCCTGTTGCTGCTGGCAGTGGTCAGCTTTGCCGGCATGCCTTACACCGTGCTGATGCCGGTAATCGCCTCGAAGATCCTCCATGGCGGCCCGGGCATACTGGGCCTGCTGATGGCTGCCACCGGGCTTGGCGCTCTTGCGGGCGCGCTCACCCTGGCAATGCGCCGTACCGTCCTCGGTCTCGGTAAACGCATCGTGATCTGTTCCGCTTTGTTCGGAGCCGCGCTCATCGCCTTCGGTTGGTCCACTCACCTCTGGCTATCGCTGATCCTTCTGCCGGTGATCGGATTTGCCATGATGCAGCACATGGCTTCGAGCAACACGATTCTGCAGACCATGGTCGACGATCACCAGCGCGGCCGCGTCATGTCATTCTACTCGATGGCTTTCCAGGGCATGGCGCCGTTCGGCAGCCTCATGGCGGGAACACTCGCAGCCCAGGTCGGAACCCGCTGGACACTGGTAGCGAGCGGCGTTGCCTGCCTGGCGGGCTCAGCGTGGTTCGCCGGCCGCTTGAAAAGCATACGCGCCGTTCTACGACCCGTTTACGTACGACTCGGCATTCTTCCCGAAGCGGCGCTGGGAGTCCAGCAGGCCAGCGAACTGCAAACCCCGGAAGCCAACGTCACGTAAGGCAGGACGCCTGCTGCTCAATCGATACAACCCATCGCGATGTTACTTTCCTGGCGATCTCACAAACGCGGCGGTCCGACAGTTGGCGTAGAGGGCGACTATCGGTGAATGAAATTTGTCAGGAGGATCGGTCGGTAATTGGACGAGCCAAGTCTCACCTCGTAAGGGACTCCTCGAGATGGAGGGCATCGGCGGATTGAGACAATGCAACTCGCCCACGCCGCCGGCTCTCTTACATCTTCGTCCGAGATCGAAGCGTAGTATTCGCTCACATCTCGATTGAGTGCGGTTCTCTTGTGTGTCCGCCCGGTTCGTGCAAGATCTCTTCAAGAACCGCGGAGCCTTTCGTTCGGGAGTTTCGAGCAGTACGCATCGTCGAGCAACTCCACGACATGCGCCACCCGCTGCGCGCTGCCGAATCGCCGCACCCCCGCCTCCAACTGCAGCATGCAGCCGGGATTCGCCGTCGTAATCACCTGCGCGTTCGTCTGCTCGACGTTCTCCATCTTCTTTGAAAGCAGCGCCATCGACATATCGGTGTGCAGCACATTATAAATCCCCGCGCTTCCGCAGCAATGATCCGAGAGGGGCATCTCCCGGAACGTCAGCCCGGGAATCGCACGCAGCAACGTTCGCGGCGCCGATCGGATTTTCTGCCCATGGGCCAGGTGACACGAATCCTGATAGGTCACGGTCACCGCCAACTCTTTCGTCGGCCGAACCAGGTCAATCGAAGCCAGAAACTCCGTAATATCCTTTACCCGGCTCGAGAACTGCCGAGCCTTCGCCGCATAGTCCGGATCGTCCGCCAGCAGCTCGCCATATTCTTTCAGCGTCGATCCGCAACCGGCTGCGTTCGTGATGATCGCATCGTACCCACCCGGCAGCAGTGCATCAATGTTCCGCCGCGCAAGTTTGCGGGCTTCGTCTCGAACACCGGCATGCACATGAAGCGCTCCGCAGCACGTCTGCGCCTCCGGAATCGAGACCTCGCAGCCATTCTTCTGTAATACACGTACCGTGGCTTCATTCAGCCGAGCGAAGCTGATATTGGCAATGCAGCCCCCCAGCATCGCAACGCGATACCGCCGCTCGCCCTCCGCCGCAAAGATTTTCCCGTATTGCCGGAAGAAAAAGGGCGATTGCACTTGCGGAGCGAGCGACTCGACCTCACCCAGCCGGCCTCGAAACAGACCGTTCCGAGGCCGCAGCCGTTGATAAACCGACAGACCGCGCCCGACCCAAGTCAACCACCGCCGCGAAGGCAGCAGTCGACGGAACACGAACCCCCGCAGAGCGCGAACGTACCATGGCCGTCTAATCCCAAGCTCAATTTCAGCCCGCGCCGATTCGACAAGCTGTCCATACTGCACGCCGGACGGACACGCGCTCTCACATGCCCGGCAAGCCAAACATAAATCGATGTGCTCAACATACGAAGCAGTCATCGCAGCCGCGCCGCTCGAAACCTGGACCATTTGGTAAATCCGCCCCCGCGGCGAATCCATCTCCAGACCCAGTTCCCGGTAAGTCGGACAAGCGTTCAGGCAAAGGCCACAGTGGACACAGTGGTCGAGAAGCTCAGATACGTCCATAGAGCCTGCGGCGATTGAGGAGGGACTGCGGGTCGAACATCTCTTTAACCTTCTTCATCATCGCAAAGTCACTTCCCGGCTCGGGCCACAACTCGGCGCTTTCTCGCATCTCCTGAGGACCAAATTCGACAACCTTTGAACAATGTGGAAGGGTGGAGCAGGCGGTTTCGCCTGCTCGAACTAATCCATAGCAAACGCCCGACCCCGCCCGAGCCAGAGCGGGTCCCGACATCGCAGCCATGACCGCTCCGACCTCCGACAACGCACACCGAACCCTAACCACCGCCCCATCCGCATTAGCCCGCAAAAACGCCGGCACAAACTCGCGTATCTCACTCCATAGCCGATCTTCGGACTCGCCCTCAAAGACCTCGGCGCCCGCGAACTCCCGCGTATATCGATCCACCACCGCCTGATTCCCGCCTACCTGCATCACAAGCCGATACCCACGCTCGGTCTTCAGCAGATCAAGTGAAGCCGGCTGGAGAACGCTCTTCAGAACCGAATCGCGAGCCGCCATGGCCGACTCCAAATCCGCAAACTCCCGCGCAAACGTCCGGCTCACCGGCGGAATGGGGCTTAGCTTAAAGTTCACCACTGCGATCGCCGCCAAAGTCCCGAACGACCCGATCATGACCTTACCCATATCGAGACCCGCAACGTTTTTCACCACCATCCCGCCGGTGTCGATCAACCGTCCTTCGAGGGTGGCGAACTTCATCCCGATCACCATGTCGCGAGCCGTCCCATAAAGCCGCCGCCGCGGACCGCTGCAGTTCGCCGCGACCACGCCGCCAATCGTGCACTCCTCCGCAAACGGCGGATCGAGCGGAATCATCTGGTTGTTGTTCGCCAGCAGTTCGCGCAGCGCGACGTAACGCATTCCCGCCTCGACGCTGATGGTCAAATCGCGTGGCTCATACTGCAACAGGCGGTCGAGACCCGCCGTCGAAATCTCCACGTCAGCCGGCATCACCGGACCCGCCATCAACCGCTTCGAATTGTTCCCGAACAGTGCGATCGTCTGTTTGCGCCCCGCAGCATCAGCCAGCGCGGAAGCCAGTTCCTCAGGGCTACTGGGTCTTAGCATGGAATCCCGGACCGCGAAGGACCTTCCCTGGAAGCTTGTTCGTCTGCTGCCCGCCGTCAACCACCGGCACTCCATTCACCAGCACGTACTCCATCCCCACGGAGAGCTGATTCGGCTTTTCGAACGTGGCCCGATCCGTAATTTTCGCTGGATCGAACACCACGACATCCGCCCACATGCCCTGTTTCAACACGCCTCGATCCGTCAGTCGCACTCGTTGAGCCGGCAGCGCGCTGAATTTGCGAATCGCCTCCTCCAGCCGCAGCTTCTTTTCCTCGCGCACATACTTCCGTAGGATCCGCGGAAACGTGCCATACGCCCGCGGATGCGGATGCTCGTGGCCGAGCAGTCCCTCGGGCGAAGTACCCTGCGAATCGTTGTCCACCGACACCCAAGGCTGCTGCAGCGCCAGCGTGACATCCGGCTCCGACATCCCAAACACCGCTACCGATGTGAACCCGGCGTCCTTGATCAGCAGATCGAAAACCGTATCGATCGGGTCCTTGCCCCAGAGCTTCGCTATGTCCGCAATCGTCTTACCTTGCAGCGGCCGCAACTCCGGGTTCTGCACCACGCACAATTGAATGGCTTCCGGACCCGGAATCTCCTGCCACTCGTTGTCCCAGTCCTTGGCCGGCGTCATCATGGCGTCGCGGATCTTACGGCGCGTCGCCGGGTCCTTGAGCCGCTCGATCATCTTCGAATCGCCGCCATCATGCGCCCACGGCGGGATAAAGGCCGAGAACGAATTAAACCACGCCGGGTAAGCATAGGTGTCGGCGGTAACATCGACGCCCGACGCTCGCGCCTGCTCAATCCGCTTCACGATCTCCGGCATGCGCCCCCAGTTGCTCTTGCCCGCCGCCTTGAGATGCCAGATCTCGACCGGGATATGCGCCTCGCGCCCGATCCGAAACACCTCTTCGAGCGCTTGTATGATGGCGTCGCCCTCGCTTCGCATATGGCTCGCATAAATTCCGCCATACTTCGCGGCTTCCGAAGCCAATGCGATCAGTTCCTCAGTCGTCGCATACGGCGCGGGAGCGTACTGCAGCGAGGTCGAGACCCCGACTGCGCCATCCTCCATGGCCTGTCGAACAAGGCCTTTCATGCGCGCCAGCTCCTGCGGGGACGGCGCACGATCCACCTCGCCCAACACCAACCTCCGAACCTGCGTCGCCCCGACGTAGCTCGCAAGATTGATCCCCATCCCCTGCTTCTCGAGCCGCGCAAAATACCCGCCAAAGGTCGTCCAGGTCGGTTCAATACGATAATGCCGGTACGTCGTTTGATCGCCGGTCTTGATGGCGTCGTTTAGAGGAGCCGCTGAACCGCCCTCGCCGGTTATCTCGGTCGTGATCCCTTGAAATATTTTCGAAGGCAGGTGCGGATCGACGAGAATCGTTAACTCCGACTGTCCCAGCATGTCGATGAATCCCGGAGCGACGATCATCCCGTGCGCGTCGATCGTATGCGCCGCGCTGGCGCCGGCCAGAATGCCGATCGCCGCGATCCGCCCTTCCCGAATGCCCACGTCGCCCGAATACCAGGGCGACCCGGTGCCGTCAATGATGTGCCCGTTCCGAATGACAACGTCGAAGCTTTGGGCGCAAAGACCAGCCGCCGCCACTACTGCGAAGATTCCAAGCCTGAAAAAGGTATCAAATAGCTTCAGATTCAGATGCACAGGCGAAACCGCCTGCGCCACCTTAGGCTTTCGACCAGGCAGCTTGGTGGGGCAGGCGGTTTCGCCTGCCCTGAAGATGGGTTTCACACCCGTAGCCTATCACCCGCGCTTACGCTGTTGCCGATTGAGCTCCTGGCTTACCTCGCGGCCCCGACGCCAGCAAATCCGCCAGCACACGCGCATGCCCCGCCGCCGACAACAATGTCAGACGAGCTCCGCTAGCCAGCAACTGCTGCGTCTCCAAAATCTCAAACAACGCATCGGAAACCTCGGGCTGCTCCGCAATCTCGCGAAACGCCTGCGCCAGCGTATTCGGCCGGATCTTCGCTGCCTTGGCCAGTTCGCTTGCCGCCTCACGTTCAGCCGAACTGGTGATCACGCTGACCTGGTTCGCCCCCGTCTGCTTAATCGCGGACGTCACCTGGCGCAGCCGGTTCACCACCTTCTCCTCGATCTGCGCAATCATACCCGGGTCGCGGAAATGCACCTTGCGGATATAAACCGACCCGAGCAAATAGCCCCAATCGTGCGACTTCGCGGAAACCTCCGCCCGCACCACCTGGCTCATGCTGTGCCGCGTCTGCAGCATTTCGGCTAGCGGCATGTTGCTGAGGCACCGCACGGTCGAGTTGCTAACATTGGCCCGCAGCGACCCGCGGGGATCGGTATTTTTGAACAGGAACGCCACCGGATCGCTGATCCACATCTCGTACCAGATGCCGATGCCCATCGGCGCGCCCTCTTCGGAGTTCACCGGCTCGCTGCGCCGGTATTCCTGATCGAGCCGCAAATCGAGAACATGGCACTTCCCGAAGAGGTTGATGATGAAAGCCGCGGGCCCAATCCGCAACGGCAGAAAGTGAAAACCCGGCTCGGTTAAAATCCCGACCACCTTCCCGAACAGCACGTATACGCGGCACGTGCGTTCCTGAACCGTGGTGTAGATGCCGAAGATTCGCGCCAAAACCCGCACAATCGGAAGCCCGATCAGCAGCGTCAGAAACGTAAACACAGCGACGGAAACAATGGTGTTCATCGGCGTGCCTCCAGGTAGATGTCCTGTGCCTTCGAAAACAGCTTCAAGCGCACATTGCGGACGTAAGCATCGAGCACACCCGGCCCGCCGCGGAACAGTTGGGACAACTCGTCCGCCAGCGCCCGGATCGGCTGCACTTCAGCCTGCGCCTTGAGAGTTTCAATCTCCACCGCGCGCTTCGATTGCACAATCTTCTGATCTGCCGTCGCCTGCGCCAGGCTGATGTCGCTCGACACCTGGTTGTGCGCCGTGTTGATGGCTGCCAGCGCCGATTCCACCTCCGGCGGTGGATCAATGCCGGTAATCAACGAAGCATCCAGGACAACGCCATAACGCGCCGCCGTGGACTTGCACTCATGATCCATGTATTCGTTCAAATCCCGCAAATTCTTGCGCAGATCGTTGATCGAAACGCCCGCCACCTCGGTGCCAGTGGTAGAGTTTTCCGCTTCGGCCGTAGCGCCCTGCTTCGACTCGAAATTCGCGATTCTCTGCCGCAGCACCGAAACGAAGTAGCCCATCACATGCACAATGGGCTTCTTGATACCAAATAGGTACGCATAAAGATTGCTCTCGCTCACGCGATACCGGATTTGCCCGGTCAGTCCCGTGTTGAGCTGATCCTTGGTCACCGCCTCGAGCACCTGCCCGCCGTTGTTAGCCTGCGGCATCTCCAGATCGAGCGCCATGCTGACCGTGTTTGTAGCGATCGATATCTTGTAAATCCTCTCCCAAGGCATCTTGAAATAGGGTCCGCCGGGCCCAATCACGCGAACCTGTGGATATTTGTACCGCTCGCGTTCATCCGGCAACATCGACTCCGCGATGGGATCGTCGAGTGTTGTCTTGTCTCCAACCCTTTCAGCGCGTCCAAACTTCGTCTTCACCGCGCGCTCGTTTTGGTTCACCGTGTACATCCCCAACAGGACGACGCGCACCAGGAACCAAAGCAGTACCCCAATGCCCAGACCTACGAGTCCTTCCATAGCTCGTTCCGGCCTCCTTTGTGTATGCGGTCGGAATGAGTATACATGACATGTAGGGCAGGATTGCATCCCGCGGCGGATTTTTAATCCGCCCTGGAAATCTTGAATATATGCGAATATATATCGGAAGGAATCATGCGAATTGTAATTCCCGCCGCTGCATTTCTCCTGAGTGCGGCCGCTTTAGCCCAAACCCCGGCCATCTCCATCTCCTCCGCCGCCCTCAACATCAACCCCCAAGCCACCGACAGCTATACCCTGACCGGCTCCTTCAGCGCCCTCCGGCTCGATGGCGCCCAGTCCATATCGTTTGCCCTCGGTCAGTTCTCCGGCACAATCCCGATCAGTTATTTCGTCCCGGTCCCCAACACGAATATCCTGCAGTATCAGGATCAGACCGGACTGACGCCTTACTGGCTCTCCAGCCTCACAATCGATCAGGACACCCAAACTTTCACGGCGCAGGCCTCGGGAATAGTTCTAGCGGGTCTTTCGAATCCATTTTCCGTTCAGTTCGGGACCGATCAAGGCGCCGCCTGCTCCATGGCCCGCGTCCAAGCGGCTTCCGACGGATCGTTTCAACTCACTCCCGGTGATGGTGTCTCTGAGCCCTGCCAGATTCCCTCGAAGCCCACGCTCCAACCCATCCTGGCAAGGGCGCAGTCGAGTGTGACTGTCACAATCGAGCTCCTCCCAACACCGGGTCTCGATCCACAAAGCCTAAACGTCTTCCTCGCCGACACGAACGGCCAGCCTTCTGGCGATCCGCTCTGCACGCTCACCGACAACGGCGACGGCACTTCTTCCTGCACGGCGCTATTCAACCCCACCGCGCCCGGTCTGATTCCACTGCTCGTGCAGGCGAACGCCGCAGGACAGACGATTCTGTCTCCTGGCTTCAGCCTGCCGGTGGTGCAGCCGGGTGGCGACGCCGATATGCAGCAAGCC
The DNA here is from genome assembly GCA_035295125.1 of Bryobacteraceae bacterium. Lineage (GTDB taxonomy): Bacteria > Acidobacteriota > Terriglobia > Bryobacterales > Bryobacteraceae > JAICMB01. The sequence continues at coordinate 17,349 of DATGJP010000062.1, read as the reverse complement.
ATGGCGATTCAGGGCACCATGTCCCAGGAGTGGCCGAATTTCCTGCAATACGGAGACAGCGCCTACGCGCGGATTCAGACCTTAATCGCGCTGCGCACCCTGTTGTCGCCGCAGGCAGGACTCACAGGCCAACCCGTAGGTCTCGCGCCCGATGGTCTCTCGATTGGCGCGCAAACGAACTCGGGTCTCATGATGGTGATGCCCCTCAACCAGTTGCATGATGAGCTGCCCTCCGCTGCGGTCGCTCAATCGCCGCCGCTCTCGGCGCAGGCGGTCAAAAGCCGTACTTCCGGCCTGCTCCCCACACGTCCTCTCCGGCCGCAAGACAATAACCCGCCGCAATGCGGCCAGCCGCAGCGCGACATCGTACAAAACAATAATGTCCTGGTATGGGACCCTGGCGCGGCATTTGTCGATTCCGCCAACGACCCCGCGCCCGCGATTGCCGGTAAGCTGGCCGCCGTTAAGTGTCCTGCGTTTCAAATCACGCCAGTAAGCGGCCTCAACGCGACCGTGAGTTCTCTCGACAACTTCCCGAACTACGGCACCATTATTATTCTGACGCACGGAGTTGTCGGACCAGACGTCCCAGTCTCGATCGAAACAGGCGAGTTGGGCATACTCCCTGCTCTTCTTGATCCGACGCACTATGACGTTGCCTGCAACAACTACACGACGTCAGATGGAAAGCAATCGTTAGGCTGTTTCCTTTCCGTGTATCCGTCCAATCCTCATCTTCACGCTCTGCAAAATACGGTCATTTTCAATGGAATGTGCCACGGGTATGATGCCGGTGTTTACCAGGCATTTGCACCGGGCGGCTCTAGCAGTGCCTACTTCGCATTTGACAGGAACGTCACGTCCCCAGAAGACCTTATCGCCGGCAGCGCCGTTTTCGAAAGCCTCGTGAACGAATATTCAGACGCGGTCGATGCCTGGTCGGCGGGAAGCGCCCTCATACAAGGTCTGCACATGTGGTACGACCAGCAACTCGCGTATCTCGGAAACCCTGTTTTGTTTTCCGTGCCCGCAAGCGATCAGCCCTTCGTCGTTTCCTCCGGCGCGACGGTAAGTCTGCAAGCCCAACTCGCCGGCGCGCAGTCCTGCGACGGGATCATGAACTACCACTGGTCGAACACGGCGAATGACGGCCACCTGATGCCGGCAAACGACCAGACCCGCGTCGACGACTATTTCGGCATCGAGTCCTTGTCCATCTATACGGCATTCGCGGACCTCTCTAACGCGACTGCGAGCGATCAGATCAAAGTGGATTTTGCACCTGACCTGTCCAATCCGATCGCCGCCGAAGCCTGCGCAACCGTCCAGCCTAAAACATCTTGCATCGCTGTCCTCGGTAACGACCAGGGCCAGAGTTGCACGCTTAGCGCTTCAGCCGATGGAAGCCCTTGGACTCTGACCCTGACCACGCTGCCGGGCCAACCCTACGGCACGTTCACCATCACATTCGCTAAGACGCCGGGAACCGGTGGTTTCGGCATCCAAAGCCCTGGCATTCTCTCAGCTAGCGCCACCATATCGCCTGGAGGCCAGGGAACCTCGCCCACCTACACGATGAGTTGCACGCCGCCCTTCGAACAAAGCCCCGGTTGCGGCTTTGTCCTTGAACTGACGAACATGATGAACCCCTCCGCGCCTCACGGCGATGTCGCCACCGGCGGCCAAGGCCCCAACAACGGAAACATCTCCCTCAATTTTGTTTTCTGACGAACGGTGAAAGGGTGAGCGGGCTTCAGCCCAATGCTTAGTTTTCCCAGAAGTGGGTACGACGCAGCGATGTAAGGCAGGTTTTGAAACCCGCCTCCTTCGGCCGTGGGAGGTGCCAGGCACGAAGGTGAGTGGCGCTAAGGCGTACCGTAACGGAGTTGACCTTACCCTTCGCCCATTTCTCCGCTATGCAAACCGCCCACTGAATCGGGCCGGCTTCACACTATGTCGTGCTTGACGGTTCGTGAAATGGGGATCAACCATGTGCCGGCCATCATCCCAAAAGTCTTTGTGTGCGACCAGTGGAAACAGGGAAGTTCGCGATACTGGTAGGCACATGCTCCGGACGTTCGCTTTATTACTGATTTCGCTTGCTGCGCTGGCGCAGAGCGCTCACGAAGGCAATAGACCGTTTCCGCCATACAAGGTCATCGGCAACGTTTATTACGTGGGCGCGGACGACATCACCTCATACCTCATCACCACGCCGCAAGGCGATATCGTGATTAACGCAGGATACGAAGACACCGTGCCGATTATCGATTCGGGCATTCGAAAACTTGGTTTCAAGCCCACGGATGTGAAGGTCCTGCTGAATGGACAGGCGCACTTCGACCATGTTGCCGGACTGAGTGGGCTGCAGAAAATCACGGGCGCGAAGATCTGGTCGAGCGAACGAGAGGTCGCGGTGTTGGAGAGCGGAGGGGCAAAAGACCCGCGCTGGGGCAGGGAAGTCAGTTACCCGCCAGTGCATGTCGATTACGTGGTGAAGGACGGCGAGGAACTAAAACTCGGTGGTGTCACGTTGGTGGCGCATATGACACCGGGCCACAGCATCGGTTGTACAACGTGGACGATGAAGGTGAACGATGGCGGCAAGCAATACGACGTCGTATTCGTGGGAGGGACGACCATCAATCCGGGTGTCAGGTTCGTAAAGAATCCTACATGGCCGGGCATTACCGAGGATTTCGAGCAAACCTTCCGCGTATTGCGCGGCCTGCATTGCGATGTCTTTCTCGGGGCACACGGCGGTTATTACGGCATGCGCGAGAAGGTCAAGCGTATGAATGGGCCGGTGAATCCGTTCATCGATCCGGAAGGCTATCGAAATTTCATCGACCAGCAGGAGGAAACGTTTCGCCAGCAGGTGGCGGCGGAGACGGCTGGGCACTAAGAACGGCGATTTTTTTGGCAGTTTCGAACGTGCTTGACCAACCTTAAGGCAATCGATCAGTATAGTTACAACTGGTACTAGACGGCTGCTTGGTTCGTATTAGGAGGTTTCAATGAACAACGGGTTTTTGCTTACGGCGGTTGGGGGCATTTTATTGACCGGCATCCCGGCGGGCGCCACGCCGACGTTCTCCAAGGACGTCGCCCCGATCCTTTATAAGAATTGCGCCAGTTGCCACCGTGCGGGCGAAATCGCGCCTATGTCGTTGCTGACCTACGAGCAGACCCGCCCCTGGGCCAAGTCGATCCGCGAAATGGTAATGCGCGGACAGATGCCGCCCTGGCACGCTGCCGAGCCGCGTGGCACGTTCTCGAACGATCGACGCCTCACCGACAACGATAAGAAGACTCTGGTTGCCTGGATCGACGGGGGCGCCCCGGAAGGCAATCCCAAGGATCTGCCTCCTCAGCCGAAGTTCACGGAAGGCTGGGAAATCGGCACCCCGGACCTGGTGCTGTCGATGTCGAAACCCTACAGTGTGCCTGCCAGCGGCACGATAGCGTATCAGTATTTCACCATCCCCACGAATTTCACCGAAGACAAATGGGTGCAGGCCATCGAAGTGCGTCCCGGAACTCGCCGCGTGGTACATCATATTTTGGTGTTTGCCCGCGAGCCCGGGAAAACGCCTCGGGACGCTGCGTTTGTGACGGTTGTGCCGAGAACACCGCCGCCGGCTAATCGCGACGGCAATGGAGCCCCGCAGAACCGCAACGGCAGTCCGGGTACGCTCATTGCCACCACGGCTCCCGGCACCAACGCTCTGATTTTCGAGCCCGGTTCAGCCCTGAAGATCGCCGCCGGTTCCACGCTGCTTTTCCAGGTCCACTATACGGCTAACGGAACTGCAGCCACGGACGAATCGAGTGTCGGCATGATTTTCGCGAAGGCGCCTCCGCAGAGGGAGATCCACACGAGCGCCTTCTTGAACCACTTGCTCAAAGTTCCCGCGGGATCCACTGACCAGGCTGTCGATTCGGCGATCGAGTTCACCGAGGACACCCACATTACAGCCTTGTTCCCGCACACGCATCTGCGGGGAAAAGGCTGGGAGTACCGTCTCATCTACCCGGATGGCCGGTCGCAAGTGGTGCTGTCGGTTCCCCAATACGATTTCAACTGGCAGACCTATTATGTATTTGCCACGCCGTTGTCCGTGCCCAAAGGCTCACGCTTGGAAGCCACGGCCCACTACGACAATTCCGTAAACAACAAGTGGAATCCGGATCCGAAAGTCGACGTTCGTTGGGGCGAGCAGACTTGGCAGGAGATGCAGTATACCGGCATTACGTACTATGTAGACCAGCCGAATCCGCCGGTGACTACGGCGCAGAAGTAAGCGCTCGCGCGACGACAAGCGTGATGTCGTCGAGTTGTTCTCCGCCGCTGAATTCCAGAGTCGCGTCTACGATGGCGCGAAGAAGATCTTGCGCGCTGCGGTTGGCTCCGTGTTGCAAAACCTCTATCAAACGCTCCTCGCCAAATGGCGTCCCATCGCTGCTTTCTGCCTCAACGACGCCGTCGCTGTAGAGCACCAAAGTATCTCCCGCGTGCAGGCGCGTCTCAGCGGTTTCGCACTGCCAGGCTTCGAATAAGCCGACGACAGTACAGGTCGGCGTCAAACGTTCTATGTCGCCATTCGAGCGCAACAACAACGGCGATACGTGTCCGCAATTCGCGTATCGGAGCGTGCGGCTGATGTCGTCGTAGTCGGCAAAAAACATCGTCGCGTAGCTGGATGATTCCGTGTTGCGGTAGAAGAGGCGATTGACGGAGGCAAGAAGACCGGGAAGATTGTCGACCGCCATGGCATACTGAATCCGCAGATTGGCTTGTAGATTAGCCATCAGGAGTGCGCCGGATACTCCTTTGCCGGAGATGTCGGCGATCACGAGTCCGGTGCGCCCCGGCCGGAGTTCCAGAAGGTCGTAGTAGTCTCCCCCGACGTGCTGCGCCGGGAAACAAGCCGCCGCGCAATCCAGTGTTTTCATGGGCGGGAAGACCTGCGGGAAAAGTCTCGACTGAACATTTCGGGCGATCTCGGCCTCGAGCGCCGCCCGGCGTTCGGCTTCCCTTCGCTGCTCCGCCTGGCGGCGTTGCACGTTCAGCATGTCCACCATGTGGGGATTCTGAATCAGACTGAACTGGTTCCCGTCCAGATCCTCGAACGAAGCATGAAAGCCCCAGGGGACGGGTGTGGGCAATTGCGGAAAACGAATACCCTTGCGCGACCATTCCTCGAATTTCACGGCGATGTTGTCAGTCACCAGAGTCACTCCGGTGCGGCGGCCTACGATTCCGCTGGGGAGGTTTGGCGATGCTTCGACTAAAGCAAGAACCGCGGTTCCGCGAACCGGTGGGGCGACGACGGCCCATCGTCCCCAGTCCTGCGGACCGGTATCCACCACTACCTCAAAGCCCAGTTGATCGCGGTAAAAGGCCAGGCTCTGTTCCTGGTTCCGAACATAGACCTCAACGATGTGAATCCTCAGGTACGGGTGTTGTCCGGATTCTGCCGGACCCTCATCCTGGGTGATTCGACTCATACTTGGCCTTGACCTACTGATGATGACACGTCATTGGCTCCGGCTGAGTTGGAGCACGGCTTGGCTCAACGGCTCAAGCCATCGTGCGATTCGGAATCCATGCAGCGGGCATATCGCGCGTATCGTCTTCAAAATCATCATGCGGAGTGTGTGCTGAAGCACCTCGGAGTTGGCCTGCTCGCCGCGCCATACTTGGGCATTGCATCTGAAGATAACGAGTTTCCTTTTGTAATGTCCATAGGAGCGCTCGGTATGAAATAATTCCTAAAATCCTGTCCTCACGATTCGATGTAAGGACTGTCAACGGGCAGGCAACCACAAGAACCTGGCTCCCAACGAGGGTTGGGAGAGGAGATCAAATTGAGATCGATACTTCTGACGGGCACGGTAATGCTGTGCGCCGGCTTGACTTCTGCGCAACCTCTGTCGCACGGCATTGTGAAACTGACTGCTCGCACCTTGACAGCTAAGAAACTCGGCACCGGTGTTTGCCTGGACACCCCGTGCGTTCACGTGCTTACCAGCTATCACGTCGTCGCACTACTGGGGACCGGACTCAAAGTGGAGGGCGTTGGAATCGCGGCCGTCGTCGCGGCTACCGGGCCACAAGACCCTGGAAGTCTGGATACGGATGTAGCCGGCTCCGTTAAACGATTCAATCCTGCCCACGATCTGGCTTTGCTCACCTTGCGCCAGCCGCTTCCTTCCCGATTCGCCGGCCTCCCTCTCGCCAACCACGAGCCTTCCGTCGGACAGCCGGTAACCCGAATCGCACGGCATGATAACGCCATCGATTACGCCCTTGGCACCGTAGTTTCGGGCGAATTGCAATATCAATCAGCCGACGGCCTGGTGGATCTCACGGGCCACTTTCTGATGGACTGCGGCTCCCGCCCCGGCAACAGCGGGGGCGCCGTGCTCGATGGTTCCGGACGGGTGCTGGGAATCGTAGAAATGCGCAGCACGGAAGCGAACGGCAGAATTGGCACCGCGGTCGCGGGCACGGCGCTTATCTCGGCCTTCCTACACGACAATGAACCGGCGTTGTGGGCCCGGCTGTTCGACAAATCTGTGGTGACGTTGGCCGCCCTCCCGCTGCGCGATCTCGATTGGCCGGTCGCGCTCGATGGTCCGCCGCTACCGGCCCAAGCTGCGGATGATCCGGATATCCTCGTCGACGCCCTCAGGATGCAGGTCGCAACCAGCGTTGGAAAAATGCGCCGTATGACCGCGCAGCAGAGCATGCGCTTCTGGGGAACCGACCAGCCCGAACAAACCTGGCAATATCAAGTCTCCATGTATTCGGATGGCCAACGGTTCCGCACTGTAGGGGGCAAAGACATGGTTGCCACGGCACTTCCGGGTCCAAGGGCCGGCATTCTGCCCGAATCCGAGTGGTACGACATTCTATCCGGAATTGCCAACGTGCGCCTCAAGTACCTGGGCGCTAGTTCGACTGGCGGAAAGCCTGTGCATGTGTTCGCCTTCCGGAATTCGGCGTCGGACAAGGTATGCCGCTTTCGTCAGCGGACCGCGGCTTTCTTTGGTCACAAAGAGGACGCCGACTTCGTCGACTGCGACGGCATCGTCGTCGCCGACGCACAGTTCCAGGTGCTGGGAATCACTCACCGCATGTCGCCGCATTTCGGCGTCGTAGCCGAATGGAGAGCCGCGGCGCGCTACGAACTCTCGAACCTGTGCAATTGCGACGAACGTGACCTGGTTCCAAGGAGCATGGACCTCTCGGCGCAAATGAAGAACGGAAAGTCATACTACGCCTCGGAACGATGGAGCGATTATCACGTTTTCGTGGCGCAGTCTTTGCTGCGGACAGACTGAGTCGAAAGTGCCGTTCTTCCGGCGTTATACTAATTCATTAGTATGACCGCCGACCTCTGGCACGCCTTTCGCTGGCTCCGCAAAAACCCGCTCTTCACAGTCGCAACCATCGCCATCCTCGCCCTTGGAATCGGCGCCAACACCGCCGTCTTCAGCGTCGTGGACGCCGTGTTGCTCCGCGGCACGCCTTATCGCTCCGACCGCCTCGTCCGAATCGAAGAAAACAGCAACAGGCACGTCATGAATGGCATTCCGGCGCAGGACTACCTGTTCTGGCAAGGCCGCAGCGATCTCTTTGAGAAAAGCGTAGCCTTCACGAAGGACTTCATCACCCTCACAGGCGCCGGAGAACCCGATCAAATCCGAGCCCTCCGCACCTCCGCCGGCCTCTTCTCAATGCTCAACGTTCATGCCCAGCTCGGCCGCGCTCTCACGGATCGCGACGGCGAGTTCAATGCCCGCAATGCCGCCGTGCTCAGTGACCGGCTCTGGCGCCGCCACTTCAACGCCGAGCCATCGGCCATTGGCCGACCGATCACCGTGTCAGGCGAAATCTTCACGGTGGTGGGAGTCATGCCGCCCGACTTTGCTTTCTGGTCTCCCGACATCGACATGTGGCTCCCGTTGCGTCTGACTCCTGACTACGTCTTAAACGTCCAAGCCATCGCGCGCATCCGACCCCATCTTTCGGTCTCGCAAGTCCACAGCGCCATGCAAATCGTAGGGACCCAGCTCATCAGTCGCGATCCGAAGCGCTACTCTGGCCTGCAGGTCACCGTCACGCCCTGGCGTGAAACCGTCGAGCGCCAGTATGAGCTGACCCTGGTGTTCGTGCTCGCCGCGGTCGGCCTTGTGTTGTTGATTGCTTGTGCCGACGTCGGCAGCCTCCTGCTCAGCCGGGTTATGCAACGCCAGAAGGAGATCGCCATTCGCGCGTCGCTGGGAGCAGGGTTCTGGCGCGTGGCCCGGCAGTTGTTGATAGAGAGCCTGCTCCTGACGATCCTGGGCAGCGCGGCGGGAATCGGCCTCGCGCGCTATGTGCTCAGCTTTCTATACCGGCAATTGGCCGCGCTGCCGATTACCCTCCCCAATCTTCAGCGAGTCGCGCTGGACCAGCGCGCGCTGGGCTTCAGCGTGGGACTTTGCCTGCTGCTGGCCTGTCTGATCAGCGCGGCGCCGCTACTTTTCGCATCGCAGATAGACCTGCAGCCGGCCTTGCGCAGTTCCCAATCGGGTGGAAATTCCAGGAGATCCGCCCGGCTTTTCTCCCTGCTCATCGCCTCCGAAGCCGCATTCGCGTTTCTGCTGCTCGTCGGATCGGGTCTGATGATTCGCAGTCTCGTCCGCCTTCAGGAAGCCGATCACGGTTTTCATCCCGATCATGTGCTTACGATGCGTGTTCCCATTGGCACATTGACGCAACCGCGACCCACGGGCCAGTTCGAGACGAAGCCCCGACAGATGGCATATTATCGCGATCTCATCGAACGCCTAGCGCGAGTCCATGGGGTAGATGCGATTGCTGTTGTAAACAACCTCCCGTTATCCGGTGTCAACACAACAGTCGCCGTACCCGCCCTCGACGGCCAGCCGACGCTGACCATGACCCGCACCATCAGCTCGCAGTACTTCTCCGCGATGGGAATTCCTCTGCTGGAAGGCCGAACGTTTACGGATGCCGATCAGTCGAATTCGCCTCGCGTCGCAATCCTGAATCAATATCTAGCGCGTCAAGTCTTTCCCGACTGCGATCCGGTAGGTCAGCTAATGCCCCAAGGCGAGCCAAACGCTCCCCGAACCACCGTCGTCGGCGTCGTCAAGGATTCCTCCCAAAACAAGTACGACCAACCCGCAAAGGGCGAACTCTACCTGCCCTATCAGCAGATGATTTTCGGCGTTTTCATGTCGACCATCGTTGTCCGCACCTCCGCCGATCCACTGCAACTCGCGTCCGCGCTCAGCCGGGAGGTGTGGAACGTCAATCCCGATCAGCCTATCGTCAACATCAGGACCATGAACGATGTGGTTGCGGACTCCATCTGGAGACCGCGTTTTTCAGCTTGGATCTTTTCCGTGCTCGGCGCGCTGGCGTTGCTGCTCACCTCCGCCGGCGTTTACAGCGTCATCGCGTATACGACGACCCTGCGATTCCGCGAAATCGGAGTGCGCGTCGCCCTGGGAGCGACCCCGCGGCACGTGATTGTGGCGGTGCTGAAAGGGGCCTTGATCCCTCTCCTCGTGGGCCTCGCGGTCAGCCTGGCCGCCGCTCTGCTGTTATCGCGCGTGCTGTCCAGCCTGCTTTATGAAATCGCAACGACAGACCCGCTTACATATATGCTCGCCGGGGTGATCCTTGTGTTCATCGGAGCGGCGGCCTGCTTCGGTCCGGCCTGGAAAGCCGCCACGCGCGATCCGCTCCAGGCGCTGCGAACGGAGTAAGGGCGCGCCCGAGTTGTTTAAGCTGAGCGCCGAAACTGATCGCCGAGAGCTTAATTTATGTCCCTGCCGCGCGGAACAGCCCCACGCGGATCAGTCCGGCCGCATCGCGCCGGTCGACTTCCACTTCCGGATTCGCCGCGGAGAATTCATAGGTCTGGCCGGTCTCCGGACCGCGTACGCGGATCGGCGCAGTGCCGGCATACTGCAGTCTTACCGTCGGACCGGTGGAGGAGGGCAACACCGTACTAGCGGCAGATGCAGCCTTAAAAGCCGCCACCCGAGCCGGCTGAATCGCCGATTTCATCGTTTCCTTCTCGCGATTTTCCCCGCAACACGACATCGTTCGTTTCTCCTTGAGGCTCTTGCAGCCGCTCGATCAATACCGGCTCGTGTCCGAGGCGATTCAACAGGCACGCCCCTCCCGAAATCGCGAGCCACAACGGGACCCAATCTCTCAGTCGCGGTTGTAACACGAACGCCGCCGCCGCCGAAACCCACATGCTCGAACAGTAGAAACAGTCCATGAGCTTGCCAAAAAAACCTCGACCGGCACGCCGCCGCAGGCGCACAACCACGTCCCACGGGCCGTCTTCATACACGACCAGGTGCGTAACTCGCCAGGTTGCGAGCACCGCCACTAAAAATGTAAGCCATTCGCCCGTTAGTTCATGTTAGCGCTCCTCGTAGTTGACATTGTTTTTCCGGGGATGATACGGTTGCGCTGATCGATACGGAGACATGTTGTGGCTGCGAAAGTGGTGATTTGTGCGAGCGCCGCCGTTGCCGAGGGCGGCCGGCTGGTGGTTGATGTCGGCGAGCGGACCATCGGGGTATTTCGCGTCAGGGACAAGCTTTATGCTTACGAGAACAGTTGTCCGCATCAAGGTGGCCCGGTCTGCCAAGGCGCGATTCTCCCACGCGTCGTGGAGCAACTAAACGAGGACCGGGAATCCCAGGGCTTCGACTTCCACCCGCGCGACCTTCATATTGTGTGTCCCTGGCATGGGTTCGAATTCAACATCGAAACTGGATGCCATCCCGCAAGCCCGGCCATGCGCTTGTCGCCCGTGCCGGTTGCCGAAGATGAGGGCCTCGTTCATGTCACCATCTGATCCCTTGGATGGAGCGGCGGCCGGCGTTTCGCCCGCTCAGCTCCGGACCATCATCGGTGCGGCGGTCCGGCTCTATGCCGCATCGTGCGAGGCCGCGGGCGAGGAGTTGGCGCCCATCGAGCGCGACGTTTCCACCACCGAAGCCATGACGCTGGCGTGCGCCCTGGTCCGCTCGCAGAATCTCAATGCTTTCGATTTTGCAATGTGGTTTTCGAGAGGGAAGTGACCATGTCATCGGAGAAGCCGAGTCCGCGGGCAACACAGCAGATCACCATCGCTACGGATACGCGCGAAATCCTCGCCAACGCCCGGCGCGACATTGCCACGTTCAGACTGGACGATTATTTCATCGTTGATGTCGACGCGCATCATGTCGAACTGGAGAGCTGGGGCGAGATACTCGACTACATCGAAAATCCGGTGCTCCGCCGCAGCGGCAAAGTGATGTCGCAGAACTGGCCGTTCGCGAAGAACCTCGCCCTGAGCAATCATCCGCCGGGTCTCACCTTTCAGGATGTCGCCGGCCGCATCCCCCACCAGGCGCGTTTGGGCGAGTTCGTGGAGCCGGCCAATGGCGAACATCGAGACCTCACCCTGATCCGGCGCGCGCTCGATTCCATGGGAATCGACATGCAGATCGTGTTTCCACAACCCATGCTCGAAATCGGGCTGCATCCGAATCCCGAGGTTGAAACCGAGTTGATCATGGCGTACAACCGCTGGTTCACGGAGCGCATTCTGGCGGTCGAGCCCCGTGTCAAGTCGATGCTGGCCTTGCCCTTCAGCAACCCGGAAATGTGCCTCCGTGCAATTCGCGAATTCGGAGAGAAGCCGGGCGTGGTTGGTTTCCTCATCACCAGCCAGCGCAACGCGGGCGTCTTCCAGAACGTGTACATGCCGGTGTACCGCGAGCTCGAAGAACGCGGCCTGCCGCTCGGTTTTCACGCCGGCCCGGACTATGCGGTCGGCAAGCAGCTCAACCGTTTCGTTTCAGTGCACGCCTTGTCGTTTGTCACTTGCAACATGATCCACATGGCCAACTGGATCATGAACGGACTGCCGGAACGCTTTCCCAATCTCAAGGTGATTTGGATCGAGAGTGGCCTGGCCTGGCTGCCGTTCATGATGCAGCGGCTGGATAACGAATATCTCATGCGGCAGTCGGATGCTCCGCTGCTGCGGAAACTCCCGAGCGAGTATATCCGCGACATGTACTTCACGTCCCAGCCGATGGAGCGGACGAACATGCGGCTGCTGGAGGCGACAATGGAGGCGATCCACGCCGAAACGCAGGTCCTGTATTCATCCGACTGGCCGCATTGGGATTTCGACGTGCCCGCCCGGGTGGCAGACCTGCCGTTTCTCAGCGAGCAGGCAAAGCGGAATATCCTGGGCGAGAATGCCCGCCGCCTCTTTCGCCTGCCTGCTCCGAGTACCAGGTTGTGACCGCAGCGAGTAATGCTGGTTGATAACCTGCGGCAGGATGCAATCCTCCATTACAAGATTGAAGCCACAACCAATCCGGGCTGATATCCTTAGGATCAATGCTCGGCCTTTCCCTGCAAGCCGCGCGCGTCACATGGACGGTGTTTGTCGTCTGTGCCGCCCTCGCCGTGCTCTACTGGTTGCGAGATACCGTCGTCCTGTTCATGGCGGCCCTTTTCTTCGCCTACGTGTTATGGCCGGCAGTCTCGTTGATCGAGCGGCACACACCGAAGTGGATGGGCCGCGTCCTGGCTTTGACCATCGTGTACCTGCTCTTTGTGGGCGTCGTCGTGCTGCTTGTGATTACTGTCGGCAGCAGGATGGTGGAAGAGGGGACTACCCTGGCGCAACAGGTGCCGGACCTCATGAAGAACCGGCAATGGCTGGACAAGAACCTGCCGGACTTCCTCGGTCCCGCGAAGGACAAGATCATCGATTGGATACAGGATCAGTTTGCCAGCGGCGGCGCCGCTCTGTTGCCGTACTTGAAAAATGCGGGCGTTGCCTTGCGCGGCACCGTGACAGGCGCGTTGTACTTCATCCTGGTCCCGATCCTGGCATTCTTCTTCATCAAGGACGGCCGCGAAATCAGCGAATACCTGGTCAGCGGGGTCGCCAGCCCCGAACGCCGGGCCGTGCTCGATGAGATCCTAAGCGACATTCATGTCCTGCTCGGTCACTACATCCGAATTCTGGTGACGCTTGCATTCATCACCTGGTGCGTCTATAGCCTGTTTTTCACTATTGTCGGGGTGCCGTACGGAATCCTGCTGGCGTCGCAGGCCGCTTTGCTGGAACTGATTCCCGTCGTCGGACCGCTCGCCGGAGGCGCTATCGCCGTTCTTGTGGCTGGCTTTGCGGGTTTTCCGCACCTGGTCTGGATCATCATTTTCTGGGGCGTGTATCGCATGTTCCAGGATTACGTCGTGTCGCCGCACTTGATGGGAAAAGGTGTGGAGATTCACCCGTTGGTGGTGTTGTTCGGCGTGCTGGCGGGCGAGCGCCTGGGGGGCGTCGCGGGCATGTTCTTCTCGGTGCCGATCATCGCCATCGTCCGTATCGTGTTCGTGCGTTCGCTCCGATCCGCGCGGCGCAGGCATCTTCAATCTGTGGTGGAATGATCGTCCGACGTCTGCTGCCGGCCTTTCTTGCTCCGGCCCTCCTCTCGGCGCACATGGTCAGCATGAGCACCGGAGAGTTCCGGATCGATGGCTCTGCGGGGCATTATGAGCTCCGCATTCCAACTTACGAGGCGGCGCACGTCCAAAACCCGGAGCGGTCATTTTTCGAACACATCCGCTTTTCAGGGGGCGGCGGCGACGCGAAGCTTGTGAAGGGCTCCTGCGGCGATCAGCAGGGAACCTACATCTGCAACGCCGACTATCTGTTTCCGTCCCCACCGGACACGCTGTCCGTCGAGTGTACGTTTGCGTCCATTACGGTGCCAAACCATGTGCACATGCTGCGGGCTTTCAAGGGGGACAAGTCCGACCAGGCGGTGTTCGATCTTTCATTCACCAGCGCCGATGTGCGCTTTCGGCCTCCGACCGCGACAGAACTGGCAGCGCGCGAAGTCGGCGCAGGTTTTCTGCGTGCCTTGGAAGGCGCCGCGCCCCTCTTGTTCCTCATCGCCCTGGTGCTGGCGGCTCGCTCGCGCCGCGAACTGATAGCGCTGGCGGGAGCTTTTGCAGCCGGCGAGACCATTGCTCTCGTTATCGCGCCACGTTTCTCTACGACGTTGTCGCCGCGGTTCGTCGAGGCGGCGGCAGCCCTCACCGTGGCATACCTCGCCCTCGAAATCGTGCTGCTTCCGACATCCGGCAACCGCTGGATTGTCGTCGGCGTTTTAGGATTGTTCCACGGCGCCTACTTTTCGTTGTTTCTGACCGACAGCGGTTATCGCGCACCAATCTTCTTCGCCGGCGTCTTAACGGCTCAGATCCTGGCGCTGGCGATCCTGGGACTGCTGCTTCGCCGCCTGTTTGCGATGACCCGCGTCGTTCCGGTAACGGCTACGATCCTGCTTTGCACCGGGCTGGGATGGTTTATCGCGCGGGTCTGGGGTTAACGTGGTGCTTCCGTAAGTGTCAGGCCTGGAACCCAGTGGGCGTTTGGGCTAGACAATCCGGCGCTAGCGTTGAGCCATTATGTCCCAGGCTGCGACAGCGTTGTTCTTGCCCCTCGGACCTTAGAAGCTACTAAGCTCTTGTGGCGCTCACATTTACAAAATGGTTACGACCGTGCCAAAGAGAAGGCATGTTGTCGTGGCGACGATTTCTTGTTGTGGGCGCAATGGAGACGTTGTGCCTCGTTCCTGGGTTGCTGGCCCAGGCAACTATACCGGAGCAACTGGCCGCAATTGCCCCGGACCAAACTACTGACGTAATCGTTCGCTACAAGCCAGGCGTCGATGACCTTCGACGTTCCAGAATTGTCGGACGTGCAATCAGGCACAACCATGACCTCTGGCTTCTCCGATCGCACGCTGTCACCATTAAACGCAGTGACCTTGCCGCGCTTGCAGCCGACCCCGACGTGGAGGCCGTACTGCCCGACCACGACGTAGCAATAACCACGTCGAACATAGTACCGGACTACGGCTGGTTGACAGTGCTGGGTCTGAATAGTCGGACTGCAACGTTTCCGTACGATGGCACGGGAATCGGCGTCGCCGTCATCGACAGCGGGATCACCCTAGTCAATGATCTCAACGTACAAGTCAATAATCGGTTCGTCTATTCACAGAGTTTCGTGCCCAACGACAAGTCCACGGATGACGCCTACGGGCATGGTACACACGTCGCCGGAATCATCGCCGGAAACGGGAAAAACTCGTCGGGAGACAAGTACACCTACGAGGTTCGCGGAATCGCGCCGAACGTGAACCTAATCAACTTGCGGGTGCTTGATGGCACGGGCACTGGTAAGGACAGTTCGGTAATTGCCGCAATCCAAACTGCCATCGCGCTCCAGAAGCAGTACAACATACGGGTCATTAACCTATCATTGGGACGGCCCGTGTTTGAGTCGTATACGGTGGACCCCTTATGCCAGGCCGTCGAGCAAGCGTGGAAGGCGGGCATAGTTGTGGTGGTAGCGGCGGGGAACGAAGGCCGCAACAACTCAGCCGGAACCAACGGATACGCGACTATCACCGCGCCCGGCAACGACCCGTTTGCCATTACGGTCGGAGCCATGAACACGCTGGGAACATTGTCTCGGTCCGACGACAAGGTTGCAAGCTACAGTTCGAAAGGCCCCACGCTGATCGACCACATCGCGAAGCCGGATTTAGTCGCTCCGGGGAACCGCATCCTCTCTTTGGAAAGTCCTGCTGAGTATCTCTTCAAGACGTTCCCGGCCAATGCAGTTCCGTTGTACGTATATTCGACGTCGCCCGCTGGGGTCAACACGCAGTATTACGAACTCAGCGGCACAAGCATGGCGGCGCCGATGGTGAGTGGCGCGGTCGCCCTCATCCTCCAAAAGAGTCCCTCGTTAACACCTGACCAGGTGAAAGCACGTCTCATGAAGACCGCCCAGAAGCTGCCGTTCATGTTTACGTTTGCGACTGACCCGGTGAGCGGAATCGTGTACATGAGCGAAAACGATGTGTTCACGATCGGAGCGGGGTACTTGGACGCGCAAGCTGCTCTTAACAACTCGGACTTGGCCCCGGGACCGGCAACATCTCCCAACGTGACTACGAACGGCTATGGAGGCGTGTTCCTTGTCACCGGCACTGGCGCTGTTTGGGGTACGGGGGCCGTGTGGGGAACCAACGCCGTATGGGGAACCAACGCTGTGTGGGGGACGAACGCTGTGTGGGGTACGGGCGCGGTGTGGGGTACAAACGCTGTGTGGGGAACGAATGCCGTGTGGGGCACGAATGCGGTGTGGGGAACAGGCGCGGTGTGGGGAACAGGCGCGGTGTGGGGGACCACGACGACAACAAGCGCTGAAGCGCTCAATCTTATCATCAACGGCGAGCAATAGCGGTCGGCTTTAGAATTCCGGCAAATCCACGAAGCACTTCGAAATCGATCCAACCGTTTCGGCCAACCGGCTCGCCCGGGTGTACGACCCTCCCGGAAATGGGTCAGTTGGGCAGTGAGGACTTGCTCGGTATGAAGCTCAGGTGGACCGCTTCAAGGCTTCTTCGTACTTCTGCACTGCGCTTTTATAGTTGGCGTACGCTTCTTTTCGTTCTTCGCGGGCAAGCCATACGCGGGAGAAAACTGCATGCGGGATTAAAGCATCTGGTATCTCGGGAGAAAGCCTGTCCACTTCCGCCATCAAGTACAACCACTTTGCCTTTGCCTCGCACATCTGCTATCTAGCTGGAGCAGTTCGTCCGCGCCGGGCTTCGTTAGCTCCATGGTGCCCATTTGTTACCGCCAGCACTTTCACGACTCCTCCTGAAGGTCTTCTGTTTCCAGTAACACCGTTAAGCCCGTTGTGAGAGATTCCCCATGTCGAACAGGTGGAAACCAAACCGCGCCCCGTGGAGTCTCATCCGATTACCTCCACTGCGTTGACATACCGGTCGCTGGGACCCGACAATGGTGAGTCTTGGTAACCCTTTGGATGCAAGAGAAATACACAGAATCGGACCGGGAGCGTCCTTGTGACAAAAAGGAGGGCCTGTTCCGTGATTACATCGCATCCACAACTGACTATGGCCGTTGTGTCCAGATGCTCCAAAAGCGGCTTGGAGTACTATCGAAGACGGAATACGAAAAACTGCGCAGGTTTAGCGAACAAGCCAGGCACAAGTCAGAAGAGGCGCGGGCGGCTCTCGATCGGCACGTGAAAGAGCATGGTTGCTGATCATAACAGTTGATCGAAGATGTCGTTAAAGGGGTTTTGAACTACTTCTTATAGAAGACAACCCAGGCGATGTTCAGTTGACCAAATTTGCGTTTCGTGAGTGTGGCCTGGACCTCACGCTGCACATAGCGAC
>DATGJP010000061.1:0-2504 GCA_035295125.1 Bryobacteraceae bacterium | reverse complement strand
GTCGCCAATGCGGTCGGCGCCGTAGAAATCGAACGCGGCCGATCCGGTGGGAACGTAGACGATGCCGCGCGCCGTGTCGACGGTCATCCCGGCCCAATTGTTCGCGGCGCCGCTGGTTTTCCAGGCGTCCTTCGGCCAGGTGTTATAGCCGAATTCGCCGGGATGCGGGATGGTGTGAAAGGTCCAGCGCAACTTTCCGGTGCGCACATCGTAGGCGCGAATGTCGCCGGGAGAGGCAGGCAAGGTTTCGGACTCGCGGCCGCCGACGATCATCAGGTCTTTGTAGATGACGGCCGGGCTGGTCATATAGATCGACTGCAGTACAGGATCGCGGCCGAGATCGTCGCGGAGATCGATGCGTCCATCACTGCCGAAACTTGCGATGGGCTTGCCGGTCGCGGCGTCGAGCGCGTAGACGAAGTTCATCACGCCGACGACAATTCTTTTGTCTTCTTTGTTGTCAGACCAGTAGGCGAGGCCGCGGTTGGGCTGCGTACCTTTGATTCCAGAATCGAACTTCCAGAGGAGTTTCCCGGTTACCGCATTCAGGGCGAAAACTTTCTGCGTTGGAGTCAGGCCGTAGAGAATGCCGTCGACGATGATCGGGCTGCTCTGCAGGCCGCCGGATTCTTCGGTGTCGAACGTCCAGGCGACTTCGAGGCTCTTCACGTTCTTGCGATTGATCTGCGCCAGGCTGGAGAAATGATTGTTCTCGGGTGTACCGCCGTAGATTGGCCAGTCGTGGGTGACAGCTTTGTTTCCGGCTGCTGTGGACATGGAAAACGCGACCGTCATACACAGCACGAATCCACCGATAGATCCGAATCGCATGGTCTCCTCGTGGTTCAACCCTCGGGCAAAACCCCGGCGGCTGATTCTAGAACATGGATAGGCTCGTGAACGAATTTCATCTCGACGTCGAAGTTTTTGCACAGACACTGGCACCTCCGTAACTCTCGAACCACTTCCACGCGCCGCGCTTTCGGCTTATGCTGATAGAGAAGTCAGCAAGAGAAATTTCCACCCACCTTGGTATGGATTCACTTCGACTTTATGGGCTGGTAGCAACGGGCGTCGCATTGGCGGGCGCGTATGTATTGTTGCGGCGCAAGCCCAAGTCTCCCGATGAGATCGAACGCGAGCGCCGCGCGTGGCTTGAGGGCACAGGCCGCATCACCGACGGTACCGTGATCGATGTGCAGGAACTCGCCGCGGAAAAAGATCGCCGGTCGGCGATCATGCTCATTTATCACTACGACGTGGCCGGGGTTTCGTATGAGTGCTCGCAGGATGTGACGTACTTGCGGCATTGGATCAATCTGCATTCGTGCCGGCTCGGATTGCATACTTCGGTGAAGTACGATCCGCAGAACCCGGGGAATTCGCTGGTAGTGTCAGAGAATTGGATGGGGTTGAGGCAGTAGCATGCACCAAGGTTCCCATGCCTCGCAAAGGCGGCGAGACATGGCGCATCCCATTCCGCAGCGAGCGATGAAGTTACTCCCAGTCCAGGTGCATAGTGGTGTTGTGTTTGTCGAAGCTGATTTGGAGGGTTCGGTCGTCGCCGCCGATGAAACTTCCGGAGATTGTTTTGGAGAGGTCAACGGTCTGGTCCGAGGTCTGCGCCTGGAAGCGAAGGACGTGTTTCCCGGCTGGTACCTTCAGAGTTTCCGACTCGATGCCATGGATCCCGTTGAACACGACCAACCGCTTTTGAGTTCCTCCGTGCAGGGGACGCGTGAGAGCCAGCTTGTCATCGACCCAGACGGAAAGAGTCGCTTCCTTGAACTGGTGACGCACGGCAAGTTGGACGGTTGAAAGAGAAACCACGATCTGTTTTGGCACAGACGGAGCGGGAGCAGCGGCGGCGACTGCGGCATTCTTGGCAGGTTGCCGGGCGGAAGCTTTCTGCACGGCCGCGTGGGCTGGCGTTATCCGCTTCTTCGACGAGGTGTTCGATGCAACCGCATCGACTGGCTTGGGGGGAACGGTCTTTTGCTGCGGAACTGCGGGTGGTAGCGTGGCGATCGGTTGAGTGTGGATCAATCCGGGATCGTCGGCTTCCGATTGCGTATTAATCAGCAATCTCGACTGCACGCCTACGATTACCAGCAGGGCCACTGTAGCCGCGCCAAGAATGAGATCCTTCACCGGAGCTTTGAGAATCGCAGCCCGGACGAGTTTCGCCGCGTATGCAGGTCCAACCGCCGGACTCCCAGTCAAACCCTGCGCCGGCGCTATCTTCTTCGTTTTCGTTCCGTTTGCCGGAGTTGTCAGCAAAGATGTGGTCGTGCCGGTACGCTTGCCGGCCGATTGCAGCTGCCGCAGGGCCTCGGCGAACTCCGATCCGCGCTGATAGCGCTCTTGGGGATCCTTAGCCATGGCGCGCGCGATGATCGCATCCAGTTCCCGAGGCAGATTCAAGTCGAGGGCGCTGGCGGGAACAGGCTCGCGGTTGGCGACTTTGAAGCAAACGGTGGTCGCGCTGTCGCCCTGAAACGGAG
>DATGJP010000060.1:0-2063 GCA_035295125.1 Bryobacteraceae bacterium | reverse complement strand
ATCCTTAACGATGCGCGCAGGTCCAGTGTCGAGTAGCTTTGGTTTGGCCATGGACGCGAAGGCAAACATGCTGATTGTGACCATTCTGCATTAAGATCGAGTTATGTGGCCGGCAGGAGAAGGCCAGTGCGCGATAGAAGGAGAAAATGGCGATTCGAGGGAATACCCGGCCGGCCGCTCGCATCACGTGCGGGCCCACGCTGGCCGTTCTTACGTTTGCGCTGGTGACCTGCCCCCTGAGTATGTTCCACGAGGGATGTAAGTTTGCCGGGGAAACCCTTCGATAATCTTCCTTCGCCTTCCTCCCGAGAAATGCGTTTTTGCGGCCGGGCAGGTTCTGTCAAGGACGCGCCCGACAGGGCGCGGCGGAGCGAATCCTTGACGGGTTCTGCCCGGCTGCCTAGCATCAGCATGGAAGGCGAAGGAAGCGTTCACGACACTCTCGCTGCTGCGGCAAATTCGCTCGGAGTGAGATACCCGAGCGAACTGTGTGGCCGCTGCTCGTTGTAATCTTTGACCCAGGCCCGGATCTTCCGCCGTGCATCACCGAGATCCAGGAACCAGTGACTGTTCAGGCATTCGTCACGCAACCGCCCGTTGAAGCTCTCGACGAAAGCATTTTGCATCGGCCGGCCTGGCTCGATGAACTGCAACGGCACCCGCCGCTGTTCGCTCCAGGCTTCCATCACGCGCCCACGGAATTCCGGGCCGTTGTCGACGACGATCCCGCCCGGCCGTCCTCGCTCGATCACCACCGATTCCAGCACACGCCGGACGCGGAGCCCTGAGATCGACGTGTCCACCTCGACCGCCAACAATTCCCGCGTGTAATCATCCACTATCACCAGTGACCGGAATGTCTGTCCGTTCGCCAAGCAGTCGCTCACGAAGTCCATCGACCAGCGTTCGTTCGGTCGTTGGGGCACCGCTGCCACGCTCGCTCCCATCCGCACCCACTTCCGCCGCCGGCGCCGCCGCATCGCCAATCCTTCTTCGTGATACACGCGGTAGACCCGCTTGTGATTGGCGATCACGCCTTCGCGCCGAACCAAGGCATGTAGCCGCCGGTACCCAAACCGGGGCCGCTGCTCTGCCAGTCGGCGCAGCAACTCCCGCAACTCAGCATTGCGATCGTTGCCGCGCGCTCGATATCGTTTGGTCGATCGGGCCAGCCCGATCAGCCTGCAGACGTGACGCTCGCTCATCTGGTAGCTCTCCATCAGATAGCCAGCCGCCTTCCTTCGGCCCGCAGGCTCTACCAGTTTTTTGAGAGCACATCCTTCAGTGCCCGGTTGTCCAGGGTCAACTCCGCCACCACGTGCTTCAGCTTGCGGTTCTCTTCTTCCACTTGCCGCAACTTCTTGGCGTCGCTAATCTCCATGCCCCCGAACTTAGCTTTCCAACGGTATAAAGTGGCCTCGGTGATGCCGTGTTGCCGGCACACCTCGCCCGTCTTCATGCCGTTTTCGGCCTGCTTCAAAATCGCAATGATCTGCTCTTCGCTGTGGCGCGATCCGCGCATTTTCGTTCTCCTTTCCTGCCCGGAGAACCTACATTCTACGTGGACCAACCGACGGGGTACAGGTCAAATTGATAACGGGCTAAAAACCCGTATTTGAAGAATCGCTAAACCCTTGAAAACAACGGCAGCGGTGTGAGCGGAATGTGATCGCTGCGTTTCTATATAATTGAAAATAAAGGAGATATGGTAGCGCTAACGGGAATCGAACGCGCTCACGGCCAGTTCAGTTCAGTTCACTACGGTTCAAATGATAGCAAGTACGTTCCGTTGGCCCTGCCTCAACCGCCAAATATCCCCCGTGGAGGCCTGACGTCGTCACTCAGTCGTCACTCGCGAGGAGATTTCGCGGATTGACTTCCGGCCGGTGGCATTTTACTCTTCGGAGAACGGTTGTGTGTATCTGGCTGGGGAGCCGAAAATCCTCACTCGCGTGGCTTCCGCCGCTGCGCAAATCGGGTAGGCCATGCTCCTGGATCTCCGTTATCTGACCGTCCACCAAAATCGGAAGAACCGACCATCACATTTCTGACAACGGCAGGGT
>DATGJP010000059.1:0-2002 GCA_035295125.1 Bryobacteraceae bacterium | reverse complement strand
AAAAAGCGTCTCAGTCTGTTACTCATCTCTGAGCACGACGTTCGGGTCTAGCCGCGATGCGCGCCACGCTGGTAGCCAACTGGCGACCACCGCCACGGCCGTAATCGTCGCGATCACAAAGGCGATCGTCACGGTATCTGTCGGCTGCACACCAAACAGCAGGGACGCAATCAGCCGATTTACGGCAAGCGCGCCTGCAAGGCCAATGGCGACACCGGCCGCCGTGACCTGAAGCCCTTGCTTCAGGATCTGTGTGAGTACGTCGGAGCGAGTGGCGCCGAGGGCGACCCGAATGCCGATCTCCCGCCGCCGCTCGGTAACCATGTAGGAGAGCACACCGTAAGTGCCGATAGCTGCCAGTAGCAGCGCCAGACCGGCAAAAGCGCCCAATAGCTGCGCCAGGAGTCTCGGCCGGCGAATCGATTCGGCGAACACCGAATCCATGTCGCGAAGCCGCACGACGGGAACCGCTGGGTCCACTTCCCGCACTATTCGCTCGATTGTTCCTGATAGCGCGGCCGGTGGCAGCGTCGTCCGCATCACCACGTTCATACTCGGCGGAGCGACGCCGTGCTGATCAAGGGATATGTAAAGTTCAGTTCCTGCCGGGCGATCCACCCCGCGCTGCCTGACGTCCTTGGCTACTCCGATCACCGTATGCCAAACATCATCGCTGGCGCCAAACGACCAGCCCGGAGGCCGCAAACGATGGCCAATCGGGTTCTGCCCCTTCCAGATCCTTTTCGCCAATGTCTCATTGACAATGGCCACCTTGCCTTGCGACGCGTTGTCCGTTCGCTCGAAGCCCCGGCCGGCGACGATCGGGATGCCCATCGTCCCGAAATAGTCGCCCATGACGAATTGGTAATAGTCGATGATCGCAAAGGATCTTCCAGCATCGGAGGTGTAGTTCTCGATCGGAGTAGCGATCGCATCTGGAGTTCGATTCGGCGGCAGCCCCGACATCGCCGCCGTCCCCAGCACGCCTGGTACGGAGCGAAGCTTGTCGAGGACGCGTTGATATGCCTGCGCGCGTGTCTCGGGCTCTGAATTCGCCATTGGCAACGTCATCGAGAACGTCACCAGCCGCGACCGGTCAAATCCTGCATCGATCCTCGTGAGGTTGTAAACTGTCTGACCTAGCAAACCCGCTCCGATAACCAGCATCACCGCGAAAGCGGCTTGGGCTATCACAAGTCCACGACGGGCGTAATGACGCCAGGCGCCGCTGGCACCCCTTCCGCCCTCCTTGAGTGCAGTCATCAGGCTACTCGTTGCCCGGCGCCCGAGCGACGCGAATCCGAAAAGCAGGGCAGTCCCAGTCGAGAGGCCGAGCGCAACCAGCAGAACGGGCAAATCAATCGTAAGGTCACTCGTCCGTGGGATGCTGGTCGGGTAAGCACGGATCAGCGCCCGCACGCCGGCGCTGGCTAGCAACAGACCCAGAATGCCACCGGCTCCGGACATCACCGCACCTTCAGTTAACGATTGCCGGAGCAGCCGGCCGCGGCTAGCGCCGAGAGCAGTGCGCAGTACAAACTCACGTCTCCGTGTCCCGGCGCGAGCCAGTACCAGGTTCCCAAGATTCGCGCAGACGATGAGCAGCACGAACCCCACGGCGGCCTGCAGAACCCAGATCGGGCGGCGGGCATTCCCAACGATTGCATCCTGTAACGACCGCAATTGGAGCGTGTGGTCTATTGACCGCACGGGGTGGCTCGTGGGCACATGGTCTCGCGCGCCGGAACGATCGCCCCAGTTTTCGAGAAATGCGCTCAGCTCTGCCTGTGCCACCTTAGCGGTGACGCCATCTTTCAGTCGCGCAATAACGTAGAGGACATGGGCCTCGCGTTGCTGGGCCATATTCGGGGGTAACCAGAGGGGTAACCAAACCTGCGTATGGTGATCCATGACATCGGCCCCAGGTGGCATAATGCCAACGATTTCGTGAGGACGGCCGTCGATTTCCACCTTTTGCCCGAGGAGCGGTCCTCCTCCAAAC
>DATGJP010000058.1:0-3670 GCA_035295125.1 Bryobacteraceae bacterium | reverse complement strand
ATCGTTTTCGTGAGACCGGAAACCTCAATCATGGCTATCGGGTGGGATTCCGCGGGCGGCTTCCTTTATTATGGCATTGAGTGAGGATCGCTACTATTCTCGCGTGCGCGCTGCTCGCTGGGTGCGGGACCAATACGCGGCAACAGTCGTCCGAGCAATCTTCACCGGCCCCAGCCGGATCCACGCCGGCGCAGCCCGCGGATTCGCGCCCCGTGATTGTGGCATTTGGCGACAGTCTCACCGCCGGTTTCGGCGCCGACCCCGGTCAGAGCTACCCGGACTTTCTCCAGAAGGAAATCGATGCGCGCGGGTTTCACTGGCGCGTGGTGAATGCCGGGGTCAGCGGCGACACCACGACCGACGGCCTAGCCCGCATCGGTGAAGTGCTCGCGTACAAGCCGCGCATCGTTATTCTGGAATTCGGAGCGAACGACGGCCTGCGTGGCCTGCCGCTGGCCGCCACGCGCGCAAATCTCGTCCAGATTATCTCTGCGCTGCGGCAGGCTGGGGCTGAAATCGTGCTGGCCGGCATGACCCTGCCACCCAACTACGGCCCGGACTACATCCGTCCGTTCGAGCAAATGTACCGGGATCTTGCCGCGAAGTACAAGCTGCGGCTAATTCCGTTTCTGCTGACAGGCGTGGCGGGCAATCCGCATTTAATGCAGGCGGACGGTCTGCATCCCACAGGCGCTGGCAATCGGATTGTTGCGCACAACGTCATGCAGATCCTCGAACCTTTGCTGCATATGGCACAATGAGCGGCGTCCGTCTGTTGCAATCCTGTGATATCGCGGCTGCCATGGAGCTTTCGAGAGAGGCTGGCTGGAATCAGACAGAATCCGACTGGCGCCGCATTCTCGATCTGGAGCCGGAGGGTTGCTTCGCGCTAGACCGCGAGGGTGTGCTGGCCGGCACCACAACAGCCGTTTGTTACGGCAAGGAGATGGCCTGGATCGGCATGGTCCTGACGCGATCCGAATTCCGCCGCCGCGGCTTTGCCCGTCAGTTGATGGAACGGGCGCTCGCATTTTCGCGCGAGCGCGGCGTGACAATTGTCCGGCTGGACGCGACGCCAATGGGGCGGCCATTGTACGCGAGCCTTGGTTTTGAGGAAGAATGCCCAATTGAACGCTGGAGACGTAGTGGGGACAACGTGGATTCTCGCGATGGGCCGGCGGTAACTGCCTACCAGCCGATGCCCGGCCTGGATCGCGAAGCCTTTGGTTGCGACCGGTCACGGCTGCTGGAATCGCTCGCAGAGATCGAAGCGGCCTCTATTCCCGGACTCGGTTACGCTATGGGACGGCCGGGCACACGCGCCGCGTATTTCGGTCCGTGCGTGGCCGGTACGCCGGAGACCGCGCGAATGCTCCTCGAATGGTTTCTTGAACGGCATCGGGGGGAATCAATCTGCTGGGATCTGTTGCCGGAGAACCACGCCGCTGTCGCGCTGGCAACTGAGTTCGGATTCGTGCGGGATCGGTCCCTGATCCGAATGATCCGGCGTGAGCGGCCTCATGCGGCTTCATCCGGCGTCAATTCGGCCCTCACCTACGCGATTGCTGGTTTTGAGTACGGTTAATACCAATGCTGTTCACGTAGGGAAAGGGTCCCGACTCCGGGGTCATCGAGCCATTCCTCCGAGATGGCGACTTATCCGGCCAAGTGGCAGCACGGAGCCGGCTGAGCATTCAATCTGAAGCCCGTTTAAAATCCAGGGCGAATGCCAACGCGTCCTTGAGTCGCTCCATGATTTCGGCGGAAAGTCGGCCAATCCTACGTTCAAGGCGCACAGTTGGCAGAGATCCTAATCCTTGAACGTTGGCTACAGATTCACGATCAAGAAACGGAAGCCGCGGCAACGGCACTTCATACGGACTGTTTCTCCGCTGAGTGGTGAGGGGAACGTACAAGACGAGAGCCCGCGGCGGATCGGGATCTTGACGGGAAACGATGACGACGGGACGCGTCTTAGCAGCGAGTCCCAGGTCAGCCAGCCAGATCTCACCGGGTTGGGGGTTCATCGAGCAGGTCGAGAATCTCTTGTTCGGTGGCGCGCGAGCGTGCGATGTCAAGGATGCCGTGATCGGCGAGCTCGATCACCTCAGTGATCCGCTCCCTGGCTTCTGCCGCCGTTTCCGGCTTCCACTCGCGCAATCGAGCATCCAATTTCTCCGCCAAGGCGTCCACGGTGACCTCCTGCTCTCGTTCCTAGTTTAACGCCACCCAGCCTTCAGGGATTGCCTCGTACTCAACTTCGGGTACGTGGAGGTCCCCAACTTATGAAGCGTGGCAAACAGAACCGGAGCAAAAAGTCTTCTCCGAAGCATAGCCTGAGCCTGCCCGACCTTGACGAGGCAAGATCAGCGGTCCTCAACAGCCTGCCCTCGAAGGAATCCCAGCGAGGGTACCGGCACGCCATCGATGAGTTCCTTTGGTGGTACTGCTCGGAGCCCCGACTGTCCTTCAACAAGGCCGTCGTGACTCGCTACCGAATTCATTTGGAGTCACGTCAGCTTGCGCCGGGCACAATCAACGGTCGGCTTGCGGCGGTCAGACGTCTCGCGTACGAAGGTGCCGATTCCGGCCTACTCAGCCCGGATCTTGCTGCTGGCATCCGGCGAGTCAAAGGGCCGAAGAACCTCGGCGTCCGTCTCGGTAACTGGCTCACCACCGACCAGGCACGAGCGCTCTGGCAGGTACCGGACCCGAATACGCTGAAAGGCAAGCGAGACCGAGCACTGCTCGGGCTCATCTTGGGTTGCGGTCTGCGCCGAAAAGAGGCGGCGGAGCTGGATATCGCTCATCTTCAACGCAGGGAGGATCATTGGGCGATCGTTGATTTGGTCGGCAAGGCCCGACATGTTCGGACGGTGCCCGTACCGGACTGGGTCAAAAGCGCCATTGATTCGTGGCTTGCGTCTGCAGAATTGAGTGAAGGTCGCGTGTTTCGGTGCGTTTGTCGCGCGGGCAAGACCTGGGAAGATGGTGTGACGGAGCGGGTCGTGTGGCACGTCGTGAAGGACTGCGCCAAGAAAGCAGCTATTGATAAGCTCGCCCGGCACGACCTTCGACGGACTTGTGCCCGCCTGTGCCGCGATGCCGGAGGGGAGTTGGACCGGATTCAATTCTTGTTGGGCCACGTGTCCGTCCAGACGACCGAGCGCTATCTTGGCTGTAAACAGCGTCTTCGAAACGCGGTCAACGACCTGATCGGCATCGAGCCCAACTGCTGAACCTACGTGGGTCGGCGACAAACCGTCAAGTGGACGCCGCAGGCGCGCCACAGTCGTAGAATCAAGGATGTCGGGACAGGATGACAACTAGTGCATCGTCCCGTTAGTTCCTTATAGAATCGGCCTTCTTCCGTTTCGCTTGGCGGCGACGAGGTTTTCTGGGGTGAAGCGCCTGATACTCCTTGGTCGTCTCAATGATTCGTTGCAGGTGTTGGGGGCCCTTGGTCTAGGCGAACGGGTTGCAGGTCTGGTTGTAGCTGGCGAGAAAGCGGTGCAGAAGGTCCTTGAGGTCCCGTTTGGAGTGCTGCACGCTGTGCGCCAAGCCCTGCTTGCTGAGAATGCTGAAGAAGCACTCGATCAGGTTCACCCAAGAGGCATGCGTGGGGGTGTAGTGAAATTGGACTTGCTTATGGCGGCCGAGCCATCGCCGC
>DATGJP010000057.1:0-35903 GCA_035295125.1 Bryobacteraceae bacterium | reverse complement strand
CGCGACATGCGCACCGGCCAGACCTTTTTAGACGAGCGTTTTCCGAATGAAGTGAAATATTATGATTTCCCCGGCGCCGGTTTGGCTCATTCCGTGTTTCCGCAAAGGCCGGGCATGGTTCCAGACCCCTATGGAGGATTCTACATAGAAGCGATGGATTCGCATGGAGCGTGGATCGCGTCGGGAGCGGACCTGGTGCGCTTCATGCTTCACGTCGATGGACATCTTCAACCAGCGCCACTGAAACCGGTGACCGTCCGTGAAATGATCGCATCGCCTGGCGCCCCGGCACAGATCGAGCCGAACGTCTGGTACGGCATGGGCTGGCAAGTTCGACGCGTGGGGAACGATGCCAACTGGTGGCACACCGGTTCGCTACCGGGTACGACGACGCTCATGGTGCGAACGTCGCAGGGAATGCATTGGGCCGCTCTGTTCAACACTCGTCCGAAGGGCGGGAACTTCGCCAGCGAGCTCGACGGCGAGATGTGGAAGGCCGCGGGCGAAGTCAAAGAATGGCCATCGCGTGAAATTGGTCGTTAGGCATCGCGCAGCGCTGTCAGCGGGTCTACGCGGCTAGCTCTGCGAGCAGGCAGATAGCATGCGAGGGCCGCAACGATAGCGAGCAGCATCGATGCTCCGATCAGACTGATCGGGTCGGTTGCGCTGACACCGTAGAGGGTCGCCGAAAGAGTGCTGCCGATCAGGAAGCACAAAGCAAGTCCGATGGCAGTTCCTACGGCAACCAGTCTCATGCCCTGCCGCAGCACCAGCCCCATCACGTTCGACTGAGCGGCGCCCAGCGCCATTCGCACGCCGATCTCGCGGCGGCGCTGATTCACCGAGTAGGCCATGATTCCATATAAGCCGACGCATGCCAGCCCCAGCGCGAGAATTCCGAACACGGCAAGAAGTCCGACGATCATTTTCGAGTTGAAGAGCACCTGGTCAATCAACTTACCGCCGGTGCGTGTGTCGTCGGTGAAGATCAGTGGATCGATGGCTCGAATTTCTCGCTGCACGCCCGTCAGGACGGACTCAGGACGGCCTGCGGTTCGCACATACATTACCATCGCGTTCGAGAAATTCTGGCGGAACGGCAAGTAGATGCACGGTTGGGGATCTTCACCGAGAGATTGGTAATTCGCGGTTTTGACGACGCCGATCACCTGCCGGTAAAAATTGTCGCCGGAAAATTTGAAGCGCTTGCCGAGCGGGTCCTGATTGGGCCAATAGCGGCTCGCGAGAGTCTCATTCACGATGGCCACGGGTACGGAGCCGTCGCGGTCGAGCTCGGTAAAGTCGCGGCCGTTTCTAAATGGAATTCCCATAGTGGCGAAGTAATTGAGATCGACGTTGTTGACGATGGTTGCGATGGCGTCGGATGTGGTCCGTTTTTCACGTGATTCGATCAGGATGCTTCGCGTGGCGCGGTTCCAGAAAGGCAGATTCGACGCCCAGGTCACCGACTGGATTCCGGCCAAACCTGAAACACGCGCCGCGGCGTCGCGATAAAACTGGTCGCTGCGCGTCCGATCATAACCTGCCTGACCCGGGCTCGTCATGATGAGTGCGAGATGCCTGCTATCGAAGCCGGGGTCGAGCATGTAGGCATGCTCGATGGCGCGCAGGAACAGGGCCGCCGTTGCCAGGGACACCAGCGATAGGGCGACCTGGCCGGAGAGCAGCACGTTGCGGAAATTGATGCCGCGACGGCCGCGACCGGCGGTGCGAGTCTCTTCTTTGAGCACTTCGACGATATCGGTGCGGGAAGACCGGGCCGCCGGAACGATTCCGAATACCAATCCCGTGAGTAGCGAAACGGCCAGCGCGAATACGAGAACGTGCGTATCCACTTTAAGCGTGGCCAGGTTTTTGGCGAACTCGGATGGGAGCGCCGACCAAAGCAGATGTCCGCCTTGGGACGCAAGGAAGAGGCCAACCGCTCCACCGATCAAACCCAATAGCATGCTCTCCGTGAGGAGCTGGCGCATCAGCCGGCTGCGGCTAGCGCCGAGTGCGAGGCGTGCGGCGATCTCGTGCTTTCTTGCCGCCGCGCGCGAGAGCAGCAGATTCGACACGTTGGAGCACGCGATGAGAAGCACCAGTCCCACGATGATCATCAGGATGGTGCTTCCGAACAGGACCGACGTTTTCATATCGCCGAGGGCGGCCTCGGAGAGCGGACCGAGAGCGAGGGTGCGGCCGAGATTCGCCTCCGGATATTCCTTCTCGAGCGATGCGCCGATCGCTTTCAGGTTGGCTTGCGCCTGGCGTGAAGTGACGCCGGGCTTGAGGCGCGCGGCGGCGTGAAAGTCGAAGCCTGCCCGCTGGTTCAGCACGTCGCGATGTTCAACCGCCCGCGCCATCATCGCCGGAATCCAGAAGTCGGGACCAAAGATCGCATTGACGCCGCGGAACCCGTCGGGCGCAACGCCGACGATGGTGAACGTTAGATTGCTGAGGTTGACTGTGCGACCGAGGATTTCGGACGCGCCACCGAAGCGCCGCTGCCACGCGCCATTACTGATGACGGCGACTGCATGTGTATCGGGCGTGCTGCTTTCTTCCGGCAAAAAGAACCGACCGAGCGCCGGGCGGATGCCGAGCGTCTCAAAATAATTGCCGGTTACCAATTCCGCGAAGACGCGTTCCGTGCCGGAGCCGGAGAGGAACGTCAGCGGAAGGATGGAAGTATAGCCGGCGACGGCGGTGAAGGACTGGTTCTTCTGTGCGATGTCCTCAAGGTTCGGGTAGGAGACCGGCACGTTCGCGCGGTTCTTATCGGTCTCGTAGACGGCGACCAACTCCGAGGGCCTTTCGACGGGAAGCGGATTCAACACCAGGGCGTTCACGACGGTGTAGACGGTGGTGTTTGCGCCGATGCCGAATCCGAGCGTCAGCACAACAACCGCGGTGAACGCGGGGTTCTTGCGCATGGCGCGAAGCCCGTAGCGGAGGTCGTGCCAGAGATCGACCAACCAGTTGCCGCTCTTATTGGCGCCCGCCTGCACGGGAGGGTGTGGCGCAGGCGGCCCGAGATCGAGCGGCAGGAGATCCGTTTCGTTGAATTCAGCGAGTACCGTTTTTCGGGCCTCGTGTTCGGAGAGTCCATCGCGCCGCAACTCTTCGAAGCGATCTTCGAGATGCTGCACCCATTCGTCGACGATGGCGGCTTCGCGCGCGGGCGCGAGGCGCGAACCTTTCAACCGCTGGAGGATCTCGCTTTTCCATTCATGCATAATCAATTCCGGTGATGTTCTTCACCGCTCCTACAAACTCCTGCCAGCTCTGGCACTGGCGCGCGAGCACCTTGCGGCCTTCCGCGGTGATGCGGTAATAGCGGCGGCGGCGCTGGCCGGGTTTCTCGACCCAGCGTCCCTCGATCCAGGTACGCTCTTCTAGGCGGTAGAGCAGGGGATAGAGGGAGGTGACATGAAATTTGAGGGCGCCGTTGGAGCGCGCCTCGATGAGTTTCGAGATATCGTAGCCGTGGCGGGCCTGGTCGCGGACGAGGGAGAGGATGAGGAGCTCGGCGCTGCCTTTTTTCCACTCGCGATCGTCGGTGTTGGGTCTCATATATTGACTTCCAATATATGGCACATCCATAACGACGCTGTCAAGACGGGGTTGGAGGGGGGCGGCTCGAGCGGGGAAGACAGGCCACAAACAACGATGGCCTGTCCCACCAGAACGAAGCGTGGTTTGTTGTCACAAACGTCATGGCGTCGAACACTCATTTATGTGCGGGCTTGTGCTTGGATTGCCGTGTTCGCCCTGGCGTCGGCCGCTGAGGCGGCGCCACGTGTCATCGCCGGCGGACGATACTGTCACGCGGTCGCATCCGGATCTGCGCAAGCTCCGAGTGACGCGATTCGCACCCTGACAACGGCACTCTCCGAAGCGCCGGTGCGCGTGCCTGGGGAAAACAAAATCGTCCGATTTCGTGGCTTCGATTTCACCGCGGAGGGACGGCTTCAGCCTCCGTTTTTCGGCGCGTCGCCTGGCGGGGAGTGGATCGCAATCATGGGGTCCATGGGTGTCGCTATCTACGATGTGGCGTCGGGCGATAAGGTGGTCGATATTCAAACGTCAGAGCGGCTGACGAGGCCGGGTTGGATCTCCGACCGGCATTTCATCGTACTGATCGGACAGTCGATGATGGTCTGTGATCTTCGCGCACCGGAGAGTGCCGCCTCCACGATCTGGAACTTGCCTTCAAAAGAAGCTGAAATCTTGGGCTTCCGCGAGGAAGCATCGATCGGCGATGTTGCGGGCCGCGCCGGGAGAATCGCGCTCTATGTTGGCGTACGCGTGCCTGTGCCGGGGCAGTATCGCGTCGCGCTTACGGTGGAGAATGAGCGGGGAAACTCTATCACCAGTTCCCAGCAGGCGGAGCTTTCCAACGTCGTGAGTCAAGTGGAGATTGATGTCGATCCACCACGAGGTGCTGATGGCCTGTTGACGATTCGGGACGTGACGCTCGAAAGAAATGTTGGATCGAATTGGGCGCCAATCGCGCAGAGGGCGATGTTGGGGGCGATCGGCCCCTATAGATTGTCTAAAACCGCCTCCAAGGTGTCCACCGCCGCGAAGACCCCACTTATCGCCACGACACCGTTGAAGACCGCAACGCTTCCGGGAACAGTGGAACTTCTGAGCGCGCTTCCGCCGGCTGGCGCCAAGATCGACACCCTGCTGGTGAAACTGGGAATTCCAAGGATCGGCGGATACTGCACCTGGCACGCTGACCTGGAAAGCGCCGGAAAACTTTTAGAGCGCACGAGCGTGGACGTCGCGATGGGGCAGGCGCCGGAGTCCATCGTGTTTGAGTTTCGAACGGCGTCGGTTTACCCTCACCTTCCCGAGGGTGACATTCGACTGACGGGCGTGAATGCGGCATGCTCGGATGGCGAAACGGTGGAGTCGCGAGAATTCAGCGGATTTAGCGATATCATTCCGGGCCTTCGCGTTTCGATGCTGCGACTCGGCACACCGCCGAGCGCAACGTTTACCGGTGACGACCGGGTGGAGTTTCTCGACGACAATCACGACGGGAAGTTCGAAGCAGTCAGGGTCTCGGTCGGGTTCTGGTCGGATCGAAGGTGCAGAGTCACTGGAACCTTCTACGATACGAACGGCTCGAGGTACAGCGTTTACTCACCTTTGTATGACCCTCATGAGCAGAGGCCGGGCGTCGTTTTCTACATTTCGTTCGTAGACAATTTCACGGCGGGAGATCATCGTCTGGACGATTTTACGGTCCGGTGCGAAGATGCGGACGGACGGTACCGTGAGCCTTCGTATGACAAACATCATCGCGTGGCGCTGGGCGAATTCACGTCGGAACAGTTCCAACCTCCTTACGTATTGTCGTTCGAGAACGAGCATCCGCCGCTGGCGGACGGCGAGCTGGTTTATACAGTGAACTGCAAACGCAACCTGGCGATGGATCTTGCGATTGGCGTGTCGGCTTCAACGACGGCGCCGGGCGCACAAGTCGAGCTGGATAGTGAGAGGATCGTTTGCGGGGATCATCCTTTGACGGTGCGCATCAGGCCCGCTCAGGAGACGCCGCCCGATGCGTACGACGTTTCAATTGTAAGCGGCCCAGCCGACAGCAACATTGTCTTTTACCTGGAAACAAAGTGGGTGAAGTCCGAAGGTCCGCAGATTCTCGGGGTGTGGCCGAACACCGGCGCCGGCAAGCGCGCAGGGTTCCGCGTCGCCGCGGAAGACCCGGCCGGCGTCGCGAAGATCGAACTTTTGATCGGCGAAACCGAGGACAGCGCGAAGGCATGCCAAGTCACAATCGTGTCCGGCTCGGTTGTGTTGAATGACGACAATGGACGTGCATTGAACGGCCAGTGCGCGCTCGAGAAGGGGTCGACCGGCGGCGCCGTCAGATTGATCTTCGCACCCTCCTTTGAAGGGGCGAAGAAGATTTTCGTGCGGGCAACCAGCGGCGACGGTGTTGCGACGAGTTGGATGGAAGAGGGGTCGTGGAAGGTAAACGAGAACGAAGTCCCGACGCCCATCGCCGCGAGTCCTTACTGGGGTGAGGGAAGCCGGCAGACGTTCTCGTTCTATTACGCCGACAGGAATGGAGCGGAGGATTTGGAGAGGCTCGAGGCTGTGGTCGGGTTGACGCCAAATGACGACGCGGCGTGTCACCTGATTGTGGAACGTGCGGCGAATCGGGTTTCGTTGGCGGGCGGGAGTTCGATCCAACTTGGAGATGCGGGAATGATTACGGGCCGGATGTGCAGGGCTGCTCATGTTCGGGTTGTTGAGACTCGGGGCCGGGCGTTGCGGCTATCGGCGGATCTCGAATTTACGGCGGCGTTTCGGGGTCGGCGGAATGTGTTTCTCAGGTCGAGCGATCGGGCGAAGGCGCAATCCGATTGGTTGTGGGTGGGGACGTGGGAGGTGCGTTGAAGAAGGCGGGAGCTATTGCTATGAATCGGACGATTTTGCGATACTCAAAGCGAGCCGCAGGGCGGGAGTAATTCAGTGGTAGAATGCAAGCTTCCCAAGCTGGACGTCGCGGGTTCGAGTCCCGTCTCCCGCTCCAGAGAATCCGTCCGTTACGAGTTCTACAGAAAATCCGCTACTCCAGATACTCCGTTCGTTCACGCGCAGCGCAAAACCGCGCCGGTTGACGGCATCACACCCCTGGATGACAGCCACCCGCAAGAGCAACGCGGCCGACGCTGCGGAGCATCGTATCTTCCCATACAGGAAGATGTGATAGTCGATTCGATCCTCGGTTGTCAATCCTCGTCGAGTGCTTTGAATCTCGCATTGAACTTGATTCGCGTGATCTAGTCTTGTAAGCTAAGAATTCTTGGTATGGAGCGCAAGGCACAAAAGAACGATTCGTTGCCGGGTTCGCTGGACATGCTGATTCTGCGGACACTGTCGCTGCGCGACCTGCATGGATACCGCATAGTCCAGTTCATTCAACAATCGTCCGAGAATGAGCTCCTGGTCGAGGAGGGCTCGCTGTATCCCGCTCTCCAGCGGTTGGAGCTAAACGGCTGGATCGAGGGCATATGGGGCGTGACGTCGAATAATCGGCGCGCGTGTATCTATAAAATCACGGCGGCAGGCCGCAAACAGCTAGCGGTTGAAACTCGAAAGTACGCCAAACTCACGCTGGCGATCGCACGTGTGATGGGTGCGGAGTGACGGACATGTTTATACGGCGCCTGAGGTATTGGATGAAGAGCACCAGACGTAGCGAGGCGTTGCGCGAAGAAATGGAGCTCCACATTGCCGAAAAAGCCGCGGAACTCGAAGCCGACGGTATGACGGCGGAGCACGCACGGGCCGAAGCGCGCCGCCGATTTGGCAACGTCGGATTGAAGCACGAAGAGTCGCGGGAGATTTGGATGACACGGTTTGTGCCGGAGCTTGTCCAAGATGTTCGGTATGGTTTGCGCATGCTGGTCAAGAAGCCCACACTTACGATCGTGGCTGTCCTGACGCTGGCTTTGGGCGTGGGAGCGAATACGGCCATTTTCAGCATCGTGGATGCCGTGTTGCTGCGTTCTCTGCCCTACAATGATCCCGATCGTTTGGTACGTATCTTCTTTAACGAGCCTGGTGTAGGATTGCGGGACGTTCGGTTTTCCAAGCCCGAACTGGATGACCTGCAGACGCGAGCGGGTGTATTTGAAGATGTCACCCCGATCTTTGAGGGTAGCGAGGATGTAACCGGCGCCGGACAGCCCGAGCGTGTCGAGGGGGTCAATGGCAGTTTCAGCTACTTTTCCATACTGGGTGTGACGCCGCAGCTTGGACGGTTGTTTGGTCCACAGGACTTTGTGCCTGGCTTCGCCTCAGAGGCCGTGATCAGCGATGGCCTATGGCATCGCGCCTACGGCGCCGATCCGAACATTGTCGGCCGTATCCTCCGGCTCGACAATGATCCCTTGACCATTATTGGGGTTCTGCCACGGGGATTCCGCCATCCTGGACCGACGGTTTCGGGCGACGTGGAGGTGTTTGGGGCCGCCGGATTCATCGGAGACCCCTTTCCCACGCCAATGCGTGGTACCCGGGTTCTGGGAAATGGAATCGGACGACTGAAGCCTGGCCTGACACTGGCGCAAGCTCAGGCGCGGCTCACTGCCATGGCTGCCCAATTACGCCACGACTTTCCCGGCGATTACCCGCCGCGGATGCAATGGACAATTGAGATTCAACCATTGCAAGAAACTTTGGTGGGGAATGTTCGACCGATGCTGCTGGTGTTGCTGGGTGCGGTAATCCTGATCGTCTTCATCGTATCGTTGAACATTGCCAATCTCCTCTTGGCGAGCGCTTCGGGGCGGCAACAAGAGATGGCGGTGCGGCTATCGCTGGGGGCGAGCCGCGGCCGCATGGTGCGCCAGATGCTGACCGAGTCCATGCTGCTGTCGCTCATCGGCGGCGCCGCGGGAATCGCAACCGCGGTGGGTACGTTGGGTTTCATCCTGCGGTTCGTGCCATCGAGCGTTCCCCGGCTCAACGAAGTAAGAATCGACTGGGTGGTGCTCACGTTCGCTTTTCTGGTTTCCATTCTCACGGGCCTAATGTTTGGACTTGTTCCAGCGTTTCACTCGGCAAAAGTCGCTCTCTCCTCGGCCATTCGCGAGGGCGGTCGAGGGTCCGGCTACAGCACAAAGACCGGCCGATTGCGGGATGTTCTGATCGTCTCTGAACTGGCATTTGCCGTCATACTCATGGTCGGAGCCGGCTTGCTGCTGCGTACGCTGCGGGATCTGTTGCAGGAAAATCCAGGCTTTAATCCAACACAAGTTGTCACGGCAAACATACAGCTTCCGAATCCCAACGAAAAAGAGACGGACCCGTATCTCGATGTTCCTCGCAGAGCCATCTTTAATCGTGAGTTGCTGCGGCGCATGAAGGCAATTCCGGGAGTGGAACTTGCCGCAATCACTTCAGCTCTACCGAGCACCAATACCAACCCCAACGCGGTCGGTGGCGTAGCGAACGAAGGCTTTGCGATTGAAGATAGGCCGGAAGATTCCCCGCGGGATCTGAGCGCCGAGAGAATTCGGATAAGCCCCGATTATTTTAAGGTGTTACAGACCTCGCTCCTACGCGGCCGCTCATTCACCGAGGGCGATGAAGACGGCAAACCGCTGGTGGCCATCGTTGATGAAAGCACCGCTCATAAGTATTGGCCAACCCGCGATCCGCTGGGCCGCCGAGTGCGGTTCAGACGAGACCCTACCAAGCCATGGACGACCATCGTGGGTATTGTTAAGGACATCAAAAGTGACGGTCTCGACATCGATGGCGTTCCCCACATCTACGTTTCAACCTATCAAGACTCCAACAAGCGACTGAGCGTCGTATTGCGGACGTCTCTGCCCGCAGCCTTGCTCGAACCACAGATTCGGCAAGAAATCCAGAGCATTGATCCCGGCTTGCCGGTATTCGGTGTTTCTTCTATGAACGACGTCCTGGATCGGTCACTGGCTTCACGCCGTTTTTCCGCCGACCTGGTGGGCGGATTTGCTGGACTGGCGGTGCTTCTGGCCTCCATTGGAATTTACGGCCTGTTGGCTTATATGGTCGGCCAAAGATCGCGCGACATCGGTATCCGCATGGCCCTGGGCGCGCAACGGAAGGACATTCTGAGAATGTTCTTACTCAAGGGGGTCGCGCTTGCTGGCGCGGGCGTCGTTGCCGGGTTGGTCTTTTCAGCATCCACTGCGTCCGTGATGGCAAGTTTGCTCTATGGGGTGCGGCCCCATGATCCGGCTGTGTTTCTGATCGTACCTCTACTTCTGTTTGCCGTTGCCGTTCTAGCCAGCTACCTTCCAGCCCGGCGCGCGACGAAAGTGGACCCGTTGTCTGCCTTGCGCGAGGCATGAACTCACCGGTTTACGGCCGGCCTTCAAATGACAGGAAATCTGCCCGTTATCGGCATCCTTCCTTCGCTGCGCTCCTCTTGACGAAGCCGAACACTTTGCCGGCGTCGCTACGCTCCGATGGTGCTCGGGATCATCCCGGAATGCCGTTCGGTTTCCCTTCGAAATAACGGGTGCGACTTCGCCGGATCCCCAGCATGCGCAGGCGAAACCGCCTGCGGCACCTTTATGGGTCAACAGGTTGCGAGCCAAGGTGGAGCGGGCATTCAGCCAGACTCCGCAAAACCGCCTGGCCCACCCTCGCGTTACCCTAAAGTTAGATGATCATTCGTAATCAGGACGCGCTGGAATACCATTCCACAGCGCCAGCCGGGAAATTGTCGGTTACACCGAGCAAGCCATGTCACACGCAACGCGATCTCAGCCTTGCGTACACTCCCGGCGTGGCAGTTCCTTGTCTTGAAATTGAGAAGCAGCCTGCGCTCGCCTATAAATACACGGGGAAAGGCAACCTCGTCGCGGTAGTCTCCAATGGCACGGCCGTGTTGGGACTGGGCAACATTGGCGCCCTGGCGGGGAAGCCGGTGATGGAAGGCAAGGGCGTGCTGTTTAAACGGTTCGCGGACATCGATGTCTTCGACCTCGAGCTCGACACCAAGGACCCCAAAGAAATCATCCGCACTTGCCAGATATTAGAGCCGACGTTTGGCGGCATTAACCTGGAAGATATCAAAGCTCCTGACTGCTTCGAGGTCGAGGAGGAGCTTCGCCGCACCATGAAGATCCCGGTGTTCCATGACGATCAGCATGGAACCGCGATCATTTCAGGCGCGGCCCTGATTAACTCACTAATTCTGGTCAATAAGAAGATAGAAGAAGTGCGGGTGGTTTTCAATGGCGCCGGCGCCAGCGCTATTTCCTGCGCCGAACACGCCATTCACCTCGGCGTGCGTCGCGAGAACATCCTGATGTGCGACTCCCATGGAGTGATCTTCAAAGGCCGCACAGAAGGCATGAATCGGTATAAGGAACGTTTCGCGGCGGACACCACGCAGCGCACGCTCATCGAGGCGATGGACGGCGCCGATGTTATCTTCGGCCTGTCAGTCGCCGGCGCGGTATCGC
Source organism: Bryobacteraceae bacterium (assembly GCA_035295125.1). Lineage (GTDB taxonomy): Bacteria > Acidobacteriota > Terriglobia > Bryobacterales > Bryobacteraceae > JAICMB01. The sequence continues at coordinate 24,891 of DATGJP010000057.1, read as the reverse complement.
CTGAAATGCTGAAGAAAATGGCCGACCGGCCAATCATCTTCGCACTCGCGAATCCCGACCCCGAGATTCCCTACGACGTTGCCCTGGCCACCCGGCCGGACGCCATCGTCGCCACGGGACGTTCGGATTACCCAAACCAGGTGAACAACGTTCTCGGATTCCCGTTCATCTTCCGCGGTGCGCTCGACGTCCGCGCCACCCAAATCAACGAGGCCATGAAGCTGGCCGCCACGCTCGCGCTCGCCGAACTGGCGCGCGAAGATGTGCCGGATTCGGTGCGGCGGACCTACGGCCTCGACTACCTGGAGTTCGGGCCGGAATACATCATTCCCAAGCCCTTCGATCCACGCGTTCTGGTGCGCGAGGCATCGGCCGTCGCTAAAGCCGCCATGGACAGCGGCGTGGCGCAGGAGCCGGTCAATCTCGACGAATACCGGGAGGTTCTGGAGCGACGCCTCGGCAAAGTGCAGGGCGTCATGCGCATCATGATCCACAAGGCGCAGCGGCAGCCAAAGCGTGTCGTTTTCCCGGAAGGCGAAGAACCTAAGATCCTCCGCGCCTGCCAGGTGCTGGTGGACGAGAAGATCGCGATTCCGATTCTGCTCGGGAACGAGATCGTCGTACGGCAAAAGATCGCCGATCTTCATCTCAGCCTGAATCCCGAGTCAGTCACCATCGTCGATCCCGTTAAGTGTTCGCGACGCTCGGGTTACGCCGACGAGTTCTACCGCATCCGCCAGCGGAAGGGTGTGACGCGGCGCGAAGCCGACATCCTGATTCAAAAACACAACACCTTCGGCGCCGTGATGGTGCGCGTGGGCGACGCCGACGTCATGATCGGCGGCGTGACGCAGCATTATCCCGACATGATCCGGCCGGCTTTGGAAGTCATTCCGGTGCGTCCGGGTTTGCGCAAGGTTTGCGGCGTTTACCTGATGATTACGAGCAAAGGCGATACCTATTTCTTCGCCGACGCCACCGTGAACATCGAGCCGAGTTCGGAGGACCTGGCGGAAATCGCCATTGCCGCCGCCGAAACGGCCGAGCGCTTTGGCGTGAAGCCGCGTGTGGCGCTACTGTCGTTCTCAAATTTCGGAAGCACGCGCCATCCCCTGGCAGACCGTGTGCGCGAGGCGGTAGAAATCGTCAAAAAGCGCGCCCCGCAGCTCATGGTTGACGGCGAGATGCAAGCCGACACCGCAGTGGTGCCGGAGATCATCGAGCAGACCTATCCTTTCAGTAAGCTGAAGGGCGGCGCGAACGTGCTGGTGTTCCCGAACCTCGAGGCCGGCAACGTCGCCTACAAGCTGCTGGCGCGGTTGGGTGGTGCCGAAGCGATCGGGCCGATGCTAACGGGCCTCTGCAAACCGATCCACGTCTTGCAGCATGGGGCAGAGGTGAACGACATTGTTAATGTCGCCGCGGTTGCCGTGGTAGATGCTCAGGAAGCGGAACGGCAGGCGTGGCACAAAGTGCCGCAGGCGGTCTAAGGTACCGCCGCCTGCGCTCGATCATCCGAACCGCGAGTAGATAAACAACAGGATCAGGGCTCCCACAAGGGCCATAAACCATCCCGTGGGATGCCCTGGTTCTCGATACATTCCCGTCATTCGGCCGATGAGGCCGCCCAGCCAGGCTCCGACTAAGCCTATGATCATGGTCATGATCAGGCCCATGTGCTGACGGCCCGGCATTACCGCGCGAGCCACCAACCCGATGAACAGCCCGAAAATGGCATGTCCAATCATGTGCAACATACGCAACACCTCCGGTCTTTGTTGAGTATACAGGTGGCTTGGGTGGTTCCGCCGGGTTATTTCTGGTCGGCTGGGCGGGTTTCAGCGGTCAGATATCAGCGCTCAGCTTTCAGCTTTCAGCCAAGTGCCGGCCTTGGGCGAGATGGCGTTTGCGGCACACGTCGGAAGAGGCTTGGCGATCGCAGTTTTGCGATGAACTTAGGATGCCAGGGAGACCACGCCGCGGCCTTTCAGACCGCTGAGCGCCAGCCCATAGCGTCCCCGGACTCCAGTCTTCTCGAAGATATGCTTTAAGTGGATCTTGACTGTCCCCGGCCGGATGCCGAGTTCCCTCGCGATCTCCTTATTCTTAAAGCCTTGCTCCACGAGTTCGAGGACTTGCTGTTCGCGGGGGGTCAACTCGGAATGGGGATACCGGTCCGGACGGATGCCGTCGCGAAAAACATTGTCCTCCATCCAGGTGCGACCCGCTGCGACGGTCTGGATACAGGAGATCAGGACGCGTAGGCCGGCGCTTTTGCGCACGATCCCACTGGCGCCTGCTTGCAGAAAGCGAAGCGCTTCGGCTTCCGTCATGGAGACACCCCAGACGATGACGCTCGGCGATGACTCAATCGACCTGAGATCGCGGAGCCAGTCGAGCACGGCGTGGGTTCCGAATGCCTTGTCGACGATGAGCAGGTCGACCTTGCCGGCGCGTCCCAGGGTGGTGCCGACCTGTAGAGTTTCCGCCCAGTCGATGAATTCGAAACCGGGGGCCGAGTCGAGTAATACCCTTAGCCCCTCCGCCGTGACAGGCTGTGTATCGCAGATTGCAATTCGTTTTGTTGCTTGTTCTTCCATTTTTGCCTACCGTTTTCTCCAGACCGCCCTTTCGCGCCATCCGGAGACCGAAGCGTTCTGATCCCCCCAGGAGTAGAGCCTGGGGACCATATCGGCAAGGGCGTTCGAACTTATAGTTACGGAAGAAGGAAAAGGCTCTCATGTTTAGATTGGGGACAGCCGATGTGAAGCATAGGTTCAGTGATGCGAAGCCGTCCGTCCAAGGCACACATCGGTGGCTGAGACAGTCATACACAACGGTAAATGGAAAGCTCTCTTCCTAGGTCCTAACTTGAAGATGCGGCGAGAGTTAACGCCGCTTTTCACGCGCCGAGTGGCGGCGTTTACCGGGATCGATGTCGAGGGCTACCCCAGCTTGGCTCAACTTGCGGATGCCTGGCGGGAACATCAGCCCGTAGTGTGGTTCGTGGACGTAACCTCGCATCGCGATACCGCTCTGAACCTCATCCCCGAAATCCTGAAGCTCTCGCACACCGCCCCCATCATCGCCGTCCTCGCCCACAACGACCCGGACCTTATCCTTCGCTGTCTACGGCAAGGAACTACCGAGTTCCTCTTACATCCTTATACCGAAGACCAGATCGAGGCTGCCGTACGCAGTATCGCCAAGGCCATGCCTACCAAGGATGAAAACCAGGGCAAAGTCTATTGCGTCATGCCCGCAAAGGGCGGGTCGGGTTCCACTACCATCGCCTGCAACCTCGCATTCCAACTGAAAAGGCACGGAGCAAAACGGGTCCTGCTCGCCGACCTCGATCCGCTGGCGGGTTCCATGTCGTTCGTTCTGAAGGTCAAGTCCAATTACAGCTTTCTCGACATCCTCCAGCGCTCCTACGACATCGACGCCGACCTTTGGAAGGCTGTCACAACCAGCCGTAACGGCATCGATATTCTGCTGTCGCCCGAATCCCTGGTCGAAGGATTGAGCGAACTTACCGACGCCACCCCAATCCTCGAGCACGCCAGAGCTATGTATGACGTCGTCGTGGTCGACGCCGGCTCGGTCTACGGTGACTGGAATCTCAGCCAGGCGATGCTCTGCGACGATCTGGTCCTGGTCGCCACCAATGAATTGACATCGCTTCAGGCGGTGCAGCGGGCGCTCTCCTACCTCGACGCAAATAACGTCGGCCGCTGGAAGATCCACATCACCGTTAACCGCTACGACAAGCACGTCGGTCTGAGCCGCGACGTCATCGGAACCGCGCTACAAAGCGAGATCTACCACGTCATGCCCAGCGATTACGACGCCGTCCAAAGGGCCCTGCTTGAGGGCAAACCCATTCCCCCGAATACCACGCTGGGCAAGAGCCTCATGGGTCTCGCAGACCGCCTCGCCGGCCGCCAGGAAACCCACAAGAAGGGCAGTTCCAGCTTCGGCGGCCTCCTTTCCCTGTTTTCCCGCACCTCTTCGTAAAAAATCGCAGGCCGTATAGTCGTAACTGGATTCCCTGTTCTGAATCTAATGGTTGAGGGCTGCGGGCGTTACTTCCGATGTGAAATGGACGAAGCTCGCGCTGCAACTATGTGGCGTCAAAAGATCGAAATTCTCTTAGTAGAAGACAATCCCGAGGACGCTGCGGAGTTTACACGCCTCGTGGAAGGCAACTATAACGTCACCACCGCGACAAACGGCGCCGAAGCGTTGGACCGGCTGTTTCGCCGGGGAAAATTTAAGGCGCTTCCCTTCCCCGATCTCGTGGTGATCGACCTCAATATTCCGCTGCTGAACGGGCACGAAGTGCTCAATGTCATTCGGGCCAACTCAGAGACCCGCCATCTTCCAGTGATCGTATACAGCGTCTCCCAGAATCCGGCGGATATTCGCAAGGCTTATCAGTTGGGAGCCTGCGCCTACATGTTAAAGCCGTCCGACCTCGAGGAGACCGAGTCACGGCTAAACGCGTTTGCGAATTTCTGGCTCCATAATGTGGAATACCCGGAGGCCATCCGAACCGGTTTGTCGCCGGCTCCGCCGCAAGTGCGGTACGGAAGCTAGTTAAACCGGATGTAGTGCTTTAATCCTGGCGTCATGAGCGCGCTTCCGGGCCTTTTCCGCATCCGCGGTTCTACCCGAGATGTCGTAGACGAATGCCAGACGCTCACTCGCTTCCGCCAACTGCTCGGGATACCGTTCGAGCATCGATACGGCCTGGTGCAGCAGTTCGTACGCTCGGGGATAGTTGTCCGTCGACAGATATAGATCGGCGGCGCGGAGCAGCAGTTTGGCATATTCGAGAGGTTGAACTCCGACCTGCTTCTCCTTGAAGCGCAGGACCTTCTCGTACTGTTCCGCCGCCTGTTCCAGGTCGCCTTTATCATGCAGAGCTTCCGCTATGCATTGCAAGTCCATTACAGCTTCAGGAGAATGGGGGCCTGCGGTCCGCTGATGAATCTTGTAAGCGCGCTGGATACAAGTCAGCGCGTCAGTGTGGTTCCCTTCCTTCGCCAGCAGGATGGCAAATTCCGAAAGGCGGTTAGCGGTTTCCGGATGATCCGCGCCGTAACCCAGCTCATAGAGCTGGATCGATTCGTGAAGATGCTTCCGGGCGTTGGCAGCGTCGTTCATACGTGACTCAATGGTCGCCAGTCCATAAGTGAGCTGCGCCGACAGGAGCGGATCGGGTTTACCGGATTCTGCGTGCTGAAGGGCCCGTTGCGCCAGATCGAGGGCTTCTGCGAAGCGGCCCTGATCGACGTAGATTTTGCTGAGTTCCTCCATGGCCCGCGCGTGCGGTTTCCCGCCGCCCATCATCATCGCGTCGGAGGCCGTGGCTTCCGCTTCCGCGAGCTTGTTCTGGCGGCGGCGGGCTTCGGCCAATTGCAGCAGGACTTCGATTTTGCGCGACCGCAACGACCGGCGCCGCTCGGCCTCGGCGTAAACCACCAGCAGGCTCTTTTCAGCCTCGCTGAAGTTGCCGGTGCGAAGATGATACTCCGCCTCGGTGCGGTTCGCGTTGAACGCCCGATATCGCCTTTGGGCCCAAGGTGTGATCCACGCGGCTACCCGGATCAGCGTATTGAAGATACTCATAGAGGGTTCGCCTACTCCGAAGATCGGCAGAGGTGTAGGGCAAACTTTAGTTTGAGAGCTTTGCGCGCCAATTGACACTGCATTGACGTGCAGGCTGCAACAACTCTCGACTCCGCCGCGCGGCAACGCGCTATCGACGCCGCGCTGAATCAAATGGAGAAGCAGTTTGGGAAAGGCTCGGTCCTTCGGCTGGGATCGCGAAATGCGCTTCCCGTCACCGCCATCCCGACCGGTTCCATTTCTCTCGACGCAGCGCTTGGCGTCGGCGGCTTTCCACGCGGGCGCGTTGTGGAGGTATTTGGCCCGGAGTCCTCCGGCAAAACCACCTTGGCGCTTCAGGTAATCGCCGAGGCAAATCGCACCGGAGGAGCGGCGGCCTTCATCGATGCAGAGCATGCCCTGGACCCCAAATACGCTCGCAGGCTCGGCGTAGATGTTGACAATCTCATCGTTTCGCAGCCCGATTACGGCGAGCAAGCCCTCGAGATCACCGGCGCCTTGGTGGCTTCCGGAGCGATCGCTATTGCTGTTGTGGATTCCGTAGCGGCGTTGGTGCCGAAGTCGGAACTGGAAGGTGAAATGGGCGACAGTTTTATGGGACTACATGCTCGCCTGATGTCCCAGGCATTGCGCAAGTTGACGGGTACGGTGGCGCGGACCAATACTCTCTTGGTCTTTATCAATCAGGTGCGTGAGAAGATTGGCGTCATGTTCGGAAATCCCGAAACCACCACCGGTGGCCGTGCCCTCAAGTTCTATTCCTCGGTGCGCGTCGAGGTTCGGAGGGCGGCGGCGATCAAAGACGGCGACAGCGTGGTCGGCAATCGTACCAAAATCAAGGTGGTGAAGAACAAAGTAGCCGCCCCGTTCCGCGAGGTTGAGGTCGACATTCTTTATGGCGAAGGCATCTCGCGCGAAGGAGATCTGCTGGATTATGGTGTCGCGCAGAACGTGATCGAGAAGAGCGGGTCGTGGTTCAGCTATAAGGGCGAGCGGATCGGCCAGGGCCGCGACAATGCGCGGGCGTTTTTGATCGAGCACACCGATCTCCGGGCAAAGTTGGAGGCGGAATTGCGAACAGTCGCCGGGCTAAGCGAGACCATCGCTCAAGCGCAAGGCGCGTGAGCTATGGAACGGTGAAGCCAGCGTTCAGCCTGCCTTTGCACGTCAACGAGAAAGGACAGGCGAAAACCACTTCAAAACGCCTCTCCTTCGTGGAAAACTAAGCGCCGACCACCGGAATCCTCTCAGTGCTACAACCACAAAACCGGTTGCCGAATCGGGTAATTGCGAATTACCTCTTCCACCGTTGAATCAGCGCGAAGCCTGCGCCAGAGATCGGTGAATTTCACCTCATCATAGGCCAGTCCGGCGAACAACAGACTGACCTGCCGCATCGGCCACTGATCGTAATACATCACATCCGGCGGATAAGGCCACTTCGACTTGTCCTCGATATACGGGTACATAAACGCCGCTCCGCGCCTCAAGCTTCGGCCATCCGGCAATTCAAAACGCCAGAGGTCCTCCCCGGATGATCCCGAAAGGATCTGACAGGCTGCCGCCATCGTCTCCAGGTTGAACAGGGAATAACCGTAAGGCTTCGTTCGACGTAATTCCTGGGGAAAACTACCATCGGGAGCCATCTGCCCCAAAAGCGCCGTCTTGAATCTCTCGCGGCAGAAGTCCGTGACCCCGCGATTCCCGGTGTAACGGGCAAACTCGGCCGCCTGCATCACCCAGCAAGTGCCGTGATTATTCTTCGCGTCCCTCTCCTCGCCTCCATTCTTGCTGGTGGTAAGCCAGTTCAGGTACGACGAGAACCAGTCTCGAATGCCGTCTCGCTCGGCCGTCTTCAGCGCGCCGGAATTCTCGATGACGCTCGCGCCGCGCACAATCTCCACCAGGTGAATGGTGTCAATAATGCCGATTCCCCGCCCCGTGGTGCGCCCATGAATGGCCTGCGCGTACTGCAGGTTTGGATTCATCCGTGTCCGTTCGTCCAGAAACCAGGCGCATAGATGGGCTGCTGCGTGGTCGGCATACCGGCGCTGCCGGGTAATGGCCCAGGCAGCCGATAATGCGCCCGCCTGCACGCTGAAACGCATCAGCGCCTGGCGGTGCGCAACAAAGTTGTCCGGATTGGTCATGCCGTCGCGCTGGATGTAAGGTCCATTCGGATTGGCTGGGTCGGGCCACCAGTAATCGCCCTCCGAGAAGAAATCGTGCGGGCCGCCCGCGCTGCGTGAGCTGTGCGCCGCCGTGATGGTAACCGGCCGCTGCTTTAGATATCTGTCGGCGGCGGCCAACACCCGGTTATGCTCAATGCCGTTGATGTCGAGCTTCTGCCCGGCGCGCAACGCCAGGGCTGGCAAGATCAGGAAAGCTCTTCGCCGCACGTCCCAATATTATCGCTACAGGTAACGTTAACTGTGAGAGAATGGTCGCCGTAAATAAATCGAGAGAATCGTGACTACGACGATGAAGGACATAGCGAAAGACCTCGGTCTTTCGCTCATGACAATCTCAAAGGCCCTGCGCAATCACAGCGATGTCAGCGAGCAGACCCGCAACCGGGTGCTCAAACGGGCCAGGGAGTTGAACTATCAGCCCAATCTGATCGCCCAAAGCCTCGTGACGAAACGCACCTACATCGTTGGGCTGATCATCCCTGACCTGATGCACTCCTTCTTCGCGGAAGTTGCAAAAGGCGTTGCCCGCAAGCTCGAACCTTTGTCTTACCAAATCGTCATCGGGGATACCGAAGAAAATGCCGATCGCGAAATCAGACAGGTTCGTCTGCTGCTCACGCGTAAAGTTGATGGCCTGATTATCGCTTCCGCGCAAGCCACCAGGGCCAGCTATAAGAAGCTCCTTGGCGACATTACCACTCCCTATGTGCTGATTGATCGGAAGCCCGCTGGCGTCGCGGCTCATTACATCGGCGTTAAAGACGAAGATATCGGCGAACTCGCGACGGAACACCTGATAGCTCAAGGCTGCCGGCGTATCGCGCACATTCGCGGCCTGGAGAATCCTACCGCCGTGGGCCGGCTCCGCGGTTACCATCGCGCCTTGTCAAAACACGCGATGGACGTTCCTCGGGACTACGTCACCTCTGGCGATTACACGGACGATACCGGTTATCACGCCATGCAACTGCTGCTCCGTATGAACCCTCCGCCCGACGGCGTCTTTTGCTTCAACGATCCGGTAGCAGTGGGTGCGATCAAAGCAGCATTGGAGATGGGCGTGGACGTCCCCAATGACGTCGCCGTTATTGGCGCCGGCAACGTCCACTATTCGGACATGCTCCGCGTGCCGCTTTCCACGGTCGACCAAAGCAGTTCCATGATGGGCGAAAAGGCCGCCGAGTTGCTCGTACAGTGCATGCAGTCGAAGAAGCCTTTAGACACTCAAGAATTCCTCATAGCGCCTCGTCTGGTGGTACGGCAGTCCACCCGCAGGTCCTAACCAACCCGCTAAAAACGATAGCGTTAACGGTCCAGTCGATCCCTGCCTGCCGGAAGGAGTTCGGCCAAACGTCCAGCCTCGACCCGATAACGTTCACTATAACGATAAAGATTGGCATTTCGCGACCGTCCGCCATTGACAACACCATCTGAATGCGGCATAATTCCAGGGATTCGTGCAAGCCGGCCAGGACCGCCGGCTGCCTGGGAGATGACCAACATGGGTATGCCCCGTTTCGCAGTCGCAGCACATCTTCTGGCGTGTCTTGGGTTAAGCCTGAGCCTTTCGGCTCAGACCCCGAATGCCGCCGTAACCGGTATCGTGAGGGACAGTACCGGATCTTCAGTCCCTGATGCCCGCATCACCATAGTCAACCAGGAGACAAATGTCGCCACCGAGCGGCTCTCCGCCGCCGATGGGGCGTTCACGATTATTAACCTGCTGCCGGGGCGATACGTCCTCTCAGTGCGAAAGGAGGGATTCAAGAAGGTCCAGTTACCCGCTTTTAAGCTCGATGTCAATCAGACCCTCACGCAAAACCTCACGCTCGAAGTCGGCGCCGTGACCGAAACCGTAACAGTCAAGGACACCGCCCTCGATATCATGCTCCAGCGGGCCAGCACCGAGCTAGGCACCACGATCGACGAACAGGCCATCCACGAGCTTCCCCTGAATGGTCGTAACTTTAGCGAGCTGCTGATCACGCAGCCGGGCGTCAGTCCGGTAAACACCGCTCAAGGGGGCAACAGCGGTGGCGGGAATCCGGACGGCGGCATGATTTCCCTGCCTGGCTCCGTCGTGTACAGGCCCTCCGTGAACGGCGCGGGCAACCGCTCCAACGCCTTCTATATGGATGGAATCATCAACACTGACGATCGCAATGGAGGCTGGGCGATTCCGCCAATCGCCGATACCATTCAGGAATTCAAGGTCCAGTCCCATAACAGCGACGCCCAGTATGGGAACGTGCTGGGTTCCGTGGTGAACATCGTCACCAAGTCGGGCACGAATCAGTTGCACGGTTCCGCGTGGGAATTCGCGCGCAGCCAGATCTTCGACGCCCGAAATCCGTTCACGGGATTCTGCACGCCCGGCCTGTGCCCCTCCTTGGCAAACAAGCTGTCGAATCAGGTGAGCGCGGGAACGCTGTCGGCGGCCGCCGCCGGCGCCCTGCTCTCCGGGACGCCCACCTCGCCCATCGGATATTCGGAACACGAATTCGGCGGAACGGTCGGCGGAAAGATTATCCGCGACAAAACCTTCTTCTTTTTCTCTTACGAGGGCTGGCGGTATTCGACGCCATCGTCCAGCTATGTTGTCGTACCCACGCCCGAAGAGTTGTCCGGCGACTTCACGGGCAAGGTCAGTCCCGAGCTGGTGGGCGCCGTGAACGCCACTAAGACCGCGATCACTCCCAACACGCTCTACAATCCGTTTGCCGAATCGGGCGCGAACTCAGCCGTGCCGTTCACCTGCGACTCCGGGGGAAATCCCATGCCACTGAAGAACCCGGGAACGCCTTTCGGCCAGCTCGGATATGGAATTCAGGCTGCAGGCGGGACACCGTGCAACAAGCTGCCGGCCGCCCTCATCGATCAGAAGCTCGCCGCCGTAATCAAGGCGTACACGGCGCCCGCCCTAAGCAATTGCGGCTTCACTCCCAATCTCACCTTCGCGGTCGACAACTGCCTCGACACCCGCTCGAGCGTCAACAATGCCAACAACTACGACATGCGCATTGACCACCGCTTCAACGAAAAGAACACGGTCTTCGGACGCGCCTACATGATGTGGGACGACAACAATGGGATCGTGCCGGGAACGACATCCCTCACGCCCAGTCCTTTTCACACCTGGAACATTGGCGGCGCTTGGGATCACGTCTTCACGCCGAACCTGATTCTTGAAGCCCGGGGCGGCTTCAATTTCCGCCCCGTTCTCGTCAATCCGACCAACCCCGACGGTTTCACCCCTGAGACTCAGAACGGCTTCTCAAACCTGAATGCCACGGCTGGTTTCTTCCTGAATCTCGGCAGCCCTTACCCGGGTTCGTCCAACAACGGCATCGGCAACGTGGGGCCGCAGCATCGCGAGAACCCCGAGCACAACCTGAACACGTCCCTGACCTGGATTCACGGCAAACACACCCTGCGCTTCGGCGGCGAGTATCTGTACGAAACCCGCCTGGAGATCAACACCTACGAGCGATTCGATTCCAGCACGGCGCAAACATGCCCAACGAATGCCTCCGGCCTGTTTTCCTGCGGCGCGAATCAGGGCAACGGGCTCGCCTCCATGCTTCTCGATGTGCCTTCGGCGCTGACCGTGAACGTGCCGTACTACGAGCAAATTCATGCGCGCATGGCCCCGGTCGGCGTTTTTGTTCAGGACGAATGGCACGTGCGTCCCGATCTGACAATCAATCTCGGGTTGCGCTACGACTACGATCCCGCCGTTGCGCTCCTCGTCTCCAGCGCCGAAACCGTAAACGCGTTGGATCTCGTCAACCAGAAGTACATCATCGGGTCCAAGGCGACCTCCGCGTATACATCCGGATGCGGCGACCCGCAAATGCCGCCTTGCGTCCCAGGCGGGCTGTCCAGCTCAAATCCGGCGTTCAATGTCACTGTTGGCGGCGTCACCTACAACACTTTGAACAACATTGCTTTTACAAACGGCCAGCCGGGATTGAAGGCCATCCGTGACAACATAGGACCCCGCGTCGGAGCGGCATGGCAATTCCTGCCGAAGACGGTTCTGCGCGCTGGCTTCGGCATCTTCTACGATCCCATCGCGTATCGCAGTCAATACGCCGAGAACATGCTCCAGGGATCCATCTGGCCCTGGACCCGCGGTGTTGCCGACACGTTGAACAATGCTCCGATCGGAGCCTCCCCGGCGCCGACAATCGCCCCGATTTGCAATAATCCGGCGAGTTGCGGCCCTTATGGCGGCTACAACACCTCGCAACTGCCGGGCCTGGCGGGCAGCAATCCCGTCGTGGTGGCGCCGACCCCGTGGGGCTCGACCTTCGGCGGCTATACCAACGCTCCCGATTACAGCGATCCACGGTCGTTCCAGTGGAACATCCAGATTGAACGGCAACTGACGGCCACAAGCATGTTCTATGTGGGCTACGCGGGCAGCAAAACCCAGCGGCTCGATTTCTGCTGCAAGGCAAACTATCCCCAGGGCGGGCCGTTTTGCCAGAATAACCCCGCACAGGGGTTCACCTGTCCTTCCACTCCGCTGACCCCGGCAGCCATCAATCAGAAGCAGTACCTGCCCTTTGCCGCACAGGGATGGAACTACTCCGAATCCACCGGCTACTCGAATTACAACTCCCTGCAGGCGCAATTTCAAAAGCGATTTTCAGATGGCCTGGAGACTCTCGTCGCCTTTACATGGTCGAAGTGCCTGGCAGACACAAATGGAGATTTCAACGCTGAGAATGGCTCCCAGGGTGCTCCGAATCAGTACTTCTTCAGTCCACGCCTGGCATATGGCGTTTGCGCCTACGACGTACCGTTGTTGTTCAATTGGAGCGGAGTTTACCAGTTGCCATTCGGGAAAAACAAACACTGGCTCAGCCATGGCGTGTTCTCACACATTCTCGGCGACTGGGAGACCAACTTTGCATTCATCGCGCGGTCGGGCCAGAATTTCAATCCGAGCTGGGGCGGCGCCAGCGGAACCGTCTGCACCGCGACCATCACTACCAATTGCGTTCCCTCAGCGATTGCGGGCGTCGCGCCCTTGGGCACTGATCCCGCCAATCTGTCGAACGCCGGCGGCTCCATCACCGGTTATGCCCGGCCGAGCATCATTCCGGGGTGCAATCTGACGGCCAACCAAAGCATCTCGCAATGGTACAACCCGGCCTGTTTCGTCAGCCCTTCATCGCTCTCCGTCGGGCCCGGCTACGGCTTCGGCAACTCCTCAATCGGCATTCTCCGGTCGATGCGATTCATCAACCTGGACTTCGCGCTGGTGAAGAACATCCCGATCGGTGAGAAGAAGTCACTCCAGTTCCGGGCCGAAGGGTTCAACGTCTTCAATCACATGGTGCTCGGCGTACCCGGGACGTCGATTGTACCGTCCTATTCAGCCGCGACAGGAACGGTGAGCTATGGAAGCGCGGGTGTGATCAACAGCATTGCCAACTCGCCCCGCCAGTTGCAGCTTGCAATGAAGTTCGCGTTCTAATGAAGAAATCGATCTGCATTTTGGCCATCGCGGCGACGTTGCCGCTGGCCCCGCAAACCGCGCCTCGTGAATCGGAGCGCCGCATCGAATGGTGGACCCAAGCCCGCTTCGGCATGTTCATCCATTGGGGGATTTACGCCCTGCCGGCCGGCGAGTGGCACGGCAAGCCTGTCGACGGGCTCGGCGAGTGGATCATGAACCACGCCAAAATCCCCGTCCGCGATTACGAGAAACTGGCTGCCGGCTTCAACCCTGTGAAGTTCAATGCCGACCAGTGGGTTGCCATTGCCAAGAACGCCGGCATGAAGTACATCACCATCACATCGAAACATCACGACGGTTTCGCAATGTTTGCTTCCAAGGTCAGCCCGTATAACATAGTCGATGCGACACCGTTTCATCGCGACCCGATGAAAGAGTTGGCGGCGGCGTGCCAGAGAGCGGGTTTGAAATTGTGCTTCTACTACTCGCAAACCCAGGACTGGCACGAACCCGACGCCGTTGGAAACGATTGGGATTTCCCCGATGAGGGCGCCAAGACTTTCCAGCGATACTACGATTCCAAGGTGCTTCCGCAGGTTCGCGAATTGCTCACCAACTATGGACCGATCGGGCTCATCTGGTTCGATACGCCGCGCAACATCACGGTTCAGCAAAGCCAGCACTTAGCCGACCTCGTACACAGCCTGCAGCCGATGTGCCTCGTAAGCGGCCGCGTCGGCCACAATCTCGGCGATTATGTGTCGGCCGGTGACAACCAGATCTCCGTCGGCGGCGTTGACCGTCCCTGGGAAACGCCGGTCACGATGAACGATACCTGGGGCTTCAAGAAAGACGACCACAACTGGAAATCAGCCCAGGTTCTGATCCGTCAACTCGCGACCACGGCGGGACGCGGCGGCAACTACCTGCTCAACGTCGGACCGACCGCCGAAGGCGTGATTCCGCCGGAGAGCGTCGAGCGTTTGGCTCGAATCGGCACTTGGATGAAGACAAATGGCGAGTCGATTTATGCTACCTCCGCGAGCCCATTTCCCTATACGCTGCCCTGGGGAGCCATCACCACTGGAAACGGACGAATCTATCTGCACGTCTTTGTCTGGCCGAAAAAGGAGTTAGTCATTTACGGCATGCATACGAAAGTGAAAAGCGCCTCATTGCTCGCGAACCATCAACCGCTGAAGATCAGGCAGGTGGAAGACGAGGGCGGCGGATCTCTGACGATTGCGTTACCCGCGTCAGCGCCCGACGAAGACGACACCGTCATCGCACTCGACATTGATGGCTCGCCGCACGTGGACACGATGCTCCAACAACAGCCGGACGGCGTCGTCACGCTGCCCGCGTACCTGGGAGATCTCCACAAGCCCGCCGGGTCGAAAGCACGGTTCGATTCACGGGGCGTTGTCGAGTTTCTGACGGATCCAGGCCATTCCATCGCCTGGGCGTTCCGTGCGCGGCGAAGCGGTACTTATGCGGTGGAGTTGATCACTTCCGGACAGAAGTACGGCAAGGGTTGGGATGGCGGCCAAAAGATCACGATCCTTGTCGGATCGCAAAATGTAGCTGGAGTGGTGGCGGACAACGGCACGGAAAACGATCCGGCGAGTCCTTATTGGCGACACGTAGTCTCGAAGCTTGGCACCGTGCATATCGACAAGCCCGGCACATATTCGGCCACAGTGCTGGCCGACGGCATTCCTCCGGACCAGAAATTTGGGTTGACGCTGGTCTCGCTGAAGCTCACCCCCGAGCAGTAAACCTGTAATGCAGCCTAGCGATTCCGTATCGAGGCGCAAGTGGCTCGCGGGGGCGTCCGCTGCGGGCGCGATTGCCGGGCTGGCAGACGCGCAGACTCCATCGGCCCATCCGGCTGACCGGCTGTTCAACATCACGGATTTCGGGGCCAAGGGCGATGGCAAGACCCTGGCGACAGAGGCCGTTCAGTCCGCGGTCGACGCCTGTCACGACGCGCAGGGCGGTACCGTACTCGTCCCCGCCGGCGTCTTCGTCATCGGGACCGTCGAGTTGAAAAGCAACGTGACGCTGCGAATTGCGCCGCAAGGAAAGCTCTTGGGGAGTGCCGATGGGAAACAATACCAAGCCGCCGACGCCATACCGCTGCGCGGCGATTCAACTCTCGAAGACGGAAACACCGGCCTGATCTTCGCTGTGAATGCTGAGAACATCACGGTAGAAGGTCCCGGAACGATCGATGGCCAAGGGGCGCAGTTTCGCAGCCCTTCGCGTGGCGTTGCGCCTCCCTCAGGACGCGGTGGAGCGCTGCGTCCCTACCACTTACTCTTTTATCGCTGCCGGAATCTCCGGATTCGCGACATCGACCTCACCGCCAGCGCCTTCCATTCCGTTCGCGTCATCCAGAGCCGTTACGTGTGGATGGACGGAATTCACATTCACAATCGTGTCAACGGCAACAACGACGGCTTTCACTTCATCAGCAGCGAATACGTTCACGTCACGAACTGCGATGTTCAATCCCAGGATGACGCCTGCGCCCTGTTCGGAAGTTGCCGCAACGTCACGGTCAGCAACAGTACTTTCAGTACGCGCTGGTCGGTGTTCCGGTTCGGCGGGGGCAATCCGGAAAACATCGTGATCTCGAATTGCGTCATCTATCAGACCTACGGCTGTCCGATCAAGATGCACTTTGGCCCTGGCTCGAAAGTATCGAACATCGTATTTTCCAACCTGGTCATGCACGATGTGACGGGGCCGATCTCGATCAATCTGAGCGATAAACCGCGGGAAAAAGACGCCCCGGCGGTGACGCCGTCCGGAGGCTACGTGCGCGGCATCCGATTTCAAGGCCTTCAGGCGACCGTGGTCTCCGAAGGCAGGCAATTCGACGACATGGCTTTTCAGGCGAATTACCGCCCGGGCGAGACGCGGCAGTGCATTGTGCTCAATGCCATCGGCGACGCATTTCTGGAAGATATTGCATTCGCAGACATGCGCCTCACTTATGGCGGCGGCGGCACGGCTGAAGAGGCGAAGCGCGACATCCCACAAGTGGCCGGCGAATACTTTATGATCGGCACACCGCCCGCATATGGATTATACGCACGCAACGTTCGAGGATTGACCCTCAACGGCGTGCGGTTCGACGTCGAAAAACCGGACCTGCGGCCTGCCGTCGTACTTGACCACGTTACGGATGCGGCATTCAACGCCTTGAGCGCTCAGGGCAACCCGGCGGCAGAGTCGCTGATCCGCTGCGTCGAAGCGCAGGATCTTCTGTTCACGGCCTCCCGCGTTCTGACGCCCGCCCGAGCATTCCTGCGCGTCGAAGGTCCCACCAGTCGAGACATCACGGTTGACGGCGGCGATATATCACGCGCGGAAACCCCGGTATCGTACGCCGGCAATGCGAATAGCGAAGCAGTGAGGGGCAACCGTCGATAAGCAGTCTAGCGCTTCGTGTTCGGGACGGCTGTGATGCAGGCTGTTAGCCTGCGGCGGGTTGTTAACCCGCCTGCCGTCGCTGACCGGCGTTTATTCAGAGGTACCAGTTTCTCTCGTCTCGAAAGACTGGGTATTACACAGCTTTGGAGGACATGGCGGGTTGGAGCAGGCATTCTGCCTTTGGACTTCACCGAGAAAGGACAGGCGAAACCGCCTGTCCCAGCTTTTCAAACCCAAGAGTTTCCGTTGGTTGCGGCGGTGCTGCTTTGCGGCACTTGCGGTTTTTCCAAAGGCGGGCTACTGCTCCTTCACAGTCACGACGCGGTTGGCCTGCACGTTCTTGAGCTGTTGCACAATACCCGAGGGCCAACGAATCTCAACGAGATCGGCCGCTGTACTCTCCCCCAGGCCGAAATGAGTCGGCCCCGCGCTCGAAGACGCATACCCCGCGGCAAACGCCACGTGATTGTACTGCGTAATCGAGCCCGCCACCACCTTAATCCGCGCGCCAATCCCATCGCGGTTGCTCTTGGTTCCTTCCAGCCGCAGATCCAGCCAGTTCTTCGCCGTCGCGCTGTCATTGATCCAAAGCTCCGCAGGCGCCGACAAAGCCGACACCACCACATCCGGCAAACCATCTCCGTTCAAATCGCCCACCGCCGATCCACGATGCCGCGAAGGCTCTTGCGCCGTCAGACCGGCTTCTCCCGTCAGCGCCTCGAATTTGGCGCCACCCAGGTTGTGAAACACCGTGTTGTTTTGCGCCACGGCGATCTTCGACGCATAACCGAGCGACTGCACGTGTCCGCGCGTCACGAAGATGTCCTTCCAGCCGTCGTTATCGAAATCAACAATCGTCGGTGAATAGCCGGCCATCGGCGCGCTCATGCGGCTCATCCCGCTCGATTGCGTAATATCCTTGAACTCCCCCTTCCCAGTGTTCCGGAAGAGCGGAAACGTCTCACCGTCAAGCGCTACAAATGCAATGTCGGGATACCCATCATTGTCGAGATCGCGAAAATCGATGCCCATCCCCGAGATGAACTGGCCATCTTCGGCAAGCGCGACATTCGATTCAAATGCGATCTCATCGAACTTCCCGCCGCCCTTGTTCCTGAAAAACGAGTTGAACAGTTTATCGTTCGGGACGAAGATGTCCATCCAGCCATCGAGATTGTAATCTGCAATCCCGATGCCCATGCCTTTTGCAGGATGCGAACGAATGCCCGCCTCCGCTGAGACGTCGCGAAAAGTGCCGTCGCCGTTGTTCAGGAATAGCTGGTTGGGGGTCGGCTTGTACATTTTCGGATGACAGTAGTCGCGCTTCCCTGGCGCGGCCTCACACACCGGCTCGTGGTCGACGTTCCACGAGAGGTAATTCACGACGAACAGGTCGAGCAGCCCGTCATTGTTGACGTCGACCCAGGCGCCTCCAACCGACCAAAGCGGGCCGTACTCGGAATCCGGCTTGTTGAGCCCGGCTTTTGACGTGACATCGGTGAAGGTCCCGTCGCCGTTGTTGTGATAGAGATGATTGCCGTGGACGCCTCCGACGAACAGGTCCTTGTAACCGTCATTGTCGTAGTCGCCGACCACGACGCCATTGTCGAAGCCGGTTCCCGTTAACCCGGCCTGGGCCGTGACATCCGTAAAATGGCCCTTGCCATCATTCTTAAACAGCCGGTTGGAGTATTTCGCCGCGTCCTTCTTGAGTGTGTGAATATCGGCCCCGTTCGCAAAGAAAATGTCGAGATACCCGTCGTTGTTGTAGTCGAATACGGCCACGCCTCCGGCCATCGTCTCCGGAGCGTGGCGTTCCGGCGTCTCACAACTGTCGAGTCTGAAATCGATCGGCCGGAATGTGAAATGGATCGGAGCCTTCATGGCTGGACTGGACGCGGCGATCCAGGTCCCCACACACACGAGTGCGAACGTCCCCACAGACACCGTTCTCATGTTGCTGCCTGCTTCCAGATTACCGGACATCAGGGGCGGACCCTGTTGTCACGGGTCCAGCTAACGCAGTTACGACAGCGCCGGATGGATCTTGCAGGTGCCTTGAACTCCGATGAGCGCGGATACCTCGGCGCGCCCCGGAAGTGACTTCCACTCGCTTAAACCGCCCATATGTCTCCAACGGTAAACCCTTCTGGAAAGGGGTCGTCGATCTCTAAAACATACTGCGCGAATCCCGTAATCCACGCCTGGCCGGAGATTGTGGGGACCACCGCGGGATAAGGACCGACCCACGTTTGCTCGATCAGCCGGCCTGTGAAGATCGTTCCAAGAATACCCTCATGCACGAAATCCTGATGCAGACCAAGCTTGCCCTTTGCATGCAAGACCGCCATCTTTGCGCAGGTGCCGGTGCCGCAGGGAGATCGATCGAGACAGCCCGTCCAGGACGCGGGACGTGACCAATCGAGCTTGCCCGTCGAAACAACGACAGTGTTTTTCGCATGGGCATCCGGGCGCGAAGGCGGCCCCGAAATCTCGGCGATGCTGACGCCGGCTATTCCGGGGTTATCAGGATGCGCCACCGGCAATTGCTCCTGCGTCGCCGCTTTGATCATCTCCATAACGCGGACGATATCCCGAGCCTCGTCGGGAGTGATACGGAAACCGAGTGGTTCGGCATCCGCGATGACGTAGAACATACCGCCGTACGCCACATCAACCGTGACTGTGCCGATGCCTCTGACTTCCACTTTCGCGTCCAGATGAACGGCGAACGCAGGCACATTGAGAAAGGTGATTTGCGTGACTTTACCGTCGCGTACTTGCGCCTCAACATCGATCAAACCCGCGGGAGTGTCGAGTTTCAATCGTGTCAAGGGCTCGGTGACGGGCACCATTCCAGTCTCAATCAGCACTGTGGCGACACAGATTGTGTTGGAACCGGACATTGGCGGGTACTCCACCTGCTCCATGATCACGAAGCCGGCGTCAGCGTCCGGATGGGTGGGCGGCAGTACGAGGTTGCAGCACAATCCCGGATAGCCTCGCGGCTCGCGCAGCATGCGTTTGCGGATGTGATCGGCTTTTGTTTCGAGATAGGTCTTCTTCTCGAACATCGTTTTGCCGGGAACATCGAGCACACCACCGATAATGACTCGGCCGGGTTCTCCGCAGGCGTGTGCGTCTACGGCAGTGATCATGTTGGCGAATTTCACATGCGGCATCGTATCATGCACAGAGGCACACGGCTACCTGGAGTATTACGTGGACCTTGGCTCGCAATCTGTTGAGCCCTAAAGGTGGCGCAAGCGGGTTTCGCCTGCGCATGCCGCTCTAAAAGACTTCTGCGACGGGCCGCCAGACTGGCTCAGCGTGCGGCTGAGTTTAACGCGTGGTGTCCCCGCAAGGTCACCCGTTCCAGGCGCTCAATGAAGCAAATAGCCGCGCGGATTCGATGAGATGCCTCTCGCGCTTAGGAGGTTCTGCTAAGCCGGCACTACTTAGAATTCTTTGGGAATCCTTTTCGAATTTTGGCAATGTCTTCGTGGGAGGGAGGCCAGTTCGTGTCGCATGTGTTGCAGTGGAACACCAGCGCGCCGGACTTCAATTCTGCTTCGAATTCTTCTCTGCTGAAAGTGACCGTCTGCTCATGGTCATTCGGACAAACAATTTCAAAATCCACACGGTCGCTCATGGGCCTCCTGCCGGTTCGGGCGATCCGCACCCTCCCCGATCAGACTGTTAATTGCTTATGGTAGCGCTAAGACCTACAAAGCGGCAGGCTGAGTGCCGGTGCCGTCGAGTGCTTCTCGTCGGGACCATGCCTTTGAGAGCGGCATGCGCAGGCGAAACCGCCTGCGCCACCCCTTTATGCCTCAACAGGATGCGAGCCAAGGTCGTGGAGGCCTTTGAGCCTGCCAGACTTCTGCCACGGCGCTGCTAGTGTCGAAACAACCCGGCCGTTCAGCCCGACGGAACCGTATTTCGGCCATCAACATGCTCGACCTCCCAGGAGCGAACCTGAAGGCCAGGACGAAAGGTTGGCGGTAAGATCCAGAAAAAGTTCCGAGACGTCAAACGGTCTTCGGGAAATCGTTCGCGATTATTGCTAGCACGTGTTCCCGCGCGTGGACACTTGTCCTGCTTGTTCGCAATTCGTCGGTTCTCCCATTTCGAAAGGATACTTCAGTGAAAACAGCGGCAATCCTGCTAATTGCGATTGGCATAGTAATCGTCGTCTGGGGCGCGTTTGGATTCAAGACCCGCGATAAGGTGCTGGACGTAGGGCCAATTCATGCCACCAAGGAAACAACACACAATGTCCCATACGGCCCACTTGCCGGGGCCATTCTCGCCATTGGCGGAGTGGTCCTCCTGGTAAAGAGCAAAGCCTAAAGTACCGAACGGCCTTCCAGAGACGAAGTAGCCTTACTCTTTTTCCATTCCCGCATCGCGAACCGGGTAGAAACTGCAAGTGTAGCCCCAAAGGGAGCTACGCCAAAAGGACCGCGAGAACGATTCCGTCAACGAAAAGCATACTCTTCTTCCCGGCTTTCCAACTGCTATAGGCGCGGGTTCGGGGCTATGCCTTCCCACTCCACGGTCGGCCCGATCGGGTCTCCCCTGATTACGAATAGTGTTATGCTGGGTTCGCCCGGTAAGCTTCCTGTGGAAAAAGCGGCGCTGACCATTTCGCTCCCGCAGCCGGACGAGTTCGTCATGGCTAAACCTCGCGAAGGGCGATTCAGCGCGCCCGAAGAATATATCCGCTTCCTCAAACTTGACGAGCGCCCGATAAATCCTGCCGATTTGACTCCAGCTTGCGAAGAGCCCAAGCAGTTACCAGAAAGACCGCGGCATACACGTTGCTTCAAGGTGGAGAGAAAGGGCTAAACGCTGATCGGCAGCCTGGACAGCGACCAAGAATACCGTACGTTGATTCGTTATCCCGAAATGCATTTGCCTAAACATGACGGCGAAGAGAGTTTAGAGGGCTTCGGGTGTACCGGGAATCGGGCCAAACATTCGTCATCGTTGTGTCTTCTCTTGATTCAAACAGGGTTGCACCGGAGGAAAACATGACGCCTGAGGGGCTCGCCCACCCGGCAAACGGATTAGAAAAGGGCGGCCGCGAAATTCTCGACGTGCTGCCTATTGCCGTTATCATCACCGATGCGAACGGGCTCCTCACGTACTTCAATCCTGCCGCTGAAAGGCTGGTGGGCCGCTCGCCGGTGTTGGGTGTCGACCGGTGGTGTATAACCTGGAAGCTTTTTCTACCAGACGGCAGGCCGCTGCCCCATGACCAGTGCCCGCTGGCCGCGGTGCTCAGAGGAGAGAATATCGTCGAGGGAGCCGCCTTTCTCGCGGAGCGGCCGGACCACAGCCGCTTCTGGGTTGTGCCCTATCCCGCTCTCCTACGCAACGTCGACGGCAAGGTCACGGGCGTGCTCAATATGCTGGTGGATATGACAGCGCTAAAAGTCGCGCAAACGAAAGCAGAGCACGACTCACTGCTGCTGAGCGCAATTGTGGATTCTTCGGACGACGCGATCATCAGCAAAGATTTAAACGGCGTCATCACGAGCTGGAATAAGAGCGCGGAGCGGCTTTTTGGCTATACCTCCGGTGAAATTGTCGGCAAACCCATTACGATTCTCATTCCTCCCGAGCGGCTCGATGAAGAGCCGTACATTCTGGCGCGACTGAGACGTGGGGAACGCGTCGAGCATTTTGAAACGGTCCGTCTCAGGAAAGACGGAAAGTTGATTGACACCTCAGTCAGCATTTCGCCGGTGCGAGATCCCTGGGGACACATCATCGGAGCATCTAAAATCGTCCGGGATATCACGGATTCAAAACGAACCGAACGCAGCGCCCGGTTACTGGGCGCCATCGTCGATTCGTCCGATGACGCAATCATCAGTAAGGACTTGAATGGCATCATAACGAGCTGGAACAAGAGTGCCGAGCGCATTTTCGGCTACACGGCAGATGAGATTGTAGGCAAACCGGTCACCATGCTGGTTCCACCGGACAGGCTGGATGAGGAACTGGAGATTCAAGCCCGCATCAGGCAAGGTGAGCGGGTGGACCATATCGAAACCGTCCGGCGCAGCAAAGACGGGAAATTGCTGGATGTCTCACTGACGATTTCGCCGGTGAGAGGTGCGCGGGGAGAGATCATGGGGGGTTCCAAAATCGCCCGCGATATCTCAGATCGTCGAAATACTGAACGTAGTGTGCGATTGCTGCACTCGATCGTCGATTCCTCCGACGACGCGATCATCAGCAAGGATTTGAACGGCATCATCACGAGTTGGAACGAGAGTGCGGAAAGGCTGTTCGGCTATAGGGCCGAGGAGATCGTGGGTAAACCCATCACCATTCTTATCCCTCCCGATCGGCTCGAGGAAGAACTAACCATCCTTGCCCGTTTGCGGAATGGAGAACGAGTCGATCATTTTGAAACCATCCGCCAATGCAAGGACGGTTCGCTGTTGGACATTTCGCTTACGATTTCGCCGATCAGGGACGAACGGGGAAGAGTCATCGGCGCCTCTAAGGTGGCTCGTGACATTACGGAACGGAAGCGGGCCGACGCCGAGCTCCGGCGCGCCCATGCGGACCTCGAGCAATTTGCATACTCAGCCAGCCACGATCTTCAGGAGCCGCTGCGCAGCATCAAAGTCTATAGTGAACTTCTCACTCGCCGCTATAGCGACAAGCTTGACGGCGAAGCGCTCGAATATCTCATCTACCTTCGCTCCGGCGCCGCGCGCATGGAAAGCATGATCACTGATCTGCTCACTTATAACCAGGTTGGAAGAACCGAAGAGCCGGAAACTACTGACGCAAATGTGGTCTTGGGCGATGTCCTGGATAATCTGGCTAACCTGATCGCTGAGAGCCATTCTGAAATCACTGCCGATCCTCTGCCGATGGTCCGGATGCACCATGCACATCTCCAACAACTGCTGCAGAATCTCATCGGTAACGCCATCAAGTACCGCCGGCCGGAGCGGCCGCCCGCGGTTCACGTGGCCGGCAGCCGGGGAGATTCAGAGTGTGTTTTCAGCGTGAGTGACAATGGCATTGGCATTGCGCCGGAATATAAGGAGAAGGTCTTTGGTCTCTTTAAGCGGCTGCACACCGAGAAGGAGTATGCCGGAACCGGCATCGGTTTGGCCATTTGCAAACGGATTGTCGATCAGTACAGCGGCCGGATCTGGGTCGAATCCGAGCTTGGTAAAGGCTGCACCTTTCACTTCACGATCCCTGAACCACGAGGAGTCGGCGCTTAGTTTCATCTCTTCGTCGTTGAAGACAATCATTGCGACAGAGTTGCCACGCCCCCGGCTCGTGATCCTGGACAAATCCGATGAAGAAATCTGGCTTCGTCGTCCCGATGACGATGCAGGTTTTAAAGCTGGCGCTCTCACTGGGGGAATCCGGGGCAAGGTGAACGCGATTCCGCGATGATTCCGAACGGCATTCCGGGATGAAGGCGAACACCGATTCCGCGATGAAGCCGAACAGTTTCAGGCCGACCCCGGAACCGCGTTCGGCTTCGCCGGAGTGATTTCCACAAGCTGAGCGGCGTTGGACAACACAATGGCAAGCAGCCTCCCCCTCCGAAAGGGAGGATCAGCTTGCCAGCCAGGAGATTGTCCGTGCGCAAGATCAAAGAAGTTCTTCGATTGAAGTTCGATGTCGGCCTGGGGCTGCGAGCGATCGCCCGGAGTTGCTCGATTGGCCTCGGTACCGCCCACGAGTATTTGCAACGGGCCGAAGCTGCCAAGATCACGTGGCCGCTTGGACCGGAGTGGGATGATGACCGGCTTGAGGCCGCGCTGTTCGGCGGCCCGCCGCGCAGCCGTCCGACGGTGCTGCCGATGCCCGACTTCGCCGATCTTCACCTGCAGCGGCAGCAGCATCCACACCTGACCCAGCAGTTGCTGTGGGAGGAATACCGGCAGGCCAACCCGAACGGCTATCGCTACTCCCGTTTCTGCGAGCTGTACCAGCGCTGGCGCCGCAAGCAAGATGTGGTGCTGCGCCAGGAACACAAGGCCGGCGAGAAGCTGTTCGTCGATTGGGTGGGAACCACCATCCCGATCTACGATCGAACCGGTGGTCCCGTGCAGCAGGCGCATCTGTTCGTCGCTGTACTCGGAGCCAGTTCCTACACCTATG
>DATGJP010000056.1:0-229050 GCA_035295125.1 Bryobacteraceae bacterium | reverse complement strand
CGTCACCGCGGGCCGTTCCCTGGTAAGCAGAAACCGGTGTTCATCTCTCAGGCGCTCGAGCCCCCTCGGCGTTATGTAGTTCTTGGCTGGTGCCGCGGGCTCGTCCGGTTGCGGTTTTCTCGTAAACCCTTTTCGCATCTCATAGTCCTTCCAGCGCGAATCCAGTGGGCGCCACAACGCTCTCAGGAAGTGGGCAACGCCATGCGTTGCCGGATCGATTCTGCCCTAAAATCAGCAGTGTCTCAGGTTGGATTTCTGAGCGCATTCCATCGTGCGAGTCGCGCGATTAAGCAGGAACGTACGTCAACTGAATCACGTCATCGGCGATCAAATCGTTGGCCACGAGGTGGAGCGGCGGGCGGGGGCCGGCGAAGAATGACCTGCCACCACCAAGCACGACGGGGCGGAGGTAGAGTCGATACTCATCGATAAGACCGGCCTCGGTCAGGCTTTGCGCCAGGACTGGTCCACCAACGTGAATCTCGCCAGCCAACTCAGCCTTCAGCTTGCGTATCACCGTCTCGAAGCCATCCGCGACAAGCGTGGCGTTGGGACCAACTGACTTCACCGAACGCGACACGACCCACTTCGGCTGGCTCCGCCACACCGCCGCGAAGTCGCGATCATCCTCGTCCCAATCAGGAAGGTCTTCGTCCCAATAACGCATGATCTCGTACATGCGGCGACCGTAGATGTGGCCCGTCAGGCCACGCACTTGCTCGTTGAGGTGACGGAAGACCGCGGGCGCAGGCGGCCCAAGCTTCATGTGGTCGACGTAGCCATCCAGGGACTGGCTCAGTCCGTAGACAAGTTTCGCCATGCTGCCGGATCTCCTTCCACGTTCTTCAGAATAGCTTGAGCCGCCGTGGCGCAGAGGTGAGGTTGAACACTATCTGCGTTGTCCACTACTCGTGGCTCTTCGCATCCGGGTCAGGAGCCGGGGTGGGGATCCGTGGGAGCATATCAGCACGAGTGGCAGCGTTGTAGGCAAACCACGCTTCGATCATGGACGCCTGCATTACATCGGCCTTCTGCACGCGGTCATAGGTGTCCGCGTTGGAGTGGTGGGTACGGGTACCGTACTCCAACCCATCCTGCTGGAAGCCAATGCCGTTCAGGCCGATCCACGAAAAGGCGGACGAGTCCGTGCCACCCGGGCTTGCGGTGGGTCTGAACTGATCCCCGCCAGAAACAGCAACGATATGCTGATCCTTGATTGGCTCAATCCAGGACTTGAAGATTTCGGCCATCTGCGGACTCCCACCCGCCGACACTCCGCGGAAGCGGCCGGAGCCGCCGTCGTCGTTAAAATACACATCCAGCTTGTCGTACTCGGGGGTCTTCACCATGGTCGTGCGTTTAGCGAAGTGCTGCTGCACGTAGGCAATTGAGCCGTAGACGCCCTCCTCTTCGCCGCCCCACAGGGCAATACGAACCGTTCGCGCCATGGGTTTATGCAACGTAGCCAAAATCCGCATCGCCTCCATCGCCACGGAAGATCCCGTCCCGTTATCCGTTGCGCCAGTGCCGCCCTGCCAGCTGTCAAAATGACCGCCGAGCATGACGACTTCATCCGGTTTAGTGGTGCCAGGAATCTCGCCGATGACATTGAATGCGTTCTGGTCTTCCTTTTGATAATCGACCGCGATATCGAAGTTCAGCTTCGGCGTGATACCGTGCTGTATCAGGCGGACGAGGCGGTTATACTGCTCTGCCCCAATGGCGACCATCGGAGGTGGAATGGGATCCTTGGGATTCTCCGACCCTCCATACGTGGAAAAGATCGTACCGCCGTCTCCGTTGTAACCCGGCGTGATGGAAATGGCCACACCCTCCTCCTTCAGGAAAGCGTTGACCTCGTTGCGCAGGACTCCGTTCTTCGCATTGGCCAGAGCAAGCGACGTCGGCGTGTACTCCCACTCGCCTTCGCCGGGGCGGCCCCGCCCGCTGGGGTCGCGATTGAGTGCCGCGCCAGCTGCTGCTCCGCCCCGGCCGCCACCGCTCCTGCGCTCGCCTGCGCGCGCCAGAATTTCCTCATCGGTTGGGGAGGGCTGCGCGTCCGGCCGCGTGTGGAGCGTGAGTGGAGCCGGGTCAAACATCAGCAGCGCCTTGCCTTTCAGCTTGCCATGGTATTTGGCGAAATCTGCTTTCGAGTGGATGGGCGCCCACACCGGCTCGACCGTGATAGGGCCGTTGGTTCCAGGCGTCCATGCCAGCGGGAATCCTGTAAACGCAGCATAGACCGGCGTCTCCATCGCGGCGTAGAAATGCTTGATCTGCCACCCGTAGCCGAAGGGCCACTTTTCCAGGTGGACGTTCTTCAGTCCCCACTCTTGCATCTGCTTCATGGCCCACTCGGCGGCGAGTTTGTGATTGCGGCTATTGGTGACGCGCGGACCATACACCTCGGACATCCAAAAGAGGTTTTCCATCACTTGCGAGTGCTCGAAAGCCTCGGTTTTGATCTGGGCCAGGGCTTCCGGATCGACTGTGTCACCTCCTGTTGCCTGGGCGAAGGAAGCCGGGATGAGGAAGAGGGCCGTGACCATCGGCGCGACGTGCCTGATGCAGAGTGGATTCATGGAAATTCTCGCTTTCTCCGGTACTTGGCGTCCCCTGAACGGCGTTCGAGGGAGTGTGCCCCGGATTACGAACAAGAAGCCATTTTCGCACGCTATTTGCCCGGAAATCCGCTTCAGAGAGTTCAACCGCTACTGACAGCCCGTCGCAAAAGTCTTTGAGAGCGGCATGGGCAGGCATTCAGCCTGCCCGACTTCTGCCACGGGCTGCTAAAGGGGTAGAACCTGGCGATCTCAGGGACATCTGCCGCGATCATCTGTCTTCTGACGATCGATAAGGCTAAATCGGCCCTGGGGCCTGGTACTCTCTCGATTTTCTTCCGCATCACGAGCCACGGTCAGCGATTCCAACCGAGATGCACCCGCGCCGCGCGGTGTCTGCAGCCTGCTATGTCGAGGCGCCGCCACGTCTCCTATGATTATAGTTGACAAAACATGGGCCGATCTCCTATATTCATAGGAGTGCGTGCCCTGCCGAAGAAAACGAGAGTACTGACCCCTTTAGAACGACGAATTATGCGCGTTGTCTGGGACATTGGGACCGGGAACGTCCAGAAGATCCTGCAGGGGCTGACGGGTGAGCCTCAGCTCGCGTATACGACCGTGCAGACCACGCTGAATGTCCTGCAGCGCAAAGGAAAAGTGAAGAGAAAGCTGGTTGGACGTGCCTATGAATACAGCGCCATCGTTTCTCAAGAGGCAGCCGACTCGCATGCTATCAAGGACGTCCTGCAGAAGGTCTTTCGAGGGTCAGTGGACGACCTTCTCCTATCTTTGGTTCGGAGCAAGCAGCTCGACGCCAAAAAACTTGCGGAGTTACAGGCGAAGTTGCAAGCCAGCGAGAGCCTGGAGGAGGAACCGGAATGAGCCTAATTCAAGAAAGCTTATTCGATCTGCTGCTCAATGCGCTTCTACAAATTGGCTTTTTTGCTATCTTGGCGGCGGTCTTCTCGCGTCTCGTCGTGAAGGCGAGAGCAAGGGATCAACATTCCTTCTATCTCGCAGTGCTGCTCTTCTCGGTGGCGGCTCCGGTTATCAACACCTTTTGGCAGTCGACCCCAACCGTAGTTGCAGAGAAAGCTCAGCAGCAAGTTGCCTCGGACACTGCAGGGTCGAATCACCGTTTTTGGAGTTGGGACGATCATTCTAAGCTGCACAAACAGCTCACGATCGCGCCGGGGTTCCAAACTTGGATCGTCAGTATTTGGGGGGTACTTGTTCTGCTTCGGCTGGCCCGCTTCAGCCGGGCGGTTCACCGAGTTCATGTGCTGCGGAGAGACGCATCGGTAATCTCTCCGGCCCAAATTGGGATGTCCGGCCAGATCATTGAGCCCAGGTACCGGGTCGTTCTCCTTGAGTCTGCAGCCATTGACGATCCCGTAACCGTCGGCTTCTTTCATCCCGCCATTCTGCTGCCCAGTAAGGTGCTGCCAGACCTCGGCGAACAAGAGCTCACGGCAATTCTTGCGCACGAATATGGACACATCCGTCGCAGAGATTTTCCGGTCCACATCCTATGTGAATTGATCTCGGTGCCTTTGGCCTGGCACCCCGGCATCAGCTATCTGATGTCAAAGATCTCCGAAACCCGGGAACTTGCCTGCGATGACTACGCCGCTGCCCGTCTTGGGACGCGCCGTTCGTATGCCAATACGCTTTTACACCTGGCGTCATTGTGCTTGCATGCTCCTCGGGGCAACGCAGTAGGGCTGGGTATTTTTGACGGTGACAACCTGGAGACTCGAATCATGACGCTGACAGAAAAAAGACTTTCGCTATCACGGGCCGCTCTAATTGCGCTTGCCCTGGCATCGGGCTTTACATTCGGCGCGGGCGCCGTGTTTGCCCACGCGATGAGCCGGCAAGCAAGCGCTCAGCCTTCTAACACGGCAGCAAAGTTCGCGGGAACCTGGAACTGGATGTTCGATGGAAGGAGCTTCGCCACCATGATTCTAGTTCGGCACGGATCCGGCTTTACCGGGTCGGTCACACCCTCTCAAATTGCGCTGAATGATGACGGAGAGTTAAGCCATGCTGATCCGGCCGAAGACAGCACGCCAAAGCCGATCACCAAGGCAATCCTCGAAGGTTCCGCTCTGCACATCACAGTGAGTGACGGCTTTGAATTCAGCGTGACCCTGAAGGACGACACACATGCCGAAATCCGGCCTGGAGGAGCACCGCCCAAAATGAAGCCGATTCCGGCTGAGAAAGCTCGCTAGCGGATCTGTCTGATTCTGGGTGATTCGATGTGGCGCTATCGGTCTTTCCCCTGGCTCGCCGAGGAATGGCGTTATCTGCGCTACGCCGTACGTTCTCTTGCCCGGGCACCCGGCTTCACATCGATCGCGCTCCTCGTCATTGCCGTCGGGATTGGTGTGAATACCGCGGTCTTTTCGGTGGTGGATGCCGTACTCCTCAAGCCCCTGACCTATCCCGACCCACAGGCTCTGGTGCAACTGGTGACCACGAGCAACCTGGGGCCAATTCCCGTCGCGAGCATTCCGGAGTACAACATCTGGAAGCAGCAACCCGCCATCCTCCAGCAGGTGGCTGCCTACGACTGGGGCGGAGCCGGAATGAACCTCACAGGCGGAGATCAACCCGAGCAGGTGGTGGGCATCCATGTCACCAGCGGATACTTCGCGCTGTTCGGCGCTCCCGTCATTGCCGGACGCACTTTCACCGCAACAGAAGATAGCCCAAATGGCGGTCACGTTGCGGTTTTGAGTTACGGTCTGTGGAAGAGGCGCTTCGGAGGGAGCGGCAAGATCGTCGGCTCAACCATCCAGGTGGACGAGCAGCCGTGGCTGGTTGTCGGCGTCATCGGCCGCGACTTCGTCACCGACACGCCCGCCGATCTGTGGATCCCTTTTCAGTTCGATCTGACCACGCAAGAGATGGTCCGCAACTTCAACGTGGCAGCGCGGCTGAAGCCGGGCGTCACCGCAGCTCAGGCAAATGCGCAGCTTGCGCTGGCCGCGACCCAGTTCCGCCGCACTTATGGCAGCAACGCTCTGCCACCCCACGGCGGGTTCCGCGCAGTGTCGCTGCAGGAGTCCTTGATTGGCACTACCCGCTTCCCACTCATGGTTCTGCTGGGAGCCGTGGGGTTCGTGCTTCTGATCGCCTGCGCCAACATGGCCAACCTCCTGCTCGCGCGAGCCTCAGTTCGAAGACGCGAACTTGCAACCCGTGCGGCTTTGGGGGCCGCGCGCGGACAGATTATTCGGCAACTGCTGGCTGAGAGTCTTATGCTTTCTTTTGCGGGCGGCCTGTTAGGCTTGGCCGTCGGGTTCAGCGGCGTGCGTCTACTGCTGAGCTTCAGCCCTGGCGATATTCCTCGCATCGGAGAAAACGGCTCGGCGCTCGGATTCGATTACCGTGTCCTGCTATTTACCTTGGGCGTCTCGCTGCTTAGCGGCATCTTCTTTGGCCTGGCGCCCGCGATTTCCGCGTCGCGCCGCGATCTTATTACCTCGCTAAACGAGAATTCAAGCCGTTCCGGCATGGGCCTTCGTCGTGGCAACATCCGCTCCATATTGGTGGTGAGCGAGATAGCGCTTGCCCTGGTTCTGATCACCGGCGCTGCTCTGCTCGTCCGGACATTCCTGAAGTTGGAGGCTGTCAATCCCGGTTTCACCACCCACAACGTGCTCAGCGCGGCCATGTCGATAAGTGGGAGCCGCTTTCGGAGAACGGGACCCGTTGCCGAGATCGTGCACGACGGCCGGGAAAGTCTCATGGCTGTCCCGGGAGTGCTCGACGCGGGTGCGAGCAGTTGCCTGCCGTTGCAGGGTTGTTTCGGGATGGGCTTTGATGTCTTAGGACGCGCTAAGGGCGAGACGCCCTTCACCGGCACGGCGGGCTTCTTTTCCATCTCGTGGAGCTATTTCTCAACCTTTGAAATTCCTTTGTTACGCGGTCGCGCTTTTACCCGGCAGGATGATAGCACCGCGCCCGCGGTGGTCATCATCAACCAGACGATGGCTCGCGAGTATTGGCCCAAAGGCGATCCTCTTAGCGATCGCATACTGATCGGAGCGGGGGGCCCCGCGTTTGGCGAGCCGCCCCGCCAGATCGTTGGCGTCGTGGGCGACACACGCGATGCCGGTGTCAGTCGCGATCCGTTTCCAACGATGTACATCCCTATCGCACAAATGCCGGACGCGGAGACTGCGCTCAACTCCCGGGTGGTGCCGCTCTGGTGGATCGTGCGCAGCCGCGTCAATCCGTACACCCTGCGGGCTCCTATCGAAGCAGCGCTGCGTAACGCCAGCGGAGGCTTGCCGGTCGCCCATGTGCGGACCATGGCCGAGGTGGAGGTGCGCAACACGGCTCGTCAACGCTTCAATATGCTGACCCTCACTATCTTTGGAGCAGCGGGATTGCTGATGGCTGCCCTCGGTGTCTATGGAGTCATGTCCTATGCCGTGCAGCAGCGCACCCAGGAACTCGGCGTACGCATGGCGCTGGGAGCACAGGCATCGAGTCTACGCAACATGGTGATCGGTCAGGGCATGATCCTTGCCGGCTTCGGTGTGGTCCTCGGAATCGGCGGAGCGTTCTGGCTCAGTCGCTTCTTAGCCGGCTTCCTCTTTGGTGTCAAACCCTGGGATCCCGTCGCTTTCATCATTACTCCGCTGCTTCTGGGCGCAGTTGCTCTCTTGGCCGTTTGTATTCCGGCGACGAGAGCAACTCGCGTCGATCCGATGACGGCGCTTCGGCTCGAATAGCGGAACGCGAGTGAGCGGAATTCCTCGAATCAGTCCATTTTGACGGTTTTGGCAAGTGGCCCAAACCACTTCCAGCTTGCCGCCCAAGTAGTGATTGATAAAGACGTTGTCGTTCGCTTAGACCTTGCCTGCACCTCCGTCCGTAATGTCGGCATTCCGTACAAAGGTCGGAACCGAACCGGCATTCTCCGACTGGCGCGTTATCCAGCTGCAGCCGACCTTGTTGGGCTAAACTCATCTAATCTCCGCATCTTGAAACTTAATGCGATCGCGGGGCTAACGCAGGAGACGGAAACGCAATGTCGGCGAATCGGCCCTTCAAAGTTGGCCTGCTCAAACAGAGTGAACTCGAAGAGGCTGGCCGTATTGTCCGGCTGGCATTCGGAACGTTTCTGGGATTGCCCGATCCCCTCGATTTTATGGGCGACCGGGATTTGATGACGCCGCGCTGGCGTTCGACCCACGTCAAGGTGATCGCAGCGCGCGAAGGTGGCCGCCTGATCGGATCGAATGTAGCCACGCGCTGGGGATCGTTCGGGTTCTTCGGACCCCTGACTGTGCTGCCCGAATACTGGGATCGCGGCGTGGCGCAGCAGCTGCTCGAAGCCACGATGGCGATTTTCGACCGATGGGGAGTGCGGCACACCGGGCTGTTCACGTTCGCCGAAAGTGCCAAGCACGTGGGTTTGTACCAGAAGTTCGGCTACTGGCCGCGGTTTCTTACCGCGATTATGACGCGCACACCGGAGTCTAACCCAGCGTCACAGGCTAAGCCTGCGCATGCGCCGGTGTTGCTATCGGCCTTTACGAAAAGCCAGCGCGAACAGGCCATCCAGGCCTGCGGAAAACTCACCCACAAGATCGATAAGGGACTCGATCTGGCTGGTGAGATCCGGGCCGTACTTGCGCAGCGCACCGGCGACGTCGTGTTGACATACACGCGCGCGGTTCTCGATGCTTTCGCAGTGTGCCTGAACGGACCCGGATCGGAGGGCGGCAAAACAACTTGTTACGTCAAGTTTGGTGCAGCCCGTGGTGGTATTGGGGCCGGTGACCGTTTCGACAAGTTGCTGGATGCTTGCGAGGGGTTTGCATTTTCGCGCGGAGCGACTGTAGAGGCTGGCGTGAATCTGGCTCGCGAAGATGCCTACCGTCGCATACGCTCCCACGGATATCGAGTGACCATGCAGGGTGTCGCCATGCAACGTCCGCATACCGACGGATTCAATCGGCCCGATGCCTACGTGATCGACGACTGGCGTTAAGGCGGTCAACTCCCTGCTAACGGCGTTGCAACGCTTGCCATGCCACCGTCTCGTTGGCCTTCTCGGCATCCAGAACGCTACGCCATGGCATAATCATCGCTTCTTTCCCCCGACGAAGGGCATGGTGGCGGACTGGTTCATCCACGACACCAATTGGCGCTCGTCGAAATCGTCAACCGATGCTAACTCTACCCCGCGGGTGGATTTGCCCATCCCAATCGGCGTCACGGGCGGTTCCGGCGTGATCTCCGTGCCGCGAATGAACATCAGTTTCACATGGCCGACAAAGGCGCCGGAACAGAAGCACCAGCCCCCGTCGACCCCGTAGTACGCCATGCCCCACTTCACCGCTCGCTGGATGTCCGGCAAGCTTTTGGCCGCCAAGGCATCGATGCGCTCGGCGATGCCGCGCTGCGGCTGCGGCAAGCTGGCGATGTACGCGAACACGGGTTCGGCGCCTTTTGCGGTCTTCGCGGCGCTTGCCTTGCCCGTCATGGCAACCAGCAGCTTCGCCGGAGTCTTGCCCTGGGCGTTTTTCTTACCGTCGCGGCCCGCCGCACGCTTCGTTGATGGATCGGTTGACCGCGTCATTTTGTCTCCGTACTTGATCCCAGGCTGGCGAGAAGCTCGTCGAGTTGATCGAGCGCCTCGGGCATCGCGCCCGTCGATCCGGAGTCAACCGCTTCATTCGAGGGATAGAGATCGTGCACGACCAACAACGTTTTGCCTGCGTTTTCATCGAAGGTCACCGTGGTGATGGTCTTGCCGTTGTCACCTTCCTCGCTGGTCCAAACGAGGCGCGAGTGCGGTGTCACTTCGAGGTACGTGCCGAAGAACTCCATCGTCGAGTCTTCGTGGCGAAACACCAAACGATACTGTCCCCCAACGCGAACATCCATTTCGCAGGAAAGCAGGGTCATACCATACGACTTTGGTACCCACCACCTCCTGAACAGTTCTGCCTTAGTCCACGCCTCGAACACGAGGCGCGCAGGGGCGTTGACGGTTCGCGTGACGACGAGCTCGCGCTCGGACTTCCGTTCCACCACCGTGCGGTTCTTCGGGGAGGTGGCCTCACCTTCTCTTCTTTCGTCCATCGACTTTCTCCTTAGTTTTCAATTCCTCGACAACCTTGTCCAACTCGTCGAAACGTGCGCTCCAGAGCTGGCGGTACCTCTCGATCCATGCCGCCTCTTCTTGCAGTCCGCGGAGGCCGAGCTTGCAGGTCCGCACGCGCCCGATCTTCTCCGTGGTGACAAGCCCCGCTTGCTCCAACACGACTACATGCTTCTTCATGCCCGTGAGGGTCATGTGGAACTTCTCGGCAAGGGCCGTGATCGAAGCGTCTGCACGCCCGAGCTCCTCCAGAACGCCGCGTCGGCTGGCGTCCGAGAGCGCTCCGAATGAGGCATCGAAGCGGGCTTGGCGAAACTGAACCATATGGTTCAGTATACGACGTGGCGTGTCCTGTTTCAATACAATGCAAATGGCGACGAAGAACTACGTGCTGGCCACGGTTCGTTTACGTTGCTCGTCGGCTTCTGGTTGAAGGGCGGGTTTGAAAAAGCCTCAAGCCCGCCCCAGGTTGCAAATCTATCGCGTCGAGAACGCCGGTAGCGTAATCTTACCCCGCAATTCGATCTGTTCCGCTGACCGGCCTACCAGAATGTCAAAATCTCCGGGGTCAGCCCGCCATTGCTTCGCGCCAGTGTCGTAGTACGCGAACGCACGCGAGTCCAGGTTCACGGTCACCGTCTTCGTTTCACCGGGAGCCAGACTGACCTTTGCGAACGCCTTGAGTTCTTTCGGCGGCCGGGCTACCGGGGAGTGTGTATCGCCGACATAGACTTGCGCAACGTCGGCACCCGCTACCTTGCCCGTGTTCGTAACGTTGAACTTCACTTCGTATCCACCCGGATTCGCATTCACGGTCAGGGTTTCATATCGGAAATCGGTATACGAAAGACCAAAGCCAAATGGAAAGAGCGGCTGCTTGTGCCCGCGATCATAGCCGCGGTAGCCGACGAAAACGCCTTCTTTATATACGATGCGGTCGGTGCCCGGCGACGGGTAGTAGCTGTCGTGAGCAGGATTCTCTTCCCAACTCCGGTCGTAGCTGATCGGTAATCGGCCGGATGGATTCACGTTTCCAATTAGTATGTCAGCAAGCGCCTGCCCGCCCGCCTGTCCTGGATACCACGCGTGAACGAATGCCGGAACCCGATCGAGCCAGGGCCGCGCATCCACTGCCCCGCCTGCGGTCAGCACTACGACCGTGTTTGGGTTGACGGCGGCAATCTCGCGGATCAACTCATCCTGACCGGCGGGCAGCGTGAAGGTGCGATCGCCTCCCTCGCTTTCCGTGTCCTTGTCGAACCCTACCGCCAGCACGACCGCGTCCGCCTTCGCGGCAATCGCTTTAGCGTCCTGTTCCACGATCGCCTTCTGCGGAACAATGCCGACTCGCAATGTTTCCCCGAAGAGATCCGGCCTGCCGGGCACGAATCTCTCGAAAACCACCTTATGCGTCCCCGCCGACAGCGCCCACGTAGTGTGGTCAAAGATGGCTTTCCGAATCTTCCAGTCATCGATGACGATCCTGCCATCAATAAAGAGCCGGTACCCCCCGGACTCACCGGGCGACTGGACGAAGACCTCGAAGTTGCCGGAAGGGTCGGCATCGAAGTAACCGGTCCAGCGAGTCGATGAGCCGTTCGATTCCTTTTCTCCCGCAGCCAGCAGATCCGCGATATCCTCGTCGGTCAGCTCGGCGATGGTTCGCGATGGCTTCAGATTCATATGCAACTCGACGTGTGTCGAGACGGGAGGACCTTCGAAATTCGGGTTGTTAAACTTCTCCACCGTTAGTCCAGGTTTCCCGTTCGCAGCCGCTGTGGAGAACACGGTTGAACCCGCCAGGTGACTCCAGGTACCTACGCCGCGGTTGTAATAAACCTTGGCACTGTCCTTTAGCGCATCGCTGATCCCCGCGAGGTAGCTGATGGGCGCGAAGGCGGTCACTTCTGAACTTCCACCGGCGCCCAAAACGGCAGGATAAGCGAGTGGACCAATCACGGCCACCGACTTGATCTTTTTGCGATCGAACGGCAGCACATGATTCGCATTTTTCAGGAGCACCATCGATTCACGCGCTCCCTGAAGCGCGACACCAGCGGCTTGCTGGTTATAGCGGGGAATCGCAAGATCGGTTTGATCGCGATCCAGCCACCCGAACCGGACCGCAGTTCGCAGGATCCGGCGCACCTTGTCGTCGACAGCCGCAACGGTGACCTGCCCCTTTTCGATCGCCGGCAGAAGCGTCCTGCGGTTCAGGTGGTCGCCCGAGGGCATCTCCAGGTCGAGCCCACCGTTCGCCGCCGCGATGCCATCGTAGGTGGAAACCCAATCGGACATCATGACGCCGTCGAATCCCCATTCCTTCTTGGCGATGCGATTGTTGATATCCGCGTTCTGACTCATGTGTGCCCCGTTGAGGAGGTTGTAGGAGTCCATGATGGACCCCACGTGGGCCTCCTTCACGGCAGCCTCAAAGACAGGAAGGTAGATCTCGCGCATCGTCCGCTCGTCGATGATGGAATCCGTGTCGTGCCGGGCGAATTCAGAATTATTGCCCATGAAGTGCTTGACCGTGGCGCTAACGCCCTGCGCCTGCAGTCCCTCAATGTATGCGACGGCAATGCGCGACGCGAGGAAAGGATCTTCGCCGAAATACTCAAAGTTCCTGCCGTTCATAGGCGCGCGATAGATATTCACGCCGGGGCCAAGCATGAAATGGACTCCGCGAGCTCGCGCATCGCGGCCGATCTGAGCGCCGACATCTTTGGCCAGCGCCGCGTTCCAGGTGGCTGCCAGCCCGATACCACCCGCCATGGCTGTCGACGGCGCATCGTTGCGAGGTCCCAGCGGTCCATCCGACGTTTTCAGCCGAGGTAGATCGATCTTGGGAATTGCCCGAATGTAGAAGCCGTTTACTCCGCCGAGCAGGTCGATCTTCTGCTCCAGGGTCATTTGCCGCAAGAGCCGATCTACTCTTGCCTCGACCTGAGAGTCGAGCGCCGGCTGTGCCGCTAAGCTGCAGCACGCCAGAACCGGGACAATCAAATGTCGCATGACGGTTCACTTCCATTGTGAACCCTCTGCGATGGCGCAAGCGGTTTCGAGGGGCTTGCAAAATTCCGGCTTCTGCAAGTCCCTCGGTTTCTCCCGAGCTTAGAACGTAAATCGTGCCGAAATCTGCAACTGCCGGGCGCCGGACAAATTGTTATTCGACGTCAGCGGAGCAAAGAATGCCGGGTTCGCAACCAGGCAGCCATTCGTATGTCCCGCGCATACACCCGACCCGGCAGCCGAGTAATTGTATTCCGTATTGTTGACCGTGTATATGTTCGTGAAGTTGAAAAGGTTGAACGCCTCTCCGACAAATGAGAGCCTATACCGCTCGGCAATCGCGAACTGACGGCCAATCCGGAAATCGACGTCCTTGTATCCGGGACCGGTGAACGAATTGCGAACTCCCGGCGCGCGTCCGCCGGTACCCGTGCCGGAGTTGTTCACCAGGCCGCCGGTCAGTCCGCCATCCGGTCCGCCCGACGGGAATCCATTAATGACGCCTGTCACAGCCTGACCCGTGGAGGCCACCACGATGGTCGAGAAGTTCCAGCCATCGAGTAGTAGCCGCATGGCAGTGTTCGAAAGCTTCTTGGCATAAGGCGGCGCCCATACGACGTTTCCGACAAAGCGGTGCCGCTGATCCAGGTCCGACCGCGCATACTCCAGCTTGCGGTTCTTCGGATCGAACGCCGAGTCGGTTCCGTTAAACGTGCCGAACTGTCCCGGCACCTGCCCGCCGTCGGTGGCCTTCGCCAGCGTGTAGTTGACCATGAACTCCAGCCCATGGCTCATGGGGCGCCGCAGGCTGAGCACCATGCTGTTGTACCAGGAGTTCACATCGCTGAAGCCGGTCAGGATGGAACCCGTCGGATCGATGCGTGTCGTATAGAAGGGCTCCGTCACAGTACTCTGCGTCGCGCCGGCGGTGTTGGTGATGTCGTAAGCCTTGGTTGCTGTAGCAGGCTGCAGGTTGGTGTCGACAAACATCGGCAGGCGCAGCGCGCGGCTGAAAACGTAGCTGATCGATGCTGTCATACTCCCGGGAATAGCGCGTTCGAAGTTGACCTCACCCTCATGAACCAGAGGATTCACCCAGTCCGGCACCTGCCCGCGCGTAGTGGCGGTGGCCGCCGACAACGTGAACGGCGTCACTTGCGGAGTCAGGGCGCCCGAGAACGGAGCTATGGGGGCGCCGCCCGGAGGAGTAAACGGAAGATTGGGGAACGTCAGCGCCGGACAGGTAGTCGTGTTGCAGTTGAAAGTCTGCTGGAATACGCCGTTCTCAACGCGCGTCGCGTAAAAAGTGCTGTTGGACGTCTTCGCGTAGAACATGCCGTAGCCGGCGCGCAGAACCGTGCCTTTTCCCAGCGACCAGGCCAGTCCGATGCGCGGCGCAAAGTTGTTCTTGTCGATGTTGATGGTGGAGGTGTACAGCGTCGTCAGCGGAGTCGCAACGTTCGGCTTTGCGGGTTGCGGAATCAGTTGCAGATCGTATCGAACCCCCAGGTTCAAGGTCAGCTTCGGCGTGACCTTCCAGGTGTCCTCGAAAAACGCATCGAAGTCGTTGTCGTAGAAATCGTCCTTTCCGACGTGTGTAATCGGGTCGTTGACCTGCACGAAGGTCGTAAAGTGCCGCCCCGTTAAATTGTCGCCGAGGTTGGTTCCGGTCACGTCTGCAACCCAATTCGGGAAGGCGTTCGTCCCCGAATAGGTGTACACGCCACCGCCCTGGAACAGGTTGATCAACAGTTCGTG
Organism: Bryobacteraceae bacterium; assembly: GCA_035295125.1. Taxonomy (GTDB): domain Bacteria; phylum Acidobacteriota; class Terriglobia; order Bryobacterales; family Bryobacteraceae; genus JAICMB01. Next base: position 214,584 of record DATGJP010000056.1, on the reverse strand, counting down.
AATCGCGTTCACGTCCACTCCGGCTTTGAAAGTATGCGTGCCGTGCGTGCTGGTGAACACGTCCGAAATCTGGTCGCGATGCTCATCGGGAAAGGCCGGCCGCGGAAGAGCGTTCGGCATGCCATACGCCATTACGTTCGAAACCGTAACGCTGGGAGCCGTCCCGTTCGCGCTGATGATTTCCAGGTCGCGAGACCATTGAAACCGCAGATTGTTGATCATCGTGTTCGAGATGGTGGAGTCCCAACTCGTCACAAAGGTGCGCTCGTGCGTCACGGCCGTACCGTTCGCAGTCAGGGAGTTATTGGCCGCCGTGATGGCCGTGTTGTAGGAATTCGGCGAGTGGAAGTTGTCCCAATTGAACGAGCTGTTGATGTGATTCTTGTTGTTCAACTGGTAGTCGATCTTGCCGAACGCGACGTCCTGGTCCGCAAAACGCGGGAAAGCCCCCAGTTGCGAACTGAAGAAGTTGTTCGCCGCCAGGCACGTTGCCGCCGGAATCGTCCCGGGGCAGGACAACGGGAATTTCGCGCTGCTCGTGTAACTGATCGGATTAACCTTGCGGGAACCGTCGTATGTCAGGAAGTAGAAAAGCTTGTCCTTGATCAACGGGCCGCCGACGCTGCCGCCGAACTGCTGCTGCTGGTGAATGGGCTGCGTATAAATGCCGGCCGCCTTCTGAATCGGATCGAGGGCGTTCAGCGTTGGATAGCGGAGGTAGTAGAACAAGTCGCCGTGAATGAGGTTGGTGCCCGACTTCGTTACGGCGTTAATCACGCCACCCGCCGCCTGCCCCAGTTCCGCGCTGTAGTTGCTGGCCGTCACCTGGAATTCCTGGATGGAATCCATGCTGTACACGTACGGTACTGTCGTGCGGCCTTTTGCCTCGGAGAAGAACGCCTGGTTGTTATTCGCGCCGTCCACTGCGCTGCTGTTATAGAGCGCCGAAATGCCGCGGTATGACGCCAGCCCGGTGCCGCCGTCGTTTGTCACGTTCGGAGTCAGCAAGGCGAAGGTTTCCCAGCGCCGCCCGGCGATCGGCAGGTTCTCCACCTGGCCCGTGCTGACCACTTGCGAGAGTTCGGTCTTCTCGGTATCGACCAGCGGTTCCTCACCCGCTACCGTTACGGTCTCCTGCGTCGTTTGCAAGGGCATCTGAATATCGATCGTGAGGGTCTGTCCCACCTGCAGCAGCAGATCCTTACGCACTACCTTGGCAAAACCAGGCTTAGTCGCCGTGATTTGGTAGTGGCCTGGCTGCAGGAAGGTAACGTAATAGAGACCTGCGCCATTGCTGGCCACCGTTCGGTCAACACCGGTATCCGTGTTGTGGATGACCACACTCGCTTCCGGCACAACGGCCGATTGTTGATCCGTCAACGTTCCCGTAATAGTTCCGGCGCCCGCCGTTTGGCCGAACGCAGCGTGAGAGAAACACGCGATGAGAACTGTTCCAACTACGGCTAGCCTGCTTTGAAACCTCATTCAATTCTCCTTACAAGTGAGGTACGACAATTTTGGTAAAACCCGCAGCCCTGCGGGGGATCAGGGCGAAACGACACACGACGCACGCAATACGGCCATGCGCCAGACCTGATTAGACTGTAGGAGAGATCATACCACCTCTGCATTTCAATTCTATGAACGAGGGAAGCGATGGCGGCCGAGCATAAAGGCGTACTACTACGGGCCGCTGTGTTTCATACGCCACGCGATCCGTTCCTCTTCGAAGACGCGCTCGAGATACACGCCGACGGCGGCTTGCTCATTGTAGACGGACGTGTCGCGGCATGCGGGGACTATGCCGGGGTGCAGGCAAAGTATCCCGAATCCCGCACGCGCGATCTTCGTCCCGCCCTGCTCCTGCCCGGCTTCATCGACACGCACGTTCATTACCCTCAGATCCGGATCCTGGGTGGGCTTGGCTATTCGCTGCTCGATTGGCTCCAGGAAAACACACTGCCCGAAGAAGCCAAATTCGCCGACCTGCACTACGCTCGCGCGGTTGCGGCCGAGTTTATCGACGCGTTGGCTGCGCATGGGACAACCACGGCCGCCGTGTACGCCGCGCACTTTGCCCCCGCCACCGCGGCACTCTTCGAAGCGGCGGCCCGCAAAGGCGTCCGAATCGCCAGCGGACTCGTGCTGTCGGATCGGCTCCTGCGCCCGGAGCTGCACCTGAAACCGCAGGAAGCCTACGACCAGAGCAAGCACCTGATCGCGCAATTCCACGGTAAGCAGCGGCTCCTTTATTCGGTTACGCCTCGTTTCGCAATTTCCGCGTCAGAGGCGATTCTCGAGGTCTGCCAGACGCTTCTGCGCGAGCACCCCGATCTGCGAGTCCAAACACACCTGAACGAAAACGTGCACGAGGTGATCGAGACCAGCCGCCTGTTCCCCTGGGCCGGCGACTACCTCGCCGTCTACGAGCGGTTCGGACTGGTCGGGCCGTTGTCAATCCTGGGTCATAACGTCCACTCTACTGACCTCGAGTTGCAGCGAGTCGCACAGCACAAAGCCTCAATTGCCCATTGTCCCTGCAGCAATGCCGCGTTAGGCAGCGGAATTTTTCCTCTGCGCCGGCACCTGGCCGCCGGGGTCCGCTTCGCGCTCGGAACGGACGTCGGGGGCGGCATCGGCTTTGGGATGTTGAAGGAAGCGCTGCAAGCTTACCTGGTGCAACGGCTCGCGCCCGAGCCCTTCCTGCTCCATCCTGAGCATCTGTTGTATCTGGCGACGCGAGCCGGCGCGGAGGCACTGGGTTTGAAGGATGAAATCGGCGATTTCACGGTGGGCAAAGCCGCCGATTTCGTTGTCCTGCGACCGCGCGAGGGCACGCCGCTAGCGGTCATTCGCGAGCGCTCTGAGTCCCCTGAGCGTCTGTTATCCGCCGTTTTTACCCTGGCCGCCGCCGAAGATATCGCCGAAGTGTACGTGGCAGGAACGTTGTTGTGACGCAGGGCTGACAGCCTGCGGGGGGTTGCGAACCCGCCGCCTTGCAAATTCCCCGCTCGCCCCTTAATATGTAGAGTATCTAGGAGAGAGCCCACGACCACCAAATCCGACCTGCTGCAAGGAACACTCGACCTGCTGATCCTCAAGGTCGTGGCCCTGGGCCCCATCCATGGCTACGGAATCTCCCAACGCATCCAGCAGATTTCGAAGGACGTCCTACAGGTACAACAGGGCTCGCTCTATCCCGCCCTGCACCGCCTGGAAAAGCGCGGCTGGCTGCGTGCCGATTGGGGCGAATCCGACAACGGGCGGCAGGCGAAATTTTACACCCTCTCGGCGGAGGGCCGAAAACAACTGAAAATCGAGCAATCGAACTGGAACCGGCTTGCGGGAGCGGTCGGTCTAATCCTGGAAACCGCGGAGTAAGCCATGTTCGGAAGGCGCAGAAACAAAATTGAAGCGCAACTCGACGCCGAGTTGCAGGATCATCTCGACCGCCAGATCGCGGACTTCATCCGCAGCGGAATGTCGAGGGAGGATGCGCACCGGCGCGCCCGGTTGTTGTTCGGCGGGTCAGACCAGGTCAAGGAAGAGTGCCGCGACGTGCACTTCGGTCAGTGGTGGGCGATACTCCTCCACGATCTGACCTATGCGATCCGCTGCTTGCGCAAAAGCCCGGGCTTCAGCGCCGTTGCAATTCTGGTGTTGACGCTCGCGATAGGCTCGAATGTCGCGGTGTTCAGCCTGATCGACGTCTTATTCCTACGGGAACTGCCTGTGGACCGGCCGGCGGAGCTGGTCAATATCGCCTCTCTTGACAAGCAGGGTCGTACCAACGGGATTCCGTCAAAAGTTCTCGACCGTCTGCGAGCCGAATCAGTTTTCCACGGAGTCTGCGGGTTCACCACTCCACGGATGACCACCGAATTCGACGGTGTCGCCCGCAGCGTCGGCACCCTCGCCATGACCGGCGACTGTTTCGAATCCCTCGGAATTCACACGCAAATCGGGCATACGTTTTCCCTCGAGTCCGACAAGCCGGGAGCCGAACGCGTCGCACTTCTAACCGATTCGTTGTGGAAAAGCACCTTCAACGCAGATCCGAACGTCGTCGGCAAGACGATTCAGACGAACGGCTCGGTCTTCACCATCATTGGAGTCACGCAAGCGAAGTTCACGGGACTGCTGCTGGGCTTTCCACCGGGTCTCATTGTTCCGCTGGAACAGTTCGGTCCGCCTTCCACATCCAGTAAACCCATCTATTACTGGGTCAGCATTTTCGCCCGGCGCGCGCCACGCATCTCCGAACGGCAGGTGCAGTCGCGCATCGCAGTAATCGCGCAACAACTCCTTCAGGAGAGCGTGCCAATGCGCTACAACGAGGCACAGCGGCGCGATTACTTCGCTCGCCGCCTGGTGGTCGCCTCCGCCAGGACCGGTGTCGACTGGATGCTGCGCGAACGCTTCGGGCAACCGCTCTACGTCGTCCTCGGGATCTGCGGTTCGGTCCTTCTGATCGCCTGTGTCAATCTGACAACGCTCATGTTGGGCCGCGGGCTCCATCGGCAAAAAGAAATCTCGGTTCGCGTGGCGCTGGGAGCAAGCAAAGCGTCGCTGGTCCGGCTGGTGGCGGCGGAGATCGCGCTCCTGGTACTCGCGGGTTCGGCCACTGGTCTGGTGTTGGCCACGTGGGCGAGCCGCATGATTCTCTCGAATACCGGCGCGATGTTCACCGGCTTTAGCGTGAACAACTCGTTCGATTCGAGCACAGCGATCTTTGTCCTGGGGTTGCTTGCGGTTGTCGCCGCTGTACTGACGGCTGCGCCGCTGTGGCAAACGTTACGGTTGCAGGGCCGTTTGGCGGGCGCTGGCACGGGACGTGGCGTAGTCGGCTCGGCCATGCGACATCAGAAGATCCTGCTTGCGGTACAAGTCGCCCTGACGCTGGCGCTGGTCGCCGGAAGCAGCCTGTTCGATTCCTCCATCCAGCGCCTCTATACGATGGATTTGGGTTTCGAAACGCGCGGCTTGGCCGAAGGGCTGCTCTCACCCTTATCGGGCGGCTATGGCAGCAAGCCTCTCGACGCCTACTATCGTGACTTGATCCGATCGGTTGGCAATATTCCGGGAACCTCGTCTACATGCCTGGCGAGTTTCGCGCCGCTGTGGACCATGACCTGGTACCAGCCGGTCAGCGCCGTGGAGAACACGGCCGCACCCACAGAACTGCACTCGCATCCCGCCGCAGTCAGTGCCCGCTACTTCGAAACAATGCGCATTCCAATTGTCGCCGGCGACGCGTTTTCCTTGGACGAACAGCCGCGCAGCGAACGCACTGCGGTGATCAGCCTCTCGCTGGCAAAGTTGTTTGGCGGTGACCGGATTATTGGCCAGCACATTCGGATCGGGACCGATGAGCAGGTCGTGAAAGTGATCGGAATCGCCGGCGACGCGCAGCTCAGCCTGGAAAACCCCGACGACCGCACTCCGCTCACGATTTATCTGAACTTCTGGGAGCAGCCGGATCGGCAGCGATATCCGGCTTTGTTGGTAAGAACCGCGGGGACGGCTCCGCTTCCTGCTTCGGCGTTAACCCGTGCTGTTCAGGGATTGGGTCGCGAATTCGTCGAGCACTACATCACGGTAGACGTCGCTAGAAAAGACGCGCTGATCGAGAATATTCTGCTGGCCTGGCTCAGCAGTGCTTTCGGAGTGCTGGGATTGATTCTTGCCGCCGTCGGCTTGTTCGGCGTGCTGGGGTATCATGTCGCTCGACGAACCGCCGAGATCGGCGTGAGGGTCGCGCTCGGCGCCGCTCGCTCACAAATCCGCTGGCTCGTATTGCGGCAGGCCCTGGCAATCGTGGTTGCAGGGATCGTCGCCGGACTTGGCCTCACCATCGCGATGGGACGTGTTTTGACGGGACTGGTGTTCGGGGTTAGCGTTTATGACCCCCGGCTAATGGGGGTTTCCATCGCCGTGCTGGCTTTCACTGCGGTGGCGGCGGCTTGGATTCCCGCCCGGCGGGCGTCATCGGTCGATCCGGTGATCGCTTTGCGTCAGGAATGAAGTACGCAGCGGCGCTGGCTCTGCTGGCCCTGTTCGCTCTGTGCGCTTATCGCGCGGCGAAGCAGGCCATCACTGTCGACGAAGCGTACGTCTACCAGAAGTACATTCAGGGCAAGCGTCCCGGCGAAGTCTTCACGATCAGGTACGACTCCGCCAATCACGTCTTGCAGACACTCCTGGCCTACCGCGCGGTGCATACGTTTGGGCGATCGGAACTGGCCATCCGGCTGCCTTCGCTGATTGGCGCGTTCTTTTATTTTCTCGGCATCTGGCGGCTGTCGTTTTACGCCTTCCGGCGCCAGGCCTTCGCAGCCTTGACCATCGGGCTGCTCGCATTGAACCCTCTGCTGCTCGACCACATGTCGCTCGCGCGAGGCTACGGCATCGCGCTGGCGCTGTTCACGTGGTCCTTGTACTACGGCCTTAGGTTCTTTCGAGAACACCGCACGCGCGATCTCTTAATCGCAGGCGTCACGCTGGGCCTATGTGTGGCCGCCAACCTGACCTTCGCGATTCCCGGCGTGGGGCTCGCCTTGACGGTCCTGCTCATGCTCCGCCGCCAGAATAGGCCTGTGCGACCAGCGATACGCTATTGCCTTGCCGGGATCCTGCCGGCTGCTCTGCTGCTCGCCGTGCCGCTCTCTTCTGTCGCCAGGGAGCAGTTCTACTTCGGCAATCAGGACCTGCGGGGTTGCATCATGGACCTCTGCGATATCTCGCTGCTCTACACCGGAAAGGCGCCCATCACCCCGGACGACACCGTCCCGTACCACACCAAAATCCGGGCAGCTTCATTCTGGCTATTTCCCGCCATGCTCGGCGTGATCGCATTGTTGTGGCTCTGGAGTCTGCGCACCCGCGCGCCAATCGGCCTGCTGCAGTTCGCGGCGGGTTCGCTGGTCACCGCTGTTTTGTTTTTAGTGCTCGGTCACCAGTTCTTCCATCTGCTATATCCCTACGATCGGACCGGCCTCTACCTGATATTTCTGTTCCCGCTTGCGGTGGTCGCAGCCATCGATCTCGTTTGGGATTGGGATGTCGCCATTAAAGCCATCGCCATTCCTGCTGCCCTAGCGATGGGCCTCGTCGTCATTGCCTATGGGCTCGAACTCCACAGTGGCCCGTTCGTAGAGTGGCCCTTTGCCGACGACGTCAAAGGGCACCTGGCGACGATTCGCAGTCACGTTTCGGGGAAACCCGTGCGGCTCGGCGGCTCCTCCGTTTTCCAATACATGGTCAACTTCTACCGCGATGCCAACCGCTGGACCTGGCTGGAACGGATGGGACAGAATCCGCGACAGCCCGGGTTTGATTATTACCTTCTCCTCTTGGAAGACCGGCCTTACGTGGATCGCTTCCACTTGCGCGTCCTGTCCGAAACGCCCGACTCGATACTGGCGGAGCCTCTTACGCCCAGCCGTGAAGGCGATAAATCAGCAGTCCTAAGCGCTCCTTAACCACTTCCGACGAATCCTCCAGTGCGATGGGATCGGGTAGATAGCGGAAAACGGGATCGGGCTCTCCCCAGCCGGTCCGAAAATCGGTGGGACAAGGAACCACCTCAATCCCCGCCTTCTGGAAGACGGGAACCGCGCGCGGCATGTGAAACGCCGATGTGATCAGCAGAACACGGTGGATCCCACGGCCGTCGAGGATTTTGCGCGTTTCCGTAGCGTTCTCATGCGTGTTTTGCGATTGCGTTTCAAGCACGATCGCCGCATCGGGCACGCCCCACTCGATGAGCACCTGGCGCGCCGCTTGCGATTCGTTCATGACGTCCTTGCCTTCGAGAATCGTAACCGTGCCGCCCGTGACGATAATGAGAGGCGCCTTGCCGGCTTTGTACAGCCTCACGGCCTCCAACAGCCGATCGCTCGATTCTTCCAGTTCGCTCTCTTTGTGCGCAGGCGTGGGAGAGTGGAGCAGCCCGCCGAGCACCACCATCGCATCAGCGTGCGGCGCTGTCTCGATCGTGTATCCAGGAACCTGATATTCGAGCGAGTACATCAGGGCCTGCGACACCCTGCGGGTGCTAAATGCCCACAGCGTGACGATACCGAGAAACAGAAGTCCACGGCCCAGCCAACTGCGCCGGTAAAACACAAAAGCCAGCAGCAGCAGAATGAGGCTCACCGAAACCGGTGCCATCAAATAGCTGGCGATCTTTCCCAAATAGAAGAGCATTGGTCAGGGCTTGAGCACGATGCGCACGTCGGCGGGCCGCACTTCTATGCGGTCGATGCCGTACTTGAAATCAAAGGGCTCCCCGATCGAAGCGTCGGGATAGAGGGGACGGAAGAAACTATCAATCAGGAAATCGAGCGTTGACCCGCTGACCGCAATACCCGCGATCTCGACGCGCTGCAGCGTGACCGTCCCATTCCCGCCGCGAGACTTGATTCGGGCATTAACCTTCACGAACTTCTCGCCGTCGATCATTTTGCTCATGAGCCAGTTGGTTTCGTACCCGGCGCCGTGGCGAAGCTGCAGGAAGTTGACATAAGCGGTCGCAGTCGCCGAGTTGTAGCCAAGCTCGATGTGCGGCTGCCGCACCCCTTCCGGCGCGATAGCGGGCAGCTTGAAACGAACCCAGGCGTTCAGTTCCGCCGCACTGACGACGGTGACGGATCCCGGCCGCGCCCGGCCATTTTCGATGGCGTCCAGCTTTTTCTGAACACCCTCGGCAACCGGGTCGGCAGCCTGGGCAAGCGCGACAGCGGCCAGCAGTAAAATAAAGCGCCGCGTCATCCCTCCCTTTTACTCCGTCGGATCTGCGGTCGAGAACTCGATCAGATTCTGCTGCGGAATCATGTCCAACGGCAGGCCGTCCCTGGTCAGCGTGAGCTGGAATCGTACCATTCCACCCCGTGAGACGCCGAGCAGACTTAATGGGATGGCGGCCTCGATGATTTTTTCCCTGGCCGACTCAACCTCCGGGTGGTGCAACAAGGGGATGCACTTGCTATCCATCAGCAGGTTGATCTCGTTGAAATCGGCATCCGGCGTCACGTCGAGGCGCACGTATAACTTGCTCCCGTCGCTGCCGTAGTAGAGATCGCGGACCAGCAGCGCCTTGCCATGCATCGACCCGGTGCGGGTATCCGCCCTGTAGTGGCCGGCGCCCATCCATTCATAATACGAGGTGACCTCGCCGTCGATTTTCGCCTGAATGGGGCTGACCGGCGCCTGGTAGAACTCCTCGCGAACGATCTTCAGGATCGGGCGGGAGAGCTCGTCGGGAGGCGTCACCCCCAGCAGGCGGTACACGTTCGCCAGGTGGTCGCGATAGAGCTGGTCAAACTCGGGCCGGTTTTCGGAAGAGTGCTCCGGGCCATACCACCAGCACCAGTCACTGCCTTCCGCGATGAGCAGCTCTTCATACGCCAGCCGGCGATTCTTCTCCGGGGCGTTCGCCGAGAGATTGTCGTAGGTTTCCCGGGCGCGCAGCAGATATTCCCAGGCCTTGTTATCTTCGTCAGCCCCGATCCAGACATCGAAATTCGCGTTGATCCAGGAACCCGGAAAAATATGGCCGATGTTCGACGCTTCGAGGCGCGTGATCGCATCGGAGACCGTGACCGCCGACATCTGGTCGTCATCCGTGACTCGCCGGTACAACTCTCGAAGAAACGGGCGCCCGTTCGCCTCGTAATGCTCCCAGGCGTTCTCGCCATCGAGAATAATCGGCACCACCATGTCGCCGCGATTGCCCGCGTTCATGCGGATGTGGTGCAGGAAGTGGTCGGCTGCATCGGAAGGCGGCATCTTGGAATAAACAAAGCCGATCAGGTCGCTAAGGTAGTGATCGCGGAAGATGACTCGCATCTCGATCCCTTCCTGGCGCCACAGGTAAGGGCGATAGCTGACATCGGGAGTCGCGGACCGCTGCAGCGTTCGCGAGAGTACTCCGTTGTCGGTGGCGACCCACCGTACGCCCTTCTCGGCGGCGATCGCCAGCACCTGGTCGGAAACAGAACCTTCCGAAGGCCAGAGACCGGCGGGACGCTGGCCAAAGTGCGCCTGGCTGAAATCGAGGGCGCGGCCGATCTGCTCCGACGCATCCTGCGGGTACCGGAAGCGGCTGGGCAAAGGAACGTACGGGTGTGAGACGCCTGCGATGTTGGAGTCGCAGAGCAGCGGCAGGATCGGATGATAGTACGGCGTCGTCGATATCTCAATTTGCCCGCGGCCGGCGAATTCGGAATAGACAGGAAGAACCCGGTTCATGATTTCGAGCTGTTTCTCCCCGATCAGGCGCTGGTCGCCAAGCGTGTAGTCACGCCCTTTGTGTACCAGGTCCACCACCTCGCGGTCCTGCGCCAGGAACTCTTCGTCAAACCAGGCGAGTTGGGAAAGCACCTGGAGATCGCGTAAGTCTCGCGTGGCGAAGAGGCGTCGGGCGCGGGAAGCGATGTGTCCGGCAGCGTGCCAGGCGTCGAACAAATCCCGATACCGCGGGAATCTTCCGATCATGCGCATGGTCGCCTGAAAAAAGTAGTGCAGTATGAATTCCTGCTCGCCTTCAGTCAAATCCTCGGCGGGTTTGAGCGCCGCGTTCAGAAACGGATCGCGCGCTTCGCCGGCTGCATACTCGGCGATCTGCTGCACCATCGAGGGGACCAGGTTAAAAGTTTGTTGAACCTCCGGAAAGTCTTCCAGAACCTTAACCATGCCGTAGTAATCTTTCAGGGCATGCATCCGAGTCCAGGGAAGTCGGTACTCGGCCGTTACCAGGTTCTTATAAAAAGGCTGGTGCATGTGCCAGAGAAAGCAGAGGTAAATGTGGGACATGCTTAGGGCGGCTAACTTCAGGATAGTGGAAAGCGTGGTCGCGGGTTGTAGATCAGTCTCCTACATCGAAGTGCACGCGGAATGGCACGAGATGCGTCCGCACATCCTGGGGAATATCGGACCGGCTGAGGTGTCCTTCGTTCAGTGCGCGGACTACCAGGAGCAGCATGTCCCAGTCGCGCGGCGTGTAGGTAAATTCGGTAAACACCTCCCGGCCGCGGCCGCTTTCGTACTTGTGAATCGCTTCGGCAAGATCAAAAGAAGTAATCTCCCCGCGCCGCTACCGATCCACCTGCTCCGCGATCTGCGATAAGGGCTTTTTCAGCGCCTCGGCATGCGCTTTCAAAATCAGGTCGGCGAGGGCCTTCTTAACTGGTTTGGGCAGTTTCGGTGCGTGTGGCGACATGGCCGTACTCTTCGTCGTCCAGTCTAACCTGCATGTGTTGAGGCCGGTTCGGAACGCTGCTTGTTTCCGAACCGGCCATTTTTGGAAGAAGCGATCGGCCGCGCTACGGCTGGCCGAAGTAAGCGTTAACGTCGATAATCAAGTCGGTCGTTTGGGTGACGAACACGCTGATGCCGCCGCCCTGGCCCGCGGGCACGATCGCCGCGTTAGCCACGATCTTCCCCTGGAACGAGTTTAGTGTCGAAACCACCGGCTGGTTTTGTCCCATGGGCCAAGTCGAGAGGTATGTCAGGGGGCCCGGCGGCACCACCGTCATATTCAGCGAATAGGCCGCCGCCGTTGACAGGGAAATCGCGTTTCGCGAAGCTTCCCTCTAATGCCGTGGCGCTCCCGGTCACAAAACTTTCCGCACAACCGTATTCACCTTTAACTCCCTCATTTCCTGCGCACTTTCCCTCCCCGGCACAGCTCATTTCTGACCATCGTGAACTCCACAGCCACTAACCTGAGTTTGAGCGGCCTTCCGCGCGCGCTCTGGGGTTGATCTTTGAAATCGAATATCTGTTCCTCCGCCAGGGCACTGCTCGAATGCAAAGCGCGGCGCAGAGGGAAGAAATAGCGTCGCGAAACGAAGAATCCTGCGTCGCGCTTTGGCAGCGTTTGAGCGTTTTCAACTACATCCACTGTGTGTGCCGCATGCTCATGAAACCGATTGGAGAGTACGCGGTTCGGCGAAGCAATCTCAAGTTGGCCAATTGCGGCTATGATGAGTGGGAGCATATGACAGACACCGCAGCCGTTCGGGCGGGCGAAGAGCTCAACACTAAGGCTCTGGCAGATTACCTCAGAGACAAACTGGAAGGCGCCGGCCAGGGAATCGCAATAGAACAGTTCCCCGGCGGCCACTCGAATCTCACGTACATGGTCCGTACTCCCGTGCGCGAGTACGTCCTGCGCCGGCCGCCGCTCGGGCCCGTTGCGCCGAAAGCCCACGATATGGCCCGCGAGTACACCGTCCTCAAGGCTGTCCATCCGTACTTCGCGCCCGCGCCCGGCGTTTACCACCTCTGCGAAGACCCCTCCATTCTCGGAGCGACGTTTTTCGTCATGGAACGCCGCCACGGAATCGTCGTACGCGATCACATCCCGGAACGCCTCGTTTCCTTTGAGAACTATCCCGAGCGAGTCAGCCGCGGCTTCATGAACTGCCTCGCCGACCTTCACGCCATCGATATCCAAGCCCACGGCCTCACTTCTCTCGGAAAACCGGAGGGCTTCCTCGACCGCCAGGTCCGCGGCTGGTCCGAGCGCTGGACCCGAGCTAAGACAGAAGAGATCGTCGATATGGACTACCTGCTGCGCTGGCTCATCGATCACATGCCTGCATCACCCACGCCGTCGCTCGTTCACAACGATTTCAAGCTCGACAACGTGATGCTCGACGCCCACGACCCCGGCCGCATCGAGGCAGTCCTCGATTGGGAAATGGCCACGGTGGGCGATCCCCTGGTCGACCTGGGCCTCGTGCTTTGCTATTGGGCGCAGCCCGCGGACCCCGGAGGCACGAAAGACACCCTCACCACCGGCCCCGGTTGGTTCACGCGCCAACAGGTGGTCGAATACTACGCTGAGCGCACCGGCCGCGACGTGTCGCGCATCTCGTACTACGAAGTTTTCGCCGTCTTCAAGCTGGCCGTCGTGCTTCAGCAGATCTACGTCCGATTCCATCGCGGGCAGACCCAGGACGAACGTTTCCGCCACTTCGACAGGCGCGTTCGAAATCTGATTGAACACGCGGTGGCGTTGATATAATCCGATCCATGTCCTACCAGGAGATTCTGTACAGCGTCGCGGAGGGGGTCGCGACGATTACGTTGAACCGTCCCGACAAGTTGAACGCGTGGACCGCCGTCATGGAACGTGAGGTCCGCGCAGCCATTTACGACGCTGAAGCCGACACAAAGGTCCGGGTGATCGTTCTCACCGGCGCCGGCCGCGGCTTCTGCGCCGGAGCTGACATGTCTTTGTTGAGCAGTATCGCGTCTCAAGGCGTTCAGGATTCCCACGTACTGCGCAACAGCAACAGTCACCAGCCGCGCGAAGGCGTGCGCGCCGACTTTCAAAAGAAGTATTCTTACTTTCCAGCCATCGGCAAGCCGATCATTGCGGCCATCAACGGGCCTGCTGTCGGCCTGGGCCTGATCATCTCGCTGTATTGCGATCTGCGTTTCGCCTCCGACTCCGCGCGTTTCGGCACAGCGTTCGCCAAGCGCGGCCTCATCGCCGAATACGGCATGGCGTGGATTCTTCCGCGCCTGGTCGGCCCGTCAAATGCGCTCGACCTCCTGCTTTCGGCCCGTCTCATCGACGCCGGCGAGGCGCTGCGGATGGGCCTCGTGAACCAGGTTTTTGGGCAGGCTCAATTCATGGACAACGTGCTCGCGTATGCGAAGGAGCTGGCAACCAGCGTCAGCCCCCGCTCCATGGGCATCATCAAGCAGCAGATTTACAATGGCCTCTTCCAGACGCTCGGCGAAGCGTTCGAGACTGCGGAAAAGGAAATGGTCGAAAGCCTCCAGTGTGAGGACTTCAAAGAGGGTGTCGCGCATTTCATGGAGAAACGCGCGGCCCATTTCACGGGACGGTAAAACCAGACATGCATTTCGAGTTCTCCGAAAAGACGAAAGACCTGCAGCGCCGTTTGCAGGCCTTCATGGATGAGTACATCTATCCCAACGAGCACCGTTTTCACGACGAGGTCGAGCAGAATCGCTGGCGGCCGACGGCAATCATCGAGGAGTTGAAACCGAAGGCCCGCGAAGCCGGTCTTTGGAATCTGTTCCTGCCGGAAAGCGACAACGGATCCGGACTGACGAACCTGGAATACGCGCCGCTCTGCGAAATTATGGGCCGCTCCCACATGGCGCCCGAGGTTTTTAACTGTTCGGCGCCGGACACCGGCAACATGGAGGTCATCGAGCGGTACGGAACGCCGGAGCAAAAGGAGCGCTGGCTCAAACCGCTCCTCAATGGCGAAATTCGATCTTGCTTTGCGATGACAGAGCCCGCCGTTGCCTCATCCGACGCCACCAATATCGAATCGCGCATCGTCCGCGACGGCGATGAGTACGTCCTGAATGGCTTGAAGTGGTGGTCCTCCGGCGCCGGCGACCCACGCTGCAAAATCGCCATCTTCATGGGCAAGACCGACCCCTCGGCCCCTCGACACAAACAGCAGTCCATGCTGCTCGTACCTATGGATATGCCTGGGGTTAAGATCGACCGGCTTCTGACGGTCTTCGGCTACGATCACGCGCCTCACGGTCACGGTGAAGTTTCGTATACCAACGTCCGCGTTCCGGTGTCTAATATGCTGCTTGGCGAGGGCCGGGGCTTTGAGATCGCTCAAGGGCGCCTGGGACCGGGGCGCATTCACCATTGCATGCGGTGCATTGGAGTCGCCGAGCGGGCACTGGAGACAATGTGCAAGCGCGTTCAGTCGCGCTCGGCTTTCGGTCGCAAAATCTCGGAAATGGGAACCATTCGGGCCGATATTGCTCAATCGCGCATGGAAATCGAACAGGTACGCCTGCTGGTGCTGAAAGCTGCCTACATGATGGATACGGTCGGCAATAAGGCCGCCCGCGCAGAAATCGCGATGATCAAGGTGATCGCGCCGAACGTCACACTGCGGGTGCTCGATCGAGCCATCCAGGCGCACGGGGCCGCTGGCGTTTGCCAGGACACCTTCCTCGCAGCCGCTTGGGCGAATGTCCGGACCCTCAGGATCGCCGATGGTCCTGACGAGGTTCACACCGAAGCGGTCGCCAAATTAGAGCTGGCGAAGTATGCGCCGGCAGAGGGTAAGGCCGCCAGGAGCAGTTAATCGCTGGCTTGCTCTTCTAAATCGCGGGAACAACTTTGCCGTTTCCGCCATCTAACCGTATAGGTAAATTGCCACCGTGGGTTGGGTTCGGCTATACTGCGCAGTTGCAACGCCTGCAACAACTTTGCCGCGGCTCAGCGGCAGTTGACCAAACTCAAAACGAAATACCACGTAGCGAAAGGGCAGAAGCTTTGATGAGGGTACAAAGATCACTGTTGACTGTTGCCGTAACGGGATTCTTGGCCGCGAATTGCCTCAGCGCATTCGGCCAGACGGCCAGCTCCACACCTGCAACGCAAACGAGCCAGAAGAACTATAAGGATCGGGCAGAATACGATCTGTACGATTCCATCATTAAGGACACGAATCCGAAGACGCGACTCGACAAACTGAATCAGTGGAAAGAGAAGTATCCCAGCACCGATTTCAGCGCCGAGCGCCAAACGCTGTTTTTCACGACCTACGCCGCTTTACAACAAATTCCTGATGCGCTAAACATTGCCAAAGAGATCCTGGTGCGCGATCCCAAAGACTTTCAGGCGCTCTACTACACGGCTTACGCCACGCCTCTTCTTCCCAATCTGGGTACGACGCCCACTCCCGAGCAGCTCGACGCCACCCAGAATGCGGCCAACGCCATCCTGGCCGGCGCTAAGCCAGCAAATATGAGTGATGCGGATTGGCAGAAGGCAAAGAACGACATCGAGGCGGTGGCACATACCGCCCTCGGCTTCGTCGCCATGAGCCGCAAGCAGAACGAAACGGCGGAGACGGAATTCAAGAAGAGCGTCGAATTGAATCCCAAAACCGGCCAGGTTCCGTTCTGGATCGGTAACGTAATCCTGGCCGAGGGGAAATCCGAGAAGTATCCCGAGGCCATCTTCTATTTCGCCCGTGCCGCGGCATATGATGGCGAAGGCGCCTTATTGCCGGCAGGCCGGACCCAGATGAAGGATATGGCGCAGAAATATTACGCCAAGTTCCACGGCGGAACCGACAAGTTTGACGACTTGTTGGCCACCGCCAAGACAAATCCGGCGCCTCCGGCCGGGTTCACGATTGTCAGCACCGCGGACAAAGCTAAAGCGGCGCTGCAGCAGGAACAGCAGTTCGAGCAGTCGCATCCCGATCTCGCGCTCTGGAAGAACATCAAGGATGCGCTGACGGGCGCCAACGCGCAAAGCTACTTCGATAGCAGCATGAAGGGCGCGGCATTGCCCGGCGGCGCCAATGGTGTGCAGAAGTTCACCGCCAAAGTCATCTCGATGGAACCCGCGACGAAACCCAAGACCCTCGTGGTCGGAATCGAGAATGCCACAACCGCGGACGCAACGCTGAAATTCGAGACGCCGCTTCCCGGCAAAGTCGACGCCGGCACGGAAATCAAGTTCTCGGGTGTGGCTGAGAGCTATACAACCAGCCCGTTTATGGTGACGTTCAATGTCGATAAGAAGGATTTAGAAGGATGGACCGGCACAAACCCCGCTCCGGTCCGCAGACGAACTGCACCAAGGAAACATTAATGGCAGGCGCGGCCAATCAAGCGTGATTGGCCGCCTGTTGCCTCGATAACGCTAAGCTGTAAGCGAGACGCTCCCAGAAACCCATGGGAGCGTTTGTTTTTTTCACTGCCTCGTACGACCGTACGAAGGTGCAGACGCTGGACGGAAGCTGTGTCCGCTGGGTGCTGGCGAATATCACTGCCGCCACCATCAGGGCTGCTCCGAATTTGATTCCGCGTCCGTTCACACCTTTTCAGACGACGGGATCCAGCTTTGGTTAGCCGTTGCGTGATGCAGGCTGCCAGCCTGCGGCGGGTTGTTTACCCGCCTTTACATTAGTCGCCGGCTTCCGCGACAGCCTTGCCGTATATTGTGGGTCCGGCAAGCTTACTATGAGTTCGGCCGTAAAGGAAATAAATCGTCAGACCCACGGCCATCCACGCGAGAGCCAGCAACTGCGTGCGATGATCGAGAAACGCGATCATGATCCCGCACACGATCACACCCATCGTGGAGACGAGCGGCACAACCGGCGTGCGGAATGGACGGTGTTGTTCGGGATTGGTGCGGCGCATAATCCAAACCCCGATGCAGACCAGCACAAACGCAAACAGGGTACCGATGGATGTCAGATCGCCGGTAACTTCGCCCGGGATAAACGCGGCGAACAATCCGACGAAGAAGAACAGGATGATATTGCACTTGTAAGGCGTGCAGAACTTGGCATGGCAGTCGGAAAAAACCTTCGGAAGCAGCCCGTCTTTCGCCATTGAATAAAACACGCGGCTTTGACCTAGCAACATAACCAGGATCACCGAAGAGAATCCAAACAGTATGGCCACGGTGATTGCTGTAGCGAGCCAGCTAAACCCGGGCATGTGAGCCTGCACGGCATAGGCGACCGAAGCTTCTTTGCCGGCCTTCGCAAATTCAGTCCAGTTGGCCACGCCCGTCAGAACGTATCCGAACAGGATGTATAGAACGGTGCAAAGCGCCAGAGAACCGAGGATGCCCCTGGGCATATCGCGGCCGGGATCCTTCGTTTCCTGTGCCGCGGTGGAGACAGCATCGAATCCGATAAAGGCGAAGAAGACGATGCCGGCGCCTCCCAACATGCCGCCCCATCCGTGCTTGACGAAGCTTTCATGGCCCGGTGTTCCCGCGGGAATCATGAACGGAGTGTGATTCGCCGGATTCACAAAGCTCCACCCGATCGCGATGAACACGATCACGATTACCACTTTGACCGCCACGATGATGGAGTTCACGGTGGCCGATTCCTCGGTTCCCTTGACCAGCAGCGCCGTCAATATCAGGAGAATCAGCACCGCCGGGGCATTGATGATTCCGTGCGCCCCCGTGGGACTCATATCCCACGGCGAGTGACACCACTCAAAGGGGATGGCGCCGCCCGTCAACTTATTGAGATATTCGCTCCAGCCAATGGCAACGGTTGCCGCCCCGAGCGCATATTCGAGGATCAAGGCCCAACCGATGGTCCAGGCGGTGAGCTCGCCCATGGTGGCATAAGAATAGGTGTAAGCGCTGCCGGCAATGGGCATCATGGCCGCGAATTCGGCGTAGCAAAGCCCTGCGAAACAGCAGCCAATGGCTGCGACGACGAAGGACATGATCACGGAGGGTCCGGCCGCTTCGGCGGAGGCCGCGGCCGTACGGATAAACAGGCCGGCGCCAATGATTGCGCCGACTCCGAGAGCAATCAGGCTCCTGGCAGTCAGCGTTCTCTTCAATCCGCCATGCTCGTTGGCCTGGCTAAGGAGCGCCGTCAAAGACTTCTTGCGGGTAAGGCTCATAGTTAATTGATCTAATCTATCAGAGTACGGGAGTTTTCGCTGGCCTGCTGCGGTAGAATTGAGCTTAAGTCGTACGATCCGCATGTGGCATGGCGATTACTGGTTCCTTGGTAAGAATCTGATCCTAAAGGACTTCCGGCTGCGATACCGGAACATGTCCCTGGGCGTGTTCTGGTCGATGCTCAACCCCCTGGTCATGATGGGCGTCCTGACGTTCATCTGGACGAAGGTCATGCCGAACAATGACATTAAGAATTTTCCATTGTTCGTCTTGTGCGGTCTGGTGCCGTTCAATTTCTTCGCCCTGGCCTGGAGTACCGGTTCGACATCGTTAATCGACAATGCCGGTTTGATCAAGCGCGTCGGCGCACCCCGGTTTATCGTCCCCATTGCGGCGGTGCTCGCAAATGCGATTCATCTTTTGATTCAGATTGGCTTGTTGCTGGTCATCGCCTTATGGTTTGGCGCGCGACCGGGCCTGCCGTGGCTTTGGCTTCCGTTAATGTGGCTCCTGGAGATTGTTTTCGTCTGTGGAATGGCCCTGGCCTGCTCCGCATTCTACGTTTTTGTCCGCGATGTGCGTTACGTGATCGAGTCGGTCAATACCCTGCTCTTTTGGCTCGTTCCGATCGTCTATTCCTTCGAGATCATTCCGCAGCGTTTCAAGGAGGTATATCGCTTCAACCCCATCGCCGCGCTCGTGTTTGGCATGCGGGACGTGCTTCTTAAAGGAGCTAACCCGTCGCCGTCCATCATTAGGAACTTGTTCCTGGTCTCCTTCGTCTCTCTGGGACTTGGCTTCCTGATCTTCCAGAAGTTGAAGCCGCGGTTCTACGACTACCTGTAACAATGGCACTGATCGTCTGCGATAAAATCTCGAAGAAATTCCGGCGCGCCGGCGGCCAGAAGCTGCTCCGCGAGCACCTCATCTCGTGGTGGAGCAAGCCGGATTCTCACGATTTCTATGCGTTGAAAAACGTTTCCTTCGAGGTGGAGGCGGGCGAAAGCCTGGCTTTTGTCGGAGGAAACGGAGCTGGAAAGTCCACTTTGCTGAGCATCGTCGCGGGACTGGCGCCGCCCAGCGAGGGTTCGGTCACTGTGAATGGCCGCATCGCCGCCCTGCTCGAACTGGGTGCCGGCTTTCATCGCGACCTCACCGGTGCGGAAAACCTGATTCTGAACGCCTCGCTGCTGGGTTTCACGCAGAAGGAGACCGACCAGCTATTCGAATCCATCGTGGATTTCGCCGGGCTCAACGATGTCATTCACGAGCCGCTGCGGACCTATTCGAGCGGTATGATCGTACGCCTGGCGTTCTCCGTCGCGGTAAATGTGAACCCCGACATTCTGATCGTGGACGAGGTTCTGGCGGTCGGCGATCAGGCTTTTCAGGCTAAGTGCTTCGATCGGATTCGGGAGCATCGGCGAGCCGGCAGGACATTCTTATTTGTGTCGCATGCCGCCCCCATGGTGCGGGAGTTTTGCGACCGCGCGATGTGGCTGGACAACGGCGAGATGATCATGCAGGGTGATGCCAAGGAAGTTCTGGACGCCTATCAGGGGCGTGTCGCGGTCTCGCACGGCGCATAGAGATCCCTGAGTTCCCGAAGCAGGAAATCCGCATCGGCGCGCGAGAAGATGAGGGGCGGTTTAATCTTAATTACGTTGTGGAACGGACCGTCGGTGCTAAGCAGGATTCCGCGGTCCTTCATCTGATTCACCAGGCGGGAAGCTTCCTCGGGCGCTGGTTCCTTCGACTTGCGGTTCCGGACCAGTTCGAAGCCCAGAAACAGGCCGAGGCCGCGCACATCGCCGATAAGGGAGCAGTCCTGCATGAGAGCCTTCAGCCCTTCGATCAGGTAGCGGCCTGTTTGGAGCGCGTTTTCCTGGAGCTGTTCGTCCGCTATGACGTCCAGCACGGCCATTCCTACGGCACAGGATACGGGATTGCCGCCGAAAGTGTTGAAGTATTCCATCCCATTGGCGAAGGAATCGGCGATTTCGCGCGTGGTGACCACGGCGCCCATCGGGTGTCCATTGCCGATCGGTTTTCCCATGGTCACAATATCCGGCACGACGCCTTGGGTCTCGAACGCCCAGAAATGCGAGCCGACCCTGCCGAAGCCGGTCTGTACCTCGTCGGCAATGCAGACTCCGCCGAGTCCCCGAGTGACTTCGTAAGCCCTCCGCAAATAGCCCGGCGGCAGCACTACCTGCCCCGCGCAGCTCAGAATCGATTCGCAGATGAACGCCGCGGGCCGGGTCCCGCATGCCGCTACATCCGCATCGGCGGAATATGGAAGCACGTGAACGTTCGCCGGCTTGCCGCGTCCACCCGGGCCGTTGAACTTATACGGACTGATATCGATCAGCGCATTCGTGTTCCCGTGGTAGCCCGTGTCTACAACGATGAACTCGTCGCGGCCTGTATGCGCCCGCGCGAGGCGTAACGCCAACTCGTTCGCTTCGCTGCCGCTGCACACCAGGTACACCACGCTCAACGGCTCCGGCAGCGTGGCGGCGAGCCGTTCGATGTATTCGGCGAGGTGTTCGTGGAGATAGCGGGTGTTGGTGTTGAGAAGCGCCATTTGCTCGGCCCCCGCCCGCACCACCCGCGGATGGCAGTGTCCCACGTGCGCCACGTTGTTGACACAATCCAGGTAGGCGCGGCCGCTCGCGTCGTACAGATGCTGCCGCCAGCCTCGGACGATGTGCAGCGGCTGGTTGTATGAGAGGCTTAGCGAGGGTCCGAGATGGGATTTACGGGCGCCCACGAGATCGCGCTGCCTGGTAAGGCCGCATGCGCGGCGAAAGACGTCGCGCGGCCAATCGTGAGGCAATTGCGCGAGTTGCTCCAGCAAGGCCCAGGCGGGACCGTTCGAGATATTCAGGTATTCGTTGTGCGGGGCTTCACGGGCCTGGTATGCGGCATAGCAAACGCTCATTGCGAGGCGTGTGGCCGCCAGCGTGTAGAGGACGTCGATTTCGGGCTCGGTCAGTGGGCGGGCAGTATGATAAGCGGAGACGACCTGCGCCGCCGCTTGGATAGGATCGCGCTTCCCCAGCATCACGTATGCCAGAGCGATCGCCAGGTTGCAGACGGTTGCTGAAAATACGACGTCGCCGAAGTCGAGGACGGACACGACGCGCGTGCCAGCTTCGTCCACGATCACGTTATAGTCGTTCGCGTCGTTGTGGATGATGCTGAAGCGCAGCGTGTCCCAATCCACCCGTTCCCAGCTTTCCAGAATGCCCCGAACCAGTGCCCGGCGTGCTTCGGGCAGCATTCCCACATGAGGCCAGGCCATGGAGGCGTGGCGCAGGTCCCAATGGAACGTTCGATGGGCCGCGGGATGCGAGAAGCCCTCAAGCGAGGCATCCATAGCTGCGAGAGCCCGGCCGAGCGAGGCCAGAAGATCGGGCCCGTGGGGCTGGACTTCGGCCAGACAGACGCCGTCCACCCAGGTAAGCAATCGCACCTGCGCATTAGATTCGCCGGATCGCGCAGGAATCAGCCGCGGAAACTGCAGGCCCGTCCCCGCGCCTGCCAGAAATTCGAGCATGCGGTTCTGAAGGTCAAGAAATTCCGGCTTCTCCTCCGAGTTGGCGATTTTGAGGACGAACTCGTGCCCGCCAGCCTCGGTTAAACGGAAATTCTGATCGCGCTCGCTGGGCAGTTCAACAGCCGATTGAGCCCGCAGCCCATAAAACTCGTCCGCCAGCCGCACCGCCTCCGCGACGCTAAAACGGGGAGCCGTCCGGACCACAGGAACCATACGCCGATCGTAACAAGATCCTCCAGCCTAGCTATAATGGTTTCGGCACCCCCTTCCACCCGGAAACATCACACAACTGGAGGACTCAGTAGGTTGAACTCTGCAATGCTCGCCCTGGAAGACGGGACGGTCTTCGAGGGCAGGAGCTTTGGTGCGCATAGAGACAGTGTTGGCGAGGTCGTCTTCAACACCGCCATCACCGGGTATCAGGAAATTTTCACTGATCCCTCGTATGCGGGGCAGATCGTTGTTCTGACTTACCCCGAAATCGGCAACTACGGCGCGAACGGCTATGACAAAGAGGCTTTTAAGCCGTTCATTGAAGGGCTGGTGGTACGGGAGTTCTCATCCATCGCGAGCAACTGGCGATCGGAGGAGAGCGCGGACCATTTTCTGGCGGAAAACGGAATTCCGGTAGCGGCGGAGATCGACACGCGCGCCCTGGTGCGGCACCTGCGTACTCGCGGAGTGATGCGCGGCATTCTCGCGACTGGCGATCACGACCCAAAGAGTCTGGTTGATCGTGCCCGCCATGCGCCATCGATGACAGGTCTCGACCTTGCGACTCGAGTGACCACACCCGAGCGATACGACTGGAACAATCCGGTTGCGCCGTGCTCGCCGTCGGATCAAATCCAGGCAGCAACCGAGCCGTGCTGCCACGTGGTGGCGTACGACTTCGGGATCAAGCGCAATATCCTAAGGCATCTCGTCCATGTTGGGGCGAGGGTGACTGTGGTGCCGGCGAGCACTACAGCCGAAGACGTCCTCGCTCTCAAGCCCGACGGGGTCTTCCTCTCCAACGGGCCCGGGGATCCAGAGCCTCTCCAATTCCAGGCCCAGCAGGTACGGAAGCTGGTCGGCAAGACCCCGATCTTCGGAATCTGTCTCGGGCATCAGATCCTCGGCCTCGCTCTCGGCGGCAAGACTTATAAGCTTAAATTCGGCCACCGCGGGGCGAACCATCCGGTCCTTAACAAGGTCACTAACAGAGTCGAAATCACGTCGCATAATCATGGGTTTGCGGTCGACCCCGATTCACTGAATGCGAACGAGGTCGAACTGACGCACATCAATCTCAACGATCACACGCTGGAAGGTTTTCGTCATCGCAGCGAGCCGGTTTTTTGCGTGCAATACCACCCGGAAGCCGCGCCCGGTCCGCACGACTCCCATTACCTTTTCGGCGATTTCATGAAACTCATGAAGGAGTCCTGATGCCGCGCCGCGACGATCTTCACAAGATACTCATCGTCGGGTCCGGGCCGATCGTGATCGGTCAAGCCTGCGAGTTCGATTACTCCGGCGCGCAGGCGTGCAAGGCGCTACGGTCGGACGGCTACGAAGTTGTACTGATCAATTCAAATCCGGCGACCATCATGACCGATCCGAACCTCGCGGATCGCACCTACGTTGAGCCGCTCAGCGTCGAGTTTGCTGAAGAGGTGATTCGGCGCGAACGTCCGAATGCGCTGCTCTCGACCGTCGGCGGACAAACCGGACTCAACCTGTCGGTCGCGTTGGCCGAGGCGGGCGTTCTCGATAAATACAACGTCGAGTTGATCGGCGCAAAGATCGAGTCGATCAAGAAGGCGGAAGACCGGCTGCTGTTCAAGGACGCGATGCGGAAGATTGGTCTGGAAACGCCGCAATCGCAGCTTGTCACGAATATCGAGGACGGTATCGGGTTTGCGAACCGCGCGGGTTATCCGGTCATTCTGCGACCCAGTTTCACGTTGGGCGGCACCGGCGGGGGTATCGCTTACAACCGTGAGGATCTGTACGACATTCTGGAGCGTGGTATCGACCTCTCGCCGGTGCACGAGGTCCTGATTGAAGAAAGCGTGCTCGGGTGGAAGGAATTCGAGCTCGAAGTGATGCGCGATCTCGCCGATAACGCGATCATCGTCTGCTCGATCGAAAACTTCGACCCGATGGGGGTACACACAGGCGATTCGATCACCGTTGCGCCCGCGCAAACATTGACCGATCGTGAATACCAGATGATGCGCGATGGCGCGCTGCGCTGCCTGCGCGAAATCGGGGTCGATACCGGCGGTTCCAATGTGCAGTTCGCCATCAATCCCGAGAACGGACGCATGGTCATTGTCGAGATGAACCCACGTGTCTCGCGCAGCTCGGCTCTGGCGTCGAAGGCGACCGGGTTTCCGATCGCCAAGATTGCGGCGAAGCTGGCGGTTGGCTATCGCCTCGATGAGATCAGGAACGACATTACGCGGCAGACCCCCGCCTGTTTCGAGCCGGTGCTCGATTACGTGGTGGTCAAGATTCCACGCTGGCAGTTTGAGAAATTTCCGGGGGCCGAGCCGGTGCTGGGAACGCAGATGAAGTCGGTCGGCGAGGTGATGTCGATCGGGCGCACGTTCAAACAGGCTTTGGCGAAGGGCATACGCAGTCTCGAGACTGGTAAGTCGGACAAAGCAGCCCTGAATCTGGATGAGCGGGCCATTCCGCATCACCTGATCACTCCCAATCCCGAACGTCTCACTTACATCCGGTTCGCGATGGAGCGTGGCTACAGCAACGAAGAGATCTTCGAAATCACCAAGATCGATCCCTGGTTTTTGCGCCAGCTTCGCGAGGTTATCGATTTCGAATCCGAACTTGCTAAAGAATCGCTCGCCACTATCACGCGAGCGAAGCTGCGTCGCGCCAAGCGCGAGGGCGTTTCCGACACGCAGCTTGCCCGGTTCTGGAATTGCACTCCTCTCGAGGTGCGGGCTAAGCGCAAAGAGCTAGGCATTGTGGCGGTCTTCAACCGGGTCGATACCTGCGCGGCCGAATTTGAGAGCTTCACGCCGTACCTGTATTCGAGCTACGAGTCGGAAGACGAATCGAACCCCGGGGATCGCAAGAAGGTCATGATTCTTGGCAGCGGACCGAACCGTATCGGGCAGGGAATCGAATTCGATTACTGCTGCTGTCACGCGTCGTTTGCGCTTCAGGATTTCGGCGTCGAGTCGATCATGGTGAATTGCAACCCCGAGACCGTCTCTACCGATTACGACACCAGCGACCGCCTCTATTTCGAGCCGCTCACGCTCGAAGAAGTTCTGAACATATACGACACAGAGAAGCCTGACGGCGTCATCGTGCAGTTCGGGGGACAGACGCCTCTGAACCTGGCCCTGCCTCTCAAGCGCGCGGGAGTACCGATTATCGGCACCGATCCTTCGAATATCGACCTGGCAGAGGATCGCAAGCTGTTCGGACGGCTGCTGGAGGAATTGAACATCCCGTCTCCACCGAACGGTACGGCCACGAGCCCCGAAGAGGCTTGCGCAGTAGCTCGCAAACTCGGATATCCAGTGTTGGTGCGGCCCAGCTACGTGCTCGGCGGCCGCGCCATGGTCATTGCTTATGACGAGGACATGGTCCGCCGTTATATGCAGGAGGCGGTGGTATTCTCCCAGGACCGGCCTGTGCTGATCGACCGCTTCCTCGAAGACGCGACCGAGGTCGATGTCGATGCGTTGAGCGACGGCGAGGACGTTCTCATTGCAGGAATCATGGAGCACATTGAAGAGGCCGGCGTTCATTCCGGCGACAGCTCCTGCGTGCTTCCCGCACAGAACCTCACGCCCCGGGTAATCGAGAGCATTCAGGATTACACGACGAGGCTGGCGCGCGCCCTGCAGGTGATTGGGCTGATGAACGTGCAGTACGCCATCAAGGACGGCATGGTTTATGTCCTCGAAGTAAACCCGCGCGCATCGCGAACGGTGCCCTATGTGAGCAAGGCAACCGGCATTCCGTTGCCCAAGATCGCGGTGGGGCTAATGCTCGGCAAAAAGCTGACCGAGATGGCGGAACTCACGGGCGGCGCTACCGCGGGAGTCCTGCCAGTGACACAATGCTTCGTGAAATCGCCGGTGTTCCCGTTTAACAAATTTCCCGGCGTCGACCCGGCGCTGGGTCCCGAGATGCGCTCAACCGGTGAAGTCATGGGCGTCGGTGAGAATTTCGGCGAGGCATTCGGCAAAGCGCAACTCAGCGCGGGGACGCCGCTGCCCGACAAGGGCATGGTGTTCATTAGCGTCAACGATCGGGACAAGCCAGGGGCAGTCCAGGTGGCGAAGCGTTTCCACGAGTTTGGTTTCGACATTGCCGCGACTCGGGGTACTGCGGCGGCGCTCAAAGCGGCGAACATCCCGTGCAAGACAGTGTTCAAGGTCAATGAAGGACGGCCTAATGCGGTCGATTTGCTGAAGGCCGGCACGCTGAACCTTGTGATTTACACGACTACTGGCGCGCACTCATTCGATGACGAGAAGAAGATTCGCAGGAGCTCGGTGATCTACCGTATTCCTTGCATCACCACGATGAGCGGCGCGAAAGCGGCGGTGGAAGCGATTGCGTCGCGGCGGCGCGATCCGATTCGCGTCTGGAGTTTGCAGGAGATTCATTCCGCCCCTAAGAAGAATCGGATTATGGCTTAGTGGGTTGTCCTGTCCGTACTAACGGGCATCCCCGGTAAGGTCCAAAAGGGAGGCGAAACCGCCCGCTTCACCCTTCTACGAGATTCTAAACCCCCGGTGCTGCCCGGCGTTTCCCGACAAACGGCTGGATGTCAGGAAACGCCGTGCATTTCACAAATACAGGACCCTGCGCGGCCGCTCAGAACTGGTAGCGCAGAGTGAGCTGAATCAGGCGCGGGTCGTGCGCCAGGGTCACAGTCCCGAATGTTGGCGAATCGATCGCGGAGTTCGGGTTGAAGAACTGCGTGTGATTGAAGAAGTTGAAAGCATCCATACGGATGATCAGCGACTGGTGTTCCGTGACGTTTACAGCCTTCCAGAACGCGACGTCGGTGTTCAACGTCCCGGGGCCATGAAAGACATTGCGGCCCAAGGTTCCGTAACGGCCGGCTCCCTGCGCGACAGAAGCACCACTGCCTACGCGATGGAAGAAGGGATTGGCGGCCGCCGTCGAGCTCCCTCCGCCGATGCCATTGAAGTAGGAATTCGTGTTGCCGAACTGATTGGAGCGCGGGTCGACGAATTGGACTGTGCCTCCGACATAATCGGGGCGGTCGTCACCCGATCCGGTGAGCGAGCGATCGCCGGAAGGATCGGTGATGTCGAATGGGATGCCGCTTTGGAGGGTTACGACTGTGGAAGCCTTGAAGCCGCCCAACACGTGGCCCAGGAAGCCGCGTTGCTGTTTGAAGAAAGGCAACTCGTAGAGGGCGCTGCCCACGTAGCTATGCCGCACGTCGGTGTCGCAATTACCGCGATCGAGCAGCGCATTGAATGGATTCGAATTCGTGCGCAGGCCGGACCCGGTGTCGATGCAATGCGCCCACGTATACGCGTTGGTCATTTGCAGGCCATAGGAGAACTGCTTGCGAAGGCTGAGCTGCAGGCTGTTGTACGACGAGGTCGAGTCGCTGAGCTGATCGGTTATAGTGCCGAAGACGGCTCCCCCAAACGCGGCATCCAGCGGATTGTTCTGATTGAAGACGCGCCGGGCATCTTCATTGCCGCGATTGGCGTTGGGCGTCAGGAGGGCGGGATCGATATTTCGCCGATCCTCGAGGTGTCTGCCCTGGCTTCCGACGAAGGCCGCATCCGCAACCCAGTCCCTCGCGATCTGATACTGCACCTGGAAGCTGTACTGCATCGCCATCGGGGTACGGAACTTGGGGTCCATGATCGTGAGGCTGATCGGTGCGTACTGAGTGAAGTCGACCTTGTCGCCAGGTTTCGCGACCTGGAACGGGAAAGGATTAGTGGCGAGCGGGCTTACTGAGGTTTGATACGGGTGGGTAAAGTCGGTCGAACCGATGGCCACCACCTGCGCGCCGTAAGGCACTGCTCCGAGGAACTGCAGCGACAATTCGCTTTCGGGCACGTTGTAGAAGATGCCGAAGCCCGAGCGGATGCTGAGTTTGCCTGTACCTAGCGGATCCCAGGCGAAGCCCACTCGCGGGCCGAAGTTGGTTTTATCCGGGCTGTAGGTAGAGTTGCTGATTCCCTGGTCACCCGGAAATACCAAACCCGTGGGGGCGGTCGGGAAGAGACTGGATTGCTGACCGGGACGGAACGTACTTACGCGATTATTCAGTTCAGTCAGCGGTTCGGCGAAGTCATAGCGCAGACCGATGTTGAGAGTGAAGGTTCTGGTGACCCTGAAATCGTCTTGCGCGAAGACGCTGAAGAACTTGTCGCGATAGCCCTGGCGATTTGCGTTGGACTGGTCGTAGAAGTTCGAGATGTAGCCGTTCGCGAAGTCGTTGATCGCGGGATCGGAGTTCGCCAGGCCGGGAATCAGCGGCACGAGACCTTGTGTCGTGGCATCACCCGAGAACGCCAGGTACCCGTTGTTGATGAAATCGAAAATCTGATTCTGCTCGTAGGCACGGAACTCAGCGCCAAACTTTATGGTGTGCCGGCCCTTGATCCAACTGACGCTGTCCTGATACTGCCAGGTGTTGTCCCGGCGGGCTTGCGGACCTTGATAGGTATTCCCAATGACGATGCTGCCGATGTTGAAGAACGGCGGGCCCGCGGCGCTGGGGTCGTCGGGTATGATGCCCGTGAAACCGAGGCTGGCGGGACTTGTGGTGTTCGCCGGCACTACGCCGGGCTGGTCGCGCCGGTGGAAGGATGCCACCGCCTCGTTAACAATGTTGGGGCCGAAGGTGTGTGTGTCGTGCAGCGCAACATTATGGTAGGTGATCAGGTCGAGTTCGCCGAAGCCTGGAATCGTGGGCCCCTGGAACGCAAACGGCGCATTATCCGTTGACCTCTCGGTGAAGTACGAAGCCGAGAAATTGTTGGAGTTTGAGAAACGATGATCGATCCTCATTACACCCTGGTCGCGATTGAGTGAGTCTACCGGGGCGCTGAACAGCTGGTTGCCAAAGGAGGCTTTGGGAGTGATATTCACGACGGCCTTGGCGGCGGGAACGCCACTGGCAAGGATCGCAGCACGCTCGGCATCGCTGAATACCGTTCCCTCATTGGTTTGGCCGATGACACGGCGAAAACCCAGGTACGACACGAAGAAGAACGTCCTGTCCTTGATGACGCGGCCCCCGATATTGGCATCGAAGTCGTTGGCGTTGTACTGCGGCTTGGGCTGGCTGGCGGCATTGAGGAAGAACGGCGTCGCGTTCAACACCTTGTTACGGAAGATCTCCGTTGCCTGGCCATGGAAGGAATTCGTTCCGGACTTAATCGTCGTTTCGATGACGGCGCCGGAGTTGCGTCCATATTCGGCTTTCATCGGGCCGGTGACGACGCGAAACTCACCGAGCGCATTAGGTGAGATCACGTCGACCGAATCGGGAATGTTGATCGCCAGGTCGTTGGAATCCGCGCCATCGAGGATGAAATTGTTCGCTTGCGAGCGCTGGCCGTTGATGTTGAACGGGCCGACCGAACTTCCGGGCTGGGCTGCCGTAGTAGAAGGCGTAACGACTACACCCGGCTGCAGTGCGACGAGCGAGAGGGCATTACGGCCGCCGCTACCAGAGAGGATCGGGAGGTCGGGAATGTTTGTGAGGGCTTCGCCCAGTTGCGCATCGTCGGTGTTCACCTGGGCTGCGCGCGTGTCCACCGTTACGCTTTCGGTAACCTGCCCGACTTCCAGGCTGACGTCCAGACGCAGTGTGCTGGCCACCAGCAAGCGCTGCTCGGCCGTGACCGATTTCCGGAATCCCGGCGCTTCGACGGTGATAGTGTACTGTCCGGGGGGCAGATCCACGAACCGATAGGCGCCGGTGGCGTCGGTTCGGGTCTTCGACTCAGCCCGGGTTCCAGTATTAGTAGCGGTAACGGTCGCGCCCGCAACAGCACCACCGGTCGCGTCGGTAACGGTTCCGTTAATCGTACCAACCGCACCCTGTGCCCAGATGGATACCGGAACGACAAGTGCAGCTAGTATTACAAAAAGACACACGAATCGCATTGATCTCATGATGGATCTCCTCCCCAACAAAGGACTACTCTTTATTTAATTCGCCGGAGCGAACAAGCTTTTGAGACTAACCCTGTCTAACTGATATTGCCTCCTGAAAAGGCAAATGATCTCCTCAAACAACTCTGTTTAGACGCACAAACGAGGGAAAAGGTAGTCGCCAGCGAGGACGTTTGTCCGGTATTGGTTGATCTTTGTCTGGAATTGAATAGAATCCCGGCGGCGCCCGTAGACTCGCTCCATTGATGATACGCGATAGCGGCGACCGTGTCGTGTTATTCCATGACACTCTGTCTCCGAGTGAGCCATTTTGGCCATTGAATGTATGGCTCGTTCGGTGCAACCAACTGAATCCGTTTGGGCGCCGCTTGGGGATTCACGTGCATCGAGTGAAGATATGCACGTGAAGATCTGATATGGGACTGTTATGGATGCCCTCGCGTAGGCCCATGCGGCCGATCTCTGGCACCGCTTCGAAGAAGGAAACGGCGGACCCGTGGTTAATTGACTTGCAGGGCCTTTGGCAGCACCTGCAATGCCTATATTTCCAATCGTCCAGTTTCCGCCGTCTCACGACTGCTCGCGGCAATGTTCGATCAAGGCGGCCATTGGCGTCCGTTGCGACGCCCCGCAGTTCCCAAAGGCCGAATGGCGTGGCTCGATAAGGCATGAGAATCGGCGGCGTTCTCGTCGGAGCCGACGCGATCCCTGGGACAGCAAGCCGGCGTGTCTCAGATGACGCGGGTCGAATTGCGTCCGCTGAATTGCTTCCTGCAAGCCTGAAGGATGCTATCGACCTCGGCACGATTGTGCTTCTGGTATCGCCTTTGCCGGGCGGCGAACCCGCGCGGCCGTAGTCCCTCAAAGACGCTACTGTCCAGCCGTCCGGAAACGAACACTAGAGGCCCGAGACCGGACAACGCTGTGATGGGTGCAATCGCATCTATCCCACAAGTGCACAAGGACGCCCTGGCTGGGCACGTGCTTGACAACCACTACATGTTACGTCTTACTCATGTCGGGAGGCTCACCACGTGATTGAGTTTTTACGCGACATTCGTTTCGGTTCCCGGCTGCTGCGGAAGAGTCCGGGGTTTGCCGTCGTGTCACTGGTGGCCCTGGCTCTGGGCATCGGCGCCACCACGGCGATCTTCAGCCTGCTGTACTCGGTTCTGCTGGCTCCCCTCCCATACCCTGACTCGGACCGCCTGGTGATGGTCTGGACGCACCGCAAAGGCGAGAGGATCAACACTTCTACCGATGATTATCAGGACTGGCAGCGCCAGAGCACGGTGTTCCAAAGCCTCGGCGCCTGGACGGGTGCGGGCTTCACCATCGCGACCGAAAACTGGACCGAAGAGGTCCAGGCCACGCGCTTGTCCACAGCCTTCTTCGATTTGCTGGTCGGACAGAACGTGCATCTTGGAAGGCACTTCCTTCCCGACGACTCGAAGGTGGGCAATGATCGGGTGGTCATCCTGAACTACTCCTATTGGCAGCAGAAATTCGGCAGCGATCCTCAAGTTGTCGGAAGGAAGCTGCGTATGAGCGGGGAGTTGTACACCATCGTCGGTGTCGCCGCTCCAGGGCCCAACGACCGTGGCGACAGTCAGATTAACGTGCCGTTGGCTTTCCAGCCTGAAGAGATCAACCGCGAGGGGCATTGGCTTCTGGTTCTTGGACGCCTGAAGCCCGGAGTGTCCTTGGCCGCCGCCAATGCCGAGATGACACTAATCGAGAAACGGCTGGCGCGGTCTTACCCCGTAACCGATGCCGATCTGACCGTCAGCGTGGAACCGCTCAAGAATGATTTTCTGCCTCGCAATACACGCACGGGCCTGTGGCTGATGATGGGGGCCGTGGGCTTCGTTCTCCTGATCGCATGCGTCAACATCGCCAATCTGCTGCTCGCATGGGGAATGGCGCGCGAACGTGAGGTCGCTGTCCGGGTCGCGCATGGCGCTTCGCGCGGACGGGTCTTCCGTCAGTTCCTGGCGGAGAGTCTCGCGCTCGCGAGTCTAGGAGGCGCCCTGGGCGTCTTCTGCGCGAGCGGAATCCTGAAGGGGGTCTTGGCGGCTATGCCCCGGAACGATCTGGGCATTCCCTACGAGGCTGACCCGCGATTGAACATCCCGGTGCTGCTCTTCACCCTGGGTGCAACCCTGCTGAGCGGCGTACTGTTCGGCAGCGCGCCAGCGTGGCACGCCGCGCGGCAGAACCTCAACGATGTCCTGAAGGAAAGCGGACGGAGCCTCGCCGGCGGGGGGAATCGTCGCCTGCGTACCGCCCTGGTGGTGGCGGAATTCGCGCTCGCATTCGTCCTCGTGACCGGCGCCGGGCTGACCGTTCGCAGTTTCTGGAACGTGGCGACCGCCGACCTCGGCATTCAAACTCACCACGTCCTCACATTTCGCGTGCCGCTGCGGACAGGCCGTACCATGCAGGCAGACCAGATCCGAATGTTCTACCGGCAATTGCTGGAGAAGATCAAAGCTGTGCCAGGGGTCCAGCGTGCGGCGCTCTCACCGTTCCTGCCGGCCGGCGGCGGAGCCGGTTCGCTGCCGTTCTCGGTTGCCGGACAGCCGTCGGTGGATGTGAGCAAGCAACCCACGGCTTTTTACCAGCCGGCGACACCGGATTACTACGAAACTTACGGAATCCGCTTGAGCCGGGGACGCTTTCTGAACGCCCGCGATATCGCCGGCGGCGTTCGTGTGGCGATGGTCAGCGAAAGCTTCGCCCGTCAATATCTGCCTGGCATGGACCCGCTCGCCCAACGCCTGCGCATCCCGGAGCTGCTGCCCGGCCACAATCCGCCCCTGGGCGCTCCGGTGGAATGGCAGATCGTCGGTGTCTTTCACGACGTGCAGTACGGGTCGCATCCGTCCTCAGGCTCGCCTGAGGTGGACGTGCCCTTCGATCAAAGCCCCTGGGCTTTCGTGTCCATCGCCGTACGCACCGGCGGCAACCCTACCGCAGTGACGAAGAGCATCGCCGCTGCCATCCGCTCGCTCGATCAGGATCTGCCGATGACTGGCGTGCTGACCCTCGACCAGGTGGTAAGCCAATCGGTGGCCAGCGACCGTTTCGCAGTCGTCGTCTTTGGCACCTTCGCCGGCCTGGCGCTGTTACTGGCGGCAATCGGAATCTACGGCGTGATGACCTTCTCGGTAGCCCAGCGCAGCCACGAAATGGGCATCCGCATGGCGCTCGGCGCTGGGCGCGCGCAGGTTCTGCGCCTGATGGTTGGCGATGGAATGAAGGCCGCACTGGCAGGACTGGCGCTGGGCCTTCCCGGCGCCTGGTTCGTCGGGCGCACGCTGCGCGGCCTGCTGTACAACGTGTCGGGCTTCGACTGGCGCTCGCTCGCGGCAGTCGTCGTGACGTTACTGGCGGCCGCCCTGCTGGCATGCTACCTCCCGGCACTGCACGCGACGAAGATCGATCCGATGTCCGCCTTGCGCGACGAATAGCGGTGCCGATCGAGGTGGCGGCAAAGCATTGTTCATAGCCTCGTTGTGAGCGGACCTTATTTTGGGAGTCCATTGGCGAATGAGCCGGATATCGGATCGAG
Source organism: Bryobacteraceae bacterium (assembly GCA_035295125.1). Taxonomy (GTDB): domain Bacteria; phylum Acidobacteriota; class Terriglobia; order Bryobacterales; family Bryobacteraceae; genus JAICMB01. Next base: position 180,867 of record DATGJP010000056.1, on the reverse strand, counting down.
CGGCGGAAAGTTGAAAACACGAGTCCACGACGAACACCTCACGGTCGCCGATGATGACCGTCGTATTCCCACTGACGTTTCCGTCAGGTGCATTGTCCTCAGCGCGTTTCGGGATGTGCGACTCATCAGTAGTCCTTGTTATCCACTTCTTCGCGGATGGCGATCTTCACCAGGAACTTGACCCGTTCGCGGAACCGTGCGTCGAGGTCAGGATCATTGTGGGTGAACTTTTCCCGCAGGCTTTCGGCGGTCACGACGGCCTGAATATCGGCCAGGGCCAGCGCCCCTTTCCGCAGTTCTCCGCGAACACCGGCGATGACAGTTTCCAGGAGCTGAAGTTCCAGATGGAGAAAGTCTTTGTTGCGAAATGCCGGCCCGTGTCCCGGGACGATCACGCCGGTGTCCAACTGCGCAAGTTCCCTGAGACTTGCGGCGTGGCGGCCCGGCGGAGGCGTGAAGTACGGGATGGGGTAGGAGATGACGTCGCCCGTAATGAGCACCTTCTCACGCGGAAGATAAAGCACGGTGGTGCCGTCGGCATCACCCGTCACGCTCATGAAGCGGAATTCGCGGCCGCCATGCACGAATGCCAGCTTGCCGGTGTACGTGAGATTGGGAAAGATGTGCTTCAGCCGAACCTGCTCATCTGTGAGGCTGGCATAGTTCTTTACATCCTCCTCATCTTCCATGCGTCCTTCCGCTGTCAACGGCGATCCATCGTCCTTCTTCCCAGTGGCGACCTCCTTTTCCAGCCTGTTCCGCAGTTGCTTGAGGTTGTTCTGGAAACGGCGGGGCCACGCGTTCGCGGTGTTGAGCATGTACCCAAGCATCTGTTCCGACGCAATGATCTGCAAGTCAGGGAACGCCTTCAAGTACACTTCGTTTCCCGACCAATGGTCAGGGTGCCAATGCGAGTTCACCACATAACGCACTGGCTTGCTCGTGAGCCGGCGTATTTCGTCGAGGATCAGTTGTGCGCTGGAAGGCCGTGTGTTCGTATCAAACACCAGCACATCGTTCTCGTTCACGATCGCCACCGAATTGAGTTGGCGGACGTAGCTATCCCGCAGAGTCATGAATTGATAAATGCCGGGTGCGATCTCCACTTTCTCGATGTTTCGGCCGTCGGCAGAGGGCAGTTTGTCGGCCGAAAACGCGGGGCACGCAGTGCAAACGAATATCCCAACGATTGAAAGCGCACCCACAACGCTGTGCCGGGAAGGCTTAAGCCAAAAGATCATGAAACTCCATCTCAGTCCGTCCCAACCCGTCCATGCGGTCCCCTGGAACAGGGTTCATGATAGGGGCGGCAAGCCGGAGCGTCTTGCACGTTCTTGCTGTCGCGCGAAAACGACGCTGATCAGGCCGAAAATTTGGCGGGAGTGATACCGACGAGGCGCTTAAAATGCCTGGTGAGATGGCTTTGGTCGCTGAACCCGCTGGACAGTGCTACATCCACTGGACGGTGTCCTCTCTGTAACAGTCGTTTCGCATGATTGATCCGAAGCTGGATCTGGTATTCGTGCGGAGGGATACCGGTAGTCGCGCGAAACATACGATGGAGATGAAACATGCTCAATCCAACAGCGCCGGCCAGTTCGCCCATTGAAATCGATCGCGTGAAGTGGGCATCAATGTATTCGCGCACCTTCCGCACGCACTTCCGATCCTGGCCGATAGACGCGGGCATTGGTTCGGAATCTGAACACTGCCGGATCAAAGACAACAGGAAGCCGAGCCACCGATCCTCGCAGGCCAGTGGCGAAGCGGCGTCTTCAATGGCTTGATAAGCGGCGACAAGCCACCGGCCGGTGTCGCCGGCCGGGAGAAAACCCACGCCAAAAGTCAATCCTCGCTGCTTCGTGCCGAGCTGTTGAAAAGCGGAGTGAAGCAGAGGAACAGGGATGTACACGCTGTGGAAGCTGACGCTCGCGCCTGGCACGACCCAGTTCTCGTGGACCTCACCAGGAGCAGTAACGGCCAGGTCGCCCGGGCAGCTCTGATAGGAGTTGCCTTTGTAGCGCAGATAGCCTGTACCGGCGTGGTATTTACAAACATGCAGTTCGTCGTGCCAATGCCGGGGGTAACGATGGCTGATCTCATTCCCGCGATAGAAAATCACGCCAGGCAATGTCTCAGCACGCAGAACCTGAATACCCTTGATTGCCGGGACTGGTTCGACGCATGACTGGCTCATTTGCGTGGACACACATTTGAGACGTGGCGCTTGGGAAAACGTAACCAGTGTCTCATCCGCATTATAGAAGCCGGAGGTTCAAGAATCCTGGCCGCTCTTTCCTCTCCGCCGGCACGGACTCAGGGGACAATAGCGATTGCGCATCGATGACTGAGCTTACCCGACTTCTTAACCTGGGCAGTTTCGAGGCGGCGATTTCCGTTGCCGGCGAACAATTGCGGTCCGCCGCTACAAAATCACCGCTGGAGCTTGAGGATGTTGGCCGGAGCGTCGCTGCCTGGCGCGGGTTCTTTGCGAACAGGAGCCAGGCGGCCGCGTCGGTCCCTTACTTTGAAGCAGTGTTCCGTCTCCTTACGGAACTCGCCGGTCCTGAATCCGGACCGGCCATCGCAGCAGCGGACAACCTGGCTAACGTGCTGGCGTCACTCGATCGGCTGGATGATGCCTTCCCACTGAAGCTGAAAGTGTACGCGTATGTTTGCGATCGCTTTCCCGTCGACGATCGTCGGTGCCTGGAGGTGCGCGACAGCCTTTCATCTTTATGTCGACGCTCCGGAAACACAGCCGCCGCCGAAGAACTGTCCCGCGACACTGGCATCTGCGAGCATTTGCTCCCGGTGGAAAATGCCCTGCGTCATCGGGGCAAATATCCGAACTATATCGGGCAGCCCTGGTCGCAGAACTGTCACATCTGGGTCTACTTCAATGTCGTACTGGATTGCGAAAGGCTGATTGCCATGCTCAATCTCCATTCGTGCGTGCAGGTGCACGATCATCGCGGCACGCATGACGGAAGTGAGCGCGGATTAGTTTGCTCGGTTCACAATGATGGTGTCATGGGACTCCACCCGTCGCAAGCGGAGGCCGCAACCGAGATATTTCCCGAGTGAATTCCCACAACACCGGATTTTGTGTTTTTTCGCGGGTCGCCGTGGAGCGCTGGTCGACGAAAGTGGATGAGCGCGGTAACGGAGCCGGCTGAGTTCGCCTAGTTTCTCTTAACCGAATAGTCCGGCGGGCGGGTTAACAACCCGCCGCAGGCTAACAGCCTGCATCACAAGATCAATCAGACTCGCCGTTTTCGAGAAATTGCAGTACACGGGCAGATCTCTGTCCTCGACGGCCGGCGATTCCTGGCGAAGCGGATTGCTAGAATCAAGTTTCCCGGATGGCCATCGACTGGTTTCCGCTCTGGCTCAGCCTCCGCGTCGCTGCGATTTCCACCACAATCGCCCTCGTCCTTGGGTTGTGGCTGGCCTGGGCTCTCGCGAATCGTAAGTTTCGCGGGAAGGAGATAGTGGACGCCGCGATTACGCTGCCATTGGTCCTTCCTCCGACCGTTCTCGGCTACTACCTGCTCGTCACGTTCGGCCGCGCGAGTCCACTCGGCAAGGTCTACGAGTGGGCCTTCGGAACTCCCCTGGTCTTCACGTGGCAGGCTGCGGTTGTCGCCGCTTTGTTTCACTCCACACCGCTTTTGATCAAGTCCGCTCGCGCGGCTTTTGAGAGCGTCGACCACTCTTTCGAGCGGGCGGCGCGAAATCTGGGTGCATCGGAGATGAGGCTCTTCTGGCGGGTCACGCTACCCTTGACGCGCCGGTCGATTCTTGCGGCCGCCGCGCTGGCCTTTGCGCGGGCCTTGGGGGACTTCGGAATTACGCTCATGATCGCCGGCAACATTCCCGGCCGCACTCAGACCATAGCGCTCGCAATCTACGACGCCGTGGAATCCGGCAATGGCGCGGCGGCGCGGATGATGGTGCTGGTGATATCGGCCGTAGCGCTCGTGATTCTCAGCCTGGCCAACCGTTTTGCGACCAATCCGTTTGGTCCCCGGCAGACGCCGTTATGATCCGGGCGCGAATTCGGAAGCAGTTTCCGGCGGGACGCGATTCCGCCGGCTTCACGCTGGATGTCGATTTGCAGGCCGGCTCGGCTATCACTGTGCTCTTCGGTCCGAGCGGCTCCGGAAAGACGCTGGCGCTCGATTGCATTGCAGGATTTGTCCGTCCCGATGAAGGACGCATTATGCTCGACGACGACATCCTGTTCGACGGCGCGACCGGTGTGCATGTGCCGGCACGAAATCGACGCTGCGGCTACGTCTTCCAGAACTACGCCCTGTTCCCGCACATGACGCTACGCCAGAACCTGCAATTTGCCGCCGAGCGGCTGCCGCGACTCGAACGCCACCGGAAGGTGAACGAGATGATCGAGAAGTTCCGCCTCGGCGATGTCCCGGGACGCAGGCCGCACCAGGTTTCAGGCGGCCAGAAACAGCGCTGTTCCATAGCGCGCGCGCTGATCGCCTCACCACGGTTTCTGCTGCTCGATGAACCGGCGCGGGGGTTGGACGCTCCCCTGCGCGAGGAACTTTACTCCATTTTGCGCGAGGTTCGCGCCGATTTCCGAATTCCGGTTCTGCTGGTCACCCATGACCTCGACGAAGGCTTCCAACTTGGCGACGAGATGTTGGTCGTTCGGGACGGGCGAATCGTGCAGAGCGGGCCGCCGCGCACTGTGATCGAGCAGCCCGCTAGTGTCGAGGTGGCGCGACTGCTCGGCTTGTATAATCTCCTGCCGGTGGAGATCAAGGCCCTGGATCCCAGCCGTAATTCCAGCCGCCTGCGGTATAAGGAATTCGACCTTACCGGACTCTACATTCCTGGTCACCTGATCGGCGACAAAGTATGGATGTGCATTCGTCGTGACGAGGTCCGGGCAATGCCCCGGGAAGGCAAACCAGGACCGAACCAGATACCGGCCACACTGGAGAACGTGATCGACCGCCCGGGTAGCCTGCGGCTGGATTTCGCCGAAGATCTCGCCGCCGAAATGCCGCACGCGCAATTCAACGGCAGTGAGCGCGCAAAGGAGTGGTTGATCGAGTTTCCTCCAGCCTCACTCCGCGTCATATGAAGCGCTACTGCATTACCGATTCCCTGGACGTTGTGCGGCGGGCGCTCGACCTCGATACGGCGATGATTCAGATCCGGGCGAAAGAGTTGTCTGGACGAGCGCTATATCGGTTGGTGGAGAAGGCGGTCGCGATCGCCGGAAAGCGCATTATCGTGAACACGCGGGCGGACGTCGCGGTGGTGTGCGGCGCCGGGGGCGTGCATCTGCCCTCGAATTCACCAATAGCGCCATTCCGTTCACGGTTCAGCCCACCGTTCCTGATCGGATCTTCGTGCCACACAATCGGTGAGCTTGAGGAGGCCGAGCGTGAGGGAGCGGACTTCGCCGTCTTTGGTCCGGTATTCGCGTCACCGGGTAAGGGTGAACCCGTAGGGCTTGCCGCGCTGCGTGAAGCCGCCGAATCCGCGCGCATCCCGGTGTACGCTCTCGGTGGCATTACGGCGGAAAACGAAGCGCTTTGTGCCGAAGCCGGTGCGCAAGGCATCGCCGGGATCCGTTTCTTCCTGGCCGGCTGAATGTGGCAGTACCGCTGGCTTCAGCCGGCACATGGGCAGCCTGAAGGCTGCGTTACCGCATACATGTCGTTGACAGCCGGGAATTACCTTGAAATCGCGCCGGGTTTCGGAGCAGCCACCAGCGGCTGGGAGATAGAATAAACAACGAAGCAGTTCGCGGTCGCGACTTCAAACAGTTAGTTCATGGAGGTGTTGCGATTCCGTCTTGCGTCTACCTGATTCCGGGAGGTGCCGTGCACAGAGTAAGCCGCTCAATCGCGTTGACGCTGCCGTTTTGTTTTGGAGCAATCCAGTGCACGGCGCAGACGTCAACCCCCGCGAGTCCGGCGCCTGCGGCATCAACCACGAACATCCCCGCAAACGTGCAGGAGGTACTCGTGGACCTGGTGGCGAGAGACAAGAAGGGAAACCTTGTCGGGAATCTCGAACCAGGGGACCTGCAGATCACCGACGACGGCGTGCCAGTGAAGATCAAGGATCTGCGTTATGTCAATGGCGGATCGAGCGGCGGAACAGCACCTCACGCCCAGGGCGGTCAGCAGGCGCAGTTGATGCGAGTGGTTTCGATGGTTTTCGAGAACGTCGGGAACGAGTCGGCGCGTCTTGCGCGTGAGGCCGCCGACGAGATGCTGAAAACGGCCCCGGATGCAGACGTCTACTTCGCTGTGTTCCAGGTGAGCGGCCGCCTGCGCCTTCTGCAGCCTTGGACAACCGATCGCGCCGTGGTCCACCGGGCCGTGGATGCGGCCACGCTCGGCGCACGCAACCATAGTAATTTCGACGCGCAAGCGGCGGAGCGAACCCTGCTCAGTTCGTACGGAAGCAGCGGCAATGACACCAATCAACTGCTGCAAGGCAATGCCTCACTCGGAAGTACGCCGATGGGCGGCCCGAGCTTTGCTCCCACAATGATTCAGATGTTGCAGCAATCCGAGCAGATTGCACGCGATCAGCAGGCTCGCCCATCGCTCGCCGCTCTGCTGGCGCTTTCGCAGCAACAGAGTGGTTTGCCAGGGCGCAAGGTGATCGTGTATTTCTGCGAAAGCCTGCCGCTGACGGAGGGCACCAAGGAAGCGCTCAGTGCTGTGACGACTGCGGCGAATCGCAGCAACGTGAGCGTGTATACGGTGGACGTAGGCGGCTTGAGCACACAGAACCAAACCGAGGCCGGCAATCAGATGCTGGCTACGGCCGCCCAGGCGAGCCGATACTCGATCGCCATGTCTTCCGGTCCAACGGTTTTCAACGGTCCGCCTCAGTCGGGGGGCGGCGGATCCAATCCCAACACTGCTCCCCAGGGCGCTCAGGACCTTTTCCGGCTTAGCGACCGCGCCCGTGACGCCATTGTTTCCAGCTCCCAGTCGAGTCTTATCGATCTGGCCCGCAGCACTGGTGGAATCTATATCGGAAACTCCAACGATCTCAGGAAGCCCGCGCGTCGCCTCATGGACAACGTTGCGAGCTATTACGAGGCTTCATACGTTCCGGAAAGCCCGAAGTATGACGGGCGTTTCCATCCGCTGGTGGTCAAGGTGATGCGTAAAGACGTGAGCGTGCAGGCTCGCAACGGCTATGTCGCCCTGCCGCCGGGGACACCGGCGGACATGCAGCCGTGGGAAGCCTCCATGCTGAAGTATTTCTCCGACGCCAACCCTCCGGCACAGGTCGAGTTTCGATGGCGCGTGGCACAATTTAGCAGGACCGCGGAAGGCACCATGGCCTCGCTGGTGATAGAGCTTCCCCTGCGGCAACTCGATTATCGCGAGGACGGAAACACGAACATGTTTGAACTCCATCCGACCGTGCTGGCACTGCTGAAAGATGAGTCGGGCAAGGTGGTTCATAAGTTCAGCCAGGATCTTCCGTATCGCAGCGCGAAACAGGCCATGGAAGCGGTGCGCGACAGCGCTTACACGCTGCAACGAAGCTTCACTGCGAAACCAGGCCAATATGAGCTGGAAATCGCGGTCAGCGACGCCTTGGGAGGGAAGGTCGGCGTTCGGCGGGAGACGGTCAGTATTCCCTCCATACGGCCAGGGCTCGGATTAAGTACCGTTGCGCTGGTGCGTCGCTGCGAGTCGCTCCCCGATACGGCGGCCGGCGAGTTGTTCCGGTATCGTAATGTGCGCGTGGTGCCGAGCCTCGATGAACGCGTGTCCAAAGAGAAGGTCCACGACATTCCCGCGTTTCTCGTCGTCTACCCGGACGCCGCGTCAAGCGCCAAAACCAAACTGGAACTGGAGTTGAGCTGGCAGGGAAAATCGCTCGGCCGTTTCCCGCTCGACCTGCCGGCCCCAAACGGCGCTGCCATCCCTTACATGGCATCCATTCCTTCAGGGACACTGCGCCCTGGCAATTATGAGCTGAGCGCGATTGTCACGCAGGGAACCCAGGTGAGTGTGCAGAAGACTACTTTCACACTGGAGGGGCCCGAACCACCTGCCGCAGAGGTTGCCGCATCCCTCGGCAAGGGCGTGGTAGCCGCGAGTACCGGTCAGGCTGAGGAAACTCACAGTGCCGAAGATGCACTACCTGAAGGAACACTGGGCGCCACAATTGCGATTACGCCCATTGAAAACGCCGCTCACCCCGCGCCGGACGAGGAGAAGCGTATCCTTGACATTGCGCGCCAACGGGCGCTCGAGTATGGATCGACGATACCTAACTTTACGTGCATTCAGAAGACCCGGCGGCTGATCGATCCGGCCGGCTCGAACAAGTGGCGTGTCAGCGATAATATGACCGAGTTGCTGCGCTACATCGATCACGAAGAGGTCCGGCAACCCCTGGAGGCGAATGGAGTAAAGATCGAATCGCCCCGGGCCAATCTTCGCGGCTTCCTGTCTACCGGCGAATTCAGCCTGCTGCCGGAATCCATTTTTTCTCCCGAGGCAAAGGCTGCATTTACGTGGAAGGACCAGGCGAATATAGGCAACCACCCCTGCCATATCTTCTCGTTCCATGTTGACGCCAAATTGTCAAAATACGCCCTGCGAGCGGGCCCTAATGGCAATTTCAAACGCAATGTGGCATTTCATGGGTTGGTGTACATCGACTCGAACTCGTTCGCGATCCGGCGGATCTCGATCGAAGCGGAGAACGTGCCTGCCGATTTTCCGATTCAGGCATCGTCCATGTCGATGAATTATGACGTGATGCAGTTAGGCGAGCATGAATACATGCTTCCGGTTGCCGCCGAGGTGCTGGCTCGTACGGGAAAACGCCGCCTGGTGCGCAATGAAATCAACTTCCGCGATTACCGCCGTTTTGGCTCCGAGTCGACGGTCGCGTTTCACTAGCGGCTTGACGTCAACCGTGGCGTTGCCAGGTGGCTCGGGCTGGCGAAGATTGCGGGGGAATCTTGCGAGGGTCAGCGGGATTTGCCAGGCTCGCGCTTGACACGACCTTTCTTCCCGGGGGGAACATAGTGAAATCGCACCAGGTAGATATTCTGCCCGCGGCCATGCTGTGCCACTTTGAGTAGATCGATCACGCCCAGGAAGCCCGATTCACGCGCCAGTTGTGGAGTGATATCCGGCAGACCGATCGGATCGATGGAGTCGATCTCGATTTCGCCTTCTTCCATCGGATACCGGTGGCCGACTTTGACGTGCGGCCGGGTCCAGATTCGCACGCTACAGGTGATTTCTCCGCTGCGTACCCGGTCTCGAAGACGTTTCGTGAAGACCACGGCTATTACACCTTTTCAAGGGTCAGAGGTTCGGGCCGTCGGCCGTCGACGTCGCTGACTTCATACTCCTGAGCGACCGATGCCGCCACCAAGGCCTCTCCGCTCCGCTCCATGATTTTGGGATCGCGCGCCAGGGCGGCTACCACCCGGCCAACAAACTCGGGGCTTTCGCTGTTCGACAAATCCAGCCATCCGCCTTTTGCCGCCTCGAGTACGGACTCGGTTCGAACCAGGCCCGGATAGAGCGACACTGCGGCAACGCCATAAAGGCGAAGCTCATGGGCCATGTCCGCGGTCATCTTATCGGTGGCCGCTTTGGAGATCCCGTAGATCGTGTTGCCTATGTACTTCCGCGCTGCCCAAAAGCTGACATTGACGATCAAGCCGCGCTTCCGGGCGATCATCATCCGCGCCGCGTGACGGGAACAAACGAACGCGGCACGAACACCGGCGTCCATCATGCTTGTCCAGCGGTGATCGGGCTGCTCCCAGAAGGGAAGTCCCCAGGTAAATTTCCCCTCCTCGACCATCCTCTCGTAGCCGCCCCAGGCGCTGTTCACAAGCACATCTAAGGATCCGGCTGCATCCGCCACCTGGCGAAAGGCGGCAGCGGTCTGGTCATCGCGGGAGTGATCGCATGAGATCGGGTGCACGTGAGAAGGCATGCCGGCGTGATCGATGCTCCGCCCCGTCGCGAATACCTCAAAGCCTGCGTCGGCCAAGGCGACAGCCACACCGCGTCCGACGCCTCGGCTCGCCCCGGTCACCAATGCCGTTTCCATTCGAACGCGCTCAGCTTTGCAGTTGCGAGTATGGCGTTTCCACAGGACGCGGCGACCGCGCCATCAAATCGATCGGGTTCAGTTCGAATTCCTCAGCCTCCGACCGAACGCCGAGATCGCGCATCTTGCGAACTGCGGGCATGAGACGAGTCTCCCACGAGCCGACCGAGCGGTTGTAGCAGGCCACGGTCTTCTCCAACTGCCGCCCGGTCTCGGCATAATGCTGCCAGACCGTTTGCAGGCGATCGTAGAATTGCGATGCGATTTCGCGGATTTCCAAGGCATTCTCGGCGAGCTGGACCTGGTTCCACCCGTACGCGATGCCGCGGAGAATCGAAACCAGCGTCATCGGCGTGGCAATCAGGACCAGTTTCTCGAGCGCCTCCTCGAGAAGGGCGGGGCGTGCTTCGAGCGCCGCGGCGAGGAAATGATCTCCGGGCATAAACAACACCACCATCTCAGGCGCGGGCTGGAATTGCGCCCAGTATTGCTTGCCGCTGAGATGCTTCACGTGTTCGCTGAGCTGCTGCGCGTGCCGTTCGAGGGCAGCGCGGCGGACCCGCTCTTCCGAAGCGCCCATGGCGTCGAGGTATCCGGTGAGCGGCGTTTTGGCGTCGACGACAATCGAACGATTTCCGGGCAACCGCACCACCATGTCCGGCCGGATGCGCCCGTTGTCCCCCAAGTGGGTTTGCTGCTCCGCGAAGTCGCAGCGGCTCACCATGCCGGAAAGCTCGGCGACACGGCGTAGGGTGATCTCACCCCATCGGCCCCTGGTCTGCGGCGATTTCAGTGCGTTCGACAACGTGCCGGTTTCGCGCGCGAGCGCCTGAATCTGCTCGCCGATGCCGCCGTACATCCGCTGGCCTGCGCGATCCAGCTCGCGGACGTGAGTCTCGAGCTTGCCTATTGCATCGCTGAGCGGCTGCACGGCCGCGTTGAGGTCGGGCTGTTTTCGCTCTTTCTCCGCCAACAGGACTTCGGCCATCCGCGCGCGCATCCAGAGTCCGGCCAGGATGCCACCCGCGAGGATTCCAGCCGCGAACCACAACAGCGCCATGAGAAACACCTCTTACGAACCATTTAACTACAGAAATGTTTCCAATGCCGGACGCCGCCCGTGCTTATGATAGAGCCGTGGGAACCGATCAGCCGCCATTCGACCGCTTCGCCATGAACAGCCTGATCGAACGGCTGGTTGACAGCCTGGGTCATGACGCCGAGGCTCGCGATGCCGTGGTCGCATTCGGGCTTTGGATGAAGGAATCGGCGAGCTTCGAAGTACAGGGAAAAATCATCACCCCAGGCGGCAAAATCTCGGGACAAACCCCGCAACACGGGAATATCGAAATCAAGGACGACCGCGAAAAGACGAAGGATTTTTCCCACGGCGTCACCCGCGAGCGGATCGGTTATTACAAGCTGTGGAAGCAGAAGCTGCGGAAACGTACCTGGATCTTCATTTCTGATTTTTGGAAGGCGGACGAAGGGACGCAGTCGGAGACGGAGATGGCGCGGCAGTGGGCTTTGCTGTTGGAACCCGACGGGCGGCCGTCGTGGTTTGGCGAACGCGGTATCAAAGAGATCATGCGGATTCCCCTCGGGGTTGGAACCATCTGCTTCCGCCGTGAAATGTACAGGGCTACCTGGGGCGCCAGTACCGGGCGGGAGCATAAGGGCGGCCTGCGGATGGAAATCGTTATCGGCTGATTAGTGCCGCGCTAACCAGGCGGCGCCCATCAGGATCGTGACGATTGCAAGTGGGGCGCCGGCCCGGAAATATTCCCAGAATCCGATTTCAACGTCGCGCCGCGCTTGCTGAATGACAATCAGGTTCGCCACCGAGCCCACCACCGTGAGGTTGCCCGCCAAGGTCGACGACATCGCCAAAGTCAGCCATGCCCGAACGGGGTTGGCGAGGTGCGTCATGAAGGGCTTGAACACCAGCACTGCTGGGACATTGCTCACGAGGTTCGAAAGCACCGCTGAGATACCGCTGAGGATGAAGACGTTGTCCAGGTGGAAACTCGCGGTAAATCCTTCCAGATCGTGCTCCAGAGGCGTCTTTTCGAGGCCGGCGATGACAATGAACAGCCCCGCGAACATCACGAGCAGGCTCCAATCGATGCGCATGTAGATCCGCTCTGGCTTGATGCGGCGCGTGATGAGAAGCAGCGCGCCCGCGACAATTGCCACTTTGGGAACCGGCCAGCCGACGAAAAAAAGGATGATCATCCCCAGGGCAGTAAAGATCGACTTCCACATGAGCACGCGATTTACCCGCACGGGACGCCGCGAGAGCTCAACCTTGACGCCGCCGGTGAACTCGCGCCTGTATGTGAAATAGAGAATCGCAACGGTCACAAGCAAACCGGCGATTGCAACCGGAGCCAGTTCCGCAGCAAACACGCGATAGTCGATGCGTGAGTAACTTCCGATGAGCATGTTCTGAGGGTTGCCGGTGATGGTGGCCGTGCTGCCGATATTGGCGCCCATCGCGATGGCGAGCAGATAGGGAACGGCATTACGCCGTAGGGCGGAGGTAATCTCGAGAACCAGCGGCGTCAGGACGAGGCACATCGTATCGTTCACGAAGAAGGCTGAGAAGAATCCGGCCACAAACACAATCGAAGTCAGGAGCAGCACTGGGCGGTGAGCGTGCTCCACAACGCGCTCCGACACCAGGGCAAAAAACCCGGAGAGTTGTAGGTTTGCGACTACAATCATCATTCCAAACAATAAAATGATCGTGTCCAAATTGATCGCACGGTACGCTTCATCGAGCGTGAGCACATTCGTTCCCACCATCAGGCTGGCGCCAATAATTGCAGCCCCGGTGCGGTCGATGCGGAACCCGGGGAAGCGGCCGATCGCCAGAACAATATAGGTGAGAACGAAGATGATGAGCGCCGCCATCAAGTTCAGAATACAAGGCGAAGCACGATAAACTGAGGCTTGAGCCGTTGTAGTAACGTTCATTCCCTGTCGAATTCCGAGATACTCGACCGCGCCGCGGCCTTTGCGCTGGAATGGTGCGGCAAATCGGAAATCGTAGTTTTAGCTCCCACCCGATCCGCGGGAGACGAGTTTCTGAGGGGCGCTTGCGTGGGTGGATTGCTGGGTGCGCATGTGCTCACTTTGACTCAGTTGGCGGGCACGCTTGCCGCACCGGAAATGGCGGATGCGGGCCTCACCCCACTGACCCGGCTCGGGGCGGAAGCAGTGGCAGCCCGAGTGGCGCACGCAGCACTTAAAAAGAACGGCCTTTCCTATTTCACGCCGGTTGCGGACATGCCTGGATTTGCCCGCGCGGTGGCGCGAACACTCACGGAAGTCCGCTTCGAGGGGTTGACGCCCAACGACCTTCGCAAAGGTGGCCGCCCCGGCGTTGATCTCGCGTTTCTGTTGCGGCTGTATGAGCAGGAGTTGTTAGACCGAAAGCTTGCGGATGTTCCAGGCATGTTCTCGTTCGCTATCGAGCGGGTAAGGAGCCGCGCACATCGTTTAACGGGTCTGCCGCTCGTCCTGCTCGATGTTCCTGTTGAGCACGAGTTGCAACGTCTGTTCCTGGCGTCCCTTGTTGAACAGGCGCCGGCGGTGCTCGAAGGAAAGCTCGCGGCCGAAGCCGTCCGCGCCGCGAATTCCAGCCTGGAGCGCGTGCGAGCCTATCTTTTCTCGCCTGACGCTCCCGCCGGTGACGCTTCTGAAACGGATCTTATTTTCTCGGCTCCTGGCGAAGGACTGGAATGCGTCGAGATCGCGCGTCGTATTCGCGCGCTGGCGGAGCAGGGCACTCCGTTCGATCGCGTCGCGATTTTGTTGCGCGATCCGGAACAATACCAGCCGTTGCTCGAAGAGGCGTTGCAACGGGCCGGAATACCGGATTACTTCAGTCGTGGGACGGCGCGCCCCGATCCCGGCGGCCGGGCTTTTCTCGCCTTGCTGGCTTGCGCCGAGGAGGGTTGTTCCGCATCCCGCTTCGCCGAGTACTTGTCCCTCGGACAGGTTCCACCGGTCGATGCCGACGGCGCTCCGCCGCGGTTCAAGCCGGAGTGGGTATCTCCCGAGGATGAGTTGTTTGAGCCGCCACCGCCGGCAGCGCCTGAGGCTTCCGCGGAAGAAGATGATGCGACGGACGATTCGCCGGTTATCGTGGGCACGCTTGCGGCGCCCGCAAACTGGGAGAAGCTCCTGGTCGATGCCGCGGTCATCGGAGGGTACGACCGGTGGGTCCGGCGTTTGCGGGGGCTGGAACAGCAACTGCGCATGAAACTCGCCGAAGCGGACGGTGAGGACCCGCACATTGAGCGGCAGTTGGCGCACCTGCGCAACCTGGAACGGTTCGCTCTTCCCGTCATCGAATTTCTCAACCTGCTGCCCAAGGCTGCGTTTTGGGGTGAATGGCTCGAACGGCTGGCGGAACTTGCTGCGATGTCGCTGCGGAATCCCGAGTCCGTTCTGGCGGTTTTGAACGAGCTGCAACCCATGAGCGAGGTCGGGCCTGCCGGCCTGGGCGAAGTCCGGGGCGTCCTGACGGAGAGGCTGGGAACGCTGCGGCGAGAGCCTCCCCGGCGCCGATATGGCCGCGTTTTCGTCGGTTCGATCGAAGAAGCGCGCGGGCGATCCTTCGACGTCGTTTTCCTGCCGGGCCTCGCGGAGGGAATTTTCCCGCGGCGTTCTTTCGAAGATCCGCTGTTGTTGGACGACCGTCGCGGCGCTGTTTCGGACCTGCTCGAAGGCCGCGACGAGCGCGCGGCTCGCGAACGGATGCTCTTGCGAATCGCGGTGGCGGCGGCGCGCAGCAGGCTGGTCGTATCGTATCCGCGAGTGAATGTCTCACAATCGCGCCCCCGGGTGCCGTCGTTTTACGCGCTCGAGGTGCTGCGGGCGGCGGAAGGGCGGCTTCCAAATCTACGGGAGTTCGAGAAGAGGGCCGCTCGGGGCGCTCCGACACGACTCGATTGGCCTGCCCCCAAAGATCCCGAGCAGGCGATCGACGACGCGGAGTACGACCTGGCCTGGTTGAAGGCCGCGGAAAACCGCAAGGGTGCGGCACGATATCTCATCGAGTTGGAAGGCAGCCGCCTGGCGGACTCACTGCGCGCCCGCTGGCGTCGATGGGATCACAGGAAATGGTGCGGAGCAGACGGAATCGTCGAGCCGCGGTCGGAAGCACTGACGACGCTCCAAGCGCACCGGCCGGCGTCGCGGCCTTATTCGCCGTCGTCGCTGCAGCAGTTCGCATCCTGCCCGTATCGTTTCTACCTCTACGCCATCGCGCAGTTGCGCCCGCGCGAGGAGCCCGTCGCATTGGAGCAACTCGATCCTCTTACACGCGGTTCCCTGTTCCATTCCGTGCAATTTGAGTTGATGCGTGCGCTGGATGAGAACCGGCTCCTTCCCATCCGCAGCAACGATCTCGAAGAGGTTCTGGACACGGCCGACGCGGTACTCGACCGCGTGGTCAAAGATTATGAGGACAAACTCGCGCCCGCGGTTCCGCGAGTCTGGAAGGCCGAAATCGAGGACATCCGCACCGACCTGCGCGGCTGGATTCAGCATGTCGCCGCCGCGCATCCCGAGTGGCAACCCACGCATTTCGAGTTTGCTTTCGGGCTGCACGATGACACGCCGCGCGATCCGCGCAGTTCGCCTCACGACGTCGCCATCGAGGGCGTGCGTTTGCGAGGTTCGATCGACGTCATCGAGCGCCACCTGACGCGCAACACGCTGCGCATCACCGACCACAAGACCGGCAAGCGGCCTCATGACACACCGGTTCATGTCGGAGGCGGCGCTATCCTGCAGCCGATTCTCTACGGGCTGGCGGCGGAGCACCTGCTGGGCGCGCAGGTCGAATCGGGACGCCTCTTTTACTGCACCCAGCGCGGCGACTACTCCGAGATTCAGATCGCGATGTCGGCGGAGGCGCGGCATAGGATCGCGGCTGTCATCGAAGCAATTGACCGCTCGATCACGGCTGGTTTTCTTCCGGCTGCGCCGGCGCAGGGAGCGTGCACGTATTGCGATTTTCGCAGCGTCTGTGGTCCTTACGAGGAACAGCGGACGGCGCGCAAGCCCAGGCAGGCACTCGAACAACTCCACAAGGTACGAAGCCTGCCATGATCCCTTCGCCATATATACATCCGGATGACAGCGCGGCCCGCGGGCGAATCCATAACTCACTCGGCGAGAGCCTGCTGGTGGAGGCTTCGGCCGGGACCGGCAAAACGACCGAATTGGTAGCTCGGTTGGTCTCGATGTTGCGCTGCGGGGCCGCGACCATCGATCGCGTTGTCGCGGTCACGTTCACGCACAAGGCTTCCGGTGAGTTGAAGATCCGGCTGCGCCAGGAGCTCGACAAGGCGCGGCGAACCGCTACTGAGGAGTCAGCTCGGCGGAACCTCGAAGACGCGCTTGAACGCTTGGAGGAAGCCTCGATCGGCACGATTCATGCGTTCTGCGCCCAGATTCTTCGTGAGCGCCCGGTCGAGGCGGTGGTCGACCCGGACTTCGAAGAATTGACCGACCAGCAATCCGCCGTGATCTACGCCCGGGCTTTCCGGTCCTGGTTCGAGCAGAAGCTCGGCGAATCGTCCCCGGCTTTGCGGCGTGCCCTGGCGCGCTTGGCGTGGGGCGACACTTGGAACAACGGTACCGCCGTAGAGCAACTCCAGTACGCCGGACGCAAACTCATCGAGTGGCGCGATTTTCCAACGCCCTGGCGGCGCCCACCTTTCGAACGGCTACGCCTGATCGACGACCTGGTGCGATGCGTTTGCGACTTGGCGGATATCAGTAAGCTGGCCAAGCGCTCTCACGACGCGTTGAAAACCAGTCTGCGGCCTGCCTGCGATTTCGCGCGTTGGATTGCGCGCGCTAAGGAGGCGGGATCCCGGGATTACGATATCGTCGAAGCGCTCCTCGTCAAGCTGCTTCGCGATCTGAAGCGCAATTTCAGGAAGGGGTCCGGAATCTTCGCCGACGGACTCCCGCGCGAGCAGGTGGTGGCGTGCCGCGAGAACATGATCGCCGCACTGACCGCATTCAAAGACGATGCCGACGCCGACCTCGCCGCCTCGTTGCGCGATGAGATGTGGGACCTCGTGGTGAAGTACGACACGATGAAGCGGCGCGCCGGCAAACTCGACTTCGTTGATCTCCTCATCTGCGCGCGCGACCTGGTTCGCGACAATGCCGAGGTTCGACGTTACTTCCAGGAACGCTTTACGCACATTTTCGTGGACGAGTTCCAGGATACCGATCCACTGCAGGCTGAATTGCTGCTTTTGCTATGCGCGGACGACACGAATGAAACGGACTGGTTGTCGGCGGCGCCGAAGCCCGGGAAGCTGTTTGCAGTTTGCGACCCAAAGCAGTCCATATATAAATTCCGGCGGGCGGACGTGGTGTTGTATCAGCAGATCAAACAAGCGTTGGCCGACCGCGGTGTCGGGATTGTGCATTTGACCACCAGCCATCGCGCCGTGCAGCCGATCCAGGAGTGCGTCAACGCCTCGTTTGCGCCCGAGATCACTGAGGATGCCGATGCCGGGCAGGCCCAGTATTCGCCGTTATCGGGCGGCGCAGAGGCGTTGAGCGGGCAGCCCCATTTGATCGCTCTTCCGGCACCTCGTCCGTACGGCAGCACCCGGCAGACCCTCAAAGCGATCGAGGCCTGCCAGCCCGATTCGGTCGCGGCGTTTACGGCCTGGCTGCTGAACGAGAGCGGCTGGTGTGTTCGCGATACCGAAAACGACGGCCAACTCACGCCGGTTTCGCCGCGCCACATTTGCATCCTGTTCCGGCGATTCACGAATTACGGGGCCGACGTCACGCGCGAGTACGTGAAAGCGCTCGAAGCCCGCGAGATTCCTCATCTGCTTGTGGGCTCGAAATCGTTTCACGCTCGCGAGGAAGTGCTGACGATGCGAGCCGCCCTCGCGGCCATTGAATGGCCCGATGATGAGCTTTCGGTATACGCTACGCTGCGGGGTTCGCTCTTTGCAATTCCGGACGAGACGCTGCTTCATTTCAAACAGGTGGCCGGGCGGCTGCATCCCTTTCGGGGTGGTGCAGGCCTTCAGCCTGCCGTCACAGATCTGCGGTCCACAGAAGTGGGTGAAAACAAGGTGCCGCAGGCGGATTCGCCTGCGGATTCCCGTCGAGGTCCAAAGGGCGACGAAACCGCCAGATTCACCCTTCCACAGCCTGGCGTACGTGGAGATTCTGACCGAGCCTTGGAAGGAGCACAGCTCCAGACGGTTTATCAAGCTCTGAAATTACTGGCAGCGTTGCATCGGGATCGCAACCGCATCCCGATTGCGGCCACGATTAACGCACTGCTCGACGGTACCCGAGCCCAGGCCGGGTTCGCCCTGCGGCCCGCCGGACACCAGGTGTTGGCAAACGTGAGCCGGGTCCGCGATCTGGCACGATCATTTGAAACGGAAGGCGGCATTTCGTTCCGCGGCTTTGTCGAAACCCTGGAGGCTGAGGCGGCCCGTTCCGAATCGACCGAAGCCCCGGTGTTGGAGGAGGGTGCGGAAGGCGTCCGTCTCATGACCGTCCACGCGGCGAAGGGCCTCGAATTTCCGGTCGTGATCCTGGCGGATATGACAGCAAAGATCGCGCCCGGCGAGCCGGACCGGTTCATCGACGCGAAGTCGCGGCTTTGTGCGATGCGCCTCCTCGGCTGCGCGCCCTGGGAGTTGCGCGACCATCGCCAGGAGGAAGAGCGGAGGGAGCATGCGGAAGGCCTCCGTGTTGCGTATGTGGCGGCCACAAGAGCTCGCGACCTGTTGGTGGTGCCGGTGGTGGGCGATGAAGCTATCGAAGGCTGGGTGAGTCCTTTGAACAAAGCCGTGTATCCTCCGCCGCCGCAGTCGCGCAAGTCCCGGACCGCGGCGGGATGCCCGGATTTTGGAGAAAGTTCGGTGGTGGAGCGGCCCTTCATGTCGAATGACGAGCCGTCGGTGAAGCCTGGCCTGCACCAGCCGCAGGCAGGTTCGCACGAGGTGGTTTGGTGGGATCCCCATGTTTTGCAACTGAACGTGGATGTGAACATCGGGCTCAAACAGCAGCAGATTCTTTCCGCCAGCGGCCAGGAGCCAAGCGAAAGCATGGCGCAGTACAAGGCATGGCGGGTGCGGCGGGGCGAGTCGATCCTGCGGGGCGAGCGGAAGCAGTTTGACGTATTCACGCCCAGCGAGACGGCGGAGGCTCCGTCGGGTTTCGAGCTGACGGTTCAGTTTGAGCGGGTAGGAAGGGCGGCGGACCGCCCGAGCGGAGTACGGTTCGGATCTTTGGTGCACGCCGTTTTGCGAGAGACGGCCTTTGATGCCTCCGCGGCCGTCGTGGGATCGCTGGCCAAGTCCCAAGGCCGGTTGTATGGCGCCCCCGAAGATGAAATTGCGGCTGCTGCGGCGGCAGTGGTGAACGCGCTTCGTCACCCGGTGTTTGCGCGAGCCGCGGCGGCCGAGCGATGCCATCGGGAATTCCCTGTCCTGTTCCACGCCGAGCATGGAAAGGTGCTCGAGGGCGTCATCGACCTGGCATTTCTGGAAAATGGCGTCTGGCACGTGGTGGATTTTAAGACCGACGTCGAACTGGGGGGCAAACGGGCGCATTACGAGAATCAGTTGCGCTGGTACGCTTATGCGCTGCGGCGGCTGACGTCCTCCAACGTTTCCGCTTATCTGATCGCCATGTAATGCAGATTGTAAATCTGCGGCGGATTGGGAATCCGCCCTGCAGTAGGCTTGTCAATCGGCCGATAATCCGTAAAACGTGTCACCGTTTCCACTCGCCGTAGCGCTTGGCCTGGCGCAGGCATCCGCCGCCTCGCTGCAACTGATCCCGCCAAATCCCCGCTACGTTTTCCAGCCCATCGCCGAACGATTTGACGTCAGCACTGCCACCATCACGACGTTGGCGCAGGATCATTCAGGTTTCCTTTGGATGGGTACGCAACAAGGCGTCCTGCGGTATGACGGTGGCAGAATCACGCGCTACGGACGCGAGCAAGGCCTCCCCACGCTGTTCATTGACCAGTTGATTGTGGCCCCGAACGGGCAGATATGGGTTGGGACGAACGATGGCATCGCGCGGTTCAACAATGAGCGGTTTGAAACGATTCGAATTCCGGTCGCTGGAGCGCGTTTCGATTCGCTCTACCAGATCGTCGCCGCGGACAACCAGAACGGGATTTATGTCGCCACCAGCCGCGGGCTGGTTCGGATAGACCAGGGTGACCCAGCGAAGTACAAATTGTGGACGCGGCGCGACGGCCTACCCGACGAAGCGGTGGAAGCTGTCTTCTTCGCTGAAGACGGCGCAATTTATTTCATATCGGGAAACCATGTCGGACGCCTGCGCAGCCCCTCGGCGAAGCCTGAAATATTCGCCGCCCCCCTCAGCATCAAGTCGAGAGGCAGGAACATTGCTGTGCTCGTGGACCACGACGGCCTCGTGTGGGTGCGCACCGACGATCACGTGCTGCGCCTGGATCAGGCAAATTCGCGATTCATCGCTGACGACGAAGGCATACCGAAGGCGAACGATTTTGGCATTCCATCGCTCGACCGCTCGGGCCGCCTGATGATTCCGACGGTGCGAGGCCTGTTCCGCCGTGTGCACGAGCACTGGGAACGAACCGGTGAAGAGCAGGGAATGGCTTCGAACGCGCTCTTTGCGGCCACCGAGGATCGCGAGGGCGCGATATGGGTCGGCTACGGCGGATCGGGCGTTGCGCGTTGGCCAGGGTCGGAGAACTGGCAGGCCTGGACCAAGGCGGAGGGGCTTCCCGACAACGTGGTGTGGTGCGTCCTGCGTGACCTGCAGGGCCGCCTGTGGGTTGGCACAGATAATGGGCTCGCGATGTGGGATCCGCTTGCGCGAAGATGGCGCACCTGGACTGAGAAGGATGGGTTGGCCGGCGCGACGGTCCGCCGAATGGCCTTGGCCCACGATGGCGCTCTCTGGATGGTGTCGGTGCCCGGCGGTATTACGCGCGTGAATCCTGCGACGCTACGGTTTGCGAAAACACCGTTTCCTCCGGGCGCGGGCGATCCGCTCGGTGTCGCGGTAGCGCCCGACGGAAGGATCTGGGCAGGAAATCACCGCTGTTTGAAGATTCTCTCGGTGAAAGGCGGTGAAGTCAGTTTTGAGGATGTCAACGTGCCTACGGAGGTGGTCGGAACTACCAGCCATCCGGTGTTTGCTTCCGACGGAGTCCTGTGGAGCAGCGGCCGCAGGGGAATTTCACGGTTCGACGGTAACAAGTGGACCGTGTACACGACAGCGCAGGGTTTGCAGGCGAATGTCGTGCCGACGGTGATGCCAGTAAGCGGATCGGAGGCGTGGTTCCGCTACGTGCAGCCTCTTGGATTGAGCCATCTGAGGTTGACGCCCGGCGGCGCCAAGGTCGAAACGTACACCACGAAACAGGGTCTGGCGAGCAATGGCGTCTTCTTAATCGGTAGCGATGGGGCCGGCCGTGTTTGGGCCGGCGGCGACAAAGGCGTAACGCGCATCGACAATGCGGGGCAGATGCATGTGATGGATCGCGCGGACGGACTCATCTGGAATGACACCAGCTCTGATTCGTTCTGGTCCGACCCGGATGGCGGCGTGTTTCTGGGCACCAGTCGCGGGCTGGCGCGCTTTCAGCCGGCCGCGATGGCTCCGGCTTCGCGCACGGAGGTTCTGATTACGTCCGTGAAACTCGGGGGCGAAGAGCGGCTGCACGACAAAGAGGCCCGGACGCCTCACTCGAACGCGACATTCATCGCGCAGTTTGCGCAACCTTCGTTTCGCGATCCGGAGAAGACAACGTGCCGCTATCGCATGGCGGGTCTCGAGAGGGATTACACCGAGACACTGCAGCGCGAAGTTCGATACGTCTCACTGCCGTCGGGGCCGTTTCAGTTCGAAGTCTCGTGCCAATACTCGGACGGCGCCTGGAGCCATCCCGCGGTCTATCGATTCGCGGTCGCGCCTGCCTGGTGGCAGCAATGGTGGGCGTACAGTTTGGAGATCCTGCTGTTGGCTTCAGCGGTTCTGGGGGTCATTCGGCTTCGGACGCGCGCGTTGGAGGCGGACCGGAGACGCCTGGAACAAGCCGTCGCGGAACGGAGCGTGGAGCTTGCGCGGGCCAATCAGGAGTTGGCGGAAGCCGCCCTTACCGACCCGTTGACCAAGGCTCGCAACCGCCGCTTCTATCAACTCAATGTCGAGGGAGAGCGCGAGGACCTGGTTCTCTATCTCGTGGATATCGATTACTTCAAGCAGGTGAACGATCGTTATGGTCACGAGACGGGAGACCTGGTGCTTCAAGCGGTCGCCGGCCGGTTACAGGATGTTATCCGTGCTTCGGATAGCTTGATCCGATGGGGTGGCGAGGAGTTTCTGATCGTTGCGCGCAACGTGACGCGCGACAACGCGAACGGATTGGCCCAGCGGATTCTCGACGTTGTCGGCGGGGAACCGCTGCGGCTGGACCATGCGGGGGAGCTGCGCTGTACCTGCTCGGTGGGTTGGGCAGCCTTTCCGTGGGTGCCTTCCGAACCCGAGGCCCTAACGCTTTCCGAGGTAATCCAGTTTGTCGATCGGGCCTTGTACATGGCGAAGCACTCCGGCCGGAATCAGTGTGTCGGGCTGGTTCCTGCCGAGCTTGCTGCACATTTGCATGAACGGGTGACGTTGAAGGAGCACGAGGCATTTGCGATTCGCACGTTTGGGCCGGCCGTAGCATCACCGGCCAGCCCGAACCTGCTCGCACGCGGTATCGCGGTTATTTGAGACCCGTGCTGGTGGATTGTATAGGCTGCGGAGCCGCCAGCGGCGCGGTTCCCGGGAAATTGGGATGTATGACGCTGTTGTACGTCAAGTGCTGCCGCAGAGTAGCGTACGATCCCTTACGATACCATCCGGCCTTCGAGCGTGCAAGAAAAAAACCGCGAGGATAACGACCGATCAGCTCATGTACCAGCCACCATTCACATGAATGGTCTGGCCGGTGATGTAGCCGTTTCGAGCCAGCATCACGACGACCTCCGCAACCTCATCCACGTGTCCGAATCGGCCGACGGGAATCCGGTCTGGTTTTGCGTTCAGATTGGCACGAACCATGTCGGTGTCGATGAGGGCGGGCGAGATGGCGTTGGCCGTGATGCCCTCCTTGACCAGCAGATGCGCGTATGAGTGCGTGAGGCCGATCATGCCGGCTTTTGATGCGGCATAATGCGGCCCGACGACTCCGCCGACGTGCGCGGCTACCGACGAAATATTCACGATGCGGCCCCAGTGCCGGGCTCGCATAACGGGAAGCGCAGCCTGCGTGACCAGGAAACATGATTTGAGATTCGTGTCGATCAGGTCGTCCCAGTCTTTTTCCGTGATTTCATCGATGCCCTGCGGACGGGCGATGCCGGCGTTGTTCACCAGAATCGTGATGGCACCAAGAGCCGCACCCGAGGACTCGATCAGGCGCCGCACGTCGTCGCCAAGCGCCACATCGGCTTGTACGGCAACCGCCCGACGCCCGAGCGATCGAATCGACTCGACGACCTCTCCAGCCTCGCCCGCGCGAGCGCGATGGTTAACGGCAACGTCGGCGCCCGCTTGTGCCAAGCCGATCGCAATAGCGCGGCCCAGGCCACGGCTTCCGCCGGTGACCAGGGCCACGCGTCCGTCGAGGCTATCCAAATCAAACCTTCTCAGGCACCATAAACGGCGCGCGATATTTGCGGCTCAGCATCGCGTTCGCCTGCTCGTCCCCGATGAAGCGTTCCGTCTTGGGGTCAAAGCTGAGCTGGCGGCCAAGCCGATACGAGATGTTGCCAAGGTGAGCGAGCGATGAAGCCAGATGGGCCGTTTCCACCGGACCGTTTTGATCGGACGTCTTGCGGCTCTGGACGGCTTTGATGAAGTTCGCCCAGTGGCTGCCTCCCGCCTTGCGCGACGGACCGGGCTCACGCTTCGACCCGAGATAGATCTCGTAAGTGTCGTAGCCCTTGATGACCATGTAGCCGTCCGAGCCGTAGAAGAGATTGCCGACGCCCGTGCCGTTCTCTTCGTTAGTACACCACGGACGAACTTCGAACTCGATCATCTTGTTCTCTTCGGGGAAGAGGTACGAGGACGATAGCGTTTCGGGCGTTTCCTTGTCGTCGTCGAACAGGAATTTACCGCCCATCGCGGTCACTTTGCCCGGCAGCTTGTCGACCCCAAGTCCCCACATGCACATGTCGGTCTCATGGATTCCCTGGTTGCCGACATCGCCGTTGCCGTAGTCCCAGTGCCAATGCCAGTTGTAGTGGACCAGCCGCCTTGTGAAGGCGCGCTCCTGCGCGGGTCCTTGCCAGAGATTCCAGTCGAGCGTGGCGGGTGCCTGCTCGTCGGGCTTATGGCCGATCGACGGGCGCCACCGATAGACCAGGCCGCGCGCCATATAAACCTTGCCAATGGTGCCCTTGCGCAGATGTCCGACCGCTTCCTGAATCGCCTCGGAGCTGCGCAATTGCACCCCGTGCTGAACGATGCGGTCGTATTTGTGCGCCGCCTCAATCAGCTTGCGGCCTTCGTAGATGTTGTGCGCGCCCGGCTTCTCGACGTACACGTCTTTACCGGCCTGGCAAGCCCAGATCGCCGCCAGCGCGTGCCAGTGATTCGGCATCGCGATGCTGACCGCATCGATGTTCTTGTTCTCGAAGACGCGGCGCAAATCCGTTTCGGTTGCGACCTTCCGGCCATACTCTTTCTCGAAAGCCGCGGCGCGAGCGGCGAGCACCTCCTGGTCGACATCGCAGAGCATGGCGACCTCGGCGTTGTCGAGCCCTTGAAATCCTTTGATGTGGTCGTGACCGCGGCCATGGACGCCAATCACACACATCCGGACACGGCTGTTGGCGGACGCCTTGCCGGGAGTGAACTGGGTCAGAGCAGCCCCGGTGGAAATCAGAAACGTGCGGCGAGTATTCATGGAGGGTTCATCCTCTGCTGAGAGTTTATCAGCAGGCGAACGGGAGGTTTTGGTTACACTGAGACTTTCCCATGCGCTGGAGCAAGCTTTTCATTCCCACCCTGCGCGAGAATCCCGCGGACGTGGAGGGGATCGCGCGGCAGTTATTGCTGCGCGCGGGTTTCGTTCGCCTGGGATCCGGCGGCAGCAGCTTCCTGGCGTTGGGCTGGCGCAGCTTGGGCAAGATAGCTGCCATTGTGCGCGACGAAATGCAGGCCATTGGGGGGCAGGAGATGCTCATCGCCGAACCGGATATGGCATCAATCGCGCGTGGCGAGTTGCGCAGCTATAAGCAATTGCCCCAGGTTTGGTATCAACTCCGCGCCGAGTCCATGGAGGCGTGCTCGTTCGATTTGTCTGGCGATGAGTCGTACGTCCGCGTGGTCGAATGGGTCAAGGCGGTTTTGCAGCGCTGCGGGCTGGATTACGTCACGGTGGATGGCGCAGGGCGGTCGTTTGTGGTTCTCTCGGCGTCGGGCGAAGACGAGATCGTGAGATGCCAGGGTTGCCAGTACGCCGCGAAGGTCCAGACGGCGGTGTCTCGGGCGACCGCGCCGGCAATTCCCGACATTGAGGGAGACTATGCGCCGGAAGAGTTCCACACGCCCGGCCAGAAGACCATTGCAGACCTGAGCGTCTTCACGCGGCTTCCCGAGAGCGCGCAGATGAAGAGCCTCGTGATGGTGGCGGATGGCGGTGGCGTGCTGGTGATGGTGCGCGGCGATCATCAACTGGCGGAGGCAAAACTGCGAGCTGTGCTGGGTGCGTCAGAGCTGCGTCCGGCTAAACCGGAGGAGATCCGCGAGTGGTTTGGAGCAGATGCGGGCTCGCTCGGACCTGTTGGCGTCAAAAACATGCGCGTGCTCGCCGACGAGGCACTGCGCAGCCGGCGCAACATGATCTCGGGTTCCAACCGGAACGATTATCATCTGCGTCATGTGACGCCGGGCGAGGATTTTCATCCTGATTATTACGACCTTCGGCAGGCGGCGCGCGGCGACTTGTGCGTGCGGTGCGGCGGCGAATTGGAATGGATCCGCTGCATTGAGGTCGGACACGCCACGAAGCGCGATAAGGTGGACCTGCACATCTCCAACGAATCCGGGATCGAAGTGACGCCGGCGGTCGGCTCGTATGGCATCGGAATGGAGCAGATTCTACGCGCGTCCGTCGAGCTATCGCTTGACAAGGATGGCATGATCCTGCCGGCGGCTATCTCACCTTTCGACGTCGTCGTCACGCCGGTGTTTTATGGCGACGAAAAACAACGCCAGGCTGCCGAGGAGATCTATCACGCCTGCGTCGAAATGCACGTCGACGTTCTGCTCGACGATCGCGATGAGCGGCCGGGCGTGAAGTTCAAAGATGCGGATCTCGTCGGGATTCCCTATCGCATCACGATCGGCAAGAAACTCGCGCAGGGACTCGTGGAGGTAGTGGAACGGCGAACACACCAGGCGTCGGACGTTCCGGTTGCGGACTGCGCAGCCTTCATCCGGGATCGGTCAGCAGCATGACACCTGATTGGCAGCAGATTCGAGGCGAATTTCCGGCGTTAGCGAATTGGACGCACCTGAACACCGCGACCTTCGGCCAACTCGCCCGCCGCACAACGGACGCCGTCGCCAAGCACTTCGCCCGCCGCGACGAACTCGCGTGCTGGGATTTTGTTTCGTGGTACGACGATGCGGACCGCATACGCGCCGCAATCGCCCGGCTGATCCATTGCGACGGAGATGACATCACCTTCGTGCCGAACGCAGCGACAGCTCTCGCCATGCTGCTAAATGGGCTCGACTGGAAGGCAGGCGACCGCATCGTGACCCTGGAGCACGAGTTCCCAAACAATCTCTACGCTCCAAATCTGCTGCAGCGGCTCGGAGTGGAGACTGTCGAGGTGGAATGGGAGCGCTTCTACGATTCGATCGATCCGCGCACGCGCCTGGTCGTTCTCAGCTCAGCGAACTATACGACCGGATTCATCCCACCGCTGGAAGAGATCGGGACGTTCCTGCGAGAACGCGGCGTTCTGTTCTATGTCGACGGCACGCAGAGCGTCGGCGGGCTGCGCTTTGACTGCGCGCGGGCCAAACCCGACGTGCTTGCTGTGCATGCCTACAAGTGGATGCTTTCCCCCACCGGGGCCGGGTTCGCATACGTCAGCCCGCAACTTCGGCGGCAGCTTGCGCCAACCGTCGTCGGATGGCGGAGCCACAGCGATTGGCGTAATGTCGATCAACTGCATCACGGCACGCCCGAATTCGCCGAACGCGCCGAGAAGTACGAAGGAGGGGCAATCCCTTTCCCTCTTGTTTATGCGATGGGCGCTTCCGTCGATATGATGCTGGAAATCGGACCCGAGATCATCGAACGGCGGGTGCTGGAATTGGCCGACCAGGTTCGCGCTGCGGTGCGGCGTGCAGGAGGCGAGGCCGTATCCGCCAACTCGCACATTGTGACTGCGCGATTTGAGAACCGCGACCCCTCACACATGGCCCGTGAATTGAAGGACCGCGGCATCCTCGTGGCAGCCCGGCGAGGTCTGCTGCGAATCTCGCCGCACTTCTACAACAACGAAGATGACGTAGCCCACCTCGAAGCCGCGCTGCCGGAAAGCTAGACGATTTGGAGGATGTGGAAGAAGGACAGGCGAAGCAACCCGAGAGTTTCCGTTGGTTGCAGCTATGCAGCTTGGTGGGGCCACCAGCCACTAACCGCGCTTGGCCCGGATCACCGGATGTGCCTTCGCGCTCATCAGCCTGATGGTTCCCGCCCCTAAAGGAGCGATCTCCACCTTCGTCCCAGCCGGCAAACTCAAAGGCGACTTATAGAAGTAATCGTGCGAAAACTCCGGCTTGAAATTGTAGAGCCAGAGCAGCGGCTCAACGCTCCCATCCGGCCGCTCCGCGATCACCTGCATCGAAGCACCTTCCAAAACCACCTTGGGACCGATGCCCATCAAAATGACCGGCTCTTTCAAAATCAGGCTGCCGTCGACGACGTAATCCGGCCCGGTTGTCGGCGTCGGCACAGACTTCTCAGTGAAGTCCGGTTGCTTGGGAAGCAGGGTCGCCTCGCCCTCCGGCGCCCCACCTTCGACCCATTCCGAAATCAGCTCGAGTTGCTCCTGCGTCAGCCCCTGGTCATCCTTGAATTCGCCGAAGCCCTTCACCGCTCCCCATGGCGGCATGCGCCGCTCCAGCACTTCTTCCTTGATGGCCTTGGCCCACGGCCGCGCCTGTTCATACGTCATCAACGAAAAAGCGGAGCCGCCCTCGTGATGACACGAGGCGCACCGCTTGTAGAACAGTCGCGATATCTCACGCGAAAAGGTGATTGGCGTTGTGATGACGTCGTGCGCGCTCGTGCGCAGCGACAGCGTCACTGCCCCTGCGAGGAGGCCGATGCCGACGCTAATCAGCCTTCTTCGGTTGAGGAGGTGTGAAGAACTCACGAATATCCATATTGGCCGGGATGACGACGTCATAGAAACCGATCATCATCTCTTCCCAACTCTGTTCGCCCCAGCGGACCTCACTCTTTGGATCGGGGTTCGCGGGGTTGTTCGCGGAATTATCGTACCAGGCTGTGCACTCGATCTTCGTTCCCGGCGGCAGCTTCATCGGCTCCGCAAGCTTGTAGTCGAGCTGCCAGAAGAAATCGTATTTCGGCACCCGCAGCACGGTTTGGGTCTCGCCGGTCGGGTAGGTCACTTTGTATTCAAACGACTTGCCGCGCACGTGCATATGCGGGAAGAAGCTCAGAATTTCAGCGCCGTTCGGGAAAGTGTTCTTCATCCCGTCGACGCGGTAATCAGGAGTCTCGGGCGGAATCTTGAACGCCAGATTGTACGAGCCCATCGTCACGACACGTTCCTTGGGGGGCTCCTTCGCAAACACCATACCGACGACGCTCTTGTCTTCGCCTTCTTTTCCGTTCGCGGTGTAGTGGATCTGCATCACCAGGTCCGATCCAGCCTTAATCATCTTGGCGCGTCCCGGCTGCCAGACTTCCGGCACCATGCCGGGGGTGTAAATCATCAGAATGTCGCTGCCGCCACCCGACGTGTTGTTGAAATCCTTCCCTCCGCCGGGAGGAACGAACGGCACGCCGACTTCCGCGTTACGCAGCCACTTCGACTTGGGGTCCCGAATGAAAACCACGATGTGATGCACGATGCCGCGATTGCTCGGCCGCGCTTCAGCCATTTGAACCCACTTGTCTTCTTTAAACTCGGTGGGCATCACGATGTACTGATAGGGAACTTCTTCCTTCGCGCCGATGTGGAACGCTTCACGCGGCGAAATCACGAGATCAGGCTTCTGAATGTTCCAGCCGTCCACCCAAGCGCGGGGCTTCGGCGCGTCTTTCTCATCGCCTTCCTTGGCGCCGCCGTCCACCCAAGCCACCAGGGTGTCGATTTCCTGCTGGCTGAGCGTGCGATCGTTCGCAAAGTGTCCGTACTTCGGGTCCGCGAACCATGGCGGCATCTTCTTCGAGACTACGCTGCTCTTGATGGCCTTCGCCCAAGGACGGGTTTCCTTGTACGTCATCATTGAGAACGGCCCGATCTCGCCGGCCCGATGACATTCCTGGCACCGGTTTTGCACGATCGGCAGCACGTCCTTGTTAAAGGTGACCTGCGACGGCGCGGTACCTGCCCACGCCGCCGCGGAGACAAAAGCAACGAGTACTCGAGTCAGTTTCATTTGCTATTCACTTCCAGCTTTCGGGGCTTGGCGCACCCGAATCAGCCGAGGATCGAGATTGGCATCAAAAGCAACATCGAAAAAGCCGATCATCATCTCCTCGAAGGTTTGATCGCCCCAGCGCACTTCCTTCGTGGGATCGGGATTGAACTTGTTATTGGGAGAGTTGTCGTAATGAGCAGTGCACTCGATGCGGGTGCCCTTGGGCAGCACAATCTGATTCTTCAGATCGTACGTAAGCTGCCAGTTGAAGTCGTAATGCGGCACGTTCAAAAGGTCCTGCGTTTCCCCTGTCGGATAGACAGCACGGAACGCAAAGTCTTTGCCTCGAAGGTGCATGTGCGGCATCAGGCTGACCAGTTTCACGTCATGCTGCACTGTGAACTGCGAATGCGATTCATAATTGGCGTCGCCCGGCGGAATCTTCAGGAAGAAATTGATGGCGCTCAAAGTCGTCACGCGCTCTTTCGGAGGTTCCTTCGAGAAGATGAGACCGATTTTCGTTTTGTCCGAACCGGAGGCTCCATTGGGCGTGTAATGGAGTTGCAGAACGAGATCGGAGCCGGCCGGAATCAGCTTCGCCTGACCGGGTTCCAACGTCAGCGGAATCGCCCCAGGCGCCCAACCCACAATCATTTCGGCGGTGGCCATCTGGCGCGCTTCCTGGGCGTCGACCTGCCCTGCGTGAGCTCCGTGGCCCGGAATGAAAGGTACACCGATCGGGCGATCCTGGAACCATGTGGAACCTGGAGGGCGCAGGAACGCTATCACATGATGCATTTGGCGCCGCGATCCGGCGCGCGCTTCGGCGGCCTGAATCCACATGTCCTGCTTAAAGTTGGTGTGAATGATTTCGTACGTATAGTCGACCACGCCGCTGGAAGGAATCTCGACTGCGGTCGGCATTTCGAATATCTGGTCGGGCTGCCCGATGGTCCAGCCAGTCGCAAACTCACGCGGCTTCGGAGCATCCTTGGGATTGCCTTCCTTTGAGCCCGAGTCCACCCACGCAAGCAGCGTATCGATTTCGGCTTGCGACAAGGAACGGTCGTTTGCGAAGTGGCCGACACTTGGGTCGGCTGTCCATGGCGGCATCTTGCGGGTCGCAACAACAGCCTTGATCGCCTTCGCCCAGGGACGAGTTTCAGTGTAAGTCATGAAACTCATGGGGGCGATTTCACCCTGACGATGGCATTCCTGGCACCGATTCTCGAGAATCGGCAGTACATCCTTATTGAACGTAACAGCCGCGGGCCCGGTGGCGGCAGCTAGTGCTGCCACCCCCAGACACGCAACGGAGAAACTTCTCAGAATCATTTCCAACTCCTCTGCTTCGTTTACTGCAGACCACCCGAACCGCTCGTCCCGGCCGGTTTCGGACGCCGCGGCGCCATAATGTCCATGGCTGTCACGTTCATCGGAACCGACACGTCGAAGAACCCGAACATCATCTCCTCCCAAGTCTGCTCACCGAAGTAAACGGTCTTGGCGGGGTCCGGATTGTACTTGTTATTGGCTGAATTGTCATAGTGCGCCACGCACTCGATCACGGAGCCCTTCGGCAGCAGCTTGGGCTGCGCTAAGTCATAGGAAAGCTGCCAGTTAAAGTCATAGTGCGGAACTGACAGGAGCTCTTCCTTCTCGCCGGACGGGTAGGTCACGGTATATTTGAAGTCTTTGCCGCGGAAGTGCATGTGGGGCAGCATGCTGGTCAGCGTCACGTCGTGCTGAAGCTGCAGCTTGGAGTGCACTTCGTAGTTGGAGTCGCCCGCCGGAATCGCGAAGTCGGCGGTAGTGGCAGCCAGGGTCAGGACGCGGTTTGCGGCCGGTTCTTTGGCGAACACAATACCTACCTTGGACTCGTCGGTGCCGGCTTTGCCGGTCGCGGTGTAGTGTACCTGCAGGATGATGTCGGAACCGGCCTTGATCAGCTTGGCCTCACCCGGCTTCATGACGTTCGGCATGGTTCCCGGAGCATAGCCGGCCAGGAAGTCGCCCAAACCCGAATTCTGCCGCTGGAACTTCTGCCGTTCCTCGGGGGACATGTCCTTGAGCTTCTTCATTTCTTCACGCGGAACGAACGGCACGCCCGGCTTGGCGCCGCGCAGCCACGGATTGTCAGGCTCGCGGATGAAGGCGATAATGTGGTGCACCAGGCTCTTGTCGCCCGGACGCGCTTCCGCCATCTGGATGTACTTGTCTTCCGTAAAGTTCAGCGGGATCACAATGTACTGGTAGTCGATCGTACCCGACGCCGGAACTTCGAACGGTGTCTGCATAGAGATCACCATGTCGGGCTTTCCAATCCGCCATCCCTCGACCCAGCTCATCGGTTGAGGAGCATCCTTCGGATTGCCGGCCTTGGAGCCGCTGTCGGCCCAGGCGACCAGAGTGTCGATATCAGACTGGCTCATCGACCGGTCGTTGGCGAATTTCCCGTAGTGTTCGTCCGCAAACCATGGCGGCATCTTCTTGGTCAGGACCGCGGCCTTCATCGCTTTCGCCCAGGGGCGGGTCTGATCGTAGCTCATGAACGTCATGGGCGTACCTTCGCCGGGACGATGGCAGCCTTGGCAATTCTTCTGGACAACGGGAAGAACGTCTTTATAGTACGTCACTTCGTGGGAAGAGGTCGTCGCGGCGGCGGCTAAACCGGCGCACACGAAACCTGTGAGTAGTAAGCGCATTGGGCCCTCCAAACGTGTCTGTTCCTATCATACGGAAAGATCCTTCTTTTCGGTCCACCAAAGTGTGTAAAAACACGCAAGAAAACGGTTGTCGAAGGGGTTGGAACCGTTGAGTCGCTAGTAGTGTTACTGCTGGATTTTAAACACGCCAGCACAGGGGTTTCCGCGTTCAGGAACCCGTCATCCGCGCTCAAACGCCCCAGACCGCGCTCACCGAGATATCACGTCTACCCATTCCCCCCGCCGCGCATTGACGTTACAATAGCCACTTTGGTCTCCAAATGAGCAACATCATCGTGCTCGGCGCACAGTGGGGTGACGAGGGCAAGGGCAAGGTTGTTGACCTGTTCTCCAGCGAGTTCGACATCGTAGCGCGCTACCAGGGCGGACACAATGCCGGACACACCGTGTTTATCGGTGATCACAAGTACATTCTCAAGCTAATTCCGAGCGGCATCCTGCGGAAAGGGGTGCTGGCGGTTATCGGCAATGGCGTGGTGATCGATCCGATGGCTCTGCTGGAGGAGATAAAAACCCTACAGGGCGCCGGGATCGAGGTCGTTGACCAGCTCAAGGTAAGTAATCGAGCTCACGTTATCTTCCCGTTCCACCGCATCGTCGAGAAGATGTCCGAAGGGCGGAAGGACCGGGTTCCTATCGGCACCACGTCACGCGGAATTGGCCCCTGTTACGAGGACAAAATCGCGCGCCGTGGCATCCGGATCGCCGACCTGTTCGATCCCGATACGTTCCCGAAGATGTACGACGGGCTCGCCGAAGATAAACAAACCCTGGCCCGGGCCTTCAACATCAGCGAAGTTATTGATTACGGGCAAATTCGGGATCAGTACCAGGAATTTGCCGCCCGCATCCGCCCGATGGTCTGCGACACCGCGCACCTCCTGAATGACGCCATGCGGAGCGGGAAGCGCGTTCTCTTCGAAGGCGCTCAAGGCACCATGTTGGATGTGGACCATGGCACCTATCCTTTCGTGACCTCCTCGAGCGCCACGGCTGGCGGAGCTTGTACGGGTGCCGGTGTCCCGCCGACGGCGATTGACGCTGTAATCGGGGTATCCAAGGCCTACGTAACGCGGGTGGGAAGCGGACCGTTTCCGACCGAAGCCGATTCCGAGAACGGGGACCGCATCCGTAAGGCAGGGAATGAGTTCGGAGCCGTGACGGGACGGCCCCGCCGCTGCGGCTGGTTCGATATACCCCTTCTACGCTATACGACGATGCTCAATGGCTTTGACAGCATCATCATCACGAAACTCGATGTGCTGGACGATTTCGATGAGATCCCGGTTTGCACGAGCTACGGGTCCAGCGACGAGATGCCGGCGACCATCCACGAGTTGGAGTCATTGAAGCCGGTTTACGAGACACTCCCCGGCTGGAAGGCACCCACTCGAGGGCTGACACACCACCATCAACTGCCTTCCCGAGCCCGCGATTACCTCAAGTTCCTGAGTGAGCGGACTGGCGTCGAGATTGGCTGCATTTCAACCGGTCCGGAACGCGACGAGACGGTCATCATGCCCGATTCCAAGCTGCAAAACCTAATCTGGAAACGGGCGGGATCGACCATCAATGCCGGGTCACGGTAACCGATCGCCAGGATGCATTGCCCGCGGCATCGACGGCTCGGATCGTAACTACGTTAGTTCCAATCAGTAACGGGATTGCCGGCACGCTCCAGCTCGTGGTGCCGGAAGCCGTTCCCGCAGCGCCAGCCAGTGTACTCCAGCTAACTTGCGCTACCCCGACATCGTCCCGGGCCGTTCCCGCGAAAGCCAGCGTTGCGGCCGACGTGCTGACGTTGTTGGATGCCGGCGTGGTGATCGCTAAAGCCGGCGGCGTGGTGTCGCTCGTCGTTTGCGCCGTTCGCGTGATGGTTACAGCCGCACTCGACGTCGCATTCTGCGCGTCCGTGGCCGAAATGGTGATGTGATTAGCACCCATCGCGAGGGGAACCGCGCCGATTGTCCAAGATCGTGTGCCTTGCGCCCCTCCCGAGCCGCCCTGGTCGCTGGCCCACCTTACCGTCACATTGCCCGTTCCACCGGTCACCGTGCCGCTGAGCGCGACGCTGGATGCCGTCGTCGACGCCTTGTACGATTGCACCGCTACAACCAATTGCTGCGGCTGACTTGGGATGGTAGGCGGCGTCGGAGCCGAGCCGTCCTGTGGAGCGTACAGGGTCAAGATCGCCGCGATGTCTCCCGGAGATAGCCCGGTCACCTTGCGGTAGTAGGGATACATGACATCCTGAGGATTATCCGAATGGCCCAGCCCTAGCGCATGCCCGGCTTCGTGGAGTGCCACACTGAACACGTCCGTATCCGTCCCGACGTGCCAGCTCTCATCACCGTCCAAGTGCATATCTCCCGCGATGGGTTCGGGATTAGTCAGATAGGGATAGAACGTGTGGGCCAACATCTTGCCGGGGCCATCGAAAGGATACGCGTCACCATGAGCGCCACGCGCAAACAGAATCGCGATTGTGCGCGGTGCCGCCGTAGATGTTGTCAGCGTAAAGCTCAGTTTCGCGTACTTCGCCCACTCCGAGAGCGCCCGTCCGATCTCCGATTCCGTAGTGCCGACCGGCAGTTTCTCGGTCACCGCCGCAAATGCGTAATTCAACGCGGCGCCGCCGAGACCCGGTCCGTCCCACCCGTAGCCAATCGTGGGTATCGATTGGCTGACCGCTCCGAGAGTTGTCACTGCTCCGGCGCAGACATTGAGGTGTGTGCCTTCCACAAGCTCCCGTGCGGCAGGAAATATGTATGACACCTCGTCCCATTGCGCAAGCTCCCTGAGGCTCTCTCTCGTCCCGTGCACGAGAAGGTGCCCGGGGGCTAGATCGTCGTTCTCGATAATTCGAAGATGCGATGCCAACGCAATCGATCGCGCATCTCCCATATCTACGTCAGGGTAGTACTCAACGAGATATGCGCCCGCTTTCACGACCAGCGGGCTGATCTTGTCAGCCGCGCGCAGTGCCCCAGCCCACGTGAAGTCCAGTCCGCCGAAATCGAAGGTGTCGGGAACCGATAGCGCCAACCCGCGTTCCGGTAGCACCTGAACAATGCGGGCGCCACGACTCTCCAATTCGGCGATCTGCTCCCTGTTCGGCCCGGCAGTAAACTCCACCACGACGTGCTTCCGCGTGAGCGTCCTGCGCTTCGGCGTCACGGAGACGGCTGCCTCCGGCCGGCCATGCGCCATCCACGACTTCAAGCGAATTCCATCTTGTCCTGCGAGGCATCCGGCGACTACCACGCTCAACCCTAAGGCATACACCGCTTTCATACATATGGCTCATCGGATCAGCCTGAGAGTTTTCGATTCGGAAAGCACTGTAATCCTAAAAGGAGTAAAAGGTGCTGAGTCTCGGATCGCTCTGTTTGTTTGCCTTTTTCGCGGCGCCGTCCAGCGATCAGACTTTCATCGTGCAAACGGTTGCAGGAGGCGCCGGCAGCGCTGACGGCATACCTGCAACCTCAGCCGTCCTCGTCCAGGCCGAGGGCGTCGCCACGGATTCTCTTGGTAACATCTACATCGCCGATGCAGGGGATCATCGTATCCGTCGCATTTCGCCGGGGGGTACGATCGATACCATCGCGGGCACGGGTGTAGCCGGCTTCTCGGGAGACGGTGGGCCTGCCAAAGCAGCCCAGATCAATCAGCCGTATGGCCTTGCGCTGGATAATGCGGGCAACCTGTACATTGCCGACCTCGGAAATGCGCGGGTACGCCGCGTCTCGACGACGGGTGTCATTCAGACTGTCGCGGGCGGCGATGGCAAATTGATCCAGCCGCGTAACGTAGCGTTTGACGCGCAAGGAAACCTGTACATCTCAGATTTCGGCGCGCAACAGATTTTCGAGCTGGACCTGATGGCAAGGCTGATTACGATCGCGGGCACCGGTAAAGCGGGGTTCTCAGGTGACGGCGGTCCCGCCATCGGCGCGCAGTTCGCTTATCCGGCCGGCCTGGCCGTCGACCCGAGCGGTGCAATATTTGTTGCCGATAGCGGCAATAATCGCATACGCCGGATTTCGAGCGGCAATATCGTCACAGTGGCTGTGAATGTTCCGTCGCCAACCGGATTGGGTTTCGATGGCATCAATCATCTCTACATCGCAACTGCTGGCGCCACCGACTTTGGCTACCTTCCATCGGTGTTGAATTTAGCCATTGAACTGATGCCCGGATTGGACGTCGCCTGTAAGTCCGGCATGCAGTTTCTGACCCTGTCGCATGCGGTTCAGAAAATAGCGAGCGCTGCGCCGGTGATTGTCGCCGGGATGATGGATATCGGTTCGTTTGGCGATGGCGGCGCCGCCACTTCGGCCCGCCTCGGGATGCCATCGGGCGTTTCGCTCGATTCAGCCGGATACGTTTACATCGCCGACCCGGCCGCTAACCGCATTCGGAGGGTCTCGCCATCGGGTGTGATCTCCACATTTGCCGGCACTGGCGACAGGACGGTCTTAAATCATCCCTCGGGAATCGCCATGGATGCCACTGGCGTGATGTACGTCGCCGACACCGGCAACAACCGCGTGCAGCGGATTCCTGGCGGCGGAGGCGCTATGTCAACCCTGATCGCTAAACTGAACGCGCCTGCTTGCGTGCGGACCGGCATCGACGGATCGGTCTACGTTTGCGATACGGGGAACGATCGCATTCTGCGCGTGGACTCGTCCGGCGCATCGTCCACCTTCGCATCCGTGCCTAAGCCGCTGGGGCTGGCGGTGGCGAATAACGGCACGCTGTACGTGAGCTCGAATTCCAGCATCGTTAAGGTCGAGCCTACCGGGCCCACTACCATGGCGACAAATCTGAGCATTCCGGCAGGACTTGCTCTGACATCCGATGGACAAGTGCTGATTGCGGAAAGCGGCAAGCATCGCCTGTTGACGATGGACAATGAGGGGATCGCGTCGCCAATTGCCGGCGTCGGCAAACAGGGGTTCGCCGGGGATGGCGGGTTTGCGGATCAGGCCGCTTTCAACAATCCACTGGATGTCGCGGTCGATGGCATGGGGAATGTCTATATCGCCGACACCGGCAATGGCCGCGTCCGCGAATTGCAAGCCCAAGCTGCGGCGCCAATCTCGTCGACGGGTCTGGCCATGATGAACGCGGCAACCCTGCTGATGGGCCCGCTTGCGCCGGGCGAGATCGTGACCATCAAGGGCGCTGCGTTTGATGCCACGCACACTTCGGTGACTTTCGACGGCGCGCCGGCGACGGTATTCTACGCTTCGACCTCACAGCTCAACGTGCTCGTACCGTCGACTTTGCAGCCGGGCAACGACACCACCGTTGCGATTGCAGTGTCGGGAACCGTGATTGGCACAATGAGCGCCTCGGTCGCTGCCGCCGTGCCCGGCATCTTCACCGCTGACAACGGTACGGGGCAGGCGATCGCGCTCAACCAGGATGGTACGTTCAACTCAGCCGCCAATCCCGCGGCGCGGGGAGATGTTATTGCCCTGTTTGCGACGGGCGACGGCGGTCTCCCGCCGAAGCTTCTCATTGGGGGCTATACCTGCGATCTCGTGTATGCAGGGCTTTCACCCGGCTTTCCGGGTTTGCTCCAGGTCAACGCGCGCATTCCGACCGGTTTCCTGGCACCAGGGATTCAACAGTTGGTTCTGAGCGCCGGTGGAATCGACAGCCCCCCAGGCGTCACAATATCGCTGCGCTAATCTACATGCATGGCGATCAAAACTCTGCTCAGCATTCAGGAGTTCGGGCGGCTGCCCGACGACGATATGCAGCACGAGCTCGACGAAGGGGAACTCATCGCCATACCACCTGCGAAGAGTAGTCACAACACGATTTTGGTGCGATTGCTTCGCATTCTGCAATCGTTCGAGCAACGCATCGCCGGCGAAGCGCGCCCGGAGGCTGGGTTTTTGCTGGTAAAAAATCCGCCGACTATCCGCCAGCCTGATGTGGCCTTCGTTCTCCAACCGCAGCTCGACGAAGCTCAGGAAGACGAGTACTTCCAAGGCGCGCCGGCTCTCGCGGTTGAAGTCGTGTCGCGGTCTGATGATTTCAGAACACTCGACCGCAAAGTGGAACAGTACCTTGCCGCCGGCGCCCGCCTCGTTTGGATTGTGAT
The DNA here is from genome assembly GCA_035295125.1 of Bryobacteraceae bacterium. Classification (GTDB taxonomy): domain Bacteria; phylum Acidobacteriota; class Terriglobia; order Bryobacterales; family Bryobacteraceae; genus JAICMB01. Next base: position 142,203 of record DATGJP010000056.1, on the reverse strand, counting down.
GCCGGAGGACCACCGCATTCGAATCTATCGTGGAGATGGCACCTCCTCAGTGCTTCACGAAACCGATAGCCTGGACGCACCTGAGCTGCTGCCCGGCTGGTCGATGCCCGTTTCCAGAATCTTCGCGAAATTCCCATAATCCTGGAGTTTCCTGCGAAATCTTTAGTGAGTGGGCCAGTTTTAGATCTTCCAGGATTGACGCTCGGCACACCCTGCCATACTGAAAGTGCGATGAGTGAACGGTCAAAGGCCACGAACTAACTACTGGGAAGCCCTGGATACTCTCGACTAGACACTGGTCTCTGTATATGGAAGTACATCAAGAGATGGCTCTCTCGCTGCTGCGAAAGTGGCAGGAAGAAGATCGCCTTGTCCAGGCCGCGCTGGTGCTTGGCGGGACCAGATGCATGATTATCGGCAGCATAACGCGAATCGATACTGACAGGATTTGGATCACAAATTCAACCGAAGATGGCCTTAAGGAACACAACGGGCTGATCATTCAGATCGCCGACGTTCTAAGGTTTAGCTTTGAAGACACGCGCTTCCTCTCGAAGCAGGATGCCAACCTCGCGAAGAAGCTGGAAGAATCATTCGAATGTTCTCTTTCCCTCGACATGGGTGCCTGCAAGTGCGCCATCTTTGTCTTCAGCCCTCTTAACGCAGATTCCACATAGTTGATCCTTAGCCGGTTCGCCGGATGGGGCAATGCTTTCGAAATTACGGAATGCCGCGCCCGGCTATTCCCAGCGCAACGCGATCATCGGATCTACTTTAGTCGCACGAAGTGCGGGGATCAGCGTGGCAAACAGCGCCACCGCGATCATGATGCACGATACCACCGCGAAGGTCGGCATATCGATGGGTTTCACGCCAAACAGAAAACCCGCAAGCACTCGCGTTACCGCAAACGCGCCGATCAATCCGATCACCACGCCGGCACCGACTAACGTCATCGCCTGCCGAAGCACCATTCCCACCACATCCCTGGCGCTTGCTCCCATCGCCATCCGTACTCCGAACTCGCGCGTCCGCTGTGTCACCAGGTAGGACATCACCCCGTAAACCCCCGCCGACGCGAGAATTAGCGCCAGCCCGGCGAACACGCCCAGCAGCCACGCATACAAACGCTGATTCGACAGCGAATCGCTGACTACGCGTTCCATAGTCTTCACGCCAAAAACCGGCTGCGATGGGTCCACGTTGTGGATGGCGGCTTCGACTGCGCGCGTTACGCTGGTCGGTTCCACGCTGGTGGAAATCACAAACGTCATACCGGCAAGGGCCTTGCTCTGCTGCGCGGCCGGAAAATACACTTCGGGCAGCGGATCGGCGTTCAGCCCCGCCTGGTGTGTATTGGACACAACGCCCACGATCGTGCGTGCGACATCCCAATTGATGGTGTGGCCGATCGGATCCTGGTTGGCGAAATAACGCTTCGCCAACGCTTCGTTCACCAGAACCGTGGGCGGGGCGTCCGGCACGTCCTGCGATGTAATGTCGCGGCCGCGAAGCACCGGAATGCCCAGCGCCTGGAAATACCCCGGGCTCACCTGCCGGAACTCGGCCGCTGGCGTGCGTGCGGGGTCCCCATCACCCTGATTATCGATGGTGAATGGTCCGTTGTAGCCCCACGACTGAAGCGGCAGCAGGCTGATGACGCCGGCCGAGCGAACGCCCGGTAATCCGCGAATCTGCTCCAGCGCCGGGTCGTAGAAGCGCTGCCACATGCTGCTGTCGTTGTACTTGCCGGTGGGCACAGACACCGACATCGTCAAGACACCCTGCGTTATCATTCCGGAGTTGGTTGAGCTGAGCGCCAGAAACGTGCGCAGCATCAACCCCGCGCCGATCAACAGCACCATGGCCAAAGCGAATTCGCTCACCACGAGTGCGTTGCGGAATCGCGCGCTGCCTCCGCCTGTGATGCCGCTACGTCCGCCTTCGCGCAGTCCCTCCTGCAGATCTTCGCGCGAGTTTTGAATCGCAGGCACGATGCCGAACAGTATGCCCGCCACCAGACATACCGCTAGTAAAAAGAGGAACACCGTAGCATCCAGATGAATCTCCGCCGATCGCGGAATCTGACGCGACGCCAGGTACACCAGGGCGCGCAAGCCCTCGGCACCCATGAACGCGCCCAATAGTCCACCGGCAAACGCCAGCATCACGCTCTCAGTCAGAAACTGTCGCAGCAATCGCGATCGGGCCGCACCGAGGGCGGCCCGCACCGACACTTCCCTCTTACGAGACGCCGCACGCGCCAGCAGCAGATTCGCCACGTTCGCGCAAGCAATTAGCAGCACAAATCCCACCGACCCCATCAGCACCAGCAGCGCCGGCCGGATTGTGCCCACCAGCACATCCTGCAGGGTCTGAATCCGTACGCTACGTCCTTTTTGCGGCCCCGGATATTCCGCAGCCAGATTCGCGGCGATCCGTTTCATATCCGCCGTCGCGCTGGCAACATCCGAGCCAGGCTTCAAACGCCCGATCACAGCCATCCAGTGTGAACCGCGTTGCCTGATGTTCTGAGGCGTGAACTGGAGCGGCATCCACATATCCGTCGTACTGTTGCCGGGAGGAAACTGGAAACTGAGGGGCATGATTCCGATCACGGTGGTCGCCTTGCCGTCCAGTATCAGGCTCGTGCCGATGATTTTGGTATCGGCCCCGAAGCGACGGCGCCACAGACGCTCGCTCATCACCACTACCTCGGGCTTGCCCGGTTGATCTTCATCCGCGGTAAACGTGCGGCCCAGCATAGGCCTTACAGCCAGCATGTCGAACATCCCGGCCGTGCCCAACGTCAGTGGAATCCGCTCCGGTGTCCCGCCACCCTGCAGGTTGATACTGCCGCCCTGGCTGAATGCTTCCAGCCTTTCGAACACACGATTGCGTTGGCGCCAGTCGACAAAGTTCGGCGTCGATACCGATCCGTATCCGCGGGGATATGTTTCGTACAACCGAACCAGCCGCTCCGGTTGCGCATAGGGCAAAGGCTGCAGAAGCACGGTGTTGATGACACTAAACAAGGCCGCGTTAGCGCCAATTCCAAGACCGAGCGCCAGAATCGCAATCAATGTAAAACCCGGGCTCTTCAAAAAGGTTCGCAGTGCAAAGCGGATGTCGAAGATCATGGCTGTGGCGTGACCAAGCACGTAGCGGACCGCGGAAATGCCCGAATAATGCGCCCGATGGGAGGTGTGATGTTCGGTTGTGGGAACTAAACGTTCGAAGTTGAACAACTTCCCAAACAGCCGTTGGCGCGATCCGCTTACTCCGCCCTTCCCGACCCGTAAAAGGCTTAACTATTCGTCACGCAACGAAACCAATGGGTCGACATGAGCGGCCCGGCTTGCCGGCACCGCCATCGCAATCAACGCGACCACCACGAGCCCGATCGGCAGGGCCGCGAAAATCAGCGGATCCGTCGTGCTGACCTCATACAAAAGGCTCTTGATGAGCCGCGTTAAGGCGAAGGCTCCGGCGAGTCCCACGATCAATCCGGCGCCGACGGGGATCGAGCCCTGCCGCACCACGAGCCCGATCATGTCGCCCTCGCGCGCGCCCAGAGCTTTGCGTATTCCGAGCTCGCGGCGGCGCTGGTCAACCAGATAGGCCAGCACGCCGTAAATTCCGATTGCCGCAAGAATCGCAGCCAGCGCGGAAAACACGCCCATGAGCTGGATCGAGAAACGTTCGCGCGCCAGCGATGTATCAATAAACGACGCCATCGTTTTGAACGTGACCGGAAGATTTGGATCGAGCGCGGCCGTGTCACGACGGATCGCGCTATTGGCCATTGTGGGATCGCCCACTGTTTGAACGATCATTGTCACGACCGGCGACGTTACTGGCTTCCCAAAGTAGTAGATGCGGGCCGGGGGGCCGGCGGCAAGATTGAAAGACTTGGTCGCACCAGCCACGCCTATCACCGTGCAATCGGTACTCGCCAGCGGCAGGTTCACTAAGGATCCGAGGGCATCGAACTTCGCGTAGAATTTCTTGACGACGGTCTCGTCCACGATCGCATAGCAGCCAAGCTCGTCGTTGGCCACAAAATCGCGGCCGCGCAGCAGCGGTACGCCCATGGTTCGCAAGTAGCCGGGCGATACGCGGCTTTGATAAACGACCTGTGTGGGCGTGTTCGGATCGGGAGGATGATCGTGAATTGCAATCGAGCTGCCGGCGCCGCCATTGTAGGGAATGAAATCGACCGACGCGGCTGACCGCACGCCGGGAATCGCACGAATGCGATCGAGCAGCGCGTGGATGAACTGCGAGCGCCGCGCGGGATCGCCGTAGCCGTTGATCGGCAGTACCACCTGCGCTGTCATGATGCTGTCCGTACGAAAGCCCGGATTCGTATTTGCCAGGCGAACGAAGCTTCGGATCAGCAGACCGGCGCCGATTAACAGAATCAACGAAACGGCGACTTCCACCGCAACCATCGACTCGCGCAGCGCTCGACGGCCTCCGCTCGATCCGCGGGCGCCTTCTTTGAGATTCTCGGCGAGATTCGTGCGAGAAGTGTCGATCGCGGGCGCGATACCGAACAGCACGCTCGCGGCAATCGAGATGGCGAGCGAGAAGCCCAATACCCAGGCACTAATCGCAGGCTGCGCGCCGCGAATCAAGAATTGCGGGCCAACCTGAGTGTACAGGCGCAGCGCGAAAAACGCGAGCAGCACACCGAGTGATCCTCCCAGAAGCGCGAGCAAAAGACTTTCGGTGAGCAATTGCCGGATTACGCGCGAACGCGCGGCGCCGAGCGCCGCCCGAATACTCATCTCCTTACGACGAAGCATCGCGCGCGCCAGCAGCAGGTTCGAAACATTCGCGCAGGCGATCAACATCAGCGCCCCGACCGCGGAGATCAGCACGAGCAGCGGCGTTTTCAAATTGCCGGCCTGGTTTTCAGCGAGTCGATCAACGTCGATCGAGAATCCCATCGAGTCCTGATAATTGTCCCGATATTGTTCGATGAAACGGTGTGCAACGCGCCGCATCTCATCGCGCGCCTGTTCCATCGTGACGCCGTGCTTCAACCGTGCGATTACGTCGATATTATGCGGAGCCGAACTGCCCGGGACGATGTCTTGGGGCCGGAACGATAGCGGCGTCCATAAGTCTGACGTGCCGCGCTGCTCATAAATCGGATCGATGACGCCAAGCACTTGGTAGGTCTCGCGATTGAGCTGGACTTTGCGTCCAGCAACCGAGCGATCGCCGCCGAATCTTTTCATCCACAATGCGCGCGAAATCAGCACGACGTGATCGTTGCCTGGCCGTTCGTTATCTTCACTGAATAACGAGCCGACAATCGGCTTCACGCCGAGCATAGGAAACGAACTTGCCGTGACGCGCTCGGCGAACAGATTCGCTGCCTCGCCATCGCCGGAAATGGCGATGTTCTGCGCCAACACGGCGCCCATTTGTGAAAAGCTGGTCGACCATCGACGGATGTCCTCGAACTCGGGCGCAGACTCCGCAATTTTGCGCAGTGCGTAGTGCGTCATGTTCTCGGACAGAATCACAACGCGATCGGGATCAGGATACGCGAGTGGATGTAGCAACACCGCATCAGCCGCGGAAAAAATCGCGGTGTTCGCGCCGATCGCGAGCGAAAGCGTCAGGACCGCCACCACGAAAAATCCGGGGTTCTTCAGAAGCTGACGGACGGCGTAACGGAGGTCGAACAACATGACATTTTGGACGCAGAAATGCGGGAAAAGTATTGGCATGTGTGCGCTGACGCGATCCCCGTCAGCGAAACCGCTCACTATTTGCTGTCGTCCACGTCTGAGCGGTATGCGGGCAACCTTCGTTCCTATCGCACAAGTGCTGGCTTTGCTGACACTCCCTGCCTGCACAGCGGTCGCGCCCGTCCAGAAGAAGGCGGTGCGTTTCTCGAATGGAGATGTCACCCTCGCCGGTTCGCTCTTCCTGCCGGCGGGCCAAGGGCGCCATCCGGCTGTGGTGTTGTTCCATGGATCCGGCCCCCAAGCCCGCAATGAGTCGCTGGGCCGCTGGTTCGCCGCCCAGGGCGTGGCAGCTCTGACATATGACAAGCGCGGCGTGGGCGAATCCAACGGCGACTTTCGGAAGGTTCCGTTCATGGATCTGTGCGGGGATGGACTTGCAGCGGTCGGTTTCCTGAAAGCGCGAGACGATATCGACCCCCACCGGATCGGCGTTTGGGGTTTGAGCCAGGGAGGCTGGCTCGGCCCACTGGCGGCTTCGCAATCGCGGGACGTGGCATTCGTGATCGCTGTATCCGGTCCCGGCGTCTCTCCCGGCGAGCAAATGGTTTACTACTACGGCAGCCAGTTGCGGGATCAGGGGCTGTCCGAGTCGGGCATCGCTGAGGCCAGCACACTACGCCGCCGGGTTTGGCAGTACCTCGCGACCGGAAACGACTACGCCGGTGCCAAGGCGGCGCTGGCCGTGGCCCATTCACAGCCGTGGTTCGCGGCTTTGCGAGCGCAGGAAGATGGACTCTTTGCCAAATCCGATTCCGAGATTCTCGACAACAGTGAACTCCGGTCGCATCTCTGGTTCCGGGTGGAACTGAATTACGACCCCGTGCAGGCCTTACACAAACTTTCGGTTCCGGCGCTATTCCTTTTTGGCGAACAGGATGAATTAGTGCCAGTCGCGAAAAGCGTTGAAGTCATTCGTTCCGTGCTTTCCAAAGACAGTAACCACGATTTCACGATCAAGGTTTTTCCGGGCGCCAATCACGGTCTCTATGTCACCGCCGCGGATGGGGCTCGGAGTTATGCACCGGGGTACCTCGATACCATGCGGGATTGGATGCGCGCGAAAGCGATCAGCCGATAGCCTCTGTGGACGCAATCGCTCGTCGGCCGGTGAATCGGTGATGATGAACCAGATGTGGAGCTGGCGGAGGGATTTGAACCCCCGACCCTCTGATTACAAATCAGATGCTCTACCAACTGAGCTACGCCAGCCTGCTTTTTTCATGTTAGCATCGCCCTACTCAATGCCAACCAGACGATTAAAATTGGCGGTCGTCGCGGCCTCGATCTCGTCGAAGGCAATGCCACGCAGAGTCGCCAGCTTTTGAGTGGTGTACGGCATGAAGGCAGGCTCATTGCGCTTTCCGCGACGGGGAACGGGCGCCAGGTAGGGCGCATCGGTCTCGACGAGCATGCGATCAAGCGGCGCTTCGGCGGCTACACGTTGCAGTTCCGTGGCCTTCGGAAACGTCACAATGCCTCCGAAACTCAAATAAAAGCCGAGGCCCAGAGCCCGTGCCGCCTCAGCTTTTCCTCCTGAAAAGCAGTGCATGATGCCGGGCAGTTTGTGCGGAGCCCAATGCTCTTCAAGCAGCGCCACCGTATCGTCCCACGCCTCGCGTGTGTGAATCACGATTGGCTTGCGGTGCGATGCCGCGATGCGCATCTGCTCGACGAAAACATCCTTCTGAGCTTCGCGCGGCGAGAAGTCGTAGTGATAATCGAGACCGATTTCGCCCACAGCTATCACCTTGGGATGCGCAAGGAGCTCCGCCACGCGAATCAGCGTTTCTTCTGCCGCCTTCGCCGCATCGTGCGGATGTACCCCGACCGTCGCGTAGAAGGCAGGGTACCGTTCCGCCATGCGAATTCCCGCTTCGAGGTCGGGCGGACCTTCACCCGTGCCGATCGCCACCATCTTTCCCACGCCCGCCTCCAGCGCGCGCTCGATTACCTCGTCGCGATCCGCATCAAAGTCGGAGCTGTCGAGATGGCAGTGCGAATCGATCAGCATTACTTCAAACGCGCGCCGACCGGAACCTCTTCTAGAAAGCCCGCGAGAACCGGCTTGCCACCCTCCAGTGAGGCCGCCACGATCATGCCCTGCGATTCGAGGCCGCGCAGTTTTCGCGGCGCGAGGTTGGCGACGATTACGACCTTTCGTCCAAGCATTTTCTCCGGCTCGTACGCCTCCGCGATACCGGCGACGATCGTACGCGGCGCCGGCTCCCCGATGTCCACTTTCAAGTGCAGCAACTTATCCGACCCCTTCACACGCTCGGCCGACAATACCAGGCCCACTCGGAGGTCGACTTTCCCGAACTCGTCGATGTTGATGGTGGCAGATGCGGGTTTGGCTTCCTCCGCGACGGGTTTCTTGCCCATGAGGATGTCCTGCCGCGCCTTCTCCTGAATCTCGCCCTCTTTCATCTTCTCGATGGCTACCTTGGCATCGATTCGCGGGAATACCGCCTCGATGCGCCCGATGGGCTGGCCGCCCGCCAACTTGCCCCAGTGCAGGTCGGAGACGCGCATGGATTCGATGGGCTGTTTCATCCCGAGTTGCGCCCAGATCTTCGCGGTCGCTCCCGGCATCACCGGATATAACCACGCGCACGCGATACGCAGCGCTTCGGCGGCAGTGTAGAGCGTTTCATCGAGTAATCTCTCGGATCCCGGGTCCTTGACGAGCTTCCACGGTGCGCGTTCCACAATGAATTTGTCGATAGCACTGATCAATGACCAGATCAGTTCCAGCGCGCGTGAGAAATCGAATCGGTCGAAACTTTCCAAAGCCGACTGCACCACGGTTTGCGCCACTGCAGCGACGTCAGACGCGCCATCGGACGTTGGAACAACGCCGCCGCGGTACTGGCTGATCATCGTCAAGGTGCGGCTCGCGAGATTGCCGAGACCGTTCGCGAGATCGGCATTGTATCGCTGGATGAGCGCATCGTAACTGAAACTGCCATCCTGGCCGAATGTGATCTCCCGCATCAGGAAATAGCGCAAAGCATCAACACCTACCGCGTCGGCAACCGGCGACGGCCGAATGATGTTGCCCCGAGACTTGCTCATCTTGCTCTCTTCGACAAGAATCCAGCCGTGCGCGACCACCTGCTTCGGAAGCGGCAAGCCAGCGGCCATCAGGAACGCCGGCCAGTAAATGGCATGAAACCGCAGGATGTCCTTCCCGATGAGGTGCAAGTCCGCCGGCCAGAAGCTGGTCCCTTTCACAGCGGACATGTACGACGTCAACGCGTCGAACCACACGTAGAAGACGTGGTTGCCTTCCACGGGCACTGGAATTCCCCACTTGATCGACGTCCGCGTAATGGACAGATCATTCAGGCCGCCCTTGACGAACTGGATCAGTTCATTGCGCCGGTAATCGGGCTGCACGAACTTTGGATCATTCTCATATAGCTCGAGCAGCCGTTCCTGAAATGCGGAAAGCTTGAAGAAGTAGTTCTCCTCTGTTACTGTTTCCGTGGGCCGGCCGCAATCGGGGCACGGGTCGCCGGGTTTCGCATCATTGACGTACAGTTCATCATGGAAGCAGTACTGGCCGGTGTATGAACCCTTGTAGATATAGCCGTTGCGCTGGCAACGATCGAAAAGATCGTGCACGGTTTCGAAATGCTTCGGATCGGACGTGCGGATGAAGTAGTCATAATCGATGCCCAGCTTGGCCCATTGATTGACAAACTCGTCGGCTACACGAGTTGCGTACTCCTCCGGACTGATGTTAGACGACTTGGCCGCACGCTCCACATTCTGGCCGTGCTCGTCGGATCCCGTCGTGATCGCGACCGGATCGTAGCCCTGCATTTTCTTGAATCTCTTGATGGCGTCGGCAACGAATGTCGTGTACGCGGTGCCGAGGTGCGGCGCCGAGTTGACGTAGTAGATAGGCGTGGTCAGGTAGTATTTCATCGATTGCTCTTCAGATAGGCAAGATGTGCTTCGGCCAGGATCTCCTTCAGCGGAGTTCCGGTAGATCGGGCGAGTTCGCGGCAGTCATCGTATTCGGCCGCGAATGAACCGTTTTCCGACACTTTCACGCGGACATTTCCATGCGAGGTGGCCACCTCAACAATGGTCCTGGCCTTCACTCGTCGCTCAGCCGTGTACAGGCGCAAACCGAGCGTGGTCGTTTCTGCAAAGATCAGTTGGGCCAGGTTCTCCGCCTGCTCAGGACGCGCGATGACACGCAGCAAGACTCCGGGGCGGTTCTTTTTCATCAATACGGATTCGAGCGTCACGTCGAGGGCGCCGGCGTCCAACAGCCGCTCCATCGCATAGCCCAGCACCTGGGGACTGGAGTCGTCAATGTTCGCTTCGATCACCGAGACGCTGGTCGATTCCGCGGCGCCGCTAGGCTCCCCGATGATGACGCGAAGCACGTTCGCGTGCTCCGGAAAGTCTCTGTCGCCCGCTCCGTAGCCGATCGCGGCCACCCGCATTGCCGGTAATGATCCGAAACTCGCTGCCAATTCGGAAACGATAGCAGCGCCCGTAGGCGTTGCGAGTTCAACGCTTGGGCCGCGCGCATACACTGGCCGTCCGGTCAACAGTTCCGCCGTCGCCGGGGCAGGGACCGGCAAAACCCCGTGTTCCGTCTTCACTGTGCCGCTGCCGGTATTGACCGCTGAACTGTGGATCTCATCGATTCCGAGAAGCTCGAGGGCGGTGCAGGCGCCGGCAATGTCGCAAATGGAATCCACGGCGCCGACTTCGTGGAAGTGGACTTTCTCGATCGGCACATTGTGGACCTTCGCCTCGGCCGCACCGAGGCGCTGGAACACGCGAGCGGCATTCTGTTTCGCGCGGGGCGGCAGATCTGCGTGCTCGATAAGGTCGAGGATGTGCGGTAGGTGGCGATGGGATTTGCTCTCCCCACCTGTAACCGTAAATTTAGATGCGGCGATTCCCCGGCGCTTGGTCTTTTCACAGGAGAAAGACGCACCAGTGTCCAGGCTGCCAAGCGCCGCGAACAGAGCGGCCTGGTCCGCGCCCGCGTCGAGAAGCGCGCCGACAGTCATATCTCCACTGATGCCTGAAAAGGCATCGAAATAGCCGATTCTCATGCCATTAACCGGGGTAGCAGTTCGGCGGCGGATCCGAGGAGACATTCATCCACGGTGCCGGAGACGGGCGTCGTCTCTACGTTGATTTCGATTACTTTGGCGCCGCCGCGCCGGGAAGTTTGCACGAGTCCGGCGGAGGGATACACCACCGCGGATGTTCCAATGACAAGGAACACCGCGGCATCGTGCGCGGCTTCTTCTGCCTTTTCCCAAATTCCGGCCGGAAGGCTCTCGCCAAACCACACGACCCCGGGCCGCAAGAGGCCGCCACAGTCACACTTGGGCGGCAGCTCCGGCAGTGGGACACGCCGATCCGTGCGTTCCCGTCCGCATTCGGTACACCGCACGATCCAGATGCTGCCGTGGACTTTCAGAATGTTGCGGCTGCCCGCGTCATCGTGCAGGTCGTCCACATTCTGGGTGATCAGCGTGAAGTGGCGAGACTGGCGTTCCAGCTCGGCAAGTGCGAGGTGAGCGCTGTTGGGACGGGCCTTCGAGATCAGGCTTCGCCGCCAGTCATACCACTCCCAAACGAGCTTTGGGTCGCGTTCGAAGGCTTCCGGCGTGGCGAGATCCAGGGCGCGGTATTGCTTCCACAGACCGTCAGCGCCACGGAAGGTCGGGACACCGCTTTCCGCGGACACGCCCGCGCCTGTTAACACGGCAATTGACCGTGCTTCGCGCAGGAGCTGACGGATCGCGTCCACTGATCCAATGTAGCGTAGGCGTTACGGATTGCGCATCGCGAAGGCTTTCCGAAAACGGTGGGTTGCGGCAGCGTAATGCAGGTTGTCAAGCTGTCGCCATGGACCTTAGCTCGACAAAAGTGGATGAAAACAGGGGTGGCGCAGGCGGTTTCGCCTCCTCGTTTCCGGTAAGGTCCAAAAGGCAGACGAACCGCCTGCTCCACCCTTCCACAGCCTGCTGGACCTGGAGTCTTCAACGCCCTAAATAGCGCTATGTCCCATTCGCAGCCGCTCGCGGGCGAGGTCATCAATTTTCTGCAGCGTCAATTCGATGTCCTGTTCCGTCGTCCGTGGATTGATCGTGCAGAGACGGAGAACCGTTCGCCCCCACAGGTTGGTCGACGTCGCCAGCGCGAAACCATCTTTCAGCATGGCGTCGACAAGGTCTCCATGGAGTTGGTCGTCCCCCGGCTTGAAGCGGAAACAGACGACGGCCATCTGTGCCGGGGTGACGACTTCCCAATCGGGCATGGCGCGCAATTTAGACTCTGCGAATTCCGCCATACGAAAGCCATACGCGATCGCGTCGCGGAAGGCGGCAAGACCAAACACCTTGAACGAAAGCCACACCTTCAAGGCGCGAAATCCCCGGGTCAACTGAATGCCTAGATCCGTCAGATGAATTTCGTCGGTGTGCTTGTGGACGTCCTGCAGATACTCCGGCAGGATGCGGAATGTATCGCGGAGCTGCGCCCCTTGGCGGACCAGAACACAACCGGTTTCGAACGGCTGGAAGAGCCATTTGTGGGGATCAAGGGAGAGCGAATCGACGCTGCCGAGACCTTCCAACATCCGGCGGCCCGCATCCGAAATGACAGCCGCAGCACCATACGCTCCGTCGGCATGGAGCCACATCTTCTCGGCATCGCAGATCGCGCGCAAAGCCGGCAGAGGATCGACTGCGCCCGTGTTCGTGGTTCCAGCGCTCGCGATAACGCAAAAGGGCCGCTTCCCGGCGGCGCGATCGGCGGCAATTGCCGCCTTGAGCTCGCCGGGATCCAGGCGGAAATTGGGGTCGGGTTTCAGATAACGAATCTGCCGCGATGGGAAACCGAGCACTCGCAAGGCCTTTTCCAAAGAGGAATGGGCCTGGTCGCAGAGGTACACCATCGCCTCTTCGATGCGGTCCTCCAGGACGACGTGACGTCCGACAGCCAGGCCGGTGAGATTCGCCATCGTGCCGCCGCTCACGAATAGTCCACGGCAGCTATCGGGAAACCCGCAGAGCTGGCGCAGCCAGTCGATTGTGACCACCTCGATCGCTTCCGCCGCGGATCCGCCCAGCCACGTTCCCGCGAAAACGTTGAAACCCGCCGAAAGGGCCTCCGCCATGGTCGCAACATAGTTGCCAGGACCCGGCACAAACGCAAAGAACCTGGGATGGTTCACGTGCATCGTGCTCGGGAAAATGTCGCGGGTCAGTTGATCGAGCAACGGCTGATACGGCGCGGGATCTTCGGGGGGCGGCTCCATCAATTTCGCGAAAATTGCCTCCGGGTCGGCTTTGGCGCCAACGCGCTGGTCCGCCAGCGTCGCGAAATGTTCCACCAGAATATCGATGACACGGTAGCCCATCTCGCGCATTTCTTCGCGCGAGAGTTCGAGTCGTGAAGCGTTCACTTTTTAACGGCCTCCCGCAAGGCTTTTTCCAACTCGTCTTTCCCCCATTGAGTACTGATGAACAATTCCTGGCGGGCGCCCGCGCTCAGCGCAATCGCCTTCCAGCCATTGGTGGTCGGAACTGTCACGCGAACCTGCACCTCGCCTTTGGCGTCGCGCACCGGACGGATCACACCCGGTATTACGGATCGAATCTCCGGATTACGGGCGAGCAGGCGGTCGAGCAGTTCGCGGACGCCTGGAATAATGCTGTGTTCAACCTTGAGTTTACCCTGCGCTGTGCGGAGCCTCATGACGGCGTGTTACTTAAAACGCTTCCTATACTGGAAATCGAGGCTGAATTGGCCGTTCTCATCGCGCAACGCGACCACCGACCATTGTTTGTTCAGAGTCCATTCCACGCGCACGATCTGCTCCTGTGTTCGCGAGAGGTTGGTGATGTACGTGAACGTGATGTCTTTGGAAATCTGTTGTTCAAGCGTGAGACGGGCTTGGGGGATCGCGGTGACATCGGTGAGCTGCGGATCGATCTTGATGTGACTGACACCGAACAGTCGCTGCAAACGCCCGGTCGCGGGCGAAATCGCCTCGCTCAGAATGGCGTTGCCGCCGGTGGCGAGGTAATTGGTATTTGTAACGGTCTGGGTGCTGGCCAAGGCCCCTGTGGTGACCGGTTGCCGGCCGACCGCGAGCAACGCAATAATCTGGTTCGTCTCGAGCGGAGGATCGGAGCGATAGGAAAAATTCAACTTGTTCAAGGGCCCGGAAAACGTGATGTCCACCTTGATGCCCCCCGCCGTGGTTTCCAGATCCATGTCAATGATGGGCTCAATCCTCGCGGGGTTGAAGAAGTTGATTTCGCCGCGATTGATCGAATACTTGTTTCCGAAAAAGTCGATTTCGCCCTGATTCACAGAGATGTTGCCCAGCACCACGGGATGCTCGATATTTCCTCGAATTCGGATATTGGCTTCTGCTTCGATGTTGCGCGTCAGGGACGTGATGACTTCAAGGCTCTGGGCCGTGTCCACAGTAACGTCGAACTGCACGCCTCGCAGGTATTCATTCGGGGTCGTGGGGACGGCGATCGGCTTGGCAGTGGCCGCCAGCAGGGTGCCGATGTCGGTTTGCGGCATGAAGCCGGCCCGCACCACTGAGACCGATCCCGACAGTACGCTGCTTTGTGATGTGCCGATCAAGCTCAATTTCGCGTTGGCAGTGACACTCACGCCTTCCGGTGCGCGATAACGTATGCGCTCGGCAGTGGCCTGGACGCGATAGATCAGGAGCTGCCCGCTGAACCCGACGAAGCCGCCTGGCTGGAAGGTCACCTTGCCGCCACCGGTCTCCGCGGAGAGTCCCTGGATGGTGGCCCGATTGCGGTCGAACAGAATCACCCCATTTGCGTTGTCGACACCGTTGGGCACGCCAGCCAGATAAAGTGAAGCCTTGGTCAGTTCCAGGCGTCCGGTGAGTTCAGGCTGCTTGAGCGGTCCACGGATTACAGCGTTCACCGTGGAGGTGCCGGTGGCAAGGAGATCGGGATTGAGCAGTTGCAGAATTGCGAGGTTCGCTGAACCGGTGACGGCGAGACGGGACGGTTCCTGATCCGTGAATCCAACCCGTCCCGAGGCTTCGAGCGTGGTGTCGGTTCCCACGAATTGCGCGCTCTTGACGTCCATGCCCTTGGTCGTGATGCTGAGCAGGATTGGGCGAGAGTTGCGCAGGACTAGATCCTTCGCCTGTGCGCCGGCGCGCGGCTGAGTGGTGGGTTTCGCGTTAAGTTGGAAGACCGGAATCGTAACGTCAGCCTGGAGAGCGTCGGGCTTTTTCAAGGGCCCGGAGATTTTCGCGTCGACGGACAGAAATCCGTTGAACGGCAGTTCTTCCCGGTGCGCCACGGGGCGGAGTTCGTTGAGTGTGGCCAGGGTGACCTGCGGCACCGTGATTTCTCCGTGCCCCGGATAATCACCGCTGAGCTGCCACTCTCCCGCACCGTGGATTGGTGTACCGCGCGCATTGGTATCCGCTTTCACGTCGAGAATCTGTCCGCGCGTCGCGGCAGTGGTCTGCAAGTTGCCAAACGACTCTCCGTCGATGGAGACGCTTTGTACGGTGGCCTTGCTGGTGAGCGTATCGAGATCGACAATACCGTTCACCAGATGTGCGGTTCCGTTCGCGGTGAGGTCGAGCCGGCCGTCGATTCCCTCGCGCATTTTTCGAAGATTTTGCACCTGGGCGAGTGCGATACCGTGGGTTGAGACGTCAAATCGCATCTGGCCGCTCGACCAATCAGCGCCCGGATGTTGATATGCGCCGGTAAAATCGACTTCGCCGGAGGCGGCACGCGCATGCCCGTCATGCACCTCAATTGATTGCAGTGTGAAACCCAGGTTAGCCTGCGCGGTCTTAATCGCTTCTTCGTATGCCACCACGTTGTCGGCTTCGACATGCGCCGTCCCTTGCGGCGCTCCGTATGTTCCGCTGATGGTTGTCGTGAGGCTCACGGCCCCGGTGACCGGGAGCTTCTGACCGTTTTGTTCGAGGAGTGTCTTAACGTCAGCTTTGGGAACGCTGACGCTCGCCGAGATCGGACTTGCATCGGTTGGCTTCCAATCGGTCAATCCGATCGTGCCCGACCCTGTCGCACTCATAGCATCGCCTGCGATCGCGAGATTGTGCACGTTCGCACCCGTCTTGCCAAGATCGAACTGCGCTGAGAGCTGGTTGAAACCGCGACCTTCGACAGCGAATTTGGCGAGTTGGACCTGGCCGGAGATTCTGGGATTGTCCAGCGGGCCGGAAACGTCGCCGTCAAATCGGGCTGATCCACCCGAGTTGAGTTTTACGGGTAGTTGTTTGGGAGTCTCCGCGCCTGCCAGGGGCGCCAAGGCGAGGAAGTCGTCAAGATTGCCAGACGTGAGATGAACTGCGAGCAACTCGCCCAACGTGCCGGAAACATCCAGGTGAGAGGAGCCAAGGATGAGATTCGAACTACCGAGTCGAACCTTGGCGGATTTCTGGTCGTAGCTGGCGTCGATGAGGCCTTGTATCGGGAGCCCTTCGGTTCCGGGTGTAATCTCGACGCGGACCTGGGCGAGGAGGTCCTGCATGCCCCGCGCGCCGATTTGACCTTCTGCATCTACGGGGCCCGTAACGGTTCCGCTGAGCAATCGCGCCCGTTCTCCTTGTGAAGAGACGAGTTGCTGCAGCGAGATGCCCTCAATTTTCCCGCCGACACGGAATTGCTTAAGATGGACGACCTCAGCCGAGCCTCGAAAATGTCCGCCCAGCGCACCTACATCCAGAGCCGCCAGTTCGATTCGAACCGGGGTGATGTTAAGGTTGGTGCTGACTGCGACGCCGTACAACTTGATCTGCTGAGAGGGAATCGCAAGGTCCCGCGCACTCACCTTGCCGGTAAGATTGTAGGCTTGCGTCGCCAGCGCGTACGATGCTTTGCCCGAGAACGCGATATCTCCGCGGCGTTCAATCGGAAGTTTCAGACTTGCAAGATCGGTCAGGTAGACGCGCGCTTCGATGTTGCACTGGGCTTGAGGAGATGCGAAGTCAGACACGTTTCCGGAGATGGAAACAGAGGACCGGTTCATCGCAACCGTGGCCTTGTTGATTTGCAGGCGGTTCGCTTCGAGAGCCAGTTGGGCATCGAAATCAAACGCGGCATCGTGAATTTCAGGCGTATTCAGATGCACCTGTTTGGAGGCGATTTCCCCCGCGTAGCGCGGTGGTCCGGGCAGGTAGCGAATATCCGCCCTCAGGTTGTCACCTCGTGCGTTGAGCGGCATTCGGTGCGCTTCATACTCCACTAGTCCGTTGCGCAGGACGAAGTGCTGAATCTTCAGGTCCAGAATCTCGGCAATTGCGTTGCCCTTCTTCGATGAGACTTTCGGAGTTGGGATGTTTGTGGAACCGTCGGCTGAAACGATGACATGCACTTCGGGCCGGTCCACTTCAAGCGATGCGATGTCGACCTTGTTCTCCAAAGCGGAAATGATCCTCAGGCCGATTTGGATTCGATCCGCATGAAACAGAGGCGCCGCGCCTTGCGGTTCCTTACCGTGCAGGGTAAAAGGCCCGAGGCTGGCCGTCAGAGCATGCCAATCGTAGTTAAATTGACCGATTTCAACGCGTCCGCCGGTCGATCGTTCCACTTCCGAAACGATGCGGTCACGCACCTGGGTACGAAACCAGTCACTACGGAGCACAAACACTCCCGTGACGGCGGCGATGACGGCGAGCGCAATTGCCACGAGGCCGCCGAAGAACAGAAATTTCCCCAGCTTTCTCATTGAAAAGCACCGTCTCGGAAACGGATATCCACTTGCCTGCGGGCGTCTCCCAGCCAGCGGTCCAGCGCCTGGTCCACGCGTTCATCTGTGAGAGCCGCCTCCAGCTTGGGGCGAAGCGTCTCATAGGTTGGAATCTGCGACGCGTTTTCGCTCTTCAGTTTTTCAACCTGCTGATCGTACGCCTCGTGCACATCATCATCCGAGATGACCACCGATGGCCGAAACCGCTCGTCGATGAAGCGCAGCGTGGTGAGCTGCCAGAGAAGATGCTGGCGGAGAACGGCCTCCGTGATGTCATAGCGGTCCAGCGTCTTCAAAAATTCTTCGCCATTGGGAAAGTCCTTCTGAACCCCTTGCAGCATGGAGTCGGCTTCTTCCGGGCTGGGCAGAGGATAATGGCTCAAATCAATTTCACGGCGAATCAGTGTCTGCTCGATGAGTCGATCGGCCGCTTTGCGCTTTTCGGCCCGGCTGAAGATCGGCGGCACATGATTGAGGAACGCCGTGACGCGAATCTCGTCCGCAATCTGATCGGATGTGATGATCTGATTTCCTACCGATACCGCGACGCGATCGATGATCTCAGCGCTGGCCGCAGTGACGAGGATGCAAGTCAGCGCGAGCCGGACCATTAGAACTGCTGCCCCAAGGAGAAGTGGAATTGAAACACGTTGATGCGTTGCGGTACGGTTTGACCCGTGCCGAATATGAGCTGGTCGTAGGTGCCCTGAAAACCAACGAACCGCGGCGAATTCGGGCTCAGCGAAAAGTCCAGCCGAACCGGGCCGATCGGCGTGCGGTAACGGATCCCGATGCCGAATGCCTGGACACCGTAATCGAAATCCTGGTAGTCCCGCTGGTGAAACCGCATGCTGATGTTACCCAGGCTGCTGTAGACGTTTCCCATGTCGTTGAACAGCACCCCGCCGACATTATCGCCGATTAGAGGGAATCGCAGCTCGATGGTATTCATCAGCAATGCGTTGCCACCGACCGGGAATCCGGTGGTCAGGTCGCGGGGGCCCGCCTGGTTGTCGGGAAACGCCCGCTGCGAATCGGAGCCTCCCGAAAAGAATCGTTCGGCGAGCGGAATGTCCGGAAGACCGGAAAGCCGCTGAATCGCGCCGAAATAGGTGGAGCGGGCGAGCGTCACGTTTTTGGAGATGCGATGATAGGTCGCATTCCGAGCGAGGATGCGGGCAAATCCCGTTTGGGAACCGAATGGCCCAGCGGCGAAGCCTATGTCGACGGTGTTATAGATGCCGCGATGCGCGTCAAGCGCGTTGTCGCGGCGATCCTGGATGAAAGTTCCCGAAATCAGACCGACGCGCACCGGCTGTGACAACAGCGGAATGAGCTCGGGTTCGACCAGCACTTTGCCAAGGATGTTCACCTTCCGGAACACGTAGCGCACTTGCACCTGGTTCGCCTTCGAGAGCCGTTCACTTAACTGCACCGAACCTTCTTCGCGGCGGGCGGAGAACGTGCGTATGTCTTTCTCGATGTCAAACAGTCCGCTGAACTGCAAACTCAGGTTAGGATTGCCTTCGAACTGCGGAGCAACGTATGTCAGCAGGGCCCGCTGTTCCAGGGTGCTGACGACAGTTTGCAGGTTCACCGTATGGCCCAAGCCCAGCACGTTGAGCCGGCTGATGCCAAGGCTCACGCGTGGGCTGAAGCCGGTGGTGCCGGCGGGCGCCGCCAACGTCGTCGTGCCGCCGCCGATCTGGCCGATTTCCGCGCCGAACCCGGCGTTGAACAGGTAACGGCGCGCTTCTTCCAGCGAATAGAGCACGTACTTGTCGGGTTCCTCGCCATCGGGGTTTTGAATCGCGGTATTCACCTTGGCAAATATGCCGAGGTCATAGAGACGCTTCTGGCTTTCGCTGATCTGGCTTTGTGACAGCGGGGCGCCTGGCTTGAGACTGATTCGCTGGCTTACGAGGTCATGATTGGTTTTTTCCAGGCCAGTCACCACCACGTCCCGAACGTACTCGCGGGGTCCCGAATCGATGATGTAGTTGAGATTGACGTGATTCGCCTCGGCGGCCGGCGTGGACGTGAATGAGAACTTGGCCTGGGCGTAGCCGTTGTCGAAGTAATACTGCAGAATGTTGTCGCGGTCGTTCGCGAGATTCAAATCGCTATAGGGCTGACCCTCCGTTGAGAGCAGGATCGTCTTCAGGTACTTCTCGTCATCGCTACTTACGCCGGAAAAACTTAGGCCGGAAACAAACGATTGGGGGCCTTCCTTGATCGTGATTACGACGCCGATCTGGCCGGTTTTGCCGTTGAAGTCATCCACTTCGCGGGAGGTGACTTCAACGTCGCGAAATCCATTGCCGCGGTATAAGTCGCGTATAGAATCCAGGTCCCGTTCCAGGAATTCATGACTGTAGCGCCCGCGCGGGAAACGGAGAAACGAGGCGGCCAGAATGTACATGCGCTCCCGCAGCGTGGCACGGTTGAAATATTTGTTTCCGGTGATTTCTATCGACACGAGTTTATGGCGGGCGCCCTTATCGACTATGTATGTAATGGTCTGACCCCCTGAACCTGTGTTGCTGACGTCGAAGGTCACATCAGCGGCAAAATAGCCTTGCGTTTGAAAATACTGCGTGAGGTCGCGCTGTCCCTCCACGATCAGGTCCTTATCCACGGATCGTTCCTGGTAAATCGGCAGCAACGAACGGAGCCGGCCTTTTGAGATCTTCGCGCCCCCGACCTCAACTTTGACGGCCGGCCCGGCATCCACATCGAGATGAGGGATCACGATATTCTCGTCTGACTGAAAGTCGAGCTGGGTGAGCGTGACTTTGGACAGCAGATGCTCATTCTTCAAGTACCAGGACCGGACGTTCTCTATTCCTGATTGCAGCCGATTTTCTGTCAAGGGGCGCCACCAAAACCATCCGTGCAGTGGTTTCCAACCGGTGGCGTGGAGAATTGACGGAATCGAACGGTCCGGTTTGCCCGTCACGTCCAGGCCGCCGAATTTCGCCCGTTTGCCGGGATTGATAGCGAAGTTGATGTCCACTTCCTGGATATTGGGGTGAAAGTTCCGCTCAGGGACCACTGTGGCGTTGTAGAATCCATTTCGTTTCAAGACACTCACAATGCTTTCGACCGCCTGTTGAACATCCTGCGGCGTGTACTGCGCGCCGAGTTGGAGCCGGCTCGCGGTTACAAGTTGTCCCTGGTTGGGCGGCTCGGGAACGTTACCCGCGCTGATTCTCCCGATGAATACGGCAGGCGTCGTGATGAAACGGATTTGGACTCTGTCTCCATCTTCTGTGGCGTCCACGGCAATGTCTTCGTATTCGCCGGTCGCGTAGAGACGTTGAATGGACTGCCGAATGTCTGCCTGATGCAGCGGTTCGCCCGCCTTAACCGGCAGCAGACCGAGAAGTTGTGGTGTGGTGAGGGGCTGTTGCGTCGGATCGAAAGCGATGCGCGAAATCTGCTTGCCTTCATAGCGGTCTGCCGCCGCCGAGAAAGGCCAATAGCAGCACGCAGCGAGTATAAGCACACTCATCCTGCCGCGGGCCAGCATGGACACAAGGGACCATCTTATCGCAGCGGCTGTTACCATCTGGGTTGAGATGACGCAAAGCTCCAAGGATCGCTATTCCAGGCAGATCCTCTTTGCCGGCATCGGCGAAGCGGGCCAGCAAAAACTGTTAGACGCACGGGTGGCAATCGTGGGTTGCGGAGCTTTGGGCAGTTTTCAGGCTGGAGCTTTAGCGCGAGCCGGAGCCGGCTTCCTGAGGATAATCGATCGCGATTACGTGGAACTCAGCAATCTGCAGAGGCAGTGGCTGTTTGAGGAGACCGATGCCGCCGAAGCCTTACCAAAGCCGGCTGCCGCAGCACGGCGGATTGCGGCGATCAATTCGAGCGTTCAGGTGGATGCCGTTTCTGCAGATTTGACCTCTGGAAATATCGACGACCTGCTGGGTGAGGTCGACCTCGTTCTCGACGGCACCGATAATTTCGAGACGCGGTACCTGATGAATGATTTTTGCGTCAGCCGCGATTTGCCTTGGGTATATGGTGCCGCGGTGGCGTCGTACGGGATCACGATGTCCATCGTCCCGGGCCGCACGGCCTGTCTCAAATGCATCTACCCCGAGCCTCCTTCCGGCGTTCAGCCGACTTGTGAGACGGCCGGGGTTCTCGGTCCAATCACGTCGGCTATCGCCAGCCTTCAGGTTGCCGCGGCAATGCGGATTCTTAGCGGGCTCGAACCGCTGCCAAAGATCACGACAGTCGACGTTTGGAGTGGGGAAATGCGGCAGATCGATCTTCCTCCTCCCGACCCTCAATGCGCCGCATGCGGCCGGCGTGATTTCATGCACTTGGCAGGTGTGACGCGTGCGCCGATCAGTTTGTGCGGACGGAACGCCGTGCAGATTCATGAACATTCCCGGCATGTCGACCTGGGCGAACTCTCCGCGCGCCTGGCTCCGCTTGGCGAAGTGCGGCACAATGATTTCGCTTTGCGGTTCGAGACTCCTCCGTACCAGCTAACCGTCTTTCCTGATGGACGGGTTATTGTCAAGGGAACAACCGATACTGCGATCGCTCGCAGCGTTTATGCGCGGTACATCGGTGCTTGAAAGACTGGGCGGGTTAGCAACCCGCCGCAGGTTCGCAACCTGCATCGCTTTGGTGCTGACGGCGGTATCCGGGCAGAACCTATCCGACGTAAAGATGGAAAAGATCGTGAGCGGCTTCACGTTCACCGAGGGCCCCGTCTGGTCGCACGACGGATCGCTGTACTTCAGCGATATCCCCACGAATCGGATCATGATGCTCACGCCCGGGCATCCTCTGTCGGTATTCCGCGAAGCATCGAACGGCGGAAACGGCAACACCTTCGACGAGCAGGGGCGGTTCTATTCCTGTGAAAGTCACGCCAGGCGCGTGACGAGAACCGACAAGAAGGGCAAAATCGAGGTACTCGCCGAGCGATACGAAGGCAAACGGCTGAATTCGCCCAACGACATCGTGGTGCGTAAGGATGGGCAGGTCTATTTCACGGACCCGGCGTTCGGCGCCGCAAATGATAGTCGCGAGTTGGACTTTTATGGCGTGTTTCACATTTCGTCGCGCGGCGTGATCGAAGTTGTGGCGAAGCCCAAAGGCCGGCCGAACGGAATCGCGCTGTCGCCTAACGGCCGCACGTTATATGTCAGCAATTCGGACGAACGCAACATCCGCGCATACGATTTGGAGCGCAACGGTTCGGCTTCGAATGAACGCGTGCTGGTTTCAGGCATCGAGGGTGTTCCGGACGGCCTCCGTACCGACGAAAAGGGGAATCTGTATCTCGCGGCCAAGCACCTTTTCGTGTATTCGCCCGATGGCAAAACGATCGGCAAGATTGAAACCAGTGAAACGCCATCCAATTGCGCGTTCGGCGATGCCGATTTCCAGAGTTTGTACATTACGGCGCGGGGATCGTTGTACCGCGTGCGCCTCGACGTGAAGGGGAGCGTGCAGTATTAGCCACCAGGCCAGCCGCCGCTATCCGGATCGTCCATTTCTCGGCATCGGCGCACTCGTTTTTCGAAGGGATGCCGATGCGCTGGAGATTCTGTTGGTGGAGCGCGGGAAAGAGCCGCTGAAAGGCTTCTGGTCGTTGCCTGGCGGAATTCTGGAAACGGGAGAGAAACTCGCCGAAGGCATTTGCCGCGAAGTACTCGAAGAGACCGGGTTGGAAGTCGAGCCGCTCGGAATCTTCGAGATCTTCGAGCGCATTATGAGAGATGTCGACGGCCGTCCGGAGTATCATTACGTGCTCGTCGATTACACCTGCCGCGTTAAGGGAGGGATACTGGGACCGGCGACGGATGTCAGCGACGCGGCCTGGGTTTCGCAACAGAACCTCTCACGGTACCGCCTCACTGAAGGTACACTGGCCGTGGTGGAGCGCGCTTTCCAGAAGCAATTGCATGATCCGGACCAGTTCTGATCTCCTCGAATTCGAAGCCTTGCGCCAGTTGCTCGGACGTTACGTCTACAGCGCGCTCGGACGCGGCGAGTTGGAGAAGATCGAACCCAGTTCGGACCGCGCCTGGATCGAAGCGGCTCTGCTTGATGCACAGGAGGCCCTGCAATACGTTCGAGCTTCGCAGTCGCCGCAGACGCCTCAGCGTGGCGCGGCGATTTGCCCGCGCTTTGATTCCATTCCCGATACCGGACCCGCTCTCGCGCTGTTGCGCATCGAGGGAGCGGCGCTCGAAGCACGGCAGATTTACGAATTTACTCAGTTGTTGGACCAGGCGGGCGAGATTCGGTCGATTTTGGCGGCGGTGGAGCAATTTCCGCGTCTGGCGGCAATGTCTGCCGCAATTGCCGACCTGCGGCCGTTGCTCCGCGACCTGCGCGGGAAGATTCTGCCCGACGGCTCGGTATCGGACGATGCCAGCGTGGCCCTGCACCAGGTCCGGCGTGAGATTGAGCGCCAGCAGCGGCAAGTGCACATTTCGCTGGAGCGCTTCATGCGGTCGCATCGCGACGATGGCACGCTGCAGGAAGATTTCATCACGATCCGGAACGACCGGTTTGTTGTCCCGGTCATTGCCGGGCAGCAGCGAAAGGTGGCCGGCGTTATTCATGGGACCAGCGGCACCGGACACACGCTCTTCATTGAGCCGATGGAAACCATCGACCTCAACAACGAACTGGTCCGCCTGCGCGAAGAAGAGCAACGCGAAGTCGACCGCATTCTGCGGGAGTTGACCGACCGTTTGCGCGCCCACGCGCCGGAGATTGAGGCATCGGTCGATGCCATCGGCCGCCTCGAACTTCTGTTTGCCAAGGCCCACTTTGCTTCGGACTTCGACGCCGTGATTCCGCGGCTCTCGCCGGTTACGGAGCGCCGGCTCGCGCTAAAAGCGGCGCGTCATCCGCTATTGCAGGACGTGCTTCGAAAGCAGCGTAAGCGGATCGTTGCGATTACCATCCGGCTCGACGAGAAATGCCGGACTCTGCTGATCAGCGGGCCGAACACCGGCGGCAAGACCGTATCGATGAAGACCGTCGGATTGCTGGCGCTCATGGCGCACTCCGGCTTGCCCGTGCCCGCCGAAGAAGCCGAGTTCCCGGTCTTCGACCAGGTGCTGGCGGATATCGGCGACCAGCAATCGATCCAGGAAAGCCTGAGCACGTTCTCCGCTCACATTGCACACATCCGCGACATGATCGGCGATGTGACGCGAGACACTCTCGTGCTGCTGGACGAGTTGGGCCGCGCCACGGATCCCGAAGAGGGCGGAGCCTTGGGTGTTTCGATTCTCGATCAATTCCGGGCCAATGGGGCGTTTACTCTTGCCTCGACGCACCTGCTGGCGCTGAAAATCTACGGGGCGAACACTCCGGGCGTCGAGAATGCGTCGATGGGCTTCGACGAGCAGACTCTGGAACCGACTTACGTCCTGCGGCTCGGCGCTCCCGGGAAATCGGCTGGCCTCGACATCGCGTCGCGGTTGGGAATGCCGTTACAGCTTATCGACCGCGCGCGTGCCGTGATGTCCACGCAGGAACGCGATATTGCGCTGTTCCTTTCGGAATTGCACGATCGTCTGGACAGATTGAAAGAGCAGGAGCGTCAACTGGAACTACAGAAGGTTACGCTCGCGGGCCGTGAGGCAAACCTGGCGCGAGAGTTTGAGAAACGCGAGGCCGCAAAGGTTCGGGAGATCGAACAACGCTGTGAGGCGGCGATTGCGGTGTTCGAGACGCAGGCCCGCGAAACGATCGATAAGATTACGGAAGGTGCTCAGCAGCGTAAGGCCGCGGAACAGGCCATGCGGCGAGTTGCGAAAACGCGGCGCGAATTTCAGGAGCAGGTCGAAACGAGCGTATTGGGTAAGCCTGCCGCGGCCACGGCCCGCGCCACTCTTGAAGAGGGAGTCAGCGTGCGGCTGAGGAATATTCGCGAGCCTGCGCGCGTGCTCCGAAAATTGTCCGGGGATCGGATCGAGGTGCAGGCCGGCCTCATGAAGATGCAGATCTCAATCGACGATGTCGAGGAGGTTTTGGGAACGACTGCGCCGGAAACGTCACGTTTGCCGCGGAACGTTAGTTTCCAGCCTGCTGGACCCACCTGGAACGTCACATACCGCGAGATCAATATTATTGGAAAGCACGCCGAGGAAGCGGTGGAAGAGGTGGACAAGTTTCTCGACAGCGCCGCCATGGCGTCGGTGGATCGCGTCCGCATTGTGCATGGCCACGGGATGGGCATTCTGAAACGGGCTGTGGCTGAACTCCTGTCCCATAATCCTCGCGTTGCGAACTTCTATCAGGCAACGCCTGCCGAAGGCGGTGCCGGCGCCACCATCGCGGAACTCAGGCAATGACGCGCAACATCCTGGTGGCGCCGGTGCGAAGGGTCGAGGGCCAGGCATCCGCCCCTTTCCAGGATTTGCTGGCGGTGGAGGACCCACTGGAAATCCGTATTGGCGGCCAGCCGGTATCCATCACGATGCGAACCCCCGGAAATGATCGGGAGTTGGCCGCGGGATTTTTGTTTAGCGAGGGCATTATTGCGGCTGCCGAAGACATCGCTGGGATGACGGAGAAGGGGAACACCCTGGCCGTTGAGCTTTCGCCTTCGGCCGATCCCGACCTCGGACGTTTGCACAGAAACTTTTACATGACTTCGAGCTGCGGCGTCTGCGGAAAGGCGTCGATCGAGGCGCTACATTCGGCGGGCTGCACGCTGCTGCCGCGCGATTCAGTGACGATCTCGTCGGTGGTGATTCACGCTCTTCCGCAGAGGCTGCGGGAAACGCAGGCGGTCTTCGACCGGACCGGCGGATTGCACGGCGCCGCACTCTTCGATATCGAAGGGCGTTTGCTTGCCGTGCGTGAGGACGTGGGCCGTCACAACGCGCTCGATAAGCTGATCGGCGCTGAATTTCTGGCCGGGCGCACGCCACTCCACGATCGCGTTCTGCTGGTCAGCGGCCGGGTGAGCTTCGAGCTGGTGCAGAAGGCGCTCATGGCGGGAATCCCTATATTGGCCGCTGTAGGCGCACCGTCGAGCCTCGCGGTGGAATTGGCCGGGCGTTTTCAGATGACGCTTGCGGGCTTCGTTCGCGACGGGCGGTTTAACGTCTATTGTGGAGAATGGAGAATCCATGAAACTGCGAATTAGCGGCGATTCGATTCGCTTACGGCTCTCCCGCAGCGAGGTGGCACGATTTGTGGCTTCCGGCGAGGTGGAAGACTCGGTTCATTTCGGCGGCGGGGGCGAGTTGACTTATCGTCTCCAGGCGGCGGCTTCGGCAGAGCAGCCGCGCGCCACATTCGACAACGGGCATATAGCTGTGATCGTTCCGCAAACGGACGCGCAGAAGTGGGCCACGACGGACCAGGTAGGCATAGAGGGCGACGGGATTGTGGTGGAAAAAGACTTTCAATGCATGCACGGCGACAAGGAGCGAGACGCCGACGCATTTCCGAATCCGATGGCCAATTGAGCAGCAATCATCTCGAATCCTTGTTCGAGTTCAGTGGGAGCCCTCTTCTCACGTCGGCATGAAAGCGTAACATCCCGGAAACGGCGGGAATCTCGCCACTCATCCATCGGGATCGTACCGGAATGGTACGACCTCGGACTCAACTCAATGCCATTCGCTTACGCTTCGATGCCCATCTGCTGCAGACGGTAACGAAGGGCGTTCCGCGTCAGCCCCAGCATTCGCGCCGCCTGGCTCTTATTGCCGCTCGCGCGCTTCAGCGCTTCGCGGATGATCGACTGCTCATACTCGTCCAGCGTCATTCCCTCGGGCAGGAAGACATCGACGGCCGCTTGCGACCGTGCACGCGACGGCGCGCTGTCGAGGCGGATGTCGTCAGGATGCAGTATGGGACCAGGACTAAGGACCATGCTCCGCTCGATGACATTCTCCAGCTCCCGCACATTTCCCGGCCAATGATACGTAAGTAGTTTCTGGACCGCTGTCTCGGAGATCGACTCGATCCTACCGCCCATCTCTTTGGCGAATTTCTTGACAAAATGTTCGGCGAGGAACGCGATGTCCTCCTTGCGATCACGCAATGGAGGGATGTTGAGGGGAAGCACGTTCAGGCGATAGTAGAGATCCTCGCGAAAGGTGCCCTGCTCGAGGGCTTCCCTGAGATCGACATTGGTTGCGGCCAGAATGCGCACATCGATGTGCTTGGTCTTGTTGCTGCCCAATCGCTCGAACTCCCGCTCCTGCAGGATGCGCAGCAGCTTCACCTGGATTCCGGGCGGCACGTCGCCGATCTCGTCGAGGAAAACGGTTCCCGTATCGCCCTGCTCGAATTTGCCGGGCTTGGCAACATTGGCCCCTGTGAAAGCGCCCTTCTCATATCCGAAAAGCTCGCTTTCCATCAGGTTTTCCGGCAGCGCGGTGCAGTTGATCTTGACAAACGGCCGAGTGGCGCGCGGCGAATGGTGGTGGATGGCGCGCGCGATCATGTCTTTCCCGACGCCGCTCTCGCCGCACAGCAGCACCGTGGCGCGCGTCGGCGCAATGCGCTCGATGGAGGCGAAGATTTCGCGCATCGGCTGGCTGCGGCCGATGATGTTGTCAAATTCGTACCTCGAACCGAGTTCCTGCCGCAGTTGCTGGTTCTCTGCCCGCAGCGCGTTCACTTCGAGAGCCTTGCTGACGACGGCCATCAGGTGGTCGAGCGAGAAGGGCTTCGGCAGGAAATCGACCGCCCCCTTCTTCATCGCTTCGACGGCATTATCGACCGTGCTGAAAGCGGTCATCACGATAACCGGGATCTGCGAGTTCTGTCGCCGGATTTGCTCGATCAGTTCGAGTCCGGTCATCCCGGGAAGCTTGAGATCGGTCAGAATCAGGTCGGCGGAGTCCGCAAGCTTGACAGCAGCTTCGGCGGTGCCTGCCTGATCCACTTCAAAACCGGCTCCCTTGAGCTGCAGCTCGACGACCCGGCGCAGCCGCTCCTCATCTTCAACCACCAGAATTCTCGCGCTCATGCGGCGGATGTCCTCATTGGCAAATAAACACGAAAGACGCTGCCGCTACCCGGCTCACTGTCGACTGAGATGCTGCCTCCGTGCTCATCCACAATTTTGGACACAATGGCGAGCCCCAGTCCAACGCCGCTCGATTTGGTGGTGAAGAAAGGGTTGAAAATGTTCTCTTTGTGCTTGGGTTCGATGCCCGATCCACGGTCGATCACGGCAATCTCCACCATCCCATCGATACGTCTCGTCTTCACGGTGACGGAGCTTTTCGGCGGACTGGCCTGCGCCGCGTTGACCACCAGGTTGTAGATGACGCGCTCCATCAATTCGCCGTCCAGAAAGAAGGGCTCGACGTCGGGCGAGTAGTTTTTGTAAATGGAAACCGGTAGCGGCGGCTGATGTTGCTCGGCTTGGGCAACCGCACGGTCGATGACCTGCGTGATGTCGGTGTTCTCGAGCCGCACTGCCAGCGGCCTGGCGAAGTCGAGAAACCGGGTAACGAGCGAATTAGTGCGATCGACTTCGGTCGAGATAAAGCTGGCCATCTCGCGCGCGACTTCGTTTTCGGGAGCAATGTTCTTCGAGAGCATTTCGGCGGAAGCCTTGATCGTACCGAGCGGGTTACGCAACTCGTGCGCCAGACCCGCGGAGAGCTGGCCGAGCGCAGCGAGGCGGTCGGCCCGGCGAGCTGCCTCTTCGGCCGCAAGTAATTGCTGGTTAGCCTCCGCAAGCCGGCGCGCGGCCGCCTGGTGCTTGCGGGATTCGATGAGAACGGCGCTTGCAAGCTGATGCGCAAGAAAGGCGCTCAGGCAGATGATGATCACGCGCAACACCAGTTCGCTCACCTGATCGGGAGGGATGAATTGATCGGGTCCAATCCGCAGCCAAAAGGAAAGGTACGCTCCACAAGCGATGACCGCGGTAATCATTGTTCCGATCATGGGCAGAGCGGTCGCCGCGGAAATAACGGGAAGGAAAAGCACCCAGTAGTAACTGCTTGCTATCCCGTCCGTCCAGCCTATAAGCAAACAACACAGCGACAGCTTGGCTGCGAACGAAATGAGAACTCCCTTTAGCGATGTGAGGTTGAGTTTTGGCTCGATCACCTGGAACAAAGCCAGAGCGACCAGAAAGGTGACGGTACCTTCGTTGCGATCGGGTCCGAAGACCGCCAACGCCGCAAACAGCACGACCCAGACCAGGTCCTGTGGACGCGCAACTCTGCTTAACCAGCTCGGGAGGGACGCCAAGCTGTCATCTTACCGGGAATGTGACACAATGGGGTTACGCGCAGTTTTCCATGAACAATCCACGAGAATTGGCTGTACCTGAAGAAGGTCAAGCCGCGCCCCAAGACAATTCATTCGCCGAAATCCTTTCACAGTTTGAGAACGAGCACCATGCCGATCGCCGCGCCGAATCTCTTCAGGGAACTGTGGTTTCTATCACACCCGAATCCGTTTTTGTCGATCTTGGCCGCAAGATGGACGGCGTCTTAACTATCGACCAGGTGAAGGATGACCGGGGTGAGGTCGCCGTCAAAATAGGCCAGACCATTCCAGTCACAATCACCGGCCGCGACGAAGAGGGTACCTACCTGCTGTCCACCATCAAGGTGGAGCGTCCCAAGGACTGGAGCGCCCTCCAAAGAGCCTTCGACGAAAAACGCACGATAGGCGGCGTTGTCACCGAACTTGTCAAAGGTGGATTGCGCGTCGATGTCGGTGAGAAGGCCTTCATGCCCGCCTCCCGTAGCGGCGCTCGCGAACAGGCCGACCTCGAAAAACTAGTCGGGCAGGAAATCCAGTGCCGAGTCATTAAATTGGATATCGAAGACGAGGATATCGTCGTCGACCGGCGCGTCGTTCTCGAAGAAGAGGCGGTGCGAGCCAAAGAGAAAGCCTTCTCCGACCTCAAGGAAGGCGCG
Source organism: Bryobacteraceae bacterium (assembly GCA_035295125.1). Classification (GTDB taxonomy): domain Bacteria; phylum Acidobacteriota; class Terriglobia; order Bryobacterales; family Bryobacteraceae; genus JAICMB01. The sequence continues at coordinate 111,746 of DATGJP010000056.1, read as the reverse complement.
GTGGTTCGCGGCACGGTTCGCAGTCTGACGGATTTTGGTGCGTTCGTCGATCTTGGCGGCGTCGATGGCTTGCTGCATGTTGGTGAAATGGCCTGGCATCGCGTAGCGAAACCGTCGGACGTAGTGGCGTCGGGCGACAACATCGAAGTTAAGATCATTAAGGTCAATCCCGATACTCGCCGCATTTCACTGAGCTTGAAAGCCTTGCAGCCCGATCCATGGAGCGTGGCGGTGGAGCGCTTCCATACTGGCGATCGCGTGCAGGGAAAAGTGACGCGCCTCATGGATTTCGGCGCCTTCGTGGAACTGCTCCCCGGCGTTGAAGGGCTGATCCACATCTCCGAGCTTTCCTGGTCGAAGAAGATCAAGCGCCCCAGCGATGTTGTGAAGGCCGGCGAAATGGTTGAAGCCGTCGTGCTCGGCGTGAACGCGTCCGACAAGCGTATTTCCCTCGGTCTGAAGCAGGCGCTGGGCGACCCCTGGGAGGACGCCGAGAAGAAGTATATAGTCGGGACCGTCGTCGAGGCGCCCGTCAGCAGCATGACAAGCTTCGGGGCGTTTGTCGATCTCGGAAACGGGATCGACGGCTTGATTCACATTTCCGACATCACCAGCGAGAAACGGCTGAATCATCCCAGCGAAGTGCTGGCGATGGGCAAGCCAGTGAAGGCTGTGGTGACTGAGATTGATCGGGGCAAGCGCCGCATCAAACTCAGCATCAAGCAGCTTGAGCCCACCAGTATCGACGAGTACATCGCCGATCATAAGCCCGGGCAGGTAGTCGCGGGGCGCGTTGTAGACGTTACGAGCGGACGAGTGAAGGTCGAACTCGGCGAAGGGGTTTTCGCGGAATCCCCGTTACGCGAGGTGGCCCAGCCGGAGGCTGCGACTTCCGAGCCTGCGAAGGGCGACATCTCCTCCCTGACCGCCATGCTGTCGGCTAAGTGGAAGCAGGGTGGGGGCGCCGAAAAAGGAAGTGGCGCTGAAACCACCCGCGCCGGACAGATTCGGAATTTTAGAATCGTCAACATCGACGCCGCCAAGAAGCGCATCGAACTCGAAATGGCTTGACCGGACGCCGATCCGGCGTCTTCCGGTACCGGCTACAATTGAAGCTTCCAAAAGGAGGATTCACGTATGCCGGAGAAGACTCCGCAGAACTACGCTAATCATGCCAAGCTGGACCCGGCTTTTCACCTGTTTCTTCTGCCGGTCTCGGGCATCAACGTACTGATCGCCATCTGGTATGCCGTCCGGCACCTCAGCGTCTGGAGCATCTGGATGGTGGTGCTGTCGGTAGCCGGTGTTTTCCTTGTCCTCAAGTGCCGCCTTTATGCTCTGAAGGTGCAGGACCGTGTGATTCGCCTCGAGGAGCGGCTCCGCCTGTCCGGGCTGTTGGCCGAGCCACTTCGATCGCGAATTGGGGAGCTCAGCGAGAGCCAGTTGATCGCTTTACGCTTCGCCTCAGACGAAGAGGTGGCGAAACTAGTCGACAAGGCCCTGGCATCCAACCTGCCTAACACGGAGATAAAAAAGGCGGTTGTAAACTGGAAGCCAGATTACTTTCGCGTCTAGCCCGCCATCGTGACCTTTTTACACTCCAGCCGTCTATCCTACTGTTGCAGGGGAACATAGAAGCCGTGGAGGCTGGGATGGCCGCGGCGGCGGTCAGGATGGACGAATCAGCTCTGATTCGGGCGGCTCAAGGCGGTGACGAGCGCGCCTTTGAGGAACTTGTGCGCCTTTACGATCAGAGTGTGCTTCGTCTGGCTCTGAACCTCCTGCGGTCGCCCGAAGACGCTAGCGATATCTACCAGGAGGCGTTCCTCCGGGTCTATAAGAACCTGCACTCGTTTCGATTTGACTGCAGTTTTCATACGTGGCTGTACCGGATTGTGACGAATCTCTGCCTCGATGCGTTGCGTCGGCGCAAGGTTCGGAAGGAAGAAGGAACTGTGGTGGAGACGAGCGAGGGTGTTCTGGATCGCATGGACACCATCGAGGAAGAACGGGCTGACGGTGATCCGCAGCGGCGGTTGCTCAGCGAGCAACTGCAACGCCGGATTAAGTCAGTCCTGGCAGATCTGACCCCACGGGAACGAATGGTGTTCGAAATGAGGCATTACCAGGGAATGCGGCTGCGAGCGATCGGTGAGTCATTGGGCACCTCAGAAGAGGCTGCCAAGAATTGCTTGTTTCGAGCAACGCAGAAAATGCGGGCTGCGCTAGGAGATTTTGTATGACGTGCCAGGATGCGAAGGATAATCTGCCTCTGCTGCTCTACGGAGAACTTTCGTTCGACGAGGAGGAGCGAGTCGAGGAGCACCTCGGAAGCTGTGAGAGCTGCCGAGCGGTCCTGGAACATCAGCGGGCGCTGCAAGAGGCCTACGACACTCTGGAACTACACCCATCAATGGACCTTCTGACCCGCAACCGGATGGAGTTGCGGCAGCGGCTCGCGGTTGCCTCGTCAAAAACCAGCTTTTGGGAGCGCTTGCGACACGGATTTACAATCCATATTCGACCGATTCCGGCCGGAATGCAGCCCGCCGGGGCGTTGGCCCTGATCGCAATGGGATTCTTTGGGGCACGCATGCTTCCGACAAACTCGCTTGGCGTGAACGTGACGAGCGCCGGGGTGGATAACAGGCCCGTGACTTCGCGGGTGCGCTACGTGGAGCCGGAGCAGTCCGGTAAAGTGCAGATTGTCGTGGAAGAAACGCGGCAGCGGGTTCTCTCCGGCAAGGTGGACGATTTATCAATCCAGAATCTGCTCCTCGCAGCAGCGCAGGATCCCCAGGACGCGGGATTGCGAGTGGAATCCCTCGATTTGTTGAAATCGCGCCCGGAATCGGCCGAGGTGCGCAGCGCGCTACTCGCCGCGCTGCAGCATGACAGCAACCCGGGGGTTCGTTTGAGGGCTCTCGATGGGCTGCGCGGCTCGGCAACCGATCCCCAGGTCCGCCAGGTGCTCACACAGATCCTGTTAACGGACGATAATCCCGGAGTTCGCACGCAAGCCATCGATTTGCTGATCGAGCAAAAGTCCGACCGGATGGTCGGTATTCTCCAGGAGCTGATGCGCAAAGAAGATAACGGCTACGTGCGGCTGCGCTGTGAGAAGGCTTTGAAAGAAATGAATGCGTCGGTGGAGACTTATTAAGTCGATGTTGTTGAGAAGTACATTCGCGGCGGTGTTGGCCCTGGGCCTGGTGGAATCGGGTTCCGGCCAGACGTCGTCGGTTACGCAGGATGGGCGCTATTGGACCCAGACGGCCAACGGGAGCATCTCGGCGCAGCCGATGACGCACCTTCGAGTGATCGCGACCGGCAACATCACGGTAAATGGCAATCCCGGAGACCGTGTCGCATATACGTTGAAGCGGCGTATACGAGCGGTCAGCGCACAGGAAGCGGAGCGACAGTTGCGCGGATTCGAGGTGCGCAGCAGTACGAAAGGCGAGTGGATTTACCTGACGGTAACGTCGCCTTCCTCGAAGATTATGTCGGCGGATCTCACCGTGGCCGTGCCGCGCTGGATGCATGAGATGCAGGTCGAAAGCTACGACGGCAATGTCACGGCAGCCGACTTTGACGGGCAGCTCGAGGTGAATACCGCGGGCGGGAATGTCGACCTGGATCGCATTAAGCAGAGTATTGTGGCTAAGACCGGCGGCGGCAACATCACTATCGGCCGGGTTGCTGGGCCGGTGAAGTGTTACTCGGGCGGGGGCAATGTGCGCGCGGATAGTATCGGAGGCGAGTGCTGGCTGGAGACCGGCGGGGGTGATCTCTCGGTGAACGAGGCAAACGGCACAGTTCACGTCTTTACGCGGAGTGGCGGCAATATCAAAGTGGGCCGGTCGATGGGAGCCGTGTACGCACAGACCGCCGGTGGGCTCATTGAAATCGGCCAGGCTGCGGGCTTGGTGGACGCCCAAAATTCGGGCGGCAGTATTCAGGTAAACCGTGCCAACGGTGTGCAGTGCCAGAGTATCGCCGGAGCCATCCGGCTGCGTAATGTCGATGGACCGTTGCGAGCCTCAACGTCAGTCGGTAGTATTATCGCCGATCTTCTCTCGGGACACCGCATCGAAGAGTCAATTCTGAGCACAAAAGCAGGTGACATTACGGTTTTGATTCCGTCGAACATTCCGATGACGGTGATGGCCCGAAATCAGACTCCGGGCGCGGGTAGAATCGTTTCAGATTTCCCTGAGATCCGGGTGCACCAGATCGCCGGGGCCTTGCCGGCCATCGCCGAGGGTTCGTTGAACGGGGGTGGACCGGTATTCACAATCGCCGTAAATGCCGGGACCATATATCTGCGCAAGAAATAGGAAGGGATCTTTATGATGAGACGGGTTCAGGATTTCGTGATCGCGTGCACGGTCGTGGCCGGGGTCTTTGGCGCGCAGGCTTGCGCGCAACAGTGGTGGTCGGACGGGCCGGGCGGTCAGTTCCAGACCCTGCAAGCGTACCCGGACCTTCAAGCCATGTCTGTGGCTTTCACACCGGGAAGCTACATAGGGGTCAATCTTGCCGAGATTGACAATGAGCGTGCCAAGGCCCTCAAGTTGTCCGATGTCCACGGCGTGGAGATTACGCGGGTGGAAGACAGCAGCCCGGCTTCCAAGGCGGGTTTAAAGGTCGGGGATGTCGTCCTCGAGTACAACGGCCAGCGCGTTGAAGGCATGGAGCAGTTTGGGCGGTTCGTGCGTGAAACACCAGCCGGCCGTGAGGTGAAGTTGGTTGTAAGCCGCGGCGGCAATGCACAAACGATTCCCGTAGTCGTTGGGACTCGCAAGGATATGCTCCGCAGCGGTGTCTACACCTTCCCTGGCTTTGATATGAAGGATTTCTCCGTCAATATTCCAGACATCCACATTCCCGATTTTCCGAGGTCATTCTCCAGTTCCCAGAGCGGCATGCTGGGCGTCGAGGCGGAATCGCTGAATTCGCAACTCGCCGAGGCGTTTGGAGTTAAAGAAGGCGTGCTGGTGCGCTGGGTGGCCAAGGACTCAGCCGCGGAAAAGGCGGGCATCCATGCTGGAGATGTGCTGACCAAGGTCGACGGCGAGAGCGTTTCCGATCCCACCGAAATGGCACGCGCGATTCGTTCCGCCCGCGCCAAAAAGAGCTTCGACGTGCAGTTGGTCCGTGAGCGGCGCGAGATGACCGTGAATGTGACGATCGAGCATGCGGAAGCCACTCCCCCTCCCACGCGGACTCGGGTAGTCCGCGGTGAAGTCCGGATGTAGCAGGCGCTTCATTGATTTGGCGGAAAACCGATTGTCCCGTTCGGCGCTGGACCGCTCATTGCGAGCTTGTATACCTTGATCAGAAGATCGACTTCGTTTTTGGGAAGATCGAGCAGCGTTGCAATGTGATCCGGCCCGTCCCCACGGCGGTACATCCGGATCACCTGGCCGCGCTTGTTCAGGTTCAGTCCCGACTTTGTCGGCTGCGGCGGCACTAGTTGTTCTGAGCGTTCTTCCACATCACGGAGCCCTCCTCGCATTTCCTCGATCTGCTGCAGTAACTCCTGATGGGCCAACTCGAGCGATTCGCTATGGCGGTGTAAGCGTTGTCTCAATCGGCAGATCTCCTTCTTTAGAGACAGAAAGATGAGCGTCCATAGCAGGAAGAACGCAGTGGTCAGTAAGTAAGGGCCCAGTGGCAAGACGAAGTGTTCCAGCATACTCATCTCAACGTGCGCAGCCGCTCTTTCCGGCTGATGATCTGTTTGATTCTGATTCCGAAGTTGCCTTCGACGACCACTACCTCTCCCCGCGCGATAACAATATTGTTGACGATTACTTCAACCGGCTCGGCAACGGACCGGTTCAATTCCACAATCGAGCCGGTGGTGAGTTTGATGACATCTTTGATCGGTAGTTGGGCGCGGCCGAACGATACCGCTACTGGCAATTCGACGTCGAGCAGTAAGTCGAGGCCCCGAGGATAAGCGCGGGTTGGACCGATGCTGTCTGTTTCCACACCGGCATCTTTTGTAGACACTAGCGGTTCCGGGGCCAGCTTCTCTGCGGGTTCTTCAAAGAATTGCAGCAGCTTTTGAGCGAGAGCCAAATAGAGTGGAGTATGGGTTTCTCCGAGGTAAACCTGAATGACTCGACTCGGTAGTGATGGCGGATCGGAATCCAATACCTCTTTACGCGAAACCTCTCTTCGAAGACGGCTCGAAAGTGCCTGAGACAGCCCGGCGAGGGACTGGCTAACGATCTCCTGATAGGTGGACTTGATGTTCTCGTCGTCGGCGTCCTCGATCCCGGCAGACACCAGGACGGCATTGCCAATCTGCCGCCAGGAGGCTTCCGGCGCACCAACCCAGATGCAAGGTTCGGGAAACAGGTTCAACGTCTCCCGCCACCAGAGCAGTCCTTCGGTGGGAGTAGGAGCCGCTTCCGGTCCAACCGTCACCCGAGGCTCCTCCCCCAGCATGGCGCCGAGGGACTGGGCTAACTTCGCGCCCCATTGCTCAAACAACCAGCCGGGACCCGATGTGTCGGAGGCCATTACCTATGCACCCTTTTCCAGTGGCCAACGTTTTTCAATGTACGAGCGAAGTCGCAGAATTGCTTGCGATTTGAGTTGCGAGATTCGAGACTCGTGGAGGTCGACAACTTTTGAAATTTCGCGCAGTGTCAGCTCTTCGTGATAGTAGAGGCTCAATACGAGGCGTTCCATCTTTGGCATTTTGTCGATCGCCTCGGCGAGCAGATTCTGGAGTGCCTGTTTTTCCACTATGCGCGAAGGCCAATTCTCATCGCTGTCGGAGATGAAGCGCAGGAGATCGCGACTGTGTTCATCCGGGCCCGCTTGCTCGAGGCTGCCAAGGTTGACACCCCGGATATCCACCAACCATTCGTGGTATTCGCCGATATCGAGGCCCAACTCCGCGGCGATCTCCTCCTCATTGGGCATCCGGTGCAGCCGCTGTTCCGCCGATGATATGGCAGCCTCAATCTGCTTGGAGCGCTTTCGCTGTTGTCGCGGCGCCCAATCGAGGCCCCGTAGGCTGTCGAGAATCGCACCGCGAATCTTGTACTCCGCGTATGTTTTCAACTTCACATTGTGGGAAGCATCAAAGCGGTCGATGGCTGCGATCAACCCTATCGTGCCGGTCGATATCAGATCCTCAAGGCTGACATTCCCTGGCAGCCTTTCGTGGATTCGCCGTGCGATCAGCCGCACCTGCGGTAGATGCTCGAGAATCAACCGTTCCCGCTCATCCGTTTCTCGTTCTTGCAGGGCGTAGCGTTTCATAGCGGCTTGGGTGCCTTGCATTTCTGTGCCTCATGCGGCCGTCGCTCCGAGGGCCTGCAAAACTGCCGGCGAAGCCTTCGTGAGAAGGCGCAACAGGGCGGAACGGTCCGCGGGTTCTAGATTCTCCGGAATCTGCTGCCCTGTCCCCAGAAATGACAGGGGTTTTCCGGTCCGCGCGCTCAAGCTCAGTAGCGGGCCGAAGGTAGCAGTCTCGTCGAGATGGGTAAAGAGAAGCCTTGAGGGTGCGAACATTTCGTACTCCGCGGCAACACGGCGCTGGTCGGCGGGCTTCATACAGGCGCTCACGACGAGGTGCACTTCGATTCCACTGCGCCGCGAGAGGAAGGCCGCGAAGTCACGTCCGTCCTCGAGATCCCCCGGCCCCAGCCCCGGCGTGTCAATAAAGATGAGCTCCTTGTTTCGGAACTCCTCGAGCGCCTGCGATAGCGCCGTTACCGTTTCAACGGGTTGAAAGCCAATTCCCGCGATGGCCGCGTAGGATCGCAGCACTTCCGCCGAGGCCACACGCTGGGTATCGAGTGTCAGGATTTGAGCCGGTCTCTTTGTGCCTAGTCCATAACGGACCGCCAACTTCACTAGTGTCACGGTTTTGCCGGCCCCGGGCGGACCCACAAGCGCCACTACCGAGCACCCGGTGCCGTTTCCGATCCGCGGATCGACATCAATTATCCGCAGGAGCTCCGCATTGACGAGTTGCGTGACCCCCAACGTGCCGCGAGAATTGACGGGATCACCGTCCTTCTCCAACTGACCGCAGATGCGCGAGACGATTTCGTAGGCGATATCGGCGTCTAGTTCCGCCTCGAGAAGATGCGAAAATGCTTCCGCCAGAGAAGGGCGCATGGCAATTCGTGACAATCCGGCTGTCGAGCGTGCAAGTCCGGTGGCCAGGCGTTCCATTTGACGCTTCAAGTCCGAAACTTCGTCCGATAGCCGAACCCAGGAGACCGGTGGAGGAGGTGCAATTTCCTGCGCTCCCAGCAAACGTTCCGGCGCGGGTGGGCTCTCGGAATCGGGCACGAGCGCAAAAACGACTTCATAATCGCCGAGGTGGCGGTACTCCGGACCCGACTTGCGGGACGTGATGAGCATCGCTTCCGGCCCCAGTTCGGCGCGTGCTTTCTGCATTGCTGCTTCAACCGTCACTGCAAAGTAAGACTTGAGCTTCATTCCGGCAACCTCGATCGGGTCAACTCAGCACCCCTAAAGAAAGAACTTTTAGCCCGGACGGCACTTCCGCATGCGACAGCACCGTCAAATTCGGCAAACTCGGTTCCGTGATTTGGGCGACGAAGAATCGGGATCCGGAACTTGCCAGCAGGACGGCGGCAGTCTCAGTACCGCCAGTTCCTGCGTTGATTCGTTCCACGATGTGGCGCACGCGGTTCGGAGGCAGGTTCAAGTGGCTCGCGCCTTCGGTGTGCTCTATGGCTTGCTCGATCTCACGCTCGAGTGCGGGGTCCAGGAAGTAGGCGGCCAGATCGCCGCTTGCGTTCAGGTACGGTTTCACCACCTGTCGGCGAATTCCTTGCCGAACGTATTCCGTCAACAAGGTCGTGTTCTTCGTCATTGCGGCTGCTTCGCCGATCGATTCCAAAATGGAAACGGCATCTCGAATTGAAACTCTTTCGCGTAACAGATTCTGCAACACCTTCTGCACTGCTGCGACAGGCAGCAATTTGGGAACCAAGTCTTCGACGAGTTTCGCGTTTTCTTCGGTGACCCGATCGAGCAGTTTCTTAGCATCCTGCCGTGAGAACAACTCATGGGCATGGCGGCGAACGAGTTCGCCTAAATGCGTTCCCAGAACGCTGACTGCGTCTACGATTGTGTATCCGGCCTTTCGCGCCGCCTCGACGTTTTCTGGCGCTATCCAGGTTGCGGCGATGCCGAAAGCCGGCTCTTTCGTGGGAATACCGTCAATGCGAGCCGCGTTCGTTCCGGGATGAATAGCCAGTTCGCAGCCATGCGCCAACTCATAGCGAGCGATCTCCACCCCCTTGAGAGAAATGAGATACTCACGCGCGCGTAAAGCCAGATTGTCCGTCACGCGCACTGGGGGCAAAATGTAGCCGAGCTCTGATGCCAGTTGACGGCGGATGCTCGCGATGCGGCGCAACAGCGGCGAGTTCTGGCCGCCCTCTACAAGTTTGACCAGGCCGAGTCCCACTTCGATCGCCAGTGGTTCAACTTTGAGAAGCGTATCGAAATTTTCCTTTAGAGGCGTGGCGGCCGCCGCCGGCGCCTTACTCTTCGTGCCAATGTTTTGGCGTAAGCGCCAACCCGCCGTCCCCACCGCCGAGGCCAGTAACAGGAAGGGAATCTTTGGTAGGCCCGGGAAAGCGGCCATAACCAGTAGAACACCCGATGCAAGTAGCAGAGGCTGGCCAACGCTGAATACCTGCTTGCGGAAGTCCTGTCCCAGTTTGGTTTCCGAACTGGCGCGCGTCACGATCAAGCCGCCCGAGATAGAAATCATGAGCGCAGGAATTACCGTGACGAGGCCGTCACCAATCGTAAGGACGGTGTAGGTTTCGAGCGCTCGCTTAAGCTCCATATCATGCTGCAAGACACCAATGAGAAAGCCGGCGATGATATTGATCGCGGTAATCAATATGCTCGCAACGGCATCGCGTTGCGTAAATCGCGAAGCGCCATCCATCGCCCCATAGAATTCTGCCTCGGCCGCTAACTGCCTCCGGCGTGCACGGGCCTCCCCTTCGTCGATTAGCCCCGAGTTCAGATCGGAATCAATCGACATCTGTTTCCCCGGCAACGCGTCGAGGGTGAAGCGCGCTGTCACCTCGGAGATGCGCACCGCGCCATGATTGATGACCACGTATTGGATGGCAATCAGCACAAGGAAGATCACTGCACCGATGATGTAGTTTCCTCCCACTACGAACGCACCAAAAGCCTGGATCACCTCGCCTGCCGCATTCGCGCCGGTATTCCCATTGAGGAGAATCAGGCGTGCCGAGGAGATGTTCAGCGCGAGCCGGAACAGGGTCATGAGAAGAAGGGTGGTGGGGAACACGCTGAAATCGACCGGTTTCGTGATATGTAGTGCGACCATCAGTACGATGATTGAGAGCGTGATGTTGGTGCTGATCAGAACATCCAAAAGGAACGGCGGAAGCGGGGTGATCATCGCCATGACAATTGCCAGCACGGCGATCGGAATTGCCAGTTCAGACAGATTGATGCGCGCCCCCCCCGACGCCTTCAGTGGCACTGCCGGCCTCGAAATGGCCGGAAGATTGGTAGCCGCTGCCATCTATCGCCTCCTCGCGTGCATGAGTCTGTAGATATAAGCCAGTACTTCCGCAACAGCCCGGTAGAGATGCACGGGAATCTCCTGGCCGACGTCGGCCGACTTGTAAAGAGCCTGGGCTAAAGGTTGATTCTCGACAATCGGAACATTATTCTGAGTCGCGATCTGCCGGATACGGTGGGCCAGATAGTTCTTACCTTTGGCTACAACTCTCGGCGCGGCCATGGATTCCATGTCGTAGCGGATCGCAACAGCGTAGTGCGTTGGGTTAACGACAACAGCCGTGGCCTTAGGAATCTCCTTCATCATGTTGCGTCGCGCAAAATCGCGTTGAATTCGTCGAACCCGATTCTTGATCTCAGGATTCCCGTCAGTCTGCTTCAACTCTTCCCTGATTTCCTGTTTACTCATCCGGAGATTCGCATTATGCCGGCGGTATTGGCGCACATAGTCGAGCACGCCAATCCCGAACAGGACCCATGCGGATCGCCATAAAAGCTGTGCGATGGCGTGCGCCATAACTGCGGTACCCGGCACCACCGCGGACCTCGACAGCCGCAGCAATTCCGGCAGGCTGCTACGAGCGATGGCATATACGGCGATTCCCAGGACCGGCAACAACAGAAGCGCCTGAAACAGTGACGAGACGTTTTGGCTGAAGACGCTCCCTACCCGGCTCACCGGGTTTAGCCTCTTCCAATCGGGAGTAAGCTTGTGGGCGGATACCCCGAACTTAGTAGAAGCCAGTTGGGCCGCTAGAAAGAGGCCGGTCAATACCGCACCGCCGATCAGTAACGGGATAAGCGCGTTGGAAAGGACCGCATAATACAGTCCCAGCACGGAACGCGAATCAATTTGGACGTAGAACGCCGCCTTCAGTAGCCTTCTGGTCAACTCCCGTGTTGACGCCAGAAACTGCTGGCTCCAAGCCAGCAGGATCCACACGAATGCCAAAAAATGAACCGCCGAGACCATCTCACGGCTTACCGGAAACTGCCCTTCCTTGCGGGCCTTTTCCTGGCGCTGCTTGGTTGGTTTTTCGGTTTTTTGCCCGCTGTCCGCCATTTAGCTCAATAGCCTCATCAGAACCGTGAACGTGTGCTGGGCTGAACTGCGCAGTAGCGTTGCAAAAGCAGGCAGTGTCGCGGCCAGGAGAGCGAGACCCGCCAGCATCTTGGCGGAGAATGAAAGGGACAACAACTGCAGTTGCGAATGAATCTTGCCGAGCACTGCGAATGAAATGTCGACCAGCAATAAGAAGGCTACAGTCGGCATAGCCAGCCTGATACCTGCCGCGAACATGGCGGATGCCAGCCGAATCAACGTCTCGCCGTCTCCCGGGGAATAAAGTAGGCGGTGTTCAGTCTGAATACTGTTGTAGAGGATCCGCACCAGATCGCGGTCCAGACCAAGCGAAAAGAACAAGCTGCCTCCGAACAGTTGAGCGGCCAGTTGTAAAACGCTGGAATCGGCTTGCGTATTCGGATCGATCGTGGAGGCATAAGAAAAACCGGCCTGTAGCCCCACCATTTGTGCCGCCACCTGGAATGCTTCAAGTACAATTGCAACCGCGAGGCCGGTCGCCAGTCCACAACCAAATTCTGTGCAGATGCGCGCGAGAAGGGCGCCCGGCTCTGGGGCGACATCCATCCCCGGTTCCGTCCAGAGCGGCATCAGACAGACCGTCAAACTAAGAGCCAATAGGACCCGCGCGGAGACAGGGACAGCGTTCAATCCAGGTATGGGAACAAAGGACAGAAGCCCCGAAACCCGCGTGAGCGTGAACAGAAAGCCATACAACGGAACTGTCAGCATCATATTACTGGGCATAGCGGCTGAAATCACTCAGTAAGCCCGCCGTGTAGGTGACTAGCTTTGTGATCATCCAGGGAAGCAACAATAGAAGCCCGAGGAAGAACGCCGCCAACCGTGGGACAGATCCAAAAGCTGTGTCCTGGATAGACGTCAGGATCTGTACCAGGCTGATCAATATGCCTGCAATCAAGCCGATGCCGAGCAGCGGCAGGCTTAACCAGAAAGTTGTCATCAAAGCCTGTCGGAAGATGTCGGTTGCCGCTTGAATTGTCATACTCGATAAAAGCTCCTTAAAAGCGACCCGACCACCAGGTTCCAACCATCGACCAGAACGAATAGCAGGATCTTAAAGGGCGCCGAAAGCATGACCGGCGGCAGCTGAATCATCCCGACGGAAAGGGTGATCGACGCGACGACAAGGTCGATGATCAGGAACGGAAGGAAGAGCACTACACCGATCTGAAATCCGGTCTTCAGTTCCGAAAGGATGTAAGCCGGGACAAGCACATTCAATCCCACGTCCGAAGGCTTGGCAGGCGCGGGCGCATGAGTAGCTTCGATGAACAAACGGACATCTTTTTCGCGAACATAGCGGACCAGGAACTCCTTCAAAGGCTCGGTCCCGGCATCAAAGGCCTGCGACGCGGATAATTCTCCCCGCTCCATGGGAACCCAGCCTCTCTCGTACATTTGCATCGCGACAGGTTGCATGATTACGACGGTCAAAAACAAAGCGAGACCGATGAGGACCTGGTTCGATGGTGTTCCCTGGGTGCCTAACGCCTGACGCAGAAAATGGAGGACGATACTGATCCTCAAGAAGGGAGTTACCGACATGATGACGGCAGGGAGAACCGTGAGAACGGTCAGCAGCAGGACGATCTGTAGAGGCGTGTTGACAGCCCCTCCGCTCTTTCCAGGCGAAAAGTTCAACGTGGACAAGGGGGACTCGGCCGCCGGCGAGGTTAGCGTAACCATGACGAAGCCGATCGATAAGCGTGACGCGATCCTCATCGTTCTCCATACCGCAGGTTCGCCGCTGCACCGGCGTCCACTGCCGGGTCCATACCATCGACGACCACAACGCCTCCCGGATGAACGGCGAGTATCATCGTCCGCTGGTCAACGCGAATTAGATGTAGGGAATGTTGTGCCGTGAGGCGCGTCCGGTCCAATTCTTCCATGCGCCGCACGCCGCGCCTCGTTTTCGAAGTGACCAGTGGCATCCCTGCCTTCCTCTTCAGCAGCCAGGCAGTGGCCCAGAGCATCAGCAGGACCAGGCCAACTGCACCGAACTGTTGCATTCATTCCTCCTGATTGAAATCGGTGATCCGCAAACCGACCGCGTCTTCAATGATGACGATCTCACCAGAGCCGATGACCCGCCCGCCGATGAGGATGTCGATGTTTTCGCCCGCGGATCGCGTCATGCGAATCACACTCTCTACATCAAGCTCGAGTACCTGGCTCAGGGTCATGACAGTACGGTCGAGTTCCACCTCCACATCCACGGGAACGTCAGCGAAGAAAGCGATCTCTTCCAGTGCTGTCATAACCAAACGTCAACTTTAGTGAATGAGATTGATGGTGTCCTGGCTGAGTTGATCGACAGCCGTGACAACCCGAGCGTTAGCCTGGTAGCCTCGCTGCAACACGATCAAATCCGTAAACTGTCCGGCTATGTCGACGGTGGACGATTCAATCGCGCTCCCCATGACCTGCCCGCGGCCGCCCGTTCCGGGCGCACCGATTGCAGGTAGAGCTGTGTTTTCGCTAAGCGAGTAGTTGTTATTGCCGGCGGCCACCATGGATTCAGGATTACGAATCGTCGCCATAGCCAACTGCCCGACGATATCCTGTTGACCATTCGAATATTGGGCGAGCAGCGTACCGCCATCGCCGATTCCTACACTGACGAGTTGCGCGGCGGCCGATCCATCCTGTGCCACTGCGGATACAGCTGATGGCTGTGCATACTGCGTAATGCGGGGTGCAGTGCCGTTGTAGAGATTCCAAGTGATCGGTGCGGGTGTCGTCGAAGTCGTTCCATCCGGTAGAATCACACCAGCATCGTCCGCTAACTCGGGAAGTTGAATCACGGGCGCCGGATCGGTCGGCGAAGGTGAAATCAGTGTTCCCGTTGGACCGAAAGTGACACTTCCAGTGATGGGAGTGAATGGCGGAGTCTTTACATCACTGTCAGGAATGGTGATGGTGTAGTTCCATTGGCCGGTCGTCGTCGCATCCTTATCGAACTTCACCGTTAACACATGCGAGTTTCCCAGAGAATCGAACACCGTAATGGAGGTCGAGAACGTCCCGGTCGTTGAACCGGAAACGCCCGCCGCGTTGAGATTCATATCGAAGGAAAAGGAACTCGTAGCGGAAGGCGCTTTAACGCTGCCAACCGGAATCTGAATATTGCCGATGGGCAGGTTTGTATCGAGGATGCCGTTCAAGGATGTCCAACCCTGCACCTGTTCTCCTGTGGCGGTCTCCAGGTTCCCGTTCTTGTCAACCTGAAGGTTGCCGCCCCGCGTGTATTCGATCTGGCCACTGGTGGTCGACACAACAAAGAAGCCGTCTCCTTGAATGGCAACATCGAGGGGACCCGTCGTCGTTTGTAAAGCTCCCTGGGAGAATTCCCGCAAGGTAATGGGGCGGCCAACACCAAACCCCACCTGCGTCTCACCGAGACCGGCGCCGAGAGACTGCGTTACCAGGTCATGGAAAGACACGACGCTCGTTTTAAAACCTGGCGTGTTGAGGTTTGCCAGATTGTTTCCAACAACGTCGATTCCGGTCGATAGTGCATTAAGCGCCGATAGCGCCGTAGAGAATGATGTAAACATAGCCTTTCACTCCTAAGTTTTCTGAATTGGACCTGAGTCTTGCGAGCTGGTTTGTCCACTCGAGGCTGGCGGGGTCGCCTGTCGAAGCGCGTCAAGGTCCTGCCGCATTTGCAATATCTGTTCCAGTTCACTGAACTGCGCGAGTTGTGCCACGAATTGAGTGGGATCCTGCGGATTCGCCGGATCCTGGTTTTGTAGCTGCGCAACGAAGAGCTTCAGAAACGTTTGCTCGTTGGCCAGGTCGTCAGTGCCCGCCGGGTTCTGTGTCGTTGTTGCGGGGGTCGCTCCTATGACACTCCCGGAACCGGTGACCGGAGCCCAGTTCATGATTCATATCCTCCTTCATCTGTTGAAATACTTCGCTCCAATTCGTTCACCCACTTGGGTCTATTGCGACCGTTTTCCCGGTCGTGGGCCTGTTGGTTTCCGGCGGACCCATCGAAGGACCCTCCGCCCGTATCGGCATGAGGGCTTCGATCACCTTGGAGTGAACCGTCGTGGGTTTTTATGGGAGTCGCCGACGGTGACCATGCCTCCGTCTGGAACCCCTTGTGCTCGAGGCGCTGCACGAGGTCGTTCAACCCCGCTTGCATGTTTCGTGCGAGGTCGGCGTCGGGCGTCCGTACGGCAACCCGGATGGAGCCTTCACGGTCCACAAGCCGGACATCCACAGGCGGCGATTCCTCCGATGCCACTCGAACGGAGATATCGTTGATGGGCGACGCGTGCGAAACAGCATTGGTGGCTGGAAGATCGGGCAAAGAGACGGCAGGGTGCTGGGTTATCGGGGCTTTGTCGGCCTCGATATGAGAATCCTTCGGAGGGATGGACTCCGGGAATACGAGACTTGCCCGCGCCGGTAACGCAGCATCTCCCTCCAAATCGCTGTTCCCGGGTGGGAACTGTGTTTTAGTGCTCTTCACTCCAGGTTTCGAGTCTGGTTGCTCGGGCAAATGCCATGCCGGACCGCTGTCATCAGTAGCTGGCATGGCTGAAGAAGGGGCGGCGTTAAAGCTTGGTTCTTTGCGAAACATCTGTGAAAAAGAGCCGCTTTGTTCGAGACGGTATACCTTCCCGAACGGAATCGGGTCGCTCTGTTGATTAGGGGCGGAAGCGGATTCTTTCGAAACCCGAAATGGCTCGATCGGTTCTCGCGGAGTAAGCAATGATGCCTGCACACCAGCAGGCTCGTCCGATGGGCGAGTTGTGCCCTCGCTATCGAGCTGCGCCGATAACCTGATTGGACCCGGGAGTCCAGCGATCGAGGAAACAGCCGCCGCGCGCGATGGTGAGTCTGCTCTCATTTGTGTAGAATCGATCGCGGACTTGTTCTCCGAGCGCGACTGAGGGGGTGGCGTGAACTCCGGTAAGGGCTTGACTGAACGCGGCACCTCGGGATCGCCAATACCGTCCAGAGTTTTTGGGGGTCCGTAGCTCGGCCATGTGCTCCAAAAGTTTACTCGCGGCATTGAGAGCTTTTCCGAATATGAGAGCCCGGAACCAATACCGGTTACGGGGCGCTCCCTCATCAGACGTTGGCTCGTCGCCGCTAACGTAGGTTGGGCGGGTATCGACGTTTCAGGAGGAGTGTCTTCAGCACCTTCCGAACTCGGTGGCGGAACTCCGAGTGCGTCCGGCGGGCCTGAGAATCCCTGGGTCACTCTCTCCTCAGGGCGCGGCATAATTTGCGGAGTGACATGGGCTGCTGTGGACGCCCCAGCATTGTCTTGCTGTGTCACTGTCACGGTCGCAGATGAAGTGACCCCGGGTTGGAGGGCGCCGCTCATGGGGGCGGATTCTACAGGTCGAGTTACCCTCGGCGTCTGCGGCCCGCCAGAGTTCTTGACGGGTGCGTTACTCGTTACGACGAGTGAGGACCCTGCGCGGAGCGACTCCCGCAAATCACTGCTACCCGTTGGATTCACCCCGGCTTCGCGTACATACCTAGGAGTTGACGTAATACTGGTTCTGATTGAGTTCCCACTGCTGCCATTGGCAGTATCTTTCTGAAACCCGAAAACCTTCTCATCCCCGCAATCCGCGCCCAGTGGAGGTGTATCGCTTGTCGGGCGAGAAGAGATGCTCGAAGCGAAGAACCTCTCCGGGACGACCTTTTCGGCCTGAGACATTCGAGCAGGCTCGATCGCTCCGCTTATGGTTGACTCGTGTTCCGCGGAATTGAGATTGGTGCGGGTAGCGCTTTCAGGAGTCGGAGATTGTGGCTGCTCCACCGCCGGCCGAGAATCAGAACCAGGCTTTACGATTGTGTGAGAATCTGTCGAAGCTATCGCCGAAGACCGCAATGGCATGGTGTCAACAAGCCGTAGCGCAAATGCGAGCGCGGCTTCTGGGACAGGCGCGCTGGCTACTCTCGTTTCCAACCGCGCCGTTGACGAAACGTCTATTGCAGCCTTGTCGATGGTCGTGGACAAAGCAACGGGTTTTGCAAGAGGAAAATTGGAAGCGACCGTGGGCGACGGGTCCTTAATGGGCGCTCCCTGTGGCTCTATAATCGGGAATGAATACACGGGCGCGGCCAAGGTACTCGCGTTTGAGACCGTACCGTGTGGGATTGTCCTCTGCACCCGCTCCGATCTCTGCTTTGAGCCAGACTCAAGCGTCTTTTCCGCCGCGGTGCTTCGAACATTGTGCTCGGGGACGTCGGCTATTCCAGTCAGTAGGCTGAGAAAAACTTCGGCAATGCTCCCCGGAAGTGAACCGTCTAGTTTCACGGCGGCCACACCTAAACCTCCGGCAGCCGCGAGCGCACCAGAAGATGGAAGAGGAGAGACGTTCGGGACAACCGCCGGTGCGCTCGCAAATATCACGCTCCTCGGAAGTGCACGCTTTGCGCCATTTCTTGCGATGCCTGCATTCCCGCTCATTTAACGTCTAAACGGCATCGTCAAGACTGATACTGATTTGGCACACGTTCCGTTCTGACACATTTTTGGCACCGACCCCGCGTCCCACAATAGAACATTACGGCGAAATTACAGCACTATGCACCCTTTCGATTAAGGCGTGTGAATTGCACGATGCATGGCGGTTATGGACTCACTCACAGCCGCCGCCTCAAGCGGGCTTCGATCGCGCCTGGAAACACTGGATTTGCTCGCGAACAATATCGCAAATTCTGGTTCGCCTGGCTTTAAGGCTGACAAAGAGTTCTACAACATCTATCTTTCGGCCGAAGCGGCGGATTCTACCGATGGTGGTATCGGTGCGGTACTTCCCGTGGTGGAAGGACAATGGACAGATTTATCGCAGGGTGTTCTGAATCCGACTGCCAATCCTTTCGATTTAGCACTTTCCGGCCGAGGCTTTTTCGTCGCGTCTTCTCCTTCCGGACCCTTGCTGACCAGAGGGGGAACTTTTCGCATTTCATCTCGAGGAAATCTCGAGACCCAGGAGGGTTTCGCGGTCCAGGATCGCAACGGTAAGAATATTCCGCTCGACAATGCGGTCGCGGTTGAAGTCACGAATGAAGGTATGGTTCGCCAGAATGGACAGGACGTGGCTCAACTGGATCTCGTCGACGCGAAGAGTGACTCGTCGTTGCGAAAACACGGCTTGAATTACTTCGAGCTCTCCGTCTCCGATCGGAAGCCGGCTGATCTCGGTCAAATGACGGTTCAACAAGGAAAAACCGAGACTTCCAATGTTCAACCCGCGGAATCCGCTGTCCGCTTGATTTCCGTAAGCCGTCAATTTGAGATGCTTCAGCATGCCCTCACGATTGGTGGCGACATGAATCAAAAAGCCGTGGAGGAGGTCGCCAAAGTATGACTTGCGCGAGCCTTCAGATTACTGGAGGGAAATTATGATTCGTGCTCTATATACTGCTGCCAGCGGAATGAATGCCCAGCAGTTGAATGTGGATACAATCGCCAACAACCTGGCGAACGCCAACACCAATGGATTCAAGATGCGGCGTACACAGTTCCAGGATTTGCTGTATCAAAGCTTCGTTCAGCCCGGTGCGGCCGCGGGTTCTCAAACCATTGTGCCCAGCGGATTACAAGTCGGGTTGGGAACCCGTCCGGCCGCCAACGAGATCATCTTCGCGCAGGGCAACTTTACCGAGACGGACAACCCACTCGATCTCGTAATCCAAGGCAAGGGCTTCTTCCAAGTGCGCCGGCCCACGGGTGAGCTCGCTTACACGCGAGCCGGAGGGTTTCAATTGGATCGCGACGGGAATGTCGTCACCGCTCAGGGCGATCCGATCGAGCCGCAAATTACGATTCCTGCGCAGGCTCAGAGCATCACGATCGCACCGGACGGCACCGTAAGCTACACGCAACCTGGTCAAACCGCAAGCCAGGTTGCCGGCCAGGTTCAACTTGCCAACTTTGCCAATCCCGCCGGCTTGAACAGCATTGGGCAGAATCTCTTCACTCCAACGGATGCGTCCGGAGAACCGACGGTCGGAAATCCGGGCGGCCAGGAAGGCCTCGGCACCCTGATGCAAGGCTACGTCGAGGGTTCAAACGTGAGCGTGGTGGAAGAGTTCATCAACATGATTGTCAGCCAGCGCGCTTACGAAGCCAATTCCAAAGTCGTCAAGGCGGCCGACGACATGTATCAACAAGTGAATAATCTGAGATGAGACTGATTTGGTTGTTTGCGGCGTCGGTAGTTTCTTCGATTGCCGCATGCCGGGCGGTTGATGGGGACTTCATACTGGCACGCGACGTGGCCATGGACGTCATCGCGTTCGGCGTGCTGGAGCCCGACTTGCACATCGGCTTCGCACCGCTTCCCGGAACACGCCGAACCTTTACCGGGCAGGAACTTGCGGCATTCGCCAAGGGCCGCGACATTCCGGTCGAAGCGTTAATACCATCGATTTGTTTTGAACGGGCAGTGCAACCGCTGTCAGCCGATCCTTTGCAGAAGGCTTTGGAAGCAGGCTTGAACTTACCCGGCGCCAGCATCGAAATAGTCGATTATTCCCGTGACCCGGTGCCGAGTGGACAACTGGACTTTCCTCGCTCCGGATTAGGCACACCGTCCCGATACGAACCAGATACGCCCATCATTTGGCGAGGGCGGCTCAAATATGCCCAGCACAGCACGATAGCGGTCTGGGTCAAAGTTCGCATCTCCCTGATGTGCCAGGCCGTCGTGGCCACACGGTTGCTGAACCGGCGAACGATCGTCAGTGCCGATGATGTGCAAATAGTGCGACGAAATCTATATCCTTTTGCACCTCGCCTTGACTCGCTCAACCAAGTTCTCGGCCGAACGATCAGGCGCACAACTCGTGCCGGGATGCTGCTATCGAACGACCTTCTGGAGGATCCGCCCGAGGTCAGGAAAGGCGAAACCGTGTTGGTGTCCTCGACGAGCGGCGCAGCGACGGTAAGCTTCACTGCGACTGCCCTCACAAACGGCTGGCGAGGAGAATCCATCGCGCTCGTCAATCCTCAAAATCACCGTGTGATGAAGGCGATCGTGACCGGCAGCGGCAACGCAACAGTGAAGTTATGAGACGATTGACGCTCCTCTGTGTATGCTCCATTCTCGCTGCCGCTGAAAAAAAGCCAGCGCCGCCTTCGCCTCTCGATCAGTACCTGGAGCGAGCCCGCCAAGGCTCCTCCGACACCGGGCAGAGATCCGCTGGTTCGATTTATTCCGCGGCCGCGCCACTAGCCAACGGTTTCAGAGATTTGCGAGCTGGCCGTTTGTATGATCTCGTCACTATTGTTGTATTGGATAATACCTCTGCAGTCTCGTCGGGTGCCACAAATACTTCGCGAAAATCTGCGGCGGCCGCAGGCATCACGGCCCTCGGTGGCCAAACCAAGGCGACCGGTCCACTTGCAAATCTCGCAAACATGACCGGAACGCAGTCGCTTCAGGGTCAGGGAACGACTTCGCGCCAGACAACTCTCACAACAACTCTCACGGCGCAAGTTGTGGCCGTCCTACCGAACGGCAACATCGTGGTCGAAGGCCGGAAGGAGTTGGGGGTCAATTCGGAGCATCAGGTCATTACCGTTCGCGGAATCGTCCGGCCCGATGACCTGACACCCGCCAACTCGATCAGCTCATCCCAGATCGCAATGCTCGAAGTGAAAGTGAATGGGAAAGGTGTAGTGGCGGATTCCGTGAAGCGGCCGTTCATTCTTTATAGGCTCCTTATGGGATTACTGCCATTTTAGAAACTAATGTCGTCCAAAACTGTCTCTTTGTTTTTATTCATTTCGATCGCCGCGCACGCGGCTACACGGCTGAAGGATATCATCACGCTCGAGGGAGTTCGTGATAACCAGCTAATCGGCTATGGCCTGGTTGTGGGATTGAATGGGACAGGCGATAAGCGGCAAACGGTATTTTCCGCTCAGAGCCTCACCAATCTCCTGACCCGAATGGGGGTAACCGTAGCGCCAACAGCGATCCTGGTCCGCAACACTGCAGCCGTATTCGTGACTGCCAATTTGCCTCCTTTCGCTCAGCCCGGCACGCGAATCGACGTAACCGTATCCGCCATTGGAGATTCGACGAATTTGCAGGGAGGCATGCTTATCCTGACCTCACTGTCGGGAGTAGATGGGCACACATATGCAGTCGGACAAGGTTCGGTTGTGACGGGGGGATTCGTAGCGGGCCGGGGCGGCAATAATCAAACGGTGAACCATCCGACTGCGGGCAGAATACCGAATGGCGCGATCATCGAACGCGCCGCTCCTTCGGAGGCGCTACGCGGACAATTGAAACTGCAACTCCGCGAGGCTGACTTTACAACAGCGGCGCGCGTCGCATCCGTTATCAACGAGAAATTCACATCTCCCGCCGGTCCTGTCGCTAACGCAGTGAATTCCGCTTTGGTGGAGGTAGTGCCACCTCCGAACTACAAAGCTCGCGCCGTGGAGTTTCTCGCAGAACTCGAGAACTTATCTATCGAGGTCGACCACCCGGGCAAAATCATTATCAACGAGAGGACCGGAACCATCGTAATGGGAAAAGATGTCAGAATCGCGCCCGTGTCAATTATGCATGGCGCACTGACCGTGGAAATCAAAACGAACTACGCCGTATCCCAACCGCCCCCATTATCCCAAGGCAACACCGCCGTAACCCCCGAGACCACTGTGAGCGCTAAGGAGGACAAGGCTCGTAGTGTCGTGCTGAGGGACGGAGCAACGGTAGAAGACCTCGTCAAGGCACTGATTGGCATCGGATCAACGCCAAGGGACGTAATTGCAATCCTGCAGAACCTGCGAGCGTCCGGGGCCTTGAACGGCGATATCGAGGTGATTTGATGAATGCCATGAATGACGTCCCGTCAGTTGCTCTGGCGCCGAAGCAGCAAGACAGCCCCGAAAAGATCCGACACGCCGCAATGGACTTCGAAGCACTAATGCTGGAACAGATGCTGCAGTCCGCCCATCCGTGGGACTCGGACGAGTCCGGCGACAGTTCCTCAATCATGGGATTGGGAATGCAACAATTCGCTCAGGCGCTGGCAAACGGCGGAGGAATAGGAATCGCTAAGATGGTTGTGGCGGGATTGAGTAAAGATGCGAATCGATGATCTGAACCGAACACCGCAAACGCATGAGGCGCAACGGACAGGGGCCGCCGGAGCCAAGACGAAGAATCAGGCGGCATCGCAAAGTCCCGTTTCCGGCGACGAGACTCACATATCCGAGATGGCGTCCGCTCTGAGCCACGGCACTTCCAAAGTGGAAGCACTACGGCTTCAGATAGCGCGCGGCGAGTATCATGTTTCGAGCGATGAGATCGCCGCCAGCCTAATTGACGAGCACTTGCTGAAGCGCTAGAACGCACAGCTCAGAGAGTATTTTTCGGTCCCCACACCGCCCTCGACTACGGACTCCGGTTCCGTAACCGAAATCGCATGCTCTTGCGGAAGGATTTGTTGCCAGGCTTCATCCAGCGTACGTAGTAGACGCTCCACTTCTGCCAACGGCCCGTCCGTCTGTTGCGCATTTGCCAGGATCAGCCGGCGCTGCATGTAGTCGTATAACTGGGCGAGTTGACCACTCAACTCGCCGCCTTTTTTGTGATCCAGCGATGATGACAGTTCAGTCAATATTTCCAGTGCCTTAGTGATTGCCGTGGATCGATCCCGGATATCCCCCGCCTCAAGGAACCGGCGGGCATTCCCAACGGCTTCGATTGCTGCACCGTAAAGGATTTGTACTAAACGAACAGGGTCGGCCGTCAGGATCTCATCCTGCAGGTAAGTCTGATAGGGGTTAGTGCTCATGAGCGTCCTCTAAAGCACTTATCGGAAGTCACCCCGAGGACTTTGGTTGAAGTTGTTCCGAAAGTTGCAGCACATAGTCGGGAGGAACCTGCATCACAACGTCGTGCGTCTCGCGGTCGACCACCCGCATCAGCACGCGATGAGCATTCCGGTCCCACACGAAAGTAAGCTCGTTGTTGTCGCCAAAGATATTGGCCTGGTTGATGGCTTTGACAGCTTGCACAAGCCTCGCTCGTTCCGCCTTCTGTTCCGGAGGAATATCCGTTGGAGACGTGACCGGTGCGACTGCGTTGAGATTGACGGGCGTGATGTTCATATGGCCTCCGCCATCTCTCTTATCGACGCCCATACAGCCCGATTTACGAAATCTAGGCCAAATTCAAAATTTTCTTTACGGTGCCCCGCTCCGCGTCTATCTTCTTTTGCAGCAACATGATGGCGTAAATTAACTGCTCTGGACGCGGTGGACAGCCAGGCACGTAAACGTCGATCGGAATCACCTGGTTCACAGGAACCAGGGCATAGTTGCTGAAAACACCAGTCGATGTCGCGCAGGCCCCCATTGAAATCACCCACTTTGGCTCCGGCATCTGTTCGTAGAGCCGCCGAATTACCGGCGCCATCTTGTTCGACACCCGCCCGGCGATGATCATCAGGTCCGATTGACGGGGCGATCCGCGCATCACCTCCGCGCCAAAACGCGAAATATCAAAACGCGATCCGATCATGGACATCATCTCAATCGCGCAGCACGCCAGCCCGAACGACATCGGCCAAATCGAGTTCTTGCGCGCCCAATTGACCGCTTTGTCGAGCGTGGTCATCACGATCCCTTCGCTGGCCGCATTCCCGCTGTCGTCGTCGATGCGCGCGAAGAGCTCTGGTGGCAAGCTCAACTGAAACTTGTTGTCAACGTCCACGCTCTTATTATCTCATGGTAGAGATGAGTGACATCGAAACCGACCCCGTGCTTTCCCAATCCCTCGATCAAGCGGCGGGCATCTGGGGAATTGAACGGGAGTTCTGGGATATTTGGGGAAAGCACCACAAGACCCCGCCCGAAACGGAAGCCCGCGTACTACGCTCGCTGGGGGTTGATGTTTCGAGCGGACCACATTTGCAGCGCGCCATAGAGGACCGGAACTGGCGCGAATGGTCCGAGCCGCTTCCACCCGCCATTGTATTGTCCGACTCGGAACCGTACGAAATAGCGATCCGTGTGCCGGCTGACTCTCAATCCCTAAGCGCCGGCCTGGAAATCCGCTTCGAAAACGGCATGACGGCGCGCGCTGATATCGATCTCGCCAGAATACCAGTCTCTCAATCCACTACCTTGCGAGGCCGCACTTTCGTCGAGAAAGTGCTGCCGCTTCCAGGACAGCGTTGCCTCGGCTATCACTCGATGGCTCTTCGAGTCGGGCCGCACATTCAGTCCGAAACGCGCTTGATTCTTTGCCCTAGCCGGGCCTACCAGCCGGAGTGGCTCCAAACCAAGTGTGCCGCCGGAATCGCTATCAGCCTCTACGGCTTGCGTTCCGGCCGCAATTGGGGTTGCGGCGACTTTAAAGATCTCGCTGGTTTCGTCGACTGGGCCAGCCGCGAGCTCGCCGTCAGCTTTGTTGCATTAAACCCGCTGCACAACATCCCGAACAGGCAACCCTTCAATACAAGCCCTTATCTCCCGAACTGCTGCTATTTCCGTAATCCGATTTACCTGAATATCGAAGACATTGATGATTTCCCTCACTCACGGTGGGCGCAAAGGCTTGCGAAGTGCGACGCCATACAGCGGGAGCTAGAGTCGGTCCGGTCATCGGAACTCGTTGAATACGAACGCGTTCACCATCTGAAAACGCGCTTTCTCAGGCTTCTTTTCCGGCGTTTCCTGACCGCCGAATTCCCGCATGATACGCCCCGCGCAGGAGAGTTCAGGGCCTTTATCAAACGGGAGGGCGACCTGCTCCATCGTTTCGCCGTGCATTCGGCGCTGGACGAAGTCCTGCACCGGCGCGACCCTCAAACCTGGTCGTGGCAAGCCTGGCCGGAAGCGTATCGGCGCCCCGACTCGCCGGCCACCCGCGAGTTCGCGGAACGGCATTGGCGCCGCGTGCTCTTTTACAAATATGTCCAGTGGCAGATCGACGTGCAGCTAGGCGCGGCACAAAGACATGCCCGAAAACGGGGTATGCGTATCGGTCTCTACCATGATCTGGCTCTCGCCACCGACCGTTTCGGCTGCGATCTGTGGTCACACCGCGATTTCTACGTGGCTGGATGCCGCGTAGGGTCGCCACCGGATAATTTCGCTCCGAAAGGGCAGGACTGGGCGTTCCCGCCTCCCAACACCGACCGGCACTACCGGGACGGCTATCAGCTTTTCGCCGAGTCGATCCGCCAAAGCTGCCAGCACGGCGGCGCGCTACGCATCGACCACGTCATGCGCCTGTTCCGCCTGTTCTGGATTCCCGATGGGACCGACGCGGCGCACGGCACATATGTAAGGGAGCGCTTTCACGATCTCCTGCACGTTCTGGCGCTGGAAAGTGTCCGCAACCGCGTCGTTATTATTGGCGAAGACCTCGGCACGGTACCGGACTTCGTCCGCGAAACCCTCGCGAAACTCGGCATCCTGAGCTATCGCCTCTTCTACTTTGAACAGGACAAGAATCGCCGTTTTAAGCGCCCCAAGGAGTATCCGCGCGAGTCGCTTGTCTCCATCACTACACATGACCTGCCTACCTTGGCAGGCTTTTGGAGCCATCGTGATATCGTGGCGCGGCGTGAGGCGGGTCTGATTGCGAACGAAGAGGATCTCCGCCGTGCTCACGAGGAGCGCCTCGAGGAGAAGCAAAAGATGCTCGACCTGTTCTTTGAGCTGAAACTTATCCCGGACTCACTGCCGCGCGATGTCCACCGTATTCCGGAGCTGACAGGCGAGTTGCACAACGCCGTGGTAGGATTCATCGCCTCGACACCATCCGTGCTCATGGTTCTGAATCAGGAAGACCTGTTCAAACAGAACGAGCAGCAAAACCTGCCGGGCACCACTGCCGAATATCCGAATTGGCGGCGCAAAATGCGCTTCACCATCGAAGAATTAGGCGCTAACCCATTTGTGCGCGACTGCGCCGCGATGTATCGCGCCTGGGTGGAAAAGACCGGCCGCGCCAATTACATGAAGTAGTCTTTGACTTTGTCGAGCAAACCCTTTTCGTGGGGTTCGTTCTCGGCCGGCAACGTGTCACGTAACTGCTCGAACAACTTCTTCTGCTCGCGAGTGAGCTTTGTCGGAACTTTTACGTCGACCTGAACGAACAGGTCACCCCGTCCGCCGCCTTGCAGGCGCGGAACCCCAAGCGCGCGAAGCTTGATGCGATGACCACTCTGGACGCCTTCCGGAATCCTGACTTTCTGAAGCCCGTCGAAGGTCAGCAGATCGAGCTCGGTTCCTAAAACGGCCTGCGCTACATTGATCGGCACAGTGCAAAAGAGATTGTCACCCTCGCGCTCGAAGATCGGGTGCTCGCGAACCTGAATAACGACGTACAAATCACCGGGAGGGCCGCCGTTCGCGCCCGGCTGCCCCTCGGATTGCAGCCGCAGACGCGTGCCGGAATCAACCCCTGCCGGAATGTTCACTTTCAGTTTGCGTTCCGAACGGATCTGTCCTTCACCGCGGCACTGGGCACAGGGACGGCGGATAATCTGACCCCGGCCGTTACATTGCCCGCAAGTTCTCCGGATTTGCAGGAAGCTCTGCTGGTAGATCACCTCGCCGCGTCCCCGGCACATCGGGCACTGCGTCAGGCCATCGTTCCGGTCTGCTCCGCTACCGCCGCAGGTCTTACACGCGTCCATCCGCGGTACCTGGATATCGGCTGCCAGACCGCTCATCATGTCCTCGAAACCGATCTCGAGATCGTACCGCAGGTCCTCGCCGCGCTGCGTTCGGCTGCGACGCCGCCCCCCGCCGCCGAAGATATCCCCGAACCCAAAGAAGTCGCCAAGAATATCGCTGAAGTCGGCAAATGCGTTGGGGTCAAACCCCGCCGCACCGCCCTGCAGCCCCTGGAATCCGTAGCGGTCGTACGCGGCGCGTTTCTGCGGATCGCTCAATACGCCGTACGCCTCGGCGGCCTCTTTGAACTTCTCTTCCGCTTCCTGATTGTTGGGATTGCGGTCCGGATGGTATTGCAGCGCCAGCTTCCGATAGGCGCTTTTCAGCACCTGATCGTCACAGTCGCGGGCTACACCAAGGACTTCATAGTAGTCGCGCTTGGTGATGTTCATGATTTCCTAACTGCGACCTTCACCATGGCTGGGCGTAATAGCTTACCTCGGAAATTATACCCTCGTTGGTACTCGTCCAATATAACGTGATCTTCCGCGTCTTCCGTTTCCGCCATTTCCACGGCATGATGGAGATTAGGATCAAAAGGCTGCCCCAAACTGTTAATCGGCTCCACGCCCAACTTCTTTAGCGCGTCGGAAAACCGCTGGTAGATGAGTTCCATCCCCCGCCCGTATTCCTTGTCCTGCGACTCCACCTTCAAGGCCCGCTCGAAATCATCCAGGGGCGGCAGCAGAGACCTCAGTGTCTCCGCGTTTGCATATTCAATCACGTCAGCGCGTTCCCGCTCGGCTCGACGGCGAAAATTGTCGAATTCGGCCTGGCGCCGCCGTAGAAGGTCCTGAAGATCCGCTCTTTCCGCAAGGAGGCGGTCCCGCTCCGTCGTTAAGGCTTCGATCATTTCGGGGACTGGGGTTTCGGTCGCAGGGACTTCGTTCGTCGGGTCCACGTCATCGACAAGCGGGTTCTTGGTATCCATACTTCCAGTGTAAATTGTCGTTACTGAGTTTAAGCAGGAATGCTCTGGAAAGCCTGGCCCATGTGGAGGACGGCCGATATTGCCTTTTCGTAATTCATCCGCATTGGGCCGAGGACCGCAATCTTCGCAGCCATTCCGCCCTGCAGCGCGATCGTCACACCAATGAGTGATAGTTCTCTCATGCTGGGATGAGCTTCCGCCAATCCTACCTGAACGGCCACTTCTCCGGAAGGTTGTTCCAGAAAGCGGTCTAACAGTTGCACAATACGTTTCTTCTCTTCCAAGGCGCGGAAAAGTTCACGCATCTTCTCGCGGGTCAGGTGAAAATCCAGCCCGATCAGATTGCTGGCGCCTTCCAGGTGCACTTCCGGAGACGAGTCGATGCTTAGAAGTCCCTTGGTATATAAAACCGTCAATCGCCGTAGAACCGCGTCGTACGTCGCACTCTGCTGCTCCAGGCGGCGTTTCAACTCTGCATGCACTTCCGGCAACGACCAGCCGCTGAAATTCCGATTGATGTAGTTGCGGATTGAAGCCATCTCTTCCGCGGGAATCATGTCATCCAGAGTCACAACCCGATTCCGGACGATCCGATCGCTCGTCACCACCACCATAAGCACACGACGGTCCGCCAGGCTGATCAGTTCTATGTGATCGAGCGTCTGGCTCGCGGTCGGAATCGCCGCGGCGATTCCAACACCTCGGGTCATTTCCGTCAGAATGTGCGACGAGTGCTCGACGCGCTCCTCCATGGTCTCCGTCTTCGAGAGTTCCGCCCGGAGGCGCTGAAGCTCGGCCACAAGCAGCCGCGCCCGAACCAGGGAATGGACATAGCTGCGGAAAGCGCGCTCTGTCGGAACTCGCCCGGCCGATGTATGCGGTTGGCTGAGGAAACCTCCCTCCGCCAGGTCCGCCATCACATTCCGGACAGTTGCGGCACTGAGCCCGTCTTTCCTACGGCGCGAAATAGTTCGGGAAGCTACTGGCTCCCCAGTCTCGATGTAGGACTGCACAACTGCATGCAGAATATCGAGATCGCGAGGTGTCATGGTTGTTACTGTTCGCTGTTGATATTGATTGTAAAGGAGTTCCGCGCCAGGGTCAAGTTGGCAAACTTGCTGA
Source organism: Bryobacteraceae bacterium (assembly GCA_035295125.1). Classification (GTDB taxonomy): domain Bacteria; phylum Acidobacteriota; class Terriglobia; order Bryobacterales; family Bryobacteraceae; genus JAICMB01. Next base: position 82,304 of record DATGJP010000056.1, on the reverse strand, counting down.
GCGCACGGAATGCCAAATTTGCCCCGAATAGAAGGGTGTTTCCTCCTTATACACGGCCCATAAGGCGGCAGGCATACCTGCCGTAATCGCAAGTGTCGCGCTGCCGCCGGATCTACGATCTGCAGGGACCGCCAGCGCACTCTGCTGTTCGATCTGACATAGCCCTCAGCGCCGTGCTCAGAAGCTGGTTTTACTGATTGTAAAGGAGTTCCCCGGGATATAGTTACAATGGCTTCCAAGGTATGGAAGCACAGGGGGTCAGACGGGCGCCAGATGCGAGGCTCTGGACTTCTTTACGAGAGGCCATTGCCGGAAGCCACCAGGATTACACCGAGGGCAGCATCGGGCGCGCTATCGTTTTGCTCGCCGTCCCGATGGTCCTCGAGATGTGTATGGAGTCGTTGTTTGGAGTCGTGGACATCTTCTGGGTGGCTCACCTTGGTTCGGACGCCATCGCCACAGTGGCGCTTACCGAAAGTGCCCTGTCGGTCTTGTTTGCCGTAGCGCTGGGGCTGAGCATGGCCGCCACAGCCATCGTCGCCCGCCGGATCGGAGAGAAGAACGCCGAAGCTGCCGGCGTCGTGGCTGTCCAAGCGATCGTGATCGGCCTCATTGTGTCTGCCATCACGGGATACCTCGGGGTAGCATTCGCGCCGGGCCTGCTGAAAATCATGGGGGGTTCTCCCTCTGTCGTCGAAATCGGCACCGGCTACACCAGGATGATTCTCGGGGGCAGCGTGACAATCTTCCTGCTCTTCCTCATCAATGCGGTGTTTCGCGGCGCCGGCGATGCGGCCACTGCAATGCGTGCGCTCTGGATCGCCAACATCGTCAACATCTGCCTGAATCCCTGCCTGATTTTCGGGCTTGGCCCATTCCCACGGCTCGGGGTGACGGGGTCCGCTGTCGGGACCACCATCGGCCGTGGCATGGGGGTGCTTTTTCAGCTCTGGATTCTGGTGCATGGAACCGGAAGAATCCGCGTTGGTGTCTCCGACCTTCGCCTCGATGGAAAAGTGCTCTGGAATCTGGTCCGATTGTCGCTGGGAGGAACGTTCCAATACCTTGTCCAGATGGCGAGTTGGATCGGCGTAATCCGGATTGTGGCCAGTTTCGGCAGCGCAGCCGTTGCGGCCAATACCCTGGCCATCAAAATCATCATATTCGCCATTCTGCCGTCCTGGGGCATGAGTAATGCGGCTGCGACCCTGGTCGGGCAGAACCTGGGCGCTAAGCAACCCGACCGTGCAGAGAAGTCTGTTTGGAGGACGGGTTTTTACAACATGCTGTTCCTCGGCGGTATTGGTATCCTTTTCGTCATTTTCGCCGGTCCGCTTATCTCGATCTTCACGACCGACCCGTCTGTAAAGCCCCTCGCCGTCGCAAGCCTGCGGTTTCTTAGCTACGGCTACATATCTTACGCCTACGGAATGGTGACCACGGCGGCGTTCAACGGAGCGGGAGACACCGTCACCCCAACGCTTCTAAATCTGGTATCGTTCTGGCTGGTCCAAATTCCGCTGGCCTACGTCCTGAGCTTCCACACGGCGTTTGAGGTGAAGGGCGTATTCGTCGCCATTGTTGTTGCCGACAGTGTTCTCGCGCTTCTTGGCGTAATCCTGTTCCGCCGCGGTAGTTGGAAGCAGCGAATCGTTTAGCGCGCCCACGGATTCGCTTTCGACGACATCACGACGCGTCGCACCGCATTCTGTTTACGGGTAGTACACAGCCCGTGGTTTTCGCGTCCCGCCGGCGTTTCTGAAGGATTTGGAAGGTGAAGCAGGCATTCAGCCTGCCGTTACACTGCACCGAGAAGGACAGGCGAAACCGCCTGTCCACGTTGTTTTCGTCCGCTTTTGTCAGCGCCAGTGCGAACCTGCCCGCCATTCGCTGCGACAATCGCTTCTGTCCGTGCCGACTTTACTGCTCCTGTGGCTTTAACGGGGCAGCCGGAGGCTTCGAAGGCTGCGGAATCACCCGAACATTTTCCTCGCCGCCCTCACCCGTAGACTTGCGGACCGACACCTTCCCGCGGCTGGTCTCCAACCTCATCTGCGGACCCGCGCCCGCTGTTCCATTGACAGTCCCGCCCCGGTCGGTTTCTTCCAGCGTAAAAGGCGTCCCGTATTCGTTCTCGGCCGTACCGCGGTCGGTGGTCAGTTTGAGGTCGTACTTGCCGGTCGGCGGTAACGCCAGATCTATATCGCCCGACCGCGTACGCACGTCCATCTTCGGCGCCGGAGTGCCCGTACCCGGCCGCAGGTCGATGTCTCCACGATCGAGGTTCAAGTCCAACGACTGTGTGAAGTCGCTGATCTGAACGTCGCGCGAGCTCGCCGACAAGCGGATCGGCCCTACCAGGTTGCTCGCCGTAAACTCGCCAGGACCCGTATGAATCTGCCCGGGGAGCCGTTCTACATTGAACTGCACCCGGTCACCCTCATACCGCAGCGGCTTTGCGAGATTCCGGAACTGCAACTGTCCCAAAAAACCACCCGTGATGGTCACCTGTCCTGCGATATTCTGAAAATCAACATCGTTACCGTGCCCCTTCAGTTCGAGGCTGCCCTTCAAGTCGGAAGCGCGCACGATATCGCTCTTGCTTACTTCCACCCGAACGTCGCCGCCGATATTCTGCATTCGCACGCCGGCGTTATCACTGTTGATATCGACTGAGCCGGAGATATCAGTGATATCGAAATCACCCAACCGGCCGTGAGCCTGCACGCTCGAGCCGCGTGGCACCGTGATCTCCAGGTCATTCGACACCCGTAGCGTATCGGTCACGCGGTCCTGATTGGTGCGCACAATCATGTCGTTGCCCTGCGCCACCAGTTCCAGAGGCGTGTTGGTATTCGCCTTGTCGGCCTCCGCCTGCTGGAAGGACCGGATGCTCTTTCGTCCGGTCACCTTCACGGTGTCCACATCCGCGCCCATGATTCGGGCGTTGCCGCGAAAGCTCTCAATCACGATTCGTGGTGTCTTGCCGGAGGGTTTCTCAACCGGGTTCAGCCCGTAATCGTAGTTTTCGCCCATGTTCACGACAAAACCACGAAAGGCGCGCTCATCCGGAAACCAGTGCCGGCGCTGCACGGCATGAAATCCCGAGAAAAAGATGAACAGGAAAACGATCAGCACCCATTCACCACCCGAGATCCCATTTCGAGGCAGCGGACGCCTCATCATGGCCGAGCTCAGGATTTCAAGAAGCCGGAGTCCGCCCCATGCGATCAACAGGAACGGCCAATACTTGGCGACAATATCGCCAACCGGAATGGCCGGCCAGAAGTTCCGTAGCAGAAACATCAGCCCCAGCAGAATGACGATCAGCGGGGCTACAAAAGACCCTCGCCGGTTCATCGCGTAGTCCCTCCCGGACCGAATGGTGGGGGAGGCATCGACGGCGGCGGATTATAAGGCTCGGACGGTCCCGCCGGGACACCCACCCGTTCCATCAGCTTCAGAATCCCAAATACGATAATCAGGACCGGCCACGTGCGGCCAAAGCTGTAGATTCCCTGATAATCGATGAACATTAACGCGCCCAGCGTTATGAGCAGCACGGGCCCGCGTATGGCTTGGATCAGACTAACGGTGTTCATGGAACACCTCCGGCCCGGGCGAATTACCCGAAGCGTGCCCGCTGACGCGTTCGTACAACATATACCCACCGAGCACAATCAGAGCCACTGGCCAATAGCGGATGAGCTGATGGAACCGAATGATGTCCATCGTATTCAGCAGGAACAGAATGCCGACTGCGATCAACACCACTGGGGCTACCGGAAACCCGCTTCGTCGCCCCTGCATCGGCACGATGCTCGAAAACTCATCCACATACTGCCCCATCTGCCGCCGGCGGGCCGTATGATAGGCTTCGAACGCCATGTAGAACCACCACACCCCGATCATCATGCCGAACAGCGGCTCCAAACCGCCCGTCGAATCGGAGCTGACGATACTGATCAATACCCCCAGGATGATCACGTGGATGACACCCTTGACGTACTGACCGTTGTAGATTGCGCCTACGCCGGGGATCATGCCAAGAACGAATGCCAATCCCGGCGAAACACCTGGGTCAAGCGGATGAGGCGGGGGGTTAGTCCCGGAGTACGAAGACGCTCCCGGCGTTTCGTACGGCGACGTCCCAGCGAATGCATCCGGCGCCTTTGGAGTAGGCGGGGTGGGTGGTTCCGGTGGAACCGCCGCCGCAGGGACGTGCTCCTCGCAGTAGATCGTTCCCGATGCTGTGCGTTGGCAGCTTTCACACAGTGCCTTGCCGCACGTCCGGCAGTACGCAACTGCCGGTTTGTCGCTATGATTTACGCAGTTCATTTCTTCTGCTCCTTCGGAGCCGGTTGCTTCACTTGTTGTTGCTGTTGTGCTTTAGCTTGCTCCTGGTCTTGCTGCTCGGTCCACTCCTTCAGTCGGGATTGGATCTCCATGACCAGTCGCAAATTCTGGTAATACTTCACGGCCCGATCGTAGGTGCGATGAGCGCGATCATCAACCGCCGACCACACCTTTACGGGATCAAAATCGGATGCCCTGAGCTGCCGTGCCTGAATGCCGGAGAACTTCCACAGCATTGAGAACGACAACATCGTCATAGCCATGCCCATCGCGAACTTCGGCTGCAAAACGGTGTCGGAAAAACCACCGAATACTTTTCGCCACCACGATCGCCTCTCAGGCGCTGGTTTCGCCGACGGTATCTCATGCAGGATGCGCGTCAGCAGCTCGCCTGGAGGCTCGACTACCGGTACCCGCTCCATGAACGAAACCGCGCCACGAATATCAGCCGCCAACTCAGCACAGGCCGCGCAGGATGCCAGGTGCTCTTCAAGCGCACTCTTCTCCGGATCCCGGAGCAGCCCGTCCAGGTAGTCGCAGTAGAGGATTTCGAACTCCGCGCACCTCATATCGCTACCCTATGCCTCTTCAATATCCTCGCCAGTTCAGCGCGTCCTCGGTTCAGACGCGACTTCACCGTGCCTTCCGGCACGTGCAAAACTTCCGCAATTTCGCGGTACTCCAGCTCCTCCAGGTCGCGCAGAATCACGGTCTCCCGCAGATCCGGCGATAGCTTCTGGAGCGCATGCTGTAAAATCTCGCTCGCTTCGCGGCCGGCCACCATTCCATCCGTTCGGGCCATGGCCGCGCTTCGTTCCTCTATGACACCCGCCTGATCATCGATCGAATCCGTGACGCGATCCAGCTTCGTCCGCCGATAATGATCGATCAGCAGGTTCCGTGTCAAGCGGGTTAACCACACTACAAACGAACCCTCACCCGCCCTAAAACTTTTAAGGTTTTTAAACACGCGCAGAAACACTTCCTGCGCTAAATCCTGCGCTTCCGAATCAGTACCGGTGAAACGGTAACAGATCGCGTACACACGCCGGGTGTGCACCTTCACCAGGTCTTCCCAAGCGGCGTCCTCGCCGCTGAGACAGCGCTCAACTAGGCTCGCGTCGAGGTCCAACCCACCCCCCGCTGATCGTTTTACAACCAAGCCACGGTCCTGTTGCGGGTTCGCCCAGTTCACCTGGGCCCGGACCGCAACCTGGACTGCCGTGGCCATAACTCTTCCTATCTCCCTCGGAATCTCGTCTGTTGGTACTACCCCCGAATTGGACCTCGCCGGGTCCCTTTCGGCTTCCACTAGATAAAACGACGATTTATGATAAGAAGTTCGCTGGAATCCAAGATTTACACTTCATTGTAAAGGCTGGGGCTCGTGGGTGCTAGGTGGTAGGAACCGGTAAGCGGGTAAAGGAGCGGCGCATAGCCCGTCGTGGACTGTGGATCGTTCTCGCGATTGCCATTGTCACCATTGCCTTGATTCTGTACCGTTGGCGAACTACAGAATTCCGCTGGGACCTGTTCTTCGCTACGTTCTTGAAGGTCAATTGGACCTGGCTGGGAGCTTCGATCGGACTACTGCTACTGACCTACCTTGGAAGGGCGTTGCGCTGGGAGGTGATGCTGCGGCCGCTGCGGCCGAAACCCAACCTCTGGAACATCCTGTCGGCAACCGTCATCGGTTTTACGGCCATCGTGCTGCTGGGCCGCGTCGGCGAGGTCGTCCGTCCCTATCTGATAGCAGCAAAAGAGGAACTCCCTTTCAGCACGCAGATGGCGGCATGGCTACTGGAGCGCATTCTGGACATTATGGTCGTGCTGACGATCTTTGGTTTCGCGCTGGCTCACATCCCGCAGGGTCTGCACCTGAGCCCCGCCCTGCAATGGGTCCTGCGCGTCGGGGGCTGGGCCGCCGCCGGCATCGGGGCGCTGTGCGTGTTGATGTTGGTCATTTTTCGAAGCTTCTCGGACGTCGCTCAAACCCGGATCCTTAGCGCCCTCTCCTTCCTGCCTGAGAAAAACTATGCCAGGGTCGAACGAACGCTCAAAGCCTTCATTCAGGGGGTGCATTCTACCAAACACCGCGGCTTTCTAAGCCTGCTGCTCTTGTACACGGCTATGGAGTGGCTCATCATCATGGGAGGGTATTACTGCCTGTTCCGTGCCTTTCCTAGTACCTCGTCGTTCGAACTGACGGATATCGCGATCTTCGTAGGGTTCGTTGCGTTCGGCAGCGTAGTCCAGATACCTGGTATCGGCGGGGGTGTTCAAGTTGCCGCCGTTCTTGTGTTGACGGAAATCTTCGGGATACCGCTCGAGGCCGCCACCGGACTGGCTATCCTGATCTGGCTCATCACTTTTGTAGTGATTGTTCCCTTCGGTCTGATGTTTGCCTTTCATGAGGGTATTACGTGGCGTAAATTCAGGCAGTTACCAGAAGATGTGCCGCTCTGAGAGAGGGATTCCATGCTGTGTCCGTTCTGTGGTCACAAGGAAGATAGGGTCATCGACTCTCGCGAAAGCAAGGAAGGCGACGTCATTCGCCGCCGTCGGCAGTGCCTGGCGTGTGAGCGCCGGTTCACCACCTACGAACGAAGCGACGAAATCCCATACATGGTCATCAAAAAAGACGGGCGTAGGGAGAAGTTTGACCGTCAGAAGGTGTTGGGTGGTCTCCTCAAGGCGTGTGAGAAGCGCCCGGTGGCCATGGGAAAGCTGGCGGAAATCGTAGACGAAGTCGAAACCAAACTAGCGGACAGTCCGGAGCGGGAGATGTCGGCAGCCGAAGTAGGAGAGATGCTGATGGACCGTCTTCGGAACCTGGATAAGATCGCTTATGTCCGTTTTGCGTCCGTATACCGCGATTTCCAGGATGTCGAAGCTTTCTTCAATGAATTGAAGAACTTAGTCTATCAGAAGCGCCCTTGAGACGAAGTGAGTTCCAGGACTTACCTGTAACCATTCCGGATTCGAAACATCTTTATAGATAGGGACTTAACATCGATATCGATAGATGCTATAATCAGATGCTACAATCGGTCGGCGTCGTGCCCCTGCGGACCTATACAGGTGGATTCTAGCGCACTTGAATAACCAAAAGATACCCCACAGCCGGGGTGCGGCTTTGCTGTCGTCTCTAGGGTTGCTGGGAGGTGAGTTTTAGTGGACCATTTCGAAGACCAGTTTTTAACAGATAGTCACGAGCCTCTTGGGATTCCTTTCGACGAAGAAAGTAATTTCTTTCATCCGGAGGAAGTCCAGGACGAAGAATTCCCCGCCCAACAGCAGGCGGAGGAGTCGATCTATACGGACGACCCGGTTCGCGTGTACTTGCGCGAGATGGGCGCCGTCCCCCTATTAACCCGTGAAGGTGAAGTAAATCTCGCCCGCCGCATGGAACGCGGCAAGATCCGCATGCAGAAGTCGATCAGCCGGTCGGCCCTGGTGCAGGGAATCGTCTCAGAAATTGCGGAGCGCCTGAAGCGCGATGAAGAGGAACTGGATAACCTGGTGGACCTCGGCGATGTCGAGGAAGGTACCCCGGCGGACCTGAAGCGCCAGGCAGAAGTCAAGGCACAGTTCTCTGAACTGATCGCACTGTACAAAAAGCGCCAGCAACTGACCGATAAGCTGGAAACGATCGCCCTCAGCAACAAGAAGCTTCGAAAGAAGTGGCAGGGGAAGCTCAACCGCTGTATCGTCGAGTTGTCGCTCGCGATCCGCGGGATTCCGTGGTACCCGTCCAAGTGGAAGCAGTTTACCCGCGAAATCGAGCATCTGGCCGAAGAGATTGGCCATCTCGAACTAGAACTGCAACGCATCGGCGACCGCAATAGCGCAACGGCCCAGGCTCGCGTGCGAGAGCTCAAGCGCGAGATCCGCAAGCGTGAGAACGATGCCGGGGCGTCGCTGAACGACCTGAAGCATTCGATTTCGGTGATCCGGCACGGTGAAGCCGAAGCGGAGCGCGCGAAGAAGGACCTCGTGGAGGCCAACCTTCGCCTGGTCGTTTCGGTTGCGAAGAAGTACGTCAACCGCGGTTTACACCTGCTGGACCTGATCCAGGAAGGCAACATCGGCCTGATGCGCGCCGCCGACAAGTTCGAGTACCGGCGCGGCTACAAGTTTTCAACCTATGCCACGTGGTGGATCCGGCAGGCCATCACGCGCGCCATCGCTGACCAATCGCGCACCATCCGTATTCCGGTGCACATGAACGAGAGCATGAACAAGTTCCTGCGCGCGACCCGCGAGTTGGAAAAGGAACTTGGGCGTGCGCCGACGAACGATGAAATCAGCCGCCGCATGGACATTCCGGTGGAGAAGGTCCAGAAGCTGAAGACCATCTCTCGCGACCCTGTGTCGCTGGAGACGCCGGTCGGACGCGACGGCGAATCGGCGCTGGGCGATTTGATCGAGGACCGCTGGGTGGGTTCGCCCGTCGATGCGGTGATCGATTCCAACGTCCGCGACGAAACCGCGAATATTCTCAAGACGCTTTCTCCGAAGGAGGAGAAAGTGATTCGACTGCGGTTCGGTATCGGCTGCGAACGCGAACACACGCTCGAAGAGATCGGGCAGGAGTTTGACGTCACGCGCGAGCGGATCCGGCAGATCGAAGCGAAGGCTCTGAGGCAGTTGCGCTCGCCCGAGCGTGCACGGCATCTGCGGGCGCTGCTGGCGGCTCGCTAACAACTCCTAGTACTGTTTCCATCTCCAAAGGCTGGGCTTGACCGCCCGGCCTTTTTTGCACAAGTCCAGAAAGTCCGTCCTAGCCAGACCTCCGAAGTTCGTCGTGAATCACACGCTGCAGTGTGGATTCAAGGGACTCGCGTTTCTGATCCATTGAAGCTCGGAGTGCTTCGTTGATAAGCGTCTGGTAGTTGCCACCGCGCGCATTGTCGACTTGCTGGCAAACCATTCCAGGCACATCATTGTCCAGCCGAATAGTGATCCTGGTCTTTTGCGGCGGAACGCGCTCCACCGAGAAGTCGGGCGGGTCCCACTCAACGGCCAGTCAGTGTGCTATTGCCCCTTGCTTTCGAACACCCCGGCACATCTTCGAGCGCCGAGTATATCTCCAGCCCAAGTTCGCGTGCTACCCGGACCATCTCATCCGCCCCAGCCGAAGGCCCGCCAACTCGCAGTATCGCGTCACAGCTCTCGACAAGTCGTATCGCGATTGGATGGAAGATTTCGTTGAACGGTTCGTCTCCTATCTTCGTCGAACCCGCCAACTGAACCAGCGGCAGAGCGAGCCACTCACCGATTACCGGGACGTGCCCCGCACGGAATACCAGTAACGCAAACGACTCCATGAAACGGACATTTCGCGCCAGAAGTTCCGGATCGTCATTGGTCCCGGATCGGTACGGACCGGCAATCAGGATCATCATCGGGCGCTCAGTCATGCCCAATGGTATCAGCCGTTATTGCGCGGGCACCTTACTCAAAATCCGATCGTGGATCCAATGCGCATCCCACCATTCGATCGGGTTGATCTGCACCCCATCCACCTGCATGCTGAAGTGCAGGTGATCTCCCCCCGCGAGCCCGGTTGCCCCGCTGAGCCCCATCTCCTGCCCCTTCTTGACCGCGTCGCCGACTTTCACATTGATGCGGCTGAGGTGCCCATAAATCGACTGCAGCCCAAACCCGTGATCCACCACGATGCAATTACCGTAAATCCCAAGACGTTCCGCCCACACGATCTTCCCGTCGTTCGCCGCCACGATCGGAGTATTCTTCACCTTCGCCAAGTCAAATCCTAAATGCACCTGCTGGTCGATCTTCTTGCCCTTGTAAACGTAACTGCGTACATCGGCGAACTCCGACTCCACCGCTGAATTCGAGAATGTCAGAAAGGGTCCAGACCACAGGAAGCGTTGCTCCGTCTTATCGCGCAGATCCGCGAGCGTCTTGTTGTTCTGACGCCGCATCTCGCCGTTAATCTTCAGGAATCGCGCAACGAGGTCGCCGCTCCCGTTCGGGTCGATCTCATTCACGACCTTATTCAGAAACGCGTCGTTGATCTCCAGGTCGCGCTTACGGAACTTCTTGGGAAAGACCTTGAACCAGAAGTGTCCGACGGCCTGCGTGCCTGTCGGATTCGTCGCGTAAACAAATGGCGCCGTGCTGACCGGCAGGTCCCAGGGAAAAGCAAACATCGAGAACCGCTCGTTCGGCTTGCCGGGCAGTCCAAAGCTCCGGAAGGTATACGGCCCCACCTTCACGCCCGATTCCGTGACATAGCCCTCAGGCGCGTACGTCACGAGTTCCATACCGCCTTGGTTGATGTAATGCTGCGCGCCATCGGGAGAAACCGCCGGCGGTCGCGTCGCCACGCTGACCTCTCTCGCATCACTGGCAGTCGACCCCCGAAAATCGTTCGAAGTCGCCTCCACTACGAGATTTGCTTTGCCGTCTTTGAGCGCGGGGGTTGACTTGCTGCCGACCGTGAAGGCGACATCCTCCGGCGCGTGCTTCCCAAAAAAGAAAAGCCGCCGCGACGGGCGCGAGGTATCGAAAACTTCGTATTGAGTCCCGTTCTGCTCGATGCGCGCCGTAATGCGGCGCACTCCATGCGGCGAAATAATGTGGACCTTCACTGGAGTCGCCGCCCCGATTGCCGTAACGTTGGGGTCAAGCTGCAATTTGGGAGTCGAGGAAAGCAGGAGTAAAAGAAGGATCGGCACAAGAACAATGGCCGCCAGCACGATCAGGAGAACACGCTTCACAGCGGCCATAAGCCTAACACACGAAGCCGTCATCTCGCAGGTATAATCGAGCTAAATGAAATCGATCTTCCTCAGTTTGTTATGTGTTTCCGCGCTTGCGGCCCAGACGCCGGCTGCGAAAGCGCCCGCTAAGTCGGCCTCCACAGCCAAAAAGGCCCCCAGTGGAGCGACTGCCGCGAAAAAGCCGCCAATGCTAAATCCGGCAGCCTACAAGGCCAAGGCGCCGGACCTCTACGAGGCCAAATTCGTCACGACCAAGGGCGATGTCGTCATCGAGGTTCACCGCGATTGGGCGCCTCTAGGGGCCGACCGCTTCTACAACCTGGTGAAGGGCGGCTTTTATGACGGTGCGCCCCTTTTCCGAGTAATTCAAAACTTCATGGCCCAGTTCGGCCTTAGTGCAAATCCGGCCGTGTCGAAGGCCTGGCAGAACGCCAACCTCAGAGACGATCCGGTGAAGCAAAGCAACAAACGTGGCTACGTGAGCTTTGCGACGGCAGGTCCCAATACCCGCACCACCCAGGTGTTCATCAATTTTAAGGACAATTCGTTCCTCGACAGCCAGGGCTTCGCACCATTTGCGATCGTAACGTCGGGCATGGAGAATGTTGACAAGTTCGCCTTCGGCGAGGCCGATCAGCAGAAGCTCACCGAGGAAGGAATAGCCTACATTCAGAAAAGCATGCCGAACCTCGACAGAATCACCAGCGCAACCATCGTTCCGGCGGCGAAGCCTGCCGCGGCGCCGGCCAAGCCCTAATCAACTTCCGTCCTCAGGGTGGAGAGTCCGCATCGCGGTATCATGCGCTAAGGCATGAAATTCTCCACCCTCCTTCTCTTTGGCTTTTTCACCCTCGCCGCCCAAAACCAGCCCATCCGCGGCTATCCCGAATCGCAGTGGAATGCCGAGCACCAGCTCGAAACCAAGGCGCAGCAACTCCCCCAGCCCGACCGCATCCGCACCTACATGGAAAAGATGTCCGCCGAGCCGCACCACGCCGGCTCCCCAATGTCGGCCACAGTCGCCCAATACGCCTATGAGCTGTTCAAAAGCTGGGGCCTCGACGCCCGCATCGAGGATTTTGAAGCGCTGATCCCATACCCCACGACGCGAGTCGTCGAACTCACAGCGCCGGTTCGCTTCACTGCCAAGCTGAAGGAACCGGTCATCCCTCAAGATCCCGACTCCGGCGACAAAGGACAGCTTCCCACCTACAACGCCTACTCAGCGTCCGGAGACGTGACCGCGCCCCTGGTTTACGTCAACTACGGCATCCCGGAAGATTACGACTATCTGGCGAAGCAGGGCATCGACGTCAAAGGCAAGATTGTAATCGTTCGCTACGGCAAAAGCTGGCGCGGCACGAAACCCAAGGTCGCGGCTGAACACGGCGCCGTGGGCTGCATCATCTACTCCGATCCACGCGACGACGGCTACTATCAGGGCGACATTTACCCCAAGGGCGCACTGCGTCCACCCGATGGCGCACAGCGCGGCAGCGTCCTCGATATGCCCGTAGCGGTCGGAGATCCGCTGTCGCCTGGTTGGGCCTCGGAGAAGGGCTCCAAGCGTCTGACGATGGCCGAAGCAAAGACCATCATGACGATACCGGTGCTGCCGATCTCATACGCGGACGCCACACCGCTCCTCGAACACCTCGAAGGCAAAGTGGCGCCGGACAACTGGCGCGGCGCGCTCGGCTTCACCTATCACATCGGACCCGGACCCTCCACGGTTCACCTGAAGCTCGACTTCGATTGGTCCACACGCCCGCTGCACGACGTTATCGCGATGATTCGCGGCAGCGACTATCCCGATGAATGGGTGGTCTACGGCAATCATCATGACGCCTGGGTGAATGGCGCTCACGACCCCATCAGCGGCGCGGCGTCGCTGCTCGAAACAGCGCGCGCGCTCGCCACCCTTCACCAGCAGGGCTGGACTCCGAAGCGCACCATCGTATTCGCGCTTTGGGACGGTGAGGAATTTGGGCTCCTGGGCTCCACGGAGTGGGCCGAAAAGCACGCCGACGAGTTGAACAAAAAGGCCGTTCTCTACATCAATTCCGACACCAACGCGCAGGGGTCGCTCGGAGTCGGTGGCTCGCACACTCTAGTCGAGTTCATGAAAGAAGTGCTCCGTGATGTTGGCGATCCCAAGACCGGTAAGAGCCTCCTGGAATCGGCTCGGACTCGCGGGCGCCAGAGGGAGGAAGGCACACCACCGGCGGCACAGGAGAGCGATCAGTCAAAACCGCGCGAATTTGAATTAGGGGCCCTCGGAGCAGGCTCCGACTACGTCGCCTTCGTCGATCACATTGGAGTTGCAAGCCTCAATCTCGGTTTTGGCGGCCCGAATCAGGGCGGCGTTTATCACTCCATCTACGACTCCATTGCGTGGTTCAAGCGCTTTGGAGATCCGGATTTCATTTATGGCCGGACCCTTTCCCAAGTCACCTCCACAGCCATGATGCGGATCGCCGACGCTCCCGTGCTTCCCTTCGAGTTCGCCGATTTCTCGAAAACCGTGAAAACCTACGTCGCGGAGATTAAGAAACAGGCGGGGGATAAGGTCAATCTCAAACCCGTGCTGGATCAGCTCGCAAAGATCGACACCGATTCCACAACCTACGAGGATGCGCTGAGCAAGGCCGTCAGCCGTGATTCAGCGACGCAGCTAGCGAAAGCGAACGAGGTGCTCTTCCACACCGAGCGCGCCCTGACACTGCCGAAAGGCCTGCCGCATCGTGACTGGTACAAGCACCAGATCTACGCACCCGGTCTCTATACAGGCTATGGCGTGAAGACGCTACCCGGAATTCGCGAAGCCGCCGAAGCAAGCAACTGGACCGAAGCGAACCAGGAAGTAGGCGACGTCGCGGAGGTCCTGGCGGAGATGGATCGCCGCATTCAACAAGCCACACAATTGCTGCAGTAACGAAGCTTCGAAGGATATAGAAATGTGAAGCAGGCGGTTTGGCCTGCTTTTGGATCTCACCAAGAACGCATAGGCGAAACCGCCTGTGCCACGTTTTGCAGCGTTGTAGATCTTTGGTTACCGTTACGCAGCCCTCAAACCTGCCAGCGCCAAAGGTTCGCGCCAACCGTATATCCCGCGCCGACCGCCGTAAACAGCACAATATCGCCCTTCTTCAGCCGTCCGTCCGCCACAGCGTCGCGCGTTGCCAGAGGAATCGTCGCGGCCACGGTATTCCCAAACCGCTCGATATTGATAATCACCTTCTCGCACGGAATACCGAGGCGCTCCGCCGCCGCGGTAATGATCCGCCGGTTCGCCTGGTGCGGGATAACGGCGCCGACGTCTTCCGGCTTCAGTCCATGCTGGTCCAGCAGGTCACGGCACGATTCGTACATTTTCCGCACAGCGTATTTGAAAACCTGCTGACCTTCCTGTTTCACAAAATGCATCCGGTTCTGGACGCTCTCGACGCTTGCCGGCATACGACTGCCACCCGCGGGCTGTTTGAGAAAATCGCCACCAGAACCATCTATCTCGTTCAGGAATCCGATGAAGCCCTGCTCGCCATCCTGGCAAGGTTCGACGAGCATGGCGCCGGCGCCGTCGCCGAATAAGATGCAGGTCGCGCGATCCGTGTAATCGATAATGCGCGACATCGTGTCCGCGCCGATCACGAGCACCTTCCTGTGCGAGCCGGCGCCCACCAGGTGCGCCGCGGTCGTGAGTCCGTACACAAATCCCGAGCATGCCGCGATGAGGTCGAATCCCCACGCGCGCTTTGCCCCAATGCGATTCTGAACCAGGCAGGCCGTGGCCGGGAAGATCATGTCCGGCGTTACCGTACATACGATGATCGCGTCCAGTTCCGAGGCATCAACTCCCCGCAATTGCAGAGCCGCCTTCGCCGCTTCCGCCGCCATGTCGGAAGTGGCAATATCCGGTTCGGCAATGTGCCGCTCATAGATCCCGGTGCGCTCGAGAATCCACTGATTCGTCGTATCGACCATCTTTTCGAGATCGAAATTCGAAAGCACCCGCGGTGGTGTATAGCAGGCCAGGGAGCTGATTTTTGCGTTCAGCAATGATCCTCCAACTGTAACAGCGTACCGCGTCTGGTCCATTCTGTTTTGGCGCTTAGAATGGGAAAGATGATCGTTCCCGCCGCCGTGCTGTTTGAGACGCCGGAGGAGATCTTTCTGCGCGTTTTCCGGGAACTGCGCCCGCGAACCCCGCCGCCTGCGATCATCGTGGAGTTCCGGCCGTTCGCAAATGCCAACAGCTTCATTCGTTGGGAGCAGGATCGCATGACGGTTCGCATTACCGATGTGCTCGAAGGCGCACCCGCTCCGATCCTCGAATCGCTCGCCTATATCCTCATCTCGAAACTGGTGAAGAAGCCGGTGTCGAAGATCTACGGGGAGCGCTACCGGCGTTATCTCAACCGCAAAGACATGCGCCGAAGCCTCCAGCTCTTGCGGCAGACACGCGGCCGTAAGTTCGTATCCGGCGGCGCCGGGTCACACTATAATCTTGACGAGATTTTCGAGGAGCTCAACCGTCGTTACTTCAACGGCCTCATGGCGCGTCCATTGCTAGGCTGGAGCCGTCGCGGGTCGCGCACCCTATTAGGACATTTCGATCCGAGCCACAATGCGATCATCATCAGCAAGGTGCTCGATCAATCTTCGACGCCTAAACTTGCGTTGGAATATGTCCTGTTTCACGAGATGCTACATCTGCGTTACCCTGTCGATCATCGCGGCGCACGGCGCTGCGTTCACACGCCGGAATTTAAAGAAGCGGAGAAGAATTTCGAGCACTGGAAAGAGGCGAAAGAGCTCCTGAAGCATCTGTAAGATATCTCGCCGTTCCGAATCCGGAACAATCGACGTTGTATCATCAGGACAAGAGCGCGAACTTCGACATGCAGGAGACCTCCACGCTCGAGCAAACGGCATCTGCGGATCTCTGGAGGAACACCCTCGCGCCAATGCCGTCGGAATTCACACGCTTGGTTTACCTTGCTGGCCTCCTGGACCGGAACACGGGAAAATACCAGCATCACGGCCTTGCGCTCGATCACGGCGCAGACGAGGCCCACAACGCATTGCGACGGGCGCATGGCAAGGTCTTCTCGGACTTCCAGGCGCTCCCTTTGGATGCTCAAAAAGCAGACGTCGATGTTTACCTGAGCACGGTCCCCGGCATCAAACGCGCGAAAATCGAGGAGTGGGCAACCCGGACCACCTACCGCAATCTTCCTCCGCTGAACTCCCGAGCGCGAACTCTGTTTGTAGCTGAGTTTGCCGCGATAGTGGCCTCGCTCAAGAACGAGTACGGCGTTTCTTAGCGACTTCTCCCACCCGTTCGAGGCGCATCGCGAGCCCGATCACTTGACCGATAACCCGTACATCGGAGAAAGCAAAGATACGGTGGTCCATCCCGGAAAGCGGATGCGGAACAAGAACCAGTTGTTCGCCAGAGCGGCTGCACCATCCACACACGTATCCGTCGCGATGTTCCACGAAATAGATGGGGCGCTCATACTCGTTATCCCAGCTCTCGTTATGAATATCCGTCTTATTTTCATCGATTTCGACCAGACATCCAGGACGTAGAAGGGGATACATGAAGCAGTCTGTGGTACCAATCAGGCCATATCTTCGGCGAGTTGGCTCACTTCCCGCCAAGGCGGCCGCCGGCACCGGCCCCCATTTCTGGATAATCCTGCTTACGTAAATGGTGGCGTCGTAGTCCGACACCGGATCGACGGCAATCGGAGCGATCACCGTTCCAGCCGGCAAACTTGTCATGCCAACCAAATGGGTCGAATAAACCTCCACCTCACCCCAATCGGCCGGCAGGCCAGCCGGCGCAACTCCGTACCAGCTCAAGACATCAACATAGTCTAAACGATAGATTGCACAAAGCGAATACAGCTTGTGGATGCCCGGAACAACGTCGTTTCTCTCGAAGTCCGAAAGGCGTGCGAGGCTTAGAAGATAATCCTCATTTCCATGCTTCTCTGCAAGCCTTTTACTCGCATCCTCCACCTGCCGAAAACTGAGTCTCAGTCGTTCGCGGGCCTCCCGGAGTCTCTGACCGGGGCTCGCGCTTTGCGTAGGAGGGTCCTCATCCATGTTATGATGCTGGTCCCAGTCCACCTGCGGGCCGCAGCGGACTGCCACCGGAAGCGGAAAACCGGGTAAGCGAGAAAATTATAGCATTGCCTGCTAATGTGTTCCGTTTTCGGAACGCGTGGGTTCGGTCTGAGGAGCTAATTTGCGAATAGTCGTCGGTATCTCCGGTGCTAGCGGCTCCATTTACGGGTACCGGTTGCTTGAAAAACTGCACGCCCAGTCCGGGGTTGAAACCCACTTGATTCTGAGCCGCGCCGGGGAGCGCACTGCCTACCTCGAAACGGGCCGCACCGCCGCCGATTTCAAGACTCTCGCGAGTTTCTGGTACCCTCTGGAGGACATTGGCGCCTGCCTGGCCAGCGGTTCCTTCATTACTCATGGCATGGTTATTGGACCCTGCTCCATTCAAAGCATGAGCGCCATTGCCACAGGCGTTACGTCCAACCTTCTGTTGCGTGCAGCGGATGTCTGCCTGAAGGAGCGTCGAAAACTCATCCTCATGGTGCGCGAGAGCCCTTTTCACCTCGGCCATCTGCGGACCATGGTGGCCTTAACAGAAATGGGCGCCATCATCGCACCGCCGATCCCCGGTTTCTACACCCAGCCGCAAACCGTGCTCGACCTGGTGGATCATAGTGTCGACCGTGTGCTCGATTTGCTGGGCCTGCCGGCAGCCGGCGCACATCGGTGGAATGGGGGACGAGCAGACAGCGAATGAAAAAAAGAAGAATTGGATTCCAGGGCGACCTGGGCGCGTTCAGCCAGGAGGCCGTGCGTCAGATCTTCGCCGACACCGTAGACGTAGCCCCGTTCCAGCGCTTCGAAGAGGTGTTCCAGGCTTTGGACAAAGCCGCGATCGACGCCGCGGTTCTTCCTATTGAAAACACGCTGGCCGGCTCAGTTCACGAAAACTACGATCATCTGCTGCATTTCAAAGTGCGAATCGTGGCGGAGACCAGCGTCCGCATCATTCATAACCTCATTGCGCCGCAGGGTGTCAGTTTTCGACAGGTGAAGCGGGTCTTCTCGCACCCCGTCGCGTTGAATCAGTGCCTCTCGTTTTTCAAAACGAATCCGCAGGTCGAGAAAGTGCCCTTCTACGACACTGCAGGCAGCGTGAAGATGGTGATCGAGGAAGGTTTGAAAGACGCTGCAGGCATCGCTGCGTCGGTCGCGGCATCGATTTATGGCGGCAAGATTCTCCGCCGGTCGATCGAAGATGATCGCCAGAATTTCACTCGCTTCTTCCTGCTCAATGCCAAGAAGCCCGTGCTGCCTCCACCGCGCGACGTCAAGGTTTGGAAGACCTCGCTGGTGTTCACGACGAGGAATACACCCGGAGCGCTGTTCCGCAGCCTGAGCGTATTCGCTCTGCGCGACCTGAACATCGTAAAGATCGAGTCGCGTCCCCTGCGTGGCAAGCCATGGGAGTACTTGTTCTACCTGGACTTTGAGGGTCGCGAGCAGGACCCGCATGTGCAGAAGGCCCTCGGGCATCTGGCGGAGCTCGCGGACTTCATCCGTGTGTTAGGCACCTATCCGCGCGGGCATTAAAACCGCCAATTTGACCCTCAAACGGGAACTGACTCCCCTGGCGCGGGCCGGAATGCTGGCACAAGCTCGGAATCGTGGGCTCAGCGGACGCCGGAATCCCGATTATCAAACTGTGAAAGCCGAGACACGAAGAGAGTGCACAGGCGAAACCGCCTGTGCCACCGTCAAAGCCGAAGCTCGGCGTCCAGGGCCTCTCGATCGGCGCCCTGCTTCGCCGTGAATCCGAAGCGGTCGAAGAGCTTCCGCATCGGCCGATTTTCGAACAGCACCGTGCCGGTGATCCGGTCCAGCTTTTCGGCTTTGGCGAACTCGATGAGCTGCTCCATCAGCATCGCCCCAACTCCCCGCCGCTGGAACGCATCGCTCACGATGACCGCCAGCTCGGCATCCTGCGGATTGTGCTGCTTCACCAGGCGGCCGACGCCGACAATCTGCTGCTCGCCGGTCTTCGGATCGGTCCACTCGGCCACGAACGCCATCTGGCGGTCATAGTCAATGAAGCACATGCGCGTCAGCCGCTCGTGCTGCGTCCGCTGTTCGAGCTTCATCCAGTGGAAGTAGCGCATATAGACGCTGTGTTCGGACAGCGTGTAGTGGAAGCGCACCAGCTTGGGTTCGTCTTCAGGACGGATCGCCCGCAGGTGCAGGATCGACCCATCCGTCAAGGTCGCGGTTTTCTGGAACCGCCGCGGATACGGACGAATCGCAGGTTTCGGAAGCTGGGATGCATTCTTGCCTGCCTCATGCAAGACCACCCGGGCATCAAGAGCAATCAGGCGCTCGGGTGACGCCAGCAGCGGGTTGATGTCAATTTCTTTGATCGCGGGCTGTTCCACGATAAGCTCGCTAAAGAGCACCAGCAGCCGTTCCAGCGCCCCGATATCCACCGGCTTGCGCCCGCGAACGCCTTGAAGCGCCTTGAAGATCTGCGTTTGCTCCATCATGCGCCGTGCGAGCGTCGTATTCAACGGCGGCAGCCCCAGGGCCTTATCCTTGAACACTTCCACGAGTTGGCCGCCCGTGCCGAACAACAAGACCGGCCCGAATTGCGGATCGATACTGCTGCCCAGAATCAGCTCGTAACCTTCCGACGAGATCATCGGCTGCACGCTGACGCCGCCGAAGTGCTCGGCGCCGGCTTTTTCGGTCACGGATTTCTGAATCGACTGGAACGCGTCGCGAACGGCCGGTTCATCGCGCAGGCTGAGCTTCACCCCGCCGACATCGGTCTTATGCGTGATCGTTTTGGAGTTGAGCTTCAGTACAACCGGATACCCGATCTTATCGGCTGCCTCGACCGCGGCATCTTCGCTCTCGGCAAGCAGCGTCTCGACCACCGGAATCCCGTACGCCTTCAGCAGCCGCTTAGACTCCGCCTCGGTGAGTATCGTGCGCCCAGAAGACCGCACTTCCTCGATCAGCGGGCCCGCAACCCGCCCATTCTCACGCGACTCCGCCTCCGCAATCGCAGGAGTTTCATACAACGCGCGCAGGTTGTAGCTGTAGCGCCACATGTAATGGAACGCGCGGACCGCCGTGTCGGGGAACGGGAAAGAAGGAATTCCGGACGCGTTCAGTACCTCGATGCCGCCTTCCGCCTCCGCGCCGCCCATCCAACTTGCCAGAATCGGCTTGCCGTTGAGCTTGGCATAGGGACGCAGCTTCTCGGCGATGGCCGTGGGATTCGTCATGCCCTGCGGCGTCATGATCAGCAGAAGACCGTCGCTATTAGGATCGTTCGCGACGATCTGCACGGCTTGTTCATAGCGCTCCGGACCTGCATCGCCAATGATATCGATGGGATTGCTGTGGCTCCAGTGCGCCGGCAGAACTTTGTTCAACTGGTCGACCGTGGCCGGTGCGAGCTCCGACAACTGCCCGCCCAGCGCCAGCATGGCGTCCGTTGCCAGAACACCAGGACCGCCGGCGTTCGTGACGATCGTCAGATTCGGTCCTTTCGGACGTGGCTGGTTGGCCAGCACTTCGGTCATGTAGAAGATGTCGGAGATGTAATTCACGCGTAGTACGCCGATACGGCGAAACGCGGCTTCCAGCACGTCATCGCTGCCCGCCAGCGAGCCGGTATGCGAAGCCGCCGCTTTGGCTGCCTGTTCGCTCCGCCCGGCCTTGATCACGATGATCGGCTTGTTCAGCGCTACCTCGCGCGCTGCCGAGAGGAAAGAGTGCGCATCGCCGATCGATTCCATGTAGATCACAATGCTTCGCGTGTTCGGATCGTCGCCGAGGTAATCGATCAGATCGCCCCAGCCCACATCCAGCATCGAGCCGATCGACAGAAACGCGCTGAAGCCGAACTGCTCGCGCAGGCTCCAGTCCAAAATCGCCGTGCAAATCGCGCCGCTCTGGCTGATCAATCCCACGCTGCCCGACCGCGCGATGTGGGGGGCAAACGTCGCGTTGAATCCCGTCACGGGGCACATCACGCCAAGACAGTTTGGCCCGATCAGACGCATCTTGCCGCGGCGCGCTTCCTCGAGCACCTTCCGCTCGAGCTCCGCACCCTGCGCACCGGCTTCTTTGAAACCAGCCGAAATGATAACGGCGCCCTTCACCCCGGCATCCACGCACTCGTGAATAACGCCGGGAACCGTGTCCGCCGGAGTCACAATCACCGCGCATTCCACCTGGTCGGGGATATGCTCCAGGCTCGGGTAGGCTTTCACGCCCAGTATGCTCTGCCGCTTCGGATTCACCGGGTAAACCGTGCCGCCGAATGGGCTGCTGATCAGATTGGAGAGAATGTTCCGGCCGACGGCGCCGGCCTTTTCCGTCGCGCCAATGACGGCGACAGATTTGGGCTTCAGGAACACGTCGAGGTCGCGTTTCAGCGACTTCTCGGCGCTTTCGAGAGGGGCAAGTCTTTCAGTTGTAATCATTGCTTTTTAAACTTGTTCTTGATGGACCGCTGGTCCATGAAAATGAAGAAAACCAAGGTGGCGCAGGCGGTTTCGCCTGTGCGTTTCCGGTGAGCTCCAAGGGCACCTGGAGTTTTCGATGCGACACCCTCGGACTTGAAAAACAATGTGGCATGTGGCGGTTTCGCCTGCGATTTGTTAAACGCTCACCACCGGACACGGCGACTGCCGAATGATCGAATAGGCATTTGTCCGCAACCGCCCGAGCACTCCATCCTCGATGCTGCGTCCGATGACCAGCAAGTCCGCATTATTATGCAATGCTGTCGTGCTGACTGCGAAGGGAACTTCATCCGGAATCACGGCGATAGAAGCCTCCAGGCCAAGACTCCGCTGCAGTCCCAGAATTTTGTCCTTCGCCGTGCGGACGAGCTCAAATTTCCAATCCTGATCGCAATAGACGTTAGGATGATCCTTCGCCGTTGGAACCGCGTGCACAATCGTGAGACGCGCACCGAACTCATTCGCGAACAGACCCGCCCAACGCAATGTGTGGCAGCTTTGTTTTCCCAGGTCGATCGCGCAGACGACATTCTTGAAAGCGATCTCCTCAACTTTGGGCACTTGCTCCATGTGAACACCCGTCCAAACCGGGCATTTCGCGTCATGCAGAACTTTCGCAACCACCGACCCGAGAATGAAGCGCCGGAAACGTCCATAACCGTGTGTCGGCAGCATGATCAGGTCGTAACGCCCCTCGTGCGCAAAGTCCACAATCCGATGCGCCGCGTCTCCATGGAGCAGCACACGTTCGGACCGCGAATCTTTGAACGAGTCCGGCAGATAGTTACCCAGCTGCTCTTCCGCGATGCTCGTCGCATCGATTGGCAGATCGGTGTACATAATCGGCTCGACGACATGGAGCAGGGTCGCTCGAGCGTCAAAATGGTCGGCGAAGGTTTCCACCATTCTCGCCGCGGTGGTGCACCGCGTCGAAAAGTCGACCGGGAATAGGATCTTGCGGGGTGGAAACATCATCCAGCTCCTTTTCAAAGCCTGTCTTCAAACCTGGAGCGTGCAATCCGCCTGCCACCTGTTAACCGCTGGCAAATGTGAAACTTGAGCGCTTTTTCGGGTGAAATCCCCCAATCAGACCGCCCCACAGCGCTTTGTTCCGCTCGTAAACTGCTGAAAAATGCCACATTCCCGCTGGCCCGTGGCTTGCGATCCGTGTTTTTGGAGATGCGTGAAATTCTCACGTCGAAGCGTCGGTGGCTGCGCCTTCTTGCGCTGATGCTCGCTCCAACGGCGATCGCGCTGGGGCAAAACACCAAAAGCACTCCTAAAGAGCTCCCAGGCTCTACGGAGTGCGTCAATTGCCACGATACGGGCAAGCGTACCGGCAAGCGAGAAGCGGGAATGCCCCCAGCCTTCGACGCCGCGGCCCTCCGATCTTCACCTCACGCTTCCCTCGAATGCGCTAACTGTCACGCCGACGTCGATCCGAAGAAGCTCCCGCATGCCGAAAAGCTCGCCCCCGTCGATTGCGGAAGCTGCCACGCCGATGAATCGCAGCAGTTTGCCGAAAGCCTGCACGGACGCGCTGTAAAACGCGGCGATCCGCTCGCCCCGAGTTGTAAGAGCTGCCACGGCACACACAACATTATGCGCCCGTCGGTACAAGGCTCCCCGACATCCACCATGCAGATTCCCAAGCTTTGCGGAAGCTGCCATAAGGAAGGCACGCCGGTTCAATTGACGCGCAACATTCCGGAAAGCAACATTCTGTCGAACTACATGGACAGCATCCACGGCGAGGGCCTCTTCAAACGCGGCCTCACCGTGACCGCCGTCTGTTCGAGTTGCCACACCGCGCACTCGGTTCTGCCGCACACTGACCCGCGCTCCTCTATCGCTAAGCAGAACATCGCGAAAACCTGCACCAAGTGCCACGCACAGATCGAGACAGTTCACCGCAAAGTGATTCGAGGCGAGTTGTGGGAGAAGGAAGCAAACAAGATTCCGGCGTGCGTGGATTGCCACTCGCCGCACCAGGTTCGCCGCGTGTTCTACCCCCAAGGCATGGCTGACCGCGACTGTATGAGCTGCCACAGCAACCCGGACCTCAAGATGGTCCGCGGCGGCAAGACGGTTTCGCTGTTCGTCAAGCAGGACGACCTGGAGCACTCACGGCATTCACAGAAGGCGTGCGTGCAATGCCATACGGGGGGTACGCCCTCCGATACGCGCCCGTGCCGCACCATCACGGAAAAAGTCGACTGTTCCATTTGCCACGCGGACCAGGTCGCGCAATACAAGGGCAGCACTCACGGCAAGCTGTTCGCGCAAGGCAGCCCCGATGCGCCGGCATGCAACGACTGCCACACGCCGCACAAAGTCCTCAGCCGCAACGATCCCAACTCGGCTACGTTTTCGCGAAACGTGCCCAATCTCTGCGCGAGTTGCCACCGCTCCGGCCAGAAAGCAGCGCTTCGCTACCGGGGAACGGAAGAGCACATCGTGGAAAGCTATCGCGACAGCGTCCATGGCAAGGGCCTGCTCGAGAGCGGTCTCACGGTCACGGCCAACTGCGCCGACTGCCACACCGCCCATGGCGAGCTGCCGGCCAACGATCCGCAGTCCAGCGTCAATCGCGCCAACGTAGCCAAGACCTGCGCAAAGTGCCATCGTGGCATTTTCGACCTGTTCGAAGCCAGCGTCCATTCGCCGCAGGTCACGCACACGGATAAAAAACTACCCGTGTGCAGCGAATGCCACACCGCCCACGGCATCGAACGAACTGACCGCGCCGACTTCCGCCTCCACATCATGGACCAGTGCGGACGCTGCCACAAGGAAATCACCGAAAGCTACTTCGAAACGTTCCACGGCAAGGTTTCGAAGCTCGGTTATACGAACACCGCTAAGTGCTACGACTGCCATGGGTCCCACGACATCCTGCCGGTGACGGATCAGCGCTCGCACCTCAGCCGCGCGAATATCGTCGCGACCTGCTCGAAGTGCCATACCGGCTCCCACCGCCAATTCGCGGGCTACCTGACGCACGCGACGCATCACGACCCCAAACGTTATCCGTTCCTCTTCTACACGTTCTGGGGCATGACGACGCTGCTGATCGGTACGCTCACCGTATCCGGCGCTCACACCGCGCTGTGGCTGCATCGCTCGCTCGGATTTAAAAAGAATGGGCACGCCGAAAAAGAAATGTATGTGCGGCGCTTCCAGACCTTCCACCGCAACCTGCACCTCACCGTGATCAGCAGCTTCCTCGGCCTGGCACTAACCGGAATGATTTTGAAATTCTCCTATGCGCCCTGGGCAAAAGTGCTGGCGCGGCTCCTGGGAGGGTTCGAAGCTGCCGGCCTGATTCACCGCTTCTGCGCCGTCGCAACGTTTACGTATTTCGGCTTCCACATCTGGGATCTGCTCCGCAAAAAGCGGCAGTCCGGCCGATCCTGGCGTCACTTCATCTTCGGCCCGCAAAGCATGATGCTGAACGGCCGCGACTGGAAGGAGTTCGTCGCCTCCATGAAGTGGTTTATCGGCAAAGGCGAGCGCCCCGACTATGGCCGCTGGACGTACTGGGAAAAATTCGACTACTTCGCGGTGTTCTGGGGCGTTGCCGTTATTGGAATGACAGGCCTCATCCTATGGTTCCCGACCATCTTCACCCGCGTGATGCCCGGCTGGGCCGTGAACGTCGCCACCACGATTCACAGCGACGAAGCCCTCCTCGCCGTCTGCTTTATCTTTAGCGTTCACTTCTTCAACACGCACTTCCGGCCGGAGAAATTTCCGATCGACACCGTGATCTTCACGGGTGGAATGCCGCTCGAAGAATTCAAACGCGACCGCCCACGTGAATACGCCGAAATGCTCGAGCGCGGCGAACTCGAAAAGAACCTGATGAACGCTCCTATACCGCTCGCTGAAAAAATGTGGCGGCGCATCGGGTTTACAGCTTTGGGGATCGGCCTGGCATTGATTGCCCTGATCCTTTACGCAATGATCTTCTCATACCAATGACAAACCGAATCCGACAGTCCCTGGTACCTCTCGTTTACCTTTCCGATAACTGGCTCAGCCTTGCGGGCGTGGTGCTAGTCACTACGTCTGGGCTGCTCTGGCTGCTCATGCTGCCGCATACTTTATTCGGGGCCGGCATGCAAAATCCCTATCTCGGCATCCTGATTTACCTGATGCTGCCTGGGGCTTTCTTTGCCAGCCTCGTTCTGATTCCCGTTGGCATCCTGATCCGCCGCAGAAAACTGCGCCGCGCGGGGCCGCTGGAAACACCGTTGACGATCGATTTCCGCCGTAAGGAAGTCCGCCACCTGGCCGCGTTCTTTCTGGTTACCAGCGCTGCCAACGTGATTATCGCGAGCCAGTTCACTTACAGTGCGATCAACTATATGGATTCCGTCACGTTCTGCGGCTTGACCTGCCACACCGTGATGCAGCCGGAGTACAGCGCCTACCAGAATTCTCCGCATTCGCGAGTGGAATGCGTCGGCTGCCACATCGGTCCGGGCGCGTCCTGGTTCGTGAAGAGCAAGCTGTCGGGTGTACGGCAGGTTTTTGCCGTAACGTTCCACACCTATTCGACGCCGATTCCGACGCCTGTCCGCAATTTACGACCCGCTCGCGAAACCTGCGAAGCGTGCCATTGGCCCGCCAAGTTCACCGGCGATCGTTTGCAGGTCATGAACAAGTTCAATGACGACCAAACCAACACGCCATCGAAGACCGTGCTCCTGATGCACATCGGCGGCGGCAACGGCCGCGGCATTCACGGCATGCACGTCGGTCCTGGCATCACCATCCGCTACGCTTCGGACGAATCACGCCAGAACATACCCTGGGTCAGTTATCAAAAGGGGTCGGCGGAACCGGTCACTTACATGGCCGACGGTTTCAAGCCCGAAAAGCTAAGCTCGCTCAGCACCCGCGTGATGGACTGCATGGATTGCCACAATCGCCCGTCTCACACCTTCCAGTTGCCCGAGCGCGCCGTCGATGGCTCACTCAACACCGGAGCGATTTCACCCACGCTGCCATTTGCTAAAAAGCAGAGCGTCGCGATTCTGAAGGGAACCTACGCATCCGCCGACGAAGCAGCCGCCAAGATCCCGGCCGCCTTTGAAGCCTTCTACAAAGACACATATCCCGCCGTCTATGCGCAGCGCCAGGCGGAGGTGCAAAGCTCCGCGAAAGCGCTCCTCGCCATCTTCAACCGCAACGTGTTTCCAGCCATGAAAGTGACCTGGGGCAGCTATCCCAACGACCTCGGTCATACTGATTTCCCCGGCTGCTTCCGCTGTCATGACGACGCCCACAGCGCCACCGGCGGCATCAAAATTACGCAGGATTGCAACGCCTGCCATGGCCTGCTCGCCATGGAAGAGGCAGCTCCCAAGATTCTGAACGATCTGGGCTACCCCACCGCACCGGAGCCCAGCCCGGGCGGCGGGAAAGCCACTTCCCCAACAAAATGAAACACCCAGCAAAGCTATATTTCCGATATATCTTTGCCCTGATCCTCCCGGCGGCGGCTGCGGTTGCGCAGACCGCCGCATCCAACGACATCTGTTTATCCTGCCATGAAGACCAGGGAAAAAAGGTATCGACGTCGGCGCACGCTTCCGTCTCCTGCGCGCAATGCCACGTAAAGCACGATGATTATCCGCATCCGCAGGGTGTTCCCAAACCCGCCTGCGCCGGCTGTCATGCGACCATCGGCCGCGATTATGCTGCCGGAGTCCACGGACAAGCCGTCAGCCACGGAAATCAAGCTGCTCCCGAATGCGGCACATGCCACGGCGCGGCGCATGAAGCAGCGCGCCCCCGCTCGGCGGAATTCCGCAAAGCCGTGCCCGATACCTGTGGAATGTGCCACTCCGACGTTGCCGACCAATTTAAAAGCAGCGTCCATGGCAAGGCGCTTGCGAGAGGCGTTCTCAACGCGCCCGTTTGTACCGATTGTCACGGCGAGCATCAGATCCTTAAACCCGGCAACGCCGCGTCCACGGTCAATCCGAATCACATTCGAGATACCTGCGGACAGTGCCATGGCGATGTCCGCCTGGCGCGCCGGCTCGGCCTTCCCGCCGACCGTTTGACGACCTTCGATGCCTCGTTCCATGGCCTGGCTTTGAAGGAAGGCCAGCAGAGCGTCGCTAATTGCGCGAGCTGTCACGGCGTGCACAACATCCTGCCATCCTCGGATCCCAAGGCAATGACGAACGCTAAGAATCTGCCGGCCACTTGCGGACACTGCCACGCCGGAGCCGGCACCCGCTTCGCGCTCGGACGCGTCCACGAGGCCCAAGGCGATCACGAACCCTATGCCATCGCGTTTGTACGCATGTTCTACCTTCTCGTCATCCCCGGCACCATCGGGTTCATGATTCTGCACAACCTCGGTGACTGGTTCCGCAAGCTGTTGGCCCGCCGCTTCGGTCGAGATGGCTCGCCACCGCAACGCCCCGGCACAATCCGGATGTACCCCTTCGAGCGTCTTAGCCACGGCCTGATGCTCATCTCCTTCATCGTCCTCGGCTGGACCGGTTTCGCTCTGAAATTCCCAGACCACTGGTGGGCGCAGCCGCTCCTCGTATGGCCGGAAATGCGCCGCTGGGTTCATCGCGGGGCTGCAATTCTGTTCATGATCGTCGCGGTCATGCATTTCGGATCACTGATCCTGAATCCCCAGCTTCGCAAGCACTGGAAAGTGCTGATCCCGAGGTGGCGCGACGTTCCCGAAGCCATCCGCATGACCATGTACAACCTCGGCCTCTCGGACCGCAAACCGATCATCTCACCGCACAGCTACATCGAAAAAGCCGAATATTGGGCGGTGGTCTGGGGCTCGATTGTCATGGTTCTGACCGGCGGCCTGCTGTGGGCCAACACCCTCGCATTGCACTGGCTGCCGAAGAGCGTGCTCGACATCTCGACGGTGGTCCATTGGTATGAAGCAATCCTGGCAACGCTGGCCATTGTCGTGTGGCATCTCTACTCAGTCATTCTTGACCCTGACGTTTACCCGCTCGACACGGCTTTCCTGAACGGCCGCACAGTGCGCGTACATATCGAAGAAGAAGACGAAGCGCCGGTGGCCTAAACTGTAATGCAGGCTGGCAGCCTGCGGCGGGTTGTCAATCCGCCTCCATCTCAAAGGCGGCGGTACTCTAACTTAGAGACGAGTCCGCCGCCATGCCGATCATCCTGTTGATCCTGTCCGTTTTCCTATGGTCTGTAACGGAGGCGCAGGAAAGCGGGCCGGACCCGCGCGAAATCCCCATACCCCCGATACAAACGCCCATGGGCACCCTGCCTGCGGCTAACGAACTACCCGTTCGCACGGGCTTGCCGGACGTCCTGGTGATGAACGATGGTACGAAAGTCACGTCGCGCCGCCAATGGATGAAGCGCCGTGAAGAAATGAAACGAATTCTGGAGTACTACGCCATTGGACAAATACCTCCACCTCCAGGAAATGTGCGGGCGCATGAAACAAAAACTGAGAATGTGCTCGATGGCAGCGTCCGATACCGGCTCATCCACCTGACCTTCGGACCCGGCGAGAAACTCAGCCTGAATATTGGAATCTTCACGCCGCTCCATGGCGGCCCATTCCCCGCGATCATCCTGCAAGCCGGCACTCCGCCCGGCGCCGAAGCATTGGAGCGACAACCTCCTGGACCAAACCAGGGCCGGGGCGAAGACGTTCTCCTGTTAGTAGGGCCCGCCACTGGATTCGAGCAGCCTCCTTCCAGGCCCACCGCTCCGGCCGCCACCGCGGAATCCCTGGCAAGCCAGCATAGCGATGTGTTCCGTCGCGGTTACGCCTTGGTGGTGTTCAACCCGAACGATTGTGCCGAGGACACAACGTTGCGCAATGCCGACGGCAGTTGGGCTTTCCGTAACAGCCGATTCTTCCCCGCCTATCCCGGCTACGACTGGGGCGTCCTGGCGGGCTGGGCATGGGGCGCCTCGCGAGTCGCCGATTACCTGGTGACCGATCCCGCCATCGACAAAACCAAACTCATCATCACCGGGGCCTCACGCAATGGGAAGTCATCCATGATTGCGGCGGCCTTCGATGAGCGCCTGATGGGCGCGCCGGTGGTTACGGGCGGAGGCGGTGTCGGAGCTTACCGCTTTGCGGGACCGCGTAAGAGCGAAACGCTGGACGTCATGGAAAAGAAGTATCCGAATTGGTTCTCGCCCCATCTTCACGAGTTTTGGGGGCATCGTGACAAGCTTCCTTTCGACGAGCATTGGTTCCTGGCGCTCGCTGCTCCCCGCCCCTTTATTGCCCTCGAAGGGATTACGGATACGATCTCTCTGCCCGAGGCGGTGCGGCAAACGCTGCTGGGCGCACAGCCCGCGTATGCTCTCTTGGGTGCAAAAGACAACCTGGGTGTGAACTATGCGCACCACGGCCACGCCTTTACAGATGAAGATTGGACCGCGATGTTGGATTTCTTCGACCAGAAGGTCCGCGGCCTAAAGATTAATCGAACCTTCGACCGGTTCCCGACGGAGAAGGAACTCGACGAGGCCGCGAGCGCCCATCCGTCGAAGTGAAGGAGGCATTTTGAGATTCGCACTGCTGGCGCTCTGGCTCTCGACACTTCCGGCGTCAGCCGCTCGTCAGGTCGCGATCGTAATCAACGGCCAAGTCGAAGCACCGGCGCGCTACGGCATTAGCAGGCTGGAGCAGACGCTCGCGGGTACCGGTTTTGTTGTGGTCCATCCTCGAGGAGGTGAGCCGGCACACGCCGATTTCTACGTTTTCGCCGGCCTGGGAACAGGCGGCCCGCAGTCACTGTCGATCCACCGCTCCCGGCACAACGGCAAGCCGGCCGTGACGCTTTCGGGCGGCGACGCACGCGGGCTGATGTATGCCGCGTTGGATATGGCCGATCGCGTCCGTTGGAGCGGCAGCGGCGGAGATCCCTTCGCGCGAGTCGGCGACGTCACCGAGCAACCCTACCTCGCCGAGCGCGGCGTCTCAATATTCACGATGCAGCGGGCGTACTTCGAAAGCCGCCTGCATGACGAGAAGTATTGGGAACGGTATTTCGACTTGCTGGCCTCCAGCCGCATTAACAACTTCATCGTCATCTTCGGCTACGAGAACGGCGGCTTCATGGCGCCTCTGTATCCATATTTTTTCAATGTCCCGGAGTATCCCGGCGTTGAACTGGTCGGCATCACGCCTGCCCAACAGGCGCGCAACACCGCGGCGTTCAAAGCCATGATTCGCATCGCGCATGATCGCGGCATCGACGTCACAGCGGGCATCTGGGACCACATCTACCGCGGCGGCGTTCAGGCCGGGGGCATCCCCGGAGCGGCGGAAAACGCAGGCAAACGCGTGCCCGGCCTCGTATGGGGCGTGAACGCGGATAACCTCGCCGGTTACACCAAAGCGTCCCTGCGCCGGTTCCTGAGTGTTTTTCCCGAACTGGACGCCGTCCAGTTCCGCATGCATGATGAAAGCGGCCTTAAGCGGGAGGAAATGGCCGGATTCTGGCACGAGGTCTTCTCGTTCATCAAGGCCGAACATCCCAACCTCAGGATCGACCTGCGGGCTAAGGACCTGCCCGACTCTGTGATCAACGACGCGCTCAACCAGGGCCTCAACGCGCGCATCAACACGAAATATTGGATGGAGCAGTTAGGCCTGCCCTTCCATCCGACTCACATCAACACCCAGAATCAGCACGACCGGCGTCATGGCTATGCCGATCTGTTACGGTACCCGCAACGCTACCACGTGGATTGGCAGGTGTGGACTGGCGGAACGACGCGTCTGCTGCTTTGGGGCGACCCGGAGTACGTTCGGCGATTCGCTGCGAGTGCCCGTCTCTACGACGGCAACTATTTTGAGATGAATGAAATGCTCGCCACCAAAATGCTCGGCGAGCCCCACGACGAGGAACCGCTGCCAATCCTGAACGCCCGCTACCGCTACTACGATTACGAGTTCGAACGTTACTGGGCGACTTACCGCATGTGGGGACGGCTGACCTATAATCCGCAGACCGCTCCCGAAATGTGGCAGAGCGAATTTGAGGCTCGCTTCGGACCGGCGGCCGGAGTCCACGTCATGAAAGCGCTCGAAGCTGCAAGCCGGGTCTTGCCGCGAATTATTGCCGCCGCCTACCGTTACTCGTACTTCCCCGCCACGCGCGGCTGGGCCGAAATGAACCATCAGGATTCGCTCCCGAAGTTCGCAACGGCGGAAAACAGCGACATACAGCAATTTGAGAACGCGCGTGACGAAGCGGCTAGAATTCTCCAGGGCGCCGATACCGCGATGCGTCGTCCGCAGGACACCGGCCGGTGGTTCGCACAGACCGCGGCCGAGATTTCCACGGAACTGGCACTGGCCGAGAAGGCTATCGGCAATAAGACGGATAACGAGTTCCTTTCGACGGCCGCCGACCTGAAGATTCTGGCCGGCCTCGCCCGATATTACGCGGCCCGTCTCCCTGCTGCGGTCGCCTATAACGTCTACAAGCAGTCCGGTGAAACTACGGCTTTCGATGAGGCGGTGGTGGGCGAAAAACGCGCCGTCGGGGCGTGGCGCGAAATCGTGGCTGCCGCAGGCGAAGTGTACAGCGATCGGCTTCCCTTCGGCGCGCAGGCGGTCGGCTTCCGCCGGCATTGGCGAGACGAACTGGCGCTGCTCGAAAACGATCTCACCGCGCTCGAGGCCGAGCGCGCGAACGTGGCCGATAAGCCGGGAAGAAAGCTGGCGCTCGACGAACCTGCTCCGAAGCCGCCGGCCGTCTCGCTGAGTGCGCCTTCCTCGGCGGATGTGAGCCGCGATCTGCGCATCACAGCCCGTGTGTCTGCTCCGGAAGGCGTCAAGTGGGTCCGGCTGAGGTACCGCCATGTCACGCAATTTGAGGATTATCAAACCGCCGAGATGAGCTTGGAGGCGAAGACTGGCCTATACACAGCCGCGATTCCTGCCGCTTTCATTGACCCGAAATGGGACTTGATGTACTTCGTAGAAGTGGTCGGCAAAAACGGCGGGGGCAGGATGTACCCGGACTTAGAGCGCGAAATGCCCTACGTCATTGTGCCCGTGAAGCGTTGATTGCGGAAGGGTGAAGCAGGCGGTTTCGCCTTCCCTTTAGACTTCACCGGAAACGCGCAGGCGAAACCGCCTGCGTCACCTTGGTTTCATCCACTTTCGTGAACCAACCGTCCACGGCGACAGGTTGGCAACCTGCATCACTAAACGTGCCGAGTGGCCCGAATTCAAGGTTCCAGGTCGATGCGATAACTCATCAGGAAGCTAAGTATATCGCTGGCCTCCGTCATGTCTTTGGCCACAAACCGAAGCGAATGCGAATCCGTCCGCGTGAAGACCCGTTTCAGATAGCACGCTGCTTCGACCGGCGTGATGCTCTTGAACGATATATCCACCGTGATTGGCCCGGGCACGCGATAAGGCTTGTACCCCGCGATCTTGCGAACGGCCCCCGCGGCCTTTTCGCGTATCAACTGGTCCGCGACGTCGGGTGTCAGCGTCTCGGCGGCATGGAAGCCCAAAGTTCGCTTGGTTTCTGCGGTCTCGATTGGTCCGATCATAGCGGAAACCTCCGCGACGGCGGCATCATCGCCGGAAACGAAAATGACCGGCACGTTGTAATCTCCCGCGATCGCTGCGTTCCAGGCGCCTTCGGTGACCGGGTGTCCATTGATAGCTACGCGCGTGAAACGAGCGCTCGAGAACGTGTGCGCGCGGACGCCTTTTTCGTTATGCGTCGAAGCGTGATACCCAACGAACATCGCCGCGGCAAAGCTGGAGTCCAGGCCTCCCATCATCCCGAGCGGGCGCGGCTCGCCTCGCACAATTCGGACTTCCGGAGGAAACTGCTCGATCAGGAGGTTCTGCTCGTTTCCGTGCGCGTCCGTCACGACGAACTCTGTTGCCCCCGCTTGCTTCGCGCCTTCAATTGCAGCCAGCGCCTCCTGGGTCATGAATTTCCGGAAGCGTTCATATTCAAACGATCCAGGCAGCAACTGATCGGCCGAAACAACGCCGGCCACGCCCTCCATATCAACGGATATGAAGACCTTGAGCTTGCGATCCTGAGACCGAATCGAAGCGGTGGAAATCAGAATGATCGAAAGGCAGATAGCGGTACGCACGGGAGGTTAGTATATATCAACTTTCGACTATTTCAAGATGTCCTTGATAATCGCTTCCTGTGCCGGGGTCGGCTTCTCAAACGGTTCGATCTTGAAGCTACGTTCCATCTTAGAACCCAACACGATGTCGACTTCACGCATGTGCTGATCGCGGGAGAATAGAATTCTTATCCTCTCGCCGGATTTGCGGGCCCCTAGCGCTTCACTCACACTGCTGACCCGAATACCGTCAACTGCGAGAATCTCATCGCCCACGCTCAGGCCGCCGCGACTGGCGGGCGAGTCATAGTCAATATGTGAAATGGCCTGGAGGCCATTCGGAGGGGCGGCTCCACCCGGGCCGCCGCGCCCCTGGCTACCAACCGTGGCTCCAAGATACGTCCCCGGCTGCGCCTGAAGCTCGGTATCGATCTTCAATCCCGCGAGCGCGAAGTACTTCCGGTAATCGACGTCTTTCGTCGAGGCGACATAGTCGTCGAAGATCTCCCTAAGAGAAACACC
Organism: Bryobacteraceae bacterium; assembly: GCA_035295125.1. Taxonomy (GTDB): domain Bacteria; phylum Acidobacteriota; class Terriglobia; order Bryobacterales; family Bryobacteraceae; genus JAICMB01. The sequence goes on along the minus strand of DATGJP010000056.1, from coordinate 47,947 downwards.
GGCGATCCGTTCACAGACGGCGCGAAATTCCTCGTCGGTAAACCCGCGCTTCTTCTCCTGGAAAAACTCCTTGTAGAGCGCCCGCATCACGTCATCGAGCGATTTCTGATTCCCAGTCTCCGCGCGAATCTTGTAGTCGAGCATCGCCGCGATCGCGGGCCCCTTGTTGTAGTACGAAATCGTCGTGTTGGCGGCATCCTCACCGCGAATCCAAGTGTCTATGCTCGATTGCGCCGCGGATTGAAACCGGTGGCCGGGACTGTTCTCGTAAGTCGAGATGTTGCGGGTCAGCGTAGCGAAATACTGGGTCGGCGTCATCAATCGGGCGCGTTCAACAAGAAGATCCTGGTAATACGAAGTGAATCCCTCTGCCTCCCACAACATGGTGGTGAAGTTCTCGCGATCGTAATCGAATGGCCCGAGCGCGATAGGCCGGATGCGCTTCACGTTGTAAGTGTGAAAATACTCGTGCGCCGCGAAACTGAGCCACCGAATATAGCCGTCCGGCGTATTAAGACTCTCACCGTTGAACAGCATCGCGGCCGAAGTCAGGTGCTCAACGCCTCCTGCCCCGCGGCCCATCAATAGGAACGTGTAGTGCTTGTAAGGAATCTCAACCATCATGGCCGTCGCCGCCTCAACGATCTTTTTCAGATCCGCTGCGATCTTCGGACGATCGATGTGCGCGGGAACGTCCTCGGCAACGATGAAGTGCGGGATCCCGTTCACTTCAAACTGAAAATGTTCCTGATTGCCGAGCAGCATCGGGCAGTCATACAGCAGATCAAAATCCGAGGCGCGGAATGTGTCTCGCTCCCCCGCCACCGGATCGAGCCCGTTCGCCACACTCGACCATCCAGCCGGCAGCTTGATGTGAACGGTTGCCGGGCGCCGTATCAATCCGGGGACGTAAAGGTACATCCCAGGACCGACAAAATAGCCGCGTTGGTCGTCCAGATAATTGTTGCCGACAAATCGTGTAAACGCGTAGACATCGTAATCGAGCACGACTGGCGCGGCTCCCGCGGTCTTGACGCGCCAGGTATTCTTGTCCGTCTTTGTCCAGCCCAGCGCGTGCCCCGCGCCGTCGGCGGCTTTGAAGTTCACCACGTCCTTCGAATAGTCCATGATGCGGTAATAGCCCGGCATCCAGACCGGCATTTTGAAATCCTGGGTGTCGCCATTCAGCCCGTCGCAACGTAGCTGGACGTGATAGTAATGATCGGCCGGCCGATCCATGGACACGGTGAAGTCGAAGGTTTGCGCCCAAAGACGCGGTGCAATGCAAAAGATCGCAATGAGAAGGCTTCTATGCATGTCCTATGAGTCGTGCAACAATCTCTTCGATTACCGCGTCTGCCCTGGCTTCAATCTCTCCTTTGGTCTGGTCTTGAATCGGATGCGGCACGTAAATAGCGTCAAAATCGGGTCGCCCCAGCGCCGCGGCTTGCGCTCGGGCGGCAAGCATGAACTCGTGCGTGGCGATCGGGACCGAGGGCAATCCCAGGTTTTCCAGTCGTAACGTATCGTGCAAACTGCACGTGGTGCAGGACCCTCAATCCGCGAGCGCCTCGATAACCGCATTCGCGCCCCGGATCTTTTCGATCACACCCGGAGGCGCCGGTTTGGCAAACGTTGGCTTCATCTCGCGAATCACCTCAGTAACGCCATAGCGCTCCTTCAGCAGATGCTCGATCCGGTCAAGAAAAACGTTGCCGCCGGGTTTGCTGATGTCGAGCAGCGCGATCTTCCCCTGCAGACGGACGAGCCGCGGCGCCGGAATCTGCGCCTGCGCCACAGCTTCGTTCAAAGGATTCACTAACGTCACGGGCATGAGTTCTCCTTAAATGGGATAAGTCACCAGCTGGCTCCCGCGCGGGCCGGCAGCCCAACTCCCCAGCACCGCGGAAAACTTGCCTGCCGTCCCGCCTGCAACAACAAGTTTGATGAATTCGGGCGCACGGAACTTCTGATAGCAGGGCTCGCCATCGATCCTGATTTCTTTGTACATCGCCCGTTGCGCGACTCCCTCGCCCGGCTCTCCGTCGTAACAACGAAGCGGGACACCGGTGTTTTCGAACAGGAACTCGGCGACATCTTTCTTACTGAATCCGTCACGATGAATTGTGCGGACGTGCTCCGGTCCGAGCACGACGATAGCCTCGTATCCCAGGCACGCGCGGTAGCTCCAAACCGTCGCGAGCGCGTAACTGATCGCTTTGAGGACCCCACGGGCGGTGCGCGCGGCGTGTTCGCTGACGCCGTGCGGAGCCTCAGCGGCAAACAGCGTTACAGCACTCTGCGGCGCCGACAGCCCCATCTCGACATGCAAAGGTTGCCACGGACTCTCCTCCTCGTTCTCGGCAATGCAATACGAGAACTTTCCCGGATTTCCCAACGCCGACATGTCAATCCCGTTCGGCCGCGCTCCGCCGAGGTTCAGCAGGATAAGCTGGAGCGCACGCCCAAGAGTGCTATTCGCGCGGGCTGCATTACTGAAGACGTTCTGCCCGCAGTTGAAGTGAAGTTCCTTCCGCACGGGCCCATTCACGATGATCAGGGGTGCGGCAAAATGTGTCGTGGCCTGAACACCGTGCGCGTTGAAGCGTTCATCGGCCACGGCGCGCACCAGTGGAATCAGGACCCGCATCATCCGCGGCACACAACCGGCCATGACTGCGTTAGCAGCGATCTTCTCCACGGTCGCTTCACCGTAGCAGGGAGGAATGCGGCCGATCAGTTCACGTCCATCGCGTTGAATCGCATCGAGCATTCTCGCGACTCTTTCCGGCGTGGGCGGTATTACCGGAAGACTGTCTTTGAAGGCCCGGAAGCAGTACTCAAATGGATCTTCGTCGTCACCCGCCTCGACGAGCGATGCCTCAGTGCCGCGCGGGGAGTGAAGATTAAGCGCCGGCGCGGCGGCGTCTTCCGTCGCGCGCTCGAGATGGCGGGAACTGCACCCCGGCTTGAACGCCGGCGCGCCGTCATGCGGCGTGGCAACTGGCGGGAGATCCAGCACAACCGCGATGTCATTCAAAGCACTCTTCGCAAAGCCGGATTCCTGGCGCACAATCCGATCCTGTTCGTCGAGCAAATACAGCGCGGGAACGGTGACCACTCCCAAACGCCGTGAAAGCTGATACTCCGGATCTCCATCGACGTTGAACCGGACGTCCATCTGGCTCACGAACTCGCTTGTGGCTTTTTCATCATCCTGAGAAATCCCGGTGACGCGAGCGCCGCCGGCGGCGAGAGCGTTGAGATAGGGAGTAATCAAACGACAGGTCGGGCAGTCCGTCTGGAGAATCGCAACTAAACGAAGACTCGCCATGGCTCAAGCCTGCAGGTGCGGTTCTTATTCTATCGTTCGCAGTCGACGTGAAGGCGTTTAGGGGCGACGGCAGATTGCCGCAAGGTAGTAAAACGAATTGTGGACAGTTTGCGAAGGAAGGCGTTGCTACTCTGCCTTGGAACCCTCACCGCGTCGGCTGGGGACCCGATACGGCTTCATCCCAGGAATCCTCACTACTTCGAGTTTCGCGGAAAGGCCGTGGCACTCGTCACCAGCGGCGAACATTACGGCGCAGTCATCAACGGAGCCTTCGACTACCACGGTTACCTCGCAACCCTCGCCGCCGCGGGCCTGAATTACACGCGCCTGTTCGGCGGAAGTTATGTCGAGATTCCCGCACGTTCCTTTGGCATTCGACGGAACACCCTCGCTCCGGAAACTGGTCGCTTAATAGCGCCGTGGGCGAAAGACGGTGACAAGTTCGATCTGGATCGATGGAACCCCGCGTTTTTCGAGCGCTATCGCGATTTCCTCGCGGAAGCTTCGAAGCGCGGCATCGTTGTGGAAGTGACGCTGTTCTCATCGCACTATCAGGAGGCCCATTGGAATATCAGCCCGTTCAACGCTGCGAACAACACGAGCGGAACGGATGCCATCGATTGGCGAAAACTGCACACGTTGGAGAACGGCAACATCCTGCGATGGCAGGAGCGATACGTCCGTAAACTCGTAAGCGAAGCCCGAGAGTTCGACAACGTAATTTTCGAAATCCAAAACGAACCTTGGTCCGATCGCGGACGGCTCGTGTCGGTGATTAACCCGTACCTGCAAGGTTCGGCGCGCGACCGGTATCCCAACTCGATCGACTTAGCCGATGCACTCTCCACCGCATGGCAGGAGCGCGTTGCCCAGTGGATTGCGTCTGAGGAGACGCGGCTCCCGCGCAAACACCTGATGGCGCAAAACTACTCGAACTTCGGATTCCCGGCCGCCGATCTCGCCAGCGGCGTGAGTTTAGTGAATTTTCATTACGCTTACCCAACGGCCGTGGAGTCGAATTATGGAATACAAAAGGTCATCGGCTATGACGAGACCGGCTTCCTCGGCCAGGACGACGCGACCTACATTCGCCAGGCCTGGAATTTCCTGATCGCCGGCGGAGGCCTGTTCAATCACCTCGATTATTCCTTCTCCGTGGGAAATGAGGATGGGACCGACACAGAGCCGAACGGGCCCGGCGGCGGCAGCCCAACTCTGCGCCGCCTGATCAGTATCCTTTCGAAGGAACTGAATTCCATGCCGCTGGCCGAGGTGACACCCGACACGCGCATCGTAAAGCACGCGACCTCATCCTCCTCGAAAGTTCTCTCGGCGCCTGGCGGTCGTTATCTCATGTACTTCGACGGTGAAGGCCCATTCACAGTCAATTTGGACCTGCCCGCAGCCGACTACGCCGGCGAATGGATTGATATCCGGACAGGGACCACTTCGCCCCTCGCCCGCTTTCATCATCCCGGAGGAGGGAAGGTGATGGTGACGCCCGCTTTCAAAAGCGGAACCGCACTGCGACTCGCCCGGGTTCATTAGATTTGTGGGACCGCACGGTCTCAAAGTGCATCTAAGTACCGTGATGACGGAAAATACAGACCTGCTTTATTTGGAGGATCTGGAAGTCGGCCAGAAGTTCACGTCCGGCAGCTACCGGATGGATGAGGAACGGATTAAAGAGTTCGCAGCCGAATTCGATCCCCAGCCTTTTCATTTGGACGAGGCGGCGGCGCGAAATAGCCTCTTCAAGGGGTTGGCTGCCAGCGGTTGGCACACGGCGGCAGTGGCCATGCGTTTGCTGGCTACCGATGGTCTTCCGTTAGCAGGCGGCATTATCGGATTGGGCGGAGAGATAGCATGGCCTAAGCCCACGCGCCCAGGCGACACTCTGCATGTCGAGAGCGAAATCGTCGACATCACGCCATCGCGATCTAAACCGCGGCAGGCGGTCGTCACCACCAAGAGCACAATGCGGAATCAGAACGGAGAGCCCGTGTACGTTTTGAGCGCCAAAGTGCTGGCATTCAAACGCCTGGGAACTTCCTAACTGTCAGCGTCACGAGCCGCAGCCTTTGGCTTGGGTAGTGCAACACGAAAAACAGTGGCGCCCGGTTTGGAATCCACTCGGATGTTACCGCGGTGTTTTCGCACGATGCGTATCGCGGTATCGAGCCCGAGTCCGACTCCTTCACCCACGCCTTTCGTGGTGAAGAAAGGCTCGAAGACGTGAGGTAGCACGTCAGCCGGAATGCCCGACCCGCTATCTTCAACTTCCACGACGATGTCACAAGCATCCTGACAGGTGCGAATTTGCAGTTTGCCGCCTGTCTCCATCGCGTCGATCGCGTTCACAATCAGGTTGGTCCACACCTGGTTCAGCTCGGCCCCATGCGCGCAGATTTTAGGAAGGCCGGAGCCGTATACTTTCTCAACCTGTATCGATTTGTTGCGCAGTTTATACGCGAGGATTGTCAGTGTGCTGTCGATTCCCCCATGGACATCGATTTCCTGCTCGGAGCCCTGGTCCATGTACGTGTATTCTTTTACGGCCCCGACCAGGTCCAATATCCGTGTCGCACCCTGCAGAATTTCCTCCACCAGCCCGGCCGCAACCAGCGAGTAGTTGATGCGCAAGAGAACATCCGGGAGAGCCTCTGTTCCCACCGTTTCCGCGATCTGCTCCAGCTTTGCGCTATCGATTTTCGCTTCGACTAGCATGGACGAAATCCTCCACGGCTCGGCAATCGCCCGCTCTTCCATCCACACTTCGAGTTCCTGCTCCAGGTCGCTACGTTCCAACGATGTCAACGGCCGGGAATCGCGACTGTGCATTACCGCGAGCGCATCCTCTTCGCATTGCGCGATGTAGACCCGCTGTTCACGGCTGAGGTTGCGCTGGTCGAGACGGAGATACGCTCCCCTCAGCTCTCTCCGCATGTCCCTGATCGCCGATGCGGCGCGCTTTACGGCCGCCGCGGGATTGTTCAATTCGTGAGCGAGACCCGCGGATAGCTTCCCGAGCGCAGCGAGTTTGTCGCGTTGCTCGGAGAGCCTGGTCGTGTCCCGCACCCGGTCGAGCATCAGCACTACGAGCCGCTCCGTAAGCACCGGCATGCGCTGCAGCATCTCCGGAAAGATGCTCTTGTGGAAGCGCGCAACGCGTATCCGGGTCACCGCTCGTCCTGTGCCCTGGAAATTTCGCAGCCGTGAAAAAGGAAGCAGCCCCGTTACGTCGCCTGCGCGAGCGCGGAAGAACGGTCCGTCGGTCGCTCTTTCGCTGCGGCCTTCAAACTCGCCCTCCAGAAAAACGTACATTCGATCGGCCGGGTCGCCCTCACGAAAGAGGACGTCTCCGGCTTCAGCGTGAACCTCTTCCCCCTGCTGAGCAAGCCATTCAAGCTGCTCCTCAGGCAGATCGGAGAATACGGATATCTCGCGCAGGTCTTGCGATTCAATCATCGGTCCGCCAGGTACTGATGCACCAACTGGATCGCAATCGACCCCTCGCCCACTCCCGAAGCAACGCGCTTTACAGATCCTCGCCGCACATCGCCGGCCACGAATACGCCGGGCACGCTGGTTTCAAGTAGCCCCGGGAGCCGCGCGAGATGCCAACCCGCAGGCCCTTTACCATTGCGAATGAGATCCGAGCCGCTCAAGATGAATCCTTTACTGTCACGCTCGATGACCCCATTCAGCCACTCCGTCCGAGGTTCAGCACCGATGAAGATGTATAAGGACGTGGCGGGTACCCTGTTCACCTCACCGCTGGCGGAGCAGCGCACGGAAATCGCTTCGAGCCGCGTTTCGCCATGCACCTCGGCAAGGCTGGCATTGTACTCCACCTGAATATTCGGCGTTTTCTCCAACTGCTCGATCAGGTAGCTGGACATCGAGTTCGCGAGCGACGCGCCGCGAACCAGCACAATGACCCGGCGTGCGTAACGAGAAAAGTTCATTGCCGCCTGACCGGCCGAATTCGCGCCGCCGATCACGTAAACATCTTCGTCGGCGCATGTGGCTGCCTCAGTGGAACCTGCCCCGTAGTAAATCCCCGCACCATGAAGCCGATCCATGCCCGGCACATCCAGCTGTCGCCACTGGACGCCGGTCGCCAGCAGAACACAGTGGCAGGCGAGTTCCGCGCCATCCTTCAGCTTCACGTATTTATAGGAGCCGTTCACCCTTAGTTCGGTTGCTTCCTGGGGTGACAAAACCTGCACGCCGAAGCGCTTGGCCTGCGTTACGGCTCGCCGCGTCAGATCCGCGCCACTCAAACCGGACGGGAAGCCTAAATAGTTTTCGATCCGGGAACTGAGTCCTGCCTGACCACCCGGCGCGTCCCGCTCGACGATGAGGGTCTTGAGACCCTCGGATGCGGCATAGACGCCGCCGGCCAGCCCAGCCGGCCCGCCGCCGACGATAATCATGTCGAAGAAATCCGCGTCCGGACGCAATTTCAGGCCGATTCGATCGGCCATCTCGGAAGTGGTGGGATCACTCAGAAATCCCCCATCCGGGAAGAGGACAAATGGAAATGCGCCTCGCTCCGCTCCCATCGATGCAACAGCACTCCCAATCTCGGGATCATGTTCCACCCGTTCGACATCGAGCCAGCGGAAAGGGACCTGCTGACGTGCCAGGAACTCGCGCAGCGCATACGATTTCGGCGACCAACGATCGCTCAGCACGCGCAAACCGCCAAACGGCTCACGATAGCCCGCTTGCCAGTCTTCCAACAAATCATCCAGCACCGGATAAAGGTGCTGCGTTGGCGGATCCCATGGCTTCAAAAGATAGTGGTGTATCCGCGCATCATTGATAGCTTTGATCGCCGCATCGGTGTCGGCGTATGCGGTCAACAGGACCCGCTTCGCTTCCGGGTACAGCTTCATGCCCTCCGTCAGAAAGGCGACGCCGGTCATCTGCGGCATGCGCTGATCGACCAGCAAGAGTGCCAGCGTTTCGTTTCGCTTTCGCAATTCGCTGAGCGTTTCCAGAGCCGCCTTGCCGGAATCTGCCCGCAAAATGCGATAGCGATCCGCATACCGCTCTCGCAGGTCGCGCTGTACGGCTCGCAAGACCTCCGGATCGTCATCAACCGTCAAAAGTGCTGGTTTCGTCATCTCATATCAACTCCACCAACCCGGCCCATCCCAATTGCGCCCAAAGTACCACACTGTGGGAACCCGATCTTCGCGAGACCCAGCACAACGGTTGTCGGAATTCGTCGCCCCTGTGAGCTACGGTCCTCCCCCGCTCCGTGGTTCTGTTGCCGTAACGGCAGCACCGCTTGGGCCACTGCCATCGCCGAGTGCAGGTCTGGCAGAGTGCGTTTTCTGACGGCTTTTCCCGTGCGCTTACGCCGTATAGGGTGACAGGCCGCCGTCAGCTCTTCACTTCGTCGGTTAAGGCGGCGGTGCCGAGCCGACTTTGAAGCAAGGAGACAACTATGCCGCCAATAAAGCCGATCGGCAACGGTAGCAATCCCTTTCAAGAGATTCCCGAACAAATACCCAAAAACATGCGGGCGATATTGCAGGAGGAGCAAGCACTCGCCAACTGGATCGAAAAGTTTCTGAAGGCTGCCGCACGCGGAGCATGGGAGGAGGCTTCGAATTATCTGAGCACAATCCAAAGCGTCCTCAGGGCAAACCCAAACCTGGCCGGTAGAGCTGTGAAATTCCTGAGTGGCGCAAAGGATGCCCTGGAGTCCTTAGGGGCCCGAGCTACAGCGGGCGCAACAGCCGAGAATCTGGCAGCGCTCTCGGCCAGGCTGGGTGGGGTGATAGCGGGTTTGGGGGGTCCTGAAGTCTGGTTGATTATACTGCTCGGCGCACTCGCATTAACCCTATTGTCTAGTGAACGGGCGTTTGCCATCGGATTGGGTTTACCCTCCAACGGCCGCGTGAATCCGGTCGAGTCCTATAACCAGGACGCCTTGGCGCTGATGGGTCAACAAAATCGGACCGGCATCCCCGGCCTGCCTTGATGACGGAATGCGTCCATGAAGCCTATGCTTATGCGTAATATCTACCGTTCACTTCCTCGCCGATGACGGCAAAGCTCGCCGCTGAGGTCGCCATGGGATCGGATTTCCACGAAAACCCAGTTGAAGGCACATTCACCTCAGCCTCAAGCTGGCATTCGGCGAGGTGGCCTGTGAATCGGAATTGTTGCGAAGGGTTCTCGTACCGGACCGGTTCGCCTGTGGACCTCCACACCATCTTGAATGTCATGCGCGCAGGCGTAGCGAGCGAATCCAGCGCCGGCCAGCGCGGCTGATCGACCACTGGAACATCTCTCATTTCCAACGTGACTGTCTTCCGGTCGGCACTGACTTTTACGCCTGACTCTGGAATCGGAACCATCCAATAGAGTCCGGAAGGCGCGATCGGAGGATGGAAATCGTGGATCTGATTTGCGGGGACCGCCGGCTCCCGAAATAGCGTCAGTCATATGTGCGCGAACGCACCGCGTTGCGCAGTGCGTGCCGCCCAGTATTCTCCTTGCATCAGTCCATAGTCTGTGGTCGGGCTGCCGAACGCGATTCGATTCCCGGCGTTGTCCGTCCCTATGCCCTTGAAAGTGCTGCACCGAGCGACGAGACCCTTGAAATGGTAGATATGCGAAGGCTCCAGGTTCGGTCCTGCCGGCTGATTATGACTGCCGTTTTTGTCGAGCCACGGAATCGGGTAGGGCTCGGAACCTCCATTTGCCGTCATCGGCGCCTGGGCAGTTTCTTGCGCGGAACCTTTGTGTCCCAGTAAAGCCATGCCTGCGAATGGCAGAGACTTCAGAATGTTCCTTCGGCTTTGCATTTCAGCACTCCTTTTGCGAACACGCGATACAAGTGCAAACGCCATTCCGGTTCGCCTCGGCCGCTATCGCATTCGAGTGGAAGAAGTTTGTGCAAATGCTGCCGGCCGGTTTGGAGGTAGAACTGTCGAGGCTTGGTCTTGACGACCGCCTGAGGTGTCGTCGGGGCGACACATCGTTCCACGGAAGCGTGTCTACTCCTGAACGATTTTCCCGTCCCGCATGGTCACGATCCGATGGCCGTACGCCGCCGCCTCCGGATTGTGCGTGATCATGAGAATCGTTTGACCGAGTCGCTCGTTAAGATCGCGAAGCAATTTCAGGACGATGTCAGAATTTTCCGTGTCGAGGTTGCCCGTCGGTTCGTCAGCCAGCAGGATGGCAGGATTGTTGACAATCGCGCGCGCAATCGCCACCCGCTGCTGCTCGCCCCCGGAGAGCGCCCGCGGCTTGTGGTCAAGACGGTGGGCGATGCCGAGCAGTTGCAGCGCCTCCTCGAAGCGTGAGTCCTTCGTTCCGTTCTTGCCGGCAATGTGGCGCGCGATTTCGATGTTTCCTCGCGCGGTGAGCGTTGGCAGCAGGTTGTATTTCTGAAACACGAAGCCAACCGTGGTCTTTCGCAGCGTCGTTCGATCCGCTTCCGACATCTTCAGCAGATCATGGCCGTCAAGCTGAATACTGCCTGCAGTGGGTGGAGTCAGTCCACCAACGATGTGAAAGAGGGTCGATTTGCCGGAGCCGGAGGGCCCGATGATCGAAAGAAACTCCCCCCGCGCGACGTCCAGGTCCACTCCGCGTAAGGCATTCACGTCTACTTCTCCAACGTGATAAACCTTGCGGAGATCGCGGATCGAGATGATCGGGGAATCACTCATACGAGAGCGCCTCGATGGCGTTTTGGCGGGCCGCTTTCATGCCGGGGTAGGACGCTCCCAGAATCGCGCCGAAGATCGCGATTGCCGCCGCGCGAAGCCACCAATCCGGAACGATCGCCTGGACGAGGGTGCTGTGCAAAACCTCGTTGAGTATCCACTTCGTTCCGAAAGCGCCCAGAATTCCGAGAATGGAACCAACGATCGCGAGACCGAGTGTCTCCCGCAATAAGACATTCGCGATGTAGGGAGGCGAAGCCCCAAGCGCCTTCAGAATCCCGATCTCACGAGTCCGCTCCAGGACCGCCGTGTACATCGACAGGAAGACGACGAGGAATCCCACGAGCACCGCCAAACCGATGACGACGTAGATGAACTCCTGAAGCATCGGAATGTTGGCGACCGAGATTTGGGAGATAATCTCTTCCATCGTCTGGATGCCGTAGCCCGGCAACAGCCTTTTGAACTGTTCCACCACCTCATTGGTATTCGCAGGATTGTCGAGCTTTACGTAAACAGTTGAGACTTTGTCGGAATTGGCTGAAATGCGCTGCAATTCGTCGAGGGGTACGAAAATCCGCGCGAGCATGCCGGGCTCGACGATGCCGCAGACCCGCCAGGACTTGCTTAGGATCGTCAGTTGACTACCTAAATTCAATTTCGCCTGCCGGGCATAGAAGTCGTCTACGATCACGTCGTCGGGTCCTTGAAACGGACCTCCCTGCAGAAAGTGAAATCCTCCGCTCAGACGGGTGAAGCTGTCTATGTCAATGCCATGAACATAACTCAGGAATCCGGTTTGCTGAACCAGCACGCCGGTAGTCGCAACCACATGCGGTTGCTGCCGCAGCAGGTTCACGAACTGCGCCTTGATGTTCGTGGTCATCGAAATGATCGAACTGCTCGTGGCATGCACCAGAATGTCGGCCCCAACGCTTCGCGAGCGGCGCTTCTGATCGTCGAGCATCCCCCTGCTCACCCCAACCAGGGTCAACACCATGGTCACCTGCAGTGCAATGGCAATTATGCTCAACAGCGTCCGCACGGGTCGGTGTTTCAGATTCTCGATTACAAGTCGGTTCGTCAAAGCTAACCCAATTCCAGCATAGCGGAAGGGCTCAATCCGGACGTTCCAGTTGCCTGCCGAAATACCATAGCGAGCCCAGCCAGACCGCCGCGCATACTGCCAGAAAGGCAACGGTCGAGCGGTACACGACGGTCGCCGCGCTGAACATCAATACGACCTGGAAGAACCCCAGCAGAATCGACGAGCCGCCTGTAAAGCGCCATCGCGGCTGCGGCGTCGGTCCAAGAGCCGACGGATAATGGCCGATCGCGAGCGCCATGAATCCGGCGGCTAATCCCGCTAGCGGTGCAAAGGGAGCGGTCAGGATCACCAGCACAAGCAGAAACGCGGCATCCTTGGCGCCGAGAATCTGCCACCCTCTCAGCGGAACAAGATGGTAGCGCTCGAATCCGGTTTCGGCGTCGAGGGCGAAGAGACATTGCGCGTATGTACTCAGCGACAGGGAAATCAGGAGGGTAATACCGAAAAACGCCTCGGGCTCGGGATGAGTCGCGGCCAGACGATAGACTATCCCGGCAATGCTCAAAACGAGCCCCGCATAGGCATCGAGAATGCTGAGCATCTCCCGGATGTTCTTTTGGATGAGACCGCCGACCCGGCCGGGCAGTCGCGGGATGTGGCGAAGCAGGTTTATCTCAGGAAGCACTCCGGAGAATCGCGAAAACGAGGACGCCAGCGAGTAGATCAGGGTCGCAGCCACGAAGGCGCCGATGCCGGCCAGAGGGCTGGCGAGCCAGATCAGCAGGCCTGTTGTGATCCAGACCGCCGGACTGAGGCAAAGGCTGGCGAGGCGCAGCAATATTCCTTGGCCGCGTGTAAGAGGCCACAAGGCGAGGCGTTCGGGAGGAACCTTCCGCAAAGGATCGGCGCTCAACGGAAAAAGCACCAGCAATCCGAGAATCACCTGGAGGAATGCTCCGCTCTGACCCAGCGCCAGAAAACAAAACAGGAAAAAATTGTTGGCCGCGAGGGCGTTCAGCTTGCGGATATCCCGCCACACGGCACGCGCCAGCGCGCCAACGATGGTTAAGAGCCCAGCCACGGAAGCTCTGGTGTGCGAGGAGGTTCAACGAGATCGAGGTACAGTTCTTCGAGACTACCGGGCAGCTCGGCACGCGTGGAGTTCCAGACCACGCGCCCCTGCCGGATCAGGACGATCTGCGTCGCGATTTGCTCCACCAGCGTCAGAATGTGCGACGTCAGCATGACCGTCACACCCTTGGCGGCGACGCTCGTCAATATATCCCGTATGGTCTTCGACGTCACTGGATCGATGCCTTCAAACGGCTCGTCGAGGAACAGCACTTGCGGATTGTGGAGCAGCGCCAGTGCCAGCGCCGTCTTTTTCCTCATTCCGTACGAGCACTCATCGGCGAAGGTATCGCTCGCGTTCTCGAGTCCCAGCGCGGTGAGAAGTTGGCCCGACCGCGCGCGTGTCTCGCTCCGGCTGAGACCATAAATCGGCCCGGCAAGGTCCAAGTGCTCCGCGACCGTCAGGCTGTCGAACAAGCCCAGGTCTTCGGGCAGAACTCCTATGGCCCGCTTCAGCGCCAGCCTGTCATTACGGACGTCGAGACCGGCCACCTTCGCTTCCCCGGCTGTGGGTGTGAGAAGGGCCGTCAGCAGTTTCACCGTGGTCGATTTGCCCGCGCCATTCGGCCCGAGCACGGCACAGATGGCGCCCTTGGCGACTTCAAACGTCACCCCATCCACTGCCGTGAAATCGCCGAACCGCTTCGTGAGGTTACGGCATGCGATCATTCCTTATCCAATTTAGCGGGGTTCTCGTCTCAGACGCCGACCGTATCGCTGCGCCGTTCCATCAGCGTGACGTCGCGCCAGACGCCATCCATGCAGCCCAGCTTCTCGCGGGTCCCTACGATGCGGAACCCGGCGCTCTGATGCAGCTCGATGCTTGCCACGTTCTCAGGAAAAATCCCCGCTTGCAGCGTCCACAAACCGGCCCGCTCGGAAGCCGTTACCAGTTCCGTGAGCAGAGCCCGTCCGATGCCCCTGCCGCGCACCCGCTCGGCGACATACACGCTGACTTCCGCAACACCCGCATACACGCAGCGGCTGGAAACCGGACTGAGCGCGGCGAAGCCAAGCACCTCCTCGCCCGATCGCGCCACCAGCCGGCACGTGGGAAGATGACCGGCGTCCCACCGTTCCCAATCCGGCGCCGATTTTTCAAACGTGGCGTTTCCCGTTGCGATCCCCTGTATGTAAATGGCGCGCACAGCATCCCAGTCGGCTGGCGCCATGGCGTCGACGGCAAAATCCATGTATGTTCTCGTCTGAGCCCCAGTCAATTTAGCACACGTATCCGCCTGCCCGACCGCCCTGAGTGTGCTGTACCTGGACTCATCAGCCCTGACCATCTTCGACGTTTACCGGAAGTAGTCTGGGTTAACCGAGATCGTCTGTCGGGTAAGCCTTGCTTCAAGGGAACCCGTATCCCTGTTCAAATCCTCATCGACCATCTCGCTGGCGGTTTTTCCCTGGATGAGTTCCTGGAGACGGTACCGTCTCCGGAACGGTCTTTAGCTCAACGTTTTACTTTCCAAATCGCGTAGCCGCGCGACGTGGCTACACCTGCACGTCCTTCCAGGTCTTCTCTTTCCCTGACAGAATCGCCTCCCGCGCCATGATCGCCGTCAGCGTGCTCTCGACAGCATAAAACGCCGCATTCTCCACCTTGCCGGTGCGGGCTCCTTCGATGAATTCGTTTACCGCGTCGCGAGTGATGTCATAATCCGTAGTCACGACATCCGGCTCGCCTTTCGATTTGTCGTAAACCTTGTACCCGCCTCGCGAAGTGCTGATGACTCCCCTGTCGCACAGAAACGTCTCGCCGACGTCATGATAGTTCTGGTTGGAAAACTGATTTGCCGCGTAGCTGAACACCGTACCATCGGCGAATTCGAAGGTCACGGCGAGGTTATCCATGATATTGCCGATGTCCTTCCGGACCGCGCGTCCGCCGAAGCCGTAGACCTTCGTCGGGTGAGATTCCATAAACCAGTTCACGACGTCAAGATTGTGGCAATCCTGCTCCACGATGATGTCGCCCGACCGTTCACGATAGAATAACCAGTTGCGCACCTTCTCCTGGTCATCCGGGTGTCCCGAGCGAACCGGCAATCCGCCGCCCAGCCACGAGGCGCGAATCATCTTGATCGGCCCGAGCCGCCCCGACTTCAAAATATCGTGGGCCGCCCGGTAGTCCCTCCCGTAGCGCTGCTGATAATCGACCGAAATTCGCTTCGTTGGGTCAGCCTTCTTGGCGGCCTCCAGCACCCGTTTGCAGCCGACTGGATCGACCCCCGCGGGCTTCTCCATGAAGATGTGCTTCCGCGCCTTAACCGCCGCCTCAAAGTGCTCGGGATGTAAGTAAGGAGGAGTTGCAATGTAGACGGCGTCGACATCGCTCGCCAGCAGCTCATGAGCGTCCTTAAACTGGCGGGCGCCCGAGAACAACTTCGCGGCGGCGGCAAGTTGATCGTCGTAAATGTCGCAGATTGCAGCAACTTTACAAAACTCGTTCTTGGCAAAAATGCCACTGACATAGGTCCCGCGCCGGCCGGCGCCCAGAAGCCCTACCGACAACGCGGAGTTCGTCTGATACGCGCGCGCCAGCTCGGGTTTCAGGATCAAGAGAGCGGACGCGGCGGCCGACCCTTTTATGAAATCGCGGCGATTATCTCCTGCCATAGCGCTCTCATTATACTGACCGGCCAGCCGGGCCGGGCGCTCGAGGAAAAGTCTTCTTTCCCGACGCCCGGCCGCGGAACTTTGAGTAAGAGGTCATCGGGGATTGCTAAGCCCCGAGGGACTCCCCATCCCGATGATCTGGCTCGGATCCATATCCGACGTGATTCTTTGCCCACTCACCGTGCCGGCCTCGTGATCGAGTGCATTGCCCATCAGGTCAAACACGTCAATCGTGACACTTCCGCTGAAGCTGTTTCCGGTCGGATCAAGTGTGACATGCTCGCGGATGAATACGAGGCCGACCACCATTGTGTTCGTGTCGTCATAAAGCCACGACGGGTGATTGAGAGCATAAGTGAGAGGCGACGTCTTGGACCAGGCTCCGAGGCATACGTTACCGGTAGCTGGCGCGGAAGTGTCGTTGAGAGTTTCGGTACCATCGCTGCTCCAGACATCGAATCCCTGATCCACGATCTGTCCGTCTTGCACGAAATTGACGCTCCACAATCCGACGATCGAGGCCTCAGGCAGTGGTGGCGTGGTGTCCGTGTCCTTCGGAACCGCAGCCGCGGGCGGACGCATCTTCGCCATAAGGGACTGCAGAGCACTTGAGGGTACACCCGCAGGTGGTGTTTTTGAGAAGCCGCATTTGGCATTGCCGGCGGTGGCAAATACCGTACAGATAGCAATGCTGCTGAAAGCTGTTCGCAGTGTAATCTTCGTCACTTTGTTCTCCTTGGGTAGCGGTTACCATGGCCGGTACCGCATGAAGCTAGTTTTCGCGATAGCTGCCTCCGTCACAAGCGAAACGGAACGAAACACAAACGATTTCGCACTTTTTCGCAAGCTGCCGGCCATCGGGCTACGATTCGGGCAGGATTTCGCCCTTTTGCGTTCGGCTTGCGTTCCCCCTGCTGTCGATCCGGCTAAACGTTCCTGGCTCGACGAACGTATAAGGTTGTGCAAGTCGATGGTGTGACGAACACAGTCGTTCGAATGCGCGAATCCGGAAGATCCGAGGCAGAACTTCTGTCGCTCGCCAGGGGCGGGAATCTTGACGCGTTCGACGAAATCGTCCGGCTGCATGAACGTCGCATCTACGCCCTGGCATTGAGACTGACCGGCACCCCCGAAGATGCGCAGGATGCCATGCAGGAGGCGTTCGTCCGCCTGTTCCGGAATCTCGCGCGTGTCGACTGCCAAGACCGCCTTGGGTCCTGGCTCGCCACAGTAGTCGTGAATGCCTGCCGCGATCTCGGGCGGGCCCGGCAAAGATCAAGGTTGGTCCCAATGGGAGAAAAGTTGGCCGTATTCGCCGATCCCGGCGCCAATCCTGAGGTGCTTCGTTCGGGCGAAGAGCGCGAAGAGCAATTACGTTCGTGCCTCCAAAGGCTCCCGGAGCGCGAGCGCGCTGCTTTGACGCTGCGGGAACTGGAGGGGCTGAGTACACAGGAAGTCGCCCGGATTTTGGGCACTTCCGAAAGCACGGTTCGAGTACACATATGCAGCGCCAGGATCAAGTTGCGCAAGCTGCTGGCCGGCTGGTTTGAGGAGAAGTTATGAATTGCGCGGAATGGGAAGAGAAAATCGCTCTATACCTGGGCGATGACCTGGCCGTCCACGATCTCGACCGCGTGGAAGGGCACCTTCGGGCGTGTGCAGAGTGCGCCCGGTTTTACAAAGAGTTGAAGTTGGATGCGAATAGTCTGCGTTCCGCGCCGCCCGAAGCCGCTACCGCCGATTATTCCGTTCTACGCCGGCTGATCCGGCGCCGGGTGGCGAGCGAGCAATGGCGGAAGCGGCTCGTGCCGCTCATCGCGGTAGCCGCGGCCGTCGTCCTCGCCATCGTCGTTCGATCCACCGCTCCTCAACCCGTCATCCCGGCACCTCAACCGATCGTTGTTCGGATGCCCGCACCCCGAGTGGAGAAATCGGTTCATACAGGTGGAGCAGGCCTTCAGCCCGCCCGCTTTCATCCCAAGCACCCCACAACCGACCCCGATCTGGAAGCCGCCCTAATGCGCTTCACCAACTCCGAGCTGCCACAGCAGGAAGCTCACCCGAAGACACCCATCGAGATGCGGGTTCGGACGAAAGATCCCAACGTAACGATCGTAGTCTTCCAACCAAATGAGGCAACCCCCAATGAAAATGAATAAGATAGCCCCCGCCGTTCTCTTCGCCGCCGTTGCCGGAGCCGGCCTTCTCCAAGCCCAGCCGGATGCCAAACTCGACCTTGGTCCTTTGTCCCGAGTCTATGTCCCGAAATATCTGACCGCCGGGAACCGCGCAAACCATGTTGGGGAGTTTGTCCAGCGTATCTTTTCAGGTATAAACGTGTACTGGGAGCCGCTCGTTAACGGCTACGTCATCCAAGAACGTCAGTTTACGAGTCCGCCTTCATCGCCCGCGAACCAGGAATTGCTCGACCGCGTCGAGGCGATGTTGAAACGCATGGACGTGCCGGAGCCGCCCAGCGCAGAGAAGGGGGTGGAGTTCACCATCTATCTGCTCCGCGCAAATTCGGCGGGCGATGACAAGGCCGGGGCCATCCCGCCTGATTTAGCATCGGCGGTCGCGGAAATGAAGCGCACTCTGCCCTATTCCCGATTCACTCTAGCCGATACGATTGTGACTACGGTTCACAGCAGCGCGAAGGTAGAGGGAGTCTTGCGGGAAGACTTCAAACCCTCGAGCGCTCCGCCCTATTACTACCGGCTGGAGTTCGGTACTCCCAGGGTTTCAGGCGACGGAAAGACCGTGTCTCTTCAACAGTTCGAATTTCATATCGACATCCCTGAGAACTTTCCCACCCCGCAGTTAAAACCGATCGGAATCTCCACGGATCTCGTGATCCACGAAAACCAGAAGTTGGTCCTGGGCAAGATCCCGCTCAGCGGGACCGATCGCGATGATCTATGGCTGGTAGTGACCGCGAAGGCGAAATGAAGGCCAGAATGTCACCGCTTGCGTCAGTATGTCCCGCCTTACAGTTTGTCGGAGCCGCAACTGATTGAGTTCGTTGGCTTACAACTTGGCGCTCGTTTTGCTGTGTAGTTCCCGGATGGGTGCCTACTCAAGAGCGCTGACTATATCGGATCCTGTTAACGACATCCTGGAAGTCTGCCGGGACCAGAGACCTGCAACGCCGGAACGCGGCTGCTATCACTGCCAGGTATCCGTGCCAATCTGGAGGCGATTGATCCAGGCAAAATTCTGCAGCAAAGAACACGAAGCCGCGTATTTTGTCGAAATGGAGTCCATCTCGCTCACGCGACTCGCTGTGTCAGGCGAGCGGCTCAAAGCCGCATTGACACGCTCGGAATCAGGCGTCGCTCTCCTTGCGCTCCGGGAAGAGTAAGCACCGCAGCCGCATCTCATCACGCGTCCCGACCAGGCCCATCATCGAGGATGGCCGCTCCATGCCGTAATCGGAAAACTTGAACCGAGCAGTAATGTCCAACTCGAACCGAACCTTGCCGACCGGAATCGCGGCTACCTCGGCTGTCACAGGCTTGGCTATACCTCGGATGGTCAAAGTCCCGTCCACCTCAAAGCGGTGCTGCGCCAATTTGCGGATCTTCCCCGATGAGAAGGTGATCTTGGGATATTGCGACACCTTGAGCATCTCGCCCTTTACCGTGCTGAGAAACTCTTTGCGCTTCTCGGGACTCAGCCACTCGTCGCGGCAAACGATACTGTCGGCATCAAACTCCAGCTCCGCACGGGATCGCTCGGGGTTGTCGAAATCGTATTCCAGCATTCCACCGTAGCGTTCAACGAACAAGATGTGTTTACGCCGCCCCATCAACCCGGTTTTGAAGACCTCAACGGCGACGCTGCTCTCGCTCGTTCGCCGGATAGAGTACGAGTATTTGTCCTGCGTTGTGGTTGACATCAGAGGGATAGACGGATCGCGCATGAATTAGTTCGCAATTTGTAGTACTGCGCAGGTTAAGGACGGTTACGTCCTAATCGCTCGTGACTCGAGACCCAATCTCCGTGGAGCACGGCGGCGGCCAGTGAAGTCTCCCCCGCTAGAACCACGGCGGCGCAGATCTCCGCGAACTTGTCCGCCTTCCCGGTCCCGTAGCAGCCCAACATTTCAAGGCACTGCCGCTGTGTTGCGAGGCCCGTACCGCCCCCGTAAGTGGCTACAATCAAAGAGGTAAGCGTGATTGACCAATAGTAGTCGCCATTTTCGAGAAGCTGTGTATACGTGATGGCGGCATGCGATTCGGAGACGTTGGCGGCATCCTGCCCGGTCGCGATGAACAGCGAAGTCAGCCCATTGGCCGCATGGGCGCCGTTGTTTGCCGATCCCGCCAGGAACGCTCCCGCCAGTTGAACCTGCCGCGCTCGAAACAGGTCGGTGGTTTCGACACCCATCAGGCTCTGGAGCAGCTCGCGCTTGATGACTGCCTCGGCCACGACTCGCCGGCCTCGCGTCAAAATCATATTCATGTGCGAATGCTTCTTGTCGGTATCGATGTTCCCCGAAAGAAGAAACCTAGCTTCGCCCGGGTAATGCTCGCGAATCCATTCGCAAGCTGCGAGGGTTGCCTTGCCGGCCAAATTCTGCCCGGCAGCGTCTGCGGTCGTGTAATTGAAACGCAGGTACCGCAAAGGACCGACAGCGTGCTGCGAAATGTGAACGAGCTTGCCGAACCGTGTGGTGGCCTCCGCCGCCTCCTTCACGGCGGCGAAATTCGCACAGAGCCACATCCCAAAGTCGCGCGACTGCAGCGCGTCCGCGAAGATGAAAACCGGCGCACGCTGCATGAACTGCTCCAGGATGGTGGTCTTTACTCCGCCGCACTCCGTCAGCAACCGCATGCCGCGGTTGTAGCTCGCCACCAGCGTTCCTTCGGTAGTAGCTAGCGGAACGTAGAAATCTCCCTGGGCGTGTTCACCCACGATCCGAATGGGTCCGGCAATGCCGATCGGCACCTGCGCGACACCTGTGAAATTCTCGATATTGCCGGGAAGGACCGCTGGATCGAACGAATAATTCGCGAGGTGCGAAAGATTCCCACCCGTTTGTTCCCGCACGAAGTCGCGCCGCCGCGCTGCCATTTCGTGCGTGTAATCGTTTTGCGTGTCGCGAGGAATCGGCGTCCGCGAGCGCAGGGTTGCCCTGCTCATGCGTGCTCTGACGTCATCATATCGGAAAGCGGAGCTCGACGCACGGGTGATCTCAGGAGTATCTCGATGGGAAGGTGCTTGAAGTCTGAGGAAAGCTGCGGCGGATGATTCGAGGGGAGTTGAAGTCGAGGGCCGCTTGAGCGGAGGTTGAACCAAGGCTGTCCAGGGACGAATTCGAACCGCCTACCGAATCGTCAGGTCAAGCCTTCCGGGGGCTTAAGGGTAAAATTATTCGATGAAACAGGGCGGCATTGTTTCTACCGCCCTTGCGAAATTCGATCGTGCCTACCAGCGGCGCTCGCGGCGCTCGCCACCACCACCGCTGCGATGCCCGCCGCCGCCGAATCCTCGTTCGGTCTTGGGACGTGCTTCGTTGACGTTCAGCGTTCTGCCATCAATGTCGCGCCCATTTAAAGCAGTCATTGCCTGCTCGGCTTCACCGTCGTTCGTCATTTCAACGAAACCAAAACCCCTGGGCTGCCCTGTGTCGCGATCCCGAGCGATGTTTACTCGATCCACGGTTCCATGCGCCTCAAACAGTGAACGCACGGTCTCTTCCGAGGTGCCAAAGCTGAGATTGCCTACGTAAATATTTTTCATTTTTCTCTTTCTGAGTTTGCAGAGTAGCTAAATTGGGCAGGATCGAACGCGGGTCATGAACCAAACGATGCGAAGGAGCCTAAATCGGCACGACTGTCAAAAACGCCTTTAGTATAACACACTTGAGGCCTAAAATCACTACTAATTTTGCGGACCTGCTCTACTTCACGACAAGCAGATAAAATGTCCCGACAGTCGCGAGCAGCACAAGAATTATCGTGGCTGCTCTCTTCATTTTTCGAGCCGCTTTTTCTTCGCGACGCAACTTGCGCTTGTGCTCCCACGCTCGCCAGGTCTGCTCATTCAGCACGGATTCGTCATCTATCGACGTAGACATGTCAATCCTTTGTGGAATTCGTCACCAGCCGGCGTTGCCTAAGGCTGCGGACCGCGCCACGCCCCCCCGACGTTCGCGCCGGCAGGCCTGCGGCCAGGCTTCCTCATCGCCACCATCTCGCGGGCGAGTGCGCAATCCCTGGCGCGAATCTGCATGTCATCTTCGCTGAAGATCAGGGAGCGCTTCTCCTCTTGTTCGGAACACTTATCCAGAAGAGAACGGCATAACAAAGGCAGTTCCTGGACCCGTATGCCGTACTTCCGAACCAGGCCAAGGTCAGCCCGAACGGTGTACTGCGCCCGTGTTCGGTCCGACTTGACCCCTTCAAACGCGAACACGCGGAAAGCCATATCCTGAGTGAATCCGGTTAGAATAAACTGCATTTGTTTCTCCCAGCTTGTATGAGTAGATCCAAGGCCACGGCGGCAGGTCTAGCAGCCGGTGGCAGAAATAGGGCAGGCTGAATGCCTGTCCCACCCAGGCTCGCTACCAGTTGAGCCCTAAAGGTAGCGCAGGCGGTTTCGCCGGCGCATGCCGCTCTGAAAGACTTCTGCCACGGGCTAAAGCGTTCGCTGCTGCCGTGCCGCCCGTTCACGAATTCCTCGCCCGCTCCGTAGGAGCGCTTCTCAGGCGAGTTTTCTTCCCGTTCATCCAGGCCGTTGTCGCGCAGATCGCTACCGACATGAACGCCAGTGATGGCCAAACATATAGGGGACCAGTTACGAGCAATGCGGCAGGAATGTAGACGAGAGCGACAGCCAGCCACGCTACGGTCCCGGTGTAGACACGTCCCGTGGTTGTCTGCATGGCATGAAACACAGCAAAACTCCAGGTTGTCGGCGGTGGCTAAGAAGGAGAGATCAGATCAGCTGACTTAGTTCAAGTGATCTGCGAGTGGGCAGGATTGCTCCAGGCATTATAATTATCGGTTAAATTGCTTACTTTGTCAAGGTAACTAATACTGGCGCTAATCTTCCTCTTGGGCGATGGCACGCCACTCCCTTGCGGCGTCTCGAGCGGCTTCCCAGGCTCCCCGAAGGTCACTTGAATCGACCAGCGCCAGCACTTCCTCAATGGCAAACATGGTCTGCCGCGCCTGCTGCCGCAGGTTGCTGGCCCCATTAAAATCGGAGGTTAAGATCATGTTCAGATCGGCCTGAACACTCCGCGCCAGGGCATGGGCTGGATCAGCGTTACCACGGCTTAGCTGCAGGATCAGTTCGCGCGTGTTGGCCGCGATCGTTGCCGTACTAGTCAATTTCGGCTCTCGTTTCAGATCCTGATGTAATGGTTTTCAGGAGAATCTTTAGGACCATGCTCTTCCTTTTAGGGTCATAGTTTGAGCTGACAGGAAGGTTGCCTTGCTGTCATACGCGGCTTCCTTCTGCCTGAAAGAGGAGAAATGCCCCGCACTGTTGAGGTGGCACTTTTCGCGGGTTGAGGCACATATAGTATGACACGGTCACCCACGAGTGCGCCACCGCTTTGATCAACGCTCTTCGATTGCGCGGTACATGACGCGCCGCCCTTGTCCAGGACCGGCTGCGCCGGGGCTCCTGGACGCCATCGAATCAATCATCCGGCCTTGCGTCGTGACGATCGGAACCTGCTGCGAAGTGCCGCGGGCTGGGCTTGCGCGTGCCGGAACGGGCTCGCGTTCCCCTTAGGCTGGCATTGCGTGATGGGATGAGACGCCGCTTTCTCCTCGCGAAGCGGCTGCCCCGGGCTTACTTCTCTCGGCGTCAGCCGCGTCTTCATTGCAGCTTCGATCTTGCGAACATCGCTGCGTTCGCCGCGCGTGGCGAAGGTCGATGCGGTTCCGCGGGCTCCGGCGCGGCCGGTGCGGCCCACGCGATGGATGAAATCCTCGGGAACTTGGGGAAGGTCGTAATTCACCACGTGCGCGATGTCATCCACGTGAATGCCGCGAGCGGCTACGTCGGTGGCCACCAGCACCCGATAATTACCCTTCTTGAATCCGGCCAGTGCTTCATTGCGTTGGCCCTGCGTGCGATCGCCATGGATCCGTGTGGCGTCAATGCCGGACGCGCTCAGGCGCCGGGCCAGGCGGTCTGTTCCGTGCTTTGTACGGGCGAATACCAGGAACGAGCCCGCTTCCTGCTGCAGCAATTTTTCCAGGAGGCTGAGCTTGCCGTCCTGCTCCACTTCGTAGACGTGGAGATCGATGCAGTCCAGGGGCTTCGTAGTGGCGCCAATGGCCACGCGGACCGGGTCTTTGACGTGGGCGCTAATCAAGTGCGCCACCGACTTTTCGATGGTGGCGGAGTAAAGCAGAGTCTGCCGGTGTTCCGGAATGCACCCAAGGATCTGCTTGAGTGCCGGCAGGAAGCCCATGTCAAGCATGCGATCTGCTTCATCCAGAACCAGCACGCCCACCTTTCCCAGGTCGACGAGTTTCCGATCGAGAAAGTCACATAAGCGTCCCGGCGTTGCGATCACGATCCTCGCGCCTTGCCGGACGTTTCGCAACTGCGTGGTCTCACTCATGCCCCCCACCACGACAGCCGAGTGCAGTTTCAGCCCTTGCGTCAGCTTGAGCGTGCTTTCGTGAATCTGGAGAGCAAGTTCGCGGGTAGGAACAAGAATCAAGACTCGGATGCCTGCGCCCGGCTTGCCTGCCGGTTGAGTCAAGGATTGAATTATGGGCAACAGAAACGCCAGCGTTTTGCCGGTTCCGGTTTGTGCCGTGGCCACCACATCGCGGCCGGCCAGGGCCGGAGGAATGGCTTCGCTTTGCACGGGTGTCGGCTGGACATACCCGTGCTTCATCAGGTTGCTCTGCAAAAGGTCGCAGAGCGGAAGTTCAGAAAATTTATTCATTTAGACTTTGGGACAAATGTTGTTTGGGAAGAAAAGGGAAGCAGCTTAACGTCGACTAGGATCTTGGAAGGTTGTCGCGAGAGCCCCTTGTCATCGAGCGACAAGGGGCTTCAAGATGCTACGCCCTGGGATAATGAGCGTCAAGCCATTTTTCGATTTGCTCTCGTTGAGATGCAAGCACCATACGCTGCCATTTCACGGATCCGGTGCGCTCGCTGTATTCAGCCATCACGTAGGAGTTCTCATTGAGCACTTCGATGATGCCTGGCGTTCTCGCACGCTGGAAACGGTAGCTGGGAAGCGTCGTCTTGTAGTTCTTGGCGCTCTCTGTTTTTTCAGGAATATGGCGCTCAGAACTAACTGCTTCAGAACCTCCTGAAGGCCGGCGATTCGGTGGCTTAGGCTCCGCGTGAACGGTAGGAACGGTAGGTCTGCTCTTTTCTACGAGAGGTCGTCTTCGGGTTTTCACGATGATTCGGCTTCCTCTTGCTGCGCCGGAGGGGCAGGAGATGCTTCCGCGTGGCGTTTGCGTTCTAACCTTTTCGCCATCTTCTCCTGTTGTTTTTCCTTGCGCTGCTGTTCTTTCTGCCGCTTCTGGAACGACTGTGGTCCTCGACTCGCCATAACACCTCCTTAGTTGGTCAGTTCGGAAGTCTCACCGTTGCTGCGAGATACAACAACCGGGTTGTTACCACCGGTTGCGACCGCCGCCCCCGCCGCCTTTCCGTGAACCGCCGAACCCGCCTCGCCCGCCGCCCGAAGACGGCTTCGGACGAGCTTCGTTCACATTCATGGCACGGCCGTGCAGTTCCACACCATTCAGTTGCGAAATTGCGTTCTGCGCTTCGTTCGGGTCCGTCATTTCAATGAAGGCGAAGCCGCGCGGCTGTCCCGATTCGCGATCCGTCACAACGTTGACACGTTCGACGTTCCCAAACTGGGCGAAAGTTGAATGCAGGTCTTCCTGCGTCGTAGAGTAGCTGAGATTGCCAACGAAAATATTGGTCATAGAAAGGCCTCCTAGCCAGACTGTCTCTGTCCAGATTTGCGCTGAAGGCCGCGGAACGGGATAAAGCCAGTGGCAAGCACTGCGGCGAGATGAGGCAAAGACAACCCAATAATAGCACGGTCCGCCCACCGCTTGCCACCGCCCCAAAACTGAAGCCCGCCGTTTCGCAACCTCCACCCCTGTAAGACACGGTCAAAACCCTGCGGGCTGCAGGCTGTGGAAAGGTACCACACCGCCTCTGATTCTGTGCGCCCCTGCGAAGGTTCTAGGATGTGGAAGGTGATCCGGGCATTCAGCCTGCCTTTGGACTTCACCGACAACGCACAGGCGAAACCGCCACGCGCCACCTTGTTTTCAAGCCCTCGGCGGCGCCAGTCCTGATCCACCCTTTCCCTCCCGCGCGTCTAACGTCAAGACACGCCCGCACAGGCCGGCGGGTTGCCGAACAAAGCAATCACGGCCTTGCCCGGTTGTGTTAAACGACGGAGAGTCCATCGTCGGAACGAAATGGAGGTATACATAGATCGGATGGACTGGGCTTCGTGAGAAACTGAGACGCTGTGGATAAAGCACGGATTCTCATCGTGGAGGACGAGCGGATCACAAGTGATCATCTCCGCCGGCTGCTAACCCGGCTGGGCTATGACATCGTCGGGATCGCTACCAACGGAGATGCGGCCCTCGAGCAACTCAAGGATTCCCCTACCGATCTACTGCTGGCTGATATTGGATTGACTGGAGAAATCGACGGCGTGGAACTGGCCGTGCGAGTTCGAAACGAGTATGAGATCCCGGTGGTTTTTCTTACCGCATTCAGCGATCCGGAGACCATTCGTCGGGCCCGAGTTCCGGAACCATACGGCTTTATCGTCAAGCCTTTCGCGGACGAGGAACTGCATGCAACCATAGAAATCGCACTGCAACAAGATGCGCAGCGAAAGCGGCTTGCCGAGGAAGCGTTAACCACCACGAATGTCCTGGTCGACACCAAAGAGGAACTGCGTGCCGTTACGGCCCGGCTCTTTCGGGCCCAGGAAGAAGAAAGAGCGCAGATTGCAAGAGATCTGCACGACGACATCAGCCAGCAGGTTGCTTTCCTTCAGATTGCAATTGAAACCTTATGGCAGAAGCTTTCGCCGGAGGTCCGCAACCATCACCACGCCGAGCTCGATGGTATTCTCGCGGACCTTGGCAAACTGTCTGTACAATTGCGCGATATCTCGCATCGCCTGCATCCTTCGATACTCGACGATCTGGGCCTGGCCGCCGCGCTGCGCTACCTCACCGAAACGTTTGAAGAGCGATATGAAAGACCGGCGCGCTTTATCGCCCGCTCCCTCCCGCAACAGTTCAGCCGTGATGTATCCCTGGCGATTTATCGCATTGCTCAGGAAGCTTTACACAATGTCATCAAACATGCCGGGGAAGATGTGACCGTCATGATCCTCCTCGAAGGAGCGCCGCGAGAACTCCTTCTCACCATCCGCGACAGCGGCTTGGGTATCTCACCTGAGCGCCTGAACTCTTCCAGTGGTCTCGGTCTGAAGAGTATGGCGGAGCGCGCCGAGTTGCTGGGCGGCAATTTGGCTATCGAGTCGGTTCCGGGCCTGGGTACGAGCGTTCACGTCCGCATTCCTCTTGAAACAAAACCCTTAACGGAAAGGTACACCCCCCCCCGGCACTTCATGAACCATGGTGACGTCAACCCACAATCGTAAACGAAAGGACTGATTCCGAATGGCTGAATCTGACGAAGACACGAGCCCATCCGGGAAAGAACTCGAGACCGGGCCGATTGAAGTCAATCGGGGCAACGATGTCGACGTCAGCCCGCTGCGGGGACACGAGTTTCCGATCGTCGGCATCGGCGGTTCCGCCGGCGGCTTGGATGCATTCACCAGGCTGCTGCAGGCGTTACCGAACAATACCGGCATGGCCTTCATCTTTATACAGCATCTCGATCCGCACCACACCAGCCATTTGCCCGAGATCTTAGCCAAGGCCACATCGATGCCGGTACGAAACGTCGAGGATGGCATATCGATTTATCCGAACGAAGTCTATGTGATTCCGCCCGGTACCACCATGGTTTTGGAAGATGGCGTTTTGAGGCTTGCGCCTCGGACTCCGGGTCTTCATTTGCCCGTAGACGCCTTTTTCGAGTCTTTAGCACGCGTGCAGGGCAGCCGTGCGATTGGCATCATTCTCTCCGGAAGCGCCTCTGACGGCAGCCAGGGCGTCAGAGCGATTAAAGAGGAATGCGGAATCACGTTTGCCCAGGATGAAGCCTCCGCCCAACATCTCGGTATGCCTCGCAATGCAATTTCAACGGGCGCTATCGATTACATTCTCACCCCGGAGGAAATCGCCCGTGAACTGACAAGCTTGAGCAACCATCCCTACGTCCAGCCTCAGCCAACGGAACCACACGCCGAAATTCTGCCTGAGGGAGACGGCGAACTCAGGAAGGTGTTCCGCATCCTGCGTACCCGAACGAACGTTGACTTTTCTCACTACAAGGTGAACACCATTCGCCGCCGGATTGGAAGACGCATGATGATCAGGAGAATCAGAACTCTTGCTGAGTATGCGAACGCTCTTGAGAAGGAGCCCGAGGAGGCGCGAGAGCTTTATCGGGATTTGCTCATCAGTTTTACCAATTTCTTCCGCGATGTCCCGGTCTTCGACGCATTGGCTGTCCTGCTTAAGGAAATCCTGACGTCCCGCAAATCGACTGAACCTTTTCGGGTGTGGGTTCCCGGGTGTGCGACCGGTGAAGAGGTGTACTCCCTTGCGATCTGCCTCAAAGAACTGACCAACGCTTTAGAACTCGATACCCCGTTGCAGTTGTTCGGCACCGATATCAGCGACCTGGCGCTGGATCGCGCCCGCGCGGCGACCTACGCCGATTTGATCACCCAAGACGTCTCCCAGGAACGCTTGCGGCGATTCTTCGTCCACGTGGATCGCGGTTATCAAGTCTCTAAAAGTATCCGCGAAAGCTGCATTTTCGCGCGCCAGGACATTACCAGTGACCCTCCGTTTGGACACATGGACTTGATCAGTTGCCGCAATCTGCTGATCTACCTCGATTCGGTGCTACAGGCCCGAGTATTGCCGGTCTTCCATTACAGCCTCAACGACTCCGGACTACTGCTGCTCGGCTCAGCAGAGTCCATCGGCGCGGCGAGTGACTTGTTCCTGGTGATTGACAAACACAACCGCATTTACGGCCGCAAGCCGGCCCCTTTGCGCCTTACCTTGAACCTGACGCCGAACTTTACAGCGGCCGCGGAACCGGAGATGCCCAAAGCCCATATCACCGTTCACGGTCTCGACCTTCAAAAAAAAGCCGACCTCATTCTCCAAAACAAGTATTCTCCGCCCGCGGTCGTGATTGACGCCGATCTACAGATTCTTCATTTTCGCGGTCGTACGGGTTTATACCTCGAGCCGACTCCGGGTCAAGCCACTTTGCATCTCCTGCACATGGCGCGGGAGAGCCTGGTGCGTCCTTTGCGCAGGCTCCTCGATGCCGCCGCCGCCCGGAACATCTCCGTCCGGGAAGAAGGCATTGTCACCGAGTATCAGGGGAACAGGAGGGAAATCGCCATTGAAGTGACCCCCATTTCTGGGGCAGCGCTCAAGGAACGCTATTTCATTGTGGCCTTTCAGGAAACTACCGGTCTCACGGAGCGCCCCGGTCCCCCTGTCGTCGCGGCGCCGCCGTTAGACGCTACCAGCGATGCCACGACGTTGGAGGCTACCAATCGCGATCTGGAAAGACAAATCCTGGAACTCCGTGAGCAACTTCGGAACGCGAATGAGGATCACGAAGCGCATGTGGAGGAATTACGCGCATCCAACGAGGAGGTCCGCAGCGCGAATGAGGAGCTGCAAAGCACCAACGAGGAGTTGAGCACCACAAAAGAAGAGTTGCAAAGCGCCAACGAGGAACTGACAACTCTGAACGAAGAGTTACAGACCCGCAACCAGGAATTGAATGTCGCCAACAGCGATTTCAGCAATCTCTTGACTGCGGTGAACCTCCCGTTCCTCATGCTGGACAATCAGCTGCGGCTCAGAAAGTTCAGCGCGGCGGCGGAGAAAATACTGGACGTCAGAGCGTTTGATGTCGGCCATGCGATCACCCGTCTTTCGGGCAACATCGATATATCCGGTCTGATTGCGTCCGTGCAGAACGTCTCTGAGACCTTGCGCAGCGAGGAAAAAGAGATTCAGGACCAGACGGGTCATTGGTATTCCGTCTCGATCCGGCCCTACCGGACGGCCGATAACCACATCGACGGAGCGATCATCATCTTCTTCGATGTCGACGTTCTGAAAAGGACACTGCGAGCGGCGGAAAAGGCTCGCGACTATGCGGAAAGTCTGATCGAAACGGTCCGGGAACCTCTGGTGGTCCTCGACGCGGACCTTCGGGTGGAACGAGCGACGGAGGCGTTTTACGAGACTTTTCACGTATCCCGGTCGGATACGGAGGGCAGACTCCTTTACGATTTGGGAAATGGCCAATGGAATCTCCCCCGTCTGCGAGAGCTTCTGGGCGAAGCTCTTTTTGGAGACAAGTCGTTTCAGGATTTTGAAATCGAGCATACCTTTCCGCATATTGGCCGCCGGAGGATGCTGCTGAATGCGAAGCGCATTTCGCCCGACGGTGAGCGCAGCCGAAGCATTCTGCTTGCGATTGAAGATGTGACTGAATTGCACGCGCAGGCAGAGGCTCGCTACCAGCGAATGTTTGAAACCGCCAAAGTCGGCATGCTGATTTGCGATGCCGAAACCGAAAAGATCAGGGATGTGAATCCATTCATGCTCGAACTCCTGGGCTATCAACGGGAACGGGTGGTGGGCTGCTTGTTGGGCTCCTTCGGGGCCTTGGAAACCACTGATCAGGTGATCAATATCATCTCGGAAACACAGTCCCGCGAGATCGTGCGCCAGGACGGCGTCGCGTTTCGATCCGCGGACGGTCGAATCATTCAAACCGATCTGGTTGCGAATCGCTACACGGTCGGCTCGCAGCAGGTTGTGCAGATCAATATTCGCGATGTTACCGACCGGAACAGGGCGGTGGAAGCTCTGCGCGAGAGTGAGTCGCGGTTCCGGATGTTCGTTGAAAGCGTAAGAGATTACGCGTTGTTTCAAATGGACGTCAATGGGGTCATCTCGGCTTGGAATATCGGCGCGAAACGCTTGCTTGGATACTCGGAGGCGGAGATGGTTGGACAACGGTTTGATAGAATCTTCACCCCCGAAGATGTTGCCGCGGGCGCCCCTCAGCAGGAGATCGAGACCGCGAGAGAAAGGGGCACTTCAGAGGACGAGCGCTGGCACGTTCGGAAAGATGGAAGCCGGTTCTTTGCCAGTGGCGTTCTCACATCGGTCTCCGATTCAGCCGGGCGGTTGCGTGGCTTCACCAAAATTATGCGCGACGTGACAGAGCGGCACCAGTCCGACCGCCAACTCCAGGCGCAGGAGCGGCGGCTGCGTGCATCTCTCGCCGAGAAAGAGGTGCTGCTCAAAGAAGTTCACCACCGGGTGAAGAACAATCTGCAGATTATCGCCAGCCTCCTCAGCCTGCAGTCGGAATTCGTGGAGAGCGCCGAGGGGAAAAAAATGCTGAGCGAGATGAACACTCGGGTACGTTCCATCGCCGCTATACACGAATTGCTCTATGCCGCAGGCGACTTTTCCCGCATCGAGTTTAGCCGCTATGTCGACAACCTGGTGCGGGACGTCATTGCCCTTAATGGCAAACGCGCGACCCACGTCCTGGTCGACGTAAGAGCGGAGCCGCTCTTACTTCAAATCACCGAGGCCGTACCCTGCGGCCTCATCGTCAACGAACTCCTTACCAATGCTTTCAAACACGCTTTTCCTGAAGGCAGGCCCGGGCAGATCAAGGTAATATTCCATTCCGCCGAGGCGGGATGCCGTCTGGAAGTCGTCGACAACGGAGTCGGGCTGTCCGAGAAGATCGATCCGCTGAACACGAATACGATGGGGTTTCAGTTGTTGCATCTGCTCGTTCAACAACTGAATGGAACGCTGCTTGTCGCTCGGGATTCGGGCACGCGATTTGCGATCACCTTCCCGCGGAAAATGTCTTCGGAATGAGGTTCGCGCTGTTCCGGTTCAGATGCGGAAAATGTCGTCATCCGAGGAGCCATCTGCTGGAGAATGTGCCGGCCTCAAACCTCTGTGATGAACTCGGTTTGCAGCCCACCGTTTTCTACCGCTGACTTGTAGCGGCGCTGGCCGGAAAGACCGGGATCGGCGCTGGATGGTTCATCAAGTAGCTACCATGTGCTGGAGATCGGTGAATGGCCAGATGCACTGTGGCTGAACTTTGCCCGAGACAGTTGCCGAACTTCGCAAGGGGAAGGACGAATCGAAGTGAAGGCTAAGACGATGTTTTATTGGACGACGACTTGCCTCATCGCGCTGGAAACATTCGCAGGAGGCATCGTAGACCTGACCCACGAACGGACTGGCGTCGTCAGCGGTCCGTTTGTGACCCAGGTTGTTACCAGCCTGGGATACCCAGTGTACATCCTGACGATCCTGGGCATCTTGAAGATCCCTGGAGCAATAGCACTGGTGGTTCCGGGATTTCTCAGGCTCAAAGAATGGGCGTATGCCGGAATCGTCTTTGAGCTGGCGGGCGCTGTTGCATCTCAAGCCGCATGTGGCCACTGGGGGGACCTGATTGCGCCGCTGTCGTTCCTCTGTCTCGCGATCGCATCCTGGGCACTTCGACCTCCGAGCCGGACTCTCGGAGCACCACTCCATGCGGACGGACACCAACGGATCGCCCGGGAGTAGCCGTTTCGATCTGGCTCAACGGACGTACCTGCCGGCATGTAAACTCGACTACGGCGCAATACTCTCGATGGCGGCCTGCACCGATAGCTCTGAGAATGGCTTGGTAACACATATATATGGATGAACCATTTCCGAGTGGCCATCGAGAAACATATCGCTGTTCGCCGTGACGTAAATCACGGGGATCCTGTGGCGGCGCACAATTTCATTTGCGGCTTGGACTCCATCGATTGGGCCATTCAAGCGGATGTCCATCAGGATCAAATCCGGTTTTGTTTCCGATGCGAGCCGAATCGCATCTTGCCCATTTGAGGCGTGCCCGATCAGCACATGCCCCAGCCGGCGGATCAGATTCCCGAGGTCACGGGCGACGATCAATTCGTCCTCAATGACCAGAATGCGTTTTCGTGTCGATTGAGAACCGTCCATGGATGCGAAATCGGCCGCCCCATTCATGCATTGAAGCTCGAACTTTGATCGCATCAGGTCAGGCGGCCAGGCTCAGCGCCAACTCGGCCGCGGCTGTAAAAGCGGATAACTCCACGGATTTGACCATGTATCCATTGGCCCCAAGTTCGCGAGCTTCGATCAGGTCGGAGGTGGTATTCGACGAACTGAAGATGATCACTGGAAGGCGGGCAAATCGGGGATCGCTTCGAACGGCGCGTAAAACGCTAAAACCGGAACCACCGGGCACATTGATATCCAGGATGATCACATGCGGCTCTGGTACACCATTAAATGGTGTTTCCCGCCGGAGGAAGGCCATGGCCGAGGTGCAGGTCGTCACCCGATACAGTTGAACGGTAGACCTGAGATCTCGGACAACCTCTTCGAAAAGTTGCGCTGTGGGATCGTCATCCTCGAGATAAAGGATCACTCGCCCACTGGCAGAATCCGCCAAACTGGACTCATTGGGCATTGATCTCGAAAACGACCTCTGGTATCAGGGTAGCACGTACCCCCATAAGGCCCCCCTTTTAAGTCCCGTCTCTGCAAGGTGATCCTAGCGGTGATCGCGAACGAGGGGGGCAAAAGATCGATAAAAAGGACATTTAGGGCTACTTCATAGCTATGCGAGTATTCTGCGAGTGCGCGGGCGGAGCAGCTTGGAGGGTAGGCGTCGCAGCGCCTTCAAAATAGCGTCACAAAAGCAATGGACCGCGCGACGAGGAAAACCTCAGTCACGCGGTCCGAATCTCGTTGGCTTTTTTATCCCGGATTAGCTGCCCCAAACCGCGGTGCCTGCTTTCACGTTCGTCTTTGTTTTCATCGCCTTTTCTCCTTTCACTTATACATTCGGAAATGCATCGCGAAACGGCTAGCGATTCTATAAGTTTTTTGAGGGCGGGAGAATACATGCTGTGACACGTGCCATCCTTCCGGGCGCGGCAGGCCCGGGGGCAACGATCAAGGGTTGAGGACGCTTTCAGGTAGGGCACAAAAGTAAAGGACCGCGCGACGGAACTATCCGTCACGCGGTCCAAAATCTCGTTGGTTGTTTTCTGTTGATCCCGACTAGCTGCCCCAAACTGCGCTGCCTGCTTTCACCTTCGTCTTTGTCTTCATGGCCCGTCTCCTTTCACTTGTACATTCGGAAACACCCGCGAAAACGGCTAACGATTTTGCAAAATTTTTTGGATCGGTCCAGCCTGGGCCAACTGTGTGGGAGAATACATGCTGATGGAAGGCCCTCCTCCTCCCGTCACACAGTTGCTGGTGGCGTGGAGTCAAGGCAACCGTGCCGCGCTGGATGAACTCACTCCGCACGTTTACCGTGAGCTGCATTCGATTGCCTTGAGCTATCTGCGGCGCGGCCGTCCCAACCAGACCCTGCAGCCGACCGCCCTCATCAATGAAGCGTGCCTTCGACTCATGGGCCAGTCCGAACCGGTTAAGTGGCACGACCGGGCGCACTTCTTCGGTATCGCCGCCAGGCTGATGCGATTGGTTCTGGTGGATTATTCCCGTTCGCGGACCGCTGCCAAGCGGGGCGGCATGATGCAGCCGGTCACGCTGGAAGAGACGCTCGTCCTCGCCCCCGGCCGTTCTCCCGACGTTCTGGACGTTAATGAAGCGTTGGATGAGCTCGCAAAAGTAGACGAACGCAAGGCCAAAGTAATCGAGCTACGCTACTTCGGTGGTATGGAGCGGGAAGAAATCGCGACGGCCCTGGATCTCACCCTTGCCACTGTCAAGCGCGACCTCCGGCTCGGCGAAGCATGGCTGCGGAGATTCCTCCGCGGCGAGAGTGCCTCGTGAACGAGGAACGCTGGCGGCAAGTCGAAGAGGTTTTTCATCGCGCCGCCGATCTTCCGGCAGCCGGCCGGGACGAATTCCTTTCCACAGCGTGCGCCGGCGACACCGAGTTGCGCCACGAGGTCGAGTCGTTACTCGCGAACGATGATTCGGGAGACAACCTGGTGGCTAAGGCTGTTTCCGAAGCCTCGGCCGAATTGCCTGAAGAGTCCGGCGACGGGCATGAAGATCTTGTAGGCAAGTCCATAGGACCATACCTGGTCACCGAGTTGATCGGCAAAGGCGGGATGGGCTTGGTCTTCAAGGCTCTCGACAAACAACTGAACCGCTCGGTCGCCATTAAGGCTCTGCCAGCCGACCGCCTGGCCGATCCCGAACGAAAACGCCGCTTCCTCCAGGAAGCAAGAGCCACCTCCGCGCTCAATCATCCCAATATTGTCACCGTCCACGGCATCACCCAACATGAAGGCACGGATTTCATGGTGATGGAGTACGTGTCGGGGAAAACTCTCGATCGGGTGATTCCGGCACGAGGACTGCCGGTCAAAGTAGCGGTGAAGTACGGTCTGGACATCGCGGATGCCGTAACGGCGGCGCATGCCGGCGGAATCGTCCACCGGGACATCAAGCCATCCAATGTCATGGTCACCGACAAGGGCCGGGTGAAGGTGCTCGACTTCGGCCTGGCTAAGTTGGTGGAAGCGGAACAAAGCGCGGAACGGGGATTAATCGAGCCGTCGGCTACTAAGACCGGCATGGTGTTCGGAACTGCCGGCTATATGTCGCCCGAACAGGCCGAAGGCAAACCGGCGGATGCACGGTCGGACATCTTCTCGTTCGGGGCACTGTTGTATGAAATGCTGACCGGCAAGCGCGCTTTTCCTGGCCAAAATGTGATCAGCATTCTGGCGGCGGTGATCAATTCGGAGCCGGCCCCCCTCGCGGTTGCCCTCCCGAACGCGCCCCGCGAGCTGGAGTGGATCACATCGCGATGCTTGAAAAAGGATCCTGAACGTCGGATCCAGCACATGGTGGACGTCAAGATCGCGCTTGAGGATGTGCAGGATCGGGTCGATTTGCCGTCGCCGGCGGCGCCTGTTTTGCGCTCGCGCAGCCGCTGGCTTGTGCCCGCGGCCGTCGCCGTTCTGATGGCTTTGGCGCTGGGCGCCTGGGCGAGTCTGCGGCTCCTGCCTCGAAAGCCCATTTCGTTCCAGAGGCTCACGTTTCGACAGGGTGACGTGTTAAGAGCGAAGTTCGCTCCCGCCGGGAATATCGTCTATGCTGCCGCGTGGGATGGCGCGAGCCCCAGGCTTTTCACCGTCCAGCCAGGCGATCGCGAGGCGCGCGATCTGGAACTGCCATCAGCGAACATTCAATCGGTATCGTCTTTGGGCGAAATGGCTATTCTGATCGGCGGGGGCGACGCCCGAACCTTCGGAACCCTGGCGCGCGTGCCGCTCTCCGGAGGCGTTCCGCGCGCCGTTCTCGAGAACGTGTGGGCCGCCGATTGGAGTCCGGATGGAAAATCGCTCGCGGTAATCCGAACCGAAAATGGACATCATCGGGTGGAATTTCCGATTGGTTCCGTCCTTTACGAGACACAAGCGCTGCGGCCTCCCATCGAATTATGTGTTGCGCCTCGCGACGATATGGTTGCGTTCTTCGCTTTTACCGAGAACGGCGATTATGCAGTGAACATCGTAGGTCCGGGGCGGCCAGCACGGATTCTTTCCCGTGGCTGGCGCGCGGTCGGAGGCGCTCAATGGTCGCCAAACGGTAAGGAGATCTGGTTCGGCGGCGCTCGTTTAGGCGCGGATGAAGCGTTGTGGGCCGTTGACCTGGCCGGCCGGGAACGTATGCTCGCGCAGATTCCCGGAAGCGGCGTCTTGTACGATGTAACGCGCGATGGAAGACTGCTGCTCGCAAACGCCGACTCCCGCATTGGTCTTAGGGCGCTTGGACCCGGCGCAAAGGCAGAACGCGACCTGGCCTGGCTGGATGCTTCCGCCGTATCGGACCTCTCCAGGGATGGAACCGAGGTTCTGTTTGGGGAACTCTCCTCCGGGGAGGGGCGCAACGCCGCCATTTACCTGCGGCGCACCGACGGCTCGCCTGCGGTGCGGCTGGGTTATGGCAATCGCGCTTCGCTTTCGCCCGACGCAAAATGGGTGGCGTGTGTACGGCGGGACCGTGACACCTCGCGGCTTGTGTTGCTGCCGACAGGACCCGGTGAGGAAAAGGTGCTCGCAACCGGCGGAATTGCGGTGGAAACGGTCGAATGGTTCGCGGATGGCAAGCGCCTGCTTTTCAGTGGGAGTCAATCCGAGCAGCCGCCGAGGACCTATCTCCTGGATCTCGATAGCGGCAATATCAAGACCGTAACCTCACCCGGTGTGCGCGCGTCGGCGGTGTCTCCGGATGGCCGTTTTGCGGCGATCATTACTGAAGGCAAGCTTCGTCTACACGCCCTCGACAACGGGCGCGACGTTGTAGTGGGCAGGGTTGAGAGCGGCATTGGGATCATTCGTTGGAGCGACGATGGACGACATCTTTTCGTCCAGCGGGCGCTCGCCGACCGGCGCGGCATGACCATCCTTCGACTTGATGTGCAAACCGGAACTGAAGAAGTCTGGCGCGAGTTGAAGCTGCCCGATCCCACGGCCCTCTTCTACGGATCGGTTCGGATATCGGGCGACGGCAAATCGTACGCTTTCTCGTTCCAGCGCGATCTCGCGACGTTGTACCTGGTAAGTGGGGTGAAGTAGAACCTACATTCGGCGCGGCACTCTGCGTTTAGCTTCGAGCATCCGTCAGTCCGCTCAGACGCGGAAAAAGAGCACCCCCAACCGGAATTAACAAAACAATGTTGTCCTTGAAGGATCGTAATTGCGCTCATTCCGTCGGCAGAACGCTAGGAATCCTACCAGTATAGTGGTAGACTTGGCGCGGATGATACAGCTATGCGCACCCCTCTGGCGAGTACTCCGCGCGGCGTGTCGAGCCGAATGGGAATCGTCCTTCTGCTCGCCCTCTCCCCGGCGCTCGCCGGGTCGTTTCAACTAAACAATCCTAGCAACGATCCCAATAGCCGTTTCGGCGCCGAGGTCCGAACGCTAGCCACCGGCAACATTGTTGTAACAGACCCGGCGCTGACAGTAAACAGCAACCAGTTTGCGGGAGCGGTCTACCTTTTCAACGGAAGTACAGGTGCGCTGATCAGCACGCTCACTGGCACGGCCCCCTACGAGGCTGTGGGCTGGGGTGGCATCGGCGTTCTCACGAACGGAAATTTCGTCGTACTCAGCAATTGCGGGGCGGTTGATCCCGCTCATCCCGGCTATTCCGCGACATCAATAATTCCCTGGTCCAGATCCCGCCCGCTGGCAGTGCTGGAGTCATCCCGTGCTTCTACGGGCAGCCCAATATGAGTTTCATTTCCTGCCAGACCGCGCTGATGAACCTCTGGACCTTCATCGGAACGTGATGCTGGACGTCGCGGCAAGTCCGTGGAGCTCCAAGACCCCCTATCCTCACGAACGAGTCGTTCACCCTTTGTGCCGCTATCCACCGGGAACTACCTGGTCTTGAGTCCGGGTGCGGGTCCCGGGGGCGCCGTGACGTTCGGTAATGGCACGACGGGTGTCTCCGGTCCGATTTCACCGGGGTGCCGCTTGCAACCTCAGATGGCGTAATAGTGTTCCCCAACGGCGACTTCAATGAATCACGGAAAGTACTCACTGATTCGAAAAGACTTATGTGTCTTGCTTTTCGGACGCACTGTGGACGCAGAGTCCGCACGCTCGCGTTCACCCCACATGCCCCACATCTCGCCGCAACCATCGATATTGACGTATGCACAACCAGTACGTACACTTGAAGTTGTGGGGTTCGAGTGGGATGAGGCGAGCAAGGCCGGAATAAACTACCGCAAGCACGGCGTCCGAATACCCGAAGCGATTCCGGTTTTTGACGACCCCTATGCCATCACAGTTACCGATGATGAATCCGGTCCGGGCGAGCAGCGATTCGTGACACTTGGCACGGGCACGATGGGTCGATTGCTCGTTGTCGTGTATACATGGCGAGGCGACAACATTCGCATCATCTCCGCGCGTCCCGCCGAGTCCAACGAGCGTGAGCAGTACGAGGCAGAACGATGAGAGACCGATACGATTTCAGCAAAGGCAAGCGGGGCCGGGTTGTTCCGAGCGAACCGGAACCCGAAGGTAAAGTCCGCATTACCATCCGACTCGACCAGGACATTGTCGATCGGTTCTTCCAAATGGCCGAGGCCTCCGGCGGCGCGACCGGATATCAGACGCTCATTAACGCCGCGCTACGAGAATACCTGGATGGCAAAGCCCCGAAATTTGAGGACGCGCTGCGACGCATTATCCGCGAAGAGTTGAAACCGAGTGCTGCCTAATGACGTCATTGGCGAGGCGGGCGGCCGAGCGCGCCACAATGGAATGGTGATGATGAGTTAGCGACATTCTGCGACGCCTGTTTGTCGCGTCCGTCGTGGGGTTGCTCGGGTTCATCGCGCTGAATGTGTGGTTCATCGCACTTACCCCTCACGTTGTGCAGACTTCCACGCGCGGATCGGCTTCCCATTTGCATACTAACGACGCGAGTGGATTTGCGGGCGACGATCGCCTACGTTGGTCCCACCTCGCTACAGATCTGGTTGTCGTTTGGGGTGTCGCGTTCGGTTTGATCCTGGCGTTCGAACGCTACTTGGGCCGCCAGCGCTAGCAACCCTCGTCTCGCTAATTGCGGAGGCCGAGGCCAGCAATTTCGAATGACTACACGAGCAGAAGACAAGGTTGTTAGCCAAGATCCCCCCACGCCTCCCGCGTCGGGGTGAACACCGTCCAGGGATGCGCGTCGCCCAAGTGATTTCGAGTTCGGACGTTGCTTGGACGGCAGTTCGAAATCTCGATGCAATTTCGAACTGCTGGATTTGATGTAAGTGCTTTGTTTGAAGTGGTGGCCAGGGACGGAATCGAACCGCCGACGCCAGCCTTTTCAGGGACGGACTCGCCCATTGTTATCTGATTGATTCTGTTGACCGTCCCTTTCATTTTGAGCCTAAAAACCTCCTTGGAATTGGAATGACAATGGAATGAGAATTGGAATGAACATCAGTTCACCAACAATCCATCCACTGCCATTCGTTGTGACGCCGGAATGTGCTGCTGATAAATCTCCAACGTCGTCTGGACACGTGAATGCCGCATGAGCGCTTGTGCGTCCTTTGGATCAGTTTTGTTCTCCTTCAGCCAAGTTGCGTATGAGCGGCGAAGAACCTGCCAGTTCACGAAATCAAGACCGAGTTTTCGGGCGGCGGGTTTGATATGCCGAACCAGAATGTTGTTGTCCCGCATGACAGCACCAGTTTGAACGGACTGAAACACGAGGTCATCCGGCCCAGCCGATTTCACCGCCTTGTACTGCCGTGTCGCCCTTCCTGCTCTGACGCTCACGGTCATCGTCTTGAGTGCTTGAATCCGCTCGATGACGGCCCGATTTACCGGGATGGTTGCATTACTGGCAGCACTTTTCGGAGCGCCCCAGTCACCACGGCAACATCTTTCGTCCACGGTGATCGAATCTTCATGAATATCAGACCAGCGAAGCCCTATGAGTTCGCTGGCCCTCAGTCCTGTGTAGATTGCGACGAAAACCATCGTGGCATACGGCTCCGCAATCAGGAAAAGCAATCTGGCGAAGTCCGGTTGAGTTATCCACGGCTTGTCCTTCTTTCCCTTCTTTGGCCGGGGAAGTCGGACACCTTTTACCGGGTTCTTGATCAACAAGCCATATCGGATTGCTGAACCGCAAATGCTGGACAACACATCTCTGATCTTATCCACCGATTCGTGGTCCAAGTCCGTCTTCTCGAATCCTGCGAAAAACCTATCGACAGTCAACTCGGTGATGTCCCTCAAACACAAATCGCCAAACTGCGGCAAGAGATAGTTTTTAACTACTCCTTGATACCGATCCTTCGTGCTTTTCGCAAAAGTTGGCAGCACCACTTCGTTGTACGTCCCTTCCACAAAAGTTCCAAAATTAGTTGCCGCTCCGATTGCTTGTAAGCCTTGGTTCATGGGCCGCAAAAATTCGGAAGCAACCTTTTGAACCTCCCGTGCCTTCATCGTGATCGGCGCTAACACCTGCCGCTTCTTCTTACGCTTTCGTTTGCCCTGTTCAAATACATCCGCCCAATAGTACAGAACCCATTGCTTGCCCTCCTTTCGAGGTTTCGGATTCTGAAATCTGCGACGTGCCATCTTGTCGAAGTCTCCATTCGATGGCTCATCGAGATCTACCTTCGGACGAACAATATCACAGTCTGCTAACCGCTGAAGCTGCGCTGCTGTGGCTGTTTGACCAGCGAAGTTGCCGATCTCTTCTCTTACAACTACTCGATACTCCAAACTCCTTTCCTCTGGCAGACTGCATTTGCGGCTGGATCGCTGACGCCGGATACACCGACGCCAACACCGGAGCGCTCATCTGCTGGATTTCAGATTTGGCAAGACGGAAGCCCAATTCCGACCGCATCACTGAAACTTACTACTCGCCCTAACTCGACTAACCGTGCAGGAGTCATCAGCGTGACTACCAGAATCAGAGCCGTACTCTTCATATCCATCGGCGGCAGTCATCCAACCCAAAAAGTACGCATCGGGCAGTAACCAAAACCGTCCATTTCAGTATCCTCCCGTTCCTAATTCTGTCAATAATCGACTAAGTTATTGCAGGTTATCGAGTTAGGCAAAACTTGACAAAATAGCGTTCCGTGGTGCAATAGAATTACACCCCGCAAACAGCCGAGTGTAAATAAGAATGGTGATGAGTTCGACGGGGACGTAGGACTTACCGTGCGTCCCTCTCCTCATTCATCACTGTGGCCTGTTG
This sequence comes from Bryobacteraceae bacterium, assembly GCA_035295125.1. Classification (GTDB taxonomy): domain Bacteria; phylum Acidobacteriota; class Terriglobia; order Bryobacterales; family Bryobacteraceae; genus JAICMB01. The sequence continues at coordinate 6,145 of DATGJP010000056.1, read as the reverse complement.
CCCAAAACAGGTCTTTTTATTTGCCTTCTGGTGAGACTCCAGAGGCAGGAGAGCAGTATGGAACGTAAGCGATTATTCACGGCCTTGACGGTAGCATCGTGGCTGAATTGTTCGACCCAAACGATCTACCGTCTGGCAAGTTCCGGCCAACTCCGGGCACACCGGATTGGCAGGAAAGTTTTGTTCTTTGAAGATGATGTCAATGAGTACATCCGAAGGTGTGGCAGACCGCCACAATTCAGTACGTGGCACCATCTTCGAGAAGCGTACTGACAGGGGCGGCTGATCCGCCAGTAACTCAGAAATAGGAATTCATCACCAATATGACTAATAGAAAGGAAACGTATAACGATGTACCGCAAGTATTGAAGAATGACTTGAATTGGCTAGTTCGTAAAGGGAAGGTGCCTTACGATGCCAAGACCGGAAAACCTGCTTCATCCACCAACTCTGAAACTTGGGCCGATTTTGACACGGCGCTCCATGCTCTTCAAAGTGATTCTTCCTATGATGGATTAGGGTTCGCAATCAACAAACCGTATGTCTTTGTTGACCTGGACCATTGTGTAGCAGACGATGGTGAAATTGAGCAGTGGGCAGATGAAATCGTGTCCACATTGAACTCGTACACGGAAGCATCGCCGTCAGGGACGGGATTGCATATTCTGTGTACTTCTCAAAGCGACTTGCCTCCAACGGGCCGCAAGAAAGGCAGGATCGAAATATATTCCGGCCAACGTTACTTCACTGTAACTGGCAATCACATTCCAGGCACGCCAGACACAATTGAGGACCGCACCGAAGAACTTCTGGAGCTTCATCAAGAAGTCTTTGGAACTTCGATACAGGAACCAGCGCACGATGTGACCGAGATCTCTCCATCTCCGGGGAGTTGCGGCACAGATGAAGCGATAATCGCTGCTTGCCGCAATGCCAAGAATGCCGAAAAGTTCGTGAAGCTGTTCGATCACGGCGAAACATCAGCCCACGATAACAATCATTCAGTTGCCGATGCAGCATTGTGCGCCGTACTTGCATACCGCACTCGTGACCGTGAACAGATTGACCGCATCTTCCGCAACTCCGCACTGATGCGCCCCAAGTGGGATGAGAAGCGTGGTGACCGCACCTATGGTCAAAGAACGGTTGAGCACGCAATCAAAATCCAGAAATCGGTTCCGCCTGGATTTTCGGTATCGGACAACGGTGTGTACTTCCAGCCACCACCTGCGGACGACGGCGAAGTCAAACCGCCGATTCATCTTTCGTCAAAAATCGAGATTGTAGCCGCAACCCGCAATACCGAAGGCGGCGAGTGGGGCCGTCTCCTCAAGTGGCATGATCTGGAAGAGCGTCTGCATATATGGGCGATGCCAATGTCCATGCTGGCAGGTGATGGTAACGAAATCCTCGCTGAACTCCTGGCAGGTGGCATGATCGTAGCGCCAAATCGCAAGGCACGTGAGCTTTTCAAAAATTACTTACAGGAAGCCAATCCGCCCGTTTTCATGAAGTCGGTGAGCCGGGTTGGCTGGCATGATGACTGTTATGTTTTCCCCGATTCTACAGTGGGCGGAATCGAAGATGGAGAAGAAGTGGTATTCCAGTCGTTCGGCGTGGAGCACCAATTCACCGTATCCGGTTCTCTGGAAGATTGGAAACAGCATGTGGCGTTACCATGTGCAGGAAACTCTCGGCTCGTCTTTGGTGTCGCCACCGCTTTTGCAGCACCACTTCTACAACTGATCGACGGTGAGTCAGGTGGTTTCCAATTCGTTGGACCTTCGAGCACGGGCAAGAGTACTGCACTTCGGGTTGCCGCCAGTGTGTACGGCGGAAAGAATTATGTCCGCTCATGGAGAAGTACAGCCAATGGGCTGGAAGGCGTTGCCAGTCTGCACAATGACGCACTCTTGGTTTTGGATGAAATGGGTCAGGCCAACCCAAAGGAAGTGGGCGAGGTCACGTATATGTTGGCAAACGGTCAAGGTAAGGTTCGGATGTTGAGGTCGGGTGGCACCCGCAAGGCGCTTCAGTGGCGGCTGTTGTTTTTATCCAGTGGCGAAGTTGGATTACGTGACCACATGATGTCCATCGGCGGAAAGGTTCGTGGTGGGCAAGAAGTTCGGTGTGTGGACATTGACGCCGACGCCGGAATGAAACTTGGATTATTTGAGAAGATTCCCGGTCACACCGATGCTGGCTCTTTTGCCGACAGTCTGACGAAAGCAGCGCATCGCTATCACGGAGTAGCGGGGCGCACGTTCATTTCCCAGATTGCGGAACAACGTGACGATATCCGCAAGTTGATCATCAAGGAGATTGATAGATTCATCCGGGAACATTCGCAGAAGCACGCACTGAAGGATGCATCAGGCGAAGTTTACCGGGCGTTGTCCAGATTTGCGCTGGTGGCGGCGGCTGGCGAACTAGCGACGGAGTTGGACATCACAGGTTGGGGAAAAGGCGAAGCAGAACAGGCAGCGTCGGCGTGCTTCAAGGCATGGCTAACCAGACGTGGCGGAAAGGGCGTAAGAGACGTTGATGCCGGGATTAGGCAGGTGAAGGCATTCCTTGAACGGCACGGTTCGTCTCGCTTCCAATTGAAGAAGAATCCATACAACGAAGGCGGCACTCCAGCGGTGTCAAACAGGGCGGGCTTTCGTGAATCGAAGGGTAATGAATGTATCTACTACGTCCTGCCGGAAGCGTTCCAGGATGAGGTGTGCGCCGGGTACGATCATCGGCTCATCGCAAAAGAACTGGTGAAGCTGGGATATCTGGAACACGATCAAGGGCGGAATACGAAGAAAGTTCGGTTACCCGACGTGGGAATGGTGAACGCTTACATGATCCTTCCGTCCCTTTTGAGTGAACCTGATGCAGCGAAAAATCCGGCCCTGCCGATTTGCGACCTATTTGAAATCGACCGGGAACAACGGGAACAACGGGAACACCTGATGTAAGCGGTTTATCGTGAGCGAGATGCGCTGTTCCCGTTCCTTGCCGATCTTGTTCCCGTTCCAAAAAGCGGGAACAGGTTGAAACAGGACCGGGAACAGCGTAAACCCTTAAAGGCAATAAGGTTGCCATGCCTGTTCTCAGTGTTCCCGTTGTTCCCGCACATTTGAATGACTCCGAGATGCGATCAGGACTGCCGTGATAGACAGGAAACCATCGTGATATACGGATTCAGGCCGGGACGCCGTTTTGCCTGGAATACCGCTATCAGTGCGGACGCATCGGGAGGTACTTGCTGATCCGAGATGCTTGTTTGCCGGGGACACCACGAGGCGCAAGGGATAGGCGGTCAAAAATCTTCATCGGACAGCCGATCAAGACCGTGTGCCACCTAAACATTTATTTCCACAATCCTAAAATCGGCACACCCGACTTGTATCAAAAACCCTTCTGGAGAACGCCGAAAAACTTCCACCATCTAAACCAGTTCGCCGTGCTTCAAAACTGTACCACAAACACGTGTTTATGATACACTAAAAATCATGAAGGTTGCGATCTACGCCAGGACAAGCACGGATGACGGAAGACAGGAACTCACGAACCAGACCCGTGAACTTCACGCCTATGCCGAAAAGATGGGCTGGACCGTCGTCGCTGAATTCCACGACCAAGTTTCCGGGCGAAAGGCTGACCGTCCGCAACTGAAGAAAGCTCTTGAGGCCGGAAGGAAGCGAAAATACGACGTACTGCTTTTCTGGTCTTTGGACAGACTGAGCAGACAGGGCGTGCTGCCGACGCTCCTGCTACTCAATCAGCTTTCGCATTATGGCGTCAAGTACCGGAGCCTCCAGGAGCAATGGATTGATTCGCTGGGGGCCTTCAGTGATGCCGTAATTGGCATTCTGGCGACTGTGGCGAAGTTTGAGGCGGAACGTCTGTCAAGCCGGGTTCGCAGTGGACTCGAAAGAGCACGGGCGCAAGGAACGGTTCTTGGTCGTCCGCATGTCATCATGGATCGTGCAAAGTTGGCGACGTTGCGGGAACAGGGTTTCAGCTTACGGGAGATCGCCTCGAAGACGGGGCACAGCACGATGAGCGTACACCGTGCGTTGCAAGCGCAGAATTAACGCTAGTTCCAAGCACTTCCAATGTACGGCCCCTGCTCGGCGTATGATGAACGTGGATGAAGTTGAGTGTAGCAACAGTCGTCACCCTGACCGCCGCCCTGCCGCTTGACGGCGTGCTTTTCGGACAATCAGATGCCATCAATCCAATCAAAACTTCGGTGTGTGATCTGGTAAGGGAACCTGCCCGGTTCAGTGGGAAGATCGTTCAGGTTCGAGCAGCCATAACATCCAGTTGGCTTCTGACGCAGCCGGGTTGCGTAGCACTGCTCCCAATCGCCATACCTGACCACCCGAATTTCAGGTCACACATGGATGGTTACGAATACGCCGAGATTCGAGATCAATCCGACGTTAATCACCCAAAACAATTGACGTGGCATCGCTTCCCGGTACTCCGTCCAGTCACTCTTCTGGAGGATGCAAACTACTCGCAATTCCGCAACGCCATTGACTCTTATTTCATCGAACTGGAAAATGACACCTCACCTTGTCAGAGGCCGTGGAGATGTCCGAAGTTCGACGTGACCGCAACATTCACTGGACGTTTCGACTACGAGCGTCCAATCTTGAAGGCAATAAGACGTGCGGTTGAACCAAGGCAGATCTGGACATCTTCGGTTGGCTTTCGAGCAGGTAGCTTGCATGATCTTTTTGTGGACTGGCAGATTTTACTTCAGTCGGTCTCCGATGTAGATTCGCAGTCAATTGCTCGATCAGTTTACGACAAGCAGAAATGATTTTCTTTACGATGTTGTTGGCCTGGTTTCGATGAGAATACTCTGGTGCTGGCGCTGCAAAATGGAAGTTCCCATGCTCGACGAGCGTGAGTACGAGATCGTTGTCACTGATCAGATGAAAAACGCCATTCGGGAACTTGCTCCACTGGGTTTGGTAGAGAAGGTTCAGCCGAGAACCCTGGAACTCATGTCGGCGGAATACGAGCGGTTGACTGGCTTTCGGATCGCAGACCCTTGGCATATCTTCCGGCACACCTGCTTCCAACCCCGTCCGCTCTGCAAGAAGTGTGGCAAGCCATTGCGCACACCACGAGCGAAGCTATGTGGGTCGTGCATGGCTCCGGTTGATTCGCCTGACTCACAAGTTTCATGATGGAGTTCTAAACGTCGGAGGCGAAGGAAGTGGCGTGGCGGCTTTGATTGACAGATTGGACAGTGAATTCTCGGAACGGGTTCCCATCCGCTGGCATTTATAAAACCCGACCCACCTGTTGTCAGGGCCGGAAAGAATTTCCAAGGAACCTTCCCGGCAACATCTCTGAACGGATAGGGTGTCAGGAATCCTTGGAAGTCGTACACTCCGTAGACCAAGCGTAGCCTTTGTGCGTGCGAGGACAGTTTTGAAAACAACGTTGCACGTACGTTAGGGCCAGATATCTTCCGCATTGGAGGCGGGATTGCGCCAGCTACCGCTGATCCTGTTTCCACAGGTCAACAGCCCGTTCCAATGCTGCCACAACTTTCTTGCGTTTTGGTTCTTCAAGAAGGTACATCGGCAATCGCTCATACCACCGTTGGGCTTCGCCGCTGTCTCCGCCATAATCCGTAAATCGCTCTGACGGAATGATGCTGGAAGGACGGATTTTCTGACGGTAGTAGACCAAACAGGCTTCAAGCTGATCCAAGCTCTGGAAATCGAAGGTGAACGAACATACCCGGACGTGCCACAGTTGCCGAGTTGCAAGGGAGGGCGGGAGTGTGGGTGGCAGCGGAAACCCCGGCATGTGGGTTGTCGAGCGTAGATCCGGCGTGGGCCAGCCCTTCTGCCCCGGCTTCAACATCTCTTTCCAGATGGCCGCCATCAACCGAATCGTATCACGGGCCTCACGTGACATGAAAAAGGCGGGACCGATAAGACGACCCCGCCAGCAATCCTACCCCAAGACGCACTTCATCCCGTGAAGGCAAATCCTATGAGCCACAAATTTTGGAATGAAATGGAATGAAACTGCGTTTTGGAAGGTCTGTAAGTTATTGATATTATGGTGGCCAGGGACGGAATCGAACCGCCGACGCCAGCCTTTTCAGGGACGGACTCGC
>DATGJP010000055.1:0-159799 GCA_035295125.1 Bryobacteraceae bacterium | reverse complement strand
CACTTCGGTCGCCGATCTGGCTCGCAAGATCCGGAAATACATTCGCGCATATGCCAAAGTGGCCAGACCGTTCCGTTGGTCATACGCCGATCCAGCCCGCAGAATCATACCTAACCCAATGACTGGGACAGCCCACTAGTCCATTTTTAATTTACTGGAGATGCAAATGCTTGAACTTGTATCACGCGTGGAGCGTGTTGCGTCCCGCGTTGTACTCTCGCCGTCGCAGAGCGAAGCAGCAAATGGCATCATGCGAGGGCTCGAACGGGGGGAATGCGCAATTTTGCAGGATCACTCGAGTGACGGCAAGACCACCGTATTGAAGGATGTTCATCGCCAACTTGGTGGAGCTTTCATCGGTACCCGAGAGTTTCTAACCGAGCTCGCGGCAAACGAACCAGTTGCTCTCGAGGAAACCTTCCTCGATCTACTCGACGAACACATCGCGGAGCACGAGCTGGTCATCGTAGACGACCTCCACCTTCTGATCGATGTCGTGGAAGGCTGCGATTACCCCCGCAAAGGCCTTTTGGACGTCGTCCTGACTGCGGTGATCGAAAGTGCTGCCGCCAAGGGGACCAAGATGCTCTTTGCCACCCAATACGTTCCTGCTGTGATCGCGCGCCGCGGACACACCTGGCTTATCGAGGACTTTGAGCCCGAAGATTTCGTCGCCATCTGTTCCACCTATCTGGACCCGGCCGTCATCCGCCGCCTCGATTTCAGCGAGATTCACCGCTTCGCGCCGAGCCTGAACGCGCACCAGTTGCGGAAAGCTTCGCTTTGGCTGGCACACGAACCAGGGGTAACCACGGAACGCTTTCTCGAATACCTGACTGAGCATAACCTGGCGAGCAACGTCCGCATCGACGAAGTCGAGCAGGTCAGTTGGCATGATTTGAAGGGTTTTGACGATGTCATTCAAGCGCTTGAAACCAAAATTGCACTACCGCTAGAAAACCACGAATGGGCTGCGCGGCTCAATTTGAAACCGAAGCGCGGCGTGTTGCTCGCGGGTCCGCCCGGGACTGGGAAAACAACGATTGGACGGGCCCTCGCCCACCGCTTGAAGGGCAAATTCTTCCTTATCGATGGAACGTTTATTGCCGGTACGCATACTTTCTATGCTCAGATCGACCGCGTCTTCGAGGCTGCTAAACGCAATGCGCCTTCGGTGATATTCATCGACGATGCCGACGTCATGTTTGGCGGCGATAGCGAGAACGGCTTGTACCGCTACCTGCTTACAAAGCTGGATGGGCTGGAGAACACGAGTTCAGGCCGCGTGTGCGTGATGATGACAGCAATGGAACCCGCGGACTTGCCCATCGCAATCCTTCGCTCTGGCCGCGTTGAGCTATGGCTTGAAACGCGATTGCCCGATGCCTCAGCCCGGGCCGATATTCTCCGCCATCACCTTGCCACGTTGCCGTCGCCATTGTGTGATGTCGACGTGCTCCGGTTGGCCGCGGCGACTCGTGGAACAACCGGCGCGGACTTGAAAGCGATCGTCGAGGATGGCAAGCTTCTGTTCGCCGCCGACCAGGCAGCCGGAAAAACGGGCGGTCCTGTGGAGGCGTACTTCCTCGAGGCCATGGCAACCGTTCATCAGAATCGGCGGAAGTACCAAAGACGAAGAACGCCGCGTGTCGGCGAACCGCAGTCCTTCGGGTTCGAGGGCACTGCAAGCTCAGCTTGCCCTAAAGCGCCTGGGCCAGCGCCGCATCGGGCGGATTAAGGTCGGCCGCAGGCTCGGAACATTCGACTTGGGGGGGCTGTGAAGAGTGAAGCAGGCTTCGCCGGCTTGATGAATCATCGATGCGCGGCAAAGAAACAAAGACATGGGAAACCGCCTGTCCCACACGCCCGCCTGCTGCACATCGTCACAGGCGGTCGAGATACTGCTTCACGAAATCGCAGCCCACCTCGGCAATATATGCCTCCGTCAACCGCTTCGTGACCGGACCCGGCACCTGTCCGGTGCCCACTTTGGCGCCATTGAAGCTGCGTACAGCGCCAATACAGAGGCTCGTCGACGTCAGGAACATCTCGTCTGCGTTCGCAGCATCGTACAAATCGATGTCTCCTTCCATCACCGGAATTCCAAGCGCCGCCGCCAGGTCGAGCGTCATCTGGCGGCTGATGCCGGCCAGAACATAACGTTCACCTGGTGTAAAAAGCTTGCCCTCGCGGACCACAAAGATGTTGCTGCCGATACCCTCGGCTAGATTGCCGTTGACATCCAACAGCACTGCCCAGCCGTCGGGATCGTGGGCCTTCACCGATTGTTCCGCGACAATCATGTTCAGGTAGTTGTGCGTCTTCGCCCGTGGGCTGAGCATGTCGGGCGCAACGCGCCGCTGGGCGGGCGTCCAGACGTCGAGACCATCGCGGAACTGGCGTGCGCGCGCCTTGAGCGGCAATGGCGTGCACTCCACCACCACATTCGGACCGCTGTGCTCCGGCACTTCGTCACCAATCGGTTCGGCGCCCCGGCTGACACGCTGGCCGATCCACCAGTCGCTTGCGGCGGCGCGCAGATGTTCGTTGCGCGCCACGATCTCCTCCGAAATATCGATCATCTCCTGCGGGCTCATTCCAGGATCCAGCCGCAAATAACGTAGTGTGCGATAGAAGCGATCGACGTGTTCTTCCAGCCGGAACGCGCGCCCGTTGAAAGTACGCGTCATGTCGAACGCGCCGTCCCCATATCTCCACCCGCGGTCGCGGAACGAGATCAGCACCTGGTTCTCCGGCATGAATCTCCCGTTAAACCAGGCGATGCGGCAATTCGTTGGCTGTGTCATGTGGTCTCTGCTATCTTAGCCGCTGATGCGGCTCCTCGCTCTCGTTGCCCTATGCCCCGCCGGCCTCTTCGCATGCCAGGCCAACCTGACCAGTCTCAAGCTGCCGGACACCCACATCGTTGCCGCGTCCGTCGTTCCCGCAGCCGCGCCGTTACCTGAGTTCTGCCAGGTGCAGGGATACGTCGTCACGCCGGGCGTGAATGGCGAACCCGATAACAAGGTCAATTTCGAGGTCGACCTGCCCACCGCCGGATGGAATGGCAAGCTCTATTTCGCGGGCGGCAGTGGTTTCATCGGTGGGCGTTCGAATAAACGGCCCATGTCGAGAGGCTACGCGACAGCTTACACCGACACCGGGCACGAGGCAGCCTCCGCCGTCGATGCCACTTGGGCAGCGGGCAGCATGACCAGGAAAGTAGACTTCTTCGATCGCGGCATTCATGTCGCCACCGTCGCAGCCAAGGCCATCACCCAGGCCTTCTACGAAAAGCGCCCGGAGAAGTCATACTTCGTGGGCTGCTCCACAGGCGGAAAACAGGCCTTCATCGAGGCCCAGCGCTTCCCCGACGATTTCGACGGCATCATCGCGGGAGCTCCCGCGGTCGACTATACCGGCCTGATGATCGAATTCAATTGGAACGAGCGAGTACTGCTGGAATCGCCCGCATCCTATATTCCCGCTTCGAAGCTCCCTCTCATCGCCAAAGCAGTGCTGGCCCGCTGCGACGCCCAGGACGGCCTCGCCGACGGTTTGATCAGTGAACCGCGCAAATGCGATTTCGATCCTGAAACCCTGCTCTGCCGAAGCGGAGAAACTACCGACTGCCTCACCAGGAACCAGGTCGGTACACTCAAGAAACTCTACGCCGGCCCCGGCAGAAAGATTTTCCCGGGCATGCCCATCGGGCACGAAGATTCACCGAACTATGCCGCTTACATTTTCGGCAATCTCCAGCCCGCCCTCGAGAACAATCTGCTGACGTTCCCAGGGGATTATCTGAAAGAGGCGTCCGCTGCGCCTTACGAGTTCGCATTTCAGCGGGAATTTTTCCGCTATCTCGCGTTTCAGCCCGGTAACTCGAATTATGACTGGCGGTCGTTCGACTTCGTCAAAGACTTGTCCAAGGTTGCTCCGCTTGCCAAACTGCACAATGCCCTCGATCCCGACCTGTCGCGGTTCCAAAAACATGGAGGCAAGCTGATTATCTACAACGGCTGGGCGGACCCCGTTGTCCCGCCGCTGAGGATCATCCAATACTACGAAGAGGTCGAGCGAAAGGTGCCCAATGCGCACTCCTTCGCTCGCCTTTTCCTGGCCCCCGGAATGAACCATTGCGGAGGCGGGCCGGGACCCAATGCATTCGACTCTTTAGCTGCGCTGGAGAGCTGGGTGGAGCACGGTGAAGCTCCCGACCAGATCGTCGCATCCCATACGACCAACGGCACTGTGGATCGCACTCGTCCGCTGTGTCCTTATCCTCAAGTCGCCCGATATAAAGGCACGGGAAGCAAGGACGACGCCGCCAATTTCACCTGCTCGCGCTAGGCCAGCAGCCCGTGACAGAACTTGTTGTCGCCATGGACCGCCGGTCCACGAAAGGTGAATAGAAACCAGGTGGCGCACGCGTTTTCGCCTGTGCGTTCTTGGTGAAGTCCAAAGTCAGGCTGAATGCCTGCGCCACCCTTCCACATCCTCCAAATCGTCGCGGGACGCGAAAAGTCAGAGGCTGTGTAATACCTTTTCCACCCTGCGGGTTTCCGTTGGTTGCGGCTATCCTGCTTCGCGGGGCGGGGTCGCTTCTAGCGCGGCATCTACGCCTGACCCAACAGCGGAGGACCACCCTCAGCCCTGAACACCTCGATCGCCTCCTGGTGCAGCGCTTGAGCTCGCTTAAGGATCCGGTTAAACTCGGCGTCGGCACGTATCGGATCCAGCCATGGATCGGAAGCCATCTGAGGGTAACAGAAGTACCCTCCATCGACAGTGCTCTTCAAGACCAGGTTCGCACGGCCGATGTCGTTGAGGTAGGCCAATTGCCGAGCCAGGTAATATTGCCCCTCCGGGTCCTTGAAGCCGGCAGCGATCAGCTCATCACTCGCCGCAAGACTCGCTTCCCAATTTCCTTCGAGCAGTGTGCGCAGAGAAAACATAAACACCCGGCCAAGCCTCTCCGACACCACAGACTCCCTCTCCCTCAGCATCGCGATCGCTTCCTCCACCCGTCCGAGCATCGCCAGCCGCAGCGGCGCGAAATAGCCAAAATCACGGAGAGCGGCATCCAAAGCGCCTTGGTAGTCGCCCATGGCGAAGTACGTGTGGGTCACGGTGGTTGGAATGTTCGGATCGAGCCGTAGAGCCTGCCGATGCGCCTCGATGGACGCCTGGAGCAAACCGCAGTAGCGGCTCGCATGGCTGAGACCCGCGAACAGCTCGGGGTCGGTCTTCGAACTGCGAAGCCGCTTCAGCAGCCGCCTCATCGCATCCACAGCTTCTCCCTGGTCCACCTGGATATTCGTGTACAGATTGTGGGCCAGCGGAAGATAGGGATTGAGCTCCAGGGCCCGCTCGATCGCGCTGCGCCCTTCCTCCAACTTCTCCGCCGCTCCTTCCGTAAATTTGCCCATCAGCCAGCGCGCTCGCCCTAAACGAGCCCACGCCGGCGCGAAACCGGGATCCAGCGCGACACTCTGTTCATACAGTCCGATCGCTTCTTTAAACCCGCCGAACGCTTTGCCCGCTTCATTCGCGCGCAGGTACAGATCATAGGCAGTCGTATTGGCCGGCGCATCGTGCGCGAGTTGCTGCCGCTCGCCCGCGGTCAACGGCAACGCCAGCGACTCGACAACGCCGCTCATCAGCGTGTCTTGCAGTTGAAAAATATCGCTCAGTTCCACCTGCAATGCCTTCGACCAGATCAGCGTGCCACTCGGGGCCTCCACCAATTGAGTGGTGAGACGTAACTGGGAGCCGGCGCGGAGAAGAGTCCCGGTGAGCACCGTATCGACATCAATCTCTTTCGCGATCTCTCTCAAATCCGGTACCGCTCCGGCGAAGCGAGCCGCCGCGAGGCTCGACCGCACGACAAGCGAACTCAAGCCGGCCAGCGACGCCGCAATCGCATCGGGCAGGCTGAATGCCAGAAAGTCGGTCTCCGGATCAGAACGGAGCACGCGAAAGGGAAGCACGATCAGCCGCTTCATGGCGCGAGTTTCCACATGCGTTCCCGAATCGTCCAGGCGCATCACTGCACGCAGGTCCGCGGCCATTTCATCCGCAGTAGCGTAGCGGTTCGCCGGATTCTTGTCCATTGCCCGTCGCACGATGCGATCCACGGCGCTAATGGCCTGCGATCCGCTCAATGACGGCGGCGCTTCATAGAGCACGGAGTGAAAAACCTCCAGCGCCGAGTTGCCTGTGAAAGCCGGCTTGCCCGCCAGCGACTCGAAGAGAATCGCGGCGGCCGCGAACAGATCCGATCGTCCATCCACCGGCTTTCCGGTCACCTGCTCGGGGGATGCATATCGGGGCGTTCCAGAGATCACTCCATGTCCGGTCAGCTCAGTCTGCGTCAGTCCGTCATTAGAGAAAGGCGAGACCGGTTTGGCTAGACCGAAGTCCAGCAACTTTACGCCCTGCGTCGACAAGAACACATTCGATGGTTTCAGATCCCGATGGACAATCGACGACCGATGCAAAGCGGCGAGTGCCGACAGGACGATCAAAGTAACCTGCGTCGCTTCGGCAAGCGGCATCGGCCCACGCTCCAAGCGCTCGGACAGCGGTTCCCCCTCAAGCAGTTCCATCACCAGGAACGGCCGGCCGTCTAACTCGCCGATGTCGTACAGGCGGCAAATATTGGGGTGGGTGACTTGCGCCGCCACCTGCGCTTCGTGCAGAAAACGCTTGCGGCTGTCCTCGTCATTGCCCGAGTCCAGGATCATCTTGAGCGCAACCGGTCTGTTCAGCCGTGTGTCGTTAGCGCTGTAGACGATGCCCATCCCGCCTTCGCCCAGTTTCCCGGTAATTTCATACGGGCCGATTCGCTGGGGAAGAGGGGACATCATTTTTCAGTGTAGTCGGATAGCGTTGAGACCCGGATATCAGTAGAGCAACGGCAGCGGTAGAATGATGGTCCGAGGTTTCACCAATGCGCGCCTATGTTGTTCTTTGACCTTGTTTACTCCCGCGGCTTTGCAAGGACAGGCGCCGGTCGTGATGGCGTCGGGAGCGTTGCAGAGGTGTCTCGGAATCACGCCGGGCGCGGACAGGATGAATCGCGGTCCGGCTACCGAGCAGTTCTGTAAACAGCACCCCGGTGCGGCGTTTTACGATCAGGCGGGCGCACTATTTAAGGCTGGCGATCACGCTCGCGCGGCGCAGATCGTTGCAAAGGCCGCGGAGGCCGGGAACGCGGTGGCAATGCTGAGGCTCGCGTTGCTCTATGACCAGGGCGATGGAGTGAAACAGAGCTCTAAGACGGCATTCGTGTGGTACGAGAGAGCGTCAGCGCTGGGCGAGCCGGAATCGCAGAATCAGATGGGCACCTATTACGAGGTCGCGTTGGGTGGTGTGGAGAATTGGGATCTCGCTGCGAAGCTGTGGCAGGCCAGCGCGCAGCAGGGTTGGACGAAGGGGCAGTTTTCCTACGCGCGGGCTTTTCAATTTGGTATCGGCGTTCCGCAGGATCGGCAGATGGCGATCTCGTGGTATCGCAAAGCTGCGGCGCAGGGAAACGCGAGGGCCGATTATTGGGCGAAATGGCTACGCGACCCCACCAACAATATCGGCTTCCGCGACGACATCGAGCACGATATCGTGATCGGCGGGAAGCTGCGCTTCGGAGGCAGCTTGATCGGCGGCGATCCTGCGGGAGTCACGTTCCACAATTCGGTGCAGAGGGCGCATTGGATCATGGGGCTGCGCAATCGTGTCGACAAAGAAGAGGCCGAGACATGGCGGCAGATTCGCAAACGCGAATATGACGACTGCAGGCGCGAAGGGCGCGATAATTGCCTGGTGTCTCATTGAAGTGAGACATTTCGTTTCACATACGGTCGCGGCTTCGAGCACGTCTTCCTGATCCGCGCGCGAGATGCGCAGACGAAACCGCCGGCGCCACCTTTTGCAACTAACTTGAACACTTTTCATCGAATCTATACATAAATGTGCTCTAATATCACCCAGCAGCCCAAACACTGCAAGGGGGCATATGGCACAACCCGTGGGTTTTTCCAAAGACTTTTCTCTCAACGAAGGCATTTTCACCTCGACGAAAATCACGCTGAGCGCATCTACCAATGCGAACGCGCTCGAAGCGATCCTCGCGGGCGATCAATTTCCGGATGGCGATATCGAAGTCGGTCGCATCGCCTTCACAGCGGACACCGGCAAAGTGTCGCTGAAACCCGATATCGTCGGCGGGGCCTCGGTGAGTTTCGACATCTCGGCTTCGGCGCAAGCCGGCATGGGTGTCTACGGTAAATCCGCCGACGCGATCAAAGCTCTAGCGCTTGCGGATTCTCCCAGTCTGACCATCCCTGACGGCGCCGGCCAGCGCTTCCTTCTTATGGATTGGGGTTATGCCGCTTCCTTCTCGGGATCGGCCTCGCACCCGATAGGCATGCTCGGCACGGTCACCTTCGGCGTGGACGCGCAGCGTGACGCCACATATGCAGTGCTGCACCGGTTCGATGCCGCACAAAGCGCGCACGCCGTCGTTGCCGACACCATTGCCAGTTGGCTTTTGCCAAGATTCGTAGCCTTCGACGGGGGCAATATCAATCTCAAGCCCGCAACATGGCTGCTGGTCGAGGCGGACGGCTCCCTAGCGCTCACACTGGCTGCCAGCATGGGCTGGAACGTTAAATTTGCCCAGGACGCCAAACTGCTCGGAATCACCCACAACCTCAGCGCCAAAGTTGACGCGAGCCTCAAAGCAAATTTCGGCTTCAATGTCAGCGGCAAATACGTCGTGGTTGTCGCCCGTGAGGACGCAGGGACTAAAGTGCGCCTCCAACTTTGGAAGCAATCCACGAAAGGACTGAACTTCGGTTTTAATGTTGACGTCGGCGTGCAGGGCGCCGATCCGCAACTTCCCGCCAATTTCGACGATTTCATCAAGAGCACCTTCGGCGTCCACGGCCTCCAGGTTCTTCAAGACCTCCGAACCTGGACCGATCCGTCTACCGACATTGGTCAGAAACTCGCCGGCCTCGCCGATCAAACCGCTTTGGACTTGTTGAAGAAAGCTACCGGAATCGACCCAGCCGCCGAATTCAATAAAGCAAAACAGCTCGTCGCCAATGCTTTGAATACTTGGACGAGCCTGCCCGACAAGCTTTCGTCCATGCTGTGGACCTTCCTCGGTCAGCAACTGGGCCAAAACACGGTCGCTGATTTCAAAACATTTCTCACGGACCTCTCAAACACCGATCCACAAAAGCGCGCCGCCGCTCTGGCCCAGGCCATTCAAAAAGTGACCTTCGGCGACACACCCGAGGGTCAGTTCCTGGAAGCTATCGCCGATCGCGGCCTGCTCGCTTTGTCGAATGAACTCGGTCCGGTCAGCATCCTCGCGGGCAAAGCGCTCGATGTCCTGAATGGCGGCATCATTGCAAACCTGCAAGCCTTCATCAACCAAAAGCTGGATCTGAACCAGATCCGGCAAGCTGTTACGGATGCGGATTTCAATAAGATCGAGCAATGGCTCCAAAATCGGCTCGGCAATTTCCTGGACAAAACCCTGGGACTGGAGGACCTGAAAGACATCCAGAAAGCCATCACAACGCTCGACCAGAAAATCGCAGGCTACTACAAGACCGCGGTGCAGGCGCTCACTAAGAAATACAACTTCGACTTCGCCGCGGCGTATCAGCAGACGACCTCCGACACGGCGCTCATCGACGTGTACTTCGACCTGGCCGTAAAGGAGGCCGCCGACTTATTCACAGCCGTTGTCGTCCAAAGCAATCTCGATAAATTCCTGATATCGGACACGCCCGGAGTCACGCTCAATCAGGCACAGCTCACGCACGAAATCAAGCGCCAGAGCAATGTCGATTTGCAGATGCCGTTTTTCGACTTCAGCAGCACTCACGTGAACGACGCCATTGTCACGCTGACTGCCGAAGAGCAAGGCGGCCGGCTCCTGCTGTACCAGATTGGCGGGACCGACACGGTGACGGTCGCGAACCGCTCCGCCAGTCAGCTCTCCGTGCTGGCACCGTTGAAAATCGCGCCCGGTCAACCGCCGCAGCTCGCTACCGATGCTTCACTCGCTTATGAGATGCGCCTGGTGAAAACCGACATGCGCCCAGCCGACCTGGAATCGCGCACCACTCAGTTCATCCACGACTATCTCGCGGGTCTCTTCAGCGCCGGCGACGCGTCCATTCGCAGCTTCTACACCGACCTCGATAACGCTCTCACCCAGGCTACTCACAACCAGAGCAACCACTTGGGCGACATGGCCTTGTCCATGCAACTGGCGCTTCCGGCCGGCGTGCTCACAGGCTGGTTCCAACCGCGCAGCGGAAGCCAACTCACTTCCGACCAGATGCGGCTTTCCCGCGCCTTGCAGGGCAACTGGAAACATGCGCTGCCGGCGCTCTTCTTTCAGGATCTGAGCCAATACCAGCCTTCGGATGCCGTCGCCGCCCTGCTGGTCTGGTCTTCCCTGCCCGTCTCCACCAGCATCGATTTCAATAATCCGACAATCAATCGGTTTAATACCGACAAAGATGTCTTCTGGGATTGGCCGGACGTGAACCTTCGCCGAGCCATAGCACGCGACCCGCATACAAGTGCGATGTTAGGCAGTCACCTGACCGCGATTCACAATGAGCTTCTCGAGGCAGGCAGTGGAAATGCCGGCTTCTTCGATCCCACTATGGCGGGCCGCATTGTTGAGCAGGCAATAGGCGCCACGGGCGATATATTCCTCCAAGGCCTGCTATTCACGGAAGCCCGACTCGTGCGGGGAGCAACAGATGCGTTGGAGCAGATCTCCGCAGCCCTGGCCACCGCGGCAACCGCGCCCACGCAAGCGATAAAAACGCTCGCGAATTTCGCGGCTGATCTCACGGACACGTTTAACCAGAGGGTCGGAAACGTATATTCGGGCATCTCGGGCCGTGTCGTCGGCCCGATGCTGCTCGTGGAATCATCCGCCGCAATCGGTTCCATTGGCGCGCAGCCCAGCGCCACGCTGACGCTTTACGCGCTGAATCCGAACCACACCTTCGATCTCTCGACGTTTCTGACCGGCAAAAACCCGCCGAAAACCGACGTGGCCCTGGCCCAAAACCTGGTGAGCCTGAGTTAGCGTCTACTGACCCGCGCTCACCGCGCCCGAGTCGCCAAGGAACCGGTGCAGGAACGTTTCCATCCGGCCCAGTGTGTACATCCACCGGCTATGCAGCAGCGATTCATGCACGTCATCCGGGAACACAATGAGCTCATAGTAGACATCGCGGGCCCGCAGCAATTGCACCAGCCCTGTCATTTGCTGGAACGCCACATTGCGATCGTCGTCGCCTTGAATCAGCAGCACGGGCGACTTCCATCCATCGATCGCGCCGATCGTCGAAGACTTGTAGGAGACGGATTCGGGGTCCAGCGAACTGCCCCACAGGTGCACACCCGCCAGGTCAACCCCAACCTTGAAAATGTCGGAGTTGCGGGCCAGCGCCTGCGAAGTAAGCACGCCGCCATAAGACAATCCCCAGATCCCGATCCGGTTCGGATCGACATCGGGCCGGGTCTGCAGGTACTTGCCCCCGGCAACGACATCCTGATACTCCGCATTGCCCTCGCCGCCGACTTTGGCTGCATTCCGGAACGACCGCCCATAGCCCACGCCGCTGCGATAGTTGATCGACATAACGACATAGCCCTGGTTCGCCAGCCATTGATTGATCCCATAGGCCCAGTGATAAAACTGCATATAGTGATAAGCCGGCATCATCTGACGCACCGGCCCGCCATGCACAAAGACGATCGCCGGATGCCGCTCGCCCGGTTTCAGATCCTTGGGCAGAAACAGTTGGTTGTGAATCTCCATGCCGTCCGCAGCCTTCGTGATTACTATCTCCGGTTTCACGTGCAAGTCAGTCGGAAAGCCCGGCCGCGAGATTGGGAATACGATCTTCTGGTCCGCTGTGTCCCCCGTCTTCCAGACTCCGATGGACTGCGGCATTTTCCAACTGGCGCTCAGCGTCGCAAGATATTTGCCCGATGCGAGAGGAGCCGGTGAAGTCTCCACTCCCTCGCCCGTCGTGATTTCAGTCGGCGTCCCTCCCGCAGCCGGTACCGACCAGATGTGACGCTTCTCAATATCGTTGACATTCGTGCAGTACAGGAATGTCTGGCCATCGGCCGAGACGGCAATCGACTGCGGATTTTCAATCATGCCATCCGTTGTCGTCAGCAGCACAGGACGAGCGGTCGAGTTCTTCAGGTCGATCGAGTAATATCGTTCCCATTCGTCTTTCGCCAGCGCTTTCGCTTCAGGCGTCTGCTCTTCTTCCGCGGCGGCGGGCGCATTGCCCTGCCCCTGTCTGCCGCCCGGTCCGCCCCTGCCACGTGGGCCCGGAATGACGTGCTCAAAAATCAGGTGATCGCCCGCAAGCCGCAGGTTGCCGATTATGCTGACAATGGCATCCTTGGGCTGGTTGTGCCAAACCTCCTGCGCTTCGCCGGTTGCAACATCTGCCTTGTAGAACGCGATGGTGTAGCCGCCCTTGAACGTAGCGTGCATCAAACCGGGCGAATTATTGGTCACCGGCTTCGCCGCGTTCTCATTGCCCTGCCTTGCGGCGCCCTGCGCTGGAGTGGCCTGCGCGCGGAACGCCGGCCCGTTTGGATCGCCAAGTCCGCCCCTGCCCGATTGCGCCTGTTGGCCAAACGGCAGGCCCGGTTTGCGCATGAAAACCAGGTGCTTGCTGTCGTTCATCCACATCGGCGTCGTGTCGAAATCCACGCTCGGCGACATGTACGTCACCTTTCGAGTCGCAACATCGTAAACCGTGATGAAGCTGTGATCGGTTCGCGTGCTCACGAATGCGATCTTCTGCCCGTCGGGTGACCACTTCGGATCGCTTTGAACGCCCCACTCTGTAATGAAAGCCTTCTCGCCCCGATCGACCTCGCTCGCAGGCTTTGATGGCGTAAGCTTCGCGCGATAGATCTGCCCGTTTTTGACGAACAGAATTGCGCTGCCATCGGGCGCCAACTCGGGATTGCTGGCGTCGACCACCCGCCATGCCGCACCGCTGACATTTGTGCGAGCCGCCCACACGGCGTGCTCAGGACCATTGGGGTCGGCGGTCGGGTTAGGAGACCAGCCTTCGCGATTAGGCTGCTCACCGCGCATGAACACGACGGTACTGCCATCGTCCGAAATGCGAATCCCAGACATCATGATCCCGTCATCTTTCATGAAGTTCGTCAGGCGCACCGGCGTGAACATGGGCGCCGCGGAAGTATAGGCGTTGCGCTTACCTTCGGCGTAATCCACCCAGGCAATGCGATCCACTTTTCGAGCGGCGACAACTTCCTGCGGCGAAGCCGGGCTCAGGAACCGCTGGTACAAGGGCACGTCAGAAGGAGCCGACAAGGCCAGCCCCGCCAAAAATGCCGCCGCAATCGGGAACGAGGAAATGCTCAAGATGCGCATCCGGTACTCCTTGTGAAGACGAGGGTTCAAACGATCACGGAGTATAACAGATCGCCGACAATTTGCCCTTGACTATAAGTTATTACTTATATAAGATAATACCTATGGATGGTCTGAACGCAGCCTTCGCCGCCTTGGCCGACCCGACGCGCCGGGCTATCCTCGCCCGTCTCGCGCAAGGTGAAGCCACTGTTATGGAACTGGCCGAGCCCTTCGAGATGTCGCAACCCGCAATCTCGCAACACCTCAAAGTCCTCGAAGACGCGGGGCTCATCGTTCGCCGCGTCGACGGAACCAAGCGGCCCCGCAGGCTCGCCAAACCCGCAATTGAAGCCATGGATCAATGGCTCGCGATGCTGCGGCAGGCGCTGGAGAAAAACTACAACCGGCTGGACACGGTTCTGGCCGACATGCAACAGCAGAAAGGAAGAACCTCATGAGTAAATTGACTTTGCAGACCGATGGCGACACCCATGTCGTCGTGACGCGGCGCTTCGCCGCGCCTCCGGAGGCAGTGTATCGCGCGCACACAGATCCCGAAATCATTCAAAAATGGATGCTCGGACCGGAAGGTTGGACCATGCCCGTTTGCATCAGTGATGCAAAGCCCGGCGGCAGTATCCGATACGAATGGTCAAACGGCAAAGGAGGCGGGTTCTTCCTCACAGGCGAGTATGTCGAGCTCCAGCCTTACAGCCGCATTGTTCATGTGGAGCGGATGCACCTGCCCAATCCCACGCCCGACAATCACGTGGAAACAAGATTTGACACGGATGGTTCGGGCACTATCATGACCATGCGAATGACCCTGCCCGATGCTCAGACCAGGCAGGCGATGCTGGCATCCGGCATGGAGAGCGGCATGGAAATGAGTTACGCCCGGCTGGAAGGAATGCTGCAGCAATGAACACCTTGGCTTCGGCGGGCGCCCGGCCCCAAATCGAGGCGATCTCATTGCCGGGAGCAGCTGCCGCGGCCGCCATCGCAACCGTCCTGCTGCTCGCCGCCCTGCATGCGCTCAGCCCGGAATTCGACCCGTCCTGGCGCATGGTGAGCGAATACGCGAACGGAAGGTACGGTTGGGTTCTCTCGCTGATGTTTGGAATGTGGGCGCTCAGTACCTGGGCGCTCGCGTTCGAGCTTTGGCCGCGCGTGAGAGGGCGCGCTGGGAAGATCGGCCTGTACTTCCTGATCGCATCCGGAATCGGAGAGATGATGGCGGCTTTCTTCGATATCAATCATCCGCTGCACGATGTGGCCGGCCTCATTGGGGTTCCCACTATGCCAATCGCGGCGTCTTTAATCAGTTGGCGATGGCCTTGCAGCTCGCGGAAGAAGGCGTTGAGATCGCTCCTTTGGACCGCCAACCTGATCTGGCTTGCGCTGGCGCTGTTCATCGCCACGATGTACCTGATGGTCACCACGCTGCATCACGCCGGCGGTCACATGGGACGGGCACTGAATCACCTGCCTGCCGGGACAATCGCACTCGACGGCTGGGCGAACCGGCTCTACGTAGTCGCCTGCTGCATCTGGGTAATCGCGGCGGCCTACCAGGACAATTCCACGAGCGAAACCGCCTGCCGTGGCAACGCGAACGTCAGCACGGCCTCACCCGATTGAGCTGTCACCCACCGCGGAGCGTCCAACAACTGCAGCCCTCCCGCCGATTCCAGGGCCGCATACTGTTCGGCGGTGGGCTGCTGTGGAGAACCCATCTGCTTCCATGCTGCATACGCGTTGCTATGTGACTGATCGATGCGATAGTGCCGCACCAGAATTCGCTTCGAGTCGGCCGGCATCCCCGCGACCCGCAGTTGCACCCCCGCATCGGGACTCGGCACATCGTCATCATGATAGTTCCAAAGGAGCACCGTAACACCACGATCCGACCGGGCCGCGAGCCCATCGATATCCGCAGTGCCCCGCACTCCTCCCTTCACCATCGCGTCGAGACCCACCGCACCATCGCTCTCCACCGCAACACGATCGCCCTGCATCAACCCAGCCATCCGAAACACGTTTAACACGGGCTTATCGACACCATTCGTCGCCAACGTGCGAAAACCGTCGAACCACGGCTGATCCTCGAATTCGAACGCCCACGTCAGCATGCCGGTGATATTGGATCGACGCGGCGCGGCCAGATCCAGAATGTTCCTCATCATCACGGCCGTATAGGCGGGGTAGAGAGTGCCGTTACGGTAAGCATTCTGAGGATACACTCGAGCCGAGCATGCCGCGCAGCCTTCGGGGTCGGATTCGCTGATCACAATTGGCAGCCCACGAAACTTGGGAAAGGAGGCGACAATCTGAAAACCTGTATCCACGTCTGCAATCTGCTTGGCGATTCCCATGCGAACGTGTCCATCCAGCATCCGCGGCGCGCCTTTCGCGTGGTACGTAATGAAGTCCAGAGGCGCGTTCGTGGCCGCGCAGTGCTCGAGAAACTGCCGCAAGTACTGCTCTGCGCGAGGCCCCGCCGGCCCTGTCGTCGCCGGCCCACCCACCCGAGCCGTAGGCAGCGCGCGCTTCAAACCCGCCGCTGCGGAATCGTAAAGGCGATTGTACTCTTCCGGCGTGCCGTGCCAATAACTGATGTCGGGTTCGTTCCATACTTCCCAATACCAGCTCTCCACCTCGGCTTTGCCGTACTTGGCCACCGAATGCCGCACCCACTGATAAACCAGCTCCTCCCACTTGGCGTAATCCTTCGGAGGATAGCTCCAGCCGATGCTGTACTGCTCGTTGCGAGCGCCGGGAATCCAGGTTGGCTGATACGGCTCCGGCTTCGTCGAGAGCGCCTTGGGCATGAAACCGATTTCGACG
This sequence comes from Bryobacteraceae bacterium, assembly GCA_035295125.1. Classification (GTDB taxonomy): domain Bacteria; phylum Acidobacteriota; class Terriglobia; order Bryobacterales; family Bryobacteraceae; genus JAICMB01. The sequence continues at coordinate 143,487 of DATGJP010000055.1, read as the reverse complement.
AACGGCTTGGCGCCGGCTTCGAGATAGGTGTCAAAAATGCGGTCGACAATCGTCCAGTCGTAAACGGGTTTACCCGACGCGTCTTCCGTGTACGCGTTGGTCGATCCCCATTTCAAACCCGGAGTCCCGTCGCCTGTCGCGAGCAGGAAGTGCGTGCGGATGTACACTGGCGTTCGCGAAAGCGCCGCCAGTTCCCCGACGAGCTTGCGCCCATTTTTCGCGTACGTGTAATTCGGCTCGTCATAGCCGAAGAATCCGTATATCGGAGTGAGCGGCCCCATCGGCTGCGCCGCGTTTACGCGAATCGCCACCGGCCTCTGCGCGAAGGCCGACACCGCGACCAGTAACGCCGCCTTTAGGCGGTAACCAATACTCAAGGCTCCCTCGCACTAAACCAATCGAAACCCGACGTTCGACGCCCCCGTCGACACGTCGCCTTTACCTCGCGCACCCGGACGAAACCGGCCGCAATACTGATCGGTGCACAGAAAAGACCCGCCCTTCTGCACCCGCTTCTTCACGCCCGGCTCGCTTGGATCGAAACTGTCAGCCGGCCCCTGCGGATTATCAGCAACATCGCCCTGGTTCGCCAATTCCTGATAATAGTCCGGCCGATACCAATCCGACACCCACTGCCAAACGTTTCCCGCCATGTCGCACAGCCCATATCCATTCACCGGAAACGAGCACACGGGCGAAGTGCCCCGAAAATGATCCTCCATCGTGTTGTCGTCCGGAAAGTGCCCCTGGAACGTGTTTGCCATCAGCTTGCCGTCAGGTCGCTGCTCGTTGCCCCACACGTACTCGTTGCGATCGAGGCCACCCCTAGCGGCGAATTCCCACTCCGCTTCCGTCGGCAGGCGTCTTCCGGCCCATTTCGCGTAGGCAGCAGCATCCTCCCAAGCCACCTGGACCACGGGATGATTCTCGCGGCCCCGAATACTGCTGCCGGGACCCTCAGGATGACGCCAGTCAGCCCCCGCTTGCCAGCGCCACCACCCCAGCGGACGATTCAGGGGAACCGGACCCTCCGGCGGCGAAAACACCGGCGCGCCAGGCTGCAGCATCGCCGCCGGAGCACCCGGATACGCCTTGGCGTCGAGACCCCGCTCCGCAATGGTGACATAGCCGGTTGCTTTCACGAAGCGTTCGAATTGCGCATTGGTGACCGGAGCCTTGTCCATCCAGAAGCCGTGAACGCGAACCTTGTGCACCGGCTGCGCATCCCGAAACATCGGACTCTCGCTGCCCATCCAAAACTCACCGCCCGGTATCCAAACCGTCCCCGGATGCTTCTTGGCCGCATCCGCCGCCAGCGCCACGAATGCTAGAGTACCGGCCAGAAGAAATCGCCAAACCATCGGTGTTCCTCAGCGGCAGCGCTTGCCCAGGTTGTCCAGGATCACCTGCAAATCGCTCTGGTCCGTTGAACCATCGAAATTAAAGTCGTACCAGCTCGATCCGCGATTGTGAAATCTCACCCAATTAGCCAGATCCAGAAAGTCCACCACATGATCGCCGTTGCCGTCGCCAGGGCACGCCACCTCGCTCTGCAACAGATCCTGCATCGTACTCAGCAGCGCGTTGAAGTTGGAGAGCTGGTCGTCGGTAAGGCCCTGTGCCGGCAAAGACGGCGACGTCAACAAATTCAGATTGGCCCGGTCCAGCTTCGGCGAGGGCGCCGCCTCGTCGATTTCATAGAAGCTGTAAAGCACATCTTCCTGACCGGTAGTGCAATTCGGCTGATGCGTTTCCACCAGCTTATAAGTGTCGTTGCGTATGGCGTTCTGCAGATCGACCGCAACCTGAAGCGGTTTTCCCGTGGCCTGCATGGCCGCACAGCACGACGTCACGCCCGGAATCCACGTGCCCCCATTGTCCGAGCAAAGGCTGGCGGTGGTCACCAGGTTCGTGCATTGACTCCCCAGGATGCACATGCCGGCGGGCGTTGCGGCGCGGATGTTATTGCCGGTCTGCGTGAAGTTATAGGTTCGAATGCTGGGCTGTGCAGGATTCGTCAGATAAGGCATCATCGACGCGGAATCGATAATCCGGGAGCGCGGAGCGATCCTGTGCACGTCGAGTCCGGCGAGCTCGCCGAAGAACTGGTACAGGTCGGCGATATTGACCATGTTCGTGACATCGCGATTGGGCGCCTGAACCAGCGATCCCGCAACGATTAAAGGTACCCAGACTCCCGTTTGGAAGGTGCTCCCCTTCGACCGGCTCGGATCGAACGGCTGCTTCACGCTTGGCGCGTAGGTGCCGTTGTCTCCGATTACCACCACCATCGTGTTGGCGGCACTTGGATCGTACATCACATGACCTTGTGAATCGTAACTCGCAAGCCCCACACCCACCAGAAGTCTTCCGAGTTCCGTATCCACTGCCGATAGCATCTGGTCGCCAATGGGTCCGGCGTTAGCGAGGTTGTTGCATGCCACGCTGGTCAGATCGGTAGAACCGGCCGGCAACAGACCCGTGGGCGCTTGTTGATACGGCGTGTGAATGCTGGGATATGCGATGGTGGCCATCCAGGGCTGGTGCGAAGGCAGCGAGTTGATCCAGCGGATGGCTTCATCGGTAATCGAACTGGGGCTGTACTTCCGTGCCCGCGGATCCGTCGACGCCACGCGTTCGGCGTGTCCATCGCTGCCAATCGTTATTGGCCAAACATAGTACGCGTTCAGACTCGTGAAGTTCAAATTCGCGGGCGGTGTCGCCTGGCAACTGGCGCCCGGGACGAAAATACCGCCTTTCTCAAGGCAACTGCGTCCAGGTACGGGCGCGTTAGCGTCGGGCGCGATTGCCTGGCAGGTCTGATCGGCCATGTAGCACGCCCCTGCGTCCGTGCCCGGAATGAATCCGCAAGAGTAGGTGCCCTGGGCCGCTACGCCGCCCGCGGTTGTGTCGATCGACGGCGGGTCGGGGTCGTTGTATCCGAAATAGTAATCCCAGCCGAGTGCAAGAGGTGCGGAATCGCCAAACGGGTTGTTCTCGCCCGTCAGGTGAAACTTGCCAATGAGCGCGTTACGGTACTGTGCTCGTTTCAGGACTTTCGGGGTTGTCGTTTCAAACGGCGACACCTGCGAGTTGGCCAGATCACCTGGAACAATGGCATTGAGCACATTCGTCCGGAACGGGTAGCGTCCCTCGAAGAACATCGCCCGGCTTGGCGAGCATTCGGGCATTGCCCACACATTCCGGAATCGGAGACCGGCTTGAGCCACCGCGTCGATGACAGGAGTTGGAGGTGGTTGCGTGCCGCCATACCCGAAGCTGTGGAGTTGATCGATCCCCACGTCGTCGAGGATCACGAAGAGGATATTGGAACGACTCTGCTGCTCTTGACCCAAGACCACTGGCAACGAACACGCGAAGAAGAATATTCCTACCGCGATTCCCTTACCGCTCATTTCCCTTTGTTGCCCCCAAAAAAATGATCTGCCAAGGTAACACAAAGCGTGAACGGGTAGCTCCTATTTGATCTGAAGCCCGAGCACTCGGGCCAAAATCATCGCCTGTGCCGGCTCGACAATTGCGCCTCGCAGATCGCCCATCCCAACCACCATGCCTTCCACTTCGGATTTACGGAGGTCGGTGTTCTGTAAATTCGTGCCGCACAAGTCCGCATGCGCCAGGTTGCATCCCCGGACCACACATCCGCTCAGATCCGCCTCGTGCAAATCCGCTTCCTCGCAGTTACACCCGTCGAACTCGCAATTGCGGAACTTGCCGCTCTGCAACTGCACATATCGCATGTCGCCGTTCGTGATCAGTACGTCCTGCCACTCCAGAGCCGTCGCGTGAAAACCGGTAAGCCGGCAGTCGACTAATTCGACCCTCAGTAACGTCATACGATGCGCGCGAATATTCGCAAGATCGCAGCCCACTAAGCGGACATCCTTCCACGCAACTGACCCAAACTCCCCACCGGCGAACTGAACGCGCTCGAGAATCGACCCCTCCACCCGAAACGTTTCGAGTCGAAGTTCGGCCGCGTTCAGGTCCGCAAGGTGGGTTGTCTCAATTTCGGCCGGTAATTTGTCATCCCCTAACGAATCGAACTCTTTCGGCAGGTCCGGCGCATCGCGGTGGAAACCTGCCGCCTTTTTCGCTTTGACTGGTTTCATGGAATTTCCCGATTCGCTAGTCAACGCCTCGCGAATTTCACGGATCTGGTCAGCATGCCGGCGGGCGTGAGCGTCGATCAACTGGACCGCCTCGCCGCCGTTGAGGTTCCCGAAGCGTGGATGTTTCACGCCTATCGAGTAAAGCGACTCGCCCAGTTCCTCGACCACCCGAATGCTGCGGCTGCGCACAGCGCTGAATTCAGCTAGCGCATCGGCGATCGAGTCGAAACGCCCATAGGGCCGGATGGACTCTGGTGCCTCGACCTTCGTCAGGCGGCTACGGACAATCGTAAATAGCTTAAGCTCCCGCTCGGTATCGCGCCGCGGTGTTATCGCTGGTCCGCTCGCGATCCAGTCTAAATAGCGTGTCTCGACAATGACTACGTGTTCGATGCACTCGAGCACCGACCAGTTCCCTGGCGCCGCCCTGCCGGTGCTCATCTTTGTCGAAATACCGCTCGTCGCTTCCATGAAATCCTGGCGACCGGCTTCCAGGATTCCGGCAAGGCGCATAGAATCCAGTGTAGAACGCTACTCCGAGCGCAGCGCCTCAACTGGATTTACCGAGGCTGCACGCCGTGCCGGCACGAAGCTGGCGACCACCGCCGCTAGCCCCAGGACAGCAGCCACGGACAGAAGCGTCTCAAAGTCCCACGAACTCACGCCGAATAGCATTTTGCGCGCCAGCACGGCAGCGGCAACGGCGGCTAGCGCGCCGAAACCGATCCCTGCCGCCGCCAGCCAACCCGCCTCCCGCAAAACCATTCCGTACACCGAACTGTGCCGCGCACCGAGCGCCATCCGCAGCCCAATCTCGCGCGTTCTCTGGCTCACCGAATATGCAATGACGCCATAAAGGCCCACAATTCCGAGCAGCAGCGCCGTGACGGCGAACCCCGCCACCAGCCATGCCGACGAACGATGCAGGTAAGCTGACGACGAGTTGTTAATAAGCGACTCCATCGTCGTCTCGTTCCTTGCCCCGATGTCGGGATGTACCTGGTGAACCGCAGGCGCGATCGCTGCCAGTACCGCTTCCGGCTTCTGGTGCGTCCGGGCGATCAGCGTGAAATAACCGCTCGGGTCCTGGTTAAAGGGGTGATACTCCGACGGCCAGATCTCGGCATCCAGCGACCCATCGCGGATGTCATCAATCACCCCGACAATCGTGCTGATCGACTTGGGCGATAGGGCGGTATCGCCGATCTGTTGTCCCACAGGATCTTCTCCGGGGAAATACTTCTTGGCCAACGTCTGGTTGATGATGACGACCCTCCGCTTTGTCGCGTCGTCCGCCTCATCGAAATAGCGGCCTCGGAGCAGCTTGGCTCCGATCGTTTTGAAGAAGTCCGCGCTGACATCTCGTTCGTTGACCTCAATATGTTTGCCGTCGTACGGCTTTCCCACGAAACGGATCCAGTCCGTATTGCCATTGAAGGTGACCGGCGACAACGTCGTCAGCGCCGCCGATTCGATGCCCGGCAGGCTCTCGACTTTGCGGACAATCTCCTGGCCTAGCGCCCCGCGTTGCGCGACGCTCGCATAACGCACGTCCGGCGCGCCGAAATCGACCATCGCCAGGTGATCCGGCTGGAATCCCAAGGGCACGTGCAACAGCCGATACAGGCTCTTGCCGAACAGGCCCGCGCCCACCAGCAGCACCATCGCGACCGCCAGTTCCACCACTACCAATCGCGAGCCGAGACGCCGCCACGTATTGCCCGACGAGCCGCGGCTTCCCTCGGCCAGGCCCTCTCGTGTTTTGGACAGTGCAAGGTGCAGCAGCGGAGCTGCAGAGAACAGCACGATGGCTGCAACGGCAATCGCACCGGCGGCCGCCAGCACACGCCCGTTGAGGCCCAGATCGTCAAGAAACGGCATCCCCGGCAGCATGTCCGCCGGAATCAGGGCCTTGAGCGCCCGTATCGCCACATTCGCCCCCAGCAGCCCTAACGAGCCCGCGCCGAGCACCAGAACGGCGCTTTCACTCACGAATTGACTACCCAGCCGGCCAAGCGAGGCGCCCAACGCACGGCGGACGGCCATTTCTCGTTTACGCCCCTCCGACCGCGCCAGCACCAGGCTCGCGACATTCACGCAGGCAATCAGCAGCAGCAGCCCGGCACCTGCCATAACCAGCATCAACACTGGACGAATTGTGCCGGTCATCACATCGGCCAGAGGCAGAACGCCCGCGCCGCGCTCCCGATTCGAATCAGGGTACTGACTTTCGAGTTGACGGGCGATCGCTGACAGGTTGGCCAGTGCAGCGGCGATGGTCACGCCAGGCTTGAGCCGTCCGATGCCGTCCAGATTGTGGCAGCTCCTGCGGACGGCACACGCGTCCTTGATGTCGACCAGCGTCCAGAATTCCGGCGAGCCGAGCGGCCCGAACTGGAACTTCGCCGGCAAAACGCCTACGACCGCGTAATCCTGACCGCTCAAGGCGAGGGTTTTGCCCAGCACATCGTAGCCGCCTCCGAAATGCTTCTGCCACCCGGCATAGCTCAAAACCAGCTTGCGAGACCCTCCCTGAGTCTCCTCGCCCGGAACGAAGCCGCCTCCGAGCAGCGGTTTCACGCGCAGAGTTTCGAAGAAACTTCCGCTGACCCTGCCTGCCCTTACCGGTTCAGCGCCTGTCGCGGTGGTGACGAGATAACCGCCGCCGGTAAACACATCCAGCGAAGTGAATGCCGTGTTGAAACGCCTCCAGTCCGCATAATCGGGATAGGAAAGATTCGCGAGCGAGAACAACCGGTTCGTTTCCGTCACCAACATCAGACTCGCCGGATTCGGATACGGCAGAGGCTTGATTAACGCCGCGTCCACAAAAGCAAAAATTGCGATGCTGGCGCAAATACCCAGCGCCAGAACGGCTATCGCGGTCCCGGCAAATACCGGGCTCTTTCGCAACTGCCGGGCTGCGAAGCGCAGATCCTGTACGAGGTGCTCCAGAAACGGCACCGTGCTCCGCGTGCGTTGCAGTTCTTTCAGGCTCTCCACGCTGCCAAGCCGTATTAATGCCGCGCGCCTCGCCTGCTCTGGGGACATTCCGGCGCGAATGCCATCGGCGATCTCCATCTCAATATGGCTGCGAATCTCCTCGGATATCTCTGCCTCCCGCCGCCGCTTGCCGAACAACCCGCCCAGCCTGATAAACCAGCTCCGTAAGGTTCTCATCGCTTGTATGGGTACCCCATAGGTATATTATCACCGCCCGACACACCCGCTCTCAGGCGGTAGTTGATCTAGAATCGGAATCGGGGCTCGGAGTCCGTGCGATTCCTGATCGTTCGCTTAACACTCGCCATTGCGAGCGTCGGCGCGGTGACCTTTGCCGGTTACAAAGTCATCTCGCTGAACGCCACTACTGTCGGGTTTGCCTATCTCCTCGACGTCCTTGTGGTCGCCAGTACCTGGGGACTCATAGAATCCGTCGCCGCAGCTCTTTTCGCTACTCTCTGTTTCAACTTCTTCTTCCTTCCCCCGGTCGGCCGTCTGACTATTGCCGACCCCCAGAACTGGGTCGCGCTTTTCGCGTTCCTGGCCACGTCGCTCATCGCCAGCCGCCTTTCCGAAGTCGCACGCCGCCGAACGCGGGAAGCAGTCGATCGCCAGCAAGACCTCGAACGGCTCTATACCTTCAGCCGGAACGTACTTCTCTGGGATACAAACGAATCTTTGCCGAAACAGCTTGCCCGCACGCTTGCCGAGGTGTTCGGTTTCAACGCCGTCATGCTATACGAACGTCCGTCGAACAAGTTCTATCGCGGAGGGCCGTCCGACATCGAGGGAATCGAAGATCACATGAGGGAAGCCGCTCTCCGGGGTATAACCTACTCCGATCCCGATCGACGCGAAATCATCATCGCGGTTCGTCTCGGAGCCGAGCCGATCGGCAGCCTCGCGCTGCGTGGAGACCAGTTGCCGGATTCCGTGCTCCAGGGCATTGCCAACCTCGTAGCCATAGGGCTGGAACGCGCACGCGCCCAGGAATTGGCGGCGCAGGCGGAAGCCGCGCGGCAGAGTGAACAGCTCCGCACTACGCTGGTGGATGCCATTGCTCACGAGTTCAAGACCCCGCTTACCTCCATCAAAGCCGCTACCACCGCTCTGCTCTCGTCGCCCGGCGCCTACGCCACCAACGGCGGCGAACTCCTCAAAGTGGCCGACGAGGAAGCCGACCGCCTGCGCGAGCTGGTCGACGAAGCAATTGAAGTCGGCCGCCTCGACACCGGCCAGATGCGAGTGGATCGCGAAATATCCGACCTCGACGAGCTCGTACACCAAATCGCCGCCTCAATGCAGAACGCCCTCGACGACCGTGCGGTATTATTCGATTGTCAGGAGCAGATGCCGCCTGCAGCCGTAGACCGGCGACTGATCAGACTCGCCATCAAGCAACTTCTGGACAACGCCATCAAGTACTCACCGCCCGGAACACCTGTGACCATCCGGCTCAGCCACGATGCTGGCGGTGTTCATATCAGCGTGAGCGACCGCGGTAGGGGCATTCCCCCGGAAGAGCAGCATCGCGTGTTTGAGAAGTTTTATCGCAGCCCGTCCGTCAAAAACCGCATCCCGGGATCCGGGCTCGGCCTTAGCATCGTGCAAAGCGTCGCGCGCGCCCACCAGGGCCGCCTCAGCGTGACCAGCCAGCCCGGCGAAACAACATTCGAAATGACGCTGCCGCTCATCGAAGAGACAGCAAACGTATGAGTTCCGGACGTATTCTCGTGGTTGACGATGAGCCGCAAATCCGGCGCATCATGCGCTCCACCTTAACCGTCGCCGGCTACGAGATTGCCGACGCCAAGAGCGGCGAAGAGGCCCTCGACCGCATTCGCGATTTCCGCCCGGATCTGATTCTGCTCGACATGAACATGCCGGGAATGGGTGGCCTCGAAGCCTGCCGCGCAATCCGAGCCGATTCGCAGGCAGCCATCATTGTTCTCACCGTCCGCAACACCGAAAATGACAAGGTTGAAGCCCTCGACGCAGGCGCCGACGACTTCGTCACCAAGCCGTTCGGAATGCCTGAGCTTCAAGCGCGGATCCGCGCGGCAATGCGCCGTCTCCCGGCACAAAGTGGCCCCGCGCGGCTGAAAGTCGGCGACGCTGTCATTGACTTCGGAGCCCGTACCGTGAACAACGGCACCAGCACTTCTCATCTCACTCCGAAAGAACTCGACCTGCTTCGCTATCTCATCCAGCACGCTAACGAAGCGGTGCCCCATCGAGAGTTACTGCAGGCTGTGTGGGGGCCCGACTATGGCGAGCAGGTCGACTATCTGCGCGTGTTCATTAAGAACCTGCGCAAGAAGATCGAGCTTAATCCCGAAAGCCCCCACTACATCACCACGGAACCGTGGGTTGGCTATCGCTTCAACGGCCAACCCGAGTCTGTGTAACGAGTTACAGTCTTCAAGAAACCTTCACGCCTTTTCTATTACTCCTTCAGGCACCCACGCCTAGACTTGAAATCGTGAACCGAATCCAATCGCAACGTGATGCATGCTGTCAGCCCACGGGCCGATTGTCAATCGGCGCCATGCGGCCAATCGCAGTAGTATTCACGACAGAATCGGCGACCTTGTCAGCGCTTAAACAAGCTGCAGCCCTGGCGAGCGATCTCAATGCGATGGTCACCCTCAAGGTTCCGCAAATCGTCCCCTCTTTTTATGTCCTATGTCGGTCTGTTCAGCTACTACAACTTCGATAACTGAACCTACCAGCCTTCCTACGTTTCCTCGAACACGCCTTGGTTCTTTAACGCTGAAGATCGAACCCTGGCGATCAACGGCTGGCAGTCTTACGGAAAATTCAACGGCCGGCCCTGGGTCGGTGCGCAGATCCTCTATCGTCCGACGTCCTGGTTCTCATTCGTAGGTCACCAATACGGCGTTGGCCAGGATACGATCGGTCTGCATCGCACGCGTTGGCATACCGATGACAGCATCCAGGTCAAGTACTATGATGTCCCGGCAAGTTTCATGGATAAAGCGGCCTTCTCGCTTACCCTCGATGCCGGCTGTGAAAACGGCGGAGGCGTGACGTACGCGGGAGGCAAAAAGGGTCCCGCTCAAAACTTCCTCGGCTTCATGTTCTACAACCGCCTGTGGTTCCACAAAGACATGTTCGCGGTAACCATCGGGGGCGGCGCCATGAATAGTCCGGGGCGCTACCTGGTTCTGCTCCCGCCCATCGACGGCGCGACCGCCGCGACCGGAACTCCTTACTTCACTCAGAATCCCGGCGATTCGTTCAAAGCCTGGGATGCCCAGGCGACCTTCGACTTTATGCCTAGCCAGTTCGTCACCTGGCGCTTCGAGTATACGCATCGCGCCTCGAATGTTCCGTATTTCTCGGGTCGTTCCGGGCTGGTACCCCGATCTCCGCAAGCGGGAGAACCGCCTGATTATCGCGCTGCTGGTGAAGCTGTAGTGATTTAGCGTGGGGGAAGCGGCGCGGCAGTCGACCCGCCCAAGCCCGCGTACGCTTCCTTCACCTTCGTGACCTTCGAATTTTCAAAGGTGACGAACATGATCTTGCCCGGCGGGTCGCCGTAGACCCAATCCTCCAGGTCCGTCCCGTCGCTGCTCGATCGTTCCTTATGCCGCGGCTTTCCCAATGCCAGCAGCACCTGCTCCTGCGTCATACCCTCGATGACTTTCTTGTCCTTGATGGCCTGCTGCACCGGAGCCGGCAGCGTCTCGACGTAATTCTCGGTCGCGCTGTGCTTCTCGAAATCGAGCACCGGTTGCAGGAGCTTTTTAATCTCTGAAGCCTTCATCGGCGGAACCCCGTCATCGAACTGGAGCGCCAGGCTGGTGCCGCCGGGAGCATTTGTGTTCTGCTGAGTGTTGATGGGTGTCGTGGCGCCGCCCATTCCGATCGATACGTGGTCCTTCCAACTGCCCTTCTTCTTCATCCCGCCATTCAGTTCGAGCACGATCTTGTCATTCTCGATCGATACATGCGTCACCTGGATGAGGTCGCCTACGCGCGCCGCCGGTCCAAACTCACGCCCGATCTTCTGCCACTCTTCCTTGTCCCATTTTCCGGTCGAGTCGAACGGCAAGGGCTTCTTCGACCGCGGCAGATAGGTCTTGACGGTGGCGTACTCCGACAGGAGGCCGCGCAGAATCTCGATCCTATCGTCCTCGGTGAGTTTAGCGTCGCCCGCAAACAACGCGGGAGCAACCATTGAAAATCCAGCGGAAAGAACAGCAAGATGACGTATCGCCATGGGTTTCAACCCTTGCACCGAAGGAACGGCGCTATTAGTTCCATTGTATGCCGCAATCAGGCATCCAAGGTCCGCCTTTGACTTACAGCTCCCTATCCTTAAACAATAAATACGGCTCTTGCGGCATCAGCGGCGCCTTCTCGAGATAAAAATAGAGCAGCACAACAATCGCCGTAGTCAGCAGGCCGCCCTCCGGCCCATACGCCCCGCCGCTCCACAGCCCGCCGATCTTCCAGTGCATGGTGTACCCGGTCACTCCAATCGTCAGACCGCTCAAATTCACCCCCAGCAGAGGGAGCGCCCAGTTCCACCCGAAATGAATCCCGATGGGCAGCCACAAATCCCCACTGCGCAGGAACGAATACCCGAGCAGCACACCAAACAAAAACGTATTGAATCCAGCCAGAAAGCCGAAATTCGGATTGTTCGCATGCAGCAGCGCAAAAATCACGCTCGTCGGCAGAATCGTCGCAAAGGGCCCCGCCGCCCGCACGAGCAACTGAAAGGCGTAGCCGCGCAGCAGCATCTCCTCGCCGATCGCCCCGAACAACAGCACCACCGAAATGAACAGAATGCTCGCCCAGTGCGTCTGCTCCTTCGGGACCGCCTCGAGGTCTGCCATCCGCATCGCGACAGGCCCCAGCAGTACAATCGCGCCTGCCAGGATTCCGCCGAGCAGCCCCACCGCGAGATTCCGCCGCGACGACGCCGTCCATCCCAGCCCGACATCCGAAAGCCGGCCGCGCTCAAAAATCCGCAGCGTGATGGCGTTGGCAATGGCTGCGGCCGCAAACGTCCCCATCGCCGCCGCGATGAACACCCCAAACGGAATCAGCAGCGTCGGCAGAATAATAATGCCCAGGAAAGCAATGACTACGAACACGCCGACATGGATCAGCGCCGATTGGAGCTTCGGATTCACCTGACAACTATCCTTGCACCATCACCCGCCGGATGTACGCCAGGTTGCGGTGCATATCGGCTTCAATTGAATTCGAAGGACACGTCGTCTCCAGGTTCGCGAATCCCTTGTAATCGATCGTACTGATGGTGTGCATTACCATTTCGAAGTCGATCGATCCCTCGCCGAGGTAGTGCGGATCGTCTTTCAGATGAATCTGGCAGATCCGCTTGGGCCCCAGCCAGCGGATCTCTTTCACCACGTCGAATCCGGCCTTGGTCGAATTCCCTGTGTCGTAATACACGAGGACCGCTTTCGACCGTGCGCGGTCCATAATGCGCACGTTGTCCTCAGCCGAAATCGTATCCTCAATGCCTAAGATGACGCCGGCCTTCGCCGCCTCTTCACCCAGATCGCGCAGCACGTCGCCGACGTAATCCTTTTCCGCCTGCGTTTCGAGAGCGCCTTTCCCAAAGAACGGCAGCAGCATCACCTGCGTCTTTAAAGCCCGCGTGGCGCGGATTCCATCCGCGACCCACTTCTGCCCCAGCTTGTCGTTCTTCAGATAATTGACATGCAGGATATCTAGGCACGTGGCGTCGATCGCGATGTTTTGCTTCTTCGCTTCTTCGACATACTGGGCCTGAAGCTCGCCGTTGTCCAGTGGCAGCTTGTCGGCAACGGGCGTCCTCCCGAGGCTGACCTGCACGCCGTCAAAGCCGATCTTAGCCGCCAGTCCGACCGCCTCCAGTTTTCCGGTCTCTTTAAGATTCCAATCCGTAACGCCAATCCGAACGGCTGGCTTCTTGGCTAGCGCGGTCGAAGCGAGCCCGACGGCCGCCGCCCCGCGTAACAACGTTCTGCGTGAGAACTGCATTCAGTAGGTTTCGATTTCCAGCCTCTGGCGTGGAACGGTAGTGTAAACGGCCGCCAGGCTCTCGTTGCCGTCCTTGTCCACCGCTTTAATGCCGAATACGAACTCATCGATGGGGACGTCCTTCATCAGGTATTCCGTTACATTGCCAACATAGATTTCACGCTCCCAGTATGGCGACGTCGTGGCTCGAACCGTAACGATGTAACCCGCCAAATCCTCCTCCGGGTTCGGATTCTTCCACTTCAACTGCGCGTCGTAGCGAGTCTTTCCGCGTGTCACCATCGGCGTGATAACGGTACGCCCCTGTCGCGTTATCGGCTCCGTCACGATCGGCGCCTTCGGAGCCAGCGCCAGGCTCGCGGCCACAGCCCCATTCACCTGGATGACCCGAGCTGTATATGAAACCGAGGTGTTCTCGAACGTGTCGGTCACGGTGTGCTGATTCGCGAAATTCTCGTTCGGCGTCGTGAACCGCACCGCCGCATAACCTTCCTGGTTGAAGGAAATGTGGTCGCCGCCGCGCCCGAAGCGGTCCTGCCGGAATATGAGATCCACGCTCATCGACGGCACGTAGCGTTCCCCGATCTTCTTGATGTACCGCGCCAGCTCGCGCGACGGCGAATCCGACGGATCGTCCGAGAAGATCAGAAGCGAGCTGTTGTTGATGCGGCCATCACCCGATACTTCGCTCCCGATGATGTCGTTGTTAAGGACGGCATCGATAATCTCATTTTCCTTGTGCGCCTTGCGAGCGTACAGAGCACTCCCGATCAGCCCCTCTTCTTCCGCCGTGAACGCGATAAACACGATCGTGTTGTCCCATTCATACTGGCTCATTACGCGCGCCAGTTCCATCACTGCCGCGGTCCCCGACCCGTCGTCCGTCACACCCGGCGCCTTTTGTTCGGACATGCGCTTGTCATATTCCACGGGATCGACGTTGCGATTTGCATCACTACCCGACCCGCCGTTTGTGCCGCCACCGGCCCCCGCGCCGCCGCCCGCCGGATCGTCAGTCGAGCCCGCCGGTGGCGCGCCGGTCGGCCGGTTCAGCGCCACAGAATCGTAGTGACCCGAGATGATGATGTGGTGATCCTTGTTCAACTTCCCCGGCAATACCGCCACCACGTTCTGTAGCTCCACATCGTGAACAATCCGTCCCCGCTTCTTGACCTTATAGGTGTCGAAACTGACTTCCAGCCGCGGACTATAGCTCTTCATCTGATCGTAAATCCAATGGCGCGCCGCTCCGATTCCGCGCTCCGGATTGTCCTGCTCCGAAAAAATATTCCGCGTATGAAAACTTTCCAGCTTCTTTAGAATCTGCCCGATCCGCTCTTCCGAAACGGAATCGACGACTTTCTTGACAGCCGGATTGATCGAGTTCAACTCGGCGTGTGCCAACGAAGCAACGCCGGTGAGCAAAATAACGAGGGCTATTCTCATTTGGTGTAAGTTTTTTGGTATTTATTGCGGGCGTTGTAAACGGTGAACGTGCCGTCTGACTCCGCGGTCAGCTTCAGATAATACCCATCATCACCCGCATCGATGTTCGCGAGGAACGGATCGGGAGCATTATGGTCCTTCCCGCCCTCCATGGCATAGTGCAGTTGCCAGATGTCCTGCAGCCCCGGCGAATCCTTCACAATCTGCCACGCCGCCGGGCTGCCTCCCTTGTTCGCGCCGTTGTTCATGATGGCCACCCGAGGGTGCAGGGCGTCAACCAGTGCCTTTGCGTTCGACTGGTCCAGCCCATGGTGCGTGGTCAGGTAAACGTCCACGGTGCCGATCAGATTGTTTGGGCACGCCAAACCCAGTTCCTTTTTCTTGGTAAGATCCCCTAAATCGATAAACCGGAAACTCCCGAAAGTGACCAAAATGCCGACCGACCGCGCGTTCTCGGTGGGATCGTCTTCTGCCCGCGGCTCTGAACCGCACAACGGATTCGGCTGTCCCGCACCCGCCAGGGGCGCCGTAATGCGTTCTCCGTTGGCCGACAGAACCTTAATGTCCAGATCCTTGAGCGGAATCGTATCTCCCGGCTTCACAACAATATGCTGTGCTCCCCGTGCTACCACCTTCTCGTAGTCGGCGTAGTCTTCCTTCGGTGTCTTGGCGTCCTCCATGTTCGGACCGTGATCGACAAATGCGTCGATCTTCATACGATCGGCAAGCTGCGTAACGCCCCCCACGTGATCACGATGGTAATGCGTAATCTCAACATAATTCAGTTGCTTTACGTGAGCATTTTTCGCGGCTTTTACGATTCGATCCGTGTCGCGGCCATTGAACCCCCGCCAACCCGTATCGACCAGTATGGCCTGTCCCGAAGGGCTGACGATGAGAGTCGACTGGCCGCCCTCCACGTCAATGAAATAGATCTCCAGCGGCTTGGCCGCATAGGCGCTCAACGACGCCAGCAGCCATATGGTTGGCACTACGAAACGCATTTCTACGCATCCTATCATACAGATGGAACACTCGCGTCCGGCTTGTCGTAAGTAACAATAGGAAGACAGAGAACATGCCCTACTGTTGCAAGTGCGGAAAAACGGTTGGTGACCAGGACCTGTTCTGCGCCGTCTGTGGCGCCAAACAGCCGGTGGCTGCTGGTTCGCCGGCAAACTACTTTACCGGCGTCAGCTCGCGCACCTCTGCGCTGCTTTGCTACATCCCCATCGTCGGCTGGATCGCAGCCATAGTAGTGCTCGCATCCGCCCGTTTCCGCAACGATCATACGGTGCGCTTCCATGCCTTTCAGGGTCTCTACATCTTTGTCGCCTGGCTCATCGTCGATTGGGTGGTCTCGCCTATGTTCCACGTAACCTTTTTCATGCCCGGCTTCCCGATGAGCAGGATCCTCCCGGCTATCCTGAAGCTTCTGGTCTTCGGTTCGTGGATTTTCATGATGATTAAGGTCAGCCACGACGAGAACTTCAAACTCCCGCTGCTGGGCGAATTAGCCGAGCGTTCCGTGTCCGAACAGCGCTAAGCGCAGGATTTGGACGCTGTGGAAGCGTGAGACAGCGTTTTCGCCTGCTTTTGGATCTGACTGAAAGAGCGCCGCCGAAACCGCCGGCGCCACCTTCTGGATCCTCATCAGTAAATTGACCACACTCCGGGAGTAGCGAGTTCCACCAGGTGCCGATCGGGGTCGCGAAAGTAGATGCTCACCCCGCCGCGTTCCCAAGTTCGCTTCTCTTCGACTGCGATTCCATGAGACGCAAGCCAGGACTCCCAGGCCGTCAAATCGGCGGCGGAAATCGCGAATGCGATATGCAACTCGCCAGAACCATCATGCGGCGATCGGATGTTGACCGAGCCTCCTTTCTCAAACAGCAGCAGCACCTGCTTTGAGGCGGCCCGCATAGCGCAGCCACGACGCTCAAAGTCGCTGATGACTGTGAAACCCAGGATGTCGGCATAGAACCGGGCCGAAACCGCCACGTCCGCGACGTAGAGCGACGACTCGAGCAAACCATCGATGTTGGGACGCATAGCGGTACCCCTCGTCCATTATTGTCTACGCACCGTTCCGCGGCCCACTGCTATCATGGCGGCTTACAAGATAGACCCTTTCATGATTGGCGAAGTCCTCGACGGCAAATATCGCATTGATCGGCAACTTGGCGCCGGAGGTATGGGAAACGTATATCTCAGCACCCACCTCGGAACCACCCGCGTAGTCGCCGTGAAGTTGATCGCTCCCAAGTGGGCGACGGATCCGCACTTCCTCGCACGCTTCCAGCGCGAGGCGCAGGCGTGCGGCCGCCTGCGCCATCCGAACATCGTCAATGTCACGGATTTCGGAATTGCCGCCTCCCGCAACGGGCACATTCCTTACCTGGTCATGGAACTCCTGGATGGGCAGACACTCTCGTCCTTTCAGGAAGCCAACCCACGGCCCCCACTTACACTGGTCGCGGACCTTCTTGACCAGATTGCGCTGGCGCTCGAAGAGGCGCACCACTACGGAATCGTGCACCGCGATCTGAAGCCGGACAACATCTGGCTCGAACCGAACGGCCGCGGCGCGTACACCGTCAAGGTGCTCGACTTTGGCGTAGCCAAGATGAAGCTGCCAGGTGACCTGCAACCGCAGCCGCAACCGGAGTTGCCCGCGGCCCTGCCATCCGTCGATCTGCTCACGGTTGCCGGTGAGAACGAGACCATCGCCATGGGCATGCGTCCCGAACCGCAACTGGGTCAGGGCCAGATCCAAGCCGGAGAGGCCGTCACGATAGCGATGGGCGTGCTGCCGTCCGATCCTTCCTCCGGTTCCTTCGGCAGCGATGGTGGCCGGACGATGCCGGGAAGTGTGGTGGGAACGCCTGGATACATGTCCCCGGAGCAGGCCTTGGGACGGGAAATCGACTTTCGCTCCGATATTTATAGTCTCGCGGTCGTCGCTTATTCCCTAGTCTGCGGTGAACTCCCCTTCACCGGAAAGACCAGCGAGCTGATCGAGTTTTACCGTCGTGGCGATCCCCGGCCGCCATCGAGTGTCGCTAAGGCGCCGCGTGATGTGTCCGACGCCGTGCTCGCCGGCATGGCGCGTGATCCCGCTGCCCGGCCTCCTTCCGCCGTCGAATTTGCACGCCGGTTCCATAATGCCGTGGACGCGGAATTCTTTGCGCTTCGAAGGTCCCGGGCATTTCTGACGAGACACCTTGGGCCCTTTTTTGCTTTGCTGTTTCCCATCTATACCGTCCTGCTATCGCTCATTGGCGTGGCGGAATTCCTGGGCCATAGGCTGCAATTTCCCCCGTTGCTGCGGACTGCATTGGCTTCGCTCATAGCCGCCGCCCTACTCGTCTTCTCCGACAATGTGGTGCGAGCAATCGCCGCGCTCATCGCCTTGGACGAGAAAGTCCGCATCCGCCGATTTATCGCCTTCCGGGTCTTCTGGCGCATGTTGAAAGCCCTCCCGTCCCTCGCCATCACGCAGTTAAACTCGATTTTTACGCCGGGGGCCGGGTTTCTGATCGGCGACTGCCTGTGGCCGGTGATCTGCGTCGTCGAGAACCTCCGGGGTAAGGAAGCTGTCCTGCGCTCCCGGCGCCTGATGACGGGCTTGAATTCCGCCGGGCGCGCCCTTGCGATTCGGCATCTCGCCCTGGCAACGCTTGCCATCGGAGACCTGGTCGGATCGCTGACGCTAGGCGTGCGAGGCGGTCATATTGTGAAGTCCAATAGCGCCGTCTGGTTTCCGATATTCGCCGTGTTCGCTGCGGCGCCACTGTTCCTTTATGACCGCACGGCCGCGCAGGAGGAAGGTCCCCTGCTACAGCTCGACCGCACGCCGGAGGTCCGAGTCACCGCCCGCCCTCTCTCGGTCAGCTCGATGGTCTGGTTAGCCATCGCCGTAATTTATTTGCTTTATGAGCCCGTCAAGCTGTGGTTTCTCGGATCGGATTGAAGGTGCAAAACCATCCAGTGCTGGTCAACGAATTCTTCGGCCACCCTTAACCCTTCGCGTTCAAGCGCAAAGGCTTCAAACCCTAAAGCACGATACAGCCGCTCTGCCGCAGCCTGTGTCGCCGCTACCACAATATTGATCTGACGGACATCGGCGTACCCTCTTACCCGCTCAATCGCGGCAATCATGAGGGCGCGAGCCAGACCGCGGCCACGATAGGCCGGCGCCACGTAGACACCCCAGATCATCCCCTTGTGCTGCGTCTTGGGCCGATTCTCGCGGTGGAACCCTACGGTGCCAACGAGTTCCTCCCGATCAAAAGCCCCCAGGACAAAATCACCGTTTTCGCCGCGCCGGAGCCGCTCCGCCGTTCTCGCGACCCCAAACTCCTGATGCTCTTCCACAGAAGAAGCAAACGCGCGAGGCTCACTTACCAGTGCTTCACGCCGTAAATCCCAAAACGCCTGCGCGTCCGACTCTGTTAAGGGCCGGATTCCTGTCACTTCCCCTCAGCCGGTGCAGGCTTTGGTTTCGGCGCATAACCCTGCTGGTACACCTCGACGCTCTGCGAAGGCACCACCGCCTTGATAATCTTGCCCGCATCATTGATCCAGAAATCGATATCGGTGGTCTTGTCTTCCTGCAAAGGCAAACTGGCAGCCACATGGCTCAGTTCTTCGCTCTTCCCGTCGAATTCCACCGTCTCCTTCCCCTTCGAAGTCACGGTCAACGGCACTTCCTTCTGTCCGATGATGTAGGCGTGAAACTCCTGCGGAGTGGTGGAATCCAGCTTGACCCGGGGAAAAAGCATCGACCACGCACAAATCGGCAGGTTGGTGTTGATCACCAGGTCATCGCCGTGGATGGCGTCCTCTTTGCTGGTAGGACCTTGACCGCTATCGATCTTATTGTTCGCTTTGTCGTCCGAGAATGTCGTCAGGATGGCCATATTGACCTTGCCCATCTGGGCCTTCGCGGCGGCTTCGAGGGGGTGATACCTAGCGTCGGTCACGACCTTGAACTGATCGATCGTGATCTTCAGGATCCCCATATCGGCGGCCCCGGAGCCGTTAATCTCGATCTTTCCATCCGCGCTTTGGATCGAGTACGATTCGTTCGCTACCGGTTTCCCGCCCATGTACACCGTTAGCTTCCCGGAACTGTCGGCGGGAGCCAGACTGGCGCCAATCAAAAGGGCGGTGGCAAGGACAACGGCTGTTTTCATGGATGGAACCTCATTAGAAGTTAAGCACATCCAGTTTCGGCCGGCTTAAGGCATGGGGCGTTCGTGAATGACCATCCACAACGTGCCGAACTTGTCGCGCAGCATTCCGAACCGAAACGCGAAGAACGTCTCTTCCATCGGCATGAACTTCTCGCCGCCCTCTGACAGGAGCTTGAAGATCCGTTCCGCTTCTTCGTTATTGTCAACAGCCAAGGAAAGATACGCGCTACGCATGGGCTGAAAACGATCCGCTGGCACATCGGAACCCATAATCGTGGTATCGCCAATCTCGATCTGGGCGTGCAAAACCGCGTCCTTCATCTCCGGCGCGACATTGCCCGCGTTCGGCATCTCAGCGTGCGTCATGATCATCCTGATCTTTCCGCCGAGATGCTCTTCGTAAAAACGAAACGCTTGCGCGCAATTCCCGCCAAAGTTGAGATAAGTGCGTATTGTCATTCCTTGATGGTACCTGTTAGTCCTGGCGAAGCGTCTGCATTGGATCCGACCGCGCCGCCCGCAAAGCCGGCCCGCACATTGCCGCCAGCGCAACAATGCCCAAAATTGCCACCACGGCTGCATACGCGATCGGGTCTCTCGCGTTGAAGGCAAAGTTCGTGCCCCTGAAAGCCTGACGCAACCCATAGGAACCGGCAAACGCGAGCGTCAACCCCCCGGCGAACCCCAGCGCAATTGGCCGGATACCGGATCGCAGCACGGTCAGCATAATCCTACCCTGGCTGGCCCCCAAAGCCATTCGGATCCCGAACTCGCGCGTTCGCTGCGCGACCGCGAACGCGACAACCCCATAGATCCCCACAATCGCCAGGAGAAGCGCCGTAATCCCCAACACGGCGACCGGCTTCACGAGCACGCCGAATCTCGACGACAGAATCTCGGAAAGGGCCTCGAGCGTTTGTGGGGTCACTAACATCTCCCGGTCCATATCCCTTACGACGGTTTTTACGGAGCGCTCCACGGAGGCGGCATCTCCCGCAAACCGCACTAGCATAGGCCCACCCGCCGAGTGATAAGACCGCAGTCGATAAAAATGCGGGCCATCCACAGAGCCGAAACGCTCAGACTGTGTATCGCGCGCGACTCCGATCACATCCAGCAGGTCGTTTTTGGATCCCTCAATCGACTTCCCCACAGGATTTTCCCCGGGCCAGAAGGTCTTCGCAAATGCCTCCGACACGATAACAACGGGCGCCGTAGCGTTGGCTGAAGCCTCCGAAGCCTGGAACGCTCGCCCGAGTACGATCGGGATTCGCATCGTATCGAAATATCCAGCCGAGACGGTGGTTACGCCCGCAATCACTCCTGCCTTCTTTGCCTGGCCCGGCAGCCGGGCTTCTTCCGTGTCCGCTCCGGATTCGTCTGTGAAGAGTGGTGGTGAACTTGTGAACGAGACGGACTGAACGCCGGGAATCGTCCTCACCCGCTGCTCCAAATTGCGATAGAAAGCTTCGCTCAGACCCGACTGCATTGGCACCAGCAACACCTGCCTCATCTCAAAACCTGGAGTAGCGGTGAATAAGGTGTATTGCGCCCGAATGAACAATCCAGCGCCGATCAACAGCACGAGGCTCGTGGCGGCTTGCGCGCTGATGAGCACACCGCGGGTCGAATGTTTCGTGTTGCGCGCGCCGAACAATTGCGTATGCCCTTTCAGCGAAGCGGAGATGTCGACCTTGAGAGACTCCGCCGCGGGCGTCAGCCCCGAAATCAGGCCGGCGAGTAGCGTGATCGCAGCGAGGTAGGTGAACACTGCCAGGTCGGGCTTCAAAGGATAGGTCGGTGCGTTCACCAGCAGCGTCTGGACCACATCGGGTACGCGATAGGCCACGTATGCGCTGATCGCTCCTGCCGTAGCGGCAAGGAAGAGGCTTTCCGTCAAGAGCATGCGCAGCAGTCTTCCGCGCCCCGCGCCCAACGAAACCCGAATCGCAATTTCTCTCTGCCGCGCCGAAGCCCGCGCCAGCAGCAGCATCGTCACGTTCGTACAAGCCAGCAGCAGAACGAGTGTCAATGCGCCCATGATCACCGGCGCGATCCAGATCAGGTTGGCCCGTAGCGACGGCTCCTGTATGGATGAGCCATTCGTGAGGTACAACGTCGTCTTTCGCCCGGGATGAAGCTGATCCTGCTGCCGGGCAATCACGCTCAGCTCCGACTGTGCAGTCTCTCGTGTACAGCCTGGCTTGAGGCGGCCCTCCACAATCAGCCATCGAACTGTACTATCGCGGAAGAGGTCCTGCCCCTGGAAGAACAACGAGTGCATAGTGTCGGGCATCCAGATGCCGGGCCCGCGGAGTATTCCGGAGAACCGTGCCGGCGTCACGCCAATCACTACAAAAGGCCTCCGATTGAGCTTGATATTCTTGCCGAGGATGTCAGGGTCAGCGGCAAAACGGCTGCGCCACAACTCCTCGCTGATCACCACAACCGGCGCCGGACTCTCCCTGGAAAACTCGTTCGCCAGGAAGAGCCGCCCGAGCTTCGGGCGCTCCAGTCCGTATAGGTTGAAAAAACCCTCAGAGACCAGCATCGCCAGACTGGATGACGTGTCGTCGCCTATCGCAGGCCGCACAATCGACCACGTAGCCAAATCTCGGATGGACTGGGTATGGTCGCGAAATGCGGTGTAATCCTCAAACGAAACCGCCGAGCTCATGAAGCCGAAACCGGAGTCACCCGAATATTGCGGCGAGAAATGGACGAAGCTGCCCGGGTCCTTGCCAACGCGGGCGCGGAATAACATACCGTCCACAACCGTGAATACGCCGGTATTTACGCCGATGCCAAGCGCCAGCGTGAGTACGACCGCGCCCGCAATCAGTGGACTGCGCAGCAGCATCCGAAAGGCATACCGAAGATCCTGAAAAATCGAGGTTCCGACGTCCATTGGCTACAAGACGGTACTGCTCCGGCCAATATTACGATATAGTGTAAGACCTGATGCCCAATGCGACCACGCCTGTCGAAGTCCTTCTGGTGGAAGACAACCCCGGGGACATTCGCCTGGTTCGCGAGGCGCTGCGGGATAGCCCGATTCCTTTGAACCTCACCGTGGCGCAAGACGGCCAGGAAGCACTGGACTTTTTATTCCGGGTGGGCCCGCATGGAAACGCGCGTCGCCCGCAATTAATCCTGTTGGACCTGAACCTGCCGAAAAGAAGCGGGCACGAAGTATTGCAGGGCGTCAAAGAGGATGCCGAGCTTAGAACAATTCCCGTTGTGATTGTGAGTTCTACCGGTGCTCGGGAGGAAGTGCTGAGGGCATACCGGCTCTCGGCCAATTGCTATGTCCGGAAGCCGGTAGATCTGGATACAACGCTGCAGACGATTCGGGATATTTTCAACTACTGGTTCGATCGCGCCACCCTGCCCGCTTAACCTGCCCAAGTTCAACGCAAACGGTCAGGACGAAACCGCCCGCCCCACCTTGGCTCGCAACCTGTTGAGCCATAAAGGTGGCGCAGGTGGTTTCGCGTGCGCATGCCGCGCTCAAAGACTATTGCCACGTGCTGCTAACGGCGCCAATATCCGCGGTAATAACGGTGGCCGTAATAACGTGGGCCAACCCAAACCGCGCCGGCGTAGGGGCGCCGTGCCCAGTATCCCGTGTGCCAGGACCAACGAGGCCCAACCGGGTAGTAATAACCGCCAACCCAAGAGTATCCCGGACCGGGAGCAGGTGGTGCGTAAGCTACCACGGGAGGCACTGGTGGCGGAGCCACAGCGTAATAGCCGCCGCCATAATATCCGCCTACACCGACACCAACAAACACATGCGGTCCCGCAAAAGCCGCCGCCGTTCCAACCAGAAGCAATAAAATCATCAATTTCGTTTTCATAAGGTCCTCCGCCTTCGCCGGAACCTATTGCAAAATGATTGCCAGCGCTAAAGGACTGAAAAGATTTGTGAATTGCTTGGGCATGGATGGCCGATGTTCACCGCCTGATGGCTGATTTCAGCCAGTTACTAACGCTTTTTCCAGGTCGGCCACCAGATCGTCCACGTGCTCCAGGCCGATGGAGACACGCAGCAGATTCTGAGGCGTCCGCGACATGGGACCCTCCACCGAGGCACGATGTTCGATGAAGCTGTGCGGACCTCCGAGGCTCGTGGCGCGAGTAAACAGCCTCACCCGGCCGGCGACTGCCATGGCGTCTTCGCGCCCACCGCGGACCTGGAACGACAGCATGCCACCGAACCCGCGCGGCATCTGCCGGACGGCGATATGGTGGCCGGGGTGGTCGGCGAGACCGGGATAATGCACACGCTCCACGGCGGGATGAGCTTCGAGAAAAACCGCAACGCGAGCCGCGTTCTCGCAATGGCCCCGCATCCGGTAGGGGAGCGTGGAAACGCCACGCAGCGTGAGCCAGCAATCGAATGGTGAGGGTACCGAGCCACCGTAGTGTTGCGACTTGCGGGCGCGCTCGAACAGATAGTTGTCGTACTTCGTGATCAGCGTGCCGCCCACAACGTCGCTGTGCCCGCTCAGGTACTTCGTGACGGAGTGAACTACCATGTCGATACCAAGCTCCAGCGGACGCTGCAGAACAGGCGTGGCAAACGTGCCATCGCAAATGCTAATGGCATTGGCCGACCGGGCAATCTTAGCGATGGCGGCGAGGTCGCTGATTTTCATCAGCGGGTTCGACGGCGACTCCGTCCAGACGAGACGCGTTGAGGGGCGGACCGCCGCGCGGACAGCATCGAGATCCGTCATATCGACATAGCTGGTTTCGAGGGGCCACTTGCCGAACACATCGCCAATCACCTTGCGCAGACCCCAGTAAACATCGTCCGGCGCGATGATGTGATCGCCGGGTTCGAGACCTTGCACGAGCGCGGTGGCAACGGCGAGGCCGGAGGAGAAGGCTAAAGCTTCCTTCCCGCCTTCGAGCGCGGCGAGGCACTCCTCGAGCCCCTTGCGGTTGGGGTTGTCTTCGCGCGAATAGCTGAAGCCGAGCGGGTATTCGCCGTCGGCGGCGCGTTCAAAGGTCGATGAAAGATGGATCGGCGGCGTGACCGCGCCGGTAGCGCGATCGACGTGCCGTCCGGCGTGGACAGCGATGGTTTCGATGTTCATTGATTCGGGACTTTTCCTTAACGTACCATCTACTTTCATGTCTGAAGGAATCAAAGCGATCATTTTTGACTACGGCAATGTTCTTTGTGAACCGCAGCCGGATGCCGATGTGCAAGCCATGGCCGATGCCGTTTCGATGTCCCTGGCGACGTTCAAGAGCGCCTACTGGCGTTGGCGTGTGACCTACGATCGGGCTGAGGTCGAGCCACGGGATTACTGGAACCAGTTGGCCGGCAGGGAACTTTCCGCTGACGAACTGCGGCGTTTGTGGGATTTAGACAATCGCAGCTGGCTGCATCCCCGACAGGCGATGCTCGGCCCGGCGGCGCGGGCGAAGGAGATCGGATTGCGGACCGCGCTGCTTTCCAATCTGCCGGTGACTTTGCGGGACGCGCTCGAGGATGGCTCCGCGAAGTGGCTGCCGAAATTTGATGTGAATACGTATTCGTGCTCGATCGGAGTCACAAAACCGGACGCGGCGATCTATGAGCAGTGTGTGGCCGATTTAGGCATGAAGCCCGATCAAGTCGCGTTTCTCGATGACCGGCCGGAAAATGTCAAAGGTGCGAATGAGCTTGGGATTCAGGCAGTGCAATTCGAGACGGCGGAACAGGCGCTGGGTGAATTGCAGAGCCGGTTTGGAATATCGCTTCGGGTGCCGCCGCTTTTATGACGCCCGCCGGACAGCAGAGCCGCACATGGTCAAGTTATGACGGGCTCCGTTTTATCCCTTCGGTGCGTACCCGAACGTCACCGTCACGTTGACGCTGCGCCCCGGCAACAGCGTGACGACATCGCCAGGAGCCGGCTGATTACTTGTTGTCGAGAAGGGTACTACGCCGACGATACTGTGCTGGTCAAACAGGTTGTTTATCCCGAACCGGAGCTTCGTTCCTCGAAAATGGCCCTCGCCCTTGAACGTGTAGTTCGCATACAGATTCGTGACATTGAACGGACTGATTGCCACCGCCTGGTTGAAAGTGACATTGTCGTTGTACATCGGCCCAACGCGCTTGTCGAACAGACCCAAATCCCAAGCCTTCATCTGGTAAGTCAAACCAATGGCTTCGGTGTTCTTGGGGGTATTCGCGATCCACAAGCCTCCGTTCGTATACGAATGGCCCTCCTGGTATTTCGCCACACCCATCGTGCCGTTGAGGTAGAGGCTGAACCCGTGCCCGATCATGAAATTGCTCTCCGCTTCGACGCCCTTTGTATTCGACGGTCCCGTCTGATAAAAGAAGGACTCGCCGCTGGCATCGAGGAACGATGAATAAGGATTCTGGAAGTGGCTGTAATAGGCATCCACATCGAGCGTCCAGCGGTTGAATTTCAGCACGGACCCGACCTGGTATGTCTTGACTAACGTCGGTTTGGGGAGCACCGCGACCTGGGCGCCCTTGGAGTCGAACACGCTGCTCGGCGGTATGTTAGCGCCGGTCGCAAACTGCGCGTACGCTGTCCAGTTGGGCCTCAGCCGGTAACGCGCGTCGGCGGCGGGCGTCCAGGAACGGTAGTTCGCGGAGTGATAAACGCTCGGCAGGCCACCCAGGCTACCGACGATCTTGCCGTCGGCGAACTGCGTGAGATACATCCCGAATTCCGAAACCTTCATGCCCGCCGAAATACTAAGATCTCGCGTCAAGCGATATTCATATTCGACGAACGGCTGAGCCGAGGTCGTGATGAAGTGCTCATGGAAGTTCGGCAGTGCCGCATCCACCCATGTGCGTGGGTCCGAAGGAGTCTGGTAGCGATCGGTATATGCCCACTCGAACCAAAGTCCCGCGCGCAGCACTCCGCGGCCCCATTCGTGGCTGATGGTGGTGATGTCACCGGCTTTGCGATAGCCGTTCAGCTTGTCCACTGCGCTGGTCGCCGTAATCGACTTGCTGGCGGGAGCGAAGAAACCATCGGCCTGAACCGACGGATTGTTGTAGTTCTGCTTGTTCCAGTATCGGTACGTATATATTTTGTTATCCAGAATCCACCCGTGACCCAGGTCTGAGTGGACGCCAAGGTACGAGAAGTCAGTCTGAACGTGGTAGAAGTTGAATCCGTAGTAGTTCGGCTGATTGGGGTCCCCACTCAACAGGTAGTTGTCCCCAAACTCCCCGATCTGTGCGCGAGACGGGCCTTTGAGATTTGGCGTGTTCGTCCAGAGATCGACGATTCCGGTGAATAACGTCACCGTGGTTCTGTCGTTGACACGATACTGATACTTGAGGAATCCGGCATCGCGCTTCTGGTAATTGTAAGTCTGATAACCGTCCGACAACAGTTGGTGTACGTTGGCAGTCAGGCTCGACCGCTTACCGGGACCAAACTGTCCGGTGTCGGCATCAAGTGCAAGCATGCGGGTATTGAACGAACCATCCGAGGCGGTAACGCGGATATCGGGCTCGTACGCCACGCTGCGTGATAACAGGTTAATAGTTCCACCGAAGTTCGTCGGTCCTATCGATGCGGCCGATCCGGGGCTCCGGTCGAAATCGACTCCGGCAATGAACTGGCTGGGGAAGAACGCCCAGGAGTGATGTGTGGGATCGTTCGTATCATTGAACGGAATGCCATCGGCCTGCATCGTGTACTGGCCGTCTTTAAAGCCTCTAAAATATGTCTTACTGTCGCCCAGGCCGACACCGTTCGGATTCACGCTAAACGTCCCCGGCGCGTCGTTGAGCAGCTCAGTATAGTCAGCGATGGGGGACTCGAAGTTCTGAATATACTCCGGGCTGATTTCGGACCTCGCGGAGCGGGCTTCCAGGGTGTTCTGCGAGGGCGCCATCTCCGCCGCTACCGAAACCGAACCCTCGACCGTAATACTTTGCACCATCTCGCTGACATTCAGCGATAAGGACACATTAGACGTTTGACCCGAGTTTACCTTCACGCCGTTGCGGCGGCTTGTGGAAAAGCTCGGCGCCGACGCCTCAATGCTGTACACGCCGTCAGGCAGTCCGTTGAGGGTGTATTTACCGTCTGACTCAGTTAAGAGCTGCCGAGAAACTCCACCTGCCTCGTTCCTCACTGAGACCGAAGCTCCAGGTATTGGCTTGCTGGTCACATCAGACACAACACCCGTGATGGTTCCCGTCGACTGTGTCCATAGTGCTGACGATGCAAACACCGCGAGAACAGACACACTACGGCTGCACTTCAAGATCGTCTTGATCAAACATCCTCCAGGGATTTCGGTTAGATGTTAAATCATAGCGGACGATCAGTTACACCTTTATGACGATGTCGTTACTGGTTGGTAGCCCTTGACCGTGTCTCTCATCACTTCTTATCGTTAGTGTTATGTGGACCGAAGCGGATATGCGCGGTAGAGCCGGGCACCAGGCTATCGCCGAACAACGCGCGCTTCACCATCCAACCCGTGAACGTCATTAGCACCGCCCCAGCTAAACCTGCCACCGCGAAGTTGCGCAGCCACCTACCGTAGCTGGCTTCTGTTACTTCCATCGGGACTGGCCGCTGGCTCGCCATCAAGACCGTGCAAATCGCCGCGTTGATGGTAATCGCAAATTCAGTGACGAGCCGGATCTGATCGAAGCGTCCTAGGACATGCATAAAGTTGATCGCCGTCATCGCCCATAGCAACGCCACGAACAACAACTGTCCGCGCCCCAGCCAACTCGAGGGCATGAGCGGTAGTCCGCGCTTGATGTGAATGACGAGCAGCCAGAGAAGCGCGGCGGCAATCGCCAGCCACGCCATGTCAAACCATCCGATAAACCCGCGCGAGAATCGGAATCCGGCTTCGATCCAGATGCCGTACATCTGTTCGGTCACGCCCTCGATCTGCTGTACCCAGTCGGCCGGGCTCTGCCGGGAATTGAGGTACGGAATCAACCACAACACAAACATGACGGCGAATGCGTCGGGCCACTTGCGAAGAGGCGGATCATCGGTCACTTTCGGCGCTGCCCGGATGATATAGATCATCGCGATCGCCAGCGCAATCCCGTGCAGCAATCCCTGCGTCTGTTCCATGACGCTGTGCCAATTGGTGTGGAGACCTGTCGAAATATTGATGAACTTCAGCATCTCTCCGAGCGCGAAACCGATGCCGCCCATGAAGCCCGTTGCGATAGTGGCGAATGCGACACCCCACAGGCGGCGGCGCCAACAGAAGACGAGCAGCCCGGCAATCAGGCCTACCATTGACGCCCATCCCTCGCCGCGCGGTGGGCTCAGTTGCAGCCCCAGAAGGTCAGCCAGCAGAAAGTAGCCAATTCCCCGCCCGGCATAGATGAAAAGCACCAACTCGCCTGCAATATCGAGACGGCGCCGGATCGCTGCCACGACGCCGACGGTCACAATTGGCAAACCCACCGACCACCACATGGCGCTAAAAAGAGTCCGATTGAGGTCGATGAGAATGCCCTGCACGAACCACACACCAAACAACGCCGCGATGGTTACGAACATTTCGGTGAGCTGTTCACGGTTCAAATAGGCAGCCAGCGCCGTGCCCGCGCCTCCGGGAGCGGCCCATAGAAAGCCCAGCAGGAACGTTGCGGCGAAGCCATAGAGCACCGTCGGCGAATCGGGCGAATGGCCATAGGCGATTACCTTCATGTACGACATGCCACCGCCATAGGCCCATCCGATGGCGCCGAACATGCCGAAAAAAGCAACGCGCCGGTGCCAGTCTTCTCGTCCCGATGCCAGCACCACGGCCATTGCACCGAGAGCGCCGGCTATGGAAGCGCCGACCTCGCCGCCAAATTGCCCGCGGATGCCCCACCCAATGGACATCGCGAGCGCGACCAGTAGTATTCTCAACGAGACCAGTGTAATCCCATTACAATAGATGGATTGCGGAGCCTATTCCTCTACTTCGGCCCGTTGGCCTGCGCTTTGATGGCTCAAACGGGACATCTCTCGAATTTCAAGCAGCTCACCTTCGGCGGTCAAAACGCCGAGGCATACTGGGCACCGGACGGAAAACGCCTCATCTTCCAATCGACCCGTGACGGCAAAGAATGCGACCAGATCTATGTGATGAATGCCGACGGATCGGGCGTGAAGATGGTCTCTACCGGCAAAGGGC
The DNA here is from genome assembly GCA_035295125.1 of Bryobacteraceae bacterium. Classification (GTDB taxonomy): domain Bacteria; phylum Acidobacteriota; class Terriglobia; order Bryobacterales; family Bryobacteraceae; genus JAICMB01. The sequence goes on along the minus strand of DATGJP010000055.1, from coordinate 113,516 downwards.
GCACCACCTGCGCCTATTTCCTCGCTGACAACAGGCACATCATCTACGCTTCGACACATGAGGCCGCCGCAGCCTGTCCGCCACCCGCGGATCGCAGCAAAGGTTACGTCTGGGCCGTGTATCCGGGCTACGACATTTATCTGGCCACCGACCAGGGAAAGATCGAAAAGAAACTGACGAGCGCTCCCGGATACGACGCCGAGGGCACCGTCAACTGGAAGACCGGACGCATCGTCTACACTTCCATGGCGTCGGGCGACCTCGATCTATGGACCATGCGGCCCGACGGTTCGGACAAACGCCAGGTGACTCAAGCGGAAGGCTACGATGGCGGCGCTGTGTTCTCACGCGATGGCAAACAGCTCGTCTGGCGTGCGAATCATCCAGCGACCGAAGAGACTCAAAAGCAGTACCACGATCTGCTTTCGGCCGCGCTGACTTCTCCCATGAAGATGGAACTGTTTGTTGCGGACGCGAACGGCCACAACGCAAAACAGATCACGAATTTTGGCTGTGCCAGCTTCGCGCCGACATTCACGCCGGACGGCAGCAAGATTCTGTTCTCCTCGAATAAGCACGACTGCGACGGCAGGAAGTTTGAGCTCTACATGGTCAATCCCGACGGCAGCGGGCTGGAGCAGGTGACCGATTTCGGCGGATTCACCTCGTTTCCCGAGTTCTCGCCCGACGGCAAGAAGCTTGTCTTCGCCTCCGACAAAGACGCGAAGGAACGTTACGAATTCAACATTTTTACGGCGGATTGGAAATGAGTACTTTGATGATATCGCCCGGCTTGACAGGCACGATGCAGGTTGAAGTGGATGGATCGAACGCGGTTGATTTTCTGGGCCTCCCGGATGCACGCGTGCTCGGGACACCTTTCATGATCTGCTACATGGAGATGACATGCCGCGACCTGGTGAAGCCGCATCTCGACGAAGGCTACGATACCGTCGGAACGCATGTCGACGTGAAACATCTTGGAGCAACACCCCTCGGCCTGCAAGTCACGTTTCAGGCTGAATTGCTCGAGGTCAACGACCGGCGGCTACGATTCCGGGTGGAAGCACACGACGGCCGCGAAAAGGTCGGTGAGGGATTTCACGAGCGCGCCATCGTCCACGTCGAACGTTTTGCCTCGCGCGTGAAGACGAAGCACGCCTGACCTCAGTTGGTTTTCTTACGAGGGGCGGTCTTTTTGACCGGCGCCGGCGGCGGTTCCAACGTCTGCACGATTTTATCCGTATCCGCGCGCATCTGATCATAAACAGGGTTGGGCGGATCGAGAACCGACAGTGTACGCCGATACAGGGTCAAGGCGTCGTCCTTCTTCTCCTCCGCAAGCTGCTCGGTCGCTTCATGGGTCAGCCCTTCCGCGAGAAAATGAGCACGGATCGCGTTTCCCTGCTCCGCCGCGGCCTTCGCCTCGTCGTACCTTTTCTGGGCAGCGTAGAACACCGCAATCTTCTCCAACGTCATCGCCACCATCGGATGATTCCCGCCCACAGACTTCATCCACAGAGCCAGCAACCGGTTATATAACGGCTCCGCTTCATCGTATTTCTTCTGTCCGAACAACGAGTACGCCAAGCCGTCGATACTTCCAAGAAGGTCGGGGTGTTCTTTCCCATTCATGGTCTCCCGGATCACGAGAGCGTGCCGGAAAGTCTCCTCGGCTTTCGGATAATCGGCGAGCGTTATGAGGATCTCGCCTAAGCGGTCAAGGCTCGGCAGCAGGGACGGATGCAACGCGTTAGTCGCCTTGGTGCGAACATCAACTGCCGTGATCAACGCGTGCGCGGCATCGTCCGGCTTCTTTTCATCCACGTAGATCTGCGCCATGCGCGCAAAGTCGTCCGCGACCGCCGAGCTGTTCATCCCCTGCGCCTGCGTATGCATCGACATGGCACGCTGCAGAATCGCCAGTGCCCGGTCATAGTCCTTCATCCCGCGGCAGAGGTTTGCGGACTGCACCAGGTCCTCCGCGATTTGCGGATCGTTACGGTTCACCGCCACTTCACGCCAGTTAATCGCCAGTTGGAGAAAAGCGTCCGCCTCGGCAAACTGGCCGGCCGCCGCGCGGACGGACGTAAGCCGCTTCAGGATGTCATATCGAATGGGGTCCGACGTTTCGGTGTTCTGCTGGACTTGCTCCCAGGCTGTTTCGAGCGACTGAAACGCCGCGTCATAATCGCCGCGCATGTAGCTGGCATCCGCGGTCTTTATGAGCGTTGGAACATCGTCGTCGGCCCACGCAACCGCGATGAATAGAATCAAGCTGGCGCGGAGGAACATGCTAGGGTTATAGTACTAATTAAGTAGTAAAGTCAAGCCGGCGGAGAATCGCGTCGACGTCATAGACCGCGCCGCCCCAGGTTCCGCCGCTTGCCTCCTGCAACGCTGCCCACAAACGCGTCGCCGGCGGCAGCGCCGCATCGGGCGCGAGGTCGGGCCGCGGCCTCCGTTCGGCGAGAATCCGGGTTCCCTCTTCCATTCCGCCGTCTTCCGTAATGAGATTGACGCTGCCCTCCAGCCGGTTGCGATCCACGACGATCTCGATCAGATCCCCATTCTGAACCTTGCCGATGGGGCCGCCGGCCAACGCCTCGGGCGATACGTGTCCAATACAGGCACCCGTCGAAACCCCGCTGAATCGCGCATCCGTGAGCACTGCCACGTGTTTGCCGAAATCCAGGTATTTGAGCGCCGACGTGACCTGATACGTCTCCTCCATGCCGGCACCCATCGGCCCGCGACAGATCAGCACCATCACGTCGCCCGCATGAATTTCCCCGGCCTTGATAGCGGCGATCGCAGCCGGCTCGTTGAGAAAAACCCGCGCCGGGCCGCGCTTGCGATACACGCCATCGTCGCCGACGACGCTGGGATCGATGGACGTGCTCTTGATCACTGATCCGAGCGGCGCCAGGTTCCCGGCCGGGAAGCACACGGTGGAAGTAAGTCCCCGACGGGTGGCCGCCTCAGCATCGAAAATGACATCGTCCGGATCGACTCCATCGCGCTCCTTCAGCAGTTCGCGAAAGCGGCGTCGCCGCTCTGACGACTCCCACCAATCCAGCACCCGCCCCAGCGTCTCACCCGAAACCGTCAGAGCCTCGGTCTCCAGCAGCCCTGCACGTCGAAGATGCAACATCACTTCGGGAACACAACCCGCAAGGAATACCTGCACCGTGGGATGATTGCGCGGACCATTGGGCAAGCAGTCGACCAGGCGCGGCACCATGCGGTTCACGCGCGACCAATCCTCCGCCGTCGGCCGCCGCAGTCCGGCCGAATGAGCGATGGCCGGCAGATGTAGAATCAGGTTCGTCGAACCGCCAAAGGCCGCATGAACGACCATCGCATTGTGCAAAGCGGCTTCGGTCAGAACATCGCGCAAACGAAGACCGCGCGTTTCGAGGTCCAGTAGCGCCCGGGCCGACCTCCGCGCCATGTCGAGCCAGACCGCCTGTCCTGAAGGAGCCAGAGCCGAATGCGGCAGCGACATGCCAAGCGCTTCGCCGACCACCTGCGATGTCGCCGCCGTCCCCAAAAACTGGCACCCGCCACCAGGCGACGCACACGCGCGGCAACCCGCTTCAGCCGCCTGTTCCAGCGTGATCTGCCCATGGGCGAACCGCGCGCCGATGCTTTGAACGCGCGCAGCATCCTCGCCATCCTCGGCCAAGAGAGTGACGCCACCCGGCACCAGGATGCCCGGTAGGTCGGCAGCCGCCGCCAGCGCCATCATCATCGCGGGAAGCCCTTTGTCGCATGTCGCAACGCCCATTACACCGCTACGTGTCGGCAGCGACCGGATCAGCCGTCCGAAAACCATGGCGGCATCGTTGCGATAAGGAAGGCTGTCGAACATCCCGACGGTACCCTGCGTGCGGCCGTCGCAAGGATCTGTGCAGTACGCTGCAAACGGCACTGCGTCAGCGGCCTTGAACTGCTCTGCAGCAGCCTGCATGAGCAGGCCGACTTCCCAGTGCCCCGTGTGATAGCCGAGTGCAATCGGAGTCCCGTCCGCCGCACGAATTCCACCATGCGTACTAAGGATCAGGAACTCCTTGCCCCGAAGCCGGGCCGGATTCCAACCCATCCCGGCGTCCTGGGTTAGGCCAAACAGGTCTCCTGACGGCCGGTGCAGCAACATTTCCGGCGTAATGGGCAGCGTGCCTGCCGGCCCCGGAGCCCGCGTATGAACGTCGAAAATGCTCTCGTCCGAAGAATCAAGAAAAGACGGCAACTTTAGAAACTTCTTGTATCGTATGCGTAGATGGTGGCGCCGCCGGTGGCAAAATTCGCGAGATCAGCGGCCGCAGCGCGCCCCTCCGACGAGACTAGCCCCGCCTGCAAATCTTCCATCGAATCGAACTGCAACTCAGCAATCAGATAGGGCGCCGCGCCGCCCATAACCGCGTTCACGGGCCCTTTGTTCACCGTACCCGAACGCAAACCCGGAATCTTATCCGCAATGGGAACGTGCGTCTCGAAGTAGTACTTGTCAAAAGCCGCGGGGTCCGCCGGCTGATTGTACATCACTACGACTTTGGCCATGTTATTTGAGATGTTTGTCCATAAACTGCGCGCTCGCCTCATACGCCTGCAGCCAGCGTTTGTGTGTCAGAAACCCGTGAATCTCGTCCGGAAAGACCAGTTGCTCAAACTCCACGCCTTGCTTCCGCAGTGCCTCCACAAGCCGGACCGTCTCGTTGAACGGCACGTTGCGATCGTCATCGCCGTGAATCAGCAGCACCGGGGAGCGCCATGTGCTGACCGAAGCCATCGGCGACGATTCATAGGCCAGCCGCGCGGCGTTCTGGTCTTTGCCCGGATCGTACGCCGGCACGAAATTGCGAATCACGTTATTCCAATCGTGCACGCCGTGAAAGTCGACACCCACGGCAAAAAGATCGGAGGCGCGCGCCAACCCCAGGGCGGTCAGATAGCCGCCGTAAGAGCCGCCCCACAACGCAATCTTGGAAGGATTCACATCCGGACGGTTGCGCAGGTACAGCCCCGCTCCCATCACGTCGTTGAACTCACTCGCGCCCGTGGCCCCGTAATTCAAAGCCTCGCGGAAATTGAGACCGTACCCGATCCCGCTGCGATAATTCACCGCCAGCACGACATAGCCGCGATTCGCGAGGTATTGATTCATGGCATACGCATGGTTGTAGTAATCCATGTAGTGCCAGCCAAGCAGCATCTGGCGCCGCGATCCACCGTGGAAGAAGATTGCCGCGGGGTGCTTCTCGCCCGCCCGGGCGTTCGGAGGCAGAAACAACTGGCAGTGGATCTGCATTCCGTCGGCGGCTGAAATGATCACCGGCTGCGGCACAACCAGGTCGGCCACGGGAAAGTCCGCCGGAATCGCCTCGGGAGCGAGATCGTGCATGCTATTCCCGACAAGGACCGCCGCGCGAGCCGGCTGCCGTTCGTCCGAATGGATAAATGCAACCGCCTTGCCGTCGCCCGTCTGCTCGGCCGCCCAGTTCAACCCCGCCTTCGTCAGCTCGGTCGCCCCGCCGCCGGTGACGGGGACGCGCCAAAGCTGCCGCCGGTCGATGTCGCCCTGGTTCGAATTGAAGTACACGGTGCTGCCATCGGAACTCAGCGTCGCATACTCCACTTCAAACGGCTGGTCTTCGTTGAGAGCCGTCGGATTGTCGCCATGCGTCGACAGCGAGTAAAGATGAACATATCCAGTCTTCTCCCAGGGGAAAACGATGCGATCGCCAGACCCCCAAAAGAGCTGGTTGTCGGCGACGATCGGATGAAAAGCGCTGCCTGCGCCTGGCGATGCGTGCCACAATTCACGTCCGTTTCCGCTCTCCACGTCCGCCAGCCGGATCGACCAGGGCGTCTCAGCGGAGCGGACTGGTCCAAACAGGAAAGCCCGCGACGAAACCGGAATGCGAATGAACGCGATCTGCTTGCCGTCGGGGGACCAGGCTTCCTCGGCGTCCGTGTCGGCGCTGGCGTCGAGATACCACAGCTTATGCTGCCCGAAGTCGAACACGCCCACAAAGGCGTGATCTCCCCGATTGTTCACAAACGCTACCCGCGTTCCATCGGGCGACCAGCGCAACGACCCCGCGCGGCCCTTGGCGTGGATCAACTGCGCCGGTTTTGCATCGGGCGCAAGCCCCATCGACCATATCTGTCCGGCTTTCAGGAAGACGATGCGGTCGCCTTTCGGTGATACCGCCGGCTGGTTGCCTTCCGATAGCTTCCGTGGCGCCTCGCCGTTCGCCGGGGCGATCCAAATCGCCTGCTCGACGGCATCGGCGTAGCTAGCCGGGTTCGGATTATCGCGGCGCGTCTCGAAGTCGCCGCCGCGCGTGTAAATTATTGAGCGTCCATCCGGTGTCCACGAAATCTCGGCGATCTCCTGGCCATCGTCCGCCGTGAATTTGGTAAGGCGGCGGCCTTTATAATCCGGAGCTTCGGCAATCCAGAGATTCCGCGCCCCATTCTCATCCAGCACCCATGCAACCCTGCCGGAGTTGTGCGAAACGGTGAGATTCAAGGGAAACGGGGCGCTCATCACCTGCTCGAGCGTAAAACGCGCGGCCGACGCGGAGGCGATGACCGCGAAAGCGGCAACACAAGACTTCCAGGTCATACGAACTGGTATATCATGACCGGTCGATTCGAAATGGCGGTGTTCACGTGAAAGGACTTGGGCAGGCAGAATGTCTGGCTGCATCCCTGCACCACCTGGGCTCGCAACCCTGTGAGCCATGAAGTTGGCGCTGGCGGTTTCGCCTGTGCATGCCGCTCTCAAAGACTTCTGCCGTGGGCTGCCGCCATTCTTCGTCTATGGGTTCGACAAAGTTTGTGGGCGGGCGAAACCGCCTGCTCCACAGCTAGCAAGCGTCGACGCCATGAAAAGCCATGGTCCTGTGCGCAATTTCCTACAAACGACTGCGGAATCTTACCCAGAGCGCCTGTAGTAGGCCTGAAAACAAATGACTTCCAATTGGCGACAAAAACGCCCATGAACTAAGCCGACGCTCGACACACTCGTTTGGGACGTTTCCTGCTTGCGCGTGTAGATCCGGGGGTACAGCAATGTTGAATCCGCTGGGCGGCTGCCAAAAATGCGTGGACCTGGAGCAGGCCCACGACGAAAAAATGGAACACTACATTAGCCTCGTCGAACTTCAAACCAGGCTATTCCGCAAGGGTTATGTCCGCGCTGGTAAGGACCTGGACGTTCAAATTCGCCGGGCCCGCGATGCGCGTGAAGCAGCGCTCGATGAGCTGCTGAATCACTCATCGGCCTGCCACCCAGTCCCCTCCGCAGCCAATGCTATCGGCGCCTCAAAATGATCGGTACAAGCGTCGCTCGGAACCTCTCGGTCTGTCACGATCCAGCGTCCACTCGCTCGGTTTGCGTCACGGCTGAGCCCACGCAACAAACCCACAACGCGAAAGCGCATCAGAGAGAGGGCCTCATCGAGCTGCGGCGCGCAGGGGTCGGCGCTGGCCGTGCCACTGCATGGAACCTCGGTCTGGAGACCCGACAAAATGACTCGCACTGAGAACGCTAAAATTGCCGGCACCACATTCCTCGTTTACATCGTTGCCGGGATCGCCAGTATGGTGGTCTTTGGTCGTGCAACAACGGGCATAGGGATCGAAGAGAAACTCGCGGGTATTGCTCAACACCCGACAGCGGTAGGTGTTGTGATCGTCCTCGGGTTTGTGCAGTGCTTCGCAGCCTTAGTCCTGGGTATCACGCTCTACGCAATCACGCGCGAACAGGATAACGATCTCGCAATGTTGGGGCTGGCCTGCCGCGTCGGCGAAGGCGTGATCGCTGGTTCCTCCATGACGAGAATTCCGGCCTTGGCCTGGCTCGCGACCGCTAGCGGAGTGAGCGCCCCTGACGCCGCAGCGACACATGTCCTGGGCGCGTACCTTCTACGCGGGGACGTGGCTGTTACCGCGATCTTCTTCGCTGTCGGTAGCACGCTCTTCTCGTATCTTTTCGTGCGTGGCCGAATGATCCCCATGCCACTGGCGTGGACAGGCCTCGTCGCGTCGGTCCTATTGGTGATTGGCCTCCCTTTGCAGGCCGTGGGATTCCTGAGTGGCCCGATCACTACGATCATGTGGCTGCCTATGCTCGCGTTCGAAGTGCCGCTTGCGCTGTGGCTAATCATCAAGGGCGTCAGCACACCCTTGCGGGCGGCGAACTCGTAATGATCAAGCTGGCCGCCCGGGGTTCCACCGTGCAAGATATCCTGCCCGGGCTTCTCACCCATGAAAGAGTCGGAGGCATGCTGCTTTTGCGATAACTCGCTGAGCAGATCCGTGAACATATAGCGTTTCGTGCTGACGAATAACCTGTCGGCGAGGGTGAGTCATTTGACGCACGTGTTGACGCATTCCATGGAACCAAATGACTTACACGTTGGCCATGAACGAGCACAGATGACTACAGGAAAACACCCACTATGACTAGGGTCTCTCTATGTAAGCAAGCGCTCGGCCTGTTCTCGATTCTGACCTGCTTCTCGTTGATAGGAGCCGCACAAGAAGCGAAAACGATTAAGCCGGTTCCTCCACGGCCCAGTGTATCTATTGACGGAAAGGTGCTCTTTAAGCAGTATTGCGCGGTGTGCCACGGCATCGATGGCAAAGGATCGGGACCCGCCGCCAGCGCTTTAAAGCAGCAGCCCACGGATTTAACGCGAATCAGTAAACGGAACCAAGGCAAGTTTCCGGAAGACCGCATACTGCGCGTCCTCCAAGGCCAGGAAACAATTGCGTCCCATGGCACGGCCGACATGCCCGTCTGGGGTGTGATTCTGTACCAAATGAACACCAATCCGAGCACAGGCCAGATACAGATTCACAGCCTGCTGCGCTACCTGGAAGGGCTTCAAATCAAATAGCGTTAACAGGCCGGCGCCTAACAAGCCCTGGAAGCAATTCGATCCCGCGCACTGAACGTCGTATTCGAACCAAGCGGACTTAGAAAGCAAGGCCGTCGCATACAACCTGGGGAATGCGATTACCGTAGGTAGCGTCAATATCTGCTTCACCGAAGGAACATCAGCCACCAGATATCGGCCTTGCAGCTAATTGGAGGCGATCACTTATGCTGAGGAGAATCGTACTTACACTCTTGTTGGTGATAGCATCACTCCTCGGTGCCGCTCAGGTCAGCGAGGTAGCCTCTACGAGGACCACGCGAAAAGTCCCGGCGTTCTCAACGCGCGGTGTCACAACGCTTGAAACGAGTGAAGTTCTCCTCAATGTGCCCTTCCTCGACGGCACGCCGATACTGCAAGCAGTTTGGACGATGCGCTCGCGAAGGCGTTGTCCGATCTGAAAGCAGGATGGGAACGATTACCGAAACACGCGCCGGACGTTCCACCGTGTTACAACGCAAAAACCGCACACCCTTGAAAAAACAAGTCGCTCGCCACCGCGCCCGTTTTAGGGAGTTGCGTCTGCTCCCTCAAACTGCAGGATCGAGCCCGACATTAAGGTACAGCCTGTCAATCGTCTCACGCGGCGCACAAGAGGGATGTTGAAGCTCGCCTTGCGTTTCCCACCGCCGTCCACAGAAGCACAAGTCCTTCGCGAGTTACCGAGGGCGCTACGGCTAACTCGGCGAGTAACTCTCCCAAAAATCCAACCGGAGTGAGTGGATCCCTCAAGGTAATGGCAGACACCAACAAGAGGGGCCGTCAGCCATATGCCGCGGTCCCTGTTCAGTTTTTGGTACTCCCTTAGCGGGATCGGACTCTCGAGACGTCTTCACGATGACGCCGGCGATTCACAGCCGTATTCGGGACAGTGCTAAGCCGCCGCGCCATGAGTAGCGCCAGCCAGAGTCAGCTCCCACATTTGTGAGTGCGTGTTACCTTGCGCGTCGATCTCCCACTGAAAGACGCCCGATACGCCGTTAAGTTCACCAAACCTCTGAGACGTCGTCGTGAAGCTGAGCGACCCGCAGTAGTGTATCGACCCGCCTTCCCCAAACCGCCCCACGCCAACGCCTTTCCATGTGACGATCTCGCCCTCCGGAGTCGCAAATGCCGCCTCACCTTCGCCATCCAGACTGCCATCCGGCTTGATCTGCGAAGTGTAGGTGATGAGGGCCATTCCTTCAACACCTAAGACCCGCGCCACTTCCTCGACTGAAGACTCAATCTTTAAACTCGGGCTGGTCGCAATAACCCGACGCCCCGTACGTTTGCCTCGACCCTCTTCGATTTGCTTGCCCAACATATTCTGTTCCTCTCCTTTTTTGAGTTCAATGGCCCGCTCCCGACTGTTCGCGGCTCGCGGCTCAGCGAGGTATACGGAGCGGCCCAGCTCTTGGATGTTTGTTTCGCCGCTGAGAATCGGGCAAGGCAACTGCAATCGCGCTATCGCAAAGACGGGCAAGTAAGACAGTTACCATTCACACCGCCCCTAAGTGATTGAGAATACAAAGCACGGTTCTGCCGAACTGTTATACACTGTCCAAACGGACATGCTCAGTTACGCCCGGGGCCCCGAAGCTCTCCTCCGCGACGATACCATTCACCACGCACTCCTCCAGACCGCCGAACGCGTGCCCGGCAAACTGGCGCTGATCGTGCGGCATCAGAACGCCCGCCTGCATTTCGATGAACTGGTCGCCGAAGTCGAACGCACTGCCCGCGGCTTGGCGGGTCTTGGACTGAAAGCCGGCGATCGCGTCGGGGTGTGGTCGACGAATTGCGTTGAATGGGTTCTCCTGCACCTTGCCTGCGCCCGCGCCGGCATCGTGCTCGTGAACGTGAATCCCGCCTATCGCGCGCACGAACTGGCGTACATCCTCCGCAAGTCGGGCATGCGGGCGCTTTTCCTTTGGGAAAGCGATTCGCGATCCGACTATAGCGCCATTCTCGAAGAGGCGCGTGCCGGCCAGGAACTCGCGCTGGAGCACGTCATCTACCTTGGTACCGATGCCTGGCGCTCGATGCTCGAAAACGGCAGCGATGTGCCGGAGATAGAAATTTCGGCCGACGATGTCACCAATATTCAGTACACTTCCGGCACCACCGGATTCCCGAAGGGCGTCCTGCTCACACACCGCAATCTGCTCAACAACGCTGTCGTCATTCAGACGGGCATGCGCATGGATGAGCGCGACCTCATCTGCGCGCCGGTGCCGCTCTATCACTGCTTCGGATGCGTCGGCGGCACTCTGGTGATGGTGGCGAGCGGCGCCGGTCTTCTGCTTCCCGCCCCCACATTCGACGCCGGCGCCACGCTCGAAGCCATTCACGCCGAACGTGCCACGGCGATTTACGGCGTGCCGACCATGTTTATCGGCGAACTGAATCACCCCGAGTTCGCCCGCTTCGATTTCACTTCGCTGCGCACCGGAGTCATGGCGGGGGCGCCTTGCCCTATCGAAGTAATGAAACGCGTCGCCAGCGAGATGCACTGCCCGCAAATGACCATCATGTACGGCCAGACCGAGAGTTCCCCGGTCATCACGATGTCGGGCGTGGAAGACAGCCTCGATCTTCGAGTCTCGACAGTGGGCTGCGCCTGCGCCAACACCGAAGTGAAAATCGTCTCGGCGCTTTCAAGCGATCCTGTGCCCGTCGGCGAACAAGGCGAGCTTTGCACCCGTGGTTACCTCGTGATGAAAGGCTACGACCAGGATCCGGAGGCCACCGCGAAGGCCATCGATCCCGAAGGCTGGCTGCATACCGGTGACCTCGCCACAATGCGTCCCGACGGCTATTTCCGCGTCACCGGCCGCGCCAAGGACCTCATCATCCGCGGCGGCGAAAACATCTATCCGCGCGAAGTGGAGGAATTCCTCTACACGCATCCCAAGGTCGCCGACGTCCAGGTGGTCGGATTACCGGACGAGAAGCTGGGTGAGACCGTTCTCGCATGGATTCGACTCAAAGCGGGCGAATCCTGCTCAGAGAATGAAATCCGCGACTACTGCCGCGGCAAGATCGCCCACTTCAAGATCCCGCAGTATCTCCGCTTCGTCGAACAGTTCCCTATGACGGTAACCGGGAAAATCCAGAAGTTCCGCATCCGGGAAATGGAGATTCGCGAACGCGGGCTCGAGAAAGCGGCGAGCATTCTGACGGCCTGACTCTTCGTCGATCTTACTCGGCTCGCATCGCCTGTAGCGGATCGACATTGACCGCCCGCATGGCTGGCAGGAAACTGCCTGCAACCGTCATCACGATCGCCAACACCGTCGCCGACGCGAACGTTAGTGCATCGGCCGGCTCAACTCCCGCCAAAACCGATTGCATCGCGTGCCCCGCGGCATATGCCAGTACGATGCCGGGTACGACACCCGCCACCGCTAACGACGTTCCCTGGCGCATCACCATCCCGAGGATGTCCCCTGCCCGTGCGCCCAGCGCCAGGCGCACGCCGATTTCCGGCGTCCGCTGTGACACCGCAAACGACAGCAGTCCGTGAATCCCGATCGCGGCCAGAAGAAATGCAATCGCCGCAAACACGCCAACAACCCGAAGCTGAATCGAGCGCGGCGCGGTTTGGGAATCCACCACATCCGACAGCATGCGCACGTCCGAGACCGGCTGCTGCGCATCGGCATCGCGTATGATTTGTCGAATCGCAGGCAGCAGCCCGGCCGGGTTCGTAGAGCCCTTAACGACCAGGTCTCGAGGCGCATAGAAGGTGAAGTTTCCGTCCAGCACCTGCCGGTAAGGGATGTAGACCTGCGGCTCGCTGAGACCCTCCAAACCACGCACGTGGATATCGCCCACTACGCCCACTACCAAGCGGTCGTGAAGTGCGAACTGGAAGTGCCTCCCGAGCGGATTCTCATGCGGCCAGTATTTCTGGACGAACGAGTCGCTCACCACGGCAGCATACTGCCGGTCGACAGTATCCGTATCGCTCACGTCCCGGCCCTGGTGCAGCGGAATGGTCATGGCCCCGAAAAACCCAGGCGTGATGTAGCGCATGCTCGCCGTGTAAGCAGCAACGCGTTCCCTCACCTCGCCATTCACTGAAACGGGCCAGATGCCGCCACCCCACACCATTGGAAGTCCCCCGATGTAGGCTGCGTCCACGACTCCCGGCAACCGCCGAACCTCGGTCAATATGCGATTGTAGAATGCCGCCCGAACCTCGGTCTTCCGGAACTTGGGCATGGGAAGGGCCGTCTTGAGCGCGAGAACCCTGTCGGCCCGGAAACCCGGATCGACGGCCTGGATTCGCAACAGCGCGCGCATCAGCAACCCCGCGCAAACTAGCAGCACGATCGAAACGCTGACCTCGGCGACCACCAGCGCGGCCCGCAGCCATCCCTTGCGCCCGCCGCCGGCGCGCGCTCCTTCGCGGAGCCCATTCAAGCCCGCCCGCCTCCCGATTCGCAATGCCGGAAGCACGCCGAACGCAGTTCCCGTCAGCAGGGTCAGGATGCCCGCGAATGCCAACACCCGGAGATCGAGGGATGGCGCCTGCGAAATGGGCAGCGAGGTGGGTACGAGTTTAACGAGTAGCGGCAACCCTGCAAACGCCACAACGACGCCGAGCAAACCGCCCAGAACGGCAAGCACCAGGCTTTCGGTGGCCAGTTGACGCACCAGGCGCTCCCGGCCCGCGCCCATCGCGGCCCGAACTGCGAGTTCCTTCTCCCGCACCAGCGCGCGGGCCAGGAGAAGATTCGCCACGTTGGCGCACGCAATCAGAAGCACGCAAAGCGCAGCACCCATCAGCACCCACAGCAACAAGCGCGACTTGTTGGACAACTCGTCACGCATGCTCAAGGCCACGGCCCCAACTTTCGTGTTGTCCTTGGGATACTGGCGCTCTAGTTGTCCCGCGATGACGCTCATTTCAGCCCGGGCCGCCTCGAGCGTCACTCCTGGCCGCAGCCGCGCCACCACCTCCAGAGAGTTGTCGCTGCGATCCTGGAATGCCGATTCGGCAAACTGCGCCGCGGTCCAGAACTCGATTTCCGGACCGGGAAATCGAAATTCCCGCGGCATGACGCCGATCACCAGGTAGGGTCGATCGTCGAGCAGTAGTTTTCTACCGATGACCGTAGGATCGCTGCCAAACAGCCCCTGCCACAGCCCATAGCTCAAGAGCATGGTTGGAGGCGCACCTTCGCGATCGTCTGCTTCCGTGAAAGTGCGTCCGAACAGCGGAGTGATACCGAGTGTAGGTAGAACGTCGGCAGTCATCGCGGCGCCCTCCAGCCGCTGTGGATCTCCCTGGCCTACCAGGTTGACAGCTGTCGTCGTAAATGCGCCCATTCCCTCGAAGGCGGTGGCCATCTTCTTCCAATCCCGGTAATTCGCGGGGGATGGTTCCATCTCGGAGTACCCGGGCAGACGCTCCCAAAGCTTCACGAGCCGGTCCGACTGGGGAAACGGAAGTGGCCGGATCAATACATGATCGGTGAGCGAGAAAACCGCTGTGTTCGCGCCGACACCCAGCGCGGTCACCAGGATCGCCGTGATCGCAAATCCGGGCGCCCTTCGCAGGGCCCGCCCTGTATAACGCAAATCCTGCCACAGGATGTCGAAATGCACCGCCAGGGCATTAAAGAGGACTTCGAAAAACACGGCAATCCAAACGCCGAGCCTCGCAAAGCCCGAAGCGAGGCGTAGACGTTGCGAAAAGATGGCGCACATCTCTTCGCCGTACTCGGCGCGAAATGCCGCCGGGTAAAAATGAAGGAGCCCTCGATAGGTACGCATCAGGCCCTCCCGGGAGCAAAGCCGCTGGCCTTGGCCAGGCGCACTAGCTGCGTCAATCGCCTGCCCTCCGCCCGTGCGACCAACCCGCCATAAGGCGTAATGCGATAGTAGCGGCGCCGCTCGTCGTCCAATTCCGGAGCCGGTCTCTCGCGAACCTCGACGAGTAAGCCCTGCTCCAGCATGCGCTGAATCGACCGATACAGCGTGCCGGCGCTGAGTTTCAGTTCTCCATCCGTGCGCGCTGCGACATCCTGGATGATGGCGTAGCCGTGCCGGTCCTCATCGGCCAGCGACATAAGAATGTGAAACGTCGCCGCCGGCAAGGGAAGCAAAGATTCGGGTTCAGGAAGCTTGTCTGACATCACCTCCATTATAGCCATAGTGGATATATTCTTGATGGCCATAGTGGCGCAGACGGTTTCGCCTGCGGGTTCCCGTTGAATTCCAAAGGCAGGCGAAAATGCTGACACCCTTTGTGGTAATCTCCCGGCATGATCAGTGCAGCGCTCTTACCGGAATTCGATCAGGAAATGGCGAACACTCGTAAGCTGCTCGCCTGTCTGCCCGAGGGAAAGTGGGAATGGCGTCCACATCCCAAATCCATGACGCTCGGCCGTCTGGCCGGCCATATCGCCGAACTTCCCGGATGGGGGACCAACACCATTGAGGTTGACGTCCTCGATTTGACGCCGGAAGGAAAGGCGCCCCCGGCGTTCAGCGCGCAGTCGAGCCAGGATGTGCTCGAGACGTTCGACAAGAACGTTGCCAAAGCCCGCGCCGCAATCGAGGGCGCGTCCGATGAGCACCTCGGCAAAATCTGGTCGCTTGTGTTCTTCGGCAAAACCGTGTTATCGATGCCGCGCTCCGCGGTACTGCGGTCTGTCGTGATGAACCACATCATCCATCACCGCGCTCAGCTTGGCGTCTATCTTCGGCTCAACGATATCGCGATTCCGGGCATGTACGGCCCATCGGCGGACAGCGGCCCCATGTTCGCCGGCCAGTAATCCGGCTGCCGTTTGCAGCCTTTTGCTGCGACTTCGGGCCCCTTGCGCCGAGGTCACACAATGCGCTACTAAAACGCCATGCGTCACTCCTTTCGACTGCTCGGCCTGATCTGCGCCGGTGCGTTGTCACTGCCCCTGGTCGCGCAGTTGACCCCGGACCAGATGCTTTTCGACTTCAATGACCTCGCGGCGATTTACGCGAAGCGTTACGGACCCTATGACTGGAAGAAAACCCTCTTTGGGTACGATTTATTGAACCTGCAGCCCTGGACTGACCAGATCTCCACCACTACGAATGATCTCGACTTCTACGAAGTCATGGTGAGATATGTCGCCAGCCTTCACGACACTCACGATGCTTACTCGACCCCCTCGAATTTCACCGCCAGTGTCGGTCTGAACGTCGACATTTATGATGGCAAGGTCATCATCGACGGCATTAACCGCAGCTTCCTCCCGGCAGCCACATTTCCCGTGCAGGTGGGCGATCAACTCCTGTCCGTGGACGGTACCGACGTCACAGACCTGCTGGCTCAAAACGCCGTTTATGCCATGGAAGCGAACGACCGCAGCACACTACGGCAGACCGCCAACACCACGCTCGTAAATCGATCGCAGAGCCGCATGCCGCACGCCCCGATGATCGGGGACACCGCGACCCTGGTGATTCAGCGACAGAACGGCAATGTGGAGACCTACACCGTCGCCTGGCATACGAGCGGTGTTCCTCTTTACCAAATCGGACCGGTTCCTTCTCCCCAGTCGCTCCCGGCAAAACGCGTGGCCGCCGCGATGCCCGGCCAGGCGCCCCCTTACGATCCCCAGTCGCTGCCGTTGGGCGGTTTGGAAATTTCCCAAGCCCCAGAACCGATGGGCATCCTGAATTTCGCCTCGATTACACCGATCTTCACCCTGCCGTCCGGATTCCAACAGCGACTCGGCAAGAACAGCTCGACGGATTTCTTCTACTCCGGCACTTTCACCTCTAACGGCTACACCATCGGCTACATTCGCATTCCCACCTACAACCCGTCGAACACCAGCACTGCGCTGAGCCAGTTTCAAACGGAAATCCAGTACATGGAGGCGAATACCGACGGTCTCATCGTCGACGAGATGCGCAACAACGGCGGCCTGCTCTGTTACGGCGAGGCTATCGTCTCTTACCTGATGCCCACGCCGTATCAACCGCTCGGGTACGAGATTCGCGCAACCTGGGAATACGTGCAGTTGTTCGGCGCGCGCCTGGCATCAGCCATGATCACGGGACCGCAATCATTGATCGATCAGTACCAGATGCTCTATGACGCGACGATGAACGCGTACATGTCCACTCGGGGGCGCACCGACGCTGTGCCGATCTGCGGACCGACCTTCACGTCCAGCCCGGCCAATGATGGCCGCGGCAATGTGCTGGCCTACACGAAGCCCATGATTATGCTGATTGATGAGTACTCCCTCTCGACGGCCGACTCGGTCCCTGCAATGTTCCAGGACAACCAGCGCGGGCCGCTCGTCGGCATGCGTAGCATGGGCGCCGGCGGGAGCAATTCACTGAACATCTCTTCCTGGCAGGTGGGCGCGTATTCCGAAGGCTCCGCCGGCGTCACGCTTTCCCTCATGCACCGCAAGAATCCGGTCACGGTTGACGGATACCCGACCACAAGCTACATCGAGAACGTCGGCGTGCAACCCGACTACATGGTCGACTTCATGACGCTCGACAATCTGCTGCATGGCGGCAAAACCTTCGTTAATGCCTTCACCAACATAATGGTCCAGCAGATTCAAAGCGCTCAAAGCACCGCCCTCGGCGTGCCGCCACAGCGCCGCTAATATGCGGGCGGAAGCGAGTACCGGCATTGCAGTCCAAGCACAGTTTTCGGCGGTGCCTTTGGATGTCAGCAGAAACGTGCCAGCAAAGTGGAAGGGTGGAGCAGGCATTCAGCCTGCTTCACGCTTGGTACGTTACTTCTGGCGCTCCAACTCGACCTTGGCGACGATCTGCGTCCCCTCTGGATCGGCGCTGGCGCTACCCTTTATCTTGTCCCCGTCCACTGTGAGAACGAGGTAGTAGCTCTGCCCATCTACATCGAGTTCGATCTTTAACGTATTGCCGTCCAGAGTGCCTTTGCGGATGCGGTATTCCCCATTCTGCCCCGCAGAACCGGTGAGCGCATTCCCGTCCTGCTTCAAATCCAGGGTGGTCGAAGTCTTCGACTGTGACCCGTCGGCGGTTACCTCCGCAGTGCCCGTCCATTTGCCGCTGACGTCGGCAAACAATCCCACGCAAAACAGCGCGAAACACGTGATGAGTTTCTTCATGACAAATCTCGTTTGGGAGACGTCTTTATCATACGACACCGTTTATAATGACTGAGTCTCAAGGAGGATCAGAATGAATCGCATCACCCGTGTGCTCGCTCTCGCCGCATTCCCTGCAATCCTCGGCGCAGCCGAGCCCGCCCAATCCGTCATCGGAAAAACGATGGACCGCGACCTCTCCGGCGTCGAGAGAGAGTTCGTGTCGCTCGTCGAAGCGATGCCCGCCGACAAGATCGATTTCGCTCCCACCGAAGGCGAATTCAAAGGCGTTCGGACCTTTGGGCAACAGGCGAAACACGTCGCTGCCGTACTCTATATCGTTTCTGCGAGCGTGTTACAGCAACCCATTCCGGCGGAAGCCGGCAAAGGGGAAGATGGTCCGGCAAACGTCACCACGAAAGACCAGATCGTCGCGTACGTCAAGGGCGCCTTCGCCTATGGACACAAAGCCATGGCCAGCCTGACCGACGCTAATTCGGTGGACATGATCCAATCGGCATTCGGCAAGAACAAGGTCTCGCGCCTCTCGATGGCGTCGTCCGCTTCCTGGCACAGCTTCGACCATTACGGACAGATGGTGGTGTATCTCCGCATGAACGGCATCGTGCCTCCCGCGAGCCGCTAAGTCTGAGGTCGAATCTTAACCAACGGGGCCGCGACTCGAACGTCTACCCGCGGCGAGTACAGGATATGCGGCGGACCTTCCGGCGTAGGTAGTCCCGCTGCCGTCACCAGGTCGCTGTCTAATCGCAACACTTCCGCCCGGCAGAATGGCCAAGGTTCGTGGTCGATCTGCGCGTACCCCAGGCGGCCGCTAAAAGTTGTGTACAAGCGCCACCGCGCGGTAAGGAAATGGTCAAACTCCGTCAATTCCTCGGGTGCGAAAGGCGAGCCGACCGCTATTGCGATATCCGCATGCGCCGGCCGATGCGCCAGCAGCCCGTTGCGGCGGCTGTGATACTCAACCGTGTTCCCGTTCAGGATCACACGCATTTGCGCCCATTGGTACGGCAGTCGATAGCCTGTTCGCGCTCCCACTACTGCCGCTAACCGGTCGGCGTCCAGTGAAAAGAACCACACGCCCGGATATCCCTCGGCATCGCGCACGTATGTGCGGACATTGGTCTCCGGAAATGATGAAATCCACGGAACAGCCCGCATGAACGGCAGTCGCAGGTTCCGTATCACAAAGGGTGTCAGCGCGACCCACGCCCAACCGTCGTAGTTGTCCACCGTGAGACCTTCCGGCAGCAGGGCTTGTATTGTGGCAGGGTCGTATTTCCAGTGTAGGAACGTCAAGTGTTCCCAACTCTGAAACATGATCGGCTTGTCAACCGGTTCCAGCGAATGCGGACTGATCAGACTCAACTAACATGATTATCGCATCGTAAGAGGATTGTCCTTCTACGGAACCGCGTTCGCCACCGAAATCGCCAGCTCTCGGGTCATTTGCCCGCTCAGTACATAGAGTCGATCCGGAACGTTCCAGATCACCATGATCCGCTCCGCGTTATCACCATCGCCTGACTGCCGAACGAGCGTGGCGGGTCCGGAGTGCAGCGTAATCTGCTCGATTGTCGCGTCTGCCACGAGGTTGCGATCGATCAGTATAGTGCCTAGTTGTTGCGCGAGGCGCCTTGCCTCCGCCGGCTCTAGCCCCAGTATTCGCAGAATCACAGTCGCTAACGCCGTAACATCGAGATTCGCCGGTGCGGTGATCGTTAACGGCAGACTCTGTGCCAGTAGAATGTCGGGCCATTGAGCGACAACGACCGGGCTGGTGTGCACCGTGAGCTGAGCTCCGTTCCATTCCGGCGGGATGGTCTGGTCCGTTATTCCCGACCTGCGCAGAGCGAGTTTAAGGTCGGCGGTGTGAATAACCGTGCCCGCTGTCAGGCCGGAGGCAGTCGAAAGAGACGGGCTGCTCGATAAAACGCCCGGCCGAGGCAACCGTGGCTCGTAATGCACTCGCGAACGAACCTCATCGATATCGCGGGCGGAGATCGGAGGAATCGGAGTTCCAACCAGGTTTACCTGCGGCGAAGGCACGCCCTCGGGCCAAGGATTGACGCGCACAAAAGTCACGCGCCGCAGCGTCAGCATCTGCCACAGTTGCTGCGCTAGGACTCGTCCCGGCGGCATCAACAGGAAGACCGCAATTGAAAGTGCCGCGGCGACGGCCCATATCCGCCATGCGCGCCGCGGCCGATTCGCCTGCACGCGCACGTGGAAGCGCTGCAACGCCTCGACTACGTCCGGCTGCCAGCGATCGGGCGGATCGAGATGAGCGGTCTGTTCCAGCACCCACTGCCTCA
The DNA here is from genome assembly GCA_035295125.1 of Bryobacteraceae bacterium. Taxonomy (GTDB): domain Bacteria; phylum Acidobacteriota; class Terriglobia; order Bryobacterales; family Bryobacteraceae; genus JAICMB01. Next base: position 93,149 of record DATGJP010000055.1, on the reverse strand, counting down.
ATTCTTCCCGCTCAACCTTCTCCATAGCGCTTCACGTACTCCTTTCGAAACGACTGGTCGGCACGGGCTAATAGAGTTCCAACCGATCCATGATGCAAAGACAGAATCGAGGCAATTTCGCCGAGTGTGTAACCCTCGCTGCGCAGAATCAATAGCGCTGACTGCTCGGTTTTAAGCGCAGCAAGCACGTCCCTTACGCGGGTGCGGCGTTCCACCCTCTCCAAAACCTCGTGGGGATCGTGTACAGAGTCGAGTGACGGAGCTTGAGCCTCGTAATGCGCGCGCCGCTTGCGCTTCTTTAGGTTATCCAGCGCCAGCCGCAAACCGGTCCGATACAACCAACCCGCCAGGTTCTGGTCCGACGGTGGTGGATTTCGGTGCAGCTTCCAGAATGCCTCTGCCGCCAATTCCTCTGCCCAGCCGAAATCGCCCACTACGCGGTATATCAGGCGCGCCAGCGCCGCGTAATTCGATGTGAACAGCCCATCGAAATCGTCGGCCACGGGAAGCGGCGAAGTCGTAGTCACATTGACTAAACGACGCCCGGCCGCCGGATTTGACAACGTTATGGCCGCCCCTTATCTGTTTGCTCGCGGCATACGGGGCTACTGCGGTTGGCCTGAAGCCGGTTTCTCGTGTTGCAGCCGCACGTGGACGGCCTCAAGCCTCCCTAGCAGCGTCTGCTTGGCTTCCACGAGAAGGTGATCGCCGGTGTGGATGGCCTTGGGCTTAATCTCTTTGTCGCCATCCAAAAACTGCGTCTTGTGCGTGAGGTCGAATTCCACGGTGTTGTCTTCGGCCGTAGTGATGCTCAAGCTCTTCTTTGAGACCTCTTTGAACGTCCCCTCGAAAGTGGCCAGCAGGTTCTCAGCCTTGCTGTCGGTAGCTCCCTGCGTAGTACGGGTGCGATTCGATCGCCGCGTTTGAGCCGTGCTCGGGACCCCGACGATCATCAGGCACGCGATAACAGGCACGAACATGCGCATCTATCCAAATCGTACAACGCGCTACCCTACCGATGACATCCCACATGCGGTCCGCCGTCGTTTGTTATGCCCCTGAAGATAACACTACAGCACGAGACCTGGGCGCCTACCTCGAGCAGAATTGCGCCATTACCCTGTACTATGACGAGGGCCTCATTCGAGACGGTCACGACCTGGTCCAGGCAACCGAACGCGCGATCTCGGCCGACATCGCAATCGTGCTGCTTTCGCCGGCCTCCGTGCCGCGGACGTGGGTTCGCAGCCGCTGGGAACCCGTCTTCCTGAATCAACGCGATGAATCCGGATGCCATCTGGCCTGCGTGCTGCTAGAGGAGTGCCGGTTCCCGGATCTGCTGCGCCGCAAGCATTTCTACAATCTCGCTGTCGGCGGCGCCGAGTCGAAACGAGCGCTCAAGAGAGCCCTGCTCGCGCTCGACCACTCACCCCACGAAACGGTGATTCTGCCGCCGGCCGACGAAGCGCAGAGCCTCGACCCGGAAGCCCTCGCACATCTCCAGTCTCGTCTCGCGGACCGGCCCGGCACGGAAGTTGTCGACGCCGATACTGCCCTGCTCTTCGCTCATGAATGTGCGAGCGACTACTCCGGTGTCTTCTGGATCGATTGTGCCCGCCGCAGTCGCACCGGAATCCTCGGCGACACGGGGCAAACTCTGGGTTTACTGCTCGCCGGTTCGCCGGAACAAAACCGTACGGACTTGATCCAATTCATTTCCGGACGTCGCTGCCTCGTAATATTCCACGGAATGCCGCCGGAGGACCGGTCCTGGTTCGCTCTGGGCGAAAGATGCTCCGTGATCTTCACTCCGCCCGTCTCCGAACGGCCTATGCTGACGCTGGACGACACCGGGGCGTTGTTCACGCGTTGGACCACCGACCCCGACGCCTGCCTGCGAGCCCTCGCTGACGCCGAGTTTCACGTCCATCGGCTCTCTCAAGCGGGTCCTGAGACCTGGGAGATAACTTTGCAACTGGGCACGGCAGCAGTATCCTTCCTCAAACATCGCGAACGCCTCGCCGAAGCCTACGAGATGCTCGACGTCATGGTTAACGCCTGCCAGGCAGTAGGCGACGTAACGAGCGCTTACCGTCTCGGATGGGAGCGAAGCTGGATCCTCGAAACCTGGGGCAAGCCAGCATCGATCCCTGTTCCTTCATATCCGCCGGCGCAGGCCACTCAACTCGTGCTGCAACTGGAGTAGTAGGAGACTGTGGAAGGGTGGAGCAGGCATTCATCTGCCTTTGGACTTCACCGAGAACGGACAGGCGAAAACGCCTGTCGCACCTTTTAAACCCGAGGGTTTCCGTTGGTTGCGGCTATGCTGCGTTGCGGCGTGGGCGGATTGGTTCCGCCTGCCTTTTGGAGCCGCGCAACACTGTCCAGCTACAATGTTGGCTTATGGGACAATCCGTCATCCTGGTCGCCAGCGGCGACTTGCGATTGTCTGCGAATCGAAAATGCTGGCCGGCGCAGGAACGCGCCGAAGCCGCTGTAATTCGCGCGATTGAAGGTGAAGGCCACCAGGTTAAGCGCGGCCACCCCTACGATCCTGACAGGCAGCACGGCTTCATCGACAGCCAGAAACACGGTATGGAAGTGTTCCGGCAGATTCCGCCGGACACCCCGCTCGTCGTTGTCGAAGCCGTCTGGCAATACACTCACCATGTGCTCCACGGCCTTTATAGTCACCGCGGTCCGATTCTGACCGTCGCCAACTGGAGCGGAGAATGGCCTGGCCTTGTAGGGATGCTGAATCTCAACGGCTCGCTCACCAAGGCCGGAATCAAATACGACACGCTCTGGAGCGTCGACTTCAAAGACGAGCTCTTCCTCCAGAACCTGCGCCGCTGGCTGAATCGGCAGCCCCTCGTGCACGACACCTCGCACGTTCACGCGCTGAATAGCTTGAGCGTGCCAGAAGACGCCATCAAAACCGGCGCTGGTCTTGCGGCCGAATTGCAGCTTAACAAGGCCATCCTCGGGATCTTCGACGAAGGTTGCATGGGAATGTACAACGCCATCATTCCCGATGAACTGCTGCACCGCACCGGTGTCTTCAAGGAACGGCTGAGCCAATCGGCGCTTTATGCCGAGATGTGCCAAACCAGCGATGACGACGCCCGCGCTGCCCGCCGCTGGCTCGACGGTCGTGGCATGCACTTCAAGACCGGCCCCGACCCGGAAACCGACCTTACTGACGACCAGATCCACCAGCAGCTCAAAATGTACATCGCCGCGTTGCGCATCGCCGACGATTTCGGCTGTGACGCCATCGGCATTCAATACCAGCAGGGCCTGAAAGACCTGGCGCCGGCGTCCGATCTCGCCGAAGGACTCCTCAACAACACCGAGCGTCCTCCCGTGCACGCCCGCTCTAACGGCCGCGAACTGTATCCCGGCCGCGCCTTGCCCCATTTCAACGAGGTCGACGAGTGCGCGGGGCTCGACGCACTGGTGACTCATCGTGTCTGGAACGCGCTCGGCTACGACCCGGAGACAACCCTGCACGACGTGCGCTACGGCGAAGACTACAACGGCGAGTTTGTGTGGGTCTTCGAGATCAGCGGCGCGGTGCCGCCAAACCACCTCATCGACGGCTACGCCGGGACTGTCAGCGAACGCCAGCCGCCCATGTATTTCCGGCTAGGCGGGGGCACTGTCAAAGGAATCAGCAAACCGGGCGAGATTGTCTGGAGCCGCGTCTTCGTCGATAATGGCGAATTGAAAGCAGACTTGGGTCGCGCGGTAGTGCGGATGCTGCCGATAGAAGAAACCGAGCGACGCTGGCAAATCACTACGCCGCAGTGGCCTATCATGCACGCCGTTACATATGGAATCTCGCGCGACCAGATGATGGCCCGGCATAAAGCGAACCACATCCAGGTGGCGTATGCGCCCGATGCCGCCGCGGCCAACCACGCGCTAGCCGTAAAGGCCGCCATGTTCCGCGAGCTCGGCCTCGATGTGAGTATTTGCGGCACGAACAACGGCCTCGTCTCATAACAGGAACAACGGATCGAATCTATGCGAGTTGGACTGATCGGTACGGGAGCTATATCTCACAAACACGCGCAGGCGTACAAGAACATCGGCTATCAGGTGACCGTCTGCACAGACATCAGTCCTGAATATGGGCGCCGTTTCGCTGACCAGCACAACTGCGAATTCGTGCCGACTTACGAACATGTCTGCCGTCATCCCAAGGTTGACTACGTCGACGTATGCACTTTCCCCGATTTTCGCCTGCAGCCTCTGCGGATCTGCGCCGAAACCGGCAAACATATCCAGGTTCAGAAGCCCATCTCGACGAGTCTGGAAACCGCTCGCGAGATGATTGAAACGGCCCGCCGCGGCAATATCAAACTCGGCGTGGTGAGCCAGCATCGCTTCGACGATTCCGTCCGTTTCCTGAAGAAGGCGATTCCCGATGGCCGGCTCGGCAAGATTATACAGGCGGACGCCTATGTGAAGTGGTATCGAAGCGCGGCATACTACTCGCGGCCGATCAAGGGCAGTTGGGCTACCGAAGGCGGCGGCGCGCTGATCAACCAGGCGATTCACCAGGTCGACATGCTGCTCTACCTGGTCGGTGGCGTGTCGGAGCTGTTCGCCTACTGGCAACTCGGCGCGCTGCACAAAATCGAATCGGAGGACGTCATCGCGACCATCATGCGCTACGATTCCGGCGCCAATGGCGTGATTCAAGCATCTACGGCCATCTGGCCCGGCTACACTGAGCGCATCGAAATCCATGGGACAAAAGGCACGGCTGTGATCTCTGGAGACAAGCTCACCACATGGGATGTGGAAAACGATAGCGGCGTTCCCGCTCCCGTGGAACGCGATGTCGCCTCCGGCGCCTCCGACCCCATGGCGATTTCGCTCGTCCCATTCGAGCGCCAGTTCCTCGACTTCGGCGAGGCGATCGAGCAGGATCGCAAACCTCTTTCTTCGGGCGAGGACGGCTATCGCGCTCTCGAGGTCGTATTGTCGGCCTACCAATCCTGCCGCGAAGGTTCCAAGGTCACGTTGTCTCACTCCGCAACCGCATGACGACAGTCCGCGTGCCGGCATCCAGCGCCAACCTGGGGCCCGGCTTTGACGCGCTGGGAATGGCGCTGGAAATCTACCTTACCTGCCGCTTCGAGCCGGCTGATGTATTAACGATCCGTCCTCTCGGCCGCGACGCCCAGCTCGTCTCATCAGGCGAAGACAACCTGATCTGGCAGACCGCGCTCGCCGTCGCGCGCGATGTCGGCCAGACTCTGCCGCCCATAACGTTAGAGGTTGATAACGACATCCCGATCGGCAAAGGCCTCGGTTCCAGTGCCGCCGCCTTGACCGCAGGCGTCGTAATCGCGGATCACCTGCTCGGCCTGCATTGGAAGCCGCTGCGGATTCTGGATGAAGCAGCGCAGATCGAAGGCCATCCCGACAATGTCGCCGCCTGCGTACTCGGCTCGATTGTCGCAAGCGCTATGGAGACCGGTGGCGTCGCCCGCGCGGTTCGCCTGGAACTCCCGGCACGATATGGAGTCGGCGTCGTCGTACCTGATTTCATTCTGCCGACGTCAGAGGCTCGCGCGGTTCTTCCCTCGACGTATTCGCGGGAGGACACCATCTTCAATGTGCAGCGTTCGGCCCTGCTGATCGCGGCCCTGGCTACCGGAACCACAAGCGCTTTCCCGGCGGCTTTGCAGGATCGCCTGCATCAACCCTATCGCTCCGCCCTGGTCCCTGGCCTTGACGAGATCACCCGGCTCCGGGCCCCCGGCCTGCTGGGCTGCGTGCTGAGCGGTGCCGGCTCGTCAGTCCTTGTCTTTTACGAGAAAGGATACGAATCGGTCTGCGACCTGGTCCGTCAAATCTTCGCCGCACGCGGGCATGCGTCCGAAATCCTCTGGGCGCATATCGCGGAGCGGGGATACGAAGTCACAGGCAGCCTCTAAAGCTACGCTGCTATAGGGGCCGATAGACCAACAGGGCGCCGCGCAAGGAATTGCGTTTTGGACATCCGCAAAGCAATTGATGATCTGCGGTTCTCGCTCGAGCACATCACCGCGGAGGAGCAGCTTCTTCAGACGATTAGTGAACAATTGATCATTCTGAGGCAGTCATTTGGCACGTATCGTCGTCAATTCACCCTGGCCGACATCGATTTTCTGCGGAGCCTGTCCCCCATCGCAGAGTCGCTCCAATCGTTCATTGGGTTGCGAGAGGAGTTGGAGGCGGTGGACTCTCTGCATGAACATGCCGAGCTTGTAGGCCGGCTGAAACGAATCAGGAATGTTCTGGGCGATCTGCCGCTATCCCGAAAGATCAACAAGGAGCTCCGGGAGCTCAATGATAAAAGAGACCGACTATTCGAAAGCGATCAAGCCCGGCGAAACTTCCGGCTGGATTCTCGAGTAACTGAATTGAACCTGGGAAATCGTGGCTGCAAGCACAACCATCCGATGGCCATTCGAAAGGGAGCGCTCGGCTTTTTCTGGGGCTGTACTCATTATCCGTTCTGTCAGGAGACCGCGCGACTTTCGCAAGCCCAAATTCAGTTTCTGGGAGATGTGAGACCTTGACCTAACCAAACCCGTTAGTAGACGTCCTACACAATAATATAGTAGGATGTCTACACAATGAGCTCCCGCGCACCAGACCGCCTTGAACTCCTCCAAGGCACGCTCGATCTCCTGATCCTCCGCACCCTGCGGGCCGGCCCGGCGCATGGCCACGCCATCGCCAAAAATATCCAGCGCACGTCCGAGGACCTGCTCCAGGTCGAAACTGGCTCCCTGTACCCCGCCCTCCATCGCCTGGAAGCAAAAGGCTGGATCGCGGCATCGTGGGAATTGTCCGAAAAAGGTAAACGCGCCCGCTTCTACCGCCTCACTCCCACCGGCCGAAAACAGCTTGCCAACGAACAGTCGAAGTGGGAATCCTTCGCCCGCGCGATGGGCCTGGTCCTGAATCCCCCTGATCCGGAGGTTCCATGAGCACTTTCTTTCGCAAACTCGGCTGGCTCCGACGACGTCCCGCCAAAGAAGCCGACCTGGACGACGAGATCCGCTTCCACCTGGAAGAGGAAATGGATGACCTGAAAACCCGAGGTCTGCCCGTCGCCCAAGCCCACCGCGACCTCGGCAATATTACGCGCCTCAAAGAAGACACGCGCGCCACATGGACCTGGACCTTCTGGGAACAGCTTTTCCAGGACCTGCGTTACGCTACCCGCACGATGCGCGCCAACAAGGCATTCATGCTGCTGGCCGCCCTGTCCCTCGCGCTCGGCATCGGCGCCAACACCGCGATCTATAGCGTCATGGACGCGATCCTCTTTCGCTCGCTACCCGTGCAGGACCCCGGCTCCCTCGTCAGAATGACGTGGATCATGCGCGACGGTCTTCCCAAGACTGTCGTGCACGGCTTTCACGGTCACGGTTTCGACGAACCCGGGGCCCGCATGTCCTCGGGCAGCTTTCCCTTCCCCGCCTTCGAACTTCTCCGCAAAAACGATGCGCTGTTTTCGAGCATCTTTGCCTTCGATCCGATTGGAAGCATCAACCTGGTCGTGAATGGCCAGGCAGAAATTGTCACCGGCGAGTATGTCTCAGGCGATTATTTCCAAGGACTCGGCCTCCCGCCCGCCGCCGGTCGGCTGATCGCCACCGATGACGACCGCGAGGGAGCACCGCCCGTCGCCGTGCTGAGCTGGGCCTTCTGCCAAAAATACTTCGGGGGCGCGGCGAACGCCGCCGGACAATCGATTCTCGTCAACAACGTCGCGTTCACAGTGGCGGGAGTGACACCGCCGGAGTTCTTTGGCGTAGATCCGTCCGCCGCCCCGGCGATCTATTTACCCCTGCGATTGAACACCCTGGCCGAGGGTATCAATTCCTTCGGCGCTAAGAAGGCCCGCTACTTCGATAAGAACGAATATTGGATTCAGATCATGGCTCGCCTGCGGCCGAACGTCAGCCGGGTCCAGGCACAGACCGCGCTGACTCCTCAATTTCACACCTGGGTAGAATCCTCGGCGACGACACCGGCTGAACGTGTTGAACTTCCCGCGCTTTTGGTAAGGAACGGCTCCGGCGGGTTCGACGGCCTGCGGCGGCGCTTTTCGAGGCCGCTCTTCGTGCTCTGGACGCTCGTCGGCTTAATCCTGGCCATCGCCTGCGCCAATATCGCAAACCTGCTGCTCGCTCGAGCGTCGGCCCGCCGGCGGGAAATAGCGCTGCGTATCAGCGTGGGCGCCAGCCGCTGGCGAGTCGTGCGGCAATTGCTCACCGAAAGCGTCCTCCTGTCATCGGTCGGCGGCGCGCTCGGCCTTTTCTTCGCCATCTGGGGCAACCGGTTCCTGGTTGTGGCCCTGGCCAACGGACGGACAGACTTCGTCCTCCGCGCCGACCTCAATTGGCACGTTCTCCTGATCTCCGGCGCTTTTTCCGTTCTGACCGGCGTCCTGTTCGGCTTGGCCCCCGCGCTACAGTCCACAAAGCTCGATGTCATCGGCGCACTCAAGGAGCTTCGCTCGGGCTCACGGCGCTCCTGGCGCGGCTTTAGTGCCCAGCACGTGCTGGTCGTCTCGCAAATCGGAATGTCGCTGGTCATCCTGTTCGCCGCCGGCCTGTTTGTACGCAATCTATCGAATCTCTACTCTGTCGATCTCGGCTTCAACCGCGAAAACGTTCTGCTCTTTGAACTGAACGCCCGCCGATCCGGCCATCACGACTCCGGCATTGCCCCCTTCTATCAGGATCTGGCCAAGCGATTCTCCGCGATTCCGGGCGTCCGCAATGTGACGCTATCTAATTCGCCGCTCATCGGCGACGGCAACTGGGGCACGGACGTACGCGTAGCCGAGAAGCCGGTGAACGCCATGTTCCTGATGGTCGGATCCGGCTTCTTCTCGTCCATGCAGATTCCCTTGTTGTCGGGTCGCGAGTTGGACGACCGCGACCGGCAGGGTTCCAGCCCGGTCGCCGTCGTTAACGAACGTTTCGCCTCGCTCTACCTTCCCGCAGCGAACCCACTCGGCCGCCACATCACCTTCGGAGGACCGCCGACTACGCCGCATGACCTCGAAATTGTCGGCTTGTCGAAGAACGTGTCCTACGGCGACGTGCAGGAAGCCGCCCCGGCAACGGTGTTTATTCCCTACACGCAAAATCTCTGGCCTCTCGACGAGATGACTTACGAAATACGTACCGCCGGCGATCCACTGGTCTACACGCCCGCGATTCGAGACATCGTACACCAGGCCGATCCGCTGCTGCCTGTAGCGAAGATCCGAACACAAGCGAGGGAAATCGATAACAACCTCAACGCCGCCATCACATTCGCGCGGCTCTGCTCCACGTTCGCGGTTCTGGCCCTGGCCATCGCATGCATGGGCTTGTACGGCGCCATGTCGTATAACATCGCGCGGCGCACCAGCGAGATCGGCATTCGCATGGCGATCGGTGCGCGGCGGCACACCGTGGTCTGGATGGTTCTACGCGATGTCATGCTTCTCACGGTGGCCGGGTTACTCATCAGTATTCCGGCTGCCCTGGCGGCCTCCCAGGTCGTGAAATCAGTTCTGTTCCAAATGGAGCCGAACGACCCCTTGGCACTAACCGCGTCAATCGTGACCCTCCTGTCCGCCATTCTCATCGCGGGTTACCTTCCCGCGCGAAAGGCCTCGCTGATCGATCCGATGGTCGCATTGCGGCACGAGTGAGGTGGATATGCGGTGGTTTAAACGACGAATCGGCAAGGAAGCTGAGCTCGAAGAAGAGTTGCGCTTTCACTTCGAGGAGGAACTCGAAGGCCGGCAAGCACAGGGACTCGCGCCAGACGACGCCCGCCGCGCCGCGCACCGCGACTTGGGAAACATCACGCTGCTGAAGGAGGATACACGCGCCATGTGGACCTGGACGTTTTTTGAACAGCTCCTGCAAGACCTGCGCTATGCCGCGCGGACCATGCTCGCCAACAAGACCTTCACGGCTCTTGCCGCACTTTCGCTCGCTCTCGGCATCGGAGCCAACACCGCCATCTACAGCTTCATGGATTCGATTCTCCTGCGTTCATTGCCGGTGCCGGAGCCCGAGTCGCTCGTAGTTTTCAACTGGCATGCGAAGACAATGGGGTCTCGGAATACGGTCGTGAAGAGCATCTCGGGAAGCGCCTGGGGCGACCATAACGCCGGCGTGACCAGCGGGATATTTCCGTACTCGGTTTTCGAACTCTTCCGCAAAAACGGCTCGCTCATTGGCGCCGTTTTTGCCTATTACCCAGCCCGCAGTCTCGATGTGATCGTCAACGGCCACGCGGAAGCCGCCGATGGCGAGTACGTCTCAGGCGACTACTTTCGTGGCGTCGCCATTTCACCAGCCGCCGGACGCCTAATCGCCGCGGCAGACGATCGCGAAGATGCGCCTGCTGTCGTGGTGCTCAGCTCCGCATTCAGTGAGAAGCACTTCGGCAGCGCCGCCAACGCCGTTGGACGATCGATCCTGATCAACAAGGTTCCCTTCACCGTTGCCGGTGTGACACCGCCTGGCTTCTTCGGAGTCGATCCCTCAAGGGCGCCATTCGGTTATCTTCCGCTCCACACCGACATTGCCGTCGAGTCCGTTCACTCGTTTGGCAAACGGAGGGAAGACTACCTCGATAAACACTACTATTGGCTCGAAATGATGGTCCGCCTCCGCCCAGGCGTGAGCATGACGCAAGTCCACGCCGTGCTGGGCCCGCAGTTTCATCAATGGGTCGACAGCACGGCGGTCAATGCGACCGAGCGCGCAAACCTTCCGGAATTGGTCGTGCAGGGTGGCGCCGGCGGCCTCGGCGCGTTAAGGCGCACCTACTCCAAGCCACTCTACGTCCTGATGACACTCGTCGGGATGATCCTCGCCATTGCCTGCGCGAACATCGCAAACCTGCTGCTGGCGCGGTCCACGGCGCGGCGCCGCGAAATCGCGTTGCGGCTCAGCCTGGGAGCCGCGCGCTCCCGTATCGTACGGCAACTGCTTACCGAGAGCGTTCTGTTGTCCTGTGTCGGTGGTTTGTTGGGCGTGCTCTTCGCCGTCTGGGGCATGCGATTCCTGACGCTGTTGCTGGCGAATGGCGCCGCGGATTTCACGCTCCACGCTCAACTCAACTGGCACGTGCTGGCGGTGGCTGCCGGGCTTTCGGTGTTGACGGGCATTCTGTTTGGTGTCGCGCCGGCGCTCCAATCGACGGCGGTGGAAGTCATAGGAGCGCTCAAAGAATCGCGCGTAGGCCGGCTACATGGAGGCTTCCGGTTTCGTATGCAGCACGTGCTGGTGGTCTCCCAGATCGGCATGTCCTTACTCATGCTCTTCGCGGCCGGGCTCTTCGTGCGAACGCTTTCGAACCTCCAGGCAATCGAAGTCGGTTTCAATCGTGAGAACCTGCTGCTCTTCCGGGTGAACGCGCGCCTGGCCGGACGCCACGAACCGGAAGCTGCCTTGTTCTATGAAACTCTGCAGCGGCGATTCAGCGGCATTCCCGGAGTTCGCAGCGCGACGCTTTCCGGGGGCACTCTGGTCGGTGAAGGATATTCGGGTACCGACGTCAGCATATCCGGCAAACCGGTTGACGCGCGCTACCTCATGATCGGACCGCGATTCTTTACCACCATGCAGATTCCGATTCTGGCCGGCCGTGAAATGGACGATCGCGACCGCGCCGGCTCGCAGCCGGTAGCCATCGTAAACGAAGGCTTTGCGAAAACCTGCCTCGCGGGCGTAAACCCTATCGGCCGCTATCTCACCTTCGGAAACACCACACGCCCGACTCACGACCTTCAGATCATCGGCGTCACTAAGGACACCCGTTACGGCGACCTGACCGCGGATGGGCCACCGACCGTCTTTGTCGCCTACAACCAGGGCGTCAACTACCTCGACGAGATGACCTATGCGTTGCGAACGGCCGGCGATCCTCTGCCCTATGCAAATGCGGTCCGCGACATCGTGCATCAAGCCGACCCGCTGCTACCAGTCACCAACATCCGAAGCCAGGCCGCGCAGATCGATCAAACCATGGGCCAGGAAATCGTTTTCGCGAAGCTTTGCTCGGCTTTCGCGATTCTCGCTCTTGTGATCGCCTATGTGGGACTCTACGGAGCTATGTCGTACAACGTTGCGCGCCGCACCAGCGAGATTGGGATCAGGATGGCAATCGGCGCTCGCCGCGGCAACGTCATTTGGATGATCCTGCGCGAAGTCATGTTGCTGGCTGCGGCTGGCTTGCTCATCAGCGTTCCCTGCGCACTGGCGGCGTCGACGCTTGTGCGGTCTTTCCTGTACGGCATGAAACCCAATGACCCGGTCGCTTTGACTACGGCGGTGGCGACGCTGCTAATTGCCGCGGTAGCTGCCGGCTACGTCCCGGCTCGCAAGGCGTCTCTCATCGACCCGATCGCCGCCCTACGGCACGAGTGAAGGAAGAACGCCGAAGCGGCGCGCCGTGCTTGGATCTTTGGCCGCCGCTTCGTCCCTGACGGGCTGCAATTGCGCTCGCATGATTTGAAGAAAGGCCTTGCTCGACGGCGGAACCGCGGGTGGATTGCCCTTCATCCCGTCCCGAATCCACTCTTCGACGGCAGCTTCGTGCGCCGTTTTCGCTGTTGGCGCTAGTACGCTCGCCAGCCACGCAAACGCCGCCCGCATCCGAGGGACAAACGTCGGACCGCCGTGATCGCCTCCGCGCACCAGGTGATATTCGTGCGATATGTCCAGGTCCCATAGCACGCGATGCAGGAATTCCGCGCCGTCGTGCGCATTTACGAAATCCTGGTCGCCCGCGTCGATGTAGATCGCCAACCCTGAATTGCGGATCTGCGGTGCGTTCTGGTGCGCCCGACTTGCGGGATTGTTCGCCTCGAACACCGCCGGATCGCGGCCTGCTCCAATGAGGCCAGCCGGACCACCCGACGGATGATGAATCCGGTTGCGCGCGCCGATGTCCGCGTCATGAAAACCCGGCTCCAGCATCGGCTGCATCGCTGCGACCGCCTGGAATCGCTCAGGATAGGCAAAGGCCACCTTCAGTGCGCCATAGCCGCCCATCGAAATGCCCATCAGAACGGTTTTCGAGCCGTCGTGCTTCAAGGCCGCGGGAAACTCCTCGGCCAGAAACGAATCCCAGTGCACCGGATCGTCGAGGTAATAGCTCATTCCCGCAGTCGGCGTCGCCAGGATCATGGGCGGCATCACTCCCTCCGCCCACCACTTCTCGAACAGCGGTTGACAAGCCACCAGGTGCTCACGCGTGCCGCCGCCACCCATCAATACGATGCAAAGCGGGAGCGGTCCGTCAGCGGGTGGAGTAATCACCGCATATGAGACCGCTCCCAGTTCATGCCGCTCAACGCTCAGGTTCATTTTTCGACTAGGAAATTACCTACGAACAACGCATCGATCCCGGAAGAATAAAAACTCCGCACCGCATCCCGCGGCGAACACACCAACGGATCGCCGAATAAATTAAAACTCGTGTTGTACAACACGGGCAGACCCGTCGCCCGGCCTGCGGCGTGCAGCAGGCGGTGATAAAGCGGGTTGTCTTCCTCCTGAACCGTGTGGACACGAATCAGGTCCTTCCCCATCACCGCCGCCTCGAACGTTTCCCGATGTTTCGGCAGAACCCGGCTCACCGTCGCCAGGTAACGAGCATTCGGCCCGGCGATGAAATACTCATCCGCGATCTCCGCGGGCACTGACGCCGCAAACTTCCGGAACGGCTCCCGATGCTTGATAAACGCGTTCAGGTTCTCGGTCGAGTACGCATTCAGGGGCGACGCCAGAATGCTGCGATTCCCGAGCGCTCGCGAACCAAACTCCATCCGACCCTGCATCCACGCGATGATCTTCTCGCCATTGATATCGCGAACCGCGCACTCGATCAGCTCATCCATTGTCAGCAGGTAGCGAAACCGCAGTTTGCAATTCTCCAGCACCTGCTTTATCTCTTCGGCGTCGAAGCTGGGGCCGAGACAGAGATCGTTTAACGACGGCCGGTCGTCCTGGCGAAACACCGTGTTCCAGGCGTAGAAAACCGCCCCGATGGCAGTCCCAGCGTTACCGGCTGCCGGCTGCACAAACACCTGTTTGTGTTGTTCGAGCGCGCCGATCAGCAGAGTATTGAGCCCCAGCCCTCCGGCAATGCACAGCTTGTCCGCGACGCCCGCCATCCGAAGCACGCGGCGCTCAATCGCCCGTTGTAGCCCGGCCGCGATCGGCGCTTTCATGGCTGGGGGAATCTCGGCGCCATCCTCCAGCCCGAGGTGCGTGTAGAACTTTTCGCTGAACCCGCCCTCCACCAGCCGGTCGGAATCGAAAAAGCTGCGATCGATCGCCGGCCAGTCGCCGTTCCCCAGGATTTGCTCAAACAGCGGGACGTACGCATCGCTTTCGGCCTGTGTCGAAAGCCACTGCACCTTGTGTTCGTCGGCCTGCGCCTCAAAGCCCAGCAGCTCCGTCACGCGTCCGTAAAGGTCGCCTAGCGAATCGGGATAGTACAGGTCCCGTTCCAGGCGAAGCTGATCGCGCCCGGCGTGCCACTTCGCCGCCGACCGGAAATCTCCGTCGCGGTCGAGCGTCAAGACCGTCGCTTCATCGAACGGCGACGGATAAAACGCTGACGCCGCATGCGCCGCATGGTGCTCCACCATGATCACCTGCGCCTTCGAAAAATGAGAACGCAGAGCCAGGTGCAGCTCCTGCGCAAACGGACGGACCAGCGCCACGCAATCCACGTCCGCCGGCCCGATTCTTGCCAACCTCAAAGCCGCGGCGATCGCCTCTTCCGGCAACGCCCCGCGCTGAATACGGCGCACCACTTTCTTCTGCTCCACGGCGGAAGCGAGCGCGCCCTCGACGAGAACCGCACAGGCAGGCTCATTGTGGAGCCCGCCCAGTCCGAGAATGTTCATTTCGATTTCTTTTCGATCTTCGCCCAGGTATCGCGCAAAGCAACCGTGCGGTTGAACACCGGTTTTTCCGGCGTGCTGTCGAGATCGGCACAGAAGTACCCTAGCCGTTCGAATTGATACCGGTCAGCCGGCGTGGCGTTGCGAAGAGCCGGTTCCAGCTTGCAGTGCTCCAGAACTTCCAGCGAATTCGGATTCAGGTTCGCCGTGAAGTCCTGACCCTCCTCCACATCGCCCGGGTCTTCCTTCGTGAACAGGTTTTCGTAAATCCGCACCTCGGCGTCAATGGCGTGCTCCGCCGACACCCAGTGGATCGTGGATTTCACTTTGCGGCCGTCCGGCGTGTTCCCGCCTTTCGTTGCGGGATCGTACGTGCAATGCACCTCCACCACCTGCCCGTTCGCGTCTTTCACGACGCTCGTGCAAGTGATCAGGTACCCGTACCGCAGACGAACCTCGCGCCCCGGCGACAGCCGGTAATACTGCTTCGGCGGAACCTCGCGGAAATCGTCCTGCTCAATGTACAGCTCTCGTGTGAACGGCACTATGCGAGTGCCGGCGGACGCGTCTTCCGGATTGTTCACGGCCTCCATCTGGTCCACCTGGCCTTCGGGATAGTTGTCGAGCACAACCTTCAGCGGCCGGAGAACCGCCATCGCCCGCAGCGCCCGCTTGTTCAGGTCCTCGCGCAGGAAGTATTCCAACAACGAAAGTTCGGTCGAACCGTTTGTCTTCGAAACCCCCACGCGACGGCAGAAATTGCAAATCGCTTCCGGAGTGTAGCCGCGCCGCCGAAAACCGGAGACAGTAGGCATTCGCGGATCGTCCCAACCCCGCACGTGCCCTTTCTGCACCAACGCCAGCAGCTTGCGCTTGCTCAAAAGCGTGTAGGTAAGATTCAGGCGGTCAAACTCGATCTGCTGCGGATGATAAATGCCGAGTTGCTCGACGTACCAGTCATACAGCGGCCGGTGATCCTCAAACTCCAGCGTGCAGATGGAGTGGGTAACATGCTCAATGGAATCGGACTGCCCGTGCGCAAAGTCGTACATCGGATAAATGCACCAGGTGTCGCCCGTACGATGATGCTCGGCGTGCACGATGCGGTACATTATCGGGTCGCGCATGTTCAGATTCGGCGACGCCATGTCGATCTTCGCGCGCAGCGTCCGGGCGCCATCGGGAAACTCGCCCGTTTTCATGCGCTCGAAAAGGTCCAGGTTTTCTTCCACAGACCGGTTGCGATACGGGCTTTCTTTTCCCGGCTCCGTGAACGTCCCACGCATTTCGCTCACCTGTTGAGCCGTCAAATCGCAGACGAAGGCCTTACCCGCCTTGATAAGCTGGATTGCCCATTCGTAAAGCTGGCCGAAATAATCCGACGCATAGAAGATGCGGTCCTCGAAATCCCCGCCCAGCCAATGTACGTCCTCGATAATCGACTCGACGTATTCCGTTTCTTCCTTCTCCGGATTGGTGTCGTCGAAACGGAGATTGCACTTGCCCCCGAACTCGGCCGCAAGACCGAAGTTCAGGTTAATGGACTTGGCGTGACCGATATGGAGATACCCGTTCGGCTCCGGAGGAAAGCGCGTTTGCACGCGCCCCCCGTACTTGTTGGCCTTCAAGTCATCGATGATGATGTCCCGGATGAAATTCGAAGGAGCAGTTGGCTCCCCACCGGGCGAATTGTCGGACGGATTCATAGGTTTTTCAACTTTTCAATGGCTCGGCCAATCCGCTTCAGGCAGGTCTCCCGGCCAAGCACTTCCAGGGTTTCGAACAATGGCGGCGCTGCTTTGCGGCCGCAAACCGCCACGCGGATGGGCTGGAACATCTGGCCAGCCTTCATACCCAATTCCTGGGCGCCGGCCCGCAGCGCGGCGTCGAGAGACTGGTGACTGAACTCCACTCCTGCCAGAATCTCCCGCGCCTTCTCCAGAGCGGCAGCAGCGGTCTCCGCGGTGCCCTTCTGAGGGATCAGTTCCGCGCTGTCAAAGGGCGCCAGCTCGTCAACGAAGAAGAAGTCCGCCACGGTCGCGACATCGCCCAATAACTTAATCCGCTCCTGAATCAAAGGAGCGATCTTTGCCATCTTCTCCGCGTCGGCGTTCTTAAACCCCGCAGCCCACGCGAACGGCAGCAGCCGCGTCGCCAGCTCATCGAGCGGCATGGTTCGAATGGTCTCGGCATTCAACCAAACCGCCTTCGGATCGAAGGGATCGTCTTCCTTGAAATTCACCACGGCGTTACTGCGATTGATGCCTTCAAATGAAAACGCATCCACGAGCTCCTGGCGCGACATCTGCTCGCGGTCGTTTTTCGGCGACCATCCCAGCAGGCACAGGAAATTGATAAACGCGTGCGGCAGGAATCCGGCATCGCGATAGGTCGTCACGCTCACAACCGGCCCGTGCTTGCGCTTCGATAACTTCGCCCCGTCGGGAGCAATCAGCAGCGGCAAATGCGCAAACGTCGGCGGCACAAACCCGGCCGCCTCAAAGATCAACACGTGTTTGAACGTATTGGTCAGGTGATCCTGCCCCCTCACGATATGACTGATCTTCAGATCCGCGTCATCGGCACACGACGCCATGTGATAGGTCGGAATTCCATTGCTTCGCAGCAAGGCAAAATCCTCGATGTCGGCCGTCGATTTCGACTGCGGCCCGTAAACCGCATCGTCGAACGTTACATCCTGCGCCGTCTCGCGCGGCACCCGAAAACGTAGGACAAACGGCTCTCCCGCCGCCGCCCGGCGCGCGCTCTCCTCCGCCGGCATTTCCCGCATTCCGGCGTTAAAAAGCCAGGCGGCCCCACCCGTGACCTTCTCCTCTCCCTCGGCCATCGCCGGGGTAAAATCCCGATACGCCAAGCCCCGCTCGAAGATCGACCAGGCCATCTGACGATGTAACTCCAACCGGTCGGACTGACGATATTCCTCGTCCCAGTTCAAATCGAGCCAGCGCAAACCGTCGAAAATCGAGTCCAGCGAAGCCTGCGTATTGCGGTCGACGTCCGTATCGTCAATCCGCAAAATCATCGTGCCGCCCTCATGACGGGCATACAACCAATTGAAAATAAACGTCCGTGCACTCCCGATGTGCAGGAAGCCAGTTGGGGACGGAGCGAACCGGACACGCAGCATGAAATTTCAGGGTAGCCGTTATGGCCATTCCGTTGCAAAACGATTCGACCAGAGGCCGCATGAGGGTGAGGATCAATATACAACCAATCGTTCTGAGCGCAGCTTTCCTTTTTGTTTGCCCTGCTTTTTGGGCTGCCGAGATTGCCAAAGCGCCATTGCCCTCAGACGAGGTCGCGGCGGTAAAGATTACCGGAACCGAGACGCAGCGGCTCGCGAACCTGCGCGAGTACTCCGTCGTCCGCACCTATACCTTACGCAATTCCCACCTGGGCAACGATGTCACCATGACTGCCCGCCTCAGTTACCGTAGAGAAGAGGGCAAGACCTTTGAGGTCCTGACCGTCGATGGCGCGTCCGGCGTCGCCAAAAAGGTGCTTGAACGGCTGCTGCAATCCGAGGCAGAAGAGAGCCACAAAGACACCGGCGACGAGTTCGAAATCACCACTTCCAACTACGGTTTCCATGTCGTCGGCGCCGACGTTCTCAATGGCCGCCCCTGCTACGTCGTCGAAGTCACGCCCAAGCGTAAGAGCAAATATCTGCTCCAGGGCAAAGTCTGGGCCGACGCCAAGGAGTTCGCAGTCGTCAAGATCGAAGGACACCCGGCGGCCAGCCTCTCGATGTGGGTCGGCAAGCCTCATGTCGTTCAGGAATTCCAAAAGGTCGGTCCATTCTGGATGCCGTCATACAACCGTTCGGACTCGAAGAACTTCATGTTGGGCGCTTCCGAGCTGACCATCGACTACAACGGCTACCAGGTCGGACCGCACGTCCTCACGGCTGAGTTACAAAACGGTAAAGCGCCATCAAGTCAGGAAGACTGAGCTCTTCCGCGCGCTTATGCTGTAGCGTCTCCAGCTTCGCTTTGTCATAACGGCCCGATAGATTATTCCGGAGCGTCTTCCGCTTGTGATGAAAGCATAGCGCCGCGAAACGCAGAAACGCGCCGGTATCCTCGACAAACGCTTCGGTCCGGGGAACCATCCGAACCACTGCGGAATCCACCTTCGGAGCGGGGCGAAATTCCGCCGCCGGGACCACAAACATGCGCTCCACCTCGGCCAGCAGTTGCGTCTGCACACTGAGGTAGCCATAATCGCGGCTGCCGGGAGCCGCAGTCAGCCGATCCGCCACTTCCTTCTGAACCAGGAACACGGCGCGCTCAAGCAGCGGCCCCAGTCGCAGCACCTTCTCGACAATTGGCGAAGTGATGTAATACGGGAGGTTCCCCGCGACGACAACGCGTCCCCACTGCCCCAGGTCGGCCTTCAGAACATCGCTCTCGACCAACTCCAGCCGCGCTTCCTCGCGGTACTTCGATCGCAAATACTGCACCAGGATATGATCGATCTCGATCGCCACCACCCGCGCAGCCCGCCCCAGCAGGTGTGAAGTTAAAGAGCCCTTTCCCGGCCCAATCTCGACCACCACATCGCAAGCCTCGGGACACACCACGCCCGCGATTCTTTCCAACACCGATTGCCGGGTAAGGAAATGCTGACCGAGCCGCCTACCCACAGCGCTTTGTGATGCAGGCTGGCAGCCTGCGTGCCGATTGCCAAGCGGCGCTTGTCAGCCTTGATTCGTCACGATGGGCGGGAGGCGGGTTAATAACCCGCCGCAGGTTCCCAACCTGCATTACGCGCTTAATCGCGCACTTCCACATTCGCCGCCGGCCGAAATGCCACACGAATCGTCCCCGACGTCGGAGTCGCGCAATCCGTACACGAATTAGGCGCCACGCTCGCCGGCGCAAACTGCGTGAACAACAAACTATTCTCAACCGCCCGCTGCATTGCCTGCGACTGCACCTTCGGATCAACAATCGACCAGTTCACAACGCGCCCCTGCGCATCGAGACGCACATCCACCTCGGCGTCAGTAGCAAACCCCAGCGGAGCCGTGCTCTTCAAAATCGGCTTGGTGAACACAACGGCGGGAACATCCGACGAAACACGAGGAACCGTGAAGGTCGGCAGAAGCGACGAAAAAAGCAGTATCGCCGCGCATAACCCGCCGAGAACCGGAACGCCCAGAGGCCGCATGGCGTTGCCAAGCGAGAACCAGAACTTCTCTAACCACGTCGAAGGCTCGAGCGAATACTTCCGTTGATGCGAAGCCGCCACGCGCAATCGCATGGTAAGCTGCGCCGGGACTTTACGTTGCGGCAACGCACGCAGCGCCTGCCGCAAGACCTGATAACGCTGCAATTCCCCAGCGCATTCGCGGCAGCTTTGCACGTGCTGCAGGAAATCGCGCCGCTCCTCCATCAGCAAGGCATTATCGAGGTGGGCTGCTATGTTGCGCTTTACTATTGAGCAAGTCATACGTAGACCCCAACCCTTCCTCACTCCACCGGCTGCGGCCGTAAACCGAACGCCGGCTCCGTCTCAAGTTGAGCTTCCAAAATTCGCCGCAGAGCGTCACGGCCCCGCAGTATCCGCGATTTCACTGTTCCCATCGACACCTCGAGAACCGCGGCAATCTCTTCGTAACTCAATTCCTCGATGTCCCGCAATACCACTGCAGCCCTATACTTCGGATTCAGCGTCGCCAGCGCGGCTTCCACCAACTCGCGCGTTTCCTCGTTCGCCGCCTGTTCGAACGGGCTCCGGCCCGGATCGGCAAAGTCACACTCATGTGGACCCGCCGTCTCCTCGGCCACAAACCCGATCTCCGGCCCCTGATGCCGCGAAAACCAACGGCGATGATTGTGCGCCTCGTTTACCGCCACCCGGTAAATCCAGGTCCGCAGCGAACTCCCCCCGCGGAAATTGCCGATGTTCCGAAAGATCTTCAGGAACACCTCCTGCACCACGTCGCAGGTATCCACCGGATCGTTCACTAAACGATACGCGAGGTTGAAAACCGCCTGTTGATATCGCAGAATCAGCGCCTCGTAGGCATCTTCCGATCCCGCACGCAAAGCTGCGATCAGGGCCTGCTCGTCGGCAGAACAAGTCGTTTCGAGACCGCCCTCAAAACCAAACCCAAATGTTGTGTCGGACACGTTCCGATTTCATTCTACCTCCGCCAACGCATGATATAGTGGCACCGCGGTGGCCAACGCCCCTTTCCTGATCAGCATCTTCCTGGGAGCCTTCCTTCTCTTCCAAGTCCAGCCCATCATGGGCCGCTTCGTCCTGCCGCGGTACGGTGGAGGCCCGCAAGTCTGGACTGCCTGCATGCTTTTCTTTCAGGTCCTGCTGGTCGGCGGCTACGCCTACGCCCACTGGCTCGGGTCCCGCGCCAATACCCGCCTGCAATCCTGGATACACATCGCGCTTCTCGCCTCGTCCCTCGTCTTTCTGCCGCTCACCCCGCGCTTCTCGGTGGCTTATGCCACCTCCGCCGCCGACCCTTCGCTCGCGATACTCGCCGTCCTGGCTCTCTCCATCGGTGGCCCCTACCTCCTGCTCTCCGCAACCGGACCCCTGTTGCAGCGCTGGTTCCACCTGAGCCATCCCGATCAATCGCCCTGGCGCCTCTATTCCCTTTCGAACCTCGGGTCCTTCCTGGCGCTGCTGACCTACCCGTTTGCCGTCGAGCCCTTTCTTCGCCTGCAGACTCAAGCCGGCCTGTGGTCGATCCTGTACGTCGCCTTCGCGATCATCTGCAGTTGGACCGCATGGCGCCTCCACCCGACGACGGCGCCCGCTGCCGATCGAGAGCCCGAATCTGCGCCCCCAACGCTCGCCACCATCGCTCTTTGGATCGGCCTCGCCGCCGCCGGCTCCACGCTGCTCCTCGCGACGACGAATCTCATCTCACAGGACGTAGCGGTAATTCCGTTCCTCTGGGTCGCCCCTCTCTCCATCTACCTGCTGACCTTCGTCCTCGTCTTTGAACACGAGCGCTGGTATCATCGCTTCACATTTGCAACCGCGGCCGGAATCCTGGCGCCCGCCGGGTGCGCCATTATGGTTGCCGCCATTGCCATTTCGCCCTGGTGGCAGCTCGCGGTTTATCTTGCAGCCTTATTCGTCGCCTGCATGGTCTGCCACGGAGAACTGAGCCTCTCCCGCCCGGCCCGCCGCTACCTCACGACCTTCTATCTGGCCATTGCCATCGGCGGAGCGCTCGGCGGAGTCTTCGTGGCGCTTCTCGCCCCTCGCATCTTCACAGAATTCAACGAGTATCCGATAGCTCTCGCCGCCGCGTGCTTCCTTGGCTTCGCCGGTTGGATGCGCAGTGGAGCCCTGCGGCAGTGGACCAGCCGCAACCTCGCGATCCGGGTCCCACTGATGGCCCTCCTGATCGGCGGCCTCTCTGCAATCGTCACCGTTACCAGCGGCAACAAGCAGCCGATCCTCGCCGCGGCGCGCAACTTCTACGGCATCTTGCGCCTCACCGAACGCCCCGATGGCTCCAATGGACCGTTTCGCCAGCTTACGCACGGCCGCATCCGCCACGGACTGCAATTCCAGCGTGAGCCCCAGCGCTCCTGGCCCACCTCCTACTACGGCCCACACAGCGGCGCCGCCATCGCTCTGACCGCCCTGGATGCCCCGTCACGCCGCATTGCTGTCGTCGGCCTCGGAGCGGGTACCCTAGCGGCCTGGGGGCGCCCCGGCGATTCAATCTCGTTCTATGAGATCAACCCCCAAGTCGTCGATATGGCTCATACCTGGTTCTCTTATCTTCAGGACTCCAAGGCAGCGACAGACATCGTGCTCGGCGATGCCAGAGTGCAACTCGAACGCGAATTGAGATCAGGCAGCCCACAGCCGTTCGATGTCATCGCCGTCGACGCCTTCTCGAGCGATGCCATTCCCCTACATCTGCTCACTGCCGAGTGTGCCGACATCTACCGACACCACCTCGCACCCGGCGGCGTGATTCTGCTGCACATATCGAATATCCTCCTGAATCTGGACCCGGTCGCGCGTGGTTTCGCCGATCACCTGGGATGGAAAGCGGCCCTCTTTATGTCACCCGAGGACGAATCCACAGGCGAATCCGCCGCGCGCTGGGTCGTGATTACCGCGAATGAGAGCTTCCTTCGGAAACTGGGCATTACCAACGATCGCGCTACCTGGCCGGCCAA
The DNA here is from genome assembly GCA_035295125.1 of Bryobacteraceae bacterium. Classification (GTDB taxonomy): domain Bacteria; phylum Acidobacteriota; class Terriglobia; order Bryobacterales; family Bryobacteraceae; genus JAICMB01. The sequence goes on along the minus strand of DATGJP010000055.1, from coordinate 70,007 downwards.
CGACCCCCGCCTCATAACCTGGACGGACGACTTCGCCAGCCTCTGGCACGTCCTGAAGTTTTAGTCATGGACCGCTGATACGAAAGTGCATGAAAACAAAGGTAGCGCAAGCGGTTTCGCTCGCGCCTTCCCGGTGAAGCGAGGTTCCTGATGCCATTTGGATCTAGGGCCGCCGCGAAAGCCGAGCGGAGCCGGGCAACACCCGCCTACACTAGTGCGTTCCGGCGGGGGCGGTTTCGGGTACTTTCGATTCGCGCTGGATTCGCCCCTTGAGACCTTCGTCCACGGAAACATGGTTGACCTCGAGTGTCTGACCGAGGGTTTGATCGAGGCTCACGCGCGCGTGAGCATAAGCCGTAAGGGCGCCGATCTCAGAGGTCTGAGCGGTCACTAACGCACGTTGCGCGATGATCAGGTTGCTGATTGTAGAGGTTCCAAACGAAAACCGATTCTGCTCCGCCTGAAGCAACTGATCCTGAAGCTGGCGCGTATTAATAGCCTGGTTATAGCGAGACCGAGCCTGCCGCAGCGCGACCATGGCGTTCGAGATGTCGACCACGATCTGATTATTCGTACGCGCCGTTGTCAGGTCTCCCTGCTTGAGCTGCAACTGATCGATGCCGTAATCGGCCTGTGCCTGGCGGTTGTGAATAGTTCCCTGAAAAAAGGAGACGGCGCGTTCCGTCGGATAATCGCGTTTGAACACCTGGCCAAACGCCTTGCCAAGTCCGCCAATGTTCTGCGGGTTTACGTGCGCGCCGGGCGCCGGGGTCCCCGCTGAACCCACGTCGTATGCATATACTTGACCGACCGCGATGGGCAGAATACCGTTGGCCGTCCCGAGGGCATTGATCTCCGAGGCCTGGTCTCTATATTTGGCCGCAGCGACGTCCGGCCGCTTCGCCATCGCAACGGCAACCAGTTGACGCAGCGTAGGCAAATCGTCATTCGCTGGAACTTCAATGCGATCTAGGGGGACGATTTGGGCTTCTTCCAACTCCGGATCCGGCACTCGCGTGAGAGCGTCTTTCAGGGCGACTTCACGCTGCCGCAGCGTCTGCTCGGCAATCAGCAAATCCTGCTTGCGACTAGCCAGCTCGGATTCCGACCGCGGAAGCTCCACCTTCGCCAAAGTTCCCAGATCGATCTGCGTTTTCGTATCTTCGTAAAACTTCTGGGCAATCTGCACGGCGTTTTGCCGCGATTTGAGCTGGTCATTGTCACTGACCAGGTCGTAGTACAAGTTCACCGTATTCGCGACCAGGTCGAGCAACTGCGAACGAAACGTCTCGTCACCGGCAAGAACGTTTTTCTTTGCAATGCGGATGAACCGGGTGTTGAGACCGGTTCCAAACCCTTGTAGTAAAGAATGCTGCAACAGAATCTGAATTCGGGGATAGACGGACGGGTTGATGAGGTCGGGCGCATTCTCCTTCAGGTAATTCTCGTTTTGCTGCACATATACAAAGCCGCCCGATGCAAGCCCCTGTTGATAGCGCGTCTGGTACGCATGCGTGATTTCGACAAGCGCGGAAGTTTGCGCGGCGAAAGCGTTGGCTTGCGGCGCCGTAATATGCGAGAACACGGCTGTGCTCTGCAGGAACGGATCGAAGTTCGGGGCGACCGGGCCGATCTGCTGAACGGTTGCGTTCCCGCCGCCAGTGCCGTTGTTTCCGCCTCCGCTGACGCCAATACCTGTACTCTGGATGCTACCCGAAACGCCTTGACCGCTGGCCACGCTTCCCGACAAGCTGTTTCCATTGGTGACGCCGCGCAACGCTCCACCACCCTCCTGCCGGTAGACCTGCCACTGTTGAACCAGCGGGCCGTAGCGATTCACCTCGAGCCCGAGATTATTCTCGATCACCAGCGCGATGGCATCCTGAACAGTGAGATAAAGCTTGCCCGCTCTGATCAGTTGGTGCAGGCGTGCGGAGTTCGTCAGCCGCGTGGGAGGAGCAATTGGCCCGACATAGGATCGGACAATAGATGGAACACTGGGGTTGACTGGCGCGATCGCAACTTCCTGAGCGGCGCATTGCGCAATGATACAGAGCCCCGCGACAAGTGCTTTGGTATTACACAGCTTCAGATTCTTCGCGCCTCGGGAATATTCTGACGTTGTGGAAGGGTGCACAGGCGAAACCGCCTGCGCCACCTTGGTGGGGCAGGCGGTTTCGCCTGCCCTTTGCGCATTCTTTAGCAGACGCATGTCCTACCTCCTGTTCCCCGGAACGTTATCCGGAATCGTCGACTGCCTCGCCACACGTCCCTCCTTCGCTTCCTGGAACGAAATGTGGTTCAACTCCAATGTCTGCCCGATGGCTTCGTCGAAGCCGATCTTCGCGTGTGTGTAGTTTGCCATCGCCTGGGTCTCGCCGCTCTGCGCGGTTGAAAGATCCCGCTGCGCCTGAATCACGAGGCTCGCGTCCGCCACCGCGCCGAATTGAAAACGATCCTGCTCGGCCTTGAGGTTCTGGTCCGCCAGTTCGCGCGTGGTCACGGCCGTTTCATATCTCGTCCTGGCCTGCTGCAGTCCGATGACGGCGTTTTTCACGTCCAGACGCACCTGGTTCATCGCACGCTGTAGCTGCAACTCGCTCTGCCGGATCTGCAGTTGGTCGGTGACGTAATCGCCCTGTGCGGCGCGGTTGCGAAATGGAATATTGAGCGCGAAGCCGGCCGAGTAGTTGGGGAAATTGCGGTGGAAGAGCTGCGAGAGAGTGCTGCCGTAACCACCGACGAAGAAGGGGTCGATCGGTCCGGAACTGCCGTTGTAAATCGGGCTGATGGGACCCGCGAGCGCGTTGTTCGTCAGCTCGACGAATCCATTTAATACCGGCAGCAGTGCATTCTTGTCGCCCTTGAGCATGATCTTTTGACTCTCGAGACTCGTGCGGGACTGCTGCAGCTCCGGACGGTTTTCCAGAGCAACCTGAATCAGCTCATTAACAGGCTTGAGATCCTCTGTTTTCGGGACCTCAATATGATCGAGCGGGATGATGTGTACCTCATCAAGCCATGCGCTCTCCAGGCCGTTCCGGCTCAGCGCGTTTTTGAGAACGGTTTCCTGCTGCGCCACGTTGGTCTGGGCAATCAGCAAATCCTCTTTGCTCGCGGAAACCTGGGCGGCCGCGCGCGTGACCTCGATCGCGGGCAGCGTGCCCAATTTGACCTGCGCCTGGTTGTCCTCGTAGAGTTTTTGAGCCGTCGCGAGGGCGCCCTGTTTAATGCGGACGTCTTCGTTGAAGCTCACCAGATCCCAGTAGAGGTTAAGGCAGGCCGCAATCGTCGTACTCACCTGCCGCTTCATTTGCAGATCCGTGTACTTGGCGTTGTTCTTCGCCACCTGGATGTCGCGGCGGTTCACGGCCGGACTGAAGCCCTGCAGCAGCGGCTGGTTGATCTGGAGATCGAGGTATGCCGAATTGTAAGGATTCAATGAATAATTGGGGCTGTTGAAGGAGTTGTGGGCAGTCTGATAGGTGAGCGCCGCATTCGCCCCGGTAACGAATTGCTGCGAGTATCCAACAGTGAACACCTGGTAGCTGTACACGAGCGATGAAGTCTGGGCAGCGATAGCATTCGATTGCGGGCTAGTCTGGTGTCCGAAGACTCCCTGGAAGAAAATGCCGGGATCGAAGTTGGGTGGATTGGGTCCGACCTGCGTCACAATCGAGCCGATCGCGCCTACTCCCGCTCCACCCGCCAGGCCTGCTGTGTTCAGACTCACACCGGCAAGACTCACGCTTTGTGGTCCGGGAAGAACGGGTTGATCGGTGGGACGCAAAATGCCTCCCCCCTCGGCGCGTCGCAAAACTTCACGCGATAGATACGGGCCATAGCGTTGAATCGCGATGTCGAGGTTGTTCTCCAGTACGAGAGCGATCACATCCTGCACAGTCAGGTACAGATTCCCGCCGCGAACCAACTGCTCCAATCGCGGAGAATTCGTCAAACGTGCCGGCGGGACAACGCGCTTCTCGAGATGAAATGGCTTCAGGAGTGGTCCTACAACCCGAGGACCCGGTGGCGATTCGATCGACACCTCTGATTGCGCAAACAGCGATGCGGTCGTAGCCATCAATACGACAGTTAAGTAGTTTCGCGAGAAGTTCATTTGGTAACCAGTCAAATTTGCAATTACGACTCCACTCGTTCAAGCCGGTCAAGATACAGATAGCGAAAGGGTTCACGCCAAGAGCGGAGAACTCCACTGTCCGATTTTGCTACATCTGTCCGTTTTTGAGAAACTACTCCGCGCGAAGGGAGAGGAGCGGGTCGACGCGGGTCGCTCGAATTGCAGGCACGTAGCTCGCAAGTAGCGCGGTAAGCACGACGGCAACGGCAACTGCGGAAAAGGTGAGTGGATCGACGGCGCGCACACCGTAAAGCATCTTCGAGAGCAGACGAGTGGAAGCCAATGCGCCCGCGACGCCAATCCCGACGCCGACGCTCGTGAGGAGCAAGCTCTTTCCGAGCATGAGGCAAAGTATGTCTGCGCGCGTAGCTCCCAATGCGATGCGTACGCCGAGTTCACGTCTGCGCTGCTCGACGGCGAAGGCCATCAGTGCATACACGCCGATAAAGGTGAGGAGAATGGCAATGGCCGCGAAGATGGTCAATAGAAGCGTGTTGAAGTTGAGGCGCGCAGTGGATTGAAGCATCGCCTGGTCCATGGTCACGGTGGCGGCGACGGCTAGTCGCGGATCGCTGGCATGGATTGCGGCGGTAACCGCGGACGTCAGACCCAGCGGATTGCCCGCCGAGCGCACGACGAACCCGAAAGGATGCAGATGAGCGGTAAACCGCGTCATGGCGTCGAGCGCCTGCGCGTATGGGATATACGACATCTGCGGATAGCTGCCCCCGAGGTCGTTCTCGAGCACATTTCCTACAACGCCGATGATTTCGCGGGGAGTCTCTTCGAACTCCGCGAGGCCGGGTCCAAACATCAGCCGGCGTCCGACTGGGTTTTCGTCCGGCCAGTACTTGCGCGCCATGCTTTCGTTGATGATTACGACCGGCGACGGTTCGCTCTCACGAAACAGACGGCCCGCCTTCAGGGGCAGGCTCAATGCGTCGAAGTAGTGCGGCGAAACGTTGCACCAGACCACGTCGCCTTCGAACTGGCGGCCCGTTGATGATGTGACTCCGGGTTTGCTGAAGAGCATGTCCATAGCGGGCTGAAATGGCACGCATTGAGAGATGCTTGCTTTTCGGACGCCGGGAAGGCCTTCCATTCGCCGGACTGCCTCATCGCCGAATAGTGCGACTTGGGCCGTCGTCGCGTATGCCGGATTGTCGAGCGACACCGACATCGTGAGCAGATGGTGAGGGTCGAAGCCAGGGTCGAGCCGATGCAGTGCAACGAAGCTTCGCATCAGCAGGACGGCCGAGACTAGCAGCACCAGCGCCACGGCGGTCTGGGCCACCACCAGAAGCGATCGGGTACGGTTGTGTTGCGGACCGGGGGCCGATCCTTTAAGAGCCGCGATCAGATCGGGCCGCGAAACCTGGAGCGCTGGAATAAGACCGAACAACACGGCGGTAAACAACGTGATTATGACGGTAGCGACGCCTTCAGGCGGTAAATCCGTCATCCGAGGCAGGTCGCCCGGTGCCAAAGCAAGTAGGACACGCACACCCCAGGCTCCCAGAAGGTAGCCACAGACGCCCGCGCATGCGGCAAGCACCAGGCTCTCGGCCAGCAACTCACGAACAATCTGAAGCCGTCCCGCACCGATGGCCGCCCGGATGGCGATCTCGCGCCCGCGGGAAGTGGCGCGGGCGAGCAGGAGTCCCGCGACGTTGGCGGAGGCAATCAATAGAACCAGGATCACGGCGCCCGAAAGCATGAGCAGCGCGGGCCGGACGTCGCCGACCAGCAGGTCTTGGAGCGGCCGCACGGCTACACCCGCGGGATCTCGCAGCCAGCGAGCATTCCCCCGTTCCCACTCCTTCGCGATGGTGGCCATTTCGGCGTTCGCCGCGGCAATGGAGATGCCGGGCCGCAGCCGCGCCGTGACACCGAGGAATCCAGCCTGGTTCGTGCTATTGGCGTCCGCCTGGAGGGGCAGGAAAACGTCGGCTGAGCGATAGGGCTCAAATCCCGCGGACAGAACGCCCAGGATCGTGAATCCTTCGCCTCCAAGGATCAGGCGCTGTCCGACAACCGACCGGTCGGAGGCAAATCGTCGTGTCCAAAGGCGATGGGACAGCACTGCGACCTTCGGTCCGCCGGGCCGGTCTTCGGCGTCCGTAAACAGCCGCCCCGCTGCGGGAACCGCGCCGAAAAGAGTGAAATAGGCCGCCGAGACGCGCTGCCCGATCACCTGTTCCGGCATGTCGCCGCCCGCCAAAGCGATCCCGGCTCCAGCGTCCGAGGCATTCATATCGGAGACGAGCCGGGCGTGTTCCTTCCAGAACATGAATCTGGGAATTGAGGAATTGAATCCTCCGTTGGCGCGGGAAATCACCACGATACGTCCGGGATCGCTATACGGTAAAGGACGCAGCAAAACCTGGTTCACAACTGAAAAGACGGCAGTATTTGCGCCAATGCCAATCGCCAGAACTGCGATCGCAGCCAGGCTGAACGCGGGGGATTTTACGAGGACCCGGTAAGCGCGCAAGACTTAGATACGCGCACCAGAGAAAGGGGGTTACGCTTTACCAAGCCTACGAAGCGCTTCGCAGGTAGAAACCAGAAGCAAGGCGAGGCCGAGCATCACGATATCGTTCTGCGTGGCCCAGTGAATGGCGGTCTGGATGAGGGATGCCATGTCAAAATCCTCTGATTCCATAAAACCGGCGTCTGGGAGGAAGTTGTTCATGAGAAGATGAAAATTCGGATGCTTTTGCCGTTTTTACATTGCATTACAGAAGGCCGTAACCTGAACGCGGAGCAGGCGCGAGAGGCTATGCTGGCCATCCTGCGCGGGCAGGCTTCGAACGCGCAGATCGCGGCATTTCTGGTCGCGTTGCGAATGAAGGGCGAAACCTCGGACGAGCTTCTGGGGTTTGCGCGGGCGATGCGGGAGACTTCACAACGGGTCGAGGCAGGCGAGCCGCTGCTCGACACCTGCGGCACTGGCGGCGCCGACGGTCCGGCTACGTTCAACATCTCGACGGTGTCCGCTTTCGTGGTGGCAGGCGCCGGCGTGCGGGTGGCAAAGCACGGCACGCGTTCAATCTCAAGCCAGTGCGGAAGCGCCGATGTCCTGGAAGCAATGGGAATCAACCCTTCCCTTTCCCCGGAAGGCACCGCGGAATCGATTCGCCGGTACGGAATCGGGTTTCTGTTCGCGCCCTTGATGCATCCGGCCATGAAACATGCTCACCCGGTCAGGCTGGAATTGAAGATGCGGACGGTTTTCAACCTGCTGGGTCCGCTGACGAACCCCGCCCGGGCCAGCCGGCAGCTCATCGGCGCGCCTTCCCAGCGTGCCGCCGGGCTGATGGCGCGGGCGTTGGCGGGGTTGGGTCCGGAGCGGGCCTTCGTGGTTCACGGCTCGGACGGGCTGGACGAGGTTACGACGACGGGCGAGACTACGGTGTACGAGGTTTGCGGTGGAAACGTCCATCAGGAGACCTGGACACCGGAGCAGTTCGGCGTCGAGCGCGCCAAGCTCGCCGATTTGCGCGGTGGCGATAAGGAAGTGAACAGCGCGATTGCCCAAGCCATTTTGCATGGCGGCGATGGCCCGCAGCGCGACATCGTGCTGGTGAATTCCGCGGCCGCGCTGGTGGCTGCCGGCGCCGTCGAATCGGTACAGGAGGGCGTGCGCCTGGCGGCGCAGTCGATCGATTCGGGAGCCGCGTGGGCGAAGGTTGAAGCGCTCAGGTTGTTCGTGCTGCAGTAAGGACCCGGTCCGCGAGCTGACCCATCTCATCGATGACAAAATCCGGGGGCTCCTCCTGGAACGTCTCGGGCTGAAATCCCCAGGTCACTCCGCACGCCAGAACATTGGCATTTCGCGCGGTGCGAATGTCTACGGCACTATCCCCAACCATAACGGTTTTCTCGCGAGGAGCGCCGGCCTCGGACAGTAATGTCTCAATGCCGATGGGATCGGGCTTCTTGCGGTCGAAGCTGTTCCCGCCGTAGATCCGGAAGAAATGATCGCCGACACCCAAGCCCCGGATGATGTGGCCGCTGATGCGCACCGGCTTATTTGTCAGCACGGCCAGAGCGACGTCGTGATGCTTGAGACGATCGAGCGCTTCGCGCACGCCGGGGTAAAGCACGGTGTTGTCCATGCAGTGCTCGGCATAGTAACGGATAAAGAAATCGAGACCGCGCGCGATGTCGTCCTCGCTCGCCTTATCGCCCAGCGCGCGCCGGATTAGCGTGGGAGCGCCATTGCCGACGTATTTCTCGACCAGCTCATGTGGGATCGGGCCCATGCCCATGTAGGCGCGCGTGGCATTCACTCCGTGCGCTATGTCCAGCTTGGAATCGATGAGTGTTCCGTCGAGATCGAAAATCAGGAGCTTCATGCTTCCTGCCGCTTCAGTTCCTTCCCTTTATTTACAGTATCGGACCAAATCTTTTTGACTTTATCTTTCGTCTCGCGGAACGCTTCCTTCACCTCGTGCGGCGTGATGGCAGCCAAAACACTCGAGGTATCGATGACATAGGGCAGCGTTTTCGATTCCACCAGCGATCGCGGAGGTGGCTGTGGCGCGAAGGCCAGGATCACGGTGACAACTGCGACCGTCATCACAGCGCCGCGCACGAACCCGAAGGCCGCACCCAGCAGACGGTCGAGCCACGACAGGCCAACCCATTTGAACAGTGCCGCCAATGCCCGGCCGAGCAGCGCGCCGGCCAGAACGAAGGCTCCAAAGATCAGGAGGAAACCCAGAAGGTTCGCCATGGGACGTGAGTTTACATAGTCGGCGACATGCTCCGCGGCCATACCGTAAAACCAGAATCCGAACAGGATGCCCAGCACCGAGGCCACAAACCCGACTGTCACACGCGCGAATCCGCCTTTAAATCCGGCTGCAATCGAGCACGCCAGGACGATGATAATCACAATATCGAGCCAGTTCACATGCTCCTTCCCGTCAAGACACGGTATGCCTCGCGGTACTTGTCGCTGGTCTTCTCCGCCACTTGGGCGGGAAGCTCCGGCGCGGGGGGCTGCTTATTCCAGTGAATGGACTCCAGATAGTCGCGCACGAACTGCTTGTCGAACGAGGGCTGCGGGCCGCCCGGTGAATACGTGACCCGGGGCCAGAAACGCGATGAATCGGGTGTGAGCACTTCATCCCCGAGCGTAAGCTGCTCGCCAATGAACCCGAACTCAAACTTGGTGTCGGCGATGATGATGCCCTGTTGCTCCGCATAAGCTGCCGCGCGCGCATAGATCTGGAGTGTGAGCGACCGCAAGCGTTCCGCGAGTTCACGTCCGATCCTGCTACAAACATTATCAAACGAAATGTTCTCGTCGTGTCCGCTTTGCGCTTTTGTAGCCGGGGTGAAGATGGGCTCGGGGAGCCGGTCGCTCTCCTTCAGCCCGGTGGGAAGCGGAATGCCGCAGATGGCGCCTTCGCGTTTATAGTCCTTCCATCCGGAGCCGGAAACATAGCCGCGGGCGACGCACTCGATGTCGATCATCTTCGCGCGGCGCACCAGCATCGAGCGCCCCTCGAGTTGTTCGCGATAAGGCTGGAACTGCGCCGGGTAGTCGTCCTCGTTGGCACTGATGAGGTGGTTGGGCACGATGTCGCGCGTCAGGTCGAGCCAGAACAAGGTCATTTGCGTGAGCACGCGTCCCTTGTCGGGAATGGGAGTGGGCAGGATGTAATCGAAGGCGGAAAGCCGGTCAGTGGCAACGATCAACAAGTTGTCGCCGTCGGCGTAGATGTCGCGCACTTTGCCGCGACCCTGTAACTTCAGATCGGGGAAATGAGTTTCGAAGATCAACTTCTACAGTTATCACGACGGGTAAATAATTCCTAGTCAGCGGCGGTGGCGCCATTAAAGTTCAATAACTTAGCTCGATGGCAGACTCCGTGCCTACTGTCATCTGGAGGACGTTACGAATGAACTGGGACCGTATCGAAGGTAACTGGAAACAGATGAAAGGTAGAGCCCGCGAGCAATGGGGCAAGCTGACCGATGATGACTGGCATGTAATCGCGGGCAAGAAGGACCAGTTGGTAGGCAGAATCCAGGAGCGCTACGGCATTACCCGTGATGAAGCGCAAAAGCAAGCCGACGAGTGGGCACGCATGCAGGAGGACCTGAACGAAGAGCCCACGATGAGGCGATAGAGTGCGTTAAAGTTGCAAACGGCTGGGCCGCAAGCCCAGCCGTTCAAACTGTCACAGGCGGTTTCGCCTGTGCGTTCCTAGTGCCGCCTTCCTCTCTCAGATAGCACCACCAGCGACATTGGGCTGAGGTTGCCGCTACCTGCGATAATGGAGTTTCATCCTCCATGTCGCGTTCCCTTATTCCCGCCGCGCTTCTGGCGCTGGGGTTCACCGCAGTTGTGTCCTGCCGCCATGCCGTTCCCGACAACGTCGCCGCCACCGTGAACGGGCACGTGATCACCTACGCCGAGTTGGACAAGCAGTACCAGATGAACTTCATGTCCTCGAACGAGAAGCCCAGCGAGGACCAGGCGCAGATTCAAAAACTGGAACTGCTGCGCACCATGATCGACAACGAAATCATGCTGCAGCGCGCCGAAAAGTTGGGCCTCCTGGCAACCGACGCCGACGTGGACGCCAAAATCGGAGAACTGAAGGCGCCCTACACGCAAGAGGAATTTCAAAAGCAGCTTTCCGCGCGACACATGTCGCTGGACGACTTGAAGGCCCAATTACGACGCGAGTTGAGTGTGCAGAAGCTGCTGAACAAGGAAATCGCAGCCCACATTTCGATCTCCGACAAAGACGTCACCGATTTCTACAACGCCAATAAATCCAGCTTCAATTTCCCCGAGCCGCAGGTCCGGATGGCGCAGATCGTGGTGACGTCAAATCCCGATCCGAACGTCCGCAACCTGAAAAACGACAAAGCGCAGAACGACGACCAGGCGAAGAAGAAGATCGACATGATCCAGGCACGGCTGCGGCAGGGCGACGATTTTGTAACATTGGCGCAGAATTTCTCCGAGGATCCGAATACAGCGCCCAATGGCGGCGATCTCGGGTTTATCGGCGAATCGGCCTTGGAACGCGCCAGCAGCGAACTGCGCAAGTCGATCATGGCGATGACACCTGGCCAGATCACGCCAATTATCCACACCGCCGAGGGCTACCGCATCATGAAGGTAATCTCAAAGGAGCCAGCCGGACAGCGCGAATTGACCGATCCACGGGTGCAGCAGAACATTCGCGAGATTCTGCACAACCGGAAGGACCAACTCCTGCGCGCGGCTTATTACGAGATGGCGCGTAATGAGTCGAAGGTGGTTGACTACCTGGCGCAGTCGATCACGCAGGAAAAAGACAAGCACTAACCGGGCTGTTTCGCGGCGCAGCATAGCCGCAACCAAAGGTGGCCCCAGGCGGTTTCGCGTGTGAGTTCCCTAGATGAGGTCCAAAGGCAGACAAAACCGCCTGCTTTGCTCCTTCAACTCATTTCGTGATTTCGAAATCGATCCACTGCGTCTGAGGCTTCGATTTTGAACCCGGCTTCGCAACGCGGAAGCCCAGCAAATACTCACCTGGTCCCCAGGAGGGGTCCAACCGGTACGGCATCTCCTGGGACGCTTCGCCGGAGATGGCCTGCGCCGCGCTCGCGAAAATGACCTTGCCTTCGCGAACCACCTCATAGCTCGCATTTAGAGGCTCGCCTTCGGTCTTTGGGTTTCGCACGAGTTGGTACGCCAACTTAACAGCCGCACCCGGGGGAAACTCACGGACCTCAGGGTCGCCCGCCTGTAACGGCCGGAATGTGGCGCCGACTCCAGGTTGCGGCGCCGACACGTCGTCGCCCCACATCGTAACGCCGGTCAGAACGAAATCCTGCTTCTTGACGTCGGGAACCTCAATGATTTCGTTCGCCGACCCGATTGCGATGCGTTCCGGCGCGCCGGCATCGCGGTGCAGCAATGTCTCTGGCTCGACGGCGCGGGTGTCGTTTGGACCCACGTTTCGAACCGCGACCCGCATCTGATAGGGACCCGGCACCGTCATCTGATCCCGTATAGTTACCGCGAAACCTTCTTGCTGAGCCGTCGCCAACGCGCCGCCGCATAACGTGAACGATGCGGCCTGGCCTTCCATTCGGGCCGGTGGTTCTTTGAATGGATCAAGGGACATGGGGGTGCTGAGGATTTCGAGATTCACGGATTTGCAGCCCGGATGATCGGGTGCATCCCGAAAAACAACGCCTTTAGGGAGGATATGAAGCAAGGAATCGACGTACGCTCCAGTCTTCACGTCATAGCCCGGCACCGCAGTCATGCGGACGTCGATGTCGCCGGTCGCAAACGAAGAGAACAGCGCCTCCCGCATCTGACGCGACGGCGAATATACCGGCTGATAGGTGCTGCCGGGCCAGGAGAAGAACCCATCACGAGTGCGAACCGTGAGTTTCTCGCGTCCGCGGACGCGGATCTGGATGTGGTGATAATCCAGAACATCGCGCCGCTTGGGAGTGAACGCGTCAGCACCCGGATACCAGCCGACAAGGTAATATCCCACGGAATCGTCTACGGCACCTTTCATCTGCCCGTAAAGGTCATTGTTCTCATGCTGAAATCGGCCGGCAGTCATGCCCGCGAGATATTGCAAAACCCGTTGGCTGTCGAAGTAATCTGAGGCAAGGTGCTGCATCGCTTGTAATGACCCTCCGTCGGGCAGAAAACCCAGGGGGTCGGAGAGATCCTGGATCGGCCGACGTGGCACGCCGGAACGTGTTGCCGCCGTCGGCGAAAGAGTCGGCAAGCCGCGTACATCGACGGTTTCGATTGTGACGGAGGAACGGTTCGCGGTATCCGCGATCGATCGCTCCTGCCGCAAATACTCGAGCGACACGTATCCCGGACTGACAAGGAGAATCGATTTCCTGCCCGGATAGCTCCTCAGTGACCGAAGCGCCTGCATCAGCACCGGCATCATCGTGGGACGTCCATAGGGCGGCTCGGTGAGGAACGCGATCGGCGGACGCCACACCATTCGTTCCACCGTTCGATGCAGCCATTGGCGATCGAAGGTCAGAATTTCCGCCGCACCTGATCCAATGCTCGTGCGAACGACCGCGATCATGTCACCTTCCGTGAGATCCTCGTCGATCACACGCAACAAGGCCGTTTGAGCATCTCGAAAATCACGAAACTGCATGTTCGCGTCATCGAGGATCACAACGAAGGTGCGGCGCACTTCGTCGCGTTGAAGGGCGCGCAAGATCGGAGTTGGAGGGGTAGAGGAATGAAGCTCGCCGGAGTACTGGAAATGAGTAATCTTTGAGGCTTGCCGTCCTGGCGGACCTCGAAATCTTCAGCCTTCAGTCCGCTTACCCGGTGGCCCTGTGAATCCGTAACGATAACGTCGACCTGAACCAGATTGACGTCAAAATGAAGCACCAGATCGCTGCCAGCTGGGGTTTGCGCCGCGACCACTACAAGCGTGAGGAACAATGCGCCGGCCCGCACGAGGATAATCTAGCATTTCACGCCGCGCTTTGGACTAGTTCCAGAAACGCCTTTGCCGCGTGCGAAAGGGCCCGTTTCGCCGGATAAACCAGGCGAATTTTCCGGTCCACCTTCAATTCGCGAACATTCACTTCGCACAAAGTTCCCTGCCGCACCTCCTGCTCCACGCACATCCGCGGCAGAAACGCGACACCCTCGTTGCGTTGCACGAGCTTGCGGATCGTTTCTACGGTCGGCATCTCGATGTCCATATTCAGTGGCACTTTGTGACGCTGAAATTCGCGCAAAACAATCGCGCGATACGGCGACAAAACGTTATGGGCGACGAATGTCTCCATTCCTAGTTCGGTGATGGCGACATCTTCCCGCCCGGCAAGGCGGTGCCGGGGTGAAACGACAAACGATAGGTGATCGGTATAGATGACCATGCTCACCAGCCGGTCGTCCTCGGGATCGTAGCTGATCAGCCCCAATTCCAGGTCGCCGTCAATGAGCTGTGCCGGAACCTTGCTCGAAAGGCTGCGCCGAACCTGCACCTTTACCTTCGGGTAGCGCCGCCGGTAGAGCTCGATATGCTCCAACAGGTACAGCGTGGTCGATTCGTTTGCGCCGACGATCAGGCGCCCGGCCGAGTTGTCCCGCAACTCGGCTAACGCATTATCGAGCTCGCCTTCCAGGTTTTCGAAACGGCGCGCGAACTCCAGGACGATGCGGCCGGCATCGGTGAGGATCAGGTCCTTGCCCGACCGGTCCATCAGCTTCTCCTCGAGATCGGCCTCTAACTTCTGAATTGCCAGGGAGATAGCGGGTTGCGTGCGCAACAGCTTCTCAGCCGCCCGCGAGAAGCTCTTCTCGTTTGCGACGGTTAAGAACACCTTCAATGGATAGAGTTCCATAAGCGAGTCTTATAGCATCATTGTAACTTATCGAAGCACCGATGATTATAAATTTGCCAAATTGTAGCACCGACTCCATAATTACGCTAGGAGGCAGAATGCCCGACCGCGTTTACATCTTCGACACGACCCTGCGTGATGGTGAACAATCCCCCGGCTGCAGCATGACGGTACCCGAAAAGCTGCGGATGGCTCGCAAACTCGTCGAACTCGGCGTCGACATTATGGAGGCGGGCTTTCCGATTGCCTCGGACGGCGATTTCGAAGCGGTAGACGCGATCAGCCGCGAGTTCCCCTGGGTGCAGGTGGCGGCACTCGCCCGCGCCGGAACCACCGACGTCGAGCGCGCCGCGCAGGCGCTCGAAAAGGCACGGCGGCCACGGATTCATACCTTCATCGCGACGAGCGAAATCCACCTCAAGTATAAGCTCAAAAAATCGCAGCAACAGGTTCTGGACGAAGCGGTTGCAGCCGTGGAACTGGCCCGGAACTACACCGACGACGTGGAGTTCTCGGCTGAAGACGCCACACGCACGGAATGGGATTATCTGGAGAAGGTTTGCCGCGCAGTGGTCGCCGCCGGCGCCCGCACCGTAAATCTGCCGGATACTACCGGTTACTCGGTGCCCGAAGAGTATGCCGACTTGATTGGCCGCGCGGTTGAGGCGCTGGGCGATGCGGCGGTCGTGAGCGTACATTGCCATGACGATCTTGGCCTTGCGGTGGCGAACTCGATTGCCGCGGTGAAGGCAGGCGCCCGACAGATCGAGTGCACCATCAACGGCATCGGCGAGCGCGCCGGCAACGCCGCGCTTGAAGAGATTGTAATGGCATTCAAGACGCGTCCGGACCGGCTGCCATACGAAACCAACATCGTGGCGCAGCACCTCTATTCGGCCAGCCAGATGCTTTCGCAAACGATCACCTTCGGTCCCCAGCCCAACAAGGCCATCGTCGGCGACAATGCCTTTGCCCACGAAGCGGGCATTCACCAGGACGGTTACCTGAAGGAACGCACCACCTACGAGATCATGGACCCGAAGTCGGTCGGCGTGCCTGAAACCAAGCTGGTGCTGGGCAAGCACAGCGGCCGTCATGCGTTGATGGATCGCTGCCAACATCTCGGCTTTCAACTGGAGCGGCAGGAGCTCGACGAGGTCTATCGGCGCTTCACCGCCCTGGCCGACCGCAAGAAGGGTGTTCGCAACGAAGAGATCATCTCACTCGTTCACGAGGTGCTAGGATCGATGGCAGCGGCAGCAGCCAACGATTAAATGCAACTGAACATACTCGTACTTCCCGGCGATGGCGTCGGCGCCGAGGTCACCCAAGAGGCAGTCAAAGTACTTCAGCAGGTCGCCCGGAAATTCGGGCATGAGCTTTCGCTCAGCGAGGGTCTGCTGGGTGGCGTCGCGATTCATAAGACGGGCACGCCCCTGCCCCAGGAGACGATCGACCTGGCGCTGAAAGCGGACGCGACGCTAATGGGCGCCGTCGGTGCGCCGGAGTTCGACACCGCTCCGCCGGACAAGCGGCCTGAGAAAGGGCTGCTCGGCATCCGTAAGGTGCTCGGGGTCTATGCCAATCTGCGGCCGGTGCGGTCTTATAAATCGCTGCTCGATTCGTCACCGCTCAAAAACGACCTGGTGGACGGCACGGACATGATTATCGTCCGCGAGCTTACCGGCGGCATTTATTACGGAACACCACGCGGGATTCAGGAAGATGGCGCCGAGACGCGGGCCGTCAACACGATGACGTACACGCGCGCCGAGATTGAGCGCGTAGCTCGCATGGCGTTCCACCTGGCGCGGAACCGGCGCAAAAAGGTAACCAGCGTCGACAAGTCGAATGTTCTCGAAAACTCGCAGCTTTGGCGGCGGGTCGTCTTGGAGGTAGCGGCGGACTTCCCGGACATCGCGCTCGATCACCTGCTGGTGGACAACTGCGCCATGCAACTGGTGCTGAACCCACGGCGTTTCGACATCATGGTGACGGAGAACATGTTCGGCGACATTCTGAGCGATGAGGGCGCGGTGCTGGCGGGATCGATCGGTATGCTGCCATCGGCTTCGATCGGCGATCGCAAGCCGTCGGGCGTCTGGGTCGGGTTATATGAGCCGGTGCACGGGTCGGCGCCGGACATCGCTGGTCAGAATAAAGCCAACCCGTTCGGCGCGATCGGCTCGGCTGCGGCGATGCTGGAATACAGTTTTGGTCTGAAGGAAGAAGCCGCCGCCGTGAATCGCGCCATTGAAACTGTTTTGGATTCGGGTCGCGTCACGGCCGACTTGAAACCGGCGGGAAAGCCCGCCACCACGTCCGAAGTAGGAGACGCAGTAACGCAGGCTCTAGCCTTTTAAGACTAACTGAAAAATGAAACCCCGCACGATCATAGAAAAGATTTGGGACAGTCACGTCGTTGCCGAGCAGGCCGGCACGCCGGCGCTGCTCTATATCGACCTGCATCTCGTCCACGAAGTCACCTCGCCGCAAGCCTTCGAGGCTCTGCGCCAGCGCGGCATCAAAGTACGCCGCCCCGCCCTCACGTTCGGCACGACAGACCACAGCACGCCGACCACGCCTCGTTCCCTGCCGATCGTCGACCAGGTGGCCGCCGCCCAGGTGGCGCGTTTCGAAGCCAACTGCCGGGAGTTCGGTATTCCGTGCTACGGCTTTCACAGTGAAAAGCAGGGCATCGTGCACGTGATCGGACCGGAACAGGGTCTGACGCAGCCGGGCATGACCGTAGTTTGCGGCGACAGCCACACCGCGACGCATGGGGCACTTGGCGCGCTGGCATTCGGCATCGGCACGAGCGAGGTGGAACACGTTCTCGCGACCCAGTGTCTGCTACAGCGCAAGTCGAAAACGTACAAGGTCCAGGTGGACGGGTATCTGCGCCCCGGAGTGACTGCGAAAGACATCATTCTCGCCCACATTGCACGTATCGGAATCGGCGGAGGCACCGGCTGCGTTTTCGAATACACGGGCTCGGCCATCCGGGCGCTCTCGATGGAAGAGCGCATGACGGTTTGCAACATGTCGATCGAGGGCGGAGCTCGCGCCGGCCTCGTTGCGCCCGACGACACGACTTACCAGTACGTGTTTGGACGGCAGTTCGCTCCCAAGGGAGCCGAATGGGAAGCGGCTCTGGCACGTTGGAGACAGCTTCCGACCGACGAAGGCGCAACGTACGACCGCGAGATCACGCTCGATGCCGGGGCGCTGGAGCCGATGATCACTTTCGGAACAAATCCGGGGATGGGCATTCCGATCAACGGCAATATTCCCGATCCCGCGAACGTTTCCGATCCGGCGGAGCGCGACTCGCTCACCAAGGCCCTGAAGTACATGGATCTGGAACCGGGCAAGCCGCTCGCCGGGCATCCCGTGAACGTGGTGTTTATCGGAAGCTGCACCAATTCCCGGCTCTCCGACCTGCGCAGCGCGGCGGGCGTTCTGAAAGGGCGCAAGGTTCACCCGAACGTGCGCGTGATGGTGGTGCCGGGCTCGCAGGAGATCAAGGCGCAGGCGCAAGCCGAGGGCCTCGACCGCATTTTCCGCGATGCCGGAGCCGACTGGCGCGAAGCCGGTTGTTCTATGTGCATCGCCATGAACGGCGACCAGCTCGAAGCGGGCCAATACAGCGTCTCCACGAGCAATCGCAACTTCGAAGGACGACAGGGCAAAGGTGGACGCACGTTCCTGGCAAGCCCCCTGACGGCGGCCGCCAGCGCGGTCACCGGAGTCGTCACCGACGTGAGGACCTTGCCGCAATGACGAAATTTACACCGTTCCACAGCCGCATGGTGTTGTTGCCGATCGACAACATCGACACCGACCAGATCATTCCGGCGCGCTTCCTGAAGACGGTTTCGAAGGACGGCCTCGGGGATCAGCTCTTCAACGACTGGCGCTACGATGCCGAGGGTCATCCGAAGCCCGATTTCCCGCTGAACCATTCTGAGGCGAAGGCGGCAAAGATTCTACTTGCGGGAGACAACTTCGGCTGCGGGAGTTCGCGCGAACATGCGCCGTGGGCGCTGACGCAATACGGCTTCCGGGCGGTCATCAGCACTTCTTTCGCCGATATTTTCAAGCAGAATTCGCTGAAGAATTCGCTGCTGCCGATCGTCGTTCCTCGCGATGTGCATGCGTGGCTTTTCGAGCATCCAGAAGCTGAGCTGCAGGTCGATCTCGCCGCGCAGACCGTGACGCTTCCCGACGGCCGCGCCATCGAATTTCCAGTCGACGGCTTCGCGAAACACTGCCTGCTCGAAGGAGTGGACGAATTGGGCTTCATCCTGCAGCAGGAGAACGCCATCGCGCAGTTCGAAGCGCAGCGCGCGAGTTCCCTCAACACGCTGGCATGACGGTCCCGCTGCTGTTCTTCGCCGCCCTTATGATTAAGGTCGATCACGCCACCGTTGCCGGTCTCGACATCGCGAAGCTGCAAGCGGAATTTGTAAAGCTTGGCTTGCCGATGGAGTATGGCGGCAGGCATCCGAATCGCACGACGGAAATGGCGGCGATCAGCTTCCCTGACGGGTCGTATCTCGAACTGATCGCCAAGCAGAAGGACGCCGATGAGAAGAGCTTTGCCACAGGGCCGTGGGCCAAACTGATCGAAGCGAATGTCGGACCGGCGGCTTGGGCCATTCGCACGGATGATCCCGCGGGGGATGTTAAGAGGCTGCGCGCCGAAGGAATCCGTGCCGACGATCCGGAACCCGGGGGGCGCACGCGTCCCGACGGAGTGCGTCTCGAGTGGCAGACCATCCAGGTGGGCGAGCATCGCGGAACCTTTTTTCCATTCCTGATCCACGACGTTACCCCGCACGAGAATCGTGTTTACCTGAAGGGCAAACCTAGCGTTCCGGAATTCTCGGGTGTGTCGAAGGTGATCATCGCGGTAGCGAATCTGGATGAGGCCATTGCGCGGTATCGTAAGGCGTTTGCGCTGCCCGCTCCGCATAAGTCGGTGGATTCCGATCTGGGCGCTACGCTCGCTTCATTCGAAGGAACTCCGGTTGTTCTGGCAGCGCCGGCGTCGAAGGATGGCTGGATTGCAGATCGGGTTGCGAAATACGGCGATCTTCCCTGTGCGTTTGTGATTAAAGGCAAAAAGCCTGGCAAAACCAGGTGGCTGAAACTGGAGGGCGTCGGCGGCCGGATCGGTATTGAATAGCTTAAAGAGGAGCTGGACTCATCGAAAACGCGCAGGCGAAACCGCACGCGCCACCTTTATTTTCATCCGCTTAACGGCCGAAACGCTCTTCGAGTCGCAGCAGCGCCCGTTCCGCCTCCTCGAGATGCTTCGAGGCAATCAACGGCTTTCCATCCCGAATCGCTGCATCGGCCTGATCCATATTTCGCGTTAACCGCTGCCGAGCGGTGGCCAGTTCCTGACTGAGGCCCAAGCCTGACGCCGCTTGCTGCGACTCCAGGCGCTGAAGACTGGACATCACGGCGCTGGCCCGATCCGACATCTGATCGTGCCGGTGCCGCAGCTCTTCCAATTCAGCCTCCTTGGCGGCTTGACGTCTGCCTCCCCCTTCCTGCTGTTCAACAGGAGCCGCAGGCTGCTGCTGCTGCTGCACCACCGGGGGCTGTTGAACGGGAACCTGCTCTTGCGCGGCAGCCGCCCGTTGCGGCCGCGGCCTTTCCACCGCCGGTTTCGCTTCGTTCGGCACGGGCAGAGGAACCGCCGCCGGCGGATTCTGCGCCGGTGTTTCCACGGGAGCCTGCTGCACTGGCGTTTGCTCGGCCGGTTTTTGAACCGGCGGCTGGGGTTGCGGGACTTCCTGCTGAACCTGACCGCCGCTGGCCGCCCCCGCCTGGCGCCACTTCGGGATCTCCAGGGCAGCGACCGCCAAAATCGCTACTGTCACCAGCGATCCCAGGACCATGTAGAGCCCGCGGCGACTCGAACCGCCCATCGACTGCTGCGCGACCTGCGGCGGAGGAGGCGGCATCGGCATGGGAGCCGGCGCAGCTTGCGGCTGCGACATTACGCTGGTCGCCCCCGGAGTTCCGGCCACGCCCGTCGGAACGCTCAGCAGAGCATTTCGAAATGCATCCGCTGTCTGGAATCTCTGCGAGGGATCCTTCGCGATCGATACGAGAATCAGCTCATTCATCGCGGCCGGCAAACCCGGTTCCACCTGCACTGGAGGAACCGGCGGCTGTTGCAGATGCGCGGCCATAATCGAAAACTCGCTCTCCGCGTTGAACGGCCGCTTCCCCGTCACCATCTCGTAAAGCGCGACGCCGAGTGAATACAAGTCGGCGCGCCCGTCGATCTGCCCGTCGCCACGGATCTGTTCCGGCGACATGTAGTAGAGCGAACCCACCGTGCGTCCGGTCTGCGTCAGCTTGCGGTCCACGGCCATCTTCGCGATGCCGAAATCCATCAGCTTCACGACGCCGCTCGAAGTCAGCATCATGTTGCCGGGTTTGATGTCGCGATGAACGATGCCCCGCTTGTGCGCATACGCCAGCGCCGCCAGCACCTGCGAAAAGTAGTCGATGGCATTATGCAGCGGAATGCGGCCCTGGCGCATAATCGCCTCCAGGGTCGTTCCGTCCACATACTCCATGATCATCAGGAACTGACTCCCCATCCGTTGCGCCGTGTGCAAGGAGGCGATATTCGGATGATCGAGGCTGGCCTGCACCTTGATCTCGCGCATGAAGCGCTCCGCAAGCTCCGGATCGTCATCCAGATTCGGCAGCAGCACCTTCATTGCTTCAACGCGGTCCGAAATGGTGTTGCGGACCTTGTAGACCTTGCCCATGCCGCCGGCGCCGAGCACACCAATGATCTCGTAATCACCGATCGTATTGCCGACTTCGTAATTCATATCGCGACTCCACCGCTAGTTCTTCACTACGTCGCCGACTTTCACAGGACCGCTCCCCGTGAACTGCCCGACCGCGGACAGGTCGTCCACATCGGTGAGGACGATGTCACCAAGTTTGTTTTCAACACTGCGAATCACCCTGCCTGTCGCGGGATCCTTTACGGACTTCACCGGATGCACCACCTGCAAACGATCGCCGACCTTGGCGCCCGCACGAGCGCCAATATTGATAATCAGGGTGTTGCCGGAGACATCGGCCACGAGTCCCTGCAGCTTTACCGCGCGCGTCGGCAGTGCGGAAGCATTGGTTTCGAGCTGTTTCGCAACCGTGGTAACGGCTTTGCCGACCGCCTCGCCCAGAAGAGTCGAACCGAAATTGGCGCTCTGCATGTCAACTCCGCCTACACCGCCGCCGATGGGTCCGCCACCGGTACCCAGCAACGACGTGCCCGACCGAGCTGACTCACCAGTGCCGGAGGCGGTCGCAAGAATCTGACCCGTTTCCACCGCGACGAGGCGAGCGCTGATTCCCACAATCGCTTTGGATTCGCGGCGGCCCACTCCGCCAATGCCATACTTATTCAACCCAAAACCACCGCCGCCGTAATTGGATTTCTTGTCGTCGCGGCCAAACTGCGTGATGCTGCCAATGACAATGGCATCGACACCGAGCAGACGGCCCAACTTGGCGGCCGTATTCGCGTCGGCGCGGTCGCTGTTGGAGAAATTCTGCTCCGTCAGGAGCTTATCCATCGATTTCCGCTCAATCACGGTATAGATGTGGTCGTTGACGAGCCGGTCGACCAGGATGTCGGCTATGCCCTTGCCGATATCCTGATTGGTTCCAAAAATGGCGGAGACATTACTGTGAACCGTGGAGTAGTCGAAGTTGAAAATCGCAATGCGTTTCTGTGGTGGCGGTTGGGCGGCAACCGATGCGATGCCGACAACGACCAATCCCAGCAGAATTAGAACCTTACGCATGTTACCTCCAGGAGTCCCAACCGTTTGCCAGTCACCTCAGACTATACCGCGAAAGCCCATATAGAAAAAGTGACTCGGAGTTCCAGACCGTTACGATTTTCGACCATTGTACGATGGGACCAAGGACATGCAAATCCTGGTAGTTGAGGACGAGCGGCGCATGGCCGACCTCCTGAAGCGTGGTCTGGAGGAGGAAGGACACGCGGTGGTGGTGTCGGGACGCGGTCCCGAAGCGCTGTCCATCGCACGGACCCACCCTTTCGACGCTATCGTTCTCGACGTGATGCTTCCCGGCATGAGCGGGCTCGACGTCGCGCGACGGCTTCGGGAGTCGCACGTCCAGACTCCCATTCTTATGCTGACGGCCCGCGATGGGATCGACGACGTCGTCCAAGGGCTCGACCATGGCGCCGACGACTACGTCACTAAGCCGTTCTCTTTCGAAATTCTGCTGGCCCGTATTCGGGCGCTGGCTCGGCGGGCGCCCATTTCGAACTCGCTACAGTTGCATCTTGCCGACCTGACGCTCGATACGGGCAGCCGCGAAGCGTCGCGCCGGGAACGCAAGATCGCCCTGACGCGAACTGAATACACGCTGCTGGAGTTGCTGATGAAGCGGCCCGGCCGGGTGGTGGAACGTGAACAGATCATGGAAGCGCTCTGGGGTCATGACGCTTCTGTTGAAAACAATACCCTTGACGTTTTTATCCGTTTGCTGCGGTCGAAAATCGAGCAGCCCGGCGAGATGCGGCTGATTCACACCGTCCGAGGCGTCGGGTACGTGATGAAGGACTCATGAAATCTGTCCGGCTTCGTCTTTCGGCGTGGTACACGCTGGCTTTGCTCGTGTGCCTGGGGCTGTTCGGCCTGGTCACCTGGATGGCGGTGAGCAGCAGCGTCACGCGCGGAATCGACCAGGGGCTCGACCGGCGAATGGAAGCCGTGCGGCTGTTCCTCGAATACGCGGCAGCGAGCGTGCCGCCGTCGGAGCTACCGGAGGAACTGCGGGAGTTCGCCATGGGGCTGCCCGAAGGCAACCTCTTGGAAGTCCGCGATGCTAACGGGACCGTTCTGCTGCCTGCGGCACAGCCATTCCGGCAAAGCCGCGACGTAATGACGCGCCGGCAGACGCTCGAGGTGCGCGGCCATCGCTACCAGGCCACCGCCGCAGCCAGCCTTGGCGAGCGCGGATACATTCTGAGCCATTTCGGGATTCTCCTGCTTGCGGCGATCCCGTTCGCCGTGGCCATTGCCGTCTGCGGCGGTCTGTGGATGGGGCGCATCATCGAACGGCTGAACAATTCGGTGGAGCGCCTGACCCAGTTCACGGCCGATGCCTCGCACGAATTGCGCAGTCCCATCGCGCTGATCCGCACGACGGCCGAAATCGCGCTGCGCCAGAATCGTTCCGCCGAATCGTACCGCGAGGCGCTGGAACAAATCCGGGACGAATCCGAACGCACCACTCACCTGGTGGAAGACCTGCTCGCGCTGGCGCGGGCCGATGCCGGCGCAACAAAGCTGCAACTCGTGCCGGTGGACCTGTCCGCCCTGGTGGCCGACACTTGCGAGCAGCAGCGCCGGCAAGTCGCCGCCAAAGACCTCCGTTTCGAAACGGAATTGCCGGCTGACAACGTCCTGGTCCACGGCAACGACCCGGCCATCCGACGCCTGATCCAAGTCCTGCTCGACAATGCCGTGAAGTACACGCCGCCCGGAGGGCTGGTGCGTGTCTCCGTGGCGTCCAAAGCCGACCGCGTGGAGCTGAGCGTGCGCGACACGGGGATAGGCATTGCCGAGGAAGACCTTCCTAAGGTGTTCGACCGATTCTACAGGGCAGATAAAGCACGGAGCCGGGACGAAGGGGGCAGTGGCCTGGGGTTATCGATTGCGCAGTGGATTGCCCGGTGTCACGGGGCGGAAATTCAGGCGGAGAGCTCGGCCGGGGTGGGATCGGTGTTCCGGATTGCGTTCAAGACGTAACTCGATGGCGAGCAGGCGCCGAGGAGCAGGCGTGCAACCTGGTCCGGTTTGGGGCTTTCTATCAGGCACTTGCTCGCCCCCGAGCGTCCCTCAACACGTACAGCATCGCGGTCATGGCTGACGCGGTAAGCCATGGCGGCGCCGTGATGGGCCTGCAGAGAATCCAAAGGCCAGTCGGAGGAGGCGATCATGTGGATACCCCCTCCGGCGCCTATAAGTATCGTCATGTCTGACGGCACGTGTCCGGCCCGCAAACCGCACTCGGCAGCATCGAGCAGCTTCGCGGCATTTTCGAGGAACCGGCTCACAAAAGACTTCTCGACGCTGGAGGGGCGAGTTTTAAGGTTTATTTGATACGGCCTGTCGCACCACCTCTCAACTGAGACCGTGAAGAAAAGCCGGTCCAGCCGAACGTCGGGGTGAGGTTCGGTAATGAAATTGACAGATGATACGTTCCGGGACTCAGACTTAGTGAGTTCCGGGGGATGGCGCTCGACTTGGATCAGTAAGCGCCAGCAAATCCAAAGACGCGGGGCGTTTCGACAGTACGCAAGACACCGCTCCCTGCGCCGATCGTTCCTAAAACCGCTGTCCCCTTGATCCCATAGACCTCTAGCGTGGTTTTTTGCTCGATAGGGACCCCGGATTCATGAAGGCGTTTCAAAAATTCCTGGTCATAGACTCCCGCGGGGACCAGATCCGGCTTAGTGAAATTTCCCTCGCCTGATTTCATGGGCGCCAGATTGAGAAGCAAGGGTGGCGCAGCCATTGCGGTGAGTGGATCGAGATGGTTCGCAAGAACGCCCACGAGCAGCCGGACGGTTTCGGGTAGCAGGGACACCCCGATGGTCGCAATTGCTAAATCGGGCTTGCCACCCTTGATCGCAATCACCGGCGACTCGTCCTGCGGAAGCAAGTCGCCCGGCTTGATCGCCGCCATTCTCATCTGTTGAAATCCCGCCGCGTCGGAAATTGGAATGCCGCCGACAACAATTCCGGTCGTGCCCCATGGAACTGTGTTGATGCTGTGCACAAGGGCCGCGACGTTTCCCCGTCGGTCAATCACTACTACAGCATCACTGTGGCGCTTGCCGTCTTGCTCCGCCCTATTCCCCACTTCATCCAGAACGGATGCCAGCGCCTTGGCATAGGTCTTGGTCAGGCGGTCCCCGGGCGCCGAACTGAGTCCCGTCTTGCGCTTCCACTCTGTGAGTTGAGGATCGGGTGCACCATCATAGGTGGCAACCCGCAGAATCTGGGAGAGGGTTCGGAACGCCTGGGCATCTTTGTAATAGGCGCCCATCTGCTCAAGGTGAGTTGCCTCCGCGAGGTTGAGCGCCTCAAGCACGCCAGTCCCGCTATTGTTGCTCCTGCCGGGAGCGTAAATTGTATGGTCGAAAAAGCTTGTGCTCTGCGGCTCTTCCCAAACGGGACGATAATGTTTCATGTCTTCGAGAGTTGCCGCGCCGCCGTTGCGTTGCACAGCTTGAACATACTGCTGACCCCACGTCCCTGTGTACATATAGCCGGCGCCGTTTCGCGCCACACCACGAAGCGTTTTCGCCAACTCGGTCTGGGTGAAACGGTCTCCCACTTTCGGCAAGGGGCTGCCAGCCTGTTGCTCAAATGCCCTGCCCTCGGCGGTGCGTGCCAGAAATTTTCCGTGTGTTGAAAAGTAGCTTGCGAGTAGTGGGGAAATGGAAAGACCGCCCTCTGCATAGGCGATCGCAGGTTGGAAGAGAGTTGCAAACGGGAGGTGTCCGAAGCGTTTATGCATGGCCTCGATGCCAGCCATGAATCCGGGAACTAATGTCTTGCGCCCCTCAGCTCCAGCGGTCGTCGGCCGGCGGGCAAACGGAAGCGACCCAAGGTCGGAGACGGGAATACTCTTGGGATCGGTTTCGCCCACGTACGAGCCCCATCCGGAGTTCAGCGAATAAACCTTGCCAGACTTAGCGTCGAAGTAAACAAGCTGCAAAATCCCAGCGTAAGAAACGTAAGAACCCAGAGCTGTCGTAATCTGTGTGAGCGCAACGGTAGCGGCGGCATCGGCCGCGCTTCCGCCCTGTCGTAGTGTTTCAAGTCCAGCAAGAACCGCAATGGGAGACATGGTGGCAGCCACCAAACCGGACTTTCCCTCAACGACTCTCGCCTGGGACGGCGCGGGGATCATCTCCGCGCGCTCTACCCGAGCCTTTTCATCAGGCTTCCACTTGTTCGGCGAGAGATCCGTGCCAAAGCCTGACGACGGTCCGATTTGCACACAAATCACGATGGCGGCCATCCGTCTCTGCAGTGTCATCGCAACTCCTGATTTATCATTTGCCGGTCAATATTTGCGACCTGGTAAGGGCAACCAACACGCCAATCCAGAGCACCACGAACAACGTGGCAAATGGAATGACCCATGGCGGTAACAGGCGGTGCAATTCGCTAAGATCGAGACCACGCAAGATGGCCAGCCAGACTTGCAACCGCAAGTTCAAGATCACGAGTATGATTGCCCATGCAATTGCAAGGTGACGAACTGCCCCCCGGAGCGCCGCTGCTTCAATCCGGCTGCGCGCCTGAAGGAAATGCCACAGGAAGAGCACAACCATGATCCCGGTTATGACCGCGCCCCACCGTCGATCGTTCGCACGAAATGCAAGGTAGATGAGCCATGAAAAAGACGCGATATAGATGCCCGCGATCACCGATAGAGCCGATTGGAACGTGAGTGGGGTCCCCGTGGCCTCCGGCACACCGGGTTCCTGCTCGATCTGCCGGCGCAGAGACTTGAGTCGATGGATAAAGAAGACCACGTAGGCAGCGGTCACGATGGAGTAGAACCACCAGAAGACCGTCATCACCCACAGAAATGTCTGGCTGCTCCACGTGTACTTCTGGCTCAGAGTCCATACGGCAAACGACCCGGCAATGGACCAACCCAGCGAGAAGATCAACATGCTGGAGAACCAGAGTCTTTGGAAGCGGCGTTCGCGAGCGGTAGGCGCGTAACGTGCAGTTAACCAATTCACAAAAATGGCGGCAATTACGCCCGTAAACGGCGCCAGCGACGCTGCCAGCGAACCCGACTTGAGCAACGCCGCGCTCTTGCCGGCCATGCCCGCTCCCGCGGTTGCCGCTGGAGGGACCGGCAGCATTGCGAGCACAGAGTTTGAAAAGTCAAGCCCCGGCGTAGTCCGGCTCAAAGTTCCTTCTACGAATGCAATCACCTCTTCGTGCAGCAGCTTGCGTCCCCGCGAAAGCCTTTGCTTTACTGCGTCCACGCTCAACTCCAACTGGGCCGCGACACGCTCAATCGACTTCTCTTCGCGATAAAACAGGATGAGCGGTTCACGATAAGCATCGGGAATTCGCTCCAGTGCGCGCCACAGGATTGATTCTTCTTCCCGGCTCACGGCCTGCATAGCGGGCGACGCTTCAAGCGAGGGCAGTTCCTGAATTTCTTCCAGTGGTTCGGCGGCGTGAATGGGCTCACTGCCTTGCCGCCGGTATTCCTTGCCAACCAGAAAGCGCGTGATGCCGCATAGCCAAGACCGCAACCGCGCCGGCTCGCGCAATTCGGAGAGCTGTTTCCAGGCGGCAAGAAAAGTTTCCTGGGCCAGGTCTTCACTCAGACTCAAGCTGCCGGTGGCGTTATAGGTGATGGAGCAAACCAGCGACTGGTACCGCTTGACGATGGCCGCGAACGCCGCGCGGTCGCCCGCCAGAGTCCACTCCACCAGTTGCGCGTCGCTACTGCCTTTCCCGGCCATCGCCTTACCTCATCGTATAAGTACCCGGACAGGGTAAAGAGGTGACAGGAATCATCGGAGGCGTCCTCAGTTTCTGATTCCCAATTCAATGCGCGGGTCTGCGACCCGAGCCCGCCCAAACGTGCGCCGCAGTACATACAGAAGCTATTGGAAGAGCAATGCACAATGCGGAACGACAGCGATCACCCAAAAACGAATAGGCTGACGATCAGCTCCGGGAGCCAATCGAACGCACCACTGTCTTGCATCCTCGCTATTGAAGCGGATAAGAATGAATCAGCTTCAACGTTCGCTCCCAGCGCGTTTTCGTAAAGAAGTGAGCCGCCAGATCGCTGAAATGCTTCACCGAATATTCCTGCAAGTCCTCCGTCGGAGCATCATACGACCAGAAGATCACCACCGGTTTCCCGACAATATTCTCCCGCGGCACAAGACCCCAAAACCGGCTGTCCAGGGAATTGTCGCGATTGTCGCCCATCGCGAAATAGGACGCCGCCGGCACCACCAACTCGCCACCCACAACATTCGAGCGCAACATCTCATTGCCCCGGATCGCGACATCCGGGTCAGGCGGATACGAGATCGCTTCCGTGGGAGGAAAATCGTCGCGCAGGGCGAAGTAGTCCGTCGAGATGTGCACCACATACGGCTCGCTCACGACGTGCCCGTTCAACCAGACCTGCTTTTGCACCATCCGGATGTGATCGCCCGGTACGCCGATAACGCGCTTCACCAGGTTTTCCTGCAAATGAACCGGGTGCCGGAACACGATAATGTCGCCGCGCTTCGGTTCTCTGTACGGAAGCAAATGGCGGCTGAATGCATCGCCCGGGGAATACGCGAGCTTATCGACAATCAGGTGGTCGCCCGTAAGCACCGTGTTATGCATCGAGGAAGTCGGAATGACATTCGCCTGCGCTATAAAGGTCGTGCTGTACGCAAGCAACAGGAACGTGAGGGCCCACTCGGCGATCGAATTTCGTTTCACTGCAGTGGATACGAGTGAATGAGCTTTAAAGTTCGCTCCCAGCGCGTCTTCGTAAAGAAGTGCGCGGCCAGGTCGACGAAGTGCTTGATGTTGTAATCCCGCAGGTCCTCCGTCGGCGCGTCATACGACCAGAAGATGATCGTCGGCTTTCCCGTGATGTTCTCGCGCGGAACCAGGCCCCAATAACGGCTGTCGAGCGAATTGTCGCGGTTGTCGCCCATGGCGAAGTAGAATCCCTCCGGAATCACTAGCTCGCCATTCTGGACGTTGTTCTTCAGCATCTCGTTCGCGCGGTCGGTCATGCGCGGGTCGGGAGCGTAGTCCAGCATGCCTCCATTCGGGAAATCGTCGCGATACGGATCATAGCTGTTGCTGATGTGAATCACATACGGCTCGTCCACCGAATGTCCGTTGAGCCAAAGCTGCTTGTGCACCAGCTTGATGTGATCGCCCGCCTGCCCGATGACGCGCTTCACGTAGTCTTCCTGCAGCAGAATCGGATGCCGGAACACGATAATGTCGCCGCGCTTGGGGAGCCGATAGGGCAACAGGTACTTCGAAACCGATCCTTCCGGCGAATACGCCAGCTTGTCGACAATGAGGTGATCCCCCGTCAGCAAGGTGTTGTGCATGGACGAGGTCGGGATCACGAAAGGCTGCGCAATGTAGGTGGTGCCGTAGATCAGGAGCAGGAACGTGACCACCCATTCCGCGAGCGAGTTGCGCTCGGGCTGCGGCTTTGCGGGCTTTGCGGTCTTGTTCGGCTTAGTCGTTACTGTGGTAGCCATGGATGAGCGTGAGGGTGCGCCGCCACCGCGTCTTGGTGAAGAAGTGCTCCGCAAGGTCGGCGAAATGTCGCGCCAGAGACTGCACGGAAGAGCCCGCCAGGCTCTCGGTGCTGGCGTTGTACGACCAGTAAATAATCAAAGGTTTTCCGATAATGTTTTCGCGCGGCACGAATCCCCAGTAACGGCTGTCGTAGGAATTGTCGCGGTTGTCGCCCATGGCAAAGAAGAACCCCGGCGGCACTACCACGTCGCCACTCTGCACATGGTTCTCCAGCATATCGCGTCCCGGGGTCGTAAGGCTGATGTTCGGATCGCCCGGGAAGTTGTCGCGATAGAAATCGGGGTAAGCGTTCTTGTGGTAAACGTACGGCTCGTTCAGGCGGACGCCGTTGCGGTAGACCTGTTGATTGACGATCTTGAGATGATCGCCCGGCACGCCGATGCAGCGCTTGACGTACGTCTGCGTGATGTCCAACGGAAACCGGAACACGATGATGTCGCCGTGCTTCGGCTCTTCATACGGCAGAATGTACTTGCTGAACTTGCCGGGGGGCGCATAGGCCAGCTTGTCGACCAGGAGATGATCGCCGATCAGCAGCGTGTCTTCCATGGAGCCCGTTGGAATCACGAACGCCTGAATCAGGGTTGTGGTGCCGAACAGCAGCAGCAGAATGGTGACGGCCCATTCGGCGATCGTATTACGCGGCTTTTCGATTTCCTCGACGGATTCGGCCGCTTCAGGAGACGCTTCAACGCCTGTCGTGGAAGCCGGTTCGACGATCGCGGTGTTATTGTCGCGATCCACGGTTTCGTTCATGCCAAAACAACCTCATGATACCGCATGCTTTAGCTTGCCGAACTCAAATCCGCCGAAGCCGTCCCACTTCCGCAAAAGATATCAGGATGTTCACCAGCCCGAGTCCGCTGATGGCGCCCTTGAGGAATGGGTTGTCCCAGACGTTTGCGAGCCATGGAACCATGACGATAATGGACGTCTGGTGCCAGTTGGGAAGCCAGGGGAACACCAGAAGAAAGATCCCGATTTCGAAACAAAAGACGATGAACAGCAGCGCCTTGAACCGCTCATACCAGCGGCCGAGAGGACGTTCCGCGGCCGTCTGCGCCTGCGGCTGGGCGTTCACTGGCAAACCTCGGCTTCCTCCGTCATCGCTTCCATTTCATCGTCGAACAGTTCACCCTGGCGCGGATAACCCGCCCAAAGTGCATGAGGACAATTATCTCGCACCGGCCAGAAACTGAAGCGGTGGAGCGCCGTGGGGCCGTAATTCTTGAGCGCATTCCAATGCTCGTCGGTTGAGTAGCCCTTGTGGTTTTTCAGCCCGTACTGAGGGAAAACCCGGTCCCACTCGCGCATGCAGGCGTCTCGTTCCACTTTTGCAATGATAGACGCGGCGGCTATGCACTGGGATAGGGCGTCGCCGTGAATCAATCCTTTTTGTTCGATGGGAAGGTCGACGGTCACGGCATCCACCAGCAGGTAATCGGGCGGTGGCTGGAGCTGTTCGATCGCCCGGCGCATGGCCAGACGAGCGGCTTGGAGGATGTTGATGTGATCGATTTCAAAGGGATCAGCGGCTCCGACGGCCCACGCGATGGCTCGCTCCCGGATGCGTTCCGCCAGGGTTTCGCGGCGTTCCGGCAGCAGTTGTTTGCTGTCGCGAAGGCCACGAATGGGACGGTCCGGCGCGAGAATCACCGCGGCGGCAAATACAGGCCCGAAGAGCGCTCCCCGGCCGACTTCGTCGACGCCGGCGACGTAACGATAGCCCGCCGCGCGCGCTTCACGCTCGTACTTGCCTTGACACTTCACTCGCGTTCGCGGAGCCGAGCAGCCTTGCCCTTCAAACCTCTCAGGTAATACAGTTTCGAACGACGCACGCGACCCGTGCGCACCACGTCAATGTGGTCGATCACAGGCGCGTGGATCGGGAAAATGCGCTCCACGCCATGGCCGAAGCTGACCTTGCGTACGGTGATGGTCTCGCCCAGGCCGACGTTCTTGCGCGCGATGACGGTGCCTTCAAACGCCTGCAGGCGCTCTTTGTCGCCTTCTTTGATCTTTACGTGGACCCGGATGGTATCGCCGGGCCGAAACTCGGGCACTTCTTTACGTTTGTTCTTATTGAGAACCTTGGTCAGCAGCGCGTTTTGCATGGGGTGTGGAGTCCTTCTATGGGGTGGAAAACTCTATTGTAATAGATCTGGCCGGTTACGTGCTGTCTTCTGCCGTGCGGCGGCTTCCCGCCACTTGCGGATCTCGGCGTGGTTACCGTTCAGGAGAACATCGGGAACTTTCCAGCCGCGGAAGTCGGCCGGGCGCGTGTATTGGGGACAATCGAGCAGGCCGGGCTCGGAGAACGATTCGCGGACGGCGGAGTCGGGGTGGCCCAGCACACCGGGGATCAGGCGCGCGACGGAATCGACTACCATGGCCGCAGCCAGTTCGCCACCGGACATGACGAAATCACCGACGGAGAGCTCCTCGTCGGCCAGGTGTTCGGCGACACGCTCGTCGACACCTTCGTAGCGGCCACAGATCAGGAGCAGTTCCTCATAAGCGGCGAGCCGGCGGGCTGCTGCCTGGTCGAATGGACGCCCCTGCGCCGACAGTAGGACGATCCGTTTCACTTGAGCATGGGCAGGCGAAACCGCCTGCCCCACCTCTTGGCCTAAGGTGGGGCTGGCGGTTTCGCATGCCCTCGGATCTTCCAGGATGCTGTCGACCGCTTTAAAAATCGGCTCCGCCTTCATCAGCATGCCCTCACCGCCGCCGAATGGGCGGTCGTCGACGGTGCGGTGCCGGTCTGTGGTCCAGTCGCGCAGATCGTAGATTTGAATCTTCAGCAGGCCGTCCTCGGCGGCGCGGGGAACAACGCCGTGGCGGAAAGGACCCTCAAAGAAATCCGGGAAAATCGTGAGGATATGGAAGATCATTCCGCGTTCAATTCCCTCAGTCCTTCCGGCAGGTCAACCACGATTCTTTTCTGTCCCGGATCAATTTCAATGCAGATCGATTTGGCAAACGGGATGAGCACTTCCCGCCCGTTCGCGTTTACTTCGAGCAGCGCAGGCCCGCCATACTCCTGCCAGCCCTCCACGGTGCCGACAACCTTCCCATCGCGATCAAAAACGGTGCACCCGATGAGGTCGGTCTGAAAGTACTCGCCATCGGGCAAATCGGCCCGCTCACCTTTCGGAATGGAAACCTCGGCTCCGGCGAGCTTCTCGGCGTCCGAAATCGAATCCACGCCGCGAAACTTGAAAATCACGCGATCCCCATGCCGCCAGACGTTCTCGACTTCGAGAGATCGGCTGCCGACTGTGACCTGGCGCACTCGTTCGGGATGATCGCTTAACGGAATGGCAGCCAACTCGCCCTTATTGCCCCGCGGGCGGACGAGCTGCGCTATGACGACGGTATCCAGAGCTATTCGAGGATTTCGAGGGTGAAACGGCGGTTGAGCTTCATGCCCGCCGCGCCGAGGAGCGTTCGGATAGAGCGGGCCGTGCGGCCCTGCTTTCCGATGATCTTGCCGAGGTCGCTTGGGGCGACGCGCAACTCCAGCACGGTAACCTGCTCACCCTGCACTTCGTGGACGCTCACCTCATCCGGGAGATCCACAAGCGCCTTCGCGATATCTTCGACTAGTTCCTTCACTGAGTTTACGCGGCCGGTTCAGCAGCGGGGGCCGGGGCAGGATTTTTCTTCAACAGCCGGTGTACGGTATCGGACGGCTGCGCGCCGTTCCTCATCCAATGTTCAATCCGCTCATGCTTCAGGTTCACGACCGGAGGATGGCTCACCGGATTGTAAAGGCCCACAACCTCAATGGCGCGGCTGTCACGCGCACGTTCCTTATCGATCACTACCACGCGGTAGGACGGTTTCTTTTTGGCGCCGAATCGCGCCAGTCGTATCATCAACATGTTTCTCCAGAATATCGTAACAGTTTGGGGAGAGAAGCTAAAGCTTGTCTTACCCGCCCATCCCCAACATACCGGGAGGGAACTTCATTTTTTTCAGCCGCTTCCCGAGGAAACCGCCGCCACCGGTCAGGGTTTTCATCATTTTTCGCGCTTCCGCATACTGCTTCAGCAGCGCATTAACCTCTTGCACGGACGTCCCGCTGCCTTTGGCGATGCGCCGGCGGCGGGCTCCGTTGATGATCATGTGGTTCTCACGCTCTTTCCGGGTCATCGAATCGATGATCGCGACCACGCGCGTGATCTCCTTCTCATCCACCTTGACGTTTTTCAGGTCCTTAAGCGGCCCAAGCTGCGGCATCATGCCCAGGATCGACTCCAGCGGCCCGATTTTGCGGATCTGGCGGAGCTGGTCGCGGAAATCCTCAAGCGTGAACTCGTTTTCGAGAAGCTTGCGCTGCGCCTCTTCTGCTGACTTCTGATCGATGTTCTCCTGGACCTTCTCGATCAGCGACAGGACATCGCCCATGCCGAGGATGCGCTGTGCAACACGATCGGGATGGAACGGCTCCAGGGCGTCGAACTTCTCGCCGACACCGACGAATTTGAGCGGCTGGTTGGTAATGGAGCGGATGGACAGTGCCGCGCCGCCACGGGCATCGCCGTCCATTTTGGTTAGGATGACCCCGGTGATGCCGAGTT
The DNA here is from genome assembly GCA_035295125.1 of Bryobacteraceae bacterium. GTDB lineage: Bacteria > Acidobacteriota > Terriglobia > Bryobacterales > Bryobacteraceae > JAICMB01. The sequence continues at coordinate 35,475 of DATGJP010000055.1, read as the reverse complement.
GCTTGTGGAACTCGTCGGCCGACTTCACGGCGTCCTGTCCGGTCATGGCATCGGCGACGAACAGGATTTCGCTGGGGTTGAGCGTGTCGCGCAACTCGCGCAACTCCTGCATGAGCTGTTCGTCAATGTGCAGGCGGCCCGCAGTGTCGATCAGGATGACATCGCGTCCTGTTTGCACCGCCTCGCGCTTGGCTGACCGGGCCAGCTCCAGCGGCTTGGTTTCTTCAGGCGTCCCCGCATAAATCGGGAGCTTGATATCACGGGCGATAACCGCGAGTTGCTGTCGTGCCGCGGGACGGTAGACGTCTACCGAAACCATCAGCGGGCTGCTGCCGTTTTTGGACAGCCAGCGAGCCAGCTTACCGGTACTGGTGGTTTTACCAGAACCCTGCAACCCAACGATCATCATGACGCTGGGGGGCTCGTTGGCCATCCGCAGCTTCGACTGGTGCGTGCCAAGGAGGCGCACCATCTCATCGCGGACAATCTTGACGACTTGCTGGGTGGGAGAGAGGGCGGTTAAGACCTCCTCGCCCATGGCTTTCTGCTTAACGGCTTCGATGAACTGCTTGACGACGCGGAAATGCACGTCGGCCTCGAGCAGCGCTACTCGGATCTCGCGCAGCGCGGCTTCCATGTTTTCAGCCGAGAGCTTTCCTTCGCCGCGGAGGTTCTTGAAGACCCTCTGCAGTTTGTCAGACAGGTTATCGAACATTGCTTATGGCCGGATTTACACCAAGGATGGTCCTTACCATTATATCTGGTGTCGGTGTGAGCTATGACCGGATAATCGGCAATGCGGTATTCGATGGCGCGGAGAAAAAAGTGTGCCCGGACGGCGAAGTTCGAGCACACGAAGGACGCGGGAGTTACGTTTCCTGAATATATACCTAACGGAGACAGGTTTCAATGGTACTGATGGCGGGTCGAACGGCAAGTAGTAGGGGTTCAACGGTGCGATTCGATGTTTCTTGCCGGTTGTGACCCGAGTTCGGTAGAATCTCTACCATCAGCCCATGGCCACCGAACCCGATCGCGTCGAACTCCTCCAAGGCACCCTCGACATGTTGATTTTGAGGACGCTTCTGTTCGGGCCCGCGCATGGACATGGCATCGCCAAACATATCCAGCGCACGTCCGACGAGGTGCTGCAGGTCGAGCATGGCTCGCTTTACCCCGCCCTGCATCGCCTGGAGCGCAAGGGCTGGCTGGCTTCCAGTTGGGAGAAACAGCCGGAACGGAATCGGGAGGTCAAGTACTACCGGCTCACCCCGGCCGGCAAGAAACAGCTTGTCGCCGAGGAATCCAAGTGGACGCAACTCGCGCAGGCGATCGCCAAGATCATGCGCCCGGCTTGAATGGATCCATTAGTCGCAGCGTAGCGCGATCACCGGATCGACTTTCGTCGCGCGACGGGCTGGAATATAGCTTGCAACCAGAGCGACGGCAATAAAGGCGCAACACGCACCGCCGATCAGGATGGGGTCCGTCGGACGCACATCGAACAAGAGATTCTGAATCAACCTTGTCAGGCTGAGAGTCAGGACCAGGCCGATTACCAGACCAACCACGACATCGCGCATCGTTCCGAACAGCATCAAACGCAACACATGGCGGGCCTGCGCCCCTAAAGCCATTCGAATTCCCAAGTCGTGCGTGGCGCGATTGACGGAATAATTGGCCACGCCGTAAATGCCGACGGCAGCAAGCAGTACGGCCAATCCGCCGAAGAGACCAAAAAGCACGGTATTGAGGCGCTCGCGGGCTGTGGAACGGGCAACGATTTCATCCAGGCTCTGAATGTCGAATACCGGCACATCCTTGTCGATCGCCGTCGCGATGTCGCGGACAAAAGGAACAAGCGATAGCGGATCGCCTATGGCCTTGGCGACAAGTGCCGGTTGAAAATCGGGAAATTGTCCGATTGGCATGTAATACTGCGGTTCAAACTCTTCGGCGAGGTCTCCTGTCTTTGTGCGGCTCACGATGCCGACAATTTCTCTCCAGGGCGGCGTCTCCAGCGCCGAAAAACTTGGCTTGATGCGCTTTCCCAGCGGATTCACGCCAGGGAAGAACCTCCTCGCCAGTGTTTCATCCACGATTATGACGGGCGGCGATTTTGCATCATCGAGGGTGGCGAAATCGCGGCCGGCCCGCAGTTGCATACCTAGGGCGCGGAAGTAGCCGGGACTCACAACGTGCACGCCGCCGTTCGGCTGTTCTCCTCGTGGGAATAAACGCCCATCGATCTCGAAACCCGATGTTGCCGTTCCGGACATCGGCGTCGGCCACGACAAAGCCGTGAACCGAACGTTCGGCAATCGCCCCAGCCTGGTCTGGAGATCATCGTAAAACTGCACTTGCCGGACTCCGGTGTAAGGCGGCACCGGCAGGCTCAAATCGAACGTCAGAACATTGCGCCGGTCGACGCCGGTGTCGACGTGTAAGAGACGCAGATAACTCGTCGTCAGAAGTCCGGCCGCAGTCAGGAGTACGATCGCTAATGCCGTTTCGGCGGCAATCAGGATGCGTCGGAAACGCCGGCGGTTTAGCGTATCGGAAGAATTGTGACGACTCTCCTTCAAGGTGTTGTCCAGGTTTGGCCGAGAGATCTTCAGCGCGGGAAAAAGGCCGAACAGAATCCCTGTCGTGATGGAGAGAAGCAAAGCAAATCCGAGTACACGCAGATCCGTTCGGATGTCGGCGGATCGCGGAATCGCTTTGGGAATGATGGTGAGCAATACGTTCGTTCCCCACATTGCGAGCGCTACCCCAGCACATCCACCAAAGAGAGAAACGAGGACGCTCTCTGCCAACAATTGCGTAACGACACTGCGCCGCCTGGCGCCGAGTGCCGCGCGAATTGCGATCTCCCGCTGCCGGGCGAGGTTGCGGGCAAGGGTCATGTTGGCAAGATTCACGCACGCGATCAGCAGCACGCCGGCCGCGACCCCGAGCAATGTGACGAGGCCGCGCTGCGAATTTCCGACGATTCGCTGCAGCTCCGGCATGATACGAACCGACGTCCGAAGGCGATTCGTGTCGGGGTGGTCCTTTGCCAAACGGCGGGCAATGACGTCGAGATCGGCTTGTGCCTGTTCCGCGGTAATGTCTGGTTTCAGACGCGCGATCACACTCAGGTAGCTGTAACCACGTTGGATTCTGGGCGCTCCCTGATCGAGGGCGGACGTGGTCCAATAATCGCCATCAAACGTCGGCGGAAAACGAAAGCCGGCCGGCATGACTCCAATAACGGTGAAATCCCGTTGCCCGAGCTTGAGGGATCGTCCGACCAGAGACGGGTCCGCATGGAACTGCTCGTGCCACAGACGATCACTCAGCAGCACGACACGAGCATTCGGCTGTTCGTCGTCCGGCTGGAATGCGCGGCCGAGAGCCGGCTTGACCTGCAGTACATCCAGCAGATTCGCTGACGCCACCGTTCCCAGCACGTGGACTGCGCCATGGTCGCCGCTAAGCGTGAAGCTGGAGCCGTGATAGCTTGCCATTCCAGAGAACACATGGTTCCCCGCACGCCAATCCTCGACGTCGGGATAAGAGGTCTGCAACCCAAAGGACGGCCCTTTCTCCTGGACGGACAGCAAGCGCTGCGGTTCGGGATAGGGCAGCGGCCGCAAGAGCACGCTGTTGACCACCGTGAAGATCGCGGTGGTCGCGCCGATGCCCAGCATCAAGGTGACAACAGCAACCACGGTGAATCCACGGTCGCGGCGCAGCATGCGAACGGCGTACTTAAGATCCCTCGCCAAGCGGTCGACGATAGACCATCGCCGCAGGTCCCGTAGCTCCTCCTTCAGGAGAGTCGCGTTCCCCAAAGCGCGGCGGGCGGCGTACCGGGCTTCCTCACCGCTGAGGCCGCTTTCACGCAGGTCCTCGTTTTCCATTTCGAGGTGGGAACGGATCTCGCGCTCCAGATCGTCATCCATGGAAGACATTCTACCCTCACTGCGCACCGGTAACAAGCCCCCTTTGACGCGGGAACCCGACGGCTCCAGCGCCTATAATTCAAACAGAAGCTGTATATGCAGAAGCGCCTGCGGTTCTATCTCGGACTCGCGTTATTTGCCGTGCTGGTGACGCTGGTGGTGTGGCAGGGCTCCTTCACCTTCGGATCGTTCGGGCCTTCGAGCGTCGAGCAAACCTATTTATTCTGGGCTGTCGCCACGCTCATCTTTATTCTGACGGTGATGCTGGGCTTCATGCTGTTTCGCACTGCCGTCCGGCTGTACATCGAACGGCAGAGCAATCGCGCGGGTTCCCACATCAAGTCGAAGCTGATTGTCGGCGCGCTCATGCTGACATTCCTGCCTGTGTCGTTTCTCGTGGCATTCAGTTTCCTGGTCCTGAACTACAACCTCAACAAGTGGTTCAGCGCTCCGACCGAGACGATACTGACAGAGCTCATCAGCATGGGGCAGGCGCTCGACCGCGAGGGCGTGGAACGCGCTACCGCGGAAGCGAACTGGCTCGCCTCGATCCTGGAAAAGGGCGAGCTGACTCAGGCCGGCAAATTCTGCAACGAGGCCAAGGTCGGCTATGCAGCGCTGCTCGATAAAGACGGCAAGCCTTCTTCGGTCATCTGCGGCAGAGATTCGAACGAGTCGGGTTGGGTGCATGCTTCAATTCCTGTTGCCACCGGCAGCCTGGTGATCGCCCGCCAACTGCCGCTCGACCTGACCGCCAAGAAGCTGACCATCGACAAAGCCGTCCGGAATTACTCCAAGCTTGCCGCAGACCGCAAGACCTACCGCAACATTTACGTTCTCCTGCTGTTACTGATCACGCTCTTCATTCTGTTCTTCGCGACGTGGCTGGCGCGCCACCTTGCGGGTCAGATCAGTGTGCCGATTGCCGCACTGTTGACTGCCGCGCAGCAGATTCGCCGCGGGAATCTCGGCTACCGCGTACACGTCGCGGCGACCGACGAGCTTCGCACCATGGTGACGGCGTTCAACGAAATGTCGGAAGCGCTGGAAGCGAACGACAAGGAACTCAATGAGCGCCGACGGTTCACCGAAGCGATTCTCGAAAGCATCCCCACTGGCGTCATCTCACTCTCGGCCGATGGCCGCATCTTGCGTGTAAACCGGGCCTTGAAGGGCATTTTCTCGGAAGAACAACTGGCGCAAGTCACCCGGCTGGACGACCTTTTCTCGCGCGATGACGTGACCGAAATTCGTTACCTGATGAATCGTGCGCGGCGAACAGGCGTCGCGGGAACGCAGCTCGAATACAAGCAGGAGAAACGCGTACTGCACCTCTCGCTTACAGTGGCGGCGTTGGATGAGAAGAGAAACACGGGCTTCGTTCTCGTGCTCGAAGATACCAGTGAGCTGCTTCGCGCGCAGAAGGCCGCGGCATGGCACGAAGTGGCCCGGCGCGTGGCGCACGAGATCAAGAACCCGCTCACGCCGATCGCGCTATGTGCCGATCGCATCGGCCGGCAGCTCGAACGTGCCGCATCGCCGGACGGCCAACGCATTTTGCGGGAGTGCGCGGTGACCATCGCCCGCGAAGTAGAATCCGTGAAGACCCTCGTGGACGAGTTCTCGCAATACTCGCGATTCCCCGCCGCGCAGCCGGTACCGTCGGACCTGAACGTCGAAGTCGAGCACGCCATGGGGCTGTTCCACGGGCGTCTGGATGGCATCGAGCTGAAGCAGGAACTCGACCGGTCACTGCCGCAGGTGAACATCGATCGCGAGCAGTTCCGGCGCGTGGTGGTGAACCTGGTCGACAACGCCGCGGAGGCGATGCAGGAAACGGCGGTCAAGAAGCTGCACATCATAACTCGCGCGACCAACGCCGACTCCGTGGAATTGATCGTCGCCGATACCGGCTGCGGTATATCGCGGGATGATAAGGAGCGACTGTTTCTGCCGTATTTCTCAACCAAGGGTCGTGGAACCGGTCTCGGTCTCGCGATCGTGAATCGAATCCTGTCCGACCACGACGCCGTCATTCGGGTGGAGGACAACACTCCCTCAGGCGCGCGTTTCATCATCGATCTTCCGGCTACCGTGGTTCCAGCGGCTGTGTCTGCTGAAGCCGCCGTGGAGAACGCGGGATGAAGAAAACGCGCATCCTGGTAGTCGATGACGAACCGCTGATCCGGCAGTCGCTTGGGGGCGTGCTGGAGGACGAGGGGTATCATCCGAGCAGCGTACAGAGCGGCGAAGATTGCTGCCGGGAACTCGAACGGTCATCCTACGATCTTGTTCTGCTCGACGTCTGGCTCCCCGGCATGGATGGGCTGGAAACGCTGGCGCGAATCCAGGAGATCCCTTCCGAACAAAGGCCGACGGTGGTCATCATCTCCGGGCATGGAACTATTGAGACCGCGGTAAAGGCGACCAAGCTCGGGGCATTCGATTTCATCGAGAAACCACTGACCATCGAGAAGGTTTCCGTAATCATCAAGAACGCACTGCAGCAGCGTAAACTGGAACGCGAGCTGCAGCGGTTCAAGTCGGAAGGCCGCAACCGGTTCGAGATCATCGGCGAGAGCGTGCCCATGAAGGCGCTGCGTCAGCAATTAGCGCTTATGGCGGAGACCAATGGACGCGTGCTGATCTACGGCGAAAGCGGCACGGGCAAGCAGCTCGTGGCGCTGGCGATCCACTCCTTGAGCCCGCGTAGCGCCGAGGCCTTTGTCGAAGTAAACTGCGCGGCGATTCCCGAAGACCTGATCGAGAGCGAGCTGTTTGGCCATCGCAAGGGCAGCTTCCAGGGAGCGATGGAGGATAAAACCGGCAAGTTTCAAAAGGCCGACGGCGGCACGCTTTTTCTGGACGAAGTAGGCGACATGAGTCTTCGGACGCAGGCCAAGGTTCTACGCGCGATCGAAGAGCAGCGCTTCGAACCGGTCGGCTCCGAGACCTCGATTCAGGTGGAAGCGCGCGTGGTGGCGTCCACCAACAAGAACCTCGAGGATGAGATCGAGCGCGGCAATTTTCGCGAGGACCTGTTTTATCGGCTGAATGTCATTCCTTTTTATGTCCCGCCGCTGCGGGATCGCATCGAAGACGTATCGCTGCTTGCCGATCACTTCCTCAAGGAATTCACGACAGCGTATGGCAAGAAGCCGAAAGAACTGACTACGGAAGCGTACCGGATCCTGCAGGAGTACTCGTGGCCCGGCAACGTGCGCGAACTGCGCAACCTGATGGAGCGAATCGTGATCATGAATCCACAGATTCGTGTCGATGCACGCCACATTCCACTGAGCGCCTCGCGGCGAAGCACACAGGAGCGGCACTCTGACCGGTTCGGCAGCTTGCAGGAAGTCCGCGAGGCAGCCGAGCGCGATTACATTCTTAGGAAATTGGAAGAAACGCGCGGGAACGTGACGCGGGCCGCGGAACTGCTCGGTCTGGAGCGCAGCAATCTATATCGCAAGATGAGGTCGCTAGGAATCGCTCCGAAGGAGTGAAGTACACACCGCCATTCCTCCCGCTCAAGACCTCGTAATGGCAACGATCTCGTTGATTACAGCGTCCAGTTCCTCGTCCTTGGTGTAGAAATGCGGCGCGATGCGCACACCGGCGCCTGGCCGGAAGTCGACCAGAAAATCCCGATGGAGTAACTCTTTCGTGACGTTCTGGGCGTTGGGCACGTCGACCGAAATGGTGCCGCCGCGCTCGCAGGCGTTACGCGGCGAGTTGACTCGAAAACCCGCATTGTCGGCCAGGTCCATGAGCAGCGACGTCTGCCGGACGGACTTGGCCCGGATCTTCTGAACTCCGATTTCGTTGATGATTTCGTATCCGGAACGGGCCGCGAACAGCGCCGGAATACTCGGGGTGCCATTCAGGAAACGAAAGGCGTCGTCGGCAAATTCAATTTCCGGCTCGAAGCCGAACGGCCGCTTGTGGGCCATCCAACCGGTGACGCGCGGCTGCAGCGTCGGCCACAGGTCGCGCCGGATGTACAGGTAGCCGGCGCCCGGGCCGCCGCAAAGCCATTTCACCGAACCGCCCGTGGCGAAGTCGACACCCAGTTCGCGCACGTCGACGGGAACAGTGCCAGCCGACTGATAGATGTCGGCCACTACCATCGCGCCGACCTCGTGCGCACGCTTGGTTATGGCGGCCAGGTTCTGAACGAACGCGCTCTTAAAGATGATGTGCGACACCGAGACCAGCAGGGTCTCATCGTCAATCGCGGCCAGCATGCGATCGAGCGGCACGGTCATGCTGTCGTCCGACGGCACGGTGGCAATGCGGGCACCCTGCTCTTCGAGCCGCTGATAAATGTACAAATTCGAGGGGAAATTCAGGGCCTCGGAGACGATCTTGTTCCGCTTGCCGCGCCAATCGAAGCAGGAATTGACGATGGACTGGGCGATGGAGACGTTGGGGAGCATGATCACTTCGCCCTCCCCTGCCCCTATGATTTTGCCGATGAGATTCCCGACGGTGACGGGCATCTGCCACCAGCCCTCTTCCCAGGCCCGTATGTTGCGATCGGTCCACTGATCGGCATATTCGTTGAGGCGGTCGCGGGTGCGGCGCGGCATAGCGCCCAGCGAATGACTGATGAGGTGGACGGTTTTCTCCAGCGTGGGAAATTCCTGGCGCCATTCCAGTAGCGGATCCATTTCCTCCATTCTAGTCGCGGCCGTCTCCCGGACCTTTTCCAAGCCAGGCGATGATCTGGCTAAGAGCGTGGTACGCTTCAACCCGCGCGGCATCGTCGCCCGAGGCCTCAGCCTTCGCGATGATGGCGGCCATCTGCTCGAAGACGATAGGACCCATGGCCATCATGGCTTCCGAACCGGAAGCGGCCCATTTCACAAGTACGTAACGGATGAGGCAATCGACGGGAATACCAGTACCCGCACTCAGCCGGGATAAGGTGGGCAGCGGATCGGAGGTAGTGTAATTGGCGACCTCGGCTTTAAAGTTGGCGTGGGGGTCATCCGGTGGCCAGGAGTCGCGATAGGCTCTTAATTCCATGGGTCGACAAATTCTAACAGTCTGGACCGGCTTGCCGAAGAGGAAATCATGAGCATCAGTCCCACAAGCAGTCTCTCCAGCAGTTATCTGCAATCGGTTCTTAGTACCGCATTGCAAGGCACTGGGCTGACATCCACCCATTCGCTCTCGAAGACTACGGACCAGGCCCAAATTTCGACACTCGGGCAGATGATGAACTCACTGTCCAGCCTTCAGAAATCTGATCCCACGAAATACAAAGAGGTAACGCAACAGATCGCGACGAACCTGGAAAAGGCGTCGCAGGCGGCGCAGTCCCAGGGGAATTCGACTGCGGCGAAGCAGTTGTCGGCCCTGGCGTCCGATTTCACGGATGCATCGAAGTCCGGCCAGCTTCCTAACCTTCAGAACCTGGCGCAAGCGGCCGGCGGGCATTCTCGGCATCATGGCGCGCACCGGGCCAATGACAATGACGGCGACGACAAAGCGAGCCAGCTTGTTTCCGCGTTACAACAACAGACCGACGACTCACAAAATGAGTCGCTGAATCCGGTTTCGATAATTCAGAGCACGCTCAACAATGCGGGCGTGACTGCCGCGAAGAGTTAAGTCGCTGCTGATTTTTTGTAAGGAAGCTTAGTGCGTCTGTACTACCAGTGCAGACGCCATGATTAGAGTTCAGGAACTTGCCAAAACATTTGACCGCCGGCCGGTAGTGAAGCGGGTGTCTTTCGAGGCACCCGACCGGGCCATTACCGGCTTGCTGGGCGCCAACGGCGCCGGAAAGACCACCACGCTGCGCATGATCTGCGGCGTATTGACACCCAGCGGGGGATCGATTGCCGTCGACGATGCACCCCCGGATGACGACCTCGACCGGCGCCGCCGCATCGGCGCCCTTCTCGACCACATCGGCATCTATTCGCGGCTTACGGTCCGCGAGAACCTCGCCTACTTCGGCAAACTGCGCGGAATGGAGCCCGCACTGCTCGCACGACGAGTCGATGAAGTCGTCTCGACACTGGGCATGGAAGCAATCGCCGACCGGCGCACAGCCGGTTTCTCACAAGGCGAACGCATGAAAACGGCACTGGGCCGCGCCATTCTGCACTCTCCCCGCAACCTCATCCTGGATGAGCCTACCAACGGACTCGATGTACCAAGCGTTCGCTCGCTGCGCGAATTGTTGCGGCGGTTGCGCGACGAGGGAACGTGCATCATCTTCTCAAGCCATGTGCTGGAGGAGGTTCGAGCGCTATGCGACAACGTCGCGGTGATCTCTCACGGCAGCGTCGTGGCGAATGGCTCACCCGCGGAAATCTGCGAGGAGGAGGCGTTTCTCAAATTATGCTGACACAATCGTTCGTTATCGCTCAAAAAGAAATTCTCGACGCCTTCCGAGACGTCCGGTCGATGGTTTCCGCGTTGGTGTATGCGCTGATGGGACCCATGGTTGTGCGGCTGGTCTCGCTGACCGCGCGGCCGGATTCCGGCGACGGAGCGGCCGTTCTCATAGCCATGATGTCCGTTTTCACGCTGGTGGCCGCATTCGTCGGAGGAATGAACATTGCGATGGACACGGTGGCCGGAGAACGGGAGCGGCGATCGTTGCTTCCGCTGCTACTCAGTCCTGTAAGCCGCATCGCTATCGCCGTCGGGAAATGGCTGGCGGTCAGCTTCTTCGCGGTTATCGGCTTGATCGTGAACCTGGCCGGTTTCGCCGGTCTGGAGCCTGCGATGCAGTGGCCGCAGGTGCTGGTCCCTTTAGCGCTGGGAATTCTTCCCCTCGCGCTGTTCGCGGCGTCGCTGCAATTTCTGATCTCGACCGTCTGCCGGGCGGTGAAAGAAGCACAGACCTATCTGTCGCTGGTCGTGTTTCTTCCCATGGGCGTCGGCATGTTCCTGGTGTTCTATCCCAAGGCGGCGCAGGATTGGCTGCATTTCTTCCCTGTCACCGGACAACTCTTTGAACTTCAGCAACTCATGAGCGGCAAGGAGGCGCATCTGATTCAGACCCTGGCGCTAGGCTTGGGAACTGTGGCAGTCGCCGCGCTTTTCCTGATGTTCGCCGCGAACCGGCTCCGGCGCGATGAGATCATTTACGGGAACTGACACCGCCAGGTTCGATGTGGGATCATCCACTATCTTGGACCGCGCGGCGCGGGATGAAAAGTTCGATCGCATGCTGGCGGCGCATGGACCGGCACTGTCCCGCCTGGCCGCCAGCTACACGAACACCGCGCACGACCGCGATGACCTGCTTCAGGAGATTGCCATCGCGATCTGGCAGGCTCTGCCGCGATTTCGGGGCGAATGCTCGGAACGCACGTTCCTGTATCGCATCGCGCACAATCGCGGGATCGCCTATCTCTCGCGGTGGCGCTCTCAAAGGGCGGGGTCGAGCGACGAGATCGAAGCGCCCGATCCCGGGCCTGATCCGGAATCGGGCCTGGCCCGAGAGCAGCAGGCAGAGCGCCTCCGAGCGGCGATTCATCACCTGCCGATCGTGTACCGGCAGGTCATCATGCTGACGCTCGAGGGGTTGGGATACGGAGAGATCGCCGACGTGCTCGGCATTTCGGAATCGAATGTCGGAGCGCGATTGACGAGGGCACGACAGATGCTGCGCGAGTCGCTGGAGAAACGAAAATGAACATCGACGCGGAATTGGAAAGCTGGCGGGAGCAGTGGCAGTCGGAGACCGCCCTGCCGGTGGACTTGCGGCGGCGTGTGGAGCGGCAGACGCGGTGGATGAAAGCGGCGCTCGTCGGCGATTTGCTGGTGACGTTGGTGATCGGGGGCGGAGTGATCTGGGCAGCCGCGCGATCGCCGCAAACCGATATGTTCGTGCTGGCGGGAATGACATGGGTGTTTATCGCTGCGGCATGGGCATTCACGCTGTGGGTGAACCACCGCAACTGGTCGCCGTCGGCAATGGATACGGCCGCGTTTATAGACCTCTCCATCCGCCGCTGCCGAGGCCGCCTGGCGGCCGTTCGATTCGGAGTCGTGCTGTTCGTGACGGAGATTGTGTTCTGCCTGGCATGGATTTATCAACACGACATTCGCGGTCAACGGCCTTTGCTGACGTGGCTGCTTTTTGGATCGCTTGAGATCGACATCACGTGGCTATTCACCATCGTGTTCGCAGGGCTCATGGTGTGGTACCGGCGAAAGAAACGGGCGGAGTTGGAGTACCTCTTAAGACTTTCCAAGCCGGAGTAACCGGTTTGAACGAAAGGGCAGGCCGAAACCGCCTGCCCCACCAACGAAATCAATTGTTGGGCATGGTGGGACAGACTTCAGCCCAAATGCCCCTTGGACGCAGCGGATGTCAGGCAGGTTTGCAACCTGCGGCGGGTTTGAAACCCGCCTCACCACTAAGAAAACTGAGTGGCATTGGGCTTCAGCCTGTCGGTCCCATGACAAAGATGGTGTTCCCGCTAGGATCGAGCAAGTCGAACGTTCGGGCGCCCCACTCTTCGTCTTTCGGCGCCCGAAGAACGTCGACCTTCGTGCTCCATTCGGCGTAGTACGCGTCGACATCATCCACATGCAGCGCGACGCACGCATTCCGCCCATGACCCTGCATCGGACAATCGAGGGTAATCTCGATTGTCCCCCGGACCACGCCGAGTAGTCCCGCGTGCCCATCCTCAGACGCCTCGAACGTTACATGGAAGCCGAGCTTATCAACGTAGAACGCCTTCGCAATGGCCAGGTCTTCCGCGGGAAAAATTGGTACTGCCCGCTCCATGGCTCAAAGTATCTCATCTACACGTTCTGCGCCGCTGCCCTGGAATCCGGACGGATGTTCTGATTCACACTGAAGAAGTTGCCTGGATCGTATTTCGCTTTGATACTAGCCAGCCGAGGATAGTTGCCGCGGTATGTCGCCCGAATCCGATCCTCTCCCTCTTCCATCATGAAATTGACATAGGCTCCGCCGGCGCCATACGGATGGAGAGCGTCCCAGTAGTCCTTAGCCCATTGCGAGATTCTCTCGCGATTGGCGGGATCCGGATCGACGCCAACGATAACTTGGCTCCAGCGCGCGTCACGATAACTCCACGGTGTCTCGTCCGCACCTACGCGATGCGCCGCACCATCGATCGGATAAAGATGCATCGTCGAATGCATGGTCGGCAGCTTTGCCCCGTGTTCCAGGTGCAGGGCGATGGCCTCGTCGCTGAGCTCGTTCACAAAATCGGCTTTCCAGTACCACTGCAGACCGGGAGGATAAAGCCCATCCACCATCCCTTGCAGCATCGGGAATGGCATGGGCACGAAGAAGTCGAACGCGGGCGGCCGATAGCTTCGAATCGTCTGCAGGATCTGGTTGCCTTCCTCCAACTGACCCGTGTAGCACCAGATCACCCCGCACACTTTTTTGAAGTGCAGATGCTCCGGGAAAGGCGGAGCCGGCGGCACGGTCATGAATGCGAAGAAACCGGTGATCTCGACCGGCGCTTGTGCGATGAATTCCCGATACCACTTCATGATGTCGGCTGCCTGGTCGAGTTCCCAGAGCATCGGACCGCCGCAAATCGTGTGCACCGGATGCGCCTGGAACAGGAACGATGTCACGACGCCGAAGTTGCCGCCGCCTCCCCGAATGGCCCAGAAGAGGTCGCTATTCTCTTCCGCGCTGGCCACGACAAAGCTACCATCGGCGAGCACCAGGTCGGCGGACAGCAAATTATCGATGGTGAGGCCGTACTTGCGCGTCAAGTGTCCAAGCCCGCCGCCCAAGGTCAAGCCTCCGACACCCGTACTCGAAATGATGCCGGACGGAACCGCCAGGCCAAAAGCGTGGGTGGCGTGATCGACGTCGCGCCACATGCAACCGCCACCAACCCGAACGGTTCGTGAGGATGGTTCCACATGGACGTAACGGATCAGCGAGAGATCGATGACCAGGCCGTCGTCGCACACGCCGAGGCCGCCGGCGTTATGCCCTCCGCCGCGGATCGAGACTCGCAGCGACTGCTCGCGGGCGAAGTGTATGGCTGCCATTACATCGGCTACGTCGGCACAGCAGGCGATCAGGCGCGGCTTACGGTCGATCATTCCGTTATAAACTTTGCGGCTCTCGTCGTAGCGGGCGTCTTCCGGCTCGATCAATTCTCCCCTGAGCTGGCTCCGAAACTGTGCAATGGCATCGGGTTGTAACATATTCTTCCTCCTTTAGTTCTTTGCCTTTTGAAATGCTCTATTAATTTGACATGGCGGGCGTTCCGCAATCGTTCTGTGGCTGCGGGTTCAGGCGTTCGGCCGGGCTTCAAGAGCCGTTCGCAGCGTTCCAGGCGCCTCCCGCCAACAAAGAGCGGGCTTCCCGCAGATCCGGTGAGTCAAAACCCTCCTTGAACTCGCCGTAGAGACCTTCGAGCGCCTCGTGCGTCTGCTTCGACGGAGCAAGCCGGCACAGCCGGCACGCCGCCCGCAATTCAAAAACACGGGTCCCGGCCTGGCGAGCGGCCTTCAGTGCCCGCTGATAATCGGCTTCAGCATGAGCGGTTTTGCCGCTGTCGCGCAGCAAATCGCCTTGAATGCGATACAGATCGGCGGCCGCCCAAAGCTCGCCGTTCTTGCTTTGATAGGCAAAGCCCGTGGAGATATTTGCCAAGGCTTCACCCATCCGACCTGCTAATGCGCAGCATTCCGCGAGCAGGCCATGATACAAGGGGAGCCGAACCTCCGCTCCGGTCGCTTTTAAAGCGTCCAGGCCGCTTCGTAACCGGTCGAGTCCGGCCTCGGGTTCGCCTTCCATCGCGCATGCCCAGCCGACCAAAATCTCGGCCATCGAGGCGTAATATGCGAAATGGTGCTTTTGGCAAAGCGCCAGAGCTCTTTCCGCCCATTCCAGGGCAGCTCGGCTCTCGCGCCGGAACAGGCGCAGCATCGCCCCATAATTGAGCGCGATGGCCTGGCTGAAGGGACCACCCGCTTTGTCCGCGTCGGCGACTGCCTGGCGCCCTTCCTCTAAAGACTGATCGAGATGGCCGAGGTGCCACAGCAGGTGAGTGCGATAGGACCGGCAGAAGACGCCGACGTCCGGGCCTGCGAACAGTATCACGGCGGCATGAGAAGAAACGCCATAGGTCAGCGCCTGCCTCATGTGCCGTTCGGAAGCTTCGATCTGTCCGAGATGATAAAGGCTGCTTCCCGTGACAACGTTGCCGGCCATCAGCAACGGCGCGGCGCCGTCCTCGATGGCGAGAGCGAGAAACTGCTCAGCCAACTGACGGGAGGTCTCCAGGTTCCCACGCACTACGTGGAAGGCCCAGGCCCCGCTCAATGCGGAAAACAGAGGCTTGCGGTCGCCCAGGCGCCGCGAGAGGTCCAGGGCCCGCGCATAGGTACCTCCGACTTCAGGTGTCGCGTAACCCTGAGTGGTGACGAGCACGGGTCCCAGCGCCAGAAGCACTTCGAGTTCACGCTGATCGCGCCGCGCGTTTTCGGGGAATTCTCCGCACAATCCCAAGGCCCGGCGCAAAAGGCCGGCAGCCTCGCTATCGGCGAATCGCCGCTGAGCGACAGCCGCGGCCGTGCGATAGTGCTGGATGGCTTCCTCGGCCATTCCGGCGGATTGATAGTGGGCGGCCAGTTGCGCGCTGATTCCGTCGAGTTCCGCGGCATTAAGCTCTTCCAAGGCGCGCGCGACACGCCGATGGAGAAAACGCCGGCGCACTGGAGTCAGCTCGGCATAAGCGACTTCGCGAAGGCGGTCATGAGTGAAATCGTATTCCGTGGCTCCGTGGCCTTCTATGATGCGGCGTTGCCAGAGTTCGTCTAGTACTCGGGACACGCTGCCCTCGTCCCAATCGGTGGCCTTGGCGAGCAGATCGAAGGAGAACGAGCGGCCCACCGTGGCAGCCAGTCCCGTCAGCTCGTACGCTTGGGCGGATAACTGGGCGAAACGCGCGGCAATCACCGCGTGAATGCGCGATGGTGCGGTTCCTCCGCCAGCCTGCAGGCCGGCGCGCACGCTTTCCACGACGAACAGCGGGTTCCCCTTGGTCGCGCGATAAAGTTCATGGAAGGCTTCGTTGTGGAGCTGACGATCGGAGACCTGTGCCGCCAGTGCGGCGGTCTCAGCGTAGTCGAGCGGTTCCAGCGGGAGCTCGGTCACACGCTCCGATTGTCGAAGCTCGGTTAGTAGACGGGTGAAGGGATGGTTCCGGCCGGTTTCCTCCGACCGGACGGTTCCAATCACGAGGACTCCAGCCGATGCATCGGAGCGAAACAGGGAATGAAGCCAGTCGAAGGAATCCTCATCGCACCATTGCAGGTCGTCGATCATGAGCAAGAGCGGTTTCCGAGCCCTTGCGAATACGGCGGTCAGCGATTCGAAGAAGTGGTGGCGTTCCCAGCTCTCGGTCAGCGGCTGCGGCTTGGGAAGGGCGGTATTCTCGGCCAGAATCTCCGGCAACACACGCGCGAGTTCCACGAGTTGAACGGGCGATAACTGCGAACGGGCGGCGCGCAGCGGCTCGGATCGAAGCCATTCTCCGATTGGCCCGTACGCAAGATTGCCGTGGGCGGCGTAACAGCGCGATCGCGCCACGGCGGCGCCCTGCTGAGAACACCATTCGCACAACTCGTCCGCGAGGCGTGACTTGCCGATGCCGGGTTCGCCCAGGATCGCGGCGAGATGGATAGGACTCTCGACGGCGCGCTGCCAGCACTCATTCAAGCGATGCCATTCCTGCTTGCGTCCGATAAGGGGAATCGGAAGTGAGCTGACTGGCACGCCCGGGTCCGGGCCGGGTGGTTCGGTGGGCTCCGACTTCAGGATCGTCTCGAACAGGTTCCGCGTCGCGAATCCTGGTTCGACGCCCAATTCACGCCGCAGCACACGCATGCACTGGTGGTAGGCGCGCAGGGCGCTGGCACGGTCGCGATTGCGGGAGTGAAGCCGAATCAGAAGCTGATGGTTGGATTCGCGCAGTGGGTCTTGCGCTACCAGGCGCTCAGCGTGACGGATCGCCGCGGAATAGTCCTGCCGGCTTTCATATAGATGGGCGAGCCGGGCCAGTGCAGCGGCGAGTTGCTGGCGGTAATGCTCGCGCTTGGGCTGCAGCCATTCATCGTAGAGCCCGCGTGCGAGATCGTCCTGATAGAGACGTGCCGCTTCTTCGAGCGCCTGGCACTCCGACGCCGCATCGCCGCGCTTGGACGCCGCCGAGGCCCGTGCCAGGGCGTCATCAAACTCCAGAACGTCGATCGAACAGATGGGGTCGCGGCGCCAGCGGACCGTCTGGTTATCCGATTCGAGCAGGCTGCAATCGGCCGGCAGGGCTCGGCGAAGATGATGCAGAAGTTGTCGCAGATTTGTGCGGGCTTGCGATTCGGTCGACTCCGGCCATAACCGGAAGGCGAGTTCCTCGCGCGATTGAGGCGTTTCGCCGTTGAGAACAAGAAAGACCAGCAGGGACTGCAGGCGGCTCGTGTTAACTGACGTAACAGCCTGTGTCGCGAGTGCGATCTGAAGATTTCCAAACAGCTCGATGCGTATTGACGCCATCCCCGTCCCGAACGTGTATGGCCGATCTTAACATCAGTGAGGCTAAAATGCGTGAGATGGGACTGCAGGCGGTGAAGCGGCGCGAATTCCTGGCAGCCGCGGCCGGGGGCCTGTTAAACGCGCAAATCGAGCGCCAACCCAACGTGGTTTTCATATTGGCCGACGATTTGGGGTACGGCGACCTGGGATGCTACGGGCAGCGACAGATCGCGACCCCGAATATTGACCGTATTGCTGCGGAAGGCGTTCGTTTCACGCAGGCGTACGCCGGCAGCACCGTATGCGCGCCGTCGCGTTGCGCGCTCATGACAGGCAATCATACGGGACATGCTCGCATTCGAGGTAACGCGCGAATCAGTCTGCAGCCGGAAGATACTACGGTTGCTGAAGTGTTCCGCGCGGCGGGATACAAGACGGGTATTTTTGGCAAATGGGGACTGGGGGATGCCGGACAGCCCGGCATTCCAAATCGCAAAAGGGTTCGACGAGTGGTTCGGCTACCTGGATCAGCAGCACGCGCATAATTACTATACGGGTCATTTGTGGGAGAACCAGGGCGAGGTGCTGCTCCCGGAAAACTGGGGCAATCAGAAACGCGTATATACGCACGATCTGTTCACGAAACGGGGGTTGGGGTTCCTCGATCGCCATCGGAACGATCCGTTTTTCCTGTATCTCGCATTCACGATTCCGCACGCCAATAACGAGGCCGTACATTATGCGGAGCATGGCATGGAAGTCCCCAGCGATGCGCCGTATTCCGATAAACCATGGCCCGCGGTGGAGCGCGCATTCGCGGCCATGGTGAACCGTCTCGACGAAAGCGTCGGCAAAGTTCTGGCGTCGCTTAAGGCAAACGGCATCGACAACCGGACGCTGGTGATCTTTGCGAGCGACAACGGCCCTCATCACGAGGGCAAGCACGATCCGGCGTTTTTCCACAGCAGCGGGCCTCTGCGGGGCATCAAACGAGACTTGTATGAAGGCGGCATTCGTGTGCCGTTCCTGGCGCGCTGGCCGGGGAAGATCCAGGCCGGACGTGTAAGCGACCAGCTATTGGCGTTCTGGGATTTTTTGCGGACCGCGGTGGAGCTAACGGGCAGCCGCATGCCGGCGGGTTTGGACGGCATCTCGATGATGCCGGCGCTTTTGGGGAAGCCGCAGCGCAACCATGAATACCTGTATTGGGAGTTTTACGAGGGCGGCTTCAAACAAGCGGTCCGGCAGGGAGATTGGAAGGCGGTTCGGCTGAAAATCGGCGCGATTCCTGAGCTCTACAACTTAAAGGACGATCTCGGTGAAACACGGAATGTTGCGAGCCAAAATCCGGCAAAAGCCGCGGAATTGGCGCGGTTGATGGATCAGGCGCACGTCGATTCGGCGGACTGGCCGGTTCGCTAGAATGCGCAGGCGAAACCGCCTGCGCCACCAAGCTGAGCTGTGTAAGACCTTTGCAAGTCAAGGTGCGAAAAGGCGCGTCCGATTTCTACCGCAGGATATTAGCGGCGGTACCATAATCTAACCAATGCACAATCGCGTCAGAATTGCACTTTTTCTGCTCGCTGGCTGGGCGGCTGCCGCCGAAACGATCCCGACTCCGGCGAGCCATTTCGGTCATCCTATCGGCGTCGATCGGGAGCTTCTCGATTGGGACAAGGTGGTTTCCTATTTTCAGGCGCTGGCAAAATCGAGTGACAAGATCGTCGTCAAAGAATTGGGAAAGACAGCCGAGGGCCGGCCGTTCATTGCGGCAACTATCAGCTCGGCGGACACGATCCGGCACCTTGACCGGTACCTTGGAATCCAGACCCGGCTCGCCGATCCACGAAAGACGAGTCCGCAGGAAGCGGAACGGCTGATCAACGACGGCAAGACGATCGTACTGATGACTTGCTCGATTCACGCCACGGAGGTCGCTTCGACGCACTCGGCGGTCGAGTTTGCCTACCGCCTGCTGACCGAGGATAAGCCGCGCTATCGAGCCATTCTGAACAATGTCATTCTGATCGTGGTTCCGTCGCTCAATCCCGACGGCGTGGACATCGTAACGCGATGGTATCGTAAGACGCTGGGCACGCCTTATGAAGGCACGAGCCCACCAGAGCTTTATCACAAGTACGTCGGACACGATAATAATCGCGACTGGTACATTTTTTCGCAGCCCGAGACGCGCCTGACGATCTCTCAGCTCCACAACGTCTGGCACCCGCAGATCGTTTACGACGTGCACCAGCAGGGGCCGTTCGCATCGCGAATCTTCTTCCCTCCCTGGATGGATCCGGTGGATCCAAACATCGATCCAATCGTGGTCCAGGAGTGCAATTCTATCGGCTCGAGTATGGCAACGGATCTCACGGCCGCGGGCAAAAAGGGTGTGGTGGTGAATGCCCTTTACGATTTCTGGACCGCCTCGCGGCACTACCAGGCGTATCATGCGGGCATCCGGATTCTCAGCGAGTCGGCGAGTGCCGCACTGGCGAGCCCGCTCACCGTCCGGCCGGACCAGATTGCAGCCACGGCGCCCGGTTACAACCCGCGCGAGCGCAGTTGGAAGTACCTGGAGCCTTGGGAAGGTGGCGTCTGGCACCTGCGCGACATCATCGACTATCAACTGATCGCGTTCGAGAGCTGCCTTTATGAAGCCGCAATTCACCGCCCCGAACTCCTGCGCAACTTCTACGAAATTGGAAGGAAGGCGATCGCTCGTACGTCACCTTACGCATTTGTAATTCCTCGCGAGCAGGAGGATCCCGGATCGACTCGCAAGATGCTGGAGTTACTCGAATACGGCATGGTGGAGGTGGAGCGTGCCAAGGATGCCTTCGAAGCCGGGGGCAAGCGTTACGCCGCCGGCAGCTATGTCATTCGCATGCAGCAGCCCTACAGCAGCTACGCCAAGACCCTGCTGGAGCGGCAGCATTATCCCGATTTGCGGCTGTACCCTGGTGGTCCGCCACAGCGCCCCTACGATGTCACGACACAATGCCTGCCACTGTTAATGGGAGTCGCTGTCGACACCGTAGAGAAGCCGTTTGAGGCGCCGCTGGAGCGGACGTCCACCTTCGCTATTGAGTTGGACCACCAACGGCCTGCCGATGGTGGGCTGGCGGCATCGGACATCGAGTCCTGGCGGCGCGTGAACCAGATTTGGAAAAACGGCGCCAGCGTCTGGCGCGATACGTCCAATGGCAATTTCTATATGCAGGCGGCGAGCGGCCGGCACGAGATCAGGAAACCTCGGATTGCGCTGTATCGAAGCTACATGCCTGAAATGGACGAAGGCTGGACACGCTGGCTGCTCGAGAACTTCGGCTTCGACTACAGCAGCCTGCAGAACCCCGAGATTGAGGCGGGCAACCTGCGCCAGCGGTTTGACGTGATCGTGTTTCCCGACCAGCCGCTGAATTCAATTATCGAAGGGTATCGCAAAGGATCGATGCCGGACGAGTACGTTGGAGGCCTGGATGAAAAGGCCGCTCAGAACCTGAAGGATTTCGCAAGCCAGGGCGGGAAGCTGGTGTTCCTGAACCATTCGAGTGAGTATGCGACGGCGCGCCTTGGCATCAGCGCCAAGAACGTAGTAGCCGGCGTGCCGAATCGCGACTTCTACTCGCCGGGTTCGCTGTTGAACGCCGAGTTAGACACACACGAGGCGCTGTCATACGGAGTGCCGGCGAATCTCACGATCTGGAGCGAGGGGAGTCCGGCGTGGGAGTTACCGTCCGGTAGTGAGGACCGGATTGTGATGCATTATACCGATGGGCACGTGCTCGCGTCGGGGTGGCTCCTTGGGGAGAAGTACCTCGTCAATCGAGCGTCACTGATTGATGCGCCGATGGGGTCGGGGCACGTCGTGCTGTTCGGCATGCGGCCACAGTATCGGGCGCAAAGCTACCAGACCTTCAAGCTGTTCTTCAACTCTTTGGTCCTGTGATGCAGACTGGCAGTCTGCGCGCCGATTGCGAATCGGCGCTTGGGCGGGTCGTCAACTCGCGGCGGCGAACAGCATGCATCACGCGCAAACGAAAAAAGCCGGCAGACCCAATGAAGGGTCTGCCGGCCTCAAGGAGGAGGTTGGTGCGGCTTCAGATAACATTAACGTCGTCCTCCGGCAAAGCCGCCGCCATGGAATCCACCCATAGCGCCACCGTGGAATCCGCCGAAGCCACCAGAGCGGAATCCACCGCCGAGCGCACCACCCGAGGGTGCCCCGATCCTACCCGGCATGACGGGCGTGCGCGTAGCATGACCCAGTCCCGGGGTTCGAGGAGACGTTGGCACTACCGCCCGTCCGCCGCCGAAATAACGCGGATACCCGACAGGCGAGCGCACGATGTATAAAGGTGAGTAAAACGCCCACCCAAACGGGTTGTAGAAGAAGCCGTCGCCGGGCACAAAGGAATACATGCTCCAATACGGGTTCCAATACCAGCCCGGCCCATACCATCCGCCCGTATCTACAATGTAGGTTTGAGCGGTTGATAGCGTGGCTTGCGAAAGGTATTCCGAACGCAGATTACTCCACGCGTAAAGCGGGTCGCCCTGTTCAGCCTGTTTACGGTCAAATTTCTGATCCTTCAGCACAGGACCGCCTACATTAGCCTCTTTGCCCTTGCCAAGGTCGATATAGTTGTCACCTTCCGTAACACGGGCTTTGCCGTCTAAAACCGCAACTATGGCGCGGTCGGCATCAAATGAATAGACGCCTTTCTTAAGTAATTCCGTGGAAGAGCCGCGATCCGTTATACGAATCGCATTTTCCGCGTAAAGTTGGTCGGCTTCCACCATCGCATGTCCGTTCACCAGTTCCACCTGGGTATTGGTCAAACCGGGAGAGATCATTCGGACCGTGCTGTTATCCGCCAACCTGAGGTAAACGCCCGGCGTCAGAAGAAGTTCTGCGTGTCCGGTACGCGTAGAAAGCGTATCGCCGGAGTTTAATTCCGCCGAACCAACGGCCTTTGAAGTTACCGTCTGGTTATCGATGGAGACCTGTCCTTCCACATAATTGAGCGACCCAGGTCGAGGTACGCTCGGCGCAGCCCACGCGGGCGCGAAAAGAAAGCCGGCGAACATAAGACCCATCGTTGTCCCGAATCGCCGCTGAATGCTGCCCAACATATCCATTCCCACTTAGTTAGATGCTGGGTTACAGGAGAGGGTTCCGAGAAGTGTGGGACTGATTACATATTCATGATGGTGATTACACCTGCCTTCTCGAGCAAATGGAAATAATCGAGCAAGGCTTTAGAATCGATTCCTTCGTAGGCGCCGGAGAGAATGCGGCCGATGTCCTCGATCGAGCGGTGTCCGTCGACCAGGTTCAGCGCTTCGTAGGCGAGGAGGCCTTGAAGGGCAGGCTGGAACGGTTCGTTGACGTGGTCTTTCAGGTAATCGTAATAATAGACGTCGAGGTTGCCTCGAACTGCCGGATTGCGCTTGGGAACCGGGCCGCGGGCGGATTGTGGAGGTGAGAGTTTCGGCTTGCGGCGGTCGATTTCGGCGGCTGTCTCGGGCACGAAGTTGCTCACGGATTTGAGAACCTCCGATTCCTCCCGGTTGGCTTCGTCGATGATGTCCCGAGAGCGTTGAGGATCGGCGAGACTGCGTTGGAGCGCTTCGTTGAGGCGTACTCCGCTCCTGGCGAGCACCTCACCCGCGAGACGGTCGGCATCTTTCGGACCTGCGGACGCCAGGTAGTAGCCTGCGGCCGCTCCGATCACGGCCACGCGCTGCAGCTTGGTGGCGTTCATATTCGCGGGCACGTCGCCGTTCGTATGGATGAAGACGTCAGGCCAGTCGTTCATGTAAATCGTGGGGACCCGGAAGCTGCCTTCCTCGTACACGTCGTGATCGCTGCCCATCGTGAAGCTGTGGAAGTCGGCCAGGAGTGCGTCCTTCGTGCCTTCCGGCGAGAAGTTGGCGTCAGACAGGTCGGCATCCATGGCGGCGCGGCTGGCTCCGTTGATGACGCGTTCACCGAAGGAGGCGGCGACGTCATTCACGAAACTCGGAAGCGACGCGGGCGTGCGAGTGAGGTGCAGGATCGCTTTAGTGATCTGCGGGTCGCCGCCAACCATGTCCATGTGGATAGCCGCGCGCATCTTCGCAAGTTCATCGGCATGGCGTGAGAGGTAGCACATGGTACCGGCAATTTCGGGAGGCCAGATGAAGCGGATAGTCCGGCGGGGAGGCGGGATTTTGCCGGCTTTGATTAGCGCGACGAGTATACGCGCGTCTTCGAGGATTGCGGCAGCGCCGCTGGCGTTGTCGTTGGCGCCGGGCTTCTCGTGACAGAGGTGGCAACTATAGACAATCTCGCCGGCGGATGGGTCGGTGCCGGGAATTACTCCGGTTACGACTTCGAAGTTGCCGGACTGCATTCGTGCCGTTACCTGAGCGTACAGCCGGATCTTTTCGCCTTTCGCGAGCCGGTTGCGAAAGTCGCGGGCTTCGCGTAACGAGATCATGAAGGCGAAGGTGTTCCGCGTGTTGTACGGCGAAAGGTGGCCCCAGCGGACGAGGTCCTGATAATCGCCGCTCCAGGCGGTCACCTGATTGGGCTGATAGCTCAGTACTCCCGCCGCACCTCTCAGTTCGACGGCTTCGTGATGCGCGTCGGCCACGTTTCCACCCGCCAGAACGATTTTGCCTTTCACGTTGCGGTTGTCGTAGTCGGCGGGGCGGGTGCCCTGACCCACGTCGATCAGCTCCGCGGTGACATCGGCGTCGTTGCTGTAATCCGCCAGCGCGACGCGGGACTTCGAGAAATCGGCAATGACGTGGGGGCTCGGCGCGATCTCGGTGAGCACGCCCGCGCGGCCGTCCCAACCAAGATAGGAGCGGAACGAGTTGTAGGTCGTTTTGCCGTCGGCTGGGAACGATTCGATGTGGACGTCCTCGAGTCCGTACTCGCGGGCTCGGGTAGCGATGAATTGCGCGGCCTCGTGGAAACCGGGGGAGGCGTGGACGCGGTGAAATCGGCCCAGTTCGATAATGGTGTCTTTGGCGAGGGCTCCGGAAGCTTCGGCTTCGATGGCTTTGAAGTGCGGCTCAGGAAGGAGCGTGGGCTGGGCTTGTAAAGCGGCGGCGAGCGTCAGAAAAGACAGCGCGCGCCCGATCATATTTTCAGAGATGGCCATGAGGGGTGACGTTTCTCACGAAATGCGTTCACGCCTTCGAGGAAATCGGCGCTTGCAAAGGTTGCTTCCCTCAAGCTTCGCGCGAGATCTCCAGCATCATTCCAGGAAAGCTCGCGGCTGCGGCGCACGAAATCCAGACCGCGGGCAATTGCTTCGGGACTGTTGTTCGCCAATTCTACCGCCAATGCCATGGCGCGCTCTTCGATCTCCTGAAGGGGAACAATATGATGAATCAGTCCCCAGTGCAACGCATCGTGCGCCGCGAACATGCGTCCAGTCAGGCAGAGTTCCAAGGTGCGGCGCTCGCCGATGGCCAGCACCATGGAACGGAAAATCACATACGGCCACATGGCGATACGGATCTCCGTCAGGCCGAAGGTCGAGCCATGAGCCGCGAAGGCGACATGCGCATTGGACACCAGGCCGAGACCGCCCGCCAGAACGGGGCCGTGTATCGCAGCCACGATCGGCTTGTTGAGGTGTGAGCCGATGGTGAACAACTGCTCGTGAATTGCCGTTTCCTCCGGGATGCCGGGCTCGGTGACTTCCTTGAGGTCCATTCCGGCGCAGAAGGTCGGGCCGTTAGCGCCCAGCAGCACGGCTCCGATGGAGGGGTCGGTGCGCGCCTGCTCGAAGGCCTCTAGCAGAGCGCGGCAGAGCTCAATGTTCAGTGCGTTGCGCTTGTCCGCGCGGTTCAGGTACAACCGCAGCACCCGGTTTTCGCAGCTTACTTCGAGCAGATCGCTCATAGTTCGCCCTCGTTGACGTCGACTTCCATGCGGAGGAGTCCCGCGCCGAGAGTCTTACCCTGAGCGTCGATGCGAAGCGAGAGCGTGCCGCCTCCGCCGAGCGATTCGTGCAACAGAAAGTTGAGGGCGCCGAGATTGGGCAACTCAAAACGCTCCACCTTCCCCTTTACGAGTTCGCCGAAGTGGGCTTTGACGCGATCGGGCGTCACTTCGCGGACCAGGATCGGGAAGTGGCGCTCGTTCAAGGCGATGATGCCGACGTTGGCGGTATCGCCCTTGTCGCCTGAGCGGGCGTGTGCGATCTGCGACAACGGAACTCTCATTCGATCACCTCAACACGCGTTTCGATGAGCTCTCGGGGAATCAGCGCGGGCCAGTATGCCACCACCTCACGCACCGGCGGACGGCCGTCGCCGAAACCTGTAGCCGTGGGCGGTCCGCTGAGAACCAACGGGACCAGTTCGCGAGTGAAGCGATCGACGGCTTTGCGATCTGTCCCGCGGACGCCGATGCGGACCTGCACTTCGGGAGGTTCTGCACAGACTGGCGCCGCTGGTCCGTGGCAGGCGTTCACGCCGAAATACTCGGTGTAGATTTCGTCGAAGCTCAAGCCAAGCTGGCGGAGACGCTCGCGAACGATCTCGTCGGCCTTGCGGGCTTTTTCTAGTGCCTGGGGCGCGGTATACACCAGTGTGCCGATGGCCTTCCAACCCCAGGAGTAGGCGATGGAGAGCTTAAGCATGCCCGTCCGCGGCCCGCCGGTGATGCCGGTGACGCGGACGCGATCGGTTCCGGCCCGGCTGAGCCGGATGGAAGTGAAGTCGGCGACGCAATCGGGAGTGATGTAGTTCCTCGGGTCGCCGAGCTCATAGAGAAGCTGCTCCTTGATAGTGTCGCAGTTGACGCGTCCTCCGGTGCCGGGATGCTTCGTGATGGCGAATGTCCCGTCGGGCTCGGCTTCAATGATCGGGTACCCGATGTCGGCGAAATCGGGAATCGATTGCCAGTCGACCTGGCAATTGCCTCCCGTGCATTGGGAGCCGCACTCGACGATGTGGCCGGCGATGGTGCCTGCGGCAAGGCGATCCCACTGGTCGGGCTTCCATTCGAAGCGATGCACCATGGGAGCGAGCGCCAGTGCGGTATCCGTGGAGCGGCCGGCGATGACGACGTCCGCGTTGGTGTCGAGCGCTCGGGCGAGCGGGAATGCACCGATGTAGGCGTTGGCGCTGAGAATGGACCCGCGGATGGTAGAGAGCGGCTCGCCGGTGTCCATGCTGCGCATTTCATGACCCTGAGCGAGAAACTCGTCGATCCGGCCGTAGACGTCGTCTCCAAGCACGACGGCCACCTTGAGATTCGGCGCCAAGGCGCGAACCTCGCGGGCACAGGCGATGGGGTTCACGCCGCCGGCGTTCGCGATCACTTTGACGTTGCGGTCGCGCATCATTTTCGCGATGCGGCCGATCAATGGTGGAAAATCGCGCGCGTAGCCGAGGTTGGGGTTTTCCTGCTTCTGCTTCTGCAGAATAGACATGGTGATCTCGGCAAGGTAGTCGAGAACCAGGTAATCGATGGGGCCGTCTTCCACCAGCCGGACGGGAGCTTCGAGCCAGTCGCCCCAAAACCCCTGGCCGTTAGCGATGCGGATCAAGTGTGATCTCCTTTAGTCTCATTTGGCGCGGTTGAAAACTGGTGGAGCAGGTGGGTTTCGCCTGCCTTTGGACTTCACAAGGAACGCGCAGGCGGAACCGCCCGCGCCACCTTGGTTTCATCCATTTTCGTGGACCAGCGGTCCATGGCGACAGGTTACCAACCTGCATTATCGGCACGATGTTTCCAGCACCAGGTGACTGCGTGGGTTGCGCGCAAGACAGACCTCCAGCGCGAAGGTCAGGACACGGCGCGTTTCCAACGGGTCGATGATGGCGTCAACGTGGCCGGTGGCAGCAGCGTGCCTCGCATTTAGCCAGTGCTCATAATTGGACCGCGTCTTCTCGATTTTCTTCTCGAGATCGGGCGGGACGGGTTGACCGGCGGCTTTCAGCTTCTCCAACTCGGGCCCATGGACCGCCTGAACGGCGGAGTCGCCTTCCATGACTCCGATGCGTGCGGTCGGCCACGCAAACGCAAAATTGGGGTCAAAGCCCTGGCCTGCCATCGCGTAATAGCCCGCACCGCTCGCATGATTAATGGTGAGGATAATCTTCGGCACGGTCGCGCAGGCCATGGTCTCGACCATTTCCGCCCCGGCGCGAATGATGCCTTCCGTTTCGACATCACCGCCCACCATGAAACCGGAGACATCCTGGAGATAGAGCAGCGGGATTCCGTTTCTCTCGGCGTTCTCAACAAAGTACGCCACTTTCCGGGCCGATTCGGTGTAGATGATGCCGCCGATACGGGGGCCGCTGTCGGTCTTGACGAAGCCGCGGCGGTTCGCAATCAAGGCGATCGGGTAGCCGGCGAGCCGCGCGTGCGCGCACAACATCTCGGGGGCATGCTGCGGCTGGAATTCGAGGAAGTCGTCGCCATCGACCAGGCGCTCGATGATCGCCTCCATGTTGTAGGGGAGGCGATGGTCGGCGGGGACAAGGTCGTACAGATCTTCGGCCGGCCTCGGAGACGGCGCACCGCGAGGGATAGGCGTGGCAGCAGGCATCTCGCGAAACTTCTGACGGATCATCTGCAGGCATTCCGAGTCGTCTTTGGCCATGTAGTGGGCCACACCGCTGACGGTTGTGTGCATGCGAGCCCCGCCAAGCGATTCGGCGTCGATGCTCTGCCCGACGGCCCCCTTCACAAGATTCGGTCCGCCCAGTCCCATGAAGCTGGTCTTGTCGACCATGAAGATCACGTCGCTCAACGCGGGGAGATAGGCGCCGCCCGCAATACAGGGACCCATCACGGCAGATATCTGCGGGATGTGCAGGACACGTCGCATCAGCGAGTTGTAGTAGAAAATTCGGGCGGCGCCATACTGGCCGGGGAAGATACCATCCTGAAGCGGCAGGTTCACGCCGGCGGAATCCACCAGGTATACGATCGGCACACGGTTCCGCATGGCGATCTCCTGGGCTCGGAGGATCTTCGTGATGGTCTCGGGCCACCACGAGCCGGCCTTCACAGTGGCGTCGTTGGCGACGATGACCGCGGGACGTCCTTCGATACGGGCCAGTCCGGTGACGACTCCGGCGGCGGGAGCCTGACTGTCGTACTTGTCGTAAGCCATCAGGAGGCCGACTTCGAGAAAGATGCTGCCGGGGTCGATGAGCTGCCGAATGCGCTCGCGTGCGGTCAGTTTACCGTCCTGGTGCTGCTTGTCAATCTTCTTTGGTCCGCCTCCTTGCCGCAGGCGTTCTTCAAGATCCTGAAGAGACTCCATAAGTTCTTTCATGCGGCTGGCAGGCGCAGTGAGGGGCACGAATTTTAGAATACAGCAGTGGGGCGAATGATCGAAATGGTCCTCGGCGGCATATCGCTGGCAACGTGGATCTACCTGCTTGTTGGACGCGGCGGATTCTGGCGGGCGCGTGATTCCCGCGCCGGCAAGGCGGTGGCAGGCCGGGTGATCGCCGTGATCCCGGCGCGGAACGAAGGGGCAAACATTGGCGCTGCCGTGGCTTCTCTGACACATCAGGCGACCATCATCGTGGTCGACGACCACAGCACGGATGACACGGCTCGACTCGCGCGTGAAGCTGGAGCTACGGTCATATCCGCGGCTCCCCTGCCGGACGGCTGGACGGGGAAAATGTGGGCGGTCCAGCAGGGCGTCGAGGCGGCCTTGCGGGAAAACCCGGATTACCTTCTGCTGACCGATGCCGACATCGTGCATTCCCGCGACAACGTGACGCAACTCGTAGGACAGGCCGCGTCGGGAGACTGGGACCTCGTTTCGCTCATGGTCGAATTGCGGATGGAAAGCCTGGCCGAGCGGATGCTGATGCCCGCTTTCGTGTTCTTCTTCCTGATGCTGTATCCGCCGTCCTGGATCGCGAACCCGAAACGAAAGACCGCGGGCGCGGCTGGGGGATGCATGTTGGTCCGGCCTGCGGCGCTTCGTCGGGCCGGCGGCATCGAGGCAATTCGCAGCGAACTGATCGACGATTGCGCGCTCGCGGCGGCGGTAAAGCGGTCGGGCGGCAAGGTCTGGCTGGGGCTAACTCGCGAAACTCGTAGCGTTCGAGAGTATCCGCGATTTGGCGACGTCTGGCGAATGATCTCGCGGACTGCATTTACCCAGCTTCGTTATTCGGTAATCCTGCTGGCGGGGACGATTCTGGGCCTGGTGGTGACCTATCTCGTTCCGCCGCTGCTCATTACGCACGGCTGGCCGGCGCCGGCTGCGTGGGCGCTTATGTCTCTCACGTATCTCCAGACGCTGCGGTACTACCGGCGATCAATTCTTTGGGCGCCGCTATTGCCCGCAGTGGCGCTGTTCTATCTCGCCGCGACCTGCGAATCGGCCGTTCGATACTGGACGGGCAAGGGTGGCACCTGGAAAGGGCGAGCCCAAGCCCATGCCGCTCACTGAGAAACCCGGATGGTTTGCAGAATACGATTCCCGTACTGGTCGAGCGAGCTGTTCACATCGTTGTAGAGGATCACAACCTGCGTCGGACCCGTGACCGTCGAGGGCGGCACGTTCATCGGAACCTTGGCGTCGATCCGCCACTGACCAACGGTGTTGGGCGCCAATCCCGAGTACTGGATATCGGAGCTAGGCACCTCCAGGCCTCCGATGAAGACTCGCGGCTTGACGTTTGTCGCAATCTGCCCGTTCGCGGGCTCACCGTCGGCCGGCGCTCCCGATACGAGTCCCTGACCCGTACCGAACAGGCTGACATATGTGCCGACCTTCACGGGATGAGCCGGACCATTCTGCGAACCGTCGGTCATATTGGTGGCCATTAACTGGCCCAGGCCGGTCCCGTCCATCGAGAAGAGGCTTGGCGAGAACGGATCGATGCGGACGAAACCGCTGGCCAGCACTTCACTGGTCGAAACGCGTACCACCTGGATCTCGACTAACTGCGAACCCACCGGAGTGGATGAGGGCACCTGGTAATCAATTTCGCTCGTGGAGACCGACGACAGCGGCGCGGGCGTGCCGTTGACGAGCACCTGTACATCGCCGACGGCCGCTGCCCACGGCATCGAGTCGCTCTTCCCACTCACATCGCCGAAATTCAGCGGGTATTGCGGCTTGAGGACCGCCAACATTCCCGGACAGTATCGTGAGAAGAAATTCGCCGCATTGCCGGAATGACCCAGATCGAACAAGGGATAGTAGAACGATACGCGGTTGATGCCTTCGGCCACCACGGGACGGTCGAACGCGTCGAGCGCGACCGACAAGGGATAGGGCGAAGCGAACTGATCGCGGGCGGCGCCGTTGAAAGTGAGAATCGTGAACTGAGGGAATCGCACCACACGGCTATTGTTGGTGTCGGCGACCCAGATGTCGCCCGTTGCCGGCGAAACCACGACCCCCGCCGGGGAATTGAAACCTTGTCCCAACCCGGACGTGAGCGTCAGCACGGGAGACGGATCGTTTGAAACCATGTTCATCAGGTTGGGAAAGACAAGAATCCGGTTGTTGAACGTGTCGGCGACATAAAGAAAATCGCTGGTGTCGGTGGAGATCAGCCGCGGGCCATTGAACAGCCGCGACGTAGCGCCCGCAAAGTCGCTCTGGCCGATCACAAATGCGGCCGCCTGGCCGGGGGTGAAGTCCGACCCGTCAGGTTTGCGGAAGAAGAGAACACGATTCAACGCGGAATCGGACACCGCGATGCTGCCATTCGAAGTCAAAGCGATGCCGTAGGGGTTTCGCATCGTCTGCGAACTCGGGTCCGTCACTTTCAGGAAGAAGCTGCCCTGGCCAAGAACCATATCCGCGCTTTCGAGCGGCGAATCGGTGTGGTCGAAGGGCCTCGGGAAGCGCAATACGCGGCCATTGCCGGAATCGGCGACCCACAGGTTACCGGCGGCGTCGATCACCATGCCCTGCGGTCCGAACAAGCTGGAGTCGGTGACTTTTTGAGTATCGTTTGCCGGGAAGTTGATTTCTGCTGTGAAGAAATCGGGCTGGCCGATCACGACGTCGGCGCGGACTCCGGGTCCCACCTTGCGGGCGTCCGCAAATCCAAGGATGCGGTTGTTATACGTGTCCGCGACATAGAGGTGCGGCGGGCTCGATGTGGTGTCGATAACGGCACTCCCGCTATTCGTGAGGAAGAACTCGCGGCCTTCAATGAGGTTTGCGCTGTTGTATTCAAAGTCTATTTGGCCAAGAAGACGGGCGCCTGCGATGAACGAGCCGTTCGTTTGCGGCACCGCCATGACACGGTTATTGCCGGTGTCGGCAATGATCAGGTCGGTTCCGACGAAAACCGCGGATGACGGCATCGCAAGCGTACTGGCGGATGGCTGCGAGTTGCCGGAGTTGGGTTTGTACATGTCGGCGGAATTCTGTCCGAAAAGGCTGATCGCCGCCGGCGAAAAGGACGTCGTTTCGGGAGGCCACTGGTCGTAGGGATCGAATTCCAGGATCCGGCTGTTGCCGGTATCGATGACGTAAGGATTATTTCCGATGAAGAAGACGCCGTTCGGGGGAATGGCGCCATTCTGGTTACGAGCGCCCAGGGTACCCATGCTGATGGGCGGCGGATTGGGATTGGTCTGGGTGGGCGGGATCACACCCATAATTCGAGACGCCGTCCCGGTGTAGGGCGGCGCATAAACGACCACGCGGGCAAGAAGGTTGCCGCCTTCCGCCACGAACAATCGACCTGACGGATCGAAAGCAAGGCCAGCGGGTTGAATGAGAAGCTTCTTATCGCGAGGGTCGATGGTTCCCGGAAGAGACGTAGAGACGAAATCGGGCTGGCCCAGCACTGTGTCGGCCGAGGGCTCAAAGCTTGTGCTCAGAGAGGAGGCAGGATAGCGCAGGACGCGGTTATTGCCGGGATCCGATATCCACAAATTGCCGCTTGAGTCGAAAACCAGGCCTGAAATCAGACCCTGCCCGCCGCCGGTAGTCAGAGCTAATGTGCGTTCGTTGGGGGCGCTCTGTCCTTCGTTGCGCGAACGGCTGGCGAAGTCCTTCTGGCCGATGATCAGGTCGATGGCGAGGAGGCTGGTGGTCTGCTGGAATGGGGTGGGGTAACGCACGATGCGGTTATTCCCGCTGTCGGCGACATACAGATTCCCTGCCCCGTCGACAACCAGCGCCGTGGGCTGGAATAACCCGGTGCTGAGGTCGGTTGTGGGACCCTTCGGAAAGGTCTGGAACATGTCGCGCTGGCCGATCACCAGGTCGGCCGGGTCTCCCTGAGTGAATCCAAAGGCGTTTTTCCACGCCAAGATGCGGTTGTTGTTGGTATCCGCCACGTAAAGAATGGGCGGAGTGGCCGAATTGTCGACCGCGACGGCTTGAGGCGAGTACAACTCGCGCCCTTCCACAAGGTTCGGCGCTCCGCTCGTGATCAGCTGCTGTTGCAGGAGCGGCTGGCCGACAATCCTTGAAGGAAAGGGGTCGTACTGGATCTGGGCCTCTGCGGCGACGGAAAAACACGCGGCGAGAATGAGATAAAACCTGAGCGATTTCATAGGCATCGACCTGTTTGGTGCGCGATACTCACTGACCGGATTATGCCGGTTGGACAGGCGATCGGGTAAGGGTACGGGGGCTACAATTTGGCTAGACCAAAGTACCGGATCGATTGGGGTTCTCAAGGAATAGTCGTGCCGTTTGAGCGTCCGGAATCTCAAGGAAATTGATTCGGGACAGGTTTGCAACGCCAAAACCGCCCGTGCCACGAACTTGACCTTGCAGAGACGCAGGATGTACGATACGCCAATGCGCTCACTGGTTATCTCACTATTGGTGTTTCTGCCGCTCATGGCTCAGGAAAAGCAGCCAAAGCGGGAGCGGCCCGCCCCAACGAATCTGAAGGTGCTCAAGGTCACGACCGGAGACGAGGTCATCCAGGTCATGCGGTCGTTTACGGCAGGTCTGGGTGTCAAGTGCGACTACTGCCATGTCCAGGGCAATTTTGCCAGCGATGACAATCCGAAGAAAGAAATCGCCCGGCACATGATTCAAATGGCCCAGACGATTAACGCGAACTTCCCGGGCGGGAAGATGATGGTGACCTGCTACACCTGCCATCGCGGAGAGACCGAGCCCAAGACGGCACCGGAACCAAAGCCAGCACTTTAAAGGAGCACTCATGCGTTTTGTTACAGCATTGGCCTGCCTGATGGCCCTGTCTGCCACGGGTTTCGCCCAAATGGCGAATTCCCAAGTCGACTTCGGAATGATGACCTGGGTTGAGGTCAAAAAGGCCATGGAGTCGGGCAAGACCACGGCCCTGGTCTATAACGGTGGCACGGAACAGCGCGGTCCGCAGAATGTTAACGGCGGCCATACGCTCATGGCGCAGGCCACGGTAATCGCTATTGCGCAGAAGTTGGGGAACGCCATTGCCGCGCCAGTGATGCCGTTCTCGCCCAACAATGCAAGCGCTACACTTCCCGGAACCATCGGCCTGACGCCGGAGTTATTCGCCGCGCTCAATGAACAGGTTGCGGAGCAGTTGATTAAGACCGGGTTCAAAAATGTCGTGCTGATGGGCGACCATGGCGGCGGGCAGAAAGAACTCGGCGAAGTCGCGAAGAAGCTCGACGCGAAATACTCGTCGCAAGGCATTCGAGTGGTTTTCTGCGACGAGGTTTACGCCAAGGCGATGGCGGATTTCGACAAGTGGCTGGCCGACAACGGCTACCCGCTCAGTTCGCATGCCGGCATCCCGGACACTTCCGAGATGCTGTATCTCGGCGGCGACAAGGGCTGGGTGCGGAAGGACCTGATCGCGACCGCCGTGGGCGATCCAATGCGTAAACCCGGCGAGCCTCGCGATCCCAACGCCAAACGGGTGAATAACGGGATTCAAGGTGACGGGCGGCGCGCGTCGACGGAACTCGGTAAACGTTTCTTTGACATGAAGGTGGATTACGCCGTAAACCAGATTCACCGGTTATTGGCTCCGGCATCGGGCACCTCATCGCAGCAATAAACGCGGCCTTTGCCGTGTTATTCTTTGTACCCAGGAGCGACTAATGGACCTATCGCGTCGTGACTGGTTGACGGCCTCCCTTTCACTCGTATCGCTGCCGGAGATTCTCGCGGCGCAGGAACACGCGCACAACATGGTGCGGTCGGGTGCGCCTGCCAAGTTTGTATTCTTCGATGCCACGAGCGGCCCGGAAGTGGCGGCGATTGCCGAGCGGATTATTCCGACCGACGACACTCCGGGAGCGCGGGAAGCTGGAGTGATCTACTTCATCGATCGCGCACTCACGACATTCGACGAAGGCAAGCAGGGCGCGTACCGTAACGGGCTGGCCGAGGTGCAGACACAGCGGCAGAAGCTGTTTCCGGGGTCGGAAAGCATCGCGAAGCTGACGCCGGCGCAACAGGACGACCTGCTTCGCTCCATCGAACAGACCGACTTCTTTCAGATGGTTCGCAGCCACACAATTATGGGATTTCTAGGCAATCCGAGCTATGGCGGAAACCGCAATGGAGTGGGCTGGAAACTGATCGGCTTTGAGGACAGCATGAAGTTCGAACCGCCTTTCGGGTATTACGATCGCGAGGCAGCGAAGGAGGGCGGGCGCTGATGCAGACGTATAAGCCATCGGACACCGTGGACTTTGTCGTGATCGGCTCCGGCGCGGCCGGTGGCGCAGTGGCGAAGGAACTCTCGGTTGCGGGATTTCAGGTGGTCGTGCTCGAACAAGGACCGTACCTGCGCGAGAAAGATTTCAAGCACGACGAGATCCAGATCCGGCAGCAGAACCCGTTCACGAACGATCCGAAGCTGCAACCCCAGACTTTTCGAAAGACTGAATCGGAGCCCGCCCGAGTGACGCGCGCGCTCGGCTACGGACGGCAGGTGGGCGGCGGAACCGTTCACTTCACAGCCAACTACTGGCGGCTCCACGAACTGGATTTTAAAGAGCGCACACTGTGGGGCGAGATTCCGGGGACGGGTTTCGCGGATTGGCCGATCTCGTATGCCGACCTC
>DATGJP010000054.1:0-5077 GCA_035295125.1 Bryobacteraceae bacterium | reverse complement strand
CGCTCCATTCGTGCTCGATGTCGCGAAGTATGTCGTGTATTTTTGCGTATGCGGCGCGCCCGCGCTTGGTAAAGCGGACAATTCGCATGCGGCCTTCGTCGGGCGCATCGGACCGGACGATATAACCGAGAGCTTCGAGGCTTCGGAGCAGCTGGTTCATGGCCTGTTTGCTCATCCCCGCGCGCTCCGCCAGAGTGCCTGGGCTAACCCCATCCGGACCGGGAAACTGCAACACGGCGATATGTGGCAGGCGTAGCTCGTCAAAACCCGCCGCATTGAGCTCTCTAATGATACGGCGATGGATTGCTTGAGCGGGCACGCGCAGCAGAGCGCCGATGAGCATGTCCCTGGTTTGGAGCTGTGAACTTTTTGGCGACAAGGGGATTGACATTGTCCGTAAACTGCGTTTACTATCTTACCATGGTAAATGTAGTTTACCGATGAGGAACCCCCATGACTCAACAAACCATCGACCTCCGTGTGAATCCTTCCGAGGAAAGCATCCATGTAGGGCCGCTCACGATACGGTTCCTGCTCACCGGGGACAACTCGACCAGCAGCATCGCGGCCTTTGAAATGACTGTGCCTGGCGCGCAGCGCTTGCCGGCGCCAGCCCATAGCCATGACCATTACGAGGAGACGATCTACGGTATCGACGGCGGGTTGACCTGGACTGTCGACGGAAAACAAATCGACGTGGGGCCGGGCCAGGCGCTGTGCATCCCGCGGGGCGCCATCCACCGGTTCGAGAATAACGGAACCCAGGACGTGAAGGCACTCTGCGTGATCACGCCAGCCGCCATAGGTCCACAGTATTTTCGGGAGGCTGCCGAGGTGATCAACGCAGCGGCCGGTGGCCCGCCGGACCGAGTCAAGATGGCCGAAATCATGCGCCGCCATGGCCTCACCCCGGCACCGTAGGAGCCACTGCGAGCCGGAGTAGCTCATTGGCCTGGATTAGGGATGAGGAGGAAGATGATTAAAGCTGCTGTGGTGGCTCCAGGTGAGGGACGGTTTATTGCGGTTGGGTCCGCTGGCACGGGCGTGACGGTCAAGGCGTCGGGCGCAGAGACTGGCGACCTGTGCACCGTCTGGGAAGGACGAGTGCCGCCGGGGACGGTGGGCGCGGGACCGCACTATCACCGCGGGCGCGATGAGTTCTTCTACGTTCTCGAAGGTGAGTTGGTGCTGCGCCCGTCGGCAACGAGACACACACGCCGAAGCCGGCACCTTCGCGTTTATCCCGCGCGAAACGATCCACGGCTTTCACAACGCGAGCAGTGAGAGCGCGATCCTCTTAGCCATGCATCATCCCGCCGGTTTCGAGCGCTTTCTCGAAGAAATG
The DNA here is from genome assembly GCA_035295125.1 of Bryobacteraceae bacterium. Classification (GTDB taxonomy): domain Bacteria; phylum Acidobacteriota; class Terriglobia; order Bryobacterales; family Bryobacteraceae; genus JAICMB01. The sequence goes on along the minus strand of DATGJP010000054.1, from coordinate 3,732 downwards.
CAGCAATTGGCGGCGCGGCACGGAGGTAGAGAGGAACGGGCCGCACTTGCTGCTCGCTTCGACGTGATCCCGGTGTCGGCATCTACGGAGACCTAGCGTCAGTTAGCAAGGCCTGATTTGATGTGGGCCCGCCGCGTTCCTCGTGCCAGAGGGTACGTGAAAACAAAGGCGGCAAGTAGATTTCGAATGACGGCGGCGCGTACCCGATGTGGTCGCGCACCGGGCACAAGTTGTTTTTCGAGACTCCGGATAACCGGATCGTGGCGCGGCTTATACCGTGAAGGGCGTTCCTTCGTGGCCGGCAAGGTGCGGATGTGGTTCGATAAGCAGCAGATCGGGGGGCGCCGTCAACAACAAGAACATCGATCTTGCGCCCGACGGCAAGCGCATGGCGGCTCTGCTGCCCATCGAGGCCAAGGAAGCGCCCGAGGCTCAGAACCACGTCGTTGTCCTGATAAAATTTCTTCGGCAGCGCAAAGTGCCAGCCGGGAAATAGCGCCACACGCCGTTAATGACGGAACTCCCTCATGAGCAATTCATTTAGAAATGTGTTGTTCGGATGGCGTCTGTATGGTCGGGCACCCTTCCATAATCACAACTAATGGAAGAGCCTCTGTCATTTGCAGACAAAAGCGGCCGCTCGGCGGTGGGCGCAACTATTGTATTCTTCGACCCAGCGGAACCACGAAGGCTGCCCGCTGATTGGCCTGCGCTGTCCCCGCGCTTACCATACGCGCGACCTCGATCCATGGTCCGACTTGCATGTGGGCGTACTTCTAGCGGGCGTAATCGATCCCGATGCCGTGACTGTAAGCGATGAAAGCCGATGCGAGTATCGCGCGAGTTTCATTTCCGGGCCTGGAGTCGCGTCCGTTTTCTTGGCCATATAAACTCGATCTCTAGTTTACGCCCGTGGCTTTCTCAGCGCGTGATCGCTGCATGATGTCGTCCCAACACTGGGCGGCGGCGTGGTCCTTGCCGCGGATCGCGTGGCTGTAGATGTCGGCGGTCGTGCGCACGGATGAGTGGCCGAGGCGTGCGGAGACGGTCGCGAGGTCCACGCCGTCGGCCAGGAGGAGGCTAGCGTGGCTGTGTCGCAGGACGTGGAGCGATGCTCCCTTGAGCAGGCCCAAGCGCCGGCAGAGCCGCGACACCGTTGACGAAATCGAATTAGGCATCAGCGATGATCCATCCGGGTTAGCGAAGATCAAGTCCAGATCGCTGCGACAGTCCGTCCCGAACTGCCGACGGAACTCATCCTGGCGCAGTTGATGCGCCCGGCACCCCGGACACCTCCGGCGCAGGGAGGTATCGTTCGACGACCTGGTCATTCTTTAGGAAGTAGAAAACCTGCATCGCAGTCCTCTTCCTGCAGATGATCGTCAAGCCACTCCGACAGAAACTGCTGCTCCTGAGGAGAGAGTGTTGAAATACGTGTCTGGAGCCTCTGCAGGGCGCCGCTTGATGGTCTGGCGCTCCCGAAAAGTCCCGTCCAAGGTGCCGCGTGCCATGCAACCGGACCGGAGGGTCGAAGTTGAACCAGATCTTCTCCTGTCGAATTCCGTCATGCGCCTTCGCCGAGTACCTTTGCGATTGCCAGCCGCTGAGGGACTCATCATATAACTCGGAGGGGTAGCCCGAGACGACGACCCGGCAAGTAGCTTCCGCAGTGTCTCAAGCAGCCGAACGTAGTCGGTTTCTCTGTAGTCGTGCCGGTAGACGCGCACGCCGCCGCGTGCTCGGGAGTTATGGCGGGTCGCAGTACACCAAGTCATCTCCCGAGAGACGGTGAGATGCCAGGAACTCGACCGCGTCACCCTCGATGTAAGAAGCAAGCGACGTTCTGACGCGCTTCGCCCGTCGGAGGTCGTTGAGCGTTTCGAGGTATTGTGCAAATGGGTACGGCTGGCATATACCAGTTGTATATGCCACACGCCAAAGGTGGAAACATCCAGCGAAAAGCAAAAATCTTCATGAACAACCGCAGCCAGGCGGTGCGCCTGCCCAAGGAGTTTCAGTTCAAGACGCAGGAGGTGTTTATAAGGAAAGTGGGTAAGGACGTAGTCTTGTCGCCGCGGCCCCTCGATTGGTCCTCTTATCTGGGCGAAGCTCCAGTCGCCTCAGCCGATTTCATGGAAGGCATCGAAGATCTTCCGGTGCAAGAGCGGGAATCCTGATGCCCCGCTATATGCTGGACACCGATACCAGTTCGTATATTATGAAGCGCTCGAACGACTCGGTCCTCAAACGCCTCAAGAAAACTCCTGTGACCGACGTGTGTATCTCCGTCATCACGAAGTCCGAACTCCTGTTCGGGGTTGAAATGTCACCCCGCAAGCAGCAGGATGAGGCGGCCCTAGCCGCCTTTCTGGACTATGTGGAGGTCCTGGATTTTCCCGACCAGGCATCTGGCGACTACGCTAAGATTCGCTGCGACTTAAAGAGGCGGGGCACGATGATCGGTGCGAACGACCTGTTCATTGCGGCTCATGCCCGAAGTCTGGGCCTCACGTTAGTGGCAGACAATACACGCGAGTTCGGCCGAGTTTCGCATTTGAACATTGACAACTGGACCTTGCGGAAATGATGGCTTATGCGCAACCGCCGAAGTCGAGTTGATTAAGGTCTGGCGCTGATGCAGTTCGATCGAGGCTCATGCCGCCCTTCCAGGCGTTCGCCGAGGGTGAGACCTCCGGCGACATCCTGCTGCTGGCCTGCACCGTGGCTCTTGGTTGGGCCAACTCGCCTTGGGCCCCGGTTATCCGAGATTCATCGAAGGAGTGGCCCGACGCCACAGTGCCGTCCACGGGAATCCGGCCGCCCGGCACCACCAGAATGGCCTCGCCGAGGCGCAGATCTTCGGCCGCGACGACCTGCACGGAGCCGGATCGCCGGACCGATACTTCACGCGGCAGGAATTCCAGAAGGTCGCGGATGGCCTTGCGCCCGCAGCCGGCGGATAGCGAGGATTCAGCGTCGATTGGAAGGCCTGGTCGTGGTCGGTGCGGAATACGCTTCCGTTCAGCGGCGATCCGTGAAGGATGAGTCCGCCCACTTCGGGGAAGAAGTACCGGGCGCGAGTATCGCCGAAGGTCCAATAGGCCTAAAAGCCACGCAGGTTGGTCGTGCTCACGCGCCCGGTGATCCCCGTCCAGCTTCGAATTGCGCCATGCGATCGGGACGGCAATCGTCGTGTTGAGCAGGGCCCCGAAGTCGTAGGCGTTGTGCGTGTACTTCCAAAATGTGCGTGTACTTCCAAAATAGTTAGCGTCGATAAACAGGAACTCCCGATGGCCTGTTGGAATCCGGCGTTGAACTGATTGCGAAAGCAGGGTTCGATTGCCACCGAATCGACCCGAACACATTCTGGGCAAGGCCGCCGGTGCCCGTGGCGCTCGAAAGGATGAGGTTCTCGTTGAAGGGTGTCTCGAATGTCCGCGCGTAGGCCAAGATCATTCCGAGACAGGACGATCGCCAGCCACATTAGTCTGTGTAGGATCCCCGCAATTCAAGACCTAAGAACAAGTATGGCCCCGGCGAGTAAGAGCGCGGGAGGCATTACAAGGCGCCCGCCTTGAAAAGGGTCCAGGTGCTCACGTGTCCGCCTTCACGGCGCACGGCGATGAGCCAGAGGATGGTCGCGAGCGATCCAGTCACAGAAAGATTCGGGCCTAGATCGGCGCCGATGGCCGATGAGGAGCGCATGCTGAATGTAATTCGGAAATGCTCCGG
>DATGJP010000053.1:0-4032 GCA_035295125.1 Bryobacteraceae bacterium | reverse complement strand
CATGGCGCAGCTCCTGCGGGTGAGGCGGCCATGGTCTCCTGGGAACTCATCGGCTTGTCATCCGATGGACAAGCGGCAGACCTCTTCACAGACATCGCTGTGAACTATATAGCGTCAACACAAATGACGGACGGCAGCTGGCCTGAACGATGGGGACGCCCTCCGCTGGAATATAGCGCCATCTCGGCGACTGCGGTTGCGATTCGGGCGCTTCATCTTTACGGATTTCCCAGCCGCGCCGGGAGTTTAACGACAGATGTTCGCGAGGCGCCGCCTGGCTTCGAAAAGCGAGGCCCGCCGGTTTAGAGGAGAGCGCGATGCGGTTGTTAGGGCTCGTCTGGGGCGGTGCATCTCGGGCCGCCATCGACAAAGCTGCTCAGGAACTCGCCTCTGCACAGCAGCCCAACGGCGGCTGGGCACAGCTACCAACGCTGCCGGCCGATGCTTATGCGACCGGAAAAGCGCTCGTGGCTTTGCGTGAGAGTGGGTCATTCGGTTCCAAATCAAGTATTTTCGACCGCGGCGCAAGGTTTCTCCTCGGTACGCAGGAATCCGACGGATCGTGGCATGTCAGAGGCCGGTCACTGCCGGTTCTAGCCTTATTTGAAAGCGGTTTTCCCCATGGACGCGATCAAGTCATCTCGGCGGCCGGCACAAGTTGGGCCGTGATGGCGCTAACACCCACCCCTTTATACACTCTTCTAGTCTTTCGCTAACACTGCCATGGCCGAAGGTCTCGATTCCGGCGACAACCTCAATTGACCGGACTGCTTACTTGACCCGGATATCTCACAAACAGATGGCAAAGGGCCGCAACGTCCGGCATGGCTGTATTTCCCAGAAAACAGTTTACGGAGCGGAAGAAAGCCCGAATAGGCTTGATTTAGGCTCGCTTTGCGCCGCAATTTTATACAGGATTCAGTGCTCATGTTTGTTGTGAACTGAGTTGATTCGAAAATAATGGTTCCGTTCCGCATAGCCCGCGGCTGACGACACACAGGGTTTACTTTCCGGAAAACGAGTGGATCGCCGGCAATACAGGAGCATTGACGTACACTCAGGAAATCTAATCCCGGGGTGGGGTAATGCCGAGCATCTCATTCGTCCCGGCGCACGTGGTCCGCTCCCGACGATTAACCTCGTATCGCGATCACCTGAAGATACTCCGCATCGACCCTGGTGGTTCCGTCAGTAGCCCGATTGGTACTGGACCACAGATCCGTCAGCTCTTCACGAAGCTGCTCTTGCGCCTCTTCTCCGATTGATGCGAACGCGCGCGCCATCGGCCCATAGTTCGCGCGGAAGAACTCGACTACATCCGCCGGCGAAAATGGATAGCTGAGTTCGTAGAGGTGGCGTGAGCATTCGAGACTCGCTACCCCACTCCTCAGCCGTTCGCGAACGGTCGGCTCATCGCCCCACAACAGTGGCGACGGCATACCCGAAGGTGCGATGTGTTTGGCGATGGTCTTAAACATCTGCCCAACGAATCCAGGACCCGTCCAGTTGGCCATTGCGATTTTCCCCCCGGGCCGGCAGACGCGGGTAAGCTCGGCTGCAACCAGTTCCGGGCGAGGTGCGAACATCGCGCCGATCAGGCTGACCACCGCATCGAACGTGGCGTTTTCGTAAGGCAGCGCTTCCGCATCGCCTTCTTCGAACATGACTGTTAGCCCTTCCGCGGCCGCGCTTCGACGCGCTTGCGCCAGCCAGTTGGTTGCGATGTCGCACCCCGTCACACGCGCCCCCGCTCTCGCCGCAATCAGCGACAGTTGCCCCGCGCCGCATGCCACATCGAGCAACTGCGCGCCCGGCTTGATGTGCAGGCGCCGATAGAACGCCTCGGCATCGCGTTCCATATAACGGCTGAATCGGCCATAGTCGCCTGCCATCCACGTATTCCGCAAGCGGGTCTTTAATTCGTCCAGTCCGGTCTGTTTCTCTAGAACACTCATGGTGTCGCCTCCTGGCTCTACTATGCGGCGGACTGGATACTAAAACTTGCTCGATCGTTCCGCATTTTTGCCGAAAACGTCCAAACCGAGCGAAGCTGGAGCCATGGATGCCGTTTCCGAGGTGCTTAAAATCGTCAAGCTCAGAGGAGCCTTATTTTTCAACGCCGAGTTTTCCGCTCCGTGGTGCCTCGCGTCGCCTCAATCGAGCCAGGTCGCTCCGCTGCTCTGCCCCGGAGCGGGTCACGTGATCATCTACCACTACCTGACCGATGGCCGCGCATATGCGCAATTGGCCCATGGGAGCCGTCGCGATCTGGGACCAGGCGACGTGGTGATCTTCCCTCACGGAGATGCGCACATACTGGGAAACGGCGCAGGCAAGCCCGTCGATTCGCTAAAGACCTTCGCTAAGAATTTGAGCCGTGGACTCAAAGTCGCTCGCTATGGCGGCGGAGGGGAACTTACGAGGTTCGTGTGCGGCTATATGGCTTGCGATCCCAGTTTGAGCGAAATCGTACTTTCGGGGTTGCCCTCGATGTTTGTGGTCAATATCGCGAATGGCTGCGCGGGACAATGGCTGGCGAATTCGATACAGTTCTCAGTGCATGAAGCCGGAGGGCCAGGGACCGGCCGCGATGTGGTCCTGGCTAAGCTATCTGAAGTTCTCTTCGTCGAGACGCTGCGGCGTTTCATCCAGGACCTGCCGGATGAGCAGAAGGGATGGCTCGCCGGAGCACGCGATCCGGTGATCGGCGAAGCGCTCGCGCTGCTGCATAAGAACCCGTCGCATGCTTGGACCATCGCGAACCTCGCCCACCAGGTTGGGGTTTCGCGCACGCGATTCGCTGAGCGCTTTCGTCACTTTCTGGGCGAGCCTCCCATGGCGTATCTCGCACGGTGGCGACTCAGGCTGGCTGCGGAAATACTTGTGTCTTCAAACGCGAACGTCGGCGAGATCGCGGCCGAGGTCGGCTATGCATCGGAAGCGGCGTTCAACCGCGTGTTCAAGCGGGAGTTTGGATGTCCGCCCGCGCAGTTCCGCCGCTCCCATAACGTGCGAAAGAAACCGAGTAGTCGCTGAAGGCATTTCCGGAGAGCGATGACGTGACGGAAACGGTCACGCCAACTAATTCCCGCACGGGCGCCCACTCCACAGCGGATTTTCAGCAGCTCGCATGATTCGGTCTGCTGCTTCGCCGCGACCCGCACCAGAGTGCGCACTCGCTCCAAACGCTCACTCTCTCGTCGGGTTGCCGTTCTTGTAGGATAGTCGGCAATCCAGACGATGGCCCCCTCCCGCGCTGTGCGAATTGTAGGCTTCCGCCGTCTGGCCGCGGCTTACATGTCGCAGGCTGGGTCCGGCAGACGGCACTCCCACTCGTAACGGTATGATGATCGCATGCAGTCGATTGAGATCGACCCTGAACTGAGCCGCCTTGCTCTCGCGGAGGCCGCCCAACAGTATCCCGAATTCGCCGAGCAGGCCTTGCGCGTCATCGCCCGACCGCTTTCGAGAGGATTCGCCTGGCAACTTGAGTGGAGGGGAGCACCACCACCCGGTCAACAAGCGTGGGAGTTTCAAAACACGGCGATCCGTGCCTACAAAAGACTGGCGAGAGTCACGGAGTAGCGCAGGGCGAGCAGATCAATGCTGCGAATTACTCATGTTCCCTTGTGGATCTGAGCCAGCGAAACGCATTTCAAAGTCTGGAAACATCCTACAGTCGATTGGCTCGTTGTGTCAGCGTTTGTTCGTTTTTTCGAATGATTCGAATGATAAGATCCGGAAACGGCGTTCGAGGAAGTTGCCGGATTAGTCGTGACAACTCGGCTTCCGTTTGCAAACCGCCTGGCTTGCGCTGAAACCCACTACCGAGCACACGGATGCACAGAGGGCACACGTGCCAGCAGGGGCTCCGAGGATACGTCGGTGGAAGGCCGCGTAGGGAATCTGTTGCCAAAATAATAACCAGCCGCGTTCACTCTGTTACAATCCTTACTTGATGCCCCACCGGGTTTCTCTGTTCGTCACTTGCATCGTAGATCAGGTATTTCCCCAGGTTGGAATCGCCATGGC
>DATGJP010000052.1:0-4982 GCA_035295125.1 Bryobacteraceae bacterium | reverse complement strand
GCCTCCAAGCGGGGAGGATTGTCGCACGGAGGGAAGGAAACTGCAAAAACCTATCGCCGCGGATAAACGCGGATTCACACGGATTCGCTCGGCTTATGTGCGTCGATCGGTCTAAATCCGCGGCGGAAGCTTTTGCCGTTTGACCCTTTTCGGTTCAACACGATAGAATATTTCAGTTTGCCTGTACTCGCGGCTCCGTTCTGGGGCCGTCCGCGCATTCGTTGCCGAGAGAGCGCCGACGCGGAAGCAGCAAGCACGGAAATCCAGCAAGGTTTACGCCTCGCACCTGGGTGCGAACGGACGTTTCTGACGGAGGCATAGGTATGTACGCGGTCATCCGCGCCGGTGGCAAGCAGTACCGGGTGGCGCCCGGCGATGTGATTCGAGTCGAGAACCAGGGCACTGGCACCGACGGCAAGATCCAGTTCAGCGATGTGCTGGCAGTTTCAGGCAGCGAAGGCCAGATCGGCAAGGCCGGCTCCGACGCTCATGTAGTCGGTGAAATCGTCGAGCAGGGCCGCGCCAAGAAGATCCTGGTCTTCCACTACAAGAAGAAAAAGCAGTACAAGAAGCTCCGCGGACACCGGCAGGGCTTCACAGCCGTAAGGATTACCGAAATCGCGTTCGACGGCCAGAAGTTCAGCGCTCCCGACCTCCCCAAGAAAGAACCCAAGCCGAAGAAAGTGGCGAAGGCCGAGGCGGAGCACGTCGAGCACGAGGCGAAGCCTCACGCGAAGAAGAAGGCCGCGAAGAAATCCGCAGCCAAGAAAACAACGAAGAAGAAGAAATAAGAGCCGAGCGCTGCTCGGCCGCAGGGGCGAGGACGCTCTACACAAGCAGAGGACCTTATGGCACACAAAAAAGGACAGGGCACATCACGAAACGGCCGCGATTCGAATTCGCAGCGGCTTGGATTTAAGGCATTCGGCGGGCAGTTAGTGCCCGGCGGGACGATCATCGTGCGGCAGCGCGGCACGCGCGTGAAGCCGGGGCTCAACGTTGGCCGCGGCAAGGACGACACCTTGTTTGCCAAGATCACCGGCTACATTCGTTTCAAAGACCGGGGCCAGATGGGCAAATTCGTGATGATCGAACCCTTGGAAGCGAAGTAAGGCAGTCATCCAACGCAGATCCAGCCTCGCCTTCGGGCCGAGGCTTTTGTATTTTGGCCGGAGGTCGTCGGCGGTTTGGTCGTCGGCGAAAAGCCTAAACCACAGATTGCCGAAGATGGGCGACCGAATGACCGGCATAAGACTCCATGTTTATCGATGAAGCGACAATTCGAGTGAAGGCCGGCGACGGCGGCAACGGCTGCATGGCGTTCCGCCGCGAAAAGTTCGTACCCCGGGGAGGCCCTTCGGGCGGCGACGGCGGTAAGGGTGGCGATGTCATCATGGAATCGAGCGAGCGCCACAACACGCTGGTTCACTTCCGCTTCAATCCCGAGTACAAAGCGCAGCGCGGCAGGCACGGCGAGGGGTCGAACAAAACCGGGCGCGATGGCGAAGACATTCTGCTGAAAGTTCCAGTGGGAACGTTGGTCTACGACGAAGACACGGGAGAGAAGGTCCACGACTTCTCGCACCCCGATGAACGCGTCATCATCGCACGCGGCGGACGCGGAGGACGAGGCAATGCGCAGTTCGCCACTTCCACCCATCAGGCACCGCGCGAGCACGAAGATGGGCGTCCGGGCGAGGAGCGCGTCTTCCGGCTGGAGTTGAAGCTGCTGGCCGATGTCGGGCTCGTCGGATATCCGAACGTCGGCAAGTCGACGTTGATCTCGCGGATTTCGGCGGCGAGACCCAAGATTGCCGATTATCCCTTTACGACGTTGCAGCCAAACCTGGGAGTGGTGGTGGTCGGGCAAGGGCGGGATGAGCGCAGCTTCGTGGTTGCCGACATCCCAGGACTGATCGAGGGAGCGCACACGGGCTCAGGCCTGGGAACGCAGTTTTTGCGGCATATCGAACGCACGCGGCTGTTGGTCCACCTGGTCGACATTTCAGATGCAAGTGGCAGGCCCGATCCGGTGAAGGATGTGGAAGTCATCACGGGAGAACTGAAGAGTTTCGGCGCCAAGCTGGAAGAAAAGCCGGTGATCATGGTGGCTTCGAAGATGGATGTCGCGAACAAAGACAAGCTGGCGGCGCTGAAGCGCTACTGCAAGAAGCAGAAACTGGATCTGTATCCGATTTCAGCAGTGACCGGAAAAGGTGTGAACGAGTTGAAGTATGCGATGGCCGAATTGGTCGACAAGGCCAGAGAGAGTGTGGCCGCAAGTGAGCAGAGCTGAACGTCAGCGGCTAAAGCAGATCTGAGGGCGGCAAGTACGGCGCGCCTCAAGGCGCGCCGTGGTGACACAAACTCTCTGAGTTCCGCTGGAGGCTGGGCCGGGGGCTCAAAAAAGCCCGACTCTACTTGCGGCGCATGGACTTGGCGATCGGAGCAACGCGATCGCGCAACTCGTCGGCAATGGCGGCGCCACGCTCCATTGCATCTTCCGCCACTTCTTTGGCGTCTTCCTTCCAATCATCGATGGTCTCGCGCGCGTCCTCGTAACGGCGGCGCAGTTCTTTGCGCATCTGCTTGCCCGGTTTGGGAGCAAAGAGAAGTCCAACCAACGCGCCCGCGCCCAGTCCAATCAGCAAGAACGTGATGGCGGTGCCGACCTTTCCCTGGTCAGCAGCTTCGTATTTTCCTTCCTGCATGAGTACACCTTCTTCGTAAGATTTATGAGACCTGGTTTCCCTGCTCTATTTTAGTCCACTTGCGAATTTGGCGACGCCCGGGATGAGTGTAGGCCTTTCCTCTCTATCCGCAAAGACGAACGAGGTGTACGATTCGTCGCGTTTCCGATACTGCCTAATCTTGGTCCCTCTCGTTGCCGTTTCGGATTCTCGGTCCAGATGTGCACCCGCGTCACCAGATCGTCTGCAAGGAAGGTTCCCTATGAATTTGCGTTCCGGCTTCAAAACCCTCATCTCACTTTCCTTCTTATTGCTGGTCTCATCTCTGTGGTCGCAAGACCGTCCCGTGAGCTTGTCATCGTTGCCGGCCGTCGCGCAGTCGAATATCTCGGCAGCGTTGGGCCGTGACAATTCTGCATACCAGGCGCGTCCGCAGAACAGTGGCATTCACTTCGACAGTCCGCGACATCAGTTTGCGGCTGATTTTACGGCCTCCGGCGTACGCCTGACTGTTGGGCGAACATCGTTCCAGATGACCTTCGAAGCCTATGGCCGCGGCAGGGCTGTGCGAAGCGTCAAACAGACGATACCCGACGCGACCGGCAATCGAGTTACGTACCGTCATGGCGCGATTTCCGAGTGGTACGTAAACGGACCGATGGGACTCGAGCAGGGATTCACGATCAAGAAGGGTCCCGCAGGCGCCTCCGGCGAGCCGCTAACCATTGCGCTTTCTCTTAAAGACGCGCGAGCGGTGGTTGATTCTGCACTCGGAGCAGCGACATTTTCCGACGGCACCGGCAAAGCTGTATTGCGCTATGCCGGCTTGGTTGCATACGACGCCGATGGGAAGGAACTCGACTCCCGGCTCGAATCTACTCGTGACGGCATGGAGATCGAAATCGCTGATAAGGAAGCACGCTATCCCATCGTGGTTGATCCAGTGATGGAACTGGCCACCCTGACAGCATTGGGCGGCAACTCGGGTGATGTGTTCGGCGCCAGCGTAGCGATCAGCGGGAATACTATCGCGGTCGGCGCCCCAGAGGCAGACGTGACGCGCGGGATCATCTATGTTTTCGTAAAGCCGGCGAGCGGCTGGCAAAACATGACCCAGACGGCCGAACTCGCAGCAAGCGGGAGCAGCATGATGGGACTCTACGCCTTCAGCGGTGACACCATTGTGGGGGGACAACTTTCGTGCACAGGAAACGGCAATTTCGGCCCGGGCGCCCTTTACGTTTACGTCAAGCCTGCGGGAGGCTGGACGAACATGTCGAACCCGACGGCCACTCTCGCCGATGGCAACCCCGGATGTGTCGATCACTTTGTGAATTCGGCAACCATGAACCAGACGCAGGACATCATTGTCGCGGGAACGGGCGTTGCGCCGAAGGATAACGTGTTCATCTTCGCCAGGCCTGCTGGCGGCTGGACAAACATGGGCCACGCCACAACCGTACTGAGTGCTCCGCCAGGCGCCGTCAACTTCGGCTCCAGCGTGGCGATGTTCAGCAACCTGTTGGCGGTCGGTGCGAGTGGGACGAGTCCCGGAGGAGCAGTGTTCTTGTTCGAGGCGGGGCGGGGCGGCGCGCTCACTCAGATTGCCGAACTTACGCCTTCCAATGGCGAGGCGGCCCCGGGCATTGGTCTCAGCTTGACAATGACGAGGGACACGATTGTGACTGGCGCCCCAGGGGCGCTGAACAACCAAGGGGCAGTCTACGTCTTTGAAAAGCCATCGACGGGCTGGACCAACATGACGGAGACCGCGCAACTGACGTTCGCCAATCCTCCGGGATTTTTCAACGTTCTGGGATCGTCGGTGGGCATTGATCCGACCGGCACCAAGATCGTGGCCGGTATTCTTTCTAACGGGCCTCCAAATCCGGTCGCGTATCTGTATGCAAAACCAGCTGGCGGCTGGCAAACGACCTCCTCGCCAACCGTTCAACTCTTTGCGAACGGGTCCGGAGAGCCGGGGAATATCGCAGGGGCGGTGGCGATTTCCAGCACTAACATCGTCGTCGGCGAGGCAGGAACCAACGACGAGACCGGTGCTGCGTTCGTGTTTGGACCTTAAGGGCTAGTTCGTGGAGGACCTCGCAATTCTGCACGATTCTGGGCCGACTGCCCGCCCGCGCGAGTCGCTCGAGGGTCTTAGGGTTTCAAACTCTCGTTGAATACAATACTCATCGTATTGATCGAAGCCGCGCCGGGGTTGATGCTCTGGATGTATGGTAGAGCATTCCATCATCGAGGACCGGATCGAGCACCTCAACGCTCGAGCGC
>DATGJP010000051.1:0-119184 GCA_035295125.1 Bryobacteraceae bacterium | reverse complement strand
CTGGACTTTAGTGGGAAAACCCATGGGAAAGAGGTCCTTTCATGCTAACTAGTCATATAACTAGATAACATAAAAACGGCCGGCCTGCAACAGAAACTTACAGGAATGTTGTTTTATCTAGTGAAGGGCCAAAGTCCAGGGACAGGCTTCAGCCTGTCCGCTGGCTCACTTTTTTGAGGGTGCCGCAGCCGCAGGCTTAACATCACCCGCAGCTTTCCGCAGGTCATCCACTGTCTTCGCGTCCAGCTCGTACAAAGCCGGCTCGCCGTCGCGCTTGGCGATGTACTTATCGCCGCTCTTCGAAATCAGAACCTTCTCGACCCGTTTATTGTCGTTGGACCAAACTGTCAGGTCGACCTCGGGACTCGTAAAGCCCGCATCCACGAACTTGCTCGCAGCCAGATCGCGAACCTTATCGAGGAAGCCCTGCACGCTGGTGACGTCCATCTTCTTCCCGTTCGACCACCAGTCCTCGCCGCCTTTGGTCAGAGAATACGCCTTGGCGCCATCATGCATTTCGATCTTGTTCGGGTCGTTGAAGCCGAACTCGAACAGCTTCTTGTTGCGGAAATCGTCGAGGTTCTTGTCGAGCCCGGTGCCGAGCTCGCTGGAAACCTTATAAACGCCATCGACGCTGCTCGACTTCGCATAGTAATCGTCCTTGTTCTTGCGAACCTGGAGTTCCTTCGTCCCGGTGGAGTCGGTCACTTTCACGGTCGCCACCGGGGTACCGGAAGCGAACGCAGCCGCGGCCTTCTTTGCATCCTCGTCCGAGACGGCCGTATCCATCTTGGCGTCCTTGACCTTGCGGACAAGCTCCTCCACCTGCAGCCCGTCGGCTCGCAATGGCTTCGGCTTGATGATCTGCCATTGATCTTTGTCGCGTCCGAATTCCACGTCACCCGCTTTGTCTTTCGTTTGCGTGACCAGCTCGACACGCGAGATCTTGTCCGAGTCGACGATCAGCAGCCGCTTATCGCGCAGATCGTTGGGACCCTTGTCGATGCTGGTTTTGTTGTAACTGGCGATCGTGAAAACGCGCGGATCGCCTTCGAGCCGCGCATATGCGGAGCTTCCGGTCGGCGTGTCATCGCCGATCTCCAGCTTGGTAGTTTTGCCGTCTTTCTTGGTAATGTCAACCTCGAGCGACGGATCGGCCAACCCATACTCCTTCCAGTCGGTGGCTTTGTCTTCCACCAGCCGGTCCGAGTTCAGCGAACTGAGGCTTGAAACCATGCTCGAAACCGCATCCTGATCCACCGGGAGCGGCTTCGGCGCGGACATTTCCCACTTGTTCGCGCCGTTGCGGGCAAGAACGGTCTCGTCCGCGCCGCGTTTCTTGATAGCGATCTTTGAGAGATCCGCGTCGGTTAACGACAGGATCTTGGGAGGCGTGTCCGCTGAGGCCTTTACAGTGTCTTCCGGCTTCCGGTGATTTGACCAGTAAAGCAAACCTACCAACGCCACGAGTACGACCGCGGCAATGGTCAATCCGCTAACTTTCATCGTTACCGCCTCCGCCACCAAACGCTGATGCCGCCGACGATCACGATCAGCGGCAGGAAAATCTGGCTGATCCAGGTCACCATGTTCATCTGCGACCGCGTCATCGTTATCCGGCGATCTTCTTCAGGCTTGGGCCGGATCGAGATCAGATCCTCGTCCGATGCCAGCCAGTTGATGGAATTCATCGCCAGGTCGAGATTCCCGTTGAACCGCAGGAACGAGTTGGCTACCCACGAGGCGCTTCCAATCACAATAAATCGGCCTTGGGAATTCTCTTTTCCTGTGTTGTAGGTTCCCGCGACGCCAAGCGTCATCGGGCCTTTCTTGTTCTTAGGATCATTCGGATCCACCGACGGCGAGCTGAGATTCGTCGTCGCCAGGCTCGTATCGCCCGTGTCGAACAGCTTCTCCACGGTGGTCTTGTCGCCGTTCTTGAAAGTCAACGAACGCGCGAGCGGGAATCCCGTTGCCTTGCCCTTCATCTCGTTCACAATCGGCTGTGAACCGTAGGTCGTTACCAGGGCAACCTGCGGTCCGAGACCGGCGAGCTGGCCGATCGGGTTCAGATCGAGGATCAGGTCCTTGTCCGCCGTCACGCCCCAGCCTTCGAGAACCGTCGTCAGCGCGCCATTATCATGAATCACCGAACGCCCGATGTTCAACGGCGGATCGAGCAGGAACATCGCCCTGCCGCCATCCTCGACGTATTTCTTGATGGCGTCCACCTCGGGCTGTTGATAGTCTTCGGTCGGCCCTGGAATAACCAGAACCGTGCAATCGCTGGGAACTTCCGCCTTCTGCAGAAGGTTGAGGCTCTTGGTCTGGTAATTGTCCTTCCCCAGCGCATCTTTGAACATCGAAAGACCGCTGCGGTCCGAGTCCTCGAGTTGATGTTCTCCGCTGCCGCCGACAAAGCAAATCGTGCGGGTGTTCGTCTTCAGGTCGCGGATGAAAGCCCCGGTGATGCCTTCCTCGGTCATCGACTTGGCCTCTTCGCGCCGTGTCCCTATCTGGACGATAGTCGTGCCGTAATTTTTAATCCCTGCGAGCCGCGCTTCCTGCGGCTTCTTGTCGGGATCGACGTAATCGATGTGCACTTTGGGTGAAAGATTCGCGTATCGATCGAGAAGATCCTTGCCGCCCTGAAAGCGGCTCGTCTGGTCGAAGTAGGTGATATGCGCGTCCTGCTTCAGGCCCTTGACAATCTTCGCCGTCTGATCGGAGAGTGAGTATCGCTTATTCGCGGTCGCGTCGAAGCTCTTGTTGTAGCGGTTGGCCAGGTAATTGGCCACCACCACGATCGCAATAATCACCAGAATGTAGACAGTCGCGTAGGCCGCGTACTTTGTTTGTCTCGCTTTAAGCCACTGTGAGTTCATTTACGACCTCCACCGCAGGGACTCCATGGACCGCGCGGTAAAGAACAGGCCCACGAAAATCAGCGTCACGTAGAAAACGGCATCTTTCGTGTCGATGACGCCCTTGGAAAACGATTCGAAATGAGTGATCACCGACATGTAAGCGAGCACTTTTGCCCACGTCGCAGTTTCGTAACCGGTCGACCACTCCAGGACCCACAGCATCAGGCAAACGCCGAACGTCGCCGCGCCCGCGATGATCTGGTTCTTCGTCAACGTGGATATGAACGTCCCGATGGCCAGCAAACCGCCTGCCTGGAGCAGCAGCCCCAGGTAGCCGATTGCCATCGGCTTCCAATCCGGATTGCCGTAGTGGAACAAGAACGCGAAATTGATGGCCGTAAAGAGCAGCATGACAGCATAAAGCGCTATTGCCGCCAGCCACTTCCCAAGGATTACTTCGATATCGCGAATGGGCGACGTGGCGAGCAGCTCGATAGTGCCCGTGCGCTTTTCCTCGGCGAACAGGCGCATGGTGATCATGGGAATGAAGAACAGGCCAACCACGCTGATGTTCGAAAGCAGCGGCCGGATGATCTGTTCATTGAGATTCATCGGGAACGACTGGCCGCGCATCTGCGACTCCATGCCGATGTACACGAAATATCGCAGTGAATTCCAGAAGAAGAACCCGAAGATCAACGCGAACATCGTCAGCAGCAGGTAGGCCACCGGCGAGACAAAGTAGCTTCGCAATTCTTTACGGCAAATGATCAAGGTATTCCGCATTTATTCAGCCTCCTTGGCGGCAAGTTCTTCGGCCGGTTGGGCCGCCGGCGGCGCTTCAGGCGCGGTGTTATCGGCCCCGGTCAGTTGCAGGAAGATTTCTTCAAGACTCATCGCCGCGGGTCGTAGTTCGTTGAGATCCCAGCCGGACTCGACCACCGCGCGCGCCAGGTCGCCGCGAATGACGCGTTCCTTCAGGCTCTCCACCTCGAACACCGAACGGTTTTCGCGGCTTTGCTTGAAGACCACGCGGCTGACACCCGCCACCTGCTCCAGCCTCTGCTGCACCACCGTGGACTCCAGCGTTCCGTCGCGGCCGCCCACTTCCACAAGTACCGACTCGCCGCCGCGCGCGCGATTCTGCAGGTTGTGCACGGAATCGGTTGCGACGAGCTTGCCTTTCGCAATGATGATGACCTGCTCGCAAGTCTGTTCGACCTCCGGCAGGATGTGGGTACTGAGGATGATGGTGTGATCGCCCGCCAGCCCGCGGATCAACTCGCGAGTCTCGTTGATCTGCTTCGGATCGAGTCCGGCGGTGGGCTCATCAAGAATCAGCACATCGGGATTATGAATAATGGCCTGCGCGAGTCCGACGCGCTGCCGGTAGCCTTTCGACAGTTTGCCGATCAGCTTGTTCCTGACATCGGCGACAGAGCAGCGCTCGCAAACGTAGTCGATGCGACTACGCAACTCGGCGCCGTTCAGACCTTTGAGCGACCCGACGAACTCGAGATATTCGCCGGTTTCCATTTCGGGGTAAACGGGTGGTGTTTCGGGCAAATAGCCGATTCGCTTCTTCACCTCGAGCGGCTGCTCGAGGACATCGAAGCCTGCGACGTTAGCGGTGCCGGACGTGGGCGGCAGAAAGCACGTCAGGATACGCATCGTGGTGGTCTTGCCGGCGCCGTTCGGTCCCAGAAAGCCAACGATCTGGCCTTTCTGGACTTCGAACGAGATGTTATCGACAGCGGTAGTCCGCGCGTACCTCTTGGTAAGCCCTTTGACCGTGATCATAGATTTTTTGTTGCTGGGTTGGTGGATGAACTAATTCCAACGGAGTTAACTGAACCTACTATCGTAAAGATCTTAAACATTACATGTCAATGACTTGGTGGGGACCGGCTTCACCCGAATGCCACGTGTGGCAGGATGTCGAATGGTGTCGCAAGCGGTTTCGCCTGCCTGTTGAACCTCCGACGCAATGCAAAATGCGAAACCGGCCATACTTTCCCGGTGCGGTCCAAAAGCAGGGGGAACCGCCTGCTCCAACCTTCCGCATTCTGCTCCAACCACAAAACTAAGTGACATTGGCTCTTAGCCTGTCCAGAGTCAATCCGATGCCATCAATGCCATGATATGAAACCCGGCATCTACATAAATGACGTTCCCGGTGACGCCTCGTCCCAGGTCGCTGGCCAAAAAAACCGCAGTGTCGGCGACCTCGGCGGGATCGGTGTTCCGGCGCATGGGAGCTATGTTCGCCGCTTCCATCATCTTGGTGAAACCTTTGATTCCCCGAGCCGCCGCGGTTTTCACCGGGCCCGCGGAAATGGCGTTCACGCGGATGTTTTGCGGTCCTAAATCGCTCGCCAGGTACCGTACGCTGGCTTCCAGCGCCGCCTTGGCGATTCCCATGACATTATAGTTTTGCACAACACGAACCGCCCCGAGATAGCTGAGCGTCATGATCGACCCACCGCCATCATCCTTCGACGCCATGAGCGGGGCCACAGCGCGCGCCACCGCAATCAGCGAGTAGGCGCTAACGTCATTGGCCAGCGAAAATCCCGATCGGGACGTCTCCACGAACGGCCTGGCCAGATCCTCACGGTTAGCAAAAGCAATACTGTGGACCACGGAATTGAGAACTATGCCGTTTTCCTTTAGCTTTCCGGCCAGTTTTTCGAGGTCGGCGTCCTGCGTGACGTCACAAGGTATGACGTAGCGCGCCCCAAGCTCCGTTCCAAGTTCTTCAACCGTCAGCTTTTGCCGCTCACTTTGATACGTCAGAACGAGCTGTGCGCCCTCACGGGCGTATGCCGAGCCAATCGCGTACGCCAGGCTCCAGCGATTGGCCACGCCCAGAATCAGAGCGGTCTTCCCGCTCAGCAGATGTGCCATGAATTTTTCATTGTAAGCTGGGAAGGGTGCTCGCCACAGAACGTCCGCGTGGACCCAGAAACCCTCCAGTCATAGGACAGATAGCGTCGTTCCGGCGCGATCCAACAGGTTTCCTGAAGAGGGTGGCGGATGAGTACGGCGAGATCGCCTATTTCCGCCTCGGCCCGCAGCACGTTTTCCTTCTGAACCATCCCGATTACATTCGCGAAGTGCTGGTCACTCGCCAAAACAATTTCACCAAGAGCCGGGCGTTGCAGCGGGCGAGGGTGCTGCTTGGTGAAGGACTACTCACCAGCGAGGGCCAGTTCCACTTGCGGCAGCGGCGGCTGGTTCAGCCGGCATTCCACCGGCCCCGGCTGGTTGGCTATGCCGCCGTTATGACGGAGTGCGCCATCCGTGCGCGAAATCGCTGGCCCGCCGGCGGCGAGCTCGACTTGTCGCATGAAATGATGCGGCTCACCTTGGCAATCGTGGGCAAGACGCTGTTCAGCACCGATGTCGAGGCGGAAGCGGCTGAAATCGGCGAAGCTCTGACCGTCGTCCTGCACATGTTCGACATGCTGATGATGCCGTTCTCCGAGTATCTCGAGAAGCTGCCCCTGCCTTCCATCAAGCGGTTTGAAAAAGCGCGGGATCGGCTCGACCGGACCATCTACGGAATGATTCGCGAGCGTCGTGCCAGTGTCGAGGACCGCGGCGATCTGCTGTCCATGCTGCTGCTCGCCCAGGATGAAGAGGGCAGCGGCGGGATGACCGACGTCCAGGTCCGTGACGAGGCACTGACGCTGTTCCTTGCGGGACATGAAACTACGGCCAATGCCCTGACCTGGACCTGGTACCTGCTTTCACAAAACGCCGCGTGCGAGCGCAAACTGCACGAGGAAATCGATCGCGTGCTCGGAGGCCGCGAACCGCGCTTCGAAGATCTGCCGGAGCTGCGATACACCGAGATGGTGCTTGCCGAAGCCATGCGTCTCTATCCTCCGGCCTGGGCCATCGGGCGCAAAGCAATCGATCAGTTCGAGCTCGGTGGGTACGACATTCCGGCCGGCGCGATTCTGATTTTGAGCCCGTACGTGACCCATCGGAATCCGCGTTACTTCCCCGATCCCGAGCGTTTCGATCCGGAGCGCGAACGGCCTAAATTCGCGTACTTCCCGTTTGGCGGCGGTGCCCGCGTTTGTATCGGCGAGCGTTTCGCCTGGATGGAAGGTACGCTCGCCCTGGCCGCGATTGCTCAAAAATGGAGTTTCCGGTTGGTCCCAGGCCACCGCGTCACTGTGCAACCGCTGATTACTCTGCGGACCCGGTACGGCATGCGCATGACGGCGGAACCTCGTCAGTGAAATTAGCGCGGGCCGGACCAAGGTTCGTCGGCCGACGGACCGTACATACCGGGAATCGCAATATCATTGAGCCGCAGGTAAACGCTGAGCTGCCCCCTATGATGGATCAGGTGATTGACGAAGGTGCGGATCACGTTGCTGCGAACCGCGGAAAAGGCGATCTGGTCACCGAATTTGAACGTCCATGTCTTCTTCAAGTCCTCGTCCGACGCGCTAGCGACGGCGGCGCGTCCCTCGTCGGAGCTACGGTCGAAGATCTCCAGCAATTCGGCCGTCGAACCCGCGATTTGCGGCTTGAATCCGGGCTTTAGTTCCAGGACCTCGGTCTCAACGGCCATCTTTAGCCACCCTGGCAATTCGGCAACATGTGTGGCGAGTTTTTCGAGCGACATCGATTTTTCGTGAGGTCTGTAGCCGCGATGGGTGTCGTCAAGAGGAACACGCTCGAGCATGGACCGTGTCTTCTTTATCTCTTCGTCGAAATCAATCGTGATCGTCTGTGCGGTCGTCATGAAAACAGAATACGCGCCATTGCGGACAACTTCTGTCCTCGATGTATGCAAGACTGAACCCATGCTGGAAACTTCAGCACGGCTTCTCCAACTGCTCTCTCTGTTCCAGGGACGGAGATTATGGTCAGGGGCCGAGCTGTCCGAAAGACTCAACGTTACAGTGCGGACGGTGCGCCGCGACGTGGACAAACTGCGTGCTCTCGGCTACCAGATTCGGTCGACTTCCGGCGTCGAAGGCGGATATCAATTTGTTCCCGGCTCGGCGATGCCTCCCCTCCTGCTTGCTGACGAGGAAGCCGTGGCGGTGGCGCTGGGTCTTGGTCTGGCTGCCACCGGAGCGGTTGCGGGAATGGAAGAAGCCTCCGTCACGGCGCTGGCTAAAATTGAACAAGTGCTGCCGGTGCGTTTGGGGCGTCGCGTCTCTGCTCTCCGTTCGATGATCGTGACACCGCCCGGAGCTGCCTTCAGTGTTGATGCGCGCGCTCTAACGACAATTGCTGGTGCCTGCCGCGATCAGCGGATGGTTGCGTTCCGGTATCGCGATTATGCCGGTAAAGCCAGCGCGCGGTCTGTCGAGCCGCACCGGCTTGTCCACACCGGCTATCGCTGGTACCTCGTGGCCTGGGATCCGGACCGCAATGATTGGCGGACTTTTCGCGTGGACCGGATACACCCCAACATCTCAACGGACAAGAACTTCTCTCCACGCCAGCCGCCCGCGCGCGACCTGGTCGCGTACGTTACCCGGGGTGCGGCTTTTGCTCCACCCATCCAGGCCCGTGCCAGAGTGTTCATCAGCGCCGAAACGCTTGCCGGCCGCATCCCGTTCGCCGCAAAACACGTCGAGAGGATCGACGATGAGAGCTGTTATCTGAACTTGCGCGCTTCGAGCTACGAAAGCATGGCAATGCACCTGGTTTTTCTCGGAGTCGATTTTCAGGTCGCCGAGCCGCCGGAGTTCCTTCACGAAATCAAGCGCGTCGCAAAGCGGCTTCGACGCGGTATCAAGTGACCCCTGACCGCTAATCGCTACTTGTGCTTCTCGAACCATCCAGTGATGAATGCCACTTTCGTCATCTGGTGGCTCGGACGAACGGAAATCCCATGCGGCTCCTCCGGTACCCGCACCAGCATGCTCTCGACACCAAGCAACTTCAGCGCCTGGTAGTACTGCTCGGAATCCGAAATCGGCGTGCGATAATCCGCTTCCCCGGTCATCACCATCGTCGGAGTCTTGACGTTCTTGACCACCGACAACAGCGAGCGCTTCTCATAGTTCTCGACGTTGTCCCAGGGCAGGCCCGGAAACCATACTTTCGACGTCCAGTTGCCGATGTCGGACGTTAATACGAAGCTGTACCAGTTAATCACCGGATACACAGGTGCTGCCGCGCGAAAACGAGTCGTGTGGCCGATGGTCCAGCACGTGAGCACGCCTCCGCCGCTGCCGCCCGTGACGTAAAGATGATCCGTGTCGATGTACCCTTTCGCGATGACGGCATCAACACCGGAGTTCAAGTCGTAAAAATCGTCTCCGGGATAGGCGTGATGAATCAGGTTGCCGAACTCCGCGCCGTAACTCGTGCTGCCGCGCGGGTTCGTATACAGGACCACGTACCCCTTGGCAGCCATCAACTGCTTCTCGATATCGAAACGGTCGCCGTAGTCCGCAAAAGGTCCGCCGTGGATTTCGAGAATCAGCGGGTACTTGTGAGAGGGATCGAATCCCGGCGGCTTGATGATCCAGCCTTGAATTTTGCGTTTATCCTTGGACGATTCGTACCAGATCTCCTCGACTTTGCCCAGTTCCCTACCCGCGAAGAGCCCTTCGTTCACGGCGGTGATCACCTTGAGCGTGGGATTTGCCAGCGTCGCGACCGCAATATCACCGGGGTCGTCCGTGCGCGCATAAGTTGTGGCCAGGTTGCCGTTCCTCGAGATGCTGATCGCGCCACCGCCACCGCCGGCATTAAAAGAGCTGCCAATATGGGTAGCTAATTTCTTGACCGAACCATCCAGCGAGCTCCAATAGAACCCGGTGTCGCCCTGGTCGTCGGAAAGGAAATAGACGCCCTTCCCGTCGGGCGACCAACGCGGCTGCTGCACGTCGCGATCCCAGGTAACCGTGAGCATTCGCGATTCCGAGCCGTCGCGGCGCATCACGTACAGCTTGGAAACCTGGTAGCCTTGCAACTTCTCGTCGAAGCCCGTATAGGCGATCCAGTTGCCATCGGGCGAGATGGCGGGCTGCCCATCGGGACCGTTGCGGCTGGTCAGAGCTTTCGTCGCGCCATCACTCACTCGAAATTCGTAAATCTCCGTATTGCGAGGTTCCAGCTCGTAATTGTCGTGCCGATTCGCCGACATGATCAGATACTGGCCATCGGGCGCCCAAAGAGGCTCGCTTGCCTGGAATCCCAGCCCTCCATGCTGGAAGTTGCCGTGAGAGATCTGCCGCGGCGCGCCGCCTTCCTCCGACACTACGAACACCTGCGTGAACCCCGGCTTCAGATAGCCGGCGCCGTTGAAGCGGTAGACGAGTTTATCGATGATCTTGGGCGGATCGGCCCACTTGGCGCCCTCGGGCGGTGCCGGGAGGTCCGCGATCTTCGGCCCAGGCTGGTCCACGTGCGCGACAAATGAGATCCATTTGCCATCCGGCGACCAGTTCAGGCTCGCTGGCGCGGACGTCATACGAGTCACTTGCGCCGTCTGCCCGGAGTCGAGCCACATGCGCCAGACCTGTGTGGAACCATCGCGATTCGATGTGAACGCCACCTCGGAACCGTCCGGCGACCAGCGGGCATCGGTGTCGGTGAATTTGCCCGAGGTGAGCGGACGATCGCCTGTTCCGTCGAAATTGATGATCCAGAGATTCGAATAGCGGCGATCGGTTGTGATGTCAGCGAAGTTTCGCTGATAGACGATGCGCTTGCCGTCGGGCGAGATTTGCGGTTGAGCAGCGTTTTGAATCTGGAAAATATCAGTGAGCGACAGGCGTTCAGCGGAGCCGACCAGGGCTGTCGACGCGACCAATCCAGCGAACCATGCAGCGCGGGAAACGGATCTGATCATGGCACGCCATTATAGCGAAAGCGAACCACCGGTCCACAAAGGGCGACTAGGTGGCGCAGGTGGTTTCGCCTGTGCGTTTTCGGTGAGGTCCAAAGTCCACGCAGTTCAAAACTCGGTTGGCAAGAAGTCAGATCCGAGGAGGCTAAGCCAGGATAGCGCCGGTCGCACCGCCGTAGGTGATAACCCCCAACGGGCCAATCACTGCACGATCACCGGTACGGTCGGACGGCTTACCGGAATGACCTGCTGCTTCGAATTCTTCAACGTCGCATCCGTAATGGCAATGGATCCCGACCCCTTGCCAATTGCCGTAAACGACAGTTTCGCAACCACTCCCGAACCACTCACGCCGTCGGTCCGCGTCACCGTGATGGTCGCCTCGCCGGTATCGTTCCGAATGTCGATAATAGGCGGATTCTGGCCATCCTGCTTCATGAAATCGCCAGGAGATATCTGGTCCAACCGCAGCAGCTTCGGATCCCACCGAATGTGAATAGGACCGGCCGAAGCCAGATCCGTGACGTTCTGAGCATTGAGAATCTCAACAACCTGCGAGCTCAGCGCCACCTTCACCGACGTAGGAATCAAGGCCAGGGCTGGAACGCCTCCCGGCGTCACATTCGGCTGCACAGTGGGAGCTTCCGCGGCGGGAGCCTTCGCCGGCGGCGCTGTCGATGCGGGCGCGCCCTCGTCTTTGTGGGCCCGCGCGAAGTTCAGATGAATGGTTTGCTCCGTGCCGACACCCATCTCCTCGGTATCGAGGGGAGTGATGTCCTGCGACCGGACAATGTGCGGAATCAAGGCGATCAGCAGCTCACGGTGCTGCTTATCGGTGTTGTTATCCCCGAACAGGTGGCCCAACACCGGAATGTATGTCAGACCCGGCAGGCCGGAAATCGACTTCGTGTCCTGCACCTGCGTCAAGCCGCCGAGAATATTCACTTCACCATTCCGAAGGCGGATGTCTGCCTCGCTCTTGCGCTGCGAAATGACGGGCTGTTGCAGGCCGCCGATGGTCACCTGTTGGCTGATGTTCGAAATATCAATCAATACGTGCAGGGTCACTTCGTCGGCGCCATTCACGTGCGGCGTCACCTCCACGTTCACGCCCGTCTCCGCAAACTGAAACTGAGTACTCACCAACGGACTGACGCCACCCACCGAGCCTGCGAATCCAGGCTGGAAACTGCCGGTCGCGTACGGTACCTTATCGCCGATCTTCAACGTCACCTTCTGGCCGTCGGAGGCTCGAACCTGCGGCTTCTGGATGACTCGCGTCGTGTTGTCGCTCATCACCGCCTGCAATAGCGCGCTGGGCAAAGAAGCCGAGAAGTCGCCGAAACCGATCTTGCCGATCTGGGCCAGCGAAATCGCACTCGTTTGCGTACCGGTTCCCGTTCCCGTGGTGGTGCCGTTACTTCCCGTAGTGCCGGTCGTACCGGTCGTGCCGGAGAGGATGGGGTTCCGGGGAGAGAATCCGATGGGAAGAGAAAGACCGTTCGTCGAACCCGATGACAGCGTCATGGAAATATCGCGCGTGCGGTCGCTGTTCGCCTCCATCACCACGAAATCCACCACCACTTCCGACTTCGGTTTGTCGAGATCGTGCACCAGCTTCTCCGCCAGCGCCACCGCATCGGCCGATCCTCGCACGACGATCGCGTTATGAGCGTTAAAGGTGAACAGCCGCCGGATGTCCGTCACCGAGCGCACCGCCGTAACGAGCTCCTGAAACTCCTGCACGCTCGTCATGTTCTTCAGGTAGAAAACCTTGACGACGAAATCTTCGTAATCGCGGCGCTTGGTGACGTTATCGTCGGTCACGAGAATCGTATTCGCGGTCACCGGCTTCCAATAAGTCTTGGTGAGCAGCGCGATGTAATCGAACGCCTCTTCCACGGTGTTGTTGCTGATTTCAACGTTGACGTTCTTTGCCGTCGCCTGCATCTGGTTGTCGAAAATTACGTTGACGCCCGCGTATTTGCCCACCGTCTCATACAACACCTTGATCGGCTGGTTATTCATCTTCAGCGTAGAGATGAAGTCGGTGACCGGCTTCAGCGTGGGAAGCGGAAGCATCGAAGCGATCCGCGCCTCGGTCCGTTTCGTCACTCGCTCGGCCGGCGTCAGATTCTCTTCGCCGGGCTTAGTCGCCCCGCTCTTGGCGGCCGAAATCATCTGGGATGTGTGCTGCGCTTCCTGGAGCGCGAGTGCATTCGCCGGATCGGTGGCAAAGGCTTTCTCGAAGGTATTCATGGCATCTTCGAGCTGTCCCTTTTCCCGCAGACCCTTTGCCGCCGCCATGTAGACCTGGCTGAGCTCGAAACGCGCACGCTTCGCTCCCATATCGTATCGGGGGTCGGTGGAGTCTTCGTTCAATGCCGATTCATACAACCGCAGAGCCTTCTCATAGTCCTTCGCCGCCTCAGCCTGTTGGGCTTCCTTGTACAGCCGATCGCCCTTGTGACCGCGTGCCAGCAACGCGGGCTCCGGGGCAATCATCAGTACGGCCAGGAGCAGCGCCAGGCCGCGCATTCGATAGAAAAGGTTCATTGAGTTGGTAGCCCAGGCAGTTTGGCCTGCGCGCTCGAATCGGTTAGCTTCATCACTTGATCTGTTAGACCCCCTCACCACTCGCTATACGGCGACCCCTCCAAACTCGTCTTGTCCGACGAGCTTTTCACATCGAAGAGCCCCGGCTCTGCCTGGTTGGCCGCGTTCAGGGTATCTTCCATAATCGTCTTCCAGTCCGCCTGTCCCGTCATGGGATCAACCGGAACCTGCCGAAGATAACCCTCGCCCACCAGGTCCTGAAGCGCCTGCGGAGCTTTTCCCTTGTCGTAGGTGTACTCGTCGATCACGGTACGAATGGTAAAGAGATTGTTCCGGAGCACGCTCTCTTTCGCCCGAGTGATCGCGCGGTTGTAAACCGGCACGGCAATACTCACCAGGATGGCGATAATCGCCATCACGATCATCAACTCGACGAGTGTGAACCCGCAACGCTTCCCCTTACCACTCTGAATAGGGCGTACCATCGCGTGCCTTCTCCGTACTCTTCGTGTAAACGTTAAAAACATTCTGTCCGCCCCACGATTGCGAGGTCGTATCGTCGCGCGTGCTGCGCTTGCCCCAGTCGAAGGAATTCGTCATCGGATCCTTCGGGATCCGCCGCAGAAAATGGACCTTCTTATCTACCGCGCCAGACAGCTTCACGCCCTCCACCAGAACATCGAGACTCTCGGGATAATTGTCCGAATCGAGCTTCTGGGTCCCGAGCTTTCCCTGGTCGGCGGCATCTTTGTACTTATCGATGGCCGCGCGCATTTCGACCAGCGCCTCGCGAAGCTGCTTTTCCTTCTCACGCTTGATCTTGTAGGCCGTCAGCGGCAGCGCCATGGTCGATAACAGCGCCAGAATCGTAAACGCGACAATCAGCTCAACCAGCGTAAGCCCGCGCTGCTTCCGTCGCGAGCTGTAGAAAGGTGAAGCAGGCGGTTCCTCGGCAGAACTCATGCAAGGTTCAATTGGGGTCGCCTGGACGCACCCATTCAGCCTGCCGGTGGACCGCATCCTCATTGAACCGTCACCGGAACCGTCGCAGTGCTTACGGGAATCGCCTGCCCTTTCGAGTCCTTCAATGATGCATCCGAGATCATGATCGATCCCGTTCCCTTCCCGATGGCCATGAAAGTCAGCTTCGCAAGCGAGCCCGTGCCGCTCACCCCCGCTGCTCCTGTAACTCGCGACACGATGATCGTGGCGTCCCCGGAATCATTTCGAATGTCTATAATCGGCGGATTCTGCCCATCCGACTTCATCAGGTCGCCCTGTGAGACGTCATTCAAACGAAGCAGTCGCGGATCCCATTGCAGATGGACCGGCCCGGCCGACACCAGGTCCGTGATGTTCTGCACATTCAGCGTTTCCACCACCGGAGCGCTGAGCGCCACCTGAACCGTCGAAGGCACCAGGCTCAACACCGGAATCCCGCTCGGCCCTGGTGCCGCGGACGTGCTTGGCAGCGTAGGCGCGCTAGGCACCGTCGCTTCCGGAACCCCCGGTTTTACCGGAACCGCCGGCTTGGCCGGTTCCGTCGGCGTTTCCATCGGCTCGGCGAAATTCAGCTTTACATCCTGCTCCGTGCCGGCTGCAATCTCCGCCGTGTCGAGCGGCGTGATGTCCGGCGTGCGCACGATGTGCGGAATGAGAGCAATCAGCAGCTCGCGATGTTGCTTGTCGGTGTTGTGATCGCCAAACAAGTGTCCGAGCACCGGAACATAAGTAATCCCGGGAAGCCCCGAAATCGACTTCGTGTCCTGCACCTGCGTCAGCCCGCCAAGAATATTCACCTCGCCGTCCCGCAGCCGGATGTCCGCTTCGCTCTTGCGCTGTGAAATAACCGGCTGCTGCAGTCCGCCGATCGTGATTTGCTGGCTGACGTTCGAAATGTCGATCAACACGTGCAGCGTCACTTCGTCGCTGCCGTGCACGTGCGGCGTCACTTCCACGTTCACGCCGGTCTCCGCAAACTGGAACTGCGTGCTCACCAGCGGGCTTACACCGCCCACCGATCCCGCAAATCCGGGCTGGAAACTGCCCGTCGCGTAAGGTATCTTGTCGCCGATCTTGAGCGTTACCTTTTGACCATCGGACGCTCGAACCTGAGGCTTCTGCAAGACCCGGGTCGTGTTGTCGGTCATCACCGCCTGCAGAAGCGCATTAGGCAGCGAAATCGAAAAGTCATTAAACCCGATCTTTCCAATCTGTCCCAGGGAGACGTAATTCTGTGCCGGCGTGCCGGTGCTGGTGCCGCCATAACCACCCAATCCAGTGCCTATACCCGTGCTTCCCAGTCCCGTTGTGCCGGTTCCCGTCGGAGTGGTCCCCGTGGTCGTGGTGCCCGTCGTAGTCGTGCCTGTCGTGGTGGTGCCTGTTGTGGTCGTGCCTGTAGTGCCCGTAGAGCCGGTGCTGTTGCCCAACAACACCGGATTTCGAGGAGTGAATCCGATCGGCAGCGAGAGCCCATTCGTCGAGCCCGAAGCCAGCGTCATGGAAATGTCGCGCGTCCGATCGCTATTCGCTTCCATCACGACGAAATCCACCACCACCTCGGCCTTGGCCTTGTCCAGGTCGTGAAACAACTTCTCCGCCAGCGCAATCTGATCCGCGGTTCCCCGGCAGATCACGGCGTTCTGCGCGTTAAACGGGAACATGCGCCGGATGTCGGTGACCGAACGCACTGCCACGACGATCTCCTGAAACTCCTGCGTGCTCGTGACGTTCTTCAGGTAGAACGTCTTCACCACCTGGTCCTGGTAGTCGCGTTTCTTGGTCACGTTGTCGTCGGTGACAAAAATCGTGTTCGGCGTCACCGGCTTCCAGTAGGTTTTGGTGAGCAGCCCCAGGTAATCGAACGCCTGGTCCACGGTGTTATTGCTGATCTCTACGTTGATCCCTTTTCCGCCCGTCGGCGCCTGCATCTGCGCATCGAAAATGACATTCACTCCGGCGTACTTCCCGACCGTCTCGTACAGCACTTTCGTCGGCTGGTTGTTGAGCTTCAGATAGGAGATGAAGTTTGTGACCGGCTTCAGCGTGGGCAGCGGAAGAATGGAGGACATCCGTTCCTCGGCATCCTTGCGGGCCTTCTCGGCGGGAGTGAGACTCTCCTCGCCGGGCTTGACGTTGCCCTTCTTCTTCTGATTGATCATCTCCGTCGTGCGCTGGATTTCCTGCAAAGCCAGGGCATTCGCGGGATCGATCGCGAACGCCTTCTGATATTCCACCAGGGCTTCTTCCAGCTTGCCGGAGTCCCGCAGCTTCTTCGCGGCGCCGGTATGGATTTCACTGACCTGGAAACGCGCGCGCCGCGCACCCATGTCGTATGCCGGGTCCGACGGGTCCTGGCTCAACGCCTCTTCATAAAGCTCCAGCGCCTTGTCCCAGTCCTTCTTTGCCTCCGCTTGTTGCGCCTGCTTGTACAGCTTGTCGCCTTTGCGATTTCGGGCGAACAGCGTTGCGCCCGGATCGAGCATAAGGACGGCCATGAGCAGTGCAAGACCGCGTAAGCGATAGAAAAGATTCATCTTAATTGATTCGAAGTACCCTGTGCTAGAATCTCAGTGAGCCTAGCGGCACTCACCCACATAAGTGATTGACGAAAAGGCGTTTGCCCGCGTTGATAAGAAAACGTTGAGTTCCCGGAAAGAGCCTGGCATCAAGATCCTGAGCGACAATCGCTCAGCCGCCCACAACTATTTCCTAATCGAGCGGTACGAAGCCGGACTTGTCCTCACGGGGACTGAAGTGAAGGCGGCCAAGAGCGGCAAGGTCCAGCTCAAGGATAGCTTCGCCGAAGTGATCGGCAACGAAGCCTGGCTGATGAACGCCCATATCAGCCACTACTCCCACGGGAACCGCGAAAACCACGAACCAACACGGCGCCGTAAACTGTTGCTCCACCGCCAGGAGATTGACAAGCTCCTGGGCAAGTCGCGGGAAAAGGGCCTGGCGCTCATCCCGACAAAAATGTACCTCAAGGAAGGCCGCATTAAGTGTGAACTGGCGGTCGCCCGAGGCAAAAAATTGCACGACAAGCGCGAGTCCGAGCGCACGCGGGAGATGGAAGCCGAAGCGCGGGCCGCCATGCGAAGAAAGTGAGAAAAACTTAATGAAGATTGCTACCTTCAGTGGTCCGTTGCCAGAACTGGAAGTCGACGCCCTCGTAGTGATTGGTTTCGAAGGCCAACAACCCTCGATCGGCGACGATCGAATCGACGACTTATATGGATCTGGTGAATTCAGCGGTAAGTCACTCGAAATCTCCGTCCTGCACCGTCCGGCGGCGCTGAAGGCGAAACGCTTAGTCCTAGCCGGCGGCGGCAAGGCAGATCGCTTCGGAACCCCCGAGCTCCGAAAACTGGCCGGCGTCGTGGCTCGTTCGCTGAAAGCCAAGGGAGCCCGTAACATCGCCATTTCGCTCGAAGGCGCCTATCAAAACGACGAATTCACGGCCGCCGCCGTGGAAGGTGCGATTCTCGGCGACTTCGAACCGGATCAGCTCAAGACCGACCCCAAGAAGAATGAAAAGCAGATCGACTCGCTGACCATCGCCGGAGGATCGGAGGCCGCAGCCGGACGCGGACGCATCATCGCCGAATCGCAGAACTTCACCCGTGTGCTCGCGAACGAACCGCCCAACGTTCTCACGCCTCTGGCCCTCGCCGACCGCGCCCGTCAAATGGCCGCCGAGCAAGGACTCGAATGCGAAGTCCTCGAACAGGACCGCATGCGGCAGCTCGGCATGGGCACTCTGCTGGGCGTCGCGCAAGGCAGCGCCGAACCCCCGGCCCTCATCATCATCCGTTACAAGCCGGCCGATGGGTCGGTGAGCCGCGATCATCTCGGGCTGGTCGGCAAAGGCGTGACCTTCGACACCGGAGGCATCTCGATCAAGCCCGCCGACGGCATGGAAAAGATGAAATACGACATGGCCGGAGGAGCGGCAGTCTTGGGCGCGATGCGGGCCATCGCCCAACTCAAGCCCGCGATTCCCGTCACGGCCCTGATTCCCGCCGTTGAAAACATGCCCGGAAGCAAGGCCCAGCGCCCGGGCGACATCGTGACTTCCCTGGCAGGCAAAACCGTCGAAGTGCTAAACACGGACGCCGAAGGCCGCCTGATTCTTGCCGACGCCCTGACGTACGCCGCCCGGCTCGGCTGCACGCACCTGGTTGACGCCGCCACCCTGACCGGAGCGATCGTAGTCGCCCTCGGCACCATCAACATTGGCGTCTTCACCAACAATGATGCCTTCGTCAAGAAGGTGCTCGCCTCTGCGAAATCCGAAGGCGAGAAGATGTGGCAAATGCCCCTCGACGACGAATACAAAGAGCAGCTCAAGAGTGCCTTCGCCGACCTGCAGAACATAGGAGGCCGCAATGGAGGAGCCATCACCGCGGCCTATTTCCTGAAAGAGTTCGCGGGAGACCTCCCCTGGGCGCACCTCGACATCGCCGGAACCGCCTGGCTCGACGACGCAAAAGCCTGGATGGCCAAAGGCCCCTCCGGAGCCGCCGTCCGCACCTTCATCCACCTCGCCCTCAACTGGTCGTGATGCAGGCTGGTAGCCTGCGGCGGATTGGCAATCCGCCTTTTCGGGAAAGCTAAACTGGTCGAGTGACCTACACACGCCGCGACCTAAGCCTCATCCTAGCCGCACTCTCGGCCACCGCCGCGAAAGCCGACATCGCCAAACTCCCCTCAAAAACCTACAAATTCGAAGACCTTCCCATCACGAAGCACCCGACCAACCTGGAGCGCAAGGTCTTCGACGGAGCGACGCACACGGGCTTTCACGTCGACATCCACCTGACCGAGCTGCAGCCCGGAGAACTCCCCCACGCCCCGCATCATCACGAACACGAAGAAATGATCCTGATCAAAGACGGGACGATGGAAGTAACGATCAACGGCAACGCCTCGACGATCGGCCCGGGCGGCGTGGCCTATGTGGCCTCGAACGAAGAGCACGGCTGGCGCAACGTCGGCAAAACCCCGGCGCTTTATTTCGTAATCGCCTTAGGCCGCTGATCGATTGGACGCCCCGCCGCCCTAGGAGCATGGGTTCCTATTTCCGCCTTACACCGCCTCCCGCGCCCGGTTGGTCACGTACCACGCCGGCAAGCCCTCCGAAAACTTGAGAAAAGAGCGAACAGCCAATCCACCTCGCGCCCCTCCGGCACCGGCACTCGCAAGGTTCGAAACTCCACGCTCGATCCAAGCTGTCCGCTT
Source organism: Bryobacteraceae bacterium (assembly GCA_035295125.1). Classification (GTDB taxonomy): domain Bacteria; phylum Acidobacteriota; class Terriglobia; order Bryobacterales; family Bryobacteraceae; genus JAICMB01. The sequence continues at coordinate 99,681 of DATGJP010000051.1, read as the reverse complement.
CCTCGAAGGAGCTGAATTTGAGAACGAATCCGAATTTGACTCTCTTGATCTTTGCGGCGTAAGCTGAGAATTCTAGGTATGGGACGCAAGGCCCAAAAGAACGATTCATTGCCCGGTTCCCTGGACATGCTAATTCTGCGGACGCTGTCGCTCCGCAACCTCCATGGATACGGCATCGTCCAGTTCATTCAACAGTCGTCCGACAATGAGCTCCTCGTCGAGGAAGGTTCGCTGTACCCCGCTCTACAGCGGCTGGAGCTAAACGGCTGGATCGACGGCGCCTGGGGCGTGACGTCGAATAATCGGCGCGCCAGGATCTACAAGATCACGGCGGCTGGCCGCAGACAACTGGCCCTCGAAACCGGGAAATACGCCAAACTCACGTTGGCGATTGCGCGCGTGATGGGAACGGAGTGAGGAACGTGTTGCGACGGCTGAGGTATTGGACAGAAAGCGCCAGGCGCAGCCAGGCGCTGCGTGAGGAAATGGAACTCCACCTTGCGGAAAGAGCCGCGGAACTCGAAGCAGACGGGATGACGGCGGAGCATGCCCGCGCCGAAGCGCGCCGGCGATTTGGCAACGTCGAATTAAAGCGCGAAGAGTCGCGGGAGATTTGGATCACACGGTTTTGGTCGGACCTTGGCCAGGATGTCCGCTATGGCTGTCGCGCCATGATCGCCAACAAGGCGTTCAGCGCCTTGGCGGTATTGTCGCTGGCGCTCGGCATTGGCGCCAATTCGACGATCTACAGCTTCATGGAATCGATTCTGTTGCGCTCGCTGCCGGTGGGCAATCCCGAGTCGCTGGTGGTCTTGAATTGGCACAGCCGGCCGCCCCAGAACGCCAACAAGGAATGGGTCCATGTCATGCACGGTCTACAGGGCCTGGCGTGGCCCGGCGACAAAGGCGACATGATGCTTGGCATCTTCCCATACGGGGCGTTCAAGACGCTCGGCGAGGAGCATTTCGTTTTTTCCGCGCTTTTCGGGTATTTCAACGGACATAACAAGACCCTGGCCATCCGGGGGCAGGCTACGAGCGCCTCGACGGAGTACGTCACCGGCGAGTATTTTCGCGGCCTTGAAGTGTCGCCGGCCGCTGGACGTCTGATCGACTCCGAAGATGACCGTCCGGGCGCAGCGCCGGTCGCGGTCATCAGCTTTGCGGCCAGCCAGCAGCGCTTTGGAGGACCGCCGAGTGCGATCGGACAAGCGGTTCTCGTCGATAACGTGCCCTTTACGGTGATCGGCGTTGCGCCGCCGGAATTCTTCGGAGTCGACCCGGCGGCGGCTCCGGACCTCTACCTTCCGTTGCACACGAATCTGCTCGTGGACGGCGCCCGGGCGGCGGCTATGTATCCCGACGGAAACTTCTACTGGATCGAAATGATGGGCCGTCTGCGTCCCGGCGTCAGCATGGCCCAGGCGCAGGCAGTACTGGCGCCTCGTTTCCATCAATGGATTGCCGCCACCGCGACAACCGACGGTGAGCGCGCCAAACTGCCGGCGCTGATGCTGAATCCCGGCGCCGCCGGTCTGGGTAGTTTGCGCCGCCAGTATTCGAAGCCTCTGTACGTGCTCCTGACGATGGTGGGATTGATCCTGGCCATTGCGTGCGCGAATATCGCGAACCTGCTGCTCGCCAGGGCCGCCGCCCGACGCCGCGAAATCGCGGTCCGGCTCAGCCTCGGCGCGGGACGGTTCCGCGTCGTGCGGCAGTTGCTGACCGAGAGTCTGATGCTGGCGTCGCTCGGCGGAGCATTCGGTGTCTTGTTTGCAATCTGGGGAGTGCGAGCGCTGACGTTTCTGTTCTCCAACGGGCGGGAGAACTTCACGCTGCACGCGGAATTGAACTGGTACGTGCTGGGGGCGACAGCGGCTCTCTCACTGGTTTGTGGCCTGTTATTTGGCCTCGCTCCAGCGATACAGTCCACGCGTCCGGATGTTATGCCCGCTATAAAGAATGGACGCGGGGGCGGGCCGCGCCATCGCGCGCAGGGCGTTCTGGTAGTCGCTCAAATCGCGATCTCTTTTCTCATCCTGTTCGCCGCGGGCCTGTTTGTCCGGACACTCAACCACCTGCACTCTGTCCAACTGGGATACGCTCGCGAGAACATCCTTCTGTTCTCTCTGAATGCGCGCCAGGCCGGGCATCGCGACCCGGCGATCGCCACTTTTTACGCGGGCCTGCGCAAGCGCTTCGAATCGATCCCCGGCGTGAGCAGCGCGACACTTTCGCAATCCTCGATCATCAATGCGGCGCGCGCCGGGCAGGCAATCCGGGGATCAATGAAGATCGGCGATGTTACCGTCGAAGACGCGCGCGCCCTCGCCGCTGGACCGCGTTTCCTCACGACGATGCAGATTCCGATCCTGGCCGGGCGTGAGATTGACGACCGCGATCAACCGGGTTCCAGGCCGGTTGCCGTGATCAGCGAGCGACTGGCGCGGACGTACTTCGAGAACGAGAATCCGGTGGGCCGGCGCATCACGCTCCCGGACGAGAAGCGCGATCTTGAAATCGTCGGCGTGTCGGGTGATGTGCGGTACGGCGGCCTGAAAAATGAAGAGGAGAGTGCCATGACCGTGTTCGTAGCGGCGAGCCAGTTTTCTTCGGACCGAGTGACCTACGCGCTACGCACTTCGGGTGATCCGCTGCGGTTTGTACAGAGTGTGCATGAGATCGTGCGGGAGGCCGATTCACGCATACCTGTCACGAACGTGGTCACACAGGCCGCCGAAATCGATCGGACGATCAGCCGGGAACTCACGTTCGCGAAACTATGCGCGGGTTTCGGGGTGCTGGCTCTCCTGATGGCGTGCGTGGGGCTCTACGGCACGATGTCCTACAGCGTCGCGCGGCAGGCCGGCGAGATTGGACTCCGGATGTGTCTGGGGGCGCAACGCAGCGCCGTGGTATGGATGATTCTGCGCCGCGTTCTGCTACTTTCGGCGGTGGGACTCGCGATTAGCGTGCCTGCCGCGTTGAGCGCGTCCCGGCTGGTCAAATCGTTTCTGTTCGAGACCCAGCCCAACGATCCGGGAACCCTGGCTCTGGCCGGTGCCGTCCTCCTGAGCGCCGCGATTCTGGCTGGCTATGCGCCGGCAAGGCGGGCGTCCCGAATTGATCCGCTGGCGGCTCTGCGGAACGAGTGAGACTTGGTCCTTCGTGTAGCAACGCGGTTCATTGGGATGGGTCAGGACGTGGACGCAGCCAGTCCTGGACGACGCGCCATCCGGTGGGCGGGCAGAGATCAAGTTGGTGTAGCGGCCGCGACACATCCATGTCTGCTGGTCGTGATCGTCATCAAGGCTGCGGCTGCGCTGCATGAAATAGGCCATCTTTACCTCGGAAATTACCGTCAGGCGCATTCTCTGAATGGCGTAATGAACGGGACGTGGTCCCGTCATGAACTAGATGAGGCGGATGCCGAGAAGCTGAAATTCATTGGCAAGCAAGGGGCGCGGATTCGAACGGCAATGATCGCTGCCCTGGCGCAACCTTACCCGAGCGGCCTCCGATGACAAGTCCTCCGCGGGGCTGTGGAAGGGTGGAGCAGGCTTGCTCACCTGCAGCCCTATAACTCGGAGAACGTTGAGTACGTTATTATCGGCGATGGGCTCGCGCCTTTTATGGTGTTCCGCGCTCGACCGGCGACATAGATTTCTACGTCCGTCCGTCGCCGGCAAATGCCGAACGCCTGATCCGCGCACTTCAGCGGTTTGGATGCGGTTCCATCGGCTTGATTGAACAGGACTTCGTGGAACCCGACAAGATTGTCCAGCTCGGAATCGATCCTTACCGCATCGACATTATTACCGGCATTACCGGTGTGAGCTTCGATGAAGCATGGAACGAAAAAGTGCCGGGAGAGATCGATGGTATCCAAACATTCTTTCTCAGCCTCTCATTGTTCCGGAAGAACAAACTCGCCGCGGGACGAGCAAAGGACCTTGCCGATCTGGACGCCACCTCTTGAGTCGACTCGCGACACTTTCGCGCGTCACCCATAACTTGGGCGTATTGAATCTGCCACAACGTTAGACTCTCAATACGGTTAGCGGCTGCGAAAACAATTCTCAAGCGAAATTGACGCCAATGATACGACGGCCAGCGGTCGCGAACGCCGTCGTGGATGTGGCGCACCGCGCCCGAGAGGCCGCAAGCCTCCCGCGGAGCTATACTGCCCCGAATGACCGACGAGGCTTTCCCTACGACGAACTGGGAAGGGCAGGATAGGCACGATGCCGGCATCCAAGCTGGAACATGCGGGCTAAACAATGGGTGAGGCGTGTGTCCTGGGGCCGCCAACACTCCCATTGGGCACAGGCGGGCTGAAAACGGGTTCATGATCTTCCCGACACGCCCGTCTCTTTAAAGCTCCCGCAATGTCTCACGCGCCAGGTAGCGCAGGCTTTAGCCTGTAAACTGTTGCCTGCAAAATTGGGGGTTCGCAAAGCGGACACCCGCTGCCGAAAAACGGCGCCGTTGGCAGCGGATTCGTGTCTCCATTCGCGCCACCCAAGGTGTATAATTCCTTCACTTGGAGATCAGCTGCTTTGGGACTCGGGTGGCGTTTTGCGCCGCCGCCTTGGCGGTTTGCCTGGGTGCGGCGGATGGCATCCCCGAGTTCCTTCACCTTGATGACGGCCACGACCAGCAGGCGTTCCGCCGCTGGTTCACCTTCCTCGCCGAGGCTCAATATTTCCAGGCGCCGGCCGCCCGTCCCGCCGAAATCAACGACTGCGCCGCCCTCATTCGCTACGCCTACCGTGAAGCGCTGCGCCGCCACGACAGCAACTGGGCCGCCGACGCGCAACTGCCCATCATCCCCGCCCTCGATTCCGTCTCTAAATATCACTACCCGCACACACCGCTCGGTCCGGCCCTGTTTCGAGTGCGTCCAGGCCCCTTCCGCCCCTCCGATTTGAACGACGGAACCTTCGCCCAATTTGCCGACGCGAAAACACTGTGGCGGCTGAATACGCACTTCGTCACCCGCGAGCTCGCGCGCGCCCTTCCCGGCGACCTGATGTTCTTCCGCCAGCTTTCCGATCACATGCCGTTTCACAGTATGATCTTCATAGGCGAAAGCCAAATCAGCCGAGACCATAAACGATACGTCTTGTATCACACCGGCCCGACGGGCAAAGATCCGGGCGAAATCCGGCGGCTTACAACGGAGGAGCTCTTGAATTATCCGCAGGTTCAATGGCGGCCTCTTTCAGGCAATCCGAACTTTCTGGGCGTGTACCGCTGGAACATTCTCGAAAGGAATCTTTGAATGCTGTTTCGCGTTTCCCGTGCCTTACTCCTGCTCCCTCTGATACTGCCCGGCATCGGTCAGAACGAGGAAGAACCGTACTTCTCGCTGAGCAGCAATCGTACGTTCGGGTCGAACAGCAAACCCTCGATCGCAATGACCGCCTGGAACGTCGATTCCATGGAGTTCCGTGTCTATCGCGTCAACGATCCTGTCAAGTTCTTCACCCAGCTTGAAGATCCCCACCAGTTTGGCGGGCGCGTGCCGCGCCCCACCCACTCGCCCACCCTCCTGGAGCGCCTCCACTCCTGGAAGCATGATCTCCGCACCAACATTCGCCGCGAAATGCGGGCCCAGTTCACCGAATCCCCCAGCCAGCATTTCGAGAGTGTGCTGCCGGGCAGTGGTCAGAAGCAAACCAAGGGCACACAATATGCCGAAGCGCCCATCCTGAATTCGCAGCAGCTCGTCCTGACCTTCGTGCAGCCGGTGCACAGCACCACCCGCTGGGAATCGGAGAACGTCGACATCGGAGTCAAGGAGAAAGGTGTCTATCTCGTCGAGGCGGTCCACAAGGAAATCTGCGCCTACACCATCCTGATGGTCTCCGACATCGTCGCCATCACCAAAACCGCGCGCGGCGATCTCACTGCCTTTATCGCCGATCGCAAGAGCGGCGAGCCGGTCCCTGGAGCATCTATTTATGCCATCACGCGCGAGGCCGCGGGACATCCGGTGGAAACCGATTCCGATGGCATGGCGGAGATCAAGGCGCCGGCCAAGACGGACGACGTCCGGATCGTCGTGCGGCACGGCGCGGATTATGCTGTCAACGCGCTCTCCAGCTATGCGTTCGGTTCTGACCGCGACCGCACCGTTGGCTACATCTATACCGACCGTCCCGTCTATCGTCCGGGACACACAGTCCACTTCAAAGGAATTATGCGCCTCCGTGCCGCAGTCGGCTATGAGGTGCCCGCGAATAAAGCCGTGCAGGTGCGGATCAACGATCCGGACCAGAAGACGGTTTATCAGAAGACCCTGACGACAAGCTGGAACGGAACGGTTCAGGACGATCTGGCTCTACCGAACGCGGCTGCGCTCGGCAACTATAACATCGAGATCAAATCGGAAGAGAGCACGAGCAACGGCGAGTTCCAGGTGCAGGAGTACAAGAAGCCGGAATACGAGGTTCACGTCACCGCGGTGAAGCCTCACGTCCTCGAAGGCGATACGGTACAGGCCACCATCGACGCCCGCTACTACTTTGGCGAGCCGGTCGCCGGCGCGAAGGTGCATTATGTGATCTACCGCAGCCGCTACTGGTCGCCGATCCTCTATACGGCCGACGAAGACATCGAGCCCGGCAGCAATATTGCCCAAAGCAGCGGCGAAGAGAACGAGCAGATTTCCGAAGAGGACGGCCAACTGGATTCGGACGGCAAGCTGCCCATCAGCTTTACAACCCGCGAATCCGAACACAAGTTCGACAACATCTATCGTGTCGAAGCCCGCGTGACAGATGAAGCTCGCCGTGAAATCTCCGGAACCGGATTCATCCTCGCCACCTATGGAAGCTTCCTGCTGGGGGTCGAGCCGGACCGTTACTTCTTCCAGCCAAACACCCGCACTACCGTAAAAGTGACGGCGCGCGATTACGACAACAACCCGGTGCAGGCGAAGGTGCACCTCGATCTCGTGTCCTGGAACTATCGTGACGAAACCGCCTCCAAATCATATTCATCGACTGACGTCACCACCGGCGCAGACGGAACCGCCAATGGGGAGCTCCAGATTCCCACCGAAGGCGGCTCGTATCATATCCGAGCGACAGCGCACACGCCTGAGGGCCGCGATATCGAATCGTATTGGTGGGTCTGGGTGGCTGGCGCCGACGAGCCGGATTGGTATGGCTCGGAGCAGAAGACCGTCCAAATCATTCCCGACAAAAAGAGCTACCGCCCCGGCGAAACCGCCAAGATTCTCATCATCACCGGGAAACCGAACACGCCGGTGTTCGTTAGCGTGGAAAGCCGCGACCTCCGCGCCAAACAACTTCTCCGCTCCAAGGATTCGACCGTCGAGTTCGATCTGCCGATCACGGCCGACAACGAACCAGGAATCTACGTCTCGGCAGCCTTCATCCGCAAGGGCGAGTTGTATCAAAGTGCGAAGAAGGTCAAGGTTCCGCCGGAAGAGCACAAGCTGAACGTAAAGCTGACCACCGACAAGCCGCAGTATCTGCCCGGCCAGACCGCAACCTACGATGTGGCGGTTACCGGTTCCGATGGCAAACCCGTAGCCCGCACCGATCTGAGCCTCGGTGTCGTGGACGAAGCGATCTACGCCATCCAGCCGGACATGACCCTGGACATCGTCAGCTATTTCTTCGGCAACGAATACAATGCCGTCTACACCGACAATTCGTTGAACTACTACTTCACGGGCGAAGCCGGCAAGCGCCGCATGCGCTTAGCCGATCTGCGGCCCAAGTCAAAGCTGGCGCAACTTAAGCCGGAGCGGCTCGTTCAACCCAAGGTCCGCAAGCTCTTCCCTGATACGGCTTTCTGGGCCTCCGACCTTACCACCGATGCCGCCGGACACACCACCGCGAAAGTAACGTTCCCCGATTCGCTCACTACCTGGCGCGCGACGGCCCGCGCCGCCACAGCCGACACGAAGGTCGGCAGCACGATGCTCAAAACCATCGTTCGCAAAAACCTCATCCTGCGTCTTGCCGTGCCCCGATTCTTCGTGCAGGGCGACGAAGTCACGTTATCGGCGATCGTACACAACTACCTGACTGACGAAAAGACAGCCCGAGTGTCGCTCGATGTCGAAGGTCTCGATATTCTCGACGGCAAGACAACCGACATTAAAATCCCAAGCCGCGGTGAAGTGCGCGTCGACTGGCGTGTTCGCGCCAAGCAGGTTCGAAACGTAAAGCTCACCGGCAAAGCACTGACCGACGAAGAGTCCGACGCCCTCGAACTTGAACTCCCGGTGAACCCGCCCGGAGTGAAGTTGGCGCTCTCCAAGGGCGGTTCGCTGGTCAGCGGCAAAAACGAATCGTTCAGCCTGACCTTCCCGCAAAAGGTCGAGCCCGGCTCCCGCTCCCTGACCGTTCACATGGCTCCCTCGATCGCCGGCTCCCTCTTTGGCGCTCTCGAATATCTGACCGGCTTCCCATATGGCTGCGTTGAGCAGACCATGTCCAGCTTCCTGCCGGACATCATCGTCAAGAAGACCATTAACGAGCTCGGCCTGAAATCGCAGGTCGACGAAGCGGCCTTGCAGGAGAAAATCCGCGCGGGCCTCGATCGCCTCTATAACTTCCAGCACGAAGACGGAGGTTGGGGTTGGTGGGAGACCGACGAAACCCATCCTTTCATGACGGCCTACGTCGTTGCCGGCCTGTCGCAAGCAAAGGACGCCGGCACACAGGTCAACCAGGAAGCGATCAACAAGGGATTGGCGTGGCTGCAGAAGGCCGACACCTCGGACTACGCTCCCGACCTGCGCGCCTACATTGCCTATTCGTTCGCCCAGGCAGGTCAGCCGAACGCTGCCTTGCTCGGTAAGGTCTACGACGGCCGCTCCAAGCTGTCGCCTTACGGCATGGCGCTGCTTGGCCTGGCGCTCGAAGCCTCAAAGGACGGGCGCGTGGGTGAGATTGCCAGCGCGCTCGAGAAGTCGGTCAAACAGGATGAACAGGAAGCCTCCTGGCCGGCAACCCGCGACGAAATGCTCGATTTCAACGCCGACGTGACCGCGGAAGCGACCTCGTTCGCCGTGAAGTTCATGTCCCACCAGCGCCACGATAACCCGCTGCTGCCTAAAGCGGCCGTTTGGTTGATGAATCATCGCAGCGAAGGCTACTGGTGGGAATCGACCAAGCAAACCGCCATGGTGGTTTACGGGTTGATCGATTTCGTGAAGGCCACCAACGAACTGAATCCAAATTTGACGGCCACGGTTTACGTAAATGACCAGGTCGTCCTAACCAAACAGTTCGACAAAGCAACCGGCGCCGTGGAAGCCGAGCTGACGCTCCCCGAAGAGAAGCTTCAGCCGGGTGAAAATCGGGTCCGCGTGACTACCACTGGAGACGGTCGGCTCTATTATTCGACCCGCGCCGAGTATTTCTCGACCGACGAAAAACTCCAGAAGACCGGCACCCTCTCCCTTAACGTTCTGCGCGATTACTTCAAGCTGTCGCCCATCAAGAAAGGCGACCGCACCGTCTACGATCTGAGCGACCTCGGATCCGCGCCGGTCTCATCCGGCGATGTCATCGCGGTGCGCTTGACCGTGACTGGTTCGGAGTGGCGCTACCTGATGGTTGAGGACCCCATTCCCGCCGGCACTGAGTTCATCGCCAACGATCATCTCTACGAGTTGACCAGCCGCCCGTCCTGGTGGGAATACTGGTTCACGCGGCGCGAACTGCACGACGACCGCATGGCGATCTTCCAGCGGTTCTTCCGGGAAGGACAGCAACAGTATTTCTACCTGCTGAAGGTGGTCAATCCCGGCGTGTTCAAAGTCAGTCCTGCACGAGTGCAGCCCATGTATCAACCCAGCTTCATGTCGACCACTGAGAGTCGCAAATTGGAGGTCAAATGACCCGCGCAACTCGCCTGCTCTTTCTAATGCACTTTGTGGGTAACGCCCTGCTGCTGTGGCTCGGCTACTATTGGCTCGGCGTCGGCGAATCAACCATGATACGTCTGCTGTGGAGCGCGTTGGTCGCCATCGTCATCATGTGTGGAGCGTTGTACCTGCATGGCACGACGCTGGTCTACTTTAGCGGCGAAGACCGCACGAGCCTGTCACCGGCTTTGCATACCGTCTTGAAGCATCTGGGCGGATTGTTCGTTTTGGCCATTGTCGTACTGGTCGTTTACGGCCTGCTATCGGCGTGGCAAACCTATAGTCCGCATCCGGCGACCATGGTTGCATCCTGGTTTACGCTGAAAGGCCGCAAACCCGTCAAGCCGACCACGATTCTCGCAATCATGAACGCAGTGCTATGGGTCGTACGCTGGCTGATGCTGCCGATAATGCTGTTACCAGTGGCCGCCGAAGTCGCCTCCAAAGGCCTCCACATCAGCCCGGCTGACGCCTGGACGCGTGCCCGCCGCTGGCGCTACTGGATTGAAGTCCTGGCGCTCATGATCGTTGGGCTCTGGGTGCCATTGAAACTCATACTCTGGGTTCCCAAAGTCGGCGGCTTCACCATGCAGATGGGCAGCTTCATGTTCCGTCTCGTCGTGGCCTACTTGCTCTTCGTCGGGGCCTGGCTGTTGGTGGAAAGGTTCAGTTCGGGAGGAAGCCCGCGAGTGAGCCAGCCCGAAACCGTCCCCGTCCCGTAGCGCTGTACCAGCGACGCGACCTGCTGCTTGGCGGCGGCATAAGCTGCCCGTGCGCGGGGCGCATCCGTGCGCTGGCGCATATCCACCTCGATGACGGTAGTCCCATCGGTGCTCGGGTGCGAAGGCGAATCCAGGTATTCGACCAGTCCCTCACGAAACCAGACCGGCAAGTCCGGTTTCGCCTGGCTTTCGACGAGCACGTGAAGCAACTCGTGCCGCAGTGCACCCTGCGCGGCGGTTGGTTGCAGATGAATCCGCGTGCCCCGCGTCTCGGCGGCCACCCAACCGGGCTCTCCCGTGGCATTCCGAAACGTGTCGACATCGGGATAAACCCGAATCTCGATATTGCGCGGTGTCGCCAGGTGGGTTTCGTTCGAAAGGGCGTGGGTCAGCCGGTCAGCTTGCGATACGAGCGGAGCGTCGTGGTCCGGACGCGTAGTCATGACGGCGACCGTTTCGCCGCCGAGCCGTGTCCACTTCAGACCTTTAGCGTTTAACCCTATGAGGTTATCCGGGAAGTAAAAGCTGAGAATCTCGCGATAGCTGCGCCCTTCGGTTCCCATCTGCTCCGCGCCGCGCTGGCATAGCCCGACGCCGTGGCCCGCTCCCTTGCCGTCGAAAACGAACCTCCCATCGGAAAAGCGAACATCGAACCGGTTGCTCCGGATGGTGTTCCAGCCCAACACCCGGCCCATAGCAAACCGGAACGACGAGGCATCGATGGAGATCACTTCGCCTCCGCCGGAGAGCCGCAACTGTTTGGCCCGCCCCGAGACGGTCTTCTTCTCCTCGGCAATCTCCTGCAGCGCTGCCGGGCATTTGAGTCCATACTCGCGAAGCGCGCCGACGATCTCCTGCGGCGCGGCGGTCCAATGCCACGGCGCGCCGCCCGACCGGAGACAGTAGGGGTCGTCAAGGGACTTCAAGTACGGTGCGCCGATGCCCTCCCAGACGCTACGCGCCTCCTCCGTCCGGCCGCCGCAGTTGGCGGTGTACGACGTGAAGGCCGGCTTGCCCTCGTACCAGATCAACTCACCCGACGTCGCCTCGGCAGCAGCCAGAAGCCGTGGCGTCACCGCGCCAAGTTCGACCCGCTGGCAATGCGTCGTCGAACAGAAGTCGTAGCCTTCCTTGCTGTGCCGTCCCTGGAGGCGTGTAGCGTAGGTGCGAACTACCACGGCCATCGCCTTGAGCGCCTCATCGGATTGAAAAACGCTGCTCTCACCAGCGAGCACTGCGGCGACGTACTGTTCGATTCCGATGGAGACCACGCGGTGCTGCTGCGACTGCGTAAGCCGCACGCGAACCACGCCCGGTTCGGCGCAAAGCGGCAAGAGGGCAAAAAAGGCAACAGCGCGGATCACGATTTCCTCGCAAAATGGGTCTGAAGGATACGCCCGGCAATCGGCGCCGCATCCGAACCACCGGAATATCCGGGAACAGCCACGGCGACGGCGATTTCCGGCGAGCGGCTGGGCGCGAAACCGGCAAACCAGGCGACGCGCTGGTTCTGTTGTATCACCGCGCTCCCGGTTTTACCAGCGAGCCGTACCTCGGGAATCCTTGCCAGTTGCGCCGTCCCATATTCCACTGCGCCCTCCAGTCCTTCGAGAACCTCCGGCCGAGCCACGGCAGCCAGCCGGGCATACAAAGAGGCGAGCCCGAACGGCGTTACGAGGACCCGGCTCTCCCCCAACGCCTGAAGCTGCCGGTCCTCGGCCGTGATAGCGGGCTCGATCTTCCCGGTGTCGGACGTGAACTGCATCCGCGTAAAGAACCGCGCCAGTTCTCCCGGCTCAAACCGCTGCGCGAAGTGCGCGACGAAACAATTGCATGAATACGCGATGGCTGTAGAAGGCTGAATCGGCACGCCGATCGGAGGATGGGAGCAGGCAAAAGACCTCCCCGCCAGAATCAGCTTTCCCGGACAAGGGAATGCTTCGTCCTTCCGTAGTTTCCCCGCCTCAAGCAGGGCAGAAATGGCGAATGGCTTGACCGTCGATCCAGGTGGTGCCAGCCACCTCCTGGCCCTCTCGCCCCCCGTCGCTGCGAGCACACGCCGGGTCCGTACATCGAGGAGGACCAGAGCCTCCCGACTCGGGTTTTGAGCCACTCCCGCGAGCAGTCCGCCCAGGACCGCCCGGCGAGATAAAAGAAAACCCGGCATAGGGACCATAATAATAGTAGAAACAGCTCCCATGTCGTCTCAGCCCGTAACACGCGTCAGCCCGGAAGAATATCTGGAGCTCGAACGCGCCGCTGAAACCAAACACGAGTGGATCGAAGGCGAGATTGTCGCCATGGCAGGAGGCTCTCTCGCTCATGCATTGATCACCGGCAACTTGTGCCGCGAGCTTGGGAGTCGCCTCTTGGGCCGATGTTTAGTATTTAGCCCGGACGCACGCGTGTGTGTCGATTGGCAGCGCATGATCACCTATCCAGACGTAACTGTGCTCTGCGGCTCTCCCCAGTACGTTGACGAGAAACACGACACGATAACCAACCCCACGTTGATTGCCGAGGTTCTATCGCCCTCGACGCAGATCTTTGATCGCGGGCAAAAGAGCTGGTTGTATCGCCAGTTACCGTCCCTTTCCGAATATCTCTTGGTATCTCAGGAAGCGGTCAATGTCGAACGCTATAGCCGCCTGCCTGACGGGGACTGGAAGATCGAGACGGTTCGGGATATCGAAGGCGTGATCAAACTAGCGTCGTTGGGTTGTGAGTTGCCCCTCCGGCTGATTTATCACGGCGTTGACACCTTGAGCTAAGGCACGGTGACCGGGTGTACCTTCGTGCTCCGGTACCAGGCCAGCGTCCTTCGAAGTCCCTGCTCTAACGAGTACTGCGGATCGTGGCCGAGATCGCGCTTCGCGGCGGTCGTGTCGGCCTGTGAATGCCGGACGTCGCCTTCGCGCGGTGGGCCGTAGTTTGCCGGTATCTCGACTCCTTCGATCTTCTGCAGCGTGTTCCACACCTGGTTCAGCGTGTAGCGATTGCCGTTCCCTGCGTTGTACAACTTGCCCGAGACCCCGTGCGCAACCGCGGCCTTCATCACCAGCGCGACCACGTCCTCGACATAGGTGAAGTCGCGGGACTGCTCGCCGTCCCCGAACATCGTCGGACTGCGCCGGTCGAGTAGCGCGGTCATGAACAGTGAGATTACGCCGGAATAGGGGCTGGACGGGTCCTGGCGTTCACCAAATACATTGAAGAATCGCAGAGACACGGTGTCCAGGCCGAAGCAGGACGAGAAGACCGAGCCGTAATACTCGCCCATGAGCTTCTGGGCCGCGTACGGCGATTTGGGTCGCGGAGCCATGGTTTCCACTTTCGGAAGCACTTCGGTGTCGCCGTACGCCGAGGACGACGCGGCGTACACGACCCGTCCTACACCTCCATCGGCCGCCGCCCGGTAGATATTGAAGGTACCGTCGATGTTGGATTCATGCGACGGGACCGGCTCCCGAATCGACCGCGGCACAGAGGGGATCGCCGCCAGGTGAAACACGGTGTCGGCGCCGCGAATCACGGGAAAGATCTCCTCGTAATTACGGATATCCGTGACGTGCAACTCCAGGCTCGACCAAACTTCCTTGAGATTCTGCTTGCTGCCGCTGAACAGATTGTCGATCACGTGGATCTCACCATCGCCGCGCGCGATCAGCCCGCGCACAAGCGCCGACCCGATGAAACCGGCTCCTCCGGTTACTACATATTTCTTCATGTTTTCAGTTTTCCGATTTCCTGTTTGATGTATTCCAACGACTCGGAAGCCACCGTCTCTGCGCCGGGCGTGAAATCGAACGCCTCGAGCGAGATCCAGCGTTCATAGCCCCGGCGCCGTAAGACCTCGAATACCGGCTTAAAGTCATAATCGCCCGTCCCGGGATGGCGACCATCCATCTCGTTGACGTGTACGTGCCGGATCAGGTCGTAATACCGGTCGACCAGCTCCGCGTGCGGCTCGGCTTCATCGACCGCGTTATGTGAATCGAACATCGTCCGCACAGCCGGGCTGCCGATTTGATGCACGATGGAAACTGCTTCTTCGAGCGAGTTGATGACGTCGCATTGGTTCTTCGGCAACGCTTCGACCAGAATGGTCACTCCGCGTTCCTCAGCGCGTGACGCCACCGTTGCGAGGCCCTCGATGTAGTTCTTCATTGCATCTTCGCGCGTGACTCCACCGGTGGTGCCGCGTTGCCGGGGCGAGCCAAACACGACAATGCCGTTTTCCCCGAGATCAGCGCACAAGTCGACCAAATCGCCGACATGGCGCCAGCTTTTCTCACGCAATTCGCGGTCGGGGGTCGTCGCGTGGAGGCCTTTCGGCGACATCATGATCCAGTGCAGACCCACGAACTGCAGGCCTTCGGACTGCATCATGGCACGGTACTCGCGGCGCTGTTCCGCCGTGATGTCGGTTGGCTTTTCAGCGAGCGTGAATGGCGCAATTTCGATGCCGTCGTAGCCAATTGCCTTAATGCTGCGACACACCTCCGCGAACGGACGTCGCTCGTAAACTTCGTTGCAAATGGCGTGCTTCAAGGCTATTGCACCGGAGCTTTGCGGAAGAAAATGATGTGCTGGCGCGGCAATGTATCGATCACCTTGTCGAGTTTGTAGCCTTCGGCTTCTACCTCGATCTTCACCTCGGAGGTGGACATTTTGTGTTCCGGCCGGATCGGGATGGAGGGGTCTTCCTTCTTGTACTCCAGAAACACGAGTCGACCGTCGGGCTTGAGCGCCGCGCGCATGTTGTCGAGCATCTCCTGCGGCCTCGCGAACTCGTGGTACACGTCGACCATGATGATCAGATCGATCTTGCCCGCAGGCAGCTTGGGATCGGTTTCGGAGCCGAGTACCGTTTCGACATTGGTGACGTTCGCACGTTTGGCGTTCTGCCGCAGACGGTCGAGCATTTCCGGCTGTATATCGTTGGCGTAGACTTTACCGGTGGGGCCGACCCGCTCTGCAATCTTCAGCGAGATGAACCCGGTCCCGGCTCCGACATCCGCCACCACCATACCTTTTTGAATGCCGATCAGGTCGAGTGCTTCGTCCGGCTGCTCTTCGCGCTCGCGCGAGGACCTTTCCAGCCAGTCGGCTCCCGCATAACCCATCACCGGAGCGATGTGCCGGCCCGTTAGAGGATGGACAGCCTGTGCGTATATCGACGCAGGCGCGAACATGACAATCGCCAGAAGCAGACGGAGCGGCACCGTTGACCTTATCCTCAATGGTACAGAATCTTGCCGCCGACTATGGTGTAGGCGATTTGGGTGGACGGAATTTCGTCCTCGGGGATGGTCATGATGTCTTTCGAGAGCACGGTGATGTCGGCGAGTTTGCCCGGCACGAGCGAGCCCTTGATGTTCTCTTCGAAGGCGGCATACGCGTTGTTGATCGTGTAAGAGCGCAGTGCCTCGATGCGGCTCATGCGCTGGTCTCCGTAGAACACGGACCCGTCTCTCAACTTGCGGCTGACGGCGGCGTAGAAGTTCGCGATCGGGTTGACATCCTCCACGGGCGCGTCGGTACCGTTGGTCACCATGGCCCCCGTTTTCATGAGCTTCTGCCAGACATAGGCCCCGGCTTCGGCGCGTTTTGGACCGAGCCTGGCGAGTACGTAAGGCGCATCGGAGGTGCAGTGAATCGCCTGCATCGAGGCAATTACGCCGAGCTGGCCGAAGCGTGGGATATCCGCGGGATCGAGATGCTGGGCATGTTCGATGCGCCAGCGCAGGTTCTTCTTGTCGGGGTGTTCACGAAAGACGCTTTCATAAATATTCAGCACTTCGCGATTGGCGCGGTCGCCGATGGCATGGATGCAGAGCTGAAAACCGTTGTTGATGGCGATCTCGGCAGTCTTGTGGATGTCGGCGGGGTCTTCAGTGTTCATGCCGCTCCGATTGGGTGCTTCGGGCGGCAGATCGGAGTAGGGTTCCAGGAGCCAGGCGCCGCGCGAGCCCAGCGCGCCATCGATCTGGCGTTTGATGGCTCGAACGGTGAGGTGTTCGTCGGCATCGCCATTAATACGGTAATCCTTGATTCGTGCCGCAAGCTGGTCGGTGGGCACGCGGATCATCACCCAGAGCCGGATGCCGAGGCTCTTCTCGTGCTGCACCTTCTTCATCAGGTCGATGGTGGCGAACGGTGAACCGGCGTCCTGGAATGTCGTGATGCCTTTCGAGAGGCACTCCTCGGCAGCCAATTCCAACTGGCGCTCGGCATGTTGGGTTCTCTCGAACGGTGTTTGCTTCGCTTCAAAGGCGGTATGCGCGCGATTGGCGAGCCCCTGCGCAGTCTCCTGGAGTGCGCCGGTCGGATTGCCTTGCTTGTCTTTCAAAATGGCGCCGCCAGGTGGGTCGGGTGTGTCGCGGGTGATCCCGGCGGCCTTCATTGCGGCAGCATTGACGAAGACGGCGTGACCGCTGGCATGCGTGAGCAGGACAGGGTTGTTTGGGGACACCTTGCTTAGCGCATCGTGGACCGGGAAGCCCTCCACGTTCGGCGACGGAGTTTTCTCCCACTTGGCCTGATGCCAGCCTCGGCCGAGAATCCAGTCGCCGGGCTTAGCCTCGCGTGCGGCGGCCGCCACCATGTTGACGATGTCGTCCCAGGTGCGGGCGTTGCGGAGGTTCAGCTCCATTTTCGATTCGCCGATGCCTGTGAAATGGCCGTGTCCTTCGATGAAGCCGGGGATCGCCAGCCGGCCTTCGAGATCGATGACCTGCGTTCCGGGTCCGCGATAGCGCGCTATTTCTGCGTCGGAATCCACTCCGAGGATGCGCCCTCCCCTGATCGCGATCGCCTGGCCACTGGGGGTCTTGGGGTCGAGCGTGACCACTTTGCCGTTGCGCAGAATCAGGTCGGCGGGCTGCGCGGACAGAAGCGCTGACGCTGCGGCGAAAACAATGATGTAGTGCTTCATGATAAGTGCGACTTCGGTATTTATTTAATCACGGTGGCGTAGGCGGTTTCGCCTGTGCGTCTTCGGTGATGTCCAAAGGCAGGCGAAACCACCCGCACCACGCTTCCACGGTCTGTCCTCGCGGCCCCTCGATTGCAAGCTCGAATTGAATGCTCAAGAAGATAGTGGCTCGGGCGATCAGTTCGGATCTGCTCGCGGGCTTGGCGATCGCCAGCGCCATCTTGACGCATCAGTACGTCGTAGCCGGCATTATCGTGCTGATGCTGGTAGGCGGGGTCGCGCTGGAGCGGTATGCCGCACGGAACGCTTCGGCGGTACTGGCGGCGCTTGCCAAACGCACACCGAACGTTGCCCATCGGCGTGAGGGATCACGCACCCAGGATGCGTCATTAGACGACGTTCGCGTCGGAGACACGCTGGTGGTGTTGCCGCATGAGATTTGTCCGGTGGACGGCGTCGTCATGGAAGGGCGCGGCTCGATGGACGAGTCGTACCTGACCGGGGAGCCGTTTCACATCGCCAAAACGCCCGGAACACAGGTCCTATCGGGAGCCGTCAATGGAGAGGGCGTGTTGCTGATACGCGCGGAGAAATTGCCCGTCGATTCGCGCTACGCGCGCATCATGCACGTCATGCAGGAATCGCAGCAGGCACGCCCGAAGATGCGGCGGGTGGCGGAGCGCCTGGGCGCGTGGTATACGCCGGCGGCGGTGTTGGTGGCGGCGTTGGCCGCGCTTGGGGCGCACGATGCGCACCGATTCGTTGCGGTGCTCGTGATTGCGACGCCCTGTCCTCTGCTGATCTCGATTCCGGTGGCGGTGATCGCCGCAGTCTCGGTGTCGGCAAGGAGCAGCATTATCGTACGGGACCCTGCAATTCTAGAACAGGTCTCACAGTGCAGCACACTGATTCTCGATAAGACCGGTACGCTTACGTATGGCAGGCCGATGCTCTCGGACATCACATGTGCGCCCCGCATGGAGCGCACCGAGGCGCTGAGTTTTGCCGCGAGCCTGGAGCAATATTCAAAACATCCCTTGGCCGCCGCTGTAATCGATGCCGCGCAACGCAACGGCGCGCCGCTGAAGACTACTTCGCACATCAGCGAAAGGCCCGGGGAAGGATTACGAGGCATTGTCGACGACCAGTACGTGAGGTTGGCGGGCCGCGGGCGACACACGGAAATCGATCTGCCTGCGCCACGGCCCGGATTAGAGTGCCTGTTGTTCATCAACGAAGCATTCGCAGCCATGTTTCACTTTCTCGATGAACCGCGGCACGAGGGGAAAGCTTTCGTGGCGCACCTCGGGCCAAAACATGAAATCCACAAAGTGGTTTTGCTTACTGGCGACCGGGAAATGGAGGCGCGGCACCTGGCGAATGCGGTGGGCATCGCGGAGGTACACGCTTCGAAGAGTCCCGAAGATAAGCTGGCGATCGTGAAGGCGGAAACGGGCAGCGCTAAGACGATCTTCGTCGGAGACGGGATCAACGACGCACCCGCCATGCTGGCGGCGACGGTCGGCGTGGCCTTCGGGCACGGCAGCGACATCATCACGGAAGCGGCAGGCGCCGTGATCCTCGATCCGTCGCTGAAGAAGATTGATGAGTTGATGCATATCGGGCGGCGCATGCGGGTAATCGCCCTGCAGAGCGCGGTGGGCGGCATGGCGTTGAGCCTGGTGGGCATGGTTGCCGCCGCCGCAGGGTTTCTGCCGCCGGTGGCGGGCGCGCTGGCGCAAGAGGCGATCGACGTTCTGGCTGTGCTGAATGCGATTCGCGTCGCAATTCCAGTGCGGGAGCCAAGCGATTTCGCCGCTGATACTGTAGAGAGAAGTTATGAAGCTAACTCCGTGGTTCCTGCTGTCGACAGCCGCCCTTCTGGGCGCTGATCGCACAATCGTCAGCATTCATGCGGCGACGGATATCGAGCTGACCGCGGATCCGCAGTCGCCTTTCTGGCGCGACGTTCCGCCAACCGTTGCGATAAACGATCAGATGGGCAAGGTTACGCCCGGACATCGCACCGAGATCCGCACACGTTGGACTGAGAAGAATCTGTATGTCCTGTTTGTGTGTCCATACAGCGAGCTTTACAGCAAGCCGAATCCCGTCGTCGACCGCGAGACCAATCATCTGTGGGATTGGGACACGGCCGAGGTTTTCGTTGGCTGGGATTTCAAGAACACGCATCGCTACAAGGAATTCGAGGTTTCTCCGCACGGTGAGTGGGTGGATCTGGATATCGACATCGATCATCCGTTGCCGGAGCAGGGATGGCGTTGGAACTCCGGGTTCCAATCGAAGGCCCGAATCGACGCAAGAGCAAAGGTTTGGTACGCAGAGATGCAGATTCCCTGGAAGAGCATCGATGAGCGCCCGGTTCGGGCCGGGAACGAGCTGCGGATCAATTTCTACCGCTTGCAGGGGCCGGGACCCGATCGGAAGCGGATCGCCTGGCAGCCGACGAACGCGCGAAATTTCCATGTTCCGGAGGCGTTCGGGATATTGCGGCTGGGGCAGGATGTGGCGGAGTGGCTCGATGGGATCGCACCGAAGCAACTCAACAAGCGCGACGCGGCGGTGTCGCAGAGCGTCGATCAAGCGCGAGAGCGGCAAGCGTTCGTGCGGCGGAAGGTTTGGACTTGATCGGCGGTTTGCCGGATGATGCGGCGCCGTTGAATGCGCGGGTCACCCTGGAGGATCCACCGGCAGGATTGCATCTTGTCGAGGCATGTCGAAGTGGTGAAGGCGGGTTTCAAACCCGCCGCAGGTTGCAAACCCGCCTTACTCTCGGCCTTTGGGCGGCGCTACTGAACGGATACGGCATGTGATGCGTTGACGAGATTACCGGTACAGTCTGGCTGCGCAATAGACAGCTAGCGCCAGAGGTATTCCAGCGCTTCGGGTAGAGTTTGCTGCTTCACGGCGTGGTCGGTATGGCCGGCATTGCGGACGAAGACAAACTGGTAGTGATAGTGCTTCGCCGCGAGGACCTTGGCCATCTTCTCGTTCGCCAGCACCCAATCGTGCATGTTGTCGCGCATCACATTGGGGTTGTAAAGGTCGCGATCGCCCACTTCCATCCAAATGCGAATCGGTTTGCGCGTGCTGCTGGGAATGAGATGCTCGTGGAATTCCCAGGCGCCGTGGGGCGTGTCGGGATTCGGCGGCCATTGCTGGTTCACGTAAGTTCCGGAGTACGTGAGGACGCGGTGGTAGAGTTCCGGATGATACCAGGCCATGATCAACGCGCAGGAGCCTCCGGAACTCCCGCCCATGGTGGCGCGCTTTTCGGGATCCTTCGTCAGCGTCACGTGGGATTGCTTCTCGACCTGCGGCAGCACCTCCGTTTCGACGAACTCGGCATAGCGGCCGGACATAGTGTCGTACTCGAGGCCCCGCTCGCTTCCTTGGGCGTCGCCGGTGCCATTGCTGATTGAAATTGCAATCATCACAGGGACGCGGCGTTGCGCGATGAGGCTGTCGAGAGCCGTAAACAGCAAGGGGTCGGGCCCATCGGCGCCCACGATGAACGGAGTTTCGGTTCCGGCGACGTATTGTTTGGGAACGTAGACGGTCACTTTGCGGGAATATGGCGCGGGATGGCTGGTGGTGACAATCAGTTTCGCGGGGTCGTTCGGGTCGGGCGTGCCGAAGGTGTCGGGCTCGCGCGCGATCCCGGGAAAGATCTTGCTATCGGTGGACTCCATCGTGAACGTGTAGATGTCGCCTCGCGGCACGCCTGGCTGGACGGTCATTTCGGGTGCGGGGTTGTGGGTCGGGCCGAGGATGAAGTTCCCGTCCTGATTCGGTGGGGCGTTCTGGCCGTCGGGGAGTTCTTTCGCTTTGACGTACCCGGGCGTGTGGGGGTCGCGGGTGGGCGGCGTCGGTTGCGGGGTTTGAGCCGCGAGCAGGGCTATGAAGAGAGCAGGGATGAAACGACGAAGCACTTACCTCTTATAGCAAGCGAGCGGGCAAAACCGCTGCCCCGCTTAGCAGCATCGTCGCAACCAACGGTAACGCGCAGGTTGGAAAAGGTGGGACAGGCGTTTTAGCCTGTCCTTTCCCGGTGAAGTCCAAAGGCAGGCTGAATGCCAATACGCCTTTATATTCTCCTCAGACGGCTTGAGGGACGGCTCCGAAGCGGCGCTCGCGCGAATGAAATTCATTGACTGCGGCATGGAGATCGGAGGCGTCGAAATCGGGCCACATGCGGGGCGTGAAGATCAGCTCGGCGTAGGCGCACTCCCAGAGAAGGAAGTCGCTCAGGCGCTTTTCGCCGCCGGTGCGAATCAGGAGGTCGACGTCGCAGGCGCCCAGGAGCGAGGCAAATCCGTCGCGGTCGGTCTTATGCCTGGCACGGCGCGCAGCTTCCAGAATAGCGTCGCGTGAAGAGTAGTCGACCGCGATCCGCAAGTGCAGCCTTTGGCCGGGTGCGGTTGTGCGCTCGGTCTCCTCAATCATCGGTAAAAGCATGCGCGGCAGACGGTCGCGGCGGCCAATCACCGAGATGCGGATTCCGTTTTCGATGCAGCGCGCCTGCTCCTTGCGCAAATAGCTGTGGAAGAGCCTCATCAAGGCGTTCACTTCTTCAGGCGGGCGGCGCCAGTTGTCGGATGAAAATGCATAAACCGTGATCGTGCCAATGCCGACATCGGGGGCCGCCTCGATCGTGCGGCGCAGGGCCTCCGCGCCTGCTTTGTGCCCGGCAATGCGCGGAAGCCCGCGGGCCGTTGCCCAGCGCCCGTTGCCGTCCATGATGATTGCGGCATGCAGCCGCGAAAGAGTACTCTCCACCATAAAGTATGAACCCAAAAAAAAGAGCTAACGCTCTCTCATTGCTCCGATGAGCGCCTCCATGTGATTCAGGTACTTCTCGAGCGCGCGGCGGCCTGCTTCCGTGAGCCGGTATTCGGTCTTGGGCATGCGGCCTTCGAACGACTTCGTGCAGGCGATGTAGTTTGCCTCCTCCAGCTTGCGCGCGTGAACGCTCAGATTTCCATCGGTTGTCTTCAGAAGCTTCTTGAGATCGTTGAAAGTCGCTGTTTCGTTGACGGCGAGCACACTGACGATTCCGAGCCGCATCCGTTCGTGGATCAGTCGATCGAGATCGGGTAAAGTCTCCCGTTGAACGGCCTTCGCCGGGCGTTCTTCCTGTTTTCGAACTGCGTTGTTTCTAGCCACCGTGCCTCCTGGCGATGATCAGGCCGAATATGATGTGTAAACCTCCGAAGCCGGCGCCGAGGAGAGCCGTGCCCCAGGCAAAAGGACAGAAAAGCGCCGCTGCACCGAGGCCCATGAAACACATTCCCATGACGGGCACGACGCGAACGGAGAAGCTTCCTCCCGTGACGACGCCAGTGCCATACATCAGCAGCCAAACTCCGGGAATCGCGTTTACGATTCCGGCGCGATAGAGCACCAGGGTCAGCAGCGCCCCGGCGAGGAGCGGGGGCGCGAAGCTGAGGGCAAATTTCCGGGCGGGCGCGGTTAGCAGAGGTTCACCGGCGGCTTCCGCTTTGTATTTCAGCGCGAGAGCGCCGATGCCGATGGCCAGCATACCTTCGGCAAACCAGGTTGTGAGCCAGCCTGCGGTTGAATGCTGCAGGACCGCAATGACAGCGGCGATCAAGGCTGTTGCACCCATTGCGACTCCACCCCAGCCGGGAACGGCGGTGAATGCCGAGGCGCTTTCCATCGTTTCACGGATGTAGCGCAGGTGGTCCATGGCACGGGCCTGCATTTCGATCGGCTCGGCGCGGCGAATTGGTTGTACGGAGCCCACGACTGAGAGTGTAGCGGATTGGCTTTGCGTTGTAAAGTACTAAATGTACTTAGAACTCACGATACAAAGCCATCCTCAATTGCGGCCCGCAAGGACTCCAGTCCGCAGCGCTTTCGAGGGTCTCGAGAAGTGGAGATCGATAGACCGTAGCGGGCCTGGACACGATCCATTGCCGTAACGCTGGTGTCCGCCTTCAACCCTTCAGCGAGAATTGCGGCCGGAGACCACAACGTGATGAAGTTTTTCATTACGTGGACATGGCGGCGAGGAACCGGGAATTACTGAATCCGGGCGACGTTCGGGCTGGGGTTGGGGAATTTCGTCATCACGGCCGGATCGTGGCCCGGAATAATGAGCTCGGGCTTGGCGGCCAGCTGCTTCATGCGGTCCTGCGCACGCAGATTGGAATCGGCATCGAGCGTGGCCGCGATAGGCACGTGCTTTTCGAGGTTTTCGTAGAGGTACATGTTATCGCTGGCCAGGATGACCGTTCCCGCCGCAGTGTTCACGCCGACAAATTGCGACGCGTACGTGTGCTTGCCGCCGGTGTAGCAGGTGATGCCGGGAATGACCTCCTGGGCATCGCCATTGACCAGTCCGACGCGGCCTTGCGTATTCAGCTTCACCAGCATCAGGACGTCGTCGGGATCGATTCCGCCGTGCGTACGGCGCGATTGCCAGGCTTCTCCCACGTAATATTCGAGCTCGTCCTTTTGAATCCAGATTTTCGCGTTCGGAAAGAGGTCGGCTCCATCGGCATGATCCCAGTGCGCATGGGAGATGACGACGTCGGTGATGTCCTCGGGCTTGATGCCGGCATTCCGCACTGCCTCAGAGGGCTTCACAAAATCCACGACGTGCCACTGCTTGAAGAACTGGTCGCGATAAAAGCCGGAGTCGACCAGGATGTTCTTGCCATTGCCTCGCACCAGCCAGACCATCATGGCGATGTCCAGTTTGCGCGAGCGGTCGGCTCCCGCGACCAGTCCGGCGACGGAGAAGTCGGGAATGGTTGCATACCGGATTGCCAGGATTTCGTACTGAGGCTTGGGCTGGCCTGCGGCGGGCGCGGCCAAGGCGAAGAGAGCCAGAAGAGTCGATAGCATTCTCATAATGGTCTATGTAGACGGGGTCTTCTAATAGCGTAGTGAATTCGATCGAAACGCGACCATGGGGTCGATCCGGGAGGCTCTCCACGCGGGAACATACCCGCCGATCGCCGCGACACAGATCAGCAGCGCTCCTATCGCGGCCAAGCTTAGTACCGCCGGGAGTCTATGCTGCTTGATGGCACAGGCGGTTTGGCCTGTGCCTTCCAGTGAGTTGATCCTCTACCAAACCCGGCAAGGATCTGCCGAAACCATTGGATCGCCCTTCTTGCACGAGAAAGCCTGCTGGAACTCCGGCAGATTCTGCAACACGCCGTTGACGCGGAACTGACCGGGCGAGTGCGGATTCGTTAGCGCCTGCATACGCGCCGACTCCTCCGTCGTGTTCTCGCACCAGATCTGCGCATAGCCCAGGAAGAACTGCTGCTGCGGAGTCAATCCATCCTTGCTCGGCAGCGTGTGCGCCGCGAGGCTATCCATGAGCACTGCATACGCCAGGTGAATTCCGCCGTTATCCGCGGCATTTTCTCCCAGCGTCAGCCGGCCATTGAGGTTCACGCCGGAAACCGGACTGAACCCGCCGTATTCTTTCGAAATGCAGTCCGCCCGTGTTTCGAACGCCTTCGCATCCGCCGGGCTCCACCAATCGCGCAGATTGCCGGCGCCATCGAAGCGGCGGCCCTGATCGTCGAACCCATGCGTCAGCTCATGCCCGATCACTACGCCGATCGCCCCGAGATTCACCGCATCGTCCGCTTTCGGATTGTAGAACGGCGGCTGCAGAATGCCCGCGGGGAAATTGATGTTGTTCTGCGGAGGGGCATAGTAAGCGTTCACCGTCGGAGGCGTCATGCCCCATTCGGTCTTATCCACCGGTTTGCCGATCTTCGCGAAGTTGCGATGCAACTCGAACTCCCGCGCTCGCAGGGAATCGCCGAAATAGTCGCCCCGGACGACCTTCACCGTGCTGTAGTCTTTCCACTTCTCGGGATAACCAATTTTGTTGGTCACCTGGTCGAGTTTCGTCAGGGCCTGATCCTTCGTGGCGGGCGACATCCACGACGCACTCTTGATATCCGAGGCCATGGCCTTCTCAATCTCGCCCACGAGCTGCAGAGCCTTCGCCTTGCTGGGGCCGCTGAAAGCAACCTCAACGAACTTCTGCCCCAACGCCTCGCCCAGAGCGCGATCCGTCGCGGTGACACAGCGCTTCCAACGTGGCGGCATCTCCTTCACGCCGGCTAGCGTCTTCTGGAAGAAATCGAAGTTGGTTTCCTGGAAACTGCTCGGCAGCACCGCCGCGTTCGACAGCAGAACGTGCCAGGTGAAATAGGTTTTCAGATCGGCCAGGCTGCTATCGCTGACGGTGGTGTTCAACGCCTTCATGAAATCAGGAGCGCCGACATTGAGCGTCTTGATCGGCGGCAGGCCGAGCGTCTGGAAATACCCGTTCCAAGCGAAGTCCGGCGCGAGAGTGGTGAGCTCCGCAACCGTCATCTTGTGATAGGTATTGTCGGGGTTACGGCGCATCACACGATCCATCGAAGCCTTGGCGAGAGCGGTTTCAATTGCCATCACCGCCTTGGCTTTTGCCGCTTCGTCGTTGTCGGCGCGGCCTTCCGCCTTCGCGAGCAGTGCGAACATGGCAGCGACGTTGTCCTCATATTTCTTCCGCAATTCGGTGGAACGCGGATCCGTTTTGAGGTAGTAATCGCGATCCGGAAGCCCCAGGCCGCCCTGGTCGATGTCAGCGATCTGCTCATTCACGTTCTTCGCGTCTGGCCGGACGAAAAAGCTGAACAGAACCCGCACATTTGTTTTGTGAAGCATGCCAACTTCACTCAGCAGGTCCTTTTTCGACGACGCTTTGTTGATGGCGGCGAGGGTGGGCGCGATGGGCTCGATGCCTTTGGCGTCGATAGCCGCCTCGTCCATACAAGATGCATAAAAGTCGCCGATTTTCTGCTCGACGGCCGTGCGATTTGGGTTCTGAACCGCCGTCTTTTCGAGAATGTCACGCTCGATCCCGAGATTGTGCTCTTGCAACTCGTCGAAACGGCTCCAGCGCGCGCGATCGGCCGGGATGGCATGACTCTTGCGCCACGTGCCGCAAGCGTATTGATAAAAGTTTTCGCAGGGACTGACGGCGGTATCCATCGCCTTGAGGTCCAGCCCTGTCGCCGAGGGAGGGTCGGCTGCCGGCGCCAACGCCGTGAAGCCGAGCAAAAGAAATGCGGTCGACAAGGACCGCCGAATGATACTCATATTTCGATTCTATCTATGCCTCGGTATATCCTGTGAGGAAGACCAACAGGAGACCCCGATGACTCCGTTCCGAATCTGCCTCGCATTCCTCCTCGCAATCCCGGCATCCCAGGCCCAGTTGACTCGTTCTGACGCCTCCTACGCCGGTCTCTCCGCGCGCTCGCGTCAACTTCCCTATCAGCAGGCGGGAGGCGACATGAAGGCCATTGCCCCCCTGATGGCTGCGGCCGCCAACGCAGCAACCGATCCCGTGGCCGCTTACCGTGGCCTCACGCACGCCATCGTCCTCATGTCCGGCGGCACATGGACGCCCGACGCGGAGCTCGCCAGCGGCCTCGACTTTTCCATTCATTCCAAAATCATCGGAACCGGGGAATATCTCGAGAGTCACGCCACGTTTCTTTTTGACGCCCCGGCCGCTGCCAATTCGCCATACCGCATGGATCTGCAGATCGACGACCAGACCGCCGTTGAGCCGGCGATTGCGCTGGGCGACGTACGCGGCCGTCGCATGGGTGAAACCATCGGCGTGACTTTCGATCCTTCGAAGCTCGCCGGCGCCGGATCCCACACGTTGGTCGCAGCGCTCAAAGACGGTCACGGAACCAACATCCACCGCTATTACCGGACCTTCAGCATTGTGCCTGACTTGACGAATCGCCTGGCTGCACTCGAAAAAACCGTCGAGTTGCTTCCCGACCAAAGGAGCGAAGCAGCAATCAGCGCCCGGTGGATCTTCGAGACGTTGAATCTCGCGCATCAGACGTACCTGTCAACCGGTTTTCAGGGTATGTCGGCGTACCTGTTCACGGGTTATCGCACGGCCGGCCTCGGCGCCACCGAGATCATGGACTACAATGCGGCGCTGGAAAGAGCCACAAAACTTGCGAAGGAATTACAGGCAGGCAGCGATCCCATCAAGGGCGCCACCGGCGACATTCCTCTCGCCTATCGCTCCGGGTTCGATGGCAAGCTCGTCTCTTACCGCATTTACGTTCCCACGAAGTACGACAAAGCGAAAAAGTACCCGTTGATCGTCCTGCTCCACGGCGCGGGCGGCGACGAGAGCAATTTCTTCGACGGATACAGCGGCATGTTTCCCAAACTCGCCGAGGAGCGCGGTTACATTCTGGCGGCGGTAAGCGGCCGCGGTCCTTTTAGCGGCTACGTGAAAGCTAACGGCGCCGAACAGGATGTGCTCGATGTGCTCGACCTGATGCAAAAGCACTACAGCATCGATCCGGCCCGGGTCTATCTCTGTGGGCATTCGATGGGCGCGGCCGGAACATGGCGTATCGGCCTGGAATATCGCGACCGTTTTGCCGCGCTCGCGCCGATTGCCGGCTCGTCTGTTACGCCCGCTCTCGAAACCGCACTCGCTTCGGGCCGCAAGATCCCGATCGCAATCGTGGCCGGCGCGAAGGATTCCCTGGTGCCGGTAGCCGGGTGCCGCGCTGCCTCGGAAAAGGCCAAGTCGTTAGGCTATCCGGTTCAGTATCTCGAATACGCCGATGGCGACCATCTCACCGTCGTCGCCATGGGAGTTCGCGGCGTGTTCGACTGGTTCGATCAGCACCCCAGCCGACCGCTACTCGCACCGTAGCGCCGTCATCGGATCCACCCGGGTAGCCCGTACCGCCGGAATATAATTCGCAACGACCGCAACCGCGGTCAGAAAAACCGCCGTGCAAATCAGCACGCTGAAATCCACCGTGCCCACGCCATAAAGAAACGCCCGTAATGCCGGTGTAAGTAGCAGCACTCCAACGAATCCGGCAGCGATGCCGATTGCGGTGGTCACCAGTCCCTGTCGAACAATCGCCATCTTGACCTGGCTCGGCGTCGCGCCGAGCGCAATCCTCACTCCAAACTCCTGAGTGCGTTGCGACACCGTATAACTGACGACGCTATAAATCCCCAGGGCGGCCAGAAGGATGGCCAACACTGCGAATGCCCCCAGCAGCCACAGCGCGATGCGCGGAGCCGAATTCGCCAGAGAGACGTACTCGTCCATGCTGCGCACCAGGAATACCGGTTGTTCCTTATCGACCGCCCACACAGCGTGTTTGACAGCCGTAACTAAGGTCCGCTCGTCCAAACTGCTATTCACGACGAGAGTCATGCGAGGACTGGGTACCTGCTGAAAAGGAGCGTAGATCGTCGGGCGTGCCGGCTGGTCTAAACCGTAATGGTGCACCCCCGTGACCACTCCAACGATCTCGGTCTTTCCCGAGTCGAGCAGTAAACGCTGGCCGATGGGATTCCGATCCGGAAAGTAGCGCTGCACGAAAGGAGTATCGACAATGGCGACTCGACGGGAGGGTTCATCATCATGGCCCGTAAACGTCCGTCCCTGCAAGAGCGGAACGCCCATCGCCTCGAAAAAGTCAGGACTCACGCGCCGGAAATCGGCCATCAACTCATTCGCCGGCTTGCCTTCAATCCGGAAGGACCAGCGGTCCGCTTCCTGGCTCATCGGCAGGACACTAATTCCTCCTGCCGACCGCACGTTCGGAATCTCCTGGACATTCGCGATAACTTTGCGGTAGAACTCCGCCTGCTCTGCGCGTTTTTGGTACAGCGTGTCGGTAGGGAGGCGGACGTGAAACGTCATCACGTGATCGGTCCGCATGCCCGGGTTCACATGCTGAATATTGTCGAAACTCCGCAGCATCAGACCCGCGCCCATCAAGAGAAGAAAGGCCAGCGCGGTTTCCGATATCACTAAGAGCCGTCGAATCCGCTGGTTTCCGGCCGATCCCGTCGACGCGCGGCCGCCGTCCTTGAGCACGGAATTCAGATCGGCTCGGGAGGCGCTCAGGGCAGGGAACAATCCAAACAGCACCGCGCACAAAAAGGAAACAGCCACCGTGTAAAGCAGCACCTTCCCATCCACGGCGATGTGCGGGACGACAATCTCGGTGGCGGCATTGGGCAGCGGTATGGTGGCAGGCATCCAACGAACCAGGAGGTCCACTGTCCATCCCGCGACGAGAAACCCTAGCGCACCCCCCATCAAACTGAGCGACAGGTTCTCCGTCAGGAACTGCCGCATGATGCGCGGTTGGCTCGCCCCCATTGCAGATCGGATTCCGATTTCCCGCTGCCGTGCCGTAATGCGCGCCAGCAAAAGGTTGCCGACATTGGCACACGCCAGAAGCAGGACAAAACCCACCGATGCCAGCAAAAGCAGCAGCGCCGGACGAATATATTCGAAAACGGCGTCCTGGAACGGCACTATGGTGACGCCCCAGCCTTGCTCCCCAGGATGCTGCTGCGCAATTCGCGCCGCCACGCTGTCCATATCCTGGTGCGCCTGCTTCAAAGTGACTCCGGGCTTCATCCGCGCGATAACCCCGAAATCGCGCCAGTCGCGATGACGTGCCCTCAGTTCCCCTTCGGGCCACGGAACGTAAGCATCGGTGCGAACGGGAGACCAGAAGTTCTCGGAGAGCACCCCAATAACCGTGTACGGTTCATGGTTTATGGTGACCATGCGGCCAATCACCTTCGGGTCGGAACCGAAGCGCCGGGTCCAAAAGCCATAGGTCAGCACCGCTACGTTATGCCGCGCTGCACCTTCGCCGTCCGCGGTCGAAAACGTTCGCCCTCGGAATGTCTTTGCTCCCATAAGATCAAGGAAATTCGGCGTGACCCGCGCTCCCGGGAACTGCTCCGGCTCGCCACCGCCCGTGAGGGTTCCAGTGCCGTTCTCAAGCAGCGCCATGTCGTCGAACGACTGGTTCATTGCTTTCCAGTCCAGGTAATTCGGGCCGGATGGTCCGTCGCGCTCCACACCCAGCCGTTTGTTGTTCTCCCACAACACCACGAGCCGATCCGCGTGCGGATACGGCAGCGGGGTGAGCAAAATCGAGTTCACCACGCTGAAGATGGCGGTGTTGGCGCCGATGCCAAGCGCCAGAATCGACACGGCCATGATCGTGAACCCGGGGCTCTTTTTCAGCACCCGGACCGCGAAACGAAAGTCCTGAACGAATTGCATGGCGTTATCTCTCACAATGGCGCTCTGCACGTCGTGATCCATGCTAACTGATTGAATCGGCGAGAGCTTCCGTATCTTGGTGTCCGCTCGTGGGACAGGCCGTCCCTTAAGCGGAGCGGCCTGAATTCTTCGATAGGAAAATATAGGATTTTGACTTCCGAATCGCAGAAGTGATATAGAAGAACAACAGGAGGAAGCTTTGGAGATCCCACAAGGGACGCTCGACCTGCTCATTCTTCGCGCTCTGGAACCGGGGCCGTTACACGGACTGGGAGTATCCGACCGGATCCAACAGGTGACCCACAGTGTTTTTATCGTACGGCCGGGCTCGTTGTTCCCTGCCTTGCGCCGGCTGGAACAGAAAGGCTGGATCGAAGGCGCCTGGGGCGAGTCTGAAAACCGGCGGCGCGCCCGCTTTTATACCCTCACCAAATCCGGCCAAAAACAGCTCGCGGAAGAAAAGCGAAGCTGGCACAAAATGGTCAGCGCCGTGAACTGGATGCTGGAATCCGAGGCGTAATTCATGGCTTGGAAGAGCTCCGCCGCCTGGCTCTATCGATTCCTCTTTCGGCGCCAGCACCTGGAAGATGAACTCGACGAGGAGCTCCGTTCCTGCTTTGACATGCTGGTGGACCGCTACATCGCCCGCGGCATGACTCCGGAAGCCGCCCGCCGGGCCGCCCGAATCGAATTTGAAGGCGTGGAGCAAGTGAAGGAAGGAGTGCGCGACGTGTTTCTTGGAATGAATCTGGAAACGATAGGGCAGGATATCCGCTACGCCTGGCGGGCGCTTCGAAAAACCCGTGGCTTTACCACGATTGCGGTCGCTACTCTCGCTCTCGGAATCGGGGTCAACACGGCGATCTTTAGCGTTGTTTACGCGGCGCTACTGAAACCGTTGCCCTACGGGCAACCCGAGCAACTCGCGCTTGTCTGGTCCAATTTCCAGCAGATGGCCGCAATTCGCGCGGTCACATCCGGCCCCATCCTCGGAGAGTTGGAACATCGCAGCCGGGCATTTCAGAGCCTCGCGGGGCTTTGGACAGGCACCGGTACGTTTCTCGGCGAAGATCCGGAACAGGTCAAGCTGGGATTTGTCACCACGAATTTCTTCGACACCCTGGGCGTACGGGCGGCAGTGGGCCGAACGTTTGTAAAAGAAGAAGGCGTAGGGGGACGTCCCACGATCGTTGTCAGTGACGGTCTCTGGAGACGGCGCTTCGGAGCAAACCCGGACATCGTCGGTTCGGCTGTGCGATTTCAAGGTGGACTCGTAACCATTGTGGGCGTCCTGCCTCCGCAATTCGATCTGCGCTTGGATCCCACCGCTGCAGTCGGGGTGGAAGCCTATACCCCCTTTCGCGACGACCTCAATAAAAGGCCGCGAACGCTGTATTTTCTGCGCGTCATCGCCCGGCTGAAGCCCGGCGTCACGCTGCAACAAGCGCGCCAGGATTTGGACCGCGTGGCGGTTGAGATTCGCGGCGCTTATACGGAGTTCGCGGCGGAGAATCTCACCTTCACCATTGCCGGAATACACGCCGACGTGGTTCGAGAGATTCGACCCGCCGTGATCGCGATGTTCGCTGGCGCCGGTTTCGTACTCCTCATCTGTTGCGTCAACGTGACCAGCCTGCTGCTGGCCCGCTCCAGCGATCGCCGCAAGGAGATGGCGCTGCGCGGGGCTCTCGGCGCTTCGCGCTGGCGTATCGTGCGGCAACTCCTGACTGAAGGCCTGACGCTCTGTGTTGCCGCGGGCGCGATGGCGCTGGCGGTGGCCTGGGTCGTACTGCGTGGGCTTTCGATGGTTCGCCCCGTGCAGCTTGCTCGTGTCGGCCCGATTGGGTTGAATTGGCCGGTGCTTGGTTTTGCGGCGGCAGTCTCGTTAGGCGCGGTCCTGCTGTTCGGCCTGGTGCCCGGCTGGGAAACCATGAAGCTCGATCTGATTGGCGCGTTGCGTGACGGCGCGCGGGCCAGCAGCGGACTGCTGCGCCGGCGCTTCGGTTCCGCCCTGGTGATTGCCGAAATCGCCGCTGGGCTCGTGCTGGTCGTCGGCGCCGGACTCACCATCCGGACCTGGTCGAAGGTCCGCGACGTACAGCCGGGTTTCCATCCCCAGAACCTGCTCACCTTCCAACTCGCGGTAGGCCGTCTGTCCTTCACTGATAAAGGCCTTTTAAAGGGCGAGAAACAGTTGGAAGAACGATTATCGGCGATTCCTGGTGTGGACGCCGTCGGGGGCACTTCTCATCTGCCGCTCGACGATTACGCCAACTGGTACAGCCCCATCCGGCCTGAAGGTCAGACACGCGCTGATGCCGCGGCGCTGCTGGCCGACTATCGCTGTGTGACGCCGGGCTATTTCGCTGCCATGGGCACACGTCTGATCCAGGGCCGCTATTTCGACGAACAGGACCGCGCCGGCGGACGGCAGGTCGCAATTGTCGATGAGATGTTGGCGCGCTCCGTCTGGCCCGGGCAGAGTGTAATCGGCAAACGAGTCGAAGCCGAACACGTGACCAACGATGGTTTTGTGCCGATCTGGACGGAAATCGTCGGGGTGGTGGAGCACATGCGCGTGCACTCCCTCAGAACGGAGCTGCGCGGCGAGATCTATCTGCCATTCGAGCAGAGCGCCCGCAGCCCGTTGAGCTATGCCGTGCGGAGCCGCAGCGACCCTCTCGCGTTGATTCCGCAGGTCCGCCGCGAGATCCACTCGCTCGATCCTAACCTGGCGTTGTACAAACTGCAGCCCATGACGGTGTTCGTTCACGACGACCTGGCGCCGGTGAGCTTCACCGCGCTTCTGGTGGGCGGCTTTGCCGTCCTGGCCCTGCTGCTCGCCGCCCTCGGAGTCTACGGAGTCTTGTACTACCAGGTGTCGCGCCGCATGCGTGAAATGGGCATCCGTCTCGCCCTCGGCGCCACTGCCGGCGACGTCGTGCGCTTGATTATGGGCCAGGGCCTCGTCCTGACCGCGTCAGGAATCGTGATCGGAGTCGTGGGCGCCGCTCTAGCCGCGCGCTATTTGCGCGTCTTGCTGTATGGCGTCTCGGTGGCCGATCCGTTGACCTACGCCGCCGCGCTGCTGCTGCTATCGGGAGCCGCGCTTTTTGGTTGCTGGCGCCCGGCCCGCAAGGCCGCCGCCGCGAATCCGGTGGATGCCATGCGAACCGAATAACGCCGCGCGACGCTTGGTTGCCGCCGGCAGGCGCCCTCGCATAGCATGAAAGTTCTCGCCTGCTGCCGCAATGAAAACGCTTAGACGTACTTCTGCTGAGCGAACTATAAAAGTGGCATTCCTGGTTGTTTTCGCCCTCAGTTTGGCGGATCAGCTCTTCGTTCCACCCACGATCGGTCTCGCAAACAATGGCGATTTTCAGAAGATGGCGTCGTGGTTCAATCGTGTCCCGGTCTTTTCCGCCCCAACCTTTATGACTGGAGATTACGGGTACTTTAGCCCAAAGTACATCCCTGAAGTGCACTCGATTCTCTCTTCACCACTCGAGGCCCGCGATCTGGAGCGTTTCCTTCACTCACCCGCCTATAGCCTGCAATACCCGTGGCGTTCAGACGAGGACTTTGTCCAGCTCCTTTATTCCACCATTTGGTGTTTCGCGCCCAGTCCGGCTGACCGGCAGTACTGGTTGGATGTTCTTCATCGGCCCGGTTCTTCACGGTCGGATCTTCTGCACGATTTCCTGAATCATCCGAATTTTCAGAAGGGCGCCTTAATTTTCAGGTCACAGCGCCTGCTTTCTTCCACGCCGCTATTCATTGCGCCGGCATTTTGGATCAGCAGCTCTTTTTCGAGGAACGGCGTTGCCGACCTGCGGTTATTGGGATTTGTTTATAGCTCGATTCTGATTTCCGTCCTAAGTTGGACCGTTCTCTCGCTGCGGGGCCTCTCACGGATTTCATGGATCATCCTGCTCGCTGTAACGTGGCTGGTGTTCGCCGACACTGCTTGGATTTCGCAGCTCAATTCGCTCCTTACGGACACGTCCGCCACCGTTTCGCTGTTCGTAGCACTCCTGTCGCTGACCCGTATGGCAGTCAAAGGCGAGACCCGGACAGGTTGGATCGTGACGCTTGCCGGCGTGTTCCTTTTCACAACCTCGAAACTGCAGCACCTGCTACCTGGCTTGTGCATTGCCGGCGCACTCTCCTTGTACGCCTGGAAAACGTCAAGTCCGTATCGGCGGTGGATCGCCATGTCGTCTGCCATGGTGTTTGCGGGCTGCCTGATCCTGATTCTCTACACGTCTCCCCAGTACAGCATCCCCAACAAGCACCAGGCCATCTTCCGGAATGTCGTCCCTTACGCGCCTGACCCGGCCGGAGCGTTGCGGCAACTCGGGCTGCCCACCGGCTATGTACGCTATACCGGAACGACCGCTTACCAGGAGGGAACCCCATTGTCATCGCCGGAGTTTGTTGCAAAAATCGCCGCAGTCCCTCGCCTTTCCCTCGGCTGGTTCTACCTGACGCATCCCTCTGTGGTGATCAAAGTAATTCTTCGGGACCTTGGAGACAAGTCATTGCACAGGCTTTACTATCTCGGGAATTTCGAACAATCGGCAGGTCACTCGCCGCAGTCCCAGTCGCATTCCTTCAGCGCCTGGAGCGACTGGAAGATCGCGCACCTGGCGGATCATCCAATCCGCTGCGCCGCGCTCTACCTCGGCTCGATACTGGCGATGTGGCTGGCGTTATGGCGTGCGCGGTCGCAGGCTCCGGATATGCTCTGGCTCGCCGCGTTTGTGATAACGATGTGCGCAGGCCTGGAATTTGCAACCGCGGCTCTGGCGGACGGCCTCGATAACGGCCGTCACCTGTCCATATTTGTCCGCTTGAGCGAGTTGTGCCTCGTGAGCGCCTTGTACGGAACTCTCTTCCACGTGGAGTCATTATCCGCCGCCCAACCCTCTGCCGTCCGGCTGAACGTCTCTTCCGCCCGAGGATAAAAAGCCGGATCGTCGGTTTCGGTCGAATAGCGTCGAACGGCGATCCTCTCGCCGTCCACCAAAATCACGTTGAACGAGTTCGGCTCGCCCCGAAACCGCTTCGAAAGCGTTCCCGCTTGTACGAAAATCGCCGAATGCCCAGGAATCTGGTACCGCGTAGCCGTGTGGCCGATGTGGCTCACGTGATAATGCCCCGCGAGCAGAAGATCGATGCCGCAGCCTGCAATCTTAGCCATCGCCTTGTGTGCTCCACCGACGAGCTTACGCCTCCCATACTCCTCAGGAAGGTCGAACGGATGGTGCGTCACCACTGTTTTCACCAACCGTTGCAATTCGCAGAAGTGCTCCTCGATCCGCGCGATCTGGTGCAAATTCACACGCCCATTCTTCAGCAGCCTCGCCCGCGTCGTATTTAATCCCAGGATGGCGACTTCCGAGTCCTCAAAGTACGGCTCCGGGTCTTCCGAAATGAAGCTTCGAAATGATCGCAGCGGCACTCGCATGCGGGCATACAGATTGTGAAACGGGACGTCATGGTTACCCGGCACCACGATCTGCGGTCCCGGCAGGCTCGCTAGAAAATCCCGCGCCTGCTCGAATTCGATGACGCGCGCCCTCTGTGTCAGGTCGCCGGAAACAATCACGGCATCGGGTTCGATCTCCTCCACGCAGCGCCGTAATGGCCGCAGAATCGCCGGGTCGAGCCGTCCAAAATGCAAATCCGAGAGATGGACCAGTGTCCGCATCTAGGGAACGATCACCTTGAGTGCCTGCCTCCGCACCGCGTAATGCAGGGGCGTTCGCAGTCGAATCACCTCGCCGTCAGTCGAGACCTTGATGTGACGCCGCCGCGTTTCGATCGAGGCTTCCTCCACCGAGAATTTACGCAGGCTCCTCGTCTTATCCAAAACACCGAGCACCGCGGCGATCGCCATGCCCATCAGCCCCAGCCGCGAAACCGGCGCGGCAACGAACAGGCATAACCGGCCGCCGTCGAGCGAATCGCGCTGCCCAATCCGCAGTCCCTGGCTCTCATACTCGTTGTTTCCCACAAACACAAACGAAGTTCGCTCGGTCACCTGTTCGCCGTTGGTTCTGATCCGCGTCTGCACGAACGGAAATCGGCGCGCAATCTGCATCGCGGCCAGTCCCAGGGCAACCCATTTATGGAAACCCAGCCTGCGGCGTTTCTCTCGCATGATCACGATATTCGGATAGATCCCCAGGCTCGAGTTGTTCACGAACACCCGGCCGTTGACTTCGGCAACATCCACCCGATCCGTTCTTTGCGCCGCAAGCGTTTGAGCTGCCGCGGCAAGATCCGTCGGGATACCGAGATCTTTCGCGAAGTGATTCAACGTCCCCAGCGGCAGCACACCGAGCGTCGCGCTACTGCCGGCCACGGCCGCCGCCACCGCGTTCACCGTCCCGTCGCCACCCGCTGCCACCACGATTTCGTGACCGTCGCGAAGCGCTTCGCGCGTTGCCGCCGTAATCTCCACGCCCTCCGCTGCGATTCGAATGGAGTGGTCGAACCCTGCCTCCCTCAGATAGAAACTGATCTCGGCGACGCTGCGGCGTCCGCGCTTCAAGCCGGCGCGAGGATTGAAAATCACTGCCGCTGCCATAGTTTCTTTGCGAGCCACACCCACACGAGACCAATAGCGTAGCCTCCGAGCACGTCGCTCGGGTAATGTACTCCCAGGTACACTCGCGAAAAACCAATGGCCGCCACTAACAGGATTGTCGCAGTCCACAGCAGCGCCCGACCGATCCGGGTTGGAATAAGCGGCGCAACCAGGGTCGCCAGCATGCCAAAACATGCCACCGCGAAAAGCGCGTGCCCACTCGGGAAACTGTAGGAATGGGGCAGTGGATAGCCGAAGAACGGTTCGGGCCGCGGCCGCCTGACGATCTGCTTCACCGTGAATTCGAGCGCCAGCGCGCCCGGCATTGAAAGCGCTAGCTGCCCCAGGGCGCGAATGTTGCCCGCGCGATAGAACAGAACCACGCAAACCACCGTGAGCGGCCACGTTATATACGACGCGCCCACGATGCTCATAGCGATCATCAATTTTGTGAGTACCGGCGACGCAAGCTGGTGAATCGCGTCGCGGATGATGAGATCCCACACTACAGCAGCGCGGAACTGCTTAGCAGATCGTGATCGCCGGGCGGTGCGAATCCACGATCGCGCACCAGGCGGGCAATCTGAGCCCAATGCCGGATTTCATGCAGCAGAGCGTGCAGCACTACTTTGCGGGCCGTTGCCCGGTACTTGCGCCCCGAAACCTCAAACTCAATCACGCGCTCC
The DNA here is from genome assembly GCA_035295125.1 of Bryobacteraceae bacterium. Taxonomy (GTDB): domain Bacteria; phylum Acidobacteriota; class Terriglobia; order Bryobacterales; family Bryobacteraceae; genus JAICMB01. The sequence continues at coordinate 61,660 of DATGJP010000051.1, read as the reverse complement.
CACTCCTCCGGCTTGGCCCGTGCAACATAATCGCGCATCAATTTGCGTGTCTCCAGGCCATAGCCAAAGACAGCATCCACGCGGTCCGATGGCCGCGCGCGGTATTCACTTAATTGTTGATTGCGCAAACGCTGGATGTAGCGCTGTTCGGGACCGAAAATATGCAGGATCAGCGCTCCGACGGTCGTTTCACGGTCGCCGCCAATCGGCATTCTCAGCACATCCTCACCGTTTTCCCGGAACCATTGCTCCCACTTCTCCCGCTCCTCGTCAGTGTACTTGAGCAGCTCCGTAACGGTGAGGTTCAATTAAAGATCCCTTTTCCGAACCCACACGCAGAACCGAACAAATTCAGTCAGCAAAAAGCCGCATACCGTAAACCAGAATGTGACTTTCTGGCTGATGTTCAGATTGTTGTCGGGTTCGTTTACGTATACGCCCCACAGGCTCAGGATGATCGCGATTACCAGCGACACGAATAACCAGCGCATAGAACTCCTTCGTCCGCTCGTTAGACGCTGCTTCGGCTTCGATGATCTCACTCGATTATCAACAACAAGTCCTTCGCATCCACCTTGTCGCCGACCGCTACAAACTTCTGCGTTACACGTCCCGCCACCGGCGAGTAGAGCGTGGATTGCATCTTCATGGCTTCCATTACGAGCAGCCGGTCTCCCTTGGCCACCGTGTCGCCGATCTCCGCGGTAATGCTCGACACTGCGCCGGGAATCGGGGCGCCCACGTGTCCTGGCTGGTTCGGATCCGCTTTCGGCCGAACCGGCACCGAGGCCTGCAGCGAGCGGTCGCGCACCGTGACCTCCCGAGGCTGCCCGTTCAGCTCGAAGAATATGGTTCTTGTCCCGTCGGGATGAGGTTCGCTCGAGGTCAGGAATTTGATGATCAACGCCTTGCCGGGTTCGAGCTCGACGGTGACCTCTTCAGCCTTCCCCAAACCATAGAAGAACTGGGGTGTCGGCAGAACCTCTACATTGCCAAAAGTGCTCCGGGCGTGCGAGAACTTGACGAATACATCGGGATACATGAGGTAGCTCATCAAGTCGGTCCGTGTCACTTTGTGACCGATTTTCCGCTCCACTGCCTCCTCGGTCTCTTTAAGGTCGACGGCCGCCAGATGATCCCCCGGCCGCCCGGCCAGCGGCTTGCGACCTTTCAGAATCACCGCGCTCATCTTCTCCGGCCAACCGCCTTCCGGCTCGCCGAGCGATCCCGAGAACATCTCCACCACCGAATTGGGCAGCGTCAGATTGTGGTCCGGTCCCATGCGTTCCAGGTCGCGAACGCTCATGTTGTGGCTCACCAGGAAGATTGCCAGGTCGCCGACCACCTTGCTCGAAGGTGTCACCTTCACGATGTCGCCGAATGCGAAGTTCACGTCCGCATAAGTTTGCGCAATCTCGTGCCAGCGCGGTCCGAGTCCCATCGACTCGGCCTGCTCCTTGAGGTTCGTGTACTGGCCGCCGGGCATCTCGTGCTCGTACACTTCGGCTGTTCCCGAAGGTGGCGCGTTGTCGAACGGCCGATAGTAAGCGCGTACCGTCTCCCAGTAATCGGAGCAAACGTTCAGCGCGTCGAAATCAAGCCCCGTCTCGCGTTCGGTATGCGCCAGCGCGGCGACAATCGAATTCAGATTGGGTTGGCTGGTGGTACCGCTCATCGATGCGATGGCGCCGTCTGCCGCGTGCACCCCGGCCTCGGCGGCCTTCAGAACTGAAGCGGCGTTGATACCGCTCGTATCGTGCGTGTGGAAATGGATCGGGATCCCGATCTCGTCGCGTAGCGCCGCGACGAGCCGATGCGCTGCATACGGCTTGCAGAGCCCCGCCATGTCTTTAATCCCTAAAACGTGCGCGCCCATCTTCTCGAGTTCCTTGGCCATTCGCACGTAGTAGCTCAGCGAGTATTTCTCGCGCCGTGGATCGAGGATGTCGCCCGTATAACAGATTGCGGCCTCGCAAATCTTCCCCGACTTCCGCACTGCCTCCACCGCTACCTTCATATTCGGCAGCCAGTTCAGTGAATCGAAAACGCGAAAGATGTCGATGCCCTCGAGCGCTGCCTCTTCAATAAAGGCTTCGACGACATTGTCCGGGTAAGCCGTGTATCCCACCGCGTTCGAGGCCCGCAGCAGCATCTGGAAACAGATGTTCGGAATAGCCTCGCGCAATCGTCGTAAGCGCACCCAAGGGTCTTCATGCAGGAAGCGCAGCGACACGTCGAAGGTTGCTCCGCCCCACATTTCCAGGCTGAACAGGTTATGCAGCCGATGCGACACATAATTCGCAATGGCCAGCATGTCGTAAGTGCGCACACGTGTGGCCATCAAGGATTGATGTGCATCGCGGAAGGTCGTATCGGTGATGAGCAGCCGCTTCTGTTCCCGCATCCAGGCTGCAAACTTCTCCGCCCCCACTTCCTTCAGCAGTTGCCGCGTGCCCTTCGGCGGATCGCTCGAATCGTGTGGTGGGACCGGCGCCGGGCGGACTCGCTCCGGGCGCGGTTTGTCCGCAACTTCGGGGTTCCCATTTACGATCACATCGGCGAGATACGTGAGCAGGCGCGTGGCGCGGTCCCGCCGCGGCGCAAACCGGAAAAGGGACGGATGATCGGTGAGAAACGAGGTCGTGGTCTTCCCGGCCTGGAACGCTTCGTTGTTGACCAGGTTGTCGAGAAACGGAATGTTGGTCTTGACCCCGCGAATGCGAAACTCGCGCAGCGCGCGATCCATGCGCTGGCAGGCTTCCGGGAAATTCCGCCCCCACGCGGTCATCTTCACCAACAGCGAATCGTAGTACGGCGTAATGACGGCGCCGCCGTAGGCCGACGCGCCGTCCAGCCGGATCCCGAACCCGGCGGGCGAGCGATACGTGTGCAGCCGTCCGTAATCCGGCATGAAGTTGTTGCCGGGGTCCTCGGTCGTGACCCGGCACTGCAGCGCATAGCCGTGAATCGGAATCTTGCTTTGCGCCGGTAAACCCATTTCCGGCCCGTGCAGCTTATGCCCTTGCGCCACTTGAATCTGCGCACGCACAATGTCTACACCGGTCACCATTTCCGTCACCGTGTGCTCCACCTGGATGCGTGGATTCACCTCGATGAAATACCACTGGCCGCTCTCATCATCCACCAGGAATTCCACCGTGCCGGCATTGTAGTAGCCCGCCGCGCGCGCCAGTGCGACCGCTGCTTCCGCCAGCCCGTTGCGAATCGATTGATCCAACTCGACCGCGGGCGCAACCTCCACCACCTTCTGATTGCGCCGCTGAACGGAACAATCGCGTTCGTAAAGGTGCAGAATGGAGCCGTGCTGGTCGGCCAGCACCTGGATTTCGATGTGCCGCGCACGACGGATGTACCGCTCCAGGAAAATCGCGTCGTTTCCGAACGCCGCACCGGCTTCCGCCCGAGCTTCGGCGACTTTGGCTTCCAGCTCCTCAGGATTCTCCACCACCCGCATCCCGCGACCGCCCCCGCCAAATGCCGCTTTTACCATCAGCGGGAAGCCGATCTTCGCCGCGACACTCAGATCGTGGACCGGTTCCTCCGTACCCGGAATCACCGGAATGCCGGCCTGGATCGCCAGTTTCCGAGCCGCGGTCTTGTCGCCCAGCAATTCCAGAATCTCGGCGTTCGGCCCGATAAACGTGATGCCCGCCTTCTCGCACGCCCTTGGTAAAGCGGCGTTCTCCGACAGAAAACCATAACCCGGATGAATGGCGTCAACGCCCTTTTCGTGCGCCATTCCCACGATCCCGTCGACGTCCAGGTAGGCTTGAACCGGCCCCTTACCCTCCCCGATCAAGTAGGCCTCGTCGGCCTTAAATCGGTGCAGGCTCAGGCGATCTTCCTGGGAAAAAACAGCAACGGTTCGGAGGCGCAACTCGTTGGCGGCGCGCAGGATGCGAATTGCGATCTCACCCCGGTTTAAGGCAAGCAGCTTCTTCATCGGCTAGGACTATTATCCCGGAACTCCCCGCCTGACATGTTCGTATCCTGTTGTTAGGAGACGTTGGTATGGCTAAACTGTGGTGTCTTGCCGTCGGCGCGCCTTGCATGTTGTTGCTGACCTCGTGCGTGGATTTCGAGGATTGGGCTGATTCCGACCGTTACAAAGACGATTTCCACTACGCCTACGCGTTTGCTCCCGGCGGCTCGCTCTCGGTGGACAACCAGAACGGCTCGATTGAAATCACGAGTTGGGAGCAGGACAGCATCGAGATCAATGGAACCAAGTATGCGTCCAGCAAAGCGCTTCTGGACGATCTGAAGGTCGACATCAACCACGATTCGGGTCACGTCCGTATCCGTACCCTCCGGCCCGACTGGACCCACGGCAATTCCGGTGTGCGCTACGCGATTCGCGTCCCCAGGCGCATTCAGATCGACGACGTCGGTAGCACCAACGGTTCAATCCGCCTGGAAATGACCGAAGGTAACGCCCGGCTGCACACCACGAACGGCGGCATTCGGGTCCTGGAAGTCAAAGGGGAAGTCACCGCGCGTACCACCAACGGCCGCATCCAGGCCAACCGAATTGAAGGAAATGTCGCAGCGCACTCCACTAATGGCTCGATCGATTGCGATTCGACAAATGGTTCGCTCGACGCCGGAACAACCAACGGAAGCATCGAAGCGAGAGTGGCCGATCCAAGCACCAACTGGCCAATGAAGCTGGAAACCACCAATGGTCATATTGACCTGACTTTGCGAGGCTCACGCCTGCCCGATGTGCGAGCCACCACGAGAAACTCCGCCATCACGCTCCATCTTCCGGAATCCGCCAACGCCAAGGTCCGGGCCGAAACGTCGCACCACAGCTCCGTTACTTCGGACTTCGAAGTCCTGACGCATGGTGGTTCGCGCACCCGCTCAGAGTTGGAAGGCAACATCGGAAGCGGTGGGCCGCTCATCGAACTCGAAACCCGCAACGGCTCCATCAAGATCCTGAAGATGTAGTTTCAGGCCAATGCCACGGCGAGTTGAATTGAGCCTGTGATGCAGGCTGTTAGCCTGCGGCGGTTTGTTAACCCGCCCCTCCTCCACATCCTCCAAATTTCGAAGGACGTGAAGAATCAGTGCTATGTAATGCCCACCGAATCCCCTGAAATTCCCCACCTTCGCTACACTAAAGGTGTCAACCTCCTGATCGGTGACCCGTCGTGTCTTTTTACAAAAACGTCATAATTTTAGGGGCCGTCGTGTTGTCGATGGCCTCATGCAAAAAGCAGCAGGCGCAGCAGCGCCCCGCCGGACGCCCTCCGGTACCCGTTAGCATCGCTGTCGCAACCCAGGAATCAGTGCCCATCGAAGTCAAAGCCGTCGGCACCGTGGAACCCTCCATCACCATCCAGGTAAAGTCCCAAATCGCCGGCGAATTGATGAAAGTCCATTTCGTGGAAGGCAGCAACATTAAGCAGGGCGATCTGCTCTTCACCATCGATCCTCGACCTTACGAGGAAGCGCTGCGCCAGGCCGAAGCCGCCATCGCCAAGGATACCGCCCTCGTGCGACAGTCCGAAGCCGGCCTCCAACGAGACGAAGCACAGGCAAAATACAACGACGCCGACGCCGCCCGCAACGAGCAGTTGGCCAAGGACGGCATCGTTTCTAAGATGGTGTACGACCAATCCCGCACCAGCGCGGAAACCGTGCGGGAATCCATTAATGCCGACCGCGCCACCATCGAAAGCGCCCGCGCCGCGCTCCAGAGCGATCAGGCTGCCGTGGCCGCCGCGAAGCTCAACCTGAGCTACTGCGAAATCCGATCGCCCGTCGCCGGACGCGCGGGCAATCTCCTGGTGCAGGCCGGCAATCTCATCAAGGCGAACGACGTTCCGCTAGTCGTTATCAACCAGCTCACCCCTATATTTGTCACTTTCGGCGTGCCGGAAGAACATCTCTCGGCTGTGCGGGCCGCTCAGGGGGCGCGTCCCCTGACGGTTTCCGTGACGCCCCAGGACAATCCCGGACAGTCGGTGCATGGCGCCGTCACCGTCATCGATAATGCCGTCGATTCAAACACCGGCACAATCAAGTTAAAGGCCACCTTCACGAATGAAGGACACGTGCTGTGGCCCGGACAGTTCGTAAACGTCACCCTCTCGCTCGGTATGCGCAGCGACGCTACCGTGGTGCCGTCGGAGGCGATCCAGGCCGGCCAGCGCGGCCAGATGATTTATGTCGTGAAGGCCGATCACACCGTCGAGCCGCGCATTGTAACGGTGGGCCAGACTTCGGGCCGCAAAGCTGTCATCGAGAAAGGCGTGGCGCCGGGTGAAACCGTCGTCGTCGATGGCCAGATGGCGCTGTATCCGGGCGCAATGATCATGCCCGTACCGGCTTCCAAGGTGGATTCGCAGTCCTTCTAGAAGCCAGGTGGAAGGGCACTACTATGAATCTCTCACGCATTTTTATCGAACGGCCCATCATGACCACGTTGGTCATGCTCGCCATCCTGCTATTCGGGATAGTGGGATATCGCGCTCTTCCTGTCGCGGCGCTGCCCAGCGTTGACTACCCTACGATTCAGGTGACCGCCGCCCTTCCTGGCGCGAGTCCCGAGACCATGGCCTCATCGGTCGCGACGCCCCTCGAACGCGAGTTTTCGACCATCGCGGGAATCGATTCGATGAGTTCCGTCAATAGCCAGGGCAGTACTCAGATCACCGTTCAGTTCGTCTTGACCCGCAACATCGACGCGGCGGCGCAGGATATCCAGGCGGCAATCTCCAAAGCGGGGGGCGTGCTCCCAATCACCATGCCGCGTCCACCGAGCTATCAGAAGGTCAATCCGGCGGAGCAGCCGGTCCTCTATCTTTCCCTGACCTCATCGACTCTCCCGCTCTACACCGTCGACGAATATGCGGAAACGCTGCTCGCGCAGCGCATCTCAATGACCAGCGGCGTGTCCCGCGTGCAAGTCTATGGCGCGCAGAAATACGCAGTCCGCGTTCAAATTGACCCTGACAAGCTGATGGCCCGCGGCATCGGCATCGACGAAGTCACCAACGCAATTCAAAACAGCAACAGCAATCTGCCTACCGGCAAACTCGATGGCGTCAGGCAGTCGTTTACGGTTGAATCGAACGGGCAGCTTACGAACGCGGCCGCCTACCGCCCGATCATCGTTTCCTGGAAGAACGGCAACCCCGTGCGCCTCAATCAACTCGGCCGCGTCATCGACGACGTCGAAAATAACAAGACCGTCGCCTGGTTCAACAATATGCGCGGCGTCGTTCTGGCCGTCAATCGCCAGCCCGGCACCAACACCGTCGAGGTGGTCGACAGCATTAAACAGCTTCTGCCGATCCTGCGGAAGGAGATCCCACCCGCGGTCGATCTTTCCATCGCCTTCGACGCATCGGACTCCATTCGCAACTCGATCAACGACGTGAAGTTCACGTTGGTTCTGACCGTGGGCCTCGTCGTCATGGTCATCTTCCTCTTCTTGCGGAACCTCTCGGCAACGTTAATCCCCGGCGCGGCCGTGCCGTTGTCCATCATCGGCACGTTTGCCGTCATGTACCTGCTGGGCTACAGCCTGAATAACCTTTCGCTCATGGCTTTGACGTTGTCGGTCGGCTTCGTGGTCGACGACGCCATCGTCATGCTTGAGAACATCGTCCGGCACATGGAGTTAGGCCACAACCGCATGGAGGCAGCGATCCTCGCCTCCCGAGAAATCGGCTTCACCATTCTCTCCATGACGATTTCGCTCGTCGCCGTATTTATACCGGTGCTGTTCATGGGCGGCATCGTCGGCCGGCTGTTGCATGAGTTCTCCGTGACCATCACGGTCGCGATTCTGATCTCGGGCTTCGTCTCTCTGAGCCTGACCCCCATGCTCGGCAGCCGCTTCCTTCGTTACAGCGCCACCGGCAAACACGGGCACATCTACGGGATTCTCGAAGGTGGTTTCCAGGCACTGGCCCGCGGCTATGACTACACACTGCGCAAGACGCTGCGCCATCAATTCGCAACCGTAATGCTTGCGATTGCCCTGCTGGGCGGCACGCTGTACCTGTTCTTCACCATGCCCACCGGCTTCATCCCGAGCCAGGACAGCGGCTTCATCTTCGGCATCATGATGGCGGGTCAGGACGTTTCTTTCGAATCGATGGCCAAGCACCAGCATGCCGTCGCCATGATTGCGCAGTCCGATCCGAACGTCCAGGATACAGGCACGTTTCTCATGGGCGGCAACCAGGGTGGCATGTTCATGCACCTCAAGCCGCGAAACCAGCGAGCGTTGTCAGTGGACCAGGTGATTCAGGAGATGCGGGGGAAGCTCTTCGCCGTGCCTGGTATCTTCACGTTCCTCCAGAATCCGCCGCCCATCCAGATTAGCGGTCAGTTCACAACCAGCGTCTATCAAATGACGCTGCAGAGCGCCAACCTGAAGGACATTTACGGATGGGTGCCGCAGCTCATGGATCGTATGCGGCAGCTTCCCGGTTTCCTCGACGTAAACTCCGACCTGCAGATCAGCAGTCCGCAGTTGATGGTGAACATCGATCGCGACCGCGCCACCTCTCTCGGCGTGTCGCCCCAGCAGATTCAGGACGCGCTCTATACGTCCTATGGGAATCGCACAGTGTCTACCATCTATTCGCCCGCGAACTCGTACGCCGTGATTGAGGAACTCGAGCCGCGCTATCAACAGAATCCGGAGACGTTGTCAAAGCTGTACATCCGGTCCAACCAGGGCCAGTTGGTGCCCCTCGATTCGGTAGTGGACGTGAAACGCACCGTCGGTCCGCTGAACATCAATCACTTCGGACAGCTTCCGGCAGTCACGGTGTCATTCAATCTTCAGCCGGGCTTCTCGCTGGGCGAAGCCGCGCAGCGTGTCACCGACGTTGTCCAGGAACTCCGCATGCCGTCGACCATCAGTGTGAAATTCCAGGGCACCGTAAAGGAATTTCAAAAGTCCTTCCAGGGCCTGTCGATCCTCCTGATCGTGGCGATCCTGGTGATCTACATTGTGTTGGGAGTCCTGTATGAAAGCTTCATTCACCCCATCACGATTTTGTCGGGTCTGCCATCGGCGGTGTTTGGCGCGCTACTTACGCTGCAGCTCTTCCACAAAGAACTCGACCTGTACGCTTTCGTCGGCATCATCATGCTGTTCGGTGTCGTGAAGAAGAACGCGATCATGATGATCGACTTCGCCCTCGAAGCTCAACGCGTGAACGGCAAGGAGGCCCGCGACGCGATCTACACGGGCTGCCTCCTGCGCTTCCGCCCCATCATGATGACCACCTGCGCGGCGCTGTTCGGTACCCTCCCCATCGCACTCGGTTACGGTGAAGGCGCCGACGCCCGCCAGCCGCTCGGTCTCGCCGTGGTCGGCGGCCTCGTGGTATCGCAGCTACTGACCCTCTACATCACGCCCGTGATCTACCTCTACATGGAGCGCTTCCAGAACTGGCTGCGTCCCAGCCGCCGTGTCGCATCCCCGGTGCGGGAAGAAGCCCTCGCTCAGCGGTAGTCAGGACCAGCCGCGCCCCGCTTTGGCTTTCACCTGTTGAGCCAGAGGTGGCGCAGGCGGTTTCGCCTGCGCATGCCACAAGGTTTGGTCTCCTCGATAATCTTCGCGACTCGCGTTAAGCAGCGGCGGGCGGATCCGTTTATGCCCTCCCGAACGGCTCCTCCAACGATGGACTCTGCGGCGTCAACAACTCCGCCCCATCCTCCGTAATATGCAGATCATCCTCCAGCCGCACCCCAAACTCGCCGCGAATATAAACGCCCGGCTCATCCGAGAACGTCATGTCCGCCGCCAGCGGAAGCTTATTCCCCTTTACCAAATACGGCCACTCATGACCATCCATGCCCAGCCCATGTCCCACCCGATGCGTGAAGTATGTGTAACCGGGCCCGTACCCGGCATCCGTAATCACCTTGCGCGCCGCCGCGTCCACCATCTCGCAAGCCAGCCCCGGATGCGCCGTCTTCAGCGCCGCCGTCTGCGCATCGTGCACGATGTCGAAAACCTTCTTCATCTTGTCCGCGGGCTTGCCTAACACGAACGTTCGGCTGATGTCCGACTCGTAGCCCTCCACGCGGCACCCGCCGTCGATCAGCAGAATTGTACCCTCGCGAATCCGCTGCGGTGTAATCGATCCGTGCGGCAGCGCCGAATACTCGCCCGTCTGCACGCTCGCCGAACCCTGAAACCCAAGCTGCTGGTGAGCCGCCGAAACAAGCTGTCCAAACTCGAACTGCGTCATCCCATCGCGCATCGCCTTCCAGGCCGCCTCGTACGCCTGCAGCGTCACGCTCGACGCCAGCCGCAACAGCGCCATCTCCGCCGGACTCTTGATCATCCGGCATCCGGACGTGATCGCCGTCGCGCTGACGACATTCGCTTGCGGAGCCGCTTTCGCCACGCCGTCGGTAAATACAAACTTCACCGTCTCTTCCATCCCGATGTGGCCCGTCACAACACCGCGCTCCTTCAAACCGAACGCGACCTTCTCGTACGGGCTGTCGTCCTCATGCCACGTCATCACGTGCGGGCTGGAACCGAACGGCCCCTTCGCGATCTGCTCCTTCGCGCGATCCTCCTCGAAACTCGGTACCACGAAAAACGGCTCGCCGCGCTGCGGCAGCACCATGAAGAAAAGCCGCTCGCTGTTGCCCCACCGCACCGCCGAGAAGTATTCGAGCGATGTCCCGCCCGCCAGGCAAATGGCGTTAATCTGGTTTTCCTTCATCAGACGCTGCGCCCGCTCGACGCGCGCCATGCGCTCCTCATTCGTGATCGGCCGGGCCTCAGATTTGCGGCTCTTCAGCGCCGCGATAGAGGGCGGAAGTGGGCCCTTCATCTCGGAGCCTTGATTTCTCGATTGTGCTGCTGCGGCTGCTGCGCCGCTCAAGGAAAGGAACCAGCTACGGCGGGTCATTCCGTCATTTTGACATTTTGCCGGGCGTTTGTAACAAGCGCGGCCAAAGAGTGGCCGGATGCGCGTCGAAAATGAGCCGCGCGTCGCCCGCCCGCACCCGCCACCTTCCGATATCGATCTCGTTCTGTAATTGCGCCATCGACCACCCGGCGTATCCCACGTAAACCCGAAATACGTCCGGCCCCAGACCCTGCCCCACCAGGCGAACCAGTGCGGTCTTGCTGCGTATCACGTAAACATCCCCGAACACCGGCAGCGCCATGCTGTCATCGGGCTTCGTGCGCGATCGCAACAGCCCCTTGATATCGATCACCACCGGACCGCCCATGAACGACCGATCCGTCCCGCGCGGCGCCGTTTTGACCTCCGGAAAAACCGTCTTCAACGGCACGTCCGTCGGGCGATTGATCACCAGTCCCATCGCTTGCTTGTCATCGGCATAAATGACCAGCACTACGGTCTGCGCAAACTCCTGGTCGTGGGAATTGCTCCGGGTCGCAACCAGCAATTGCCCGGTCTTCGGGCCTGGCGACGCCGCCACTGCCATGCTCAACGCCAGCCCGCATGCAATGGCCAAACGTCGCGTTAAAAGTCGACTCGTCGGAATTCCTTCCTTACGTTGTTCGGCAGCACCGTGTCCAAATCCCGCCGTGCGCGATTATAGCCCTCGCGAACTTCGTAAGGCGTCGCATTCGACAGCATCTGCGCCGCGTTCTCGAAATATGGAAAACAACGGGACCCCGCCACTACCTTTGGCACTGGACGCGGAGCGAACGTCATGAACGTCAGAACCAGAATCGTGGCCATGAAACATCCGTACGCCAGCCCGAAAGCTCCCCCCAGAATCCGGTCGAGCCAGGTGAGGTGCACGCTCCGTACCAACCGGCTGCTGATGCGTTCCGCGATCCCGCCCACCATCGCAACTCCCATGAAAATGAGCCCGAATCCAACCGCTCCCGCCGCTTCCTTGTTGTGTATATACTGGCGCAACCAGAAGCTGACCGGGATGTAGAACCAGAACCCCAGAATCACCGCCGCGAAGAACGCTACAGCGCCCAAAGCGCTACGGGTGAAGCCGCGACAGACGCCGCTCGCCACCGATGCTACTACCACGGCCATTATCGCTATGTCGAACCAGTTCATACGTGTTTCCTTTCTTGGATGTACGAATCTGCCGGCCGCTCGGTTCGGCGATTCTTATCCTCTTAGATATCGAGAATCTTAACATGTGTCCTTGACAGAATCAATATTATTGATGTATAACTTAATTATCTTAACAATGACGCCGGACAGAACCAAGATCTCGGACTGGCAGGAACTCACCCGCCTGACCTCTGGCCAGCCCGTCGTCATTGAACGCGTCCGGTTGGTTGACAAGGATATCGCAATCGAAGGCAGCTTTGAACTCCCGCAGCTGGCGCGACTCAGCGCCGAAGACCAGGTCTTCATCACCGCCTTCGTGCGCTGCCACGGGTCCATCAAAGAGATGGAGCAGATCTTCGGCGTCAGCTACCCCACTATCAAATCGCGTCTGACTCGAATCGCGTCCAACCTCGAGTTCGTCGACACCGACCCGACGCCATCCCAAACCGAGATCCTGGATCGTCTGAAGCGCGGCGAGATCACCGCCGCCGACGCCATCCGGGAAATGGAGGCTCGCAAATGATTCCGCTTTGGGCCATCGTCCGTTTCAGCAACCGAGTCGGTTCTAGATTCGTGTTTCGGATCCCGCTCGTCTTGGTCTGGCTGCTGTTCGCGCCGATCATGTTGCTGGTTTTCCCCGTCTTTCTCCTGGTCTGCGCCATTGGACATGTAAATGTCCGTCAAACGCTACGCGTCTTCCTGGGCATACTCACCAGCCTGAGAGGTACTCACGTTGAAGTAGGTAACGCCAGCATCAGCCTGGCATAAGGACACTATGAACGAGAATCGCCGCCAAATCCTGGAAATGCTCGCCGAGGGCAAAATCACGGCCGAAGAAGCGGATCGTTTAATCGCGGCGCTGCCGGCGAACGGATCCGAGCCGAAACCAAAGTCCTCGCCTAAATACGTGCGCGTGGTTGTGGACGACAACGGCAGGGGTACCGCGCCCAAAGTGAATGTCCGCGTCCCCATTCAACTTCTTCGCGCCGGGGTAAAATTGGCGGGCGTCATTCCGTTACAAGCCCGCATCCACGTTAACGACGCCCTCCGCGAAAACGGAGTCCCGTTCGACCTCGGCCAGATCCGGCCCGAAAACCTTGAAGAACTCATCGACCAGATCAACGACCTCACCATCGACGTCGACGACAAGGACGTGAAAGTAAGGGTGTTCTGCGAGTGATGTAGCGCGGCCTTGCAGCCTGCGGCGGATTTGTAATCCGCCCTGCCCATAATGGAAGAAGCCGGATGAAAGTCGTCCTCATCTCGACCTACGACCTCGGACACCAACCCTTCGGCCTGGCCTCACCCGCCGCCTGGCTCCGCCAAGCCGGCCACGAAGTGTCCTGCATCGACTTAGCCCTGGACAAACTGCCCGAAGAACCAATCCGAACCGCGGAGTGGGTCGCCTTCCACCTGCCGATGCACACCGCCACCCGCCTGGCGATTCCGGTAATCGGCCGGGTGAAGGGCCTCAATCCAAAAGCGCGTCTCTGCGCCTACGGCCTCTATGCCCCCCTGAACGAGCCGTACCTCCGCAGCCTTGGAATTGACACCATCATCGGCGCTGAATTCGAGAGCGTCCTCGCCGCCCTCCCCGACACCGGCGGCTCCTTCGTCCCGCTCGACCGCCTTCACTTCGCCACGCCCCAGCGCCAAAGCCTGCCGCCGCTCGCCCGCTATGCCCACCTCCACCTGAACGGCGCCCGCAAAACCGTCGGCTACACCGAAACGACGCGCGGTTGCAAGCATCTCTGCCGTCACTGCCCCGTGGTCCCGGTCTACAACGGCACGTTCCGGGTCATTCAACCGGACGTCGTCCTGAACGACATCCGCCAACAGGTCGCGGCCGGCGCTCAACACATCACCTTCGGTGATCCCGACTTCTGGAACGGCCCGACGCATGGCATGCGCATCGTCGAGCAACTCCACCGCGAATTCCCGTCCCTGACCTACGACGTCACCATCAAAATCGAGCATCTCCTCCAGCATCGCCACCTCATCGCGGGACTGAAGCAAACCGGCTGTCTCTTCGTGACCAGCGCGGTCGAATCCGTCGACGACGCCGTTCTCGAGAAGCTTGCCAAAGGCCATACGCGAGCCGACTTCATCGAAGTAGCCCGCCTGTTCGAAACCGAAGGGCTGATCCTGGCCCCGACGTTCATCGCTTTCACGCCCTGGACCACGCCCGGGTCCTATCGCGACTTGCTCGCGACAATCGCGGAACTGAACCTCATCGAAAACGTTCCCCCGGTCCAACTCGCATTGCGCCTCCTGATCCCCGCGGGCTCCCGGCTCCTGGAGCTCGAAGACATCCAGCGCCAGATCGGCCCCTTCGACGATGCCGCGCTCCTCTACCGTTGGACACACCCCGATCCCGCCATCGACGAACTGGCTCACAAAGCCTTCGCAATCGCCGCTCAGCGTAAGTCCCGGCGCGAGACCTTCGATCGTCTCTGGTCGCTCGTCTCAAACCACCCGCTCGCGGAAGACCCCGACCGAATCGCTCGCGCCGCCATCCCCTACCTGGACGAGCCCTGGTACTGTTGAGCCGAACCTACCGAAGAGCAGTTAGCTCTTGTATAGCGGCATCCGGGTAGGATCAACCAAACGACGGCCGAAAGTCCGCATTGTAAGGCAAGATACCATCCTGCGGCGGATTTGAAATCCGCCCACGGCAGATTTGAAATCCGCCCGGAGCGATAATAACTGCATGAAGCGTCATTGCCAGTGTCTGGTCTTGACCGCTCTCGCCGCAGTGCTCTGCACCGTCTCACATTCACAAGCCCAGACCTTCCAACTCTCCCCAATCTGGTCCAAACCAAAGCCCGACTCCCGTGGAGGTTTCCTCAAAAACCTGACCATCGAATCCTTCGGCTACGACTCCGGACCCCAACAACCAGGATTCCAGTTCTCAACCGCCTACACGGCTTCGTTCTATAACCTCCACCAACTGGAATGCCCACTCTGCGTGCTTGGCCCTGTTAATCGCGCCAAGTTCACAATCCCACCCTTCGGCGCCCAGGTGACGCTCAAGCTCCGCGACGATCACATCGAAGTGTTCAGCCGCGCCGCAGCTCTCGAAGCCTGGAAACCCGACGGCACTTACGAACCCCACGGCCTGAGCCTGGGAACTTCTACTTACGGTGACGCGTGGCTGGCGCAAGTCGAAGGTGGCGCAAAGCTCGCCGTCGACCCGGGACGCCATGTCTGGCTTGGAGCATCGGGTCGCCATCTCGTCAACCTCGGTTCCGGTCCCAAGACCTGGAACACCGTCACCGGCAGCGCCACGCTCGTTTTCGGAAATCGCTAACGCCCGATGAATTCACGCCTGTCCGCGACCGCCCGGCTGGCCATCGCGGTTCTGGCTGTCTTTACTGTATGGATCACCTGGCGCGCGAAAGCCCTCGAAATGCACGAGCGGCATTCGGACGGCGTCATCGGCGTCCTCCACAAACCCGCCCCGGCCTTTCAACTGAACACGCTCGACGGCCGCACCGTTTCCCTCGCCGATTACCGCGGCAAAAAGAAGGTGGTCCTCAGCTTTTGGGCAAGCTGGTGCGGTCCCTGTCGCATGGAAGCCCCGGTGCTCCGGAAGTTCTACGAGGACCATGCCGACTCGCACGCCGAGTTTGAATTCCTTGCCGTCAACATGGATGAGTTCCCCGGCGCGGCCCGCGACGCCGCCGCCGAATGGAAAATTCCATTCCCCGTCCTCCTCGATTCCGACCAGAAAACAGCCGCGGCGTACGAAGTCTTTAGCATTCCCACTCTTATCGTCATTGGCCGAAATGGAAACGTGGAGTCAGGAGCCATCGGCTTCAGCCCCGCCACTGAGCCAATGCTGGCACAGTGGCTCAATCTTCCAATGACCCCGCTGAATCGAGCGCCCCATGTCCCAGCCGGCCATTGAATTCCAAAACGTGAGCAAGATCTACGGCGGCGGTCCGATGAACCGCGAACGAGTCGAAGCGCTCAAAGACGTCTCGTTTGAAGCCGCAACCGGCGAAGTGTGCGCCTTCCTCGGGCCCAACGGCGCCGGTAAGACCACCAGCATCTCCCTCCTCATGGGCTTCCTCTTCGCCGATTCCGGCGAAATCCGCGTGCTCGGCCATGAGCCTGGCGACCTGCGCGCCAAACAGAAAATCGGGTTTCTCCCCGAGAATTTCGCGTTCTATAAGCACCTCACCGCGCCAAAGCTGCTGCGCTTCCACCTGGAACTCTCCGGTCAGCCTGCCGACAGGCCGGACGATCTCATCGGCGATCTTATCGCCAAAGTCCGCCTCGCCGGTTACGAAGACCTCCGCATCGGCAAATACTCCCGCGGCATGATGCAGCGTCTCGGCCTCGCTCAGGCACTCCTCGCCGGCCCGCAGCTCCTGGTGCTCGACGAACCCACTTCCGGACTCGACCCTGCCGGACGCAAGGAAGTGCTCGATCTCCTGCTCGCCCTTAAGTCCGAAGGCAAGACCGTTTTCCTCAGCTCTCATATCCTTCCTGAGGTCGAACAGATCTGCGACCGCGTCGTCATCATCGATCACGGAAAACTCCTCCGCTCCGGAACTTTGGCCGAAATGCTCTCCTCCGGCAATCGCGTCGAAATTGTCGTCGACCAGCTCCCCGAAACCGTCGAGCAATCTGCCGTAGAACGCGGAGCGACGGTCACGCGCGATCCTCACGGCATAAAACTTGTCGTGGATCGAGCCCACCATCGTGAGTTAATCGAAATGCTCTGGGCCGCGGGCTCCGAAGTCCTGCGTCTCAACCCCGCCCAAAGCTCGCTCGAAGCCCTTTTTCTCCAAACCGTCGCCGGCCCGAAGGAGATCGCATGAAGATCCGAGCCATCGCCTGGAACACATTCGGCAGTTTCCTGCGCAACAAAGTCATCCTGCTCATCTCCGCCATCTTTCTCTGCGTCCTGCTCCTGTTCTCCACTCCGCTCATCACAGCAAACGCAATGCGCGGGTCGATGACCGCCGCGCAAACCGAAGGCATGGTGTTGAGTATGCTCTCCGTCATCATGGGACTCGTCAGCGGCTTCGGCAGCCTGCTGGCCGCTTGGGCCGCAGCAGACGCAGTAGCCGCCGAACTCCGCTCCGGGACAATTCTCGCTGTAATGGCGCGGCCAGTCCGCCGTTGGGAATTCCTGCTGGGCAAGTTCGCCGGCGTGCAAATCCTGATGGGTGTGTACGTGATCTTTCTCGTTGCCTCGACGTACATCTTCGCCTCCATGGGAGGCGAATCCGTTCATGCCCCGCTCTGGGCTCTCATCGTTTACCCACTGGTCCGCTACGCCATGTATGCGGCGCTGGCGATGTTCCTGGTTACCGTCATGCATCCGTTCGTAGCCTTCGGAATCACGCTGCTCGTAGCGGTTTTGTCGGGCATCGTCGTTCCCTCTTCGGGAACATCTTCCTTCCTGCCTGTCTGGCTGCGCAGCTCGCTGTATGTTGTGCTGCCCTCCACCGGGCTGTTGTCGGAAAGCCGCTTCCTCGCCATCACGCAGGCATCGCTCGAGAAGACGCAATGGACCGCTCACCTGACCGCGCTCGCCTACGGCCTGGACTATGCCCTGGTTCTGCTGCTCCTCGCAATGCTGCTCTTCCGTCGCCGCAACCTGACCGGAGGTACCGCAGGCAGCCTGTGATACATCAGAGGACTTGGATATCGTGGAAGGGTGAAGCAGGCGGTTTCGCGTGCCTCTGGAACACACGCCGGATCTCGAAGCCGTGGCATAATCGCACGTCATTCAGGAATGCACAGGCGAAACCGCCTGTGAAAGCTCAGCCCATATAAACAAACTTGATAATGAGGACTCTCTTGAAACCAATAATCATCCTGCTCGCCGCACTCTCTCTGTCCGCATCACCCGCCGACCTAGTGAAAGTCGACACCGGCACGCTGGAAGGCACGCTCAATGCCGACTCCTCCGTCCGCATGTTTAGAAATGTTCCCTTCGCCGCGCCGCCGGTCGGCAACCTCCGCTGGCAGCCCCCGCAACCCCCGCTGCCCTGGACCGGCGTCCGTAAAGCCGACGAGTACGGCTCGCACTGCGTTCAGGGCAAGGTGTTCGGTGACATCGAAGGCCGCGGTAAAGAAATGAGCGAGGATTGCCTCTACGCCACCATTTGGGCGCCTGCGAAGCCAACCGGCGCTCCGATGCCCGTTTACCTGTGGTTCTACGGTGGAGGGTTCGCCGCCGGCGCTGCGGACGAGCCCCGCTACGACGGCGAAAGCTTCGCACGCCGCGGCATCATCGTGGTCAACACAAACTACCGCCTGGGCGTCTTCGGCTTCCTCGCGCACCCGGACCTCACGAAGGAATCGCCCCACAAAGCCTCCGGCAATTACGGCCTTCTCGACCAGGTCGCTGCACTGCAGTGGGTGCGCAAGAACATCGCGGCATTCGGCGGCGATCCGCACCGCGTCACCATCGGCGGCGAATCGGCAGGCTCGCTGTCAGTCAGCGCTCTCATGGCCTCGCCGCTTTCGCGTGACCTGTTCCAGCAGGCCATCGGCGAAAGCGGAGCCTTCTTCGGAAACGTGGGTGGCCACGGCATGCCGACTCTCGCCGAAGCCGAGTTGAAAGGAACCGCATTCGCGGAAGCCTCCGGGGCAAAATCGCTTGCGGAACTCCGCGCCAAATCCTCGGAGGAAATCCTCCAGGCAGCCATGAAAATCGAAAACGGTTTCGGCTTCTGGCCCATCGTCGACGGCTACTTCCTTCCCGAGGATGTCGCGGCCATCTACGCGAAACATAAGCAGGCCAAAGTACCACTGCTGGCCGGCTGGAACGCCGACGAGGTCCGCATGTCTGTGCTTCTGGCCAAGGAAAAACCCAACGCCAAGACCTTCCCCGAACAGTTGCGTAAACAGTTCAAGGACCGCTCCGACGCCGCGCTCAAACTCTATCCCGCCTCCACCGACCAGGAGGCGATGATTTCCGCGGGCGATCTGGCCAGCGACAACTTCATTGTCTTCGGAACCTGGAAATGGATCGAGATGGAGGCGAAAACCGGCAAACCCGTCTATCGCTACCAGTTCGACCGCCCCGTGCCGATCTCCGCCGGCATGGCCAACACGGGCTTGAAAACCCTTGGCTCGCCGCACGCCGCCGAGCTCGAATACGTCTTCAACATGCTGCCCTCAAAAAAGGCCGACTGGCAGCCCGACGACCAGAAAGTAGCCGACACAATGAACGAATACTGGGCCAACTTCATCAAGACGGGAGTCCCCTCCGGCGCAGCCCTCCCCACATGGCCAAACTTCACGAAAACCCATGAGGTGATGCACCTGAACACTGAGTGCAAGGCTCTCCCCGAAGAACATCGCGACCGCTACCAATTCCTGGATTCGAAGTAAGACGGGTTTTGAACCCTCACCCGCGACGATTTGGAGAATGTGGAAGGGTGGAGCAGGCCTTCAGCCTGCCTTTGGATTTCACCGACAAAGGACACGCGAAAACGCCTGTCCCACCTTTTCCAACCCGGCCAACCTGATACGACCGATCGGCCGACTCACACGTCAGTACTCGAAACGCGTTCACAACCATCGGCCAATTCCTCTCCCGGCGCCAATCTCACAGACCTCGAACAACTTACCACCTCTCCGGTTCCCCGTCTTCATGTGTCCGCCCCACCCGCGCCGTTAACATAAGAATGCCATGCAGCATCTTGCCGCAACCCGCCGCCCCGCTCCAAACCTCCCCACCACGCCCTCACCCAAACCCGCGACGCAAGCCCGGAATGCTGCGTCGCGCCGGCCGCATTTCTGTGTCGCGAAAAAAATCTCTTGCCCCGTTTTCAACAACCTCCACGATGTGTGCAGCACGACCCCGAGCGCGTGCATAAACGGGCACTAATGCTTTCCTATTATTGTTACCCCACCGCCCCCGCGATATTCTGTCTGGTCACGTGCTGAAATGCGGAAGTACCTAGGGGCCGGTCTTCTTATCCTCCTGCTGAATACTGCTTATGTAGCGGCGTTCGCGCAGCCAACCATCTTCTACATGGGCAATGTGCTCTTGCACGTCGTCCTCGGAATCGTTCTGTTCGGCGGTTTCCTCTGGCTGCTGAAGTCGGATCGCACCGCGTTCACGCCAGTAGTCAGCGTTCTCCTCGGAGCCGCCTTCGGCCTCGGCCTTTTTCTCACCATCACTGGCGCCACCCGCGAATATCGCTACGTCCTCTGGGGACATATCCTCCTCGCATTCACCGGTGTCGCCGCGCTGATCCCCGCCGCGCGTAAAGCAACGCCGCCGTTCCGGAACGCCCTCGTCGCCTGTCTCGCGCTGGCCGTCATATTCCCGATCGCGACCCGCACCTACAACGCACTCCATCCCGACCCGTACTACCGCATCACCAACCCCCGTATCGTTCCCGTCTCCATGAACGAAGAAGGTGGAGGCCCGCAATCGCCTTTCTGGCCCTCCTCCTCCAAGACGAATGTGGGCGGCATCATCCCTTCCAACTTCTTCATGGATTCGCAAGCTTGCGGCGAGTGTCACAAGGACATCTACCAGCAGTGGAAAAGCTCGGTGCACCACTTTGCATCGTTCAACAACCAGTTCTACCGGAAATCCATCGAGTACATGCAGAGCGTTGCCGGCGTGAAGCCCACGAAATGGTGCGCTGGCTGCCACGATCACGCCGTCTTCTTCAACGGCCGCTTCGACAAGCCCATCAAGGACCAGATCGACACCCCCGAAGCGCAGAACGGCCTCGGCTGCATGTCCTGCCACTCCATCGTGCACGTCAATAGCACGCTCGGAAACGCCGACTTCACGATGATGTATCCCCCGCTCCACGAGCTCGCCTCGAGCAAGAATGGCTTCATCCGCACGATGGACCACTTCCTGACCTACCTCGACCCCGAGCCCCACCGCCGCACCTTCCTGAAGCCTTTCATGACAGAACAGGCCGCTGAGTTTTGCTCCTCCTGCCACAAGGTCCACCTCGACATCCCGGTCAACGGCTACCGCTGGGTTCGCGGCTTCAACGACTATGACAACTGGCAGGCCAGCGGCGTCTCTGGTCAGGGCGCGCGCTCGTTCTACTATCCCGCCGAATCGCAAACCTGCGTGAACTGCCACATGCCACTGGTCAACTCGCACGATCCCGGCAATCGCGACGGCAAAGTGCACTCCCACCACTTCCCCGCCGCTAACGTTGCCGTCGCCTACGCCAACCAGGATCAGGAGCAAATCAAAGAGGAAGAGAAGTTCCTAACGTCCGGTTTCATCACGGTCGACATCTTCGCCGCGTCGCCGGTCGACAACGGCAGCAAGCAGCTCGAAATGCGCCGCCGCTCCAGCGCCGATACGCAGCAGCTCAACAGCACGTTTGCAGCCGGGGAAGAGAGCGAACAGAACGGCCCGACCTTCATTCGTGAGGTCGGCAAGCTCGCCGCGCCCATCGACACCTCCGGCGCGACCTTCGAGCCCGGCAGCACCGTTCGCGTCGATACCGTCGTGCGCACCCGCAAAATCGGTCACTTCTTCCCCGCCGGCACCGTAGATTCCTTCGACGTCTGGCTGGAGTTGCAAGGCCACGACGCCGGCGGCCGCGTCGTCTTTTGGAGCGGCATGGTCGAAGACAACGGACACGGCCCCGTCGAGCCCGGCGCACACTTCTACAAGTCTTTCCAAATCGACGGCGAGGGCAACGAGATCAATAAGCGCAATGCCTTTCAAACCCGCAGCGTCCTCTATGTCCACCTGATTCCGCCCGGCGCCGCCGACGTCGCGCATTTCCTCGTGAGAATCCCCAAGGATGCGCGCGGCCCCATCACCCTCACCGCGAAACTGAACTACCGCAAGTTCTCGCACTACTACACGCAGTTCTCCTATGCGGGCCAGCCCGTGCCGGATCAGGATGCGAAGCTCGTCAGCACCAGCTTCGACGATCGTAAGTTCTCGTTCGACAAAACCAACATCCCAGCCAACGTCTCCGGCCGCATCAAGGGTGAAATTCCCGACGTGCCCATCATCACGCTGGCCACCTCCAAGGCGGATCTTCCGTTAGGCGGCACGACCAAATGGGAGCCCGTTGTTCGCAAAAAAGACCGCGAGCGCTGGAACGACTGGGGCATCGGGCTCCTCCTCCAGGGCGACCTGAAGGGCGCTGAGTACGCGTTCAGGAAGGTGACCGAAGCCGAGCCCGAATATGCCGACGGCTGGGTGAACGTCGCCCGCGCCCTGATACAGGAAGGCGAGACCGACCGAGCCAAGCCCTACCTCGACAAGGCCGCGCAAATCAACGCATCGCTCGGCCGCATCTGGTATTTCAAAGCTCTCGTTGAGAAAGCCGACGGTGACTATGACAGCGCCATCACTTCCCTGCAGCGAGTCGTGAAGCAATATCCCCGCGATCGCGTCGTTCTCGCGCAGCTCGGTCGTGTGCTGTTCCTGAAGCGGGAATACGCCGAAGCGGTGAAAGCTCTCGAAGCTGCGCTCTCTGTCGACCCCGAAGACGTCACTGCGCACTACAATCTGATGCTTGCCTACCGCGGCCTCGGCCAGGTGGACCAGGCGGAACGCGAGCAAAAGCTCTTCGAGCGCTTCAAAGCGGACGAAGCGTCGCAATCGATCACGGCTAAGCCGCGCATGAGCAGCGCCGAAGCAAACAACGAACGCCAGCCCATCCACGACCACGAAAGTTGCATCAAATGAAACGATGTAACGCAGCATTCAGGCTGCCCCAAGGCCGGCTGAAGCCGGCGGTACTGCTAATCGCGGCAGCCTGCGTCGCCGCGACGCCGCCCACCGCAATCAGTTTCACCGATGTCACCCAGGCATCCGGCATCCACTTCACCCATAACAGCGGAAAAGCCGGCAAGAAGTGGCTCCCTGAAACCATGGGCTCCGGCTGCGCCTTCTTCGACGCAGACGGTGACGGCTGGCTCGACATCCTGCTGATTAACGGTAAAGACTGGACCCCCAAAGGCCGCAAATCCACCGCCGCGCTCTATCGCAACAACCACAACGGAACCTTTACCGACGTCACCGCGGGCAGCGGACTCGATATAGAAATCTTCGGCATGGGAGTCGCCGTCGCCGACTATGACAACGACGGCAAAGATGACCTCTACATCACGGCCCTCGATGGCGACCATCTCTTCCACAACCTCGGCGGCTTCAAGTTCAAAGACGTCACCAAAACCTCCGGCATCAACAACGCGAACTTCGGAGCCAGCGCCGCCTGGCTCGACTACGACCGCGACGGCAAAGCCGACCTCTTCGTCGCCAACTACGTGCAGTGGACCGCCAAAGGCGACCTCTGGTGCTCCATGGACGGCTCCACGAAATCCTACTGCACCCCCGAATCCTACAGAGGCAATTCCTCGAAGCTCTATCACAACCTCGGCGACGGCCGTTTCGAGGACGTCACCCAGAAAGCCGGCCTCGGCGAGCCGACTAGCAAGTCCCTGGGAGTCGGCGTGTTCGACTACAACAACGACGGCTGGCCCGACCTCTTCATCTCCAACGACACTCAGCCCAACAAGCTCTATAAGAACAACCAGAACGGTACCTTCACCGAGGTGGCCGTATCCGCCGGCGTCGCTTTCAGCGAAGACGGAATCGCGCGCGGCGCCATGGGCGTCGATGCCGCCGATTATGACCGCTCCGGCCGCACTCACCTGCTGGTCGGCAATTTTTCCAACCAGATGCTAGGCCTCTACCACAATGAAGGCAACGGTCTCTTCGTCGACGAAGCTCCCCGTTCCGCCCTTGGCCGCTCCAGCCTGCTGAGCCTTACCTTCGGAGCCTTCTTCTTCGATTACGATCTCGACGGCTATCCGGACATCCTCGCCGCCAACGGCCACATCGATGAAGAAATCGGGCGCGTCCAACCCAAAATCCAGTACAAGGAAGCTCCCCTGCTCTTCCACAACATCGGCAAGGGCAAGTTTGACGACGCCAGCAAGACCGTCGGCGACGCCTTCCAGCGACCCATCGTCGCCCGCGGCGCGGCCTATGGCGATTTCGATCACGACGGCGATCTGGACGTCCTGATCTCAACCAACGGCGGTCCTGCTTACCTCTTCCGCAACGACGGCGGCAATCGCAATCACTGGCTGACACTGAAACTCGTCGGCACCAAATCGAACCGCAGCGCGCTCGGAGCGGTAGCGATCATCGAATCGGCCTCGGGTAAACAAACCCAAACCGTCCACAGCGGATCGAGCTACTGCTCGCAAAGCGATCTCGCCCTCACCTTCGGCCTCGGCAAAGACGACACCGTCAAATCGATCAGCATCCAGTGGCCGAGCGGGCAAAAAGATGCACTGAGCAACGTTAAGTCGAATCAGTTTCTGACCGTTCGCGAGGGCTTAAAATAAGGGCTTGACCCCTAAAATTCCCATCGCGGCGATCACCGACGAGTTTTCGCCCGACCTCGAAACGGCCTTGAACCCGATGGAAGAGATCGGCATGCGCGCCGCCGAATTGCGCGTCGTCTTTGGCAAAAACATCATGGATTTGACCGCAGCCGAGTTGGATCGCGTCGCCGAAATCACGCGGAACCGCGGCTTCCAGATCATTTCCATCGCCTCGCCGCTGCTGAAATGCGTGCTTCCCGGCGGCCCCGAAATCGACCGCCGCTTTCAGCACGATGTGTTCGCATCGAAGCATACTTTCCAGGACCAGCCGCGTCTCGCTGAGCACGCCTTTGGAATCGCACGCCGGCTCGGCGCCAGAATCGTCCGTGTTTTTTCCTACTGGCGCACCGTCCATCCTGAGAAATGCTTCGACGCCGTCGTCACCGCCCTCTCTAATCTCGCCGAGCAAGCCGCCGAGCGAGGTCTGATCATCGGCCTCGAGAATGAGCACGCCTGCAATATCGCCACCGCCGCCGAAACGGCGCGCGTTCTTGAAGCCATCTCAAATCCGGCGCTGATGGTGGTCTGGGACCCGGCCAACGCCTACGTCTCCGGCGAAATCCCGTATCCTGACGGCTACCGGCTCCTGCCGGCAAACCGCATCGTCCACGTCCACGCGAAGGACTGCGAAGTTCACGATCACAAACCCGAATGGGGTCCGCTCGGAACCCGTGCCATCGACTGGAAGGGCCAGATTTCCGCCCTTTTAAGCGACGGCTACAAAGGCTACCTCAGCCTGGAAACGCACTGGCCCGGCCCCGGCGGTGACAAACTGGAAGGAAGCCGTATCTGCGGCTGGAACCTCCGCGGCCTGGCCAGCCAGTAACGCAGCCTTTAGGCTGTAAACTAGCTAAAAGGTTTTAGTAAAGGAGAACATGCACCCCCGTTTCTTGGTACCCAGCCTTCTTCTCCTCGGCGCGGCCTGCTACGCCGCCCAACCCGAGCGCCCCCCGATCATCGGCGTCGCCCACATCGGCCTCAAAACCGACGATCTCGTCGCCGCCCGCAACTTCTACGGAAAATACCTGGGCTTCCAGGAGCCCTTTACCCTCGACAAAACTACCGGCGGCCTGCTCCTGACCTACTTCAAAGTCAACGACCACCAATACATCGAAGTCTTCCCCGAATTGAAAAGCGAAACCGAAGATCGCCTGTCACACATCGCGCTGGAAACCACCGACGCTCGCCAGCTCCGTGACTATCTCGCGAGCAAAGGAGTTAAGGTCCCGGACGCACTGAAGATCGGCCTCGACGGCAATCTGAGCATGATGATAAAAGACCCCGACGGCCACAACGTCGAATTCGTCCAGTACATGCCTGGCTCCCTCCACACCCGCAACTTCGGAAAATTCCTTCCTGATTCGCGAATTTCGCAGCACATCATCCACGTCGGCATTACCGTTCAGGATCAGGCCGCGGCCGACCGCTTCTACAAAGACATCCTCGGCTGCCGCGAAACCTGGCACGGAGGAATGACCGACGACCGCACCGATTGGGTCGACATGCGCGTCCCCGACGGAACCGACTGGGTTGAGTACATGCTGAACGTCCACAACCCGACGCCGAAGTCCCTGGGGGTTATGCATCACCTGGCGCTAGGCGTACCCAGCGTCGCCGCCGGCTACAAAACCCTGACCGAGCGTGGACCGAAACCCGACGCGCCGCCGAAAATCGGCCGCGACGGCAAATGGCAGCTCAACCTCTACGATCCGAACCTCACCCGAACCGAGCTGATGGAGCCCAAGCCGGTTGAGAAACCCTGCTGCTCGCCAATGATCACGCAATAGCCAATGCGGAGGTGGCAAACATACACCGCGGCGGCTGCTGTTGCGGTGGTCCTCGGATTGTGCGCGGCCGTGCAGTCCGAGCTTATCGCTTTCTACGCCAACGATCATCTCCGCTGGCGCACCGCCCTCATCGACGGCATCGGCTACTGGTTACTGTGGGCCATCCTGATCTTTCCGCTTTACCGCATCACGCTCCTGTTTCCGCCGCAAACCGCGAAATGGAAGACAGTCGCCCTGTTCGCGGCACTTGGCCTGGTTTTCGCGCCGCTTATGTCCCTGATCTACTTCCTCCTGCTTTTCGTGTTGCTCCACAAGAGCCCGGACATGATCGTCTCTCATTTCCTCGTCCCGGAATTCATCCGGAATTACCTCTACTACGGCAGCGCCGTCGCAGTGAGCTATGGGATTCGAGCCTACCAGCGCAGCGCGCAACTCGAAGCACAACTCGCCAAGGCGCAACTGCAGGCCCTCCAGATGCAGTTGCACCCGCACTTTCTCTTCAACACCCTGAACTCCATTTCCGCGCTGGTCCGCAACGACCCTGAGATCGCGGACGAAATGATCCAGCGCCTCGGCGATTTCCTCCGCATCACGCTGGAACACGCCTCCGTCACCGACCTCCCGCTCAGCGAGGAGCTCGAATTCGTCTCGTGTTACCTCCAAATTGAGGAGGTGCGCTTCTCCGATCGCCTCAAAACCAGCCTCGACATCGCGCCCGATACACGTAATGTCCGGGTTCCGAAACTGATCCTCCAACCGCTGGTGGAAAACGCCATCCGGCACGGAATCGCCAACCGGCCCAGCGCCGGCCGCATCGACATCACGGCCCGTCGTGTCGACGGCCACCTGCGGATTGTCGTGCGAGACGACGGCCCCGGCATCCCCGGCCCGCCAAAAACCGGAATCGGGCTCGGGAACACCCAGGAACGCCTGAAGCAGCTCTATGGCGACGCCCATCGTCTGGCGCTGGAAAACTCACCGGATGGCGGCTTGGCCGTCACACTAGAGATCCCGGTGGACCGGCATGCCTGAAATCTCAGCCCTGGTGGTCGACGACGAGCCCCTCGCCCGACGCAAAATCTGCGATTACTTGAAGCACGACCGTGAAGTTCGGGTCGTCGGCCAGTGCTCTCTCGGCTCCGACGCCGTGCGTGCCATCGCCGAGACCAAGCCCCGCTTGGTCTTCCTCGATGTGCAGATGCCCGACATGAGCGGGTTCGACGTCATCGAGGCGGTCGGCCCGGACCGATTCCCCGCCGTCGTCTTCGTAACTGCCTACGATCGACACGCCGTGCGGGCCTTTGAGATCCGCGCCATCGATTATCTACTGAAGCCCTTCAGCCGCACCCGCTTCGAAAAAGCGCTGGAACGGGCGAAAGAGCAAATCCGCCTGAACGAGAACCAGGGCGCCCACTTCCAGGCTCTGCTCCAACAGCTCAACGGCCGCAAGCCCTACCTGGAGCGCCTCATCATCAAAAGTGCCGGTACGATTTCATTCCTCCGCACCAGCGAAATCGAGTGGATCCAGGCCGAAGAGAATTACGTCCGTGTCCACACTGGCCGCGCCTCGCATCTGGTCCGCCAGAAGATCGGAGTCCTCGAAAGCCAGCTCGACCCGAGCCTTTTCCGCCGCATTCACCGCAGCACGATAGTCAACGTCGACCGTATCGCGGTTCTGCAGCCTCAGGAGTACGGTGACTACTCCGTCCACATGCAAAGCGGCGTCGAACTCACCCTCAGCCGGGGCTACAAAGCCCGGCTCAAAGAATTGTTTGAATAGCGATTCATCGTTCTGAACCAGCAACTCGTCACACTCCGGCCCGCCGCGGCTGGAACGACCCCTAAAATTAGGGAATGCTGACGATCTCTGTAAACGGACGCCAGCAGCGGATTGACGCCGATCCCGCGACGCCGCTGCTTTGGGTCCTTCGTGACGTCCTCTCTCTCACCGGCACCAAGTACGGCTGCGGCAAAGGCCTGTGCGGGGCGTGCACGGTCCACATCGACGGCCGCGCGGTCCGGTCTTGCCAAACGCCGGTATCGAGCGCCGCCGGCAAGAAAATCACGACTATCGAGGGCCTGTCCCCGGACATCAGCCACCCGGTTCAGCAAGCCTGGATCGCGGAAGCTGTCCCGCAGTGCGGGTACTGTCAGCCCGGAATGGTGATGAGCGCAGCGGCACTGCTGGCGCGCACTCCGAAACCGACAGATGCCGACATCGACAGCGCTCTGGCCGGACACGTTTGCCGATGCGGCACCTATCAGCGCATCCGGCAGGCGATCCACCGGGCCGCGGAAGGAGCTAAGGCATGAAACGCAGAGAATTCCTCCAGAGCGGAGCCGCGCTCGTCATTGGCTTCCGCTTCGGTTCGGCACAAACCCAGCAGAAGCAGCGGATCAACCCGTTCAATGCCTGGGTCAAAATCGACGAACAGGGCTTTGTGACCCTGACCGTCGCGCGATCCGAGATCGGCCAGGGCGTGCGAGGCTCTCTGCCGATGATTCTGGCCGAGGAACTGGAAGTTGATTGGAAGAAAATCAAAGTCGAGCAGGCATCCACCCTGCCTGACGTCTACGGCGAGCAGGATACCGGCGGCAGCGGCAGCGTCGCGAGCACCTGGCTGCCCCTACGTCGCGCTGGAGCAGCGGCGCGCGAGATGCTCGTCTCGGCCGCGGCTGAGAAATGGGACGTCGGGCGCGAGACCTGTGTCGCCCGCAACGGTGAAGTAACTCACGGACCCGCGAAGTGGCGGCTCACCTATGGTGAGCTTGCTGCGGCAGCGTCCAAACTCCCGATCCCGAACCTCGAAACTGTCCCGCTCAAGAACCCCGACGAATTCCACATTATCGGGAGCGCGGTCCCTAAACCGGACGTCCCCCTGAAGGTCGGCGGCCGTGCGGTTTACGGAATGGACGTCAAAGTTCCCGGCATGCTCTACGCCGTGGTGGCGCGCTGCCCGACCTTCAGCGGCAAGGTCAAAAGCTTCAACGCGGATAAGGCGATGGCGATGCCCGGCGTTCGGCATGTCGTTGAAATCGAGCCTGTCGTGCAAGGCGCGCATACGGCGGGCGGCATCGCCGTGGTCGCCGACACCACTTGGGCGGCTCTCGAAGCTCGCAAAGCGCTCGAAATTGAATGGGACCTCGGACCCGCCGCGCACGAATCCACCGAGGTGCTTTGGCAGCAGTTTCGCGAGTTGGCCGACAAGCCCGGCAAAGTGATTAAGAACGAAGGCGAAGCCCCGCCCAATGTCGCCAAGACGGTCGAAGCCATTTACGAAACCCCGTTCCTCGCGCACGCCACGATGGAGCCCATGAACTGCACGGCTCACGTCCGCGAGAACAGCGCCGAAATCTGGGCGCCCACCCAATCGCCCGACTGGAACCGTGACCTGGTGGCCCGTGTCGCCGGCTTGCCTCCGGAATCCGTGAATGTACACACGACCCTCAGCGGCGGCGGATTCGGTCGCCGCTACCAATCCGACTTCGCGGTTGAAGCCACGCAAATTTCCAAAGCGACCGGCAAGCCGATCAAGGTCGTCTGGACCCGCGAAGACGACATGCAGCACGACTTCTACCGGCAGGCCACCTACCACAAGATGACCGGCGCCCTGGACGCCAATGGCAAACCCGTTTCGTGGAATCACCGTTCCGTGACCACCTCGATTCGAGTCTTCTGGGACCCGCCTGACAAGGTCCGCCCCGAGCGCCAGGAACTCGGCGTCGCGCAAGAGAACCTTTACGGAATTCCGCATTTTCAACTGGAGTATGCGCCCGCCGCGAGTTATGTGCCGCGGGCCTGGTGGCGTTCCGTCTCGGCATCGTTCAACGGCTACATCGTGGAAGGCTTCATTGACGAAATGGCAGCAGCCGCGGGCGCCGATCCAGTCGCCTTTCGGACTGCGCTCCTGGCCTCCCAGAAGAATAAGGACGCGTCGCGCCTGCTTGGTGTACTTCGCCTCGCTGCGACCAAAGCGAACTGGGGCGAGAAGCTTCCGGCCGGACGCGGCCGTGGAGTGGCCTGCGTTGCGTCCTTCGACAGCTACATTGCGCAAGTCGCGGACGTGACCATCCGACCGGACGGGAACCTGAGAGTCGATCGCGTGGTTTGCGCCATCGATTGCGGCCGCGCGGTCGACCCGGACGGCGTTCGCGCGCAGATGGAAGGCGGCATCGTCTACGGCCTCACGGCGGCTCTTTATGGTGAGATCACCATCGAAAACGGCGCCGTGAAGGAAAGCAATTTCGACGGCTACCCCATGTTGCGTATAAAAGACATGCCTCGCGTTGAGGTACACATCGTCCCCAGCACCGAAGACCCCACGGGAACTGGCGAACCGGCGGTCCCGGTGATCGCCCCGGCGGTTTGTAACGCCATCTATGGGGCCACCGGGAAGAGGGTCAGGCGGCTACCCATTCGTTTGGCTTAGGATATTGGAATGATCCGACTGAAGGTGAATGGGACCGCTCGCCAGTTCGAAGGCGATCCCGAGATGCCGCTGTTGTGGTATCTGCGGGATGTTCTCGATCTCACTGGCACGAAATATGGCTGCGGCATGGGGCTCTGCGGCGCTTGCACCGTCCATCTGGACGGTTCCGCCATTCGCAGTTGCTCGACAACCATGAAGGACGCCGCAGGCAAAAACGTCACCACCATTGAAGGGCTGGCCGCTCACGGCGATCATCCCGTGCAGCAGGCCTGGAAAGCCAACAACGTTCCGCAGTGCGGTTATTGTCAGAGCGGCCAGATCATGCAGGCCGTCGCGCTGCTCAAAGAAAAACCCAAGCCGACGGATCGCGATATCGACGATGTCATGCAGGGCAACATCTGCCGCTGCGGCACGTATCAGCGCATCCGGGCGGCCATTAAGCAGGCTGCGGGGGTGAAGGCATGAACAACGTTCACCTGGTTAGCCGCCGCGGTTTTCTGGAGCGCTTCCTTACAGCCGGCGCCCTCGTTCTGGGCGCGCCGCTGGTGCCGAGAATCCTCGAGGCGGGTGAAGCCGACAACGCGCCCTTCCATCCCAGCGTCTATCTCGGCATCGAACCCGACGGCTCGGTCATTATTGTTTCCCATCGCTCAGAAATGGGCACCGGCATCCGCAGCGTGCTTCCTACCGTCGCGGCCGAGGAGCTCAATGCCGACTGGAAACGGGTCAAGGTCGAACAAGGTATCGGCGACAAGAAGTACGGTAGCCAGAACACCGACGGC
The DNA here is from genome assembly GCA_035295125.1 of Bryobacteraceae bacterium. Classification (GTDB taxonomy): domain Bacteria; phylum Acidobacteriota; class Terriglobia; order Bryobacterales; family Bryobacteraceae; genus JAICMB01. Next base: position 30,218 of record DATGJP010000051.1, on the reverse strand, counting down.
TCCTGCTCGATTCGCGATTTCTACATCGCGTTCCGCGAAGCCGGCGCCACTGCGCGTGTCATGCTCGAACGCGCCGCTGCCGCAAAGTGGAGTGTTCCGGCGGCGGAATGCCACGCCAAGATGCACGAGGTGGTACACGAGCCGTCCGGTCGGAAGGCAGGGTTCGGCGAACTCGTTGCTCTGGCGGCGCAACAGCCGGTTCCCAAGAAGGAGGAGCTGAACTTCAAGTCGCCTACGGATTATCAGTACGTCGGCAAGGAACTGCCCACCATCGACCGCGATGCGATCTGTGACGGCAGCGCCAAATTCGGCATGGACGCCAAGATGCCCGGCATGGTCTATGCATCGATAGAACGTCCGCCGGTGCTCGGCGGCAAGCTGAAATCGTTCGACGACGCCGAAGTGAAGAAGATTCCGGGCGTTCAAACCGTCGCCCTGGACGGGTGGAAGCCGCCTTATGGATTCCAGGCTCTGGGCGGAGTCGCGGTGATCGCCGATAACACCTGGGCCGCGATGCAGGCGCGCAAGAAGCTGAAGGTGGAATGGGACCTCGGCGAGAACGCCGCCTACGAATCCGGCGCCTATAAGAAGCAGTTGCAGGAGACAGCCCGCAAACCGGGCAAGGTGGCGCGAAACGTCGGCGATGTCGACGCCGAGTTTGCAAAAGGAACCAAGGTCATCGAGGCGGATTACTACGTTCCGCTTTTGGCTCACGCACCCATGGAGCCGCCGGTCGCAGTCGCGGATTTCCGGGACGGTAAGGTTTACATTCAAACGGCGACGCAAAATCCGCAGGCCGTCCAGCAGACCGTTGCCGCCGCTGTTGGAGTTCCCCAGACCGACGTCATCTGCAACGTGACCCTGCTCGGAGGAGGCTTCGGACGCAAATCGAAGCCGGATTATGTCGCCGAAGCAGCAATTCTCTCGAAAAAGCTCGGCAAACCGGTCAAAGTGGTCTGGAGCCGCGAGGATGACCTGAAATTCGACTACTATCATGCCGTCGCGGCGATGTACATGAAGGCGGCGGTGGATGAGAAAGGCCGTCCAACCGCGTGGCTGCAGCGTAGCGTGTTCCCAAGCCTCTCATCGCTGTTCAATCCCGCGGCGGAATACGGTTCCGGGGGCGAGCTCGGCATGGGCTGGACCAATGTACCGTTCGACCTTCCCAATCATCGTGTAGAGAACGGCCCCGCGAAGTATCACACTCGCATCGGCTGGATGCGGTCCGTTGCGAACATTTATCACGCCTTCGGCGTTCACTCGTTTGTCGACGAGCTGGCTGCGGCGGCTAATCGCGACCGCGTCGAGTACCTGCTCGACCTGCTCGGCGAGCCCAGCAAAAGGAATATCAAACCCGACGGGCCGCATGCCATAGCGGCTGGTGACAAGGTAGACAAGTTCCCCCTCGATACCGCGCGGCTGCGGCGAGTCATCGAAGTCGCTGCCGAACGTTCCGGCTGGGCGAACAAGAAAGCTACGAAAGGCCGGGCGCTTGGCATCGCCGCCCACTGGAGCTTTTACACTTATGTGGCGGCGGTTGTGGACCTGGAGGTCGATCAACGCGGTCAGATCCATCTGCACCGCGTCGATATGGCGGTCGATCCCGGCATGATTATCAATCCCGATCGCGTAAAGGCGCAGTTTGAGGGCGCTTCGGTGTTCGGGACCAGCGTCGCGCTGATGGGTGAAATCACGGCGGCCGACGGCAAGGTTCGGCAGTCGAATTTCCACGATTATCCCGTTACGCGGATGTCGGAAGCGCCTCACGTCACGAACGTTCATATCGTCGCGAGCAACGAACCTCCGGCGGGGGTCGGCGAGCCGGGCGTTCCGCCGATTGCGCCGGCGATCTGCAACGCCGTGTTTGCGGCTACCGGAAAACGGGTTCGCGAATTGCCACTCAAGAAGACGCGGCTGGTTTAGCTGCTGAGTCTTCGTGTCCGAGTTCAATGCCACCTGGTTTCCATGTTGGGGCAAGGGATGGCAGCGTCGCATCCGCTCAGTGGCATTGTCTTAGAGTGGGAAAGCTGAGGTTTAACCAATGCTGAAAAGCCTGGCAGCACATGTTTTGGCTTGCGTCCTGTCCGTCTCGGCCTTCGCCGCGACGAAGCAGGAGATCCAGGAGGGTGTCAAAGCTAAAGTCGCCGAGGGCATGGAGAAATACCATGTTCCCGGCGTCAGCATTGCCGTAATCGAGCACGGCGCCATCTCCTGGGCGCAGGGTTACGGCGTCGCAGAAGCGGGCTCTACCAAGCCGGTCACCGCCGACACGATGTTTCAGGCGGCCTCCATCAGCAAACCGGTAGCTTCCACGGCAACGTTGAGGCTCGTTCAGCGCGGCAAGCTGTCGCTCGACACCGACGTCAACGAATACCTGAAATCGTGGAAGGTGCCGGATAACGAGTTCACAACTGAGAAAAGAGTCACGCTGCGCCGAATCATGAGCCACAGCGCCGGGCTGACCATCCACGGATTCCCTGGATACGAAACCGGCACGCCGTTGCCAACCGTGCCGCAAATTCTCGACGGCCAGCCGCCGGCCAACACCAAACCGGTGCGGGTGGAAGCGGTGCCTGGCAGCCGTTTCAACTATTCCGGCGGTGGGATCACGATCATGCAGCTCCTGATCTGCGACGTAACCGGCAAAGCATTCCCCGATTTCATGCGAGAGATGGTATTAGGCCCGCTGCACATGACCCACAGCACGTACCAGCAGCCGCTGCCCGATTCGCTCGCTGCATCGGCGGCGACGGCTCACAATCGCGAGGGTCAACCGCTGAAAGGCAAGTGGCACGTCTATCCCGAAATGGCACCCGCCGGGCTCTGGACCACGCCCTCCGACCTGGCTCGTTTTGCCATCTCGCTTCAGAAAGCGCAGCTCCTGTCGCAGGATATGACCTCCCAGATGCTGACCCGTCAAATTGCCGATGTCGGCATCGGCATTATGCTGCAAGGCACCGGTGAGAATGAGTACTTCCTTCATGGCGGGGACAACGCCGGTTTTCACGCCATAATGCTGGCGTCGATCAATGGAGGGTACGGCGCAGTCATCATGACAAACAGCGATGGCGGCGTCAAACTCTGGCAAGAGGTCATGAATACCATCGCCTCCGAGTACGCGTGGCCGGATCTCAAACGGTTCTAGGAGTCAGCCATGACGCGGGACCTGCTGTATGGGATTCGCAGCCTTCGAAAGACACTGGGCACCACTCTGCTCGCCATCGCGTCGCTGGCGCTGGGAATCATGGCCACGACCGCGATTTACAGCGTGGTGCATGCCGTTATCCTCGACCCGTTCCCTTACAAAGACGTCGACCACCTGATGAGCATCAAGGTGTGGGATCCGGCGCATCGCGGATACCGGCTCAACTACAACACCGACCAGTTTCTCGAGTTCGCGGCACGAAACACGATCTTCGAGGGTACGATCGCATCGACCATCAGCGACGTGCTGTGGACGGGCAATGGCGAGCCACAGCGCCTTCGCGGGAACTTCATCACCGGCAACACTTTTCAGGTAATGGGAGTGCCGCCGCTGCTCGGCCGCTGGATCACTCCGGGCGACACGGCGCCGGATTCTCCGGACGTCGCCGTGCTGGGATACAAATTCTGGTCGCGGCAGTTCGGAGGTGACCCGCGCGTCATCGGACGCGAATTGCGGCTGAACGGTAAAGTTCGGACTGTGGTCGGCGTGATGCCGCCTCGATTCATGTGGCGCGGCGCGGATGTTTACCTGCCGGTGTTCTACAAGCGCGGCCGCGTGGTGGAGGGGATTAATTTCGTCCATGTGCTGGGGCGCCTCAAGCCGGGTGTCACTAAGGCTCAGGCCGAGGCCGATCTGCGGCCCATTGTTGAAGACCTGCGGAAGCAGTTTCCCGCGATGATTCCGGAGCGATTCCGCGTGGCGCTGTTATCGTTCAAAGAGACATTTCCGAGCAGCATCAGCGATTCGCTCTGGATTCTGTTTGGCGCGGTTGGCCTGCTGCTGCTCATTGCCTGCGCCAACGTCTCGAACCTGCTGCTCGCGAAAGCGAGCGCCCGGCAGAAGGAGATGGCGGTTCGCGCCTCTCTCGGCGCGGGGCGTTCCCGGCTCATCCGGCAACTGCTCACGGAGAATCTGCTTCTGGCGCTGGCGGGCGGAATGCTGGGCGTGGCGCTGGCGTTCGGGGCGCTGCAGGCGATTCTGGCGCTGGTTCCACCCGACACGATTCCCGACGAGGCCAAGGTGGCGATCAACCTGCCGGTGCTGCTTTTCACACTGGGTATTTCGGTCCTCACGACCTTGCTTTTTGGCCTGGCGCCCGCTCTTCACAGCTCGACTCCAGACCTTGCGAACGCCCTGAAGGAGACCGGGCGAACGCTCGCGGGGGCTCGGGGTCAGGCATTCCTGCGTAATGGCCTCGTGGTGGTGGAAGTCGCGCTGTCTCTCATGCTCCTGGCCGGCGCAAGCCTGATGATTCGAACTCTGATCGCGATGCAGGACGTCGAACTGGGAATCCGGCCCGACCGCATCCTGACGATGCGGATTCCGCTGCCGGACCAGCGCTACCACGAACCCGAACAGCGGATCGCCTTTCAACGGGAGCTGCTGCGCCGGGTGGAGAATGTCTCGGGTGTGCTCGGAGCGGCCATGAGCACGGGCCTGCATCCGCTCGGTGATTGGGGCGCGCCGGTCGAAATCGCCGGAAGCAACCAGCGCGATGCCCGCTCCGTTATGATTCACCAGATCAGCGAGGGCTATATCGGCGTTTTTGGTATTGGAATGCTCGCAGGGCGAATGCTCACAAAGAACGAGATCGCCGCCAGGCAACACCTCGCGATCGTGAACCAGTCGTTCGTGCGGCAGCGGCTGGGGAACAGCGACGCGCTCGGCCAGGTGATTCGCGTTCCGAGCCTCACGCCCGGAGAATTTCAAATTGCCGGAGTGGTCCGCGACACACTGAACCGCAACATCATCAATGAAATCGCGCCGGAGGTTTACCTACCCTACACGGTGACTGGGAGGGCGGATTATCTCTCCGTGCTGGCGCGCGGCGACCCGTCCGCGATGGCAAACGCCGTGCGGGCGCAAGTCTACGCCATCGATAAGGACCAGCCGGTTACCGAGGTCCGCACCATCCAGGCGCTGCTGAACGAGTGGGTCTATTCACGGCCGCGCTTCAACCTCGTGCTATTTGCCGTGTTTGCCGGGATGGGACTGCTACTGGCGGTGGTGGGTGTTTACGGAGTAATTTCAAGTCTAGTTTCGCAGCAGACCCAGGAGATCGGGGTCCGGATGGCATTGGGGGCGCAACCCGCCGATGTCATCCGGATCGTAATGCGTCGAGGGTTAATCCTGCTGGCAGCCGGGATCGCCTGCGGCCTCATTGGAGCGCTCATGACGTCACGAGTGTTGGCGCAGCAAATCTGGAAAGTTTCCCCATTTGATGCGCCCTCGTTTGCGATTGTGTCGGCGATAATCCTGGTTATCGGACTTCAAGCTTGCCTGTGGCCTGCACTGCGTGCGGCGCGGATTGATCCGATTTCCGCTCTGCGTGCAGATTAGCGGGACCGTGCTGGGAGAAGATCGATTCCAGGGTGTTCTCGGGTATCGTAAGCGCAATATCCACCGCGTTGCCGTTGACCGTGGCGTCAATACCCTGGATCAAGGCTAGAAGGGAAGCCGCTTCCGGCGCGTTGTTGTTGTTCCCAGACATGTTTACCATGCTGACCAGGAAATTGAAGACGTTCAGAAGCGAACGGGCGTTGTCGGGCGAATCCGTTAATGCTTCGCCCGCGAGCTGCACGCTCGGGTTTTGCGGATCGTTGACGAACTTCACCGACCCGCTGACCTGCTGAATGCTCTTAAGCAGCGGGCTGGCCTGGATATTGACCGGCAGGTTGGTCGGAGCTGCGCCGGCGAACTGGCCCAGCGGCAGCGTCGAAACGAACCAGACGTCTTTCGAGTTCTGCAGCGCCTCGGCGGCAGCCGCCAGCTTCGATCGTTCCGCGGAAATGGTGGGAGACTGAACCGTGGTGCAATCGCCGACCAGCGCCGTGGCGCCGTCGCGGAAGAGAACCAGACAGGCGTTCTGCCCTTTCCCGGTGATTGTAACCAGATCGGCGGCAAAACCGGCGATCGTAACGCTCGCGATGGTCGCGCCATGGTTCTGAGCATTGCTCTCGATGGTGCCGACCGTAAAACTACCGTGTGCGGCCATCAGCCAGCGTATGTCGGCACCCTTGGCGCCATTGGTTGATCCTACGACGTCGGTCACATCGGTCAACGGATTAAACCCGGTCTGGCTGACGAAATTCTGGATTTGCACTCCCGTGGGCTGAACCCGAGCGAGCACATACTGCCCAAAGGCCGAATTCTTGACAGCATCCACGTGCGCACCGCCAAGCACCTGGGCATCCGGCATCGCGAAGCTGATCAGATCGATACCGCTGCTGCTGGTCTGGGCAAAACAGACCGATGCACTAAAGGCGAGGCAAACGAGCCCGTTACGAAGCGTTTTCATGGTAAACCCTCTCGCTCCTCAATTAGGAGACTAGCATAGCGGCAGGGAAAGCCTGCCGTACCTGAAGACGGGCTCGTGGGCCGAAAATTACATGTCGGTCAAAGCTGCGACCAGTGCGCCCTTTGCGGCGGTGTGCAGCGGGTCGGCGGCCATGCGGATCTCGGAGACCTGGATGGGCAGTTCGCTTTCGTTGAAGATCTTCTCAAAGCGATCGCGGAAGCCGGGGGGCAGGGCCGTGCCGCCGCTGAGCACCAGCGGCAGGGGCCGGTTCAGTTTGGGCATTTTACGGGTGTTCTGAAGGGCTTCCTTCATCCCCGCGACGACGTCTTTGATCATTTCGTCGTAGTAGACGCCGATCACCTGGTGGATTTTGTCGGCAAAATAGCCGTTCATGTGGTAGGAGTCTTCTTTGAGGATGCGGAGCCGGGTGGCGCGTTCGCCGGTGACGGCGGCGGCAGCATTGTCGATATAATCGCCGGCCTTGTCCATGGAGAAGCTCGCGACGGGAACGGACAAATACGCAAAACACACGTTGCAAAGTCCGCCGCCGCAACTGACGCCGATACCGGTGTAATTGGTGCTTTCGAGCTCCGCGTACACCACGGCGAGACCCTCATTGATGCTTTTCACCTCGTGGCCGAGGTCCGTGAGGATCTGGCGCAGGGTTGCTTCATGATAGGTAAGGTTTTCTTCGGCGCCGAGCGGGGCCGCCGGAACCGTAAAGCAGAGCCGCTGTTTTTCGCGGTTTTCGGCCATGAGTGAGCCGATGATCTGCCGGATCATGCTGAGGCTATCGGGTTCGGTCGCGCTCAGAATGCCTTTATTCATCGTCCGCCGGGTCTCGATGTCCATGAGGTCGGCGAATTTCTCGGACTCGTTTCCGTGAATAACGATCTCCGAACCGGATACTGAGTGGGGGATCCCTTCCTTCTTGAGCACGGACTCCGTGATTCTCGAGTAGGGGATCGAAACGAACGCATTCAACTGCGTCCGGTACTGATAATTCTCACCCTCGCGCTGGGCTAGACAGATTCGGCTGGTGCCGACATCCAGGCCCAATGCGGAGCCATTCGTAGTTTCATTACGCTTCATCACCTTTCTCCTTCCCAGGGCTCTTGGATTTGAGCACTGCTATGATCTGTCGATACCGATGTTGTAACACTGCGATGTACTTGGGGACTGGCATGGCAGCCGTCGCCGCCTGGCGCTGCACCTGGTCTTCGGCCATCAGCAGGCCCTGCCAGACCCGGTTACCCGTAACCTGCACGTAGATGCCGTCGTAGCCGAAGCCGAAGGCGTACATGCTCGGAGGCGGCAAAAGGTAGTTGTCGGGCAGCCCCAATTCGCTAAATGGAAAGCTTCCGGCCCAATCGGTATGGTAGCCGATCAGCATGTTGCCGGGGTTCACCGACACCTGGGCGTGGGTAACGCAGTTGGCGGCGGGAATCCCGTACTTGGAGCGCAGCATTTCGGTCAAAACGCGCGCGGATGTGATTTGAGCGGGGGTTGCGGTGGGGATCTCGTTTCCGCCAGTAGCGGTTTCGAACGCAACTCCGAGAAAACTGCTATTCAGGTTGACATAGGCGCCTTTGTCGTCGCCCCACACGGAATTGCCGGCGTGGAAAGCGATGTCGGACTCCTGAACAATGCGGTAAACGCGCCCGAAGCGGTCAATTACGAAATGATAAGAGCGATTGCCGCGAACGTATTCCAGGACGGCTTGGCCGATGAGCTGGAGCTTGTGATTCTCGCGAGCTTCGAATGGCGCTAAGTGGCTTTCGGTTGTATGGTATACGATTCCTACTGGGACTGAGCCGCGGCTCACGATACCTTCGTCGATTTTGCCGTAGCCGTAGATGGGGTAGTCGGTTCGGGGCTCGTTTCTAACGGCATAGGTGTTGTCAATCCGCAAGCCGTTGCTGAAGTTTTCGGTACCGCCACGGGTGTCGACGAGCCACACGGCCGAGGGTTTGGAGCGATCGAGCGCGAAGGCGTTGGTCCGCATTGAAGGCGGCAGCAGCCGTGGACCAGGGGTCTTCTCCGTGGAAGTCCGCGAGTTGGTATGCCCCGGTATCGAAGCCAGGAAGACGAAAACCGTAAGGCTAAGCACGATCCAGTTTCTACGTTCCTTCCAATAATTGAGGCTCTGGGCCAAGCTTGGGGGCGCGGGCTGGACCTGAGCGTTCTGGCGCAAATACCGCAGGCGCTCAACAGGGTCTGCGATCTGGCCGGCGCGTTTTTCGATCAGGCTATGGCGTTTCCACCACACGAGATGCCTCAAATCATACATACCAGTGGTAACGAGAAGGGAATATTCTCTCCCCTTCTTGGGGTAGATCGTCCATGAGGCTTGAAAACCTTATAGATAGTCTAAGGTTTTTCTGGGGTTGGTGGGGGAAAAACCTTACGGGCGGTCAGGTGGTACACGGAGAGCGGTGCTTTGTCGATTCCATATTCTGCCGGTCTTTGGACCCTCATCGGGAACGCGCAGGCGAAATTGCCTGCACCACCCATGCGGTGCATCGGTATAGGACTACTGGGGCTATGTCTGAGCACCGGCGTGCGATAGGCTGGATGGGCGAGGCTCCTCCTATGCGCGTGTACATCAGAGAAAAACCCGGCCATGCCGCTGCACGTTGGATGCTGGCTCAACTGGGTGCGGCGAAGCCGGAATCACAATCCGCAACCTGTCCGGATTGCGAATCCACCGTGGTCGAACCACGCGGCCAGCGAGACCCTGAACTTCGTATCGCTTTCACGCCTTGGAACGCGATTCAGTGGGTTCGCGGCGGGCGCCTCTATCAGTGTGGGTTTTGCAGCGTACAGTTCTACGACACCCGTGAATAAGTAATATACATTACAATTCAACGGGAAAAACACCTTCTTCGACTAAGCAGGCAGTCAGAATAGGGCGCGATTCAGGGAATCCCATGATACACTTACCCGACTCGCATACCCCAAAGGATAGCCATGACTCTCTTCGCAGCCTGCACTCGCAAAAGTGTGCCCAGCGGTCTGGGAATTACACTTCTGCTCGCCGTGTCCGCGGCTTCCGCGGCAACGCTCCAACTGGCTAACCCAAGTAATGATCCCAGCAGCCGGTTTGGGGCCGAAGTCAGGACGCTGGCAAATGGCAACTTCGTCGTGAGCGACCCGGTTCTGACTGTAAACGGGGTGCAAGCTGCCGGAGCTGTATACCTCTTCAACGGCTCGACCGGCGCACTGATCAGCACTCTGACCGGCACGGCTGCGAATGAAGCGGTAGGCGGTGGCGGCATCGGCGTACTCACGAATGGCAATTTCGTGGTGTTCAGCAATTATGGAGCGGTCGATGCGACGCATCCGGGCTACTCGTCGACGTTCGTCAACGGAACGACCGGTCTCAATGGCGTAGTATCAATCAATAATTCGCTGGTGCAGATTCCCGCCTCTGGCGGCAGCACCGCGGTTCCCTGCCTGGTCGGACAGCCGGCGCTTCCCGCTGGATCATGCGAGTCGATTCTCAACAATATTCTGACGATCAACCCCAGCAGTTCTCCACTCTCGGCGAATGGCAGTCCATGGGACCTCGGGCTCCCCTACCTCACGAACGAGTCCTTCACATTTGTGGGGCTGCCCACGGGAAATTACCTCATTCTCAGTCCCGGAACGGGGGCCGGCGGCGCTGTGACGTTCGGCAACGGAACGACTGGTGTCAAGGGCGTGATTTCGGCGTCGAACAGCCTCGTGGGTATTCCGGGCGACCTGCTCGGTGGTGGAGACCGTTTGTATCCCGCGCGCATGGGCCCTTCGGTGTACTCGACGCTGCTACCTTACTGGGCGCCGATATTTCAAAACGCCACTACCGGGAACCTTGCCCAGGTGCTCACTCCGATGGCGATCCTGTCCGGAGTGACAATATTTCCCAACGGTGACTACATCGTGGTGAGCGAGATCAGCGACACGTTGACCTTTGGAAGCGGTATGACAGGAGTCAGCGGGACGGACCCTGGTGCGACCAGCTTTCCCATTGCCAGCGTCACACCGCTCACGAACGGGAACTATGTTTTGGCGGGTTCGGGAGGTCCCGTGACGTTGATCAACGGAACGACGTTCTCGACCATCAGCACGCTGACGACCAGCAGCGCTTCCGTGACCGCGCTCACCAATGGGAATTATGTCGTCACAACACCGACATTCGGCGGAAGTCTCGGAGCGGCGACGCTAGTGAATGGGGCGACGGGGCTAAGCGCGGCCCTTTCAGCCTCCAACAGCCTGGTGGGTGCGGCGCCTGGAGATATGGTCGGCAGCGGTGGAGTCATTGCGCTTCCGAATGGCAACTATGTCGTCCTCAGCCCGGCCTTCGACGGGAACATAGGGGCTGCGACATTCGGAAACGGTACCACGGGGATAACAGGCGTCGTGAGCGCCTCGAACAGCCTGGTCGGCGCCGGGGCGGGAGACAAGATCGGGAGCAGTTTTAGCGGTAGCGCGGTACTGACTAACAATGATTACGTCGTGAGCAGTCCCTTATTCAGCGGCGGTAAAGGAGCGATAACCTGGTGCAACGGAAACGTCGGCACCGTGGGAACGGTTACCGCGGCCAACAGTCTCGTGGGCGCCGCGATCGGCGATTCTGCCGGGAGCGGAGGAATTTTCCCTCTATCAAACGGAAACTTTGTCGTAAGCAGCCCGGCTTTTGGCGGGGGAGTTGGCGCCGCGACCTGGGGCAGTGGGTCAGTGGGAATTGCCGGTGTGATCTCCGCGGCGAACAGCCTGGTGGGGAGCACCTCGATGGACCAGGTTGGCGCAACAGCGGTGGCGCTCACGAACGGTAACTACGTCGTGGTTTCCCCTCACTGGTCAAACGGCGCCACGATGAACGCCGGGGCGGTGACATTCGGAAATGGAACGAGTGGCGTGAAGGGGACGGTGAGCTCCGCTAATAGCCTCGTCGGCACCCACACCAATGACAACGTGGGTTTGGGTTTCAACTCATTGAATGCCTCGGCTACGTTTGTCCCATCCCAGATGTGCCCATCGGGCTCATGCGGTTCTGTGGTTCCCCTTGCGAACGGCAACTACGTGGTGACAACTTCCGGCTTCAACGGCGGCATCGGCGCGGTGACTTTCGGGAACGGTGTGACAGGCACGAGCGGCGCGGTCAGTGCGTCCAACAGTCTTCTCGGAAGCGCCGCGGGCGATCGGGTAGGGGCCGGTGGGGTGCTCGCACTTCCCAGCGGCAATTACGTGGCGATGAGTCCGTTGTGGTCATCCGGCACGGGAGCGTCAACGTTCGGCAACGGCAACACCGGGACAATGGGGACTGTCTCGTCGTCCAACAGCCTGGTAGGGGCGGCACCGGGCGATTTCGTCGGATTTGACCCGTGGTTCTTCCTCAGTGGTTTTCCGGGCAATCCGACGGCGACCAGCGCCGCAGTATTCCAAACCTTTTTTTCGACCGGCGGCGGTTCGGGAAACAGTATTAATGACCTGACCCAGTTCGGAATTCCCAGCGTCAGCGCTACGGCGTTTTTCCCCGCGATCTTCCCGGTATTGAGCAGCGGAGATTACGTGGTTCTCAGTCCGTTTTTCAGCGGCGAAAAGGGCGCCGCGACAATGGTGAGCGGCCAAAACGGATTGACAGGTGTCATCTCGTCATCGAATAGCTTTCTCGGGAGTTTGCCGCATGCATATTTTGGTTCGAACTTCCAGGAGGATCAGACCAACCTCGACAAGGTTGTCGTAAGCGGCATGGTGGATCTTGGTTTCCACAGCGCCGAGATCATGATATCGGTGACGGCCGTGACGATTCAGACCAATCCCGCGGGTCTTTCGTTCAGCGTCGATAACGGGCCGGCCCAGACGGCGACCGCGGTTCACCTGCTGCCTGGCACGCACAACGTTACAGTCACTGCAACACAAGCCGGCGCGGCGGGGACGCAGTACGTCTTCACGGGCTGGAGTGATAATGTGCAAACCGCGTCGCGCTCGATATCCGTCGGCAGCACATCCTCGACGTTTACCGCCAACTTCCAGACGCAGTATCAGCTCACGACAGCGGTTTCGCCACAGGGCGCGGGAAGCATTGCGCCGGCGAGCGGAATCTTCTTCCCGGGCGGGACCGCGGTGCCGATTGTCGCTACAGCCAACACTGGATTCTTCTTTAACAATTGGACCGGAGGCGGATCAATCGCGGATGCGAACAGCGCCTCCACCACGATAACCTTGAGCGCGCCCACCACCGTGACCGCGAACTTCAATCAAGGCGGGGCAGTGACGATCCAGACGGTTCCGCCGGGGCTGCAGGTCACCGTGGATTCCACATTGGTGACGACGCCTCAGTCGTTGAGCCTCACGCCGGGCTCGCACACGGTCTCGCTGGTCACTACCCAGGCCGGTACGACGGGAACGCAATATGTCTTCACCGGCTGGAGCGATAGCGGCGCAGCTTCGCACACCATCAACGTGGGCGTTGGCGCGCTAACTTTGACGGCGACCTTCAAGACGCAGTACCAACTGGCCACCGCGGCATCGCCGATCGCGGGGGGAAGCGTATCGCCCGGCACCGGCAACTTCTACGACGCCTCCATGATGGTGAACCTGTCAGCGACGGCGAACAGCGGATTCCAGTTCGTAAACTGGACCGGACCTGTTGCGTCGTCCACCAACGCGTCGACGACGATCACCATGAGCGCCCCCGCTACAGTGACGGCGAACTTCGTGGGCCTGGCGAACGTCACCATTCAGACCAGCCCTCCGGGATTGCAGTTTTCCGTAGATAACCAAGGAGCGCAGACGGCGCCACAGACACTGAGCCTCACGGTCGGGCAGCACACGATCACAGTTGTGGGCAATCAGCCGGGGGCAACCGGTACGCAGTACGTTTTCACCGGCTGGAGCGACGGGGGCGCTGCCTCGCACAGCATAACCGTTTCGTCCGCGACGACACTGACCGCCAGCTTTAAGACGCAGTATCAGCTCACGGTCACAGCTTCGCCCACTAATGGCGGCACGGTCTCGCCGGCGAGCGGTTTCGTCGATGCGGCGTCTGTTGTGAACGTGACAGCGACGGCCAACAGCGGATTCCAATTCACTGGCTGGACCGGACCCGTGACATCGCAAAACAGCGCTTCAACGACGGTGACCGTGAACACTCCCGTGACGCTGACGGCGAGCTTTACAGCGCTCACTACGATCAACGTCCAGACAAGCCCGCCGGGGCTGCAATTCACGATTGACGGCGGGACAGCGCAGAACGCGCCGCAAACGGTCAGCCTGACGGTGGGAACGCACACGCTCGCGGTCGCGGCGAGCCAAGCCACGACTGGCGGTGTCGTTTACCAGTTTTTGGGTTGGGCGGATGGTCCCACGTCGGCGTCGCGCTCGATCACGGCGACTAGTACTCCAGCGACGTTCATCGCGAATTTCCTGCCGCAGGCTCCTCTGACGATTACGACGAATCCGGCAGGTCTGCAGTTCACGATTGACGGCGGGGCACCCCAGACCGCTCCCACGGTTCTGAGTCTCCCGCCCGGCTTGCACACCATGGCGGTGGCTGGTGTCCAGACGCCATCGACGGGCACGCGGGACATCTTCACGTCCTGGAGCGACGGTGGTGCGGCGTCGCACACGATTACGGTGGGTTCGCTTCCGGCCGCGTACACCGCGAATTTCGAAACGCAGTATCAACTGACGACCGCTGGCTCTCCCGCGGCAGGCGGTTCGGTGAGTCCGGCAAGCGGGGGATTCTTCGATACCGGAACCGTTGTCAACCTGACGGCGATTGCGAACAACGGATTCCTGTTCACGAGTTGGAGCGGACCAGTGGCCGCGGCCAACAGCGCGACAACCACCGTGACGATGAATGCTCCCACGACGGTCACAGCCAACTTCTCGGCAAGCACGGGCATCACGATCCAGACTAATCCTCCGGGGTTGCTGTTTACGATCGATGGCGGAGCAGCGCAAACCGCTCCACAGGTGTTGAACCTGTCGGCCGGCACCCATACCATGGCCGTCGCGACCACGCAGCAGCCCGCCTCGGGCACGCAGGAGTTATTTACAAGCTGGAACGACGGCGGCGCAGCTTCGCACAGCATCACCGTGACGAGCGCGCCGGCAACGTACCTGGCGTCCTTCAAAACGCAGTATCAGCTTACGATCAGCGCCTCGCCGGCAGTTGGCGGAACGGTAACGCCAGCCAGCGGATTCTTCGACGCCGCCGCGGTTGTGAATATCAGCGTTACGCCGGCTGCGGGGTTCCTCTTTATGGGCTGGACGGGAAGCGTGGCCAATGCGTCGAACGCTTCGACCACGGTCACGATGACGGGACCTAAGACTGTGACAGCGAATCTTGTCGCGCCCGGATTCACTTTGAATCCGGCATCGGCAAACGTAGGCGCGATCGGTGGAGCATTCTCGGTGACAGTGACTTCAACGCTTCCGACAGCTACGTGGACGGCCGTCAGCAACACGCCGTCATTCCTCACGATCACTTCGGGAGCGCAGGGGACCGGCAACGGCACGGTCTCATACAATGTCGCCGCGAATACCACGTCGAGTCAAAGGTCGGGGACGCTAACCATCGCGGGGCAGACGTTCACAGTCACGCAGGCGGGCCAACAGGGTATTGGCGGCTCGGGTTTGTCGTTCTTCCCGGTGACGCCTTGCCGCGTGATGGATACGCGGGCAGGGCAAGGTAAATCGGGGCCCTATGGACCGCCGACGCTGGCGTCCGGCGGTACTCGCGATATTCCGATTCCGTCGAGCGGCTGCAACATTCCTGCGACGGCACAGGCGTACTCGCTCAACATTACGGTTGTTCCGAACGCGCACTTGGGATACTTATCGATCTGGCCCAGCGGGCAGGCGCAGCCCGTGGTTTCGACGTTGAACTCGCTCGATGGCGCCGTGGTGGCTAACGCCGCGATTGTGCCCGCGGGTGCGAACGGCGCGGTCAGCATTTTCGTGAGCGATGCGACCGACGTGATCATCGATATCAACGGGTTCTTTGCTACCGCGGCCTCGCAATCGGCGCAGGCGCTGGCGTTTTACCCGGTGACTCCATGCCGCGTGGCGGATACGCGCGGAGGCTTCCCCGCTCCGTTTGGCGCGCCATCGATGACCCCGGGCCAGACGCGAGACTTCCCGATACCCTCGAGCTCCTGTAACGTTCCCGCCTCGGCCCTCACCTATTCGTTGAATGTGACGGTCGTACCAAAAGGACCGCTTACTTACCTGTCGACGTGGCCGGCGGGACAAACGCAGCCCGTCGTCTCGACTCTGAATGCGTTCGATGGCCGAGTGGCAGCCAACGCGGCGATTGTGCCGGCGGGCTCCAATGGAGCGATCAGTGTGTTCGTGAGCGATGCGACGGACGTGATCATCGACGTCAATGGGTATTTCGCTCCGGCCGGGGGACCGGGCGCACTGAACCTCTTCCCTGTAACTCCGTGCCGGGTCACGGATACGCGGAGTGGGCAGGGCGCGACCGGTCAGTTGCAGGGGAATGCTACTCGCAACGTGACCCTACCGGGCACCTGCGGGCTTCCGGGGAATGCGGCGGCGTACTCGTTGAATATGACGGTGGTTCCGCCCGGGCCTCTGACTTACCTGTCGACGTGGCCGTTGGGGCAGTCACAACCCGTTGTATCCACCTTGAACTCTTTCCAGGGCAAAATTGTCGCCAACGCGGCCCTGGTGCCGGCGGGGCAGGGTGGTGGCATCAGCGTGTTCGCCAGCAACCCGACCGACCTGATCATTGACGTAAACGCGTACTTCGGGCTGCCCTAGCGCGGCCCGTGACAGCACGGAGGAGGAAGGCAGATGGCAATCTCAGTAGTTCCCGGGTCAGGGAACATCAGACTAACGAACCGTCCAGCGGTCGGCGCGCCTGTGATTAACGATCCAACAGCGGACGTCACTTTCCCGATCGCGCAACAGATTCGCGCGGTAGGATCAGCGCGGTTCAATATCGGAGCAGCCGACCCGATCGCCGGATGGTTTCTCGGATGGCTTCAGGCCCAGTGGATCGAAACGAATTGGGGCTATTACCGGGGGCAAACGAACGGCGATGGAAGCGCGTTCTACCAGCGCGCGCGTCCGCCAGCCCGGCCGAGCCAGGCCTGCCGCGATACATTTGGGCCGGTCGGTCAGATATTTTACGGAGTCGAGCCGACGCGGCGAGCGGTATTGCCCGCAGGTCCGTCGCCGGCCGGCGGCGCGCTCGTGAGCACGAACTTCAATGACGGTCCGTCCGACACGTATCCGTTAAGCGTCACCAATAACCTCACCCATAAGACGAACTGGCTGCGCGAAGTGCAACTCGAGTTTCATTTTTGCACCGTGCTTGTGGTTCGTGACCCGGCGGGCAACTTCACGCAGTTGAAGTCGTTCTACTGGAACACGCACTGGCAGTATCGTTTTCACGCGTCGGTGTTCCCCATGACGGCGGCGCACACGCGAAGCGAGGCGATTGCCGGCGGCGTGGCCGCGAATGTCGGGCACGTGATCGAGGGAGCGGTGACAGACCGCCGCTTTACCGGTGTGTTAACTTCTCTCCAGACGCAGAGCTGTAACGATTTCGCCGCGGCGGAGTCGGCGAATCCGAACATCAGGGAGTCGCGCGTATGGGACAACTTCGACGTCCGGCGTTGATCTTGTGGACGCTTGTGCTGGGATGCACTCCGGCCGCGTCTGATAATAAGGAGGCAAAGATGGTTAGCCTCACTTTCGATCAGAACAATCGTTTCGTTGTAAAGAATACGGGCAGTTCGGCGCTGAGCCTGCGCAAGAAAGTACTGGTGGAACGCAAGGAAGGCGATTCCTGGAAAGATAGCTACGCGGAGGTTTACCTGATTGCGAGCTGTGCCGAAAAGGACTTGAAGAGCCCGCTGCACCTCGCTGCTGGTCAGGATCTTGTAATGTCGCCATGGAACGGCTGGGGCTGCGACGGGCAGTGCCCGCGGCCGTGCCGCGCAAACTACTATCTCGGTCCGGGTGATTTTCGTTACGTCGTCTTCACGGCCGATGGCAAGCATCGCTTCGATGGCCCGGTGTTCGCGCTGGGACCGGAAAAGGACGGCAAGTAGGAAGCGCGATTATTCCTCGCGCAGAGTGCGCGCAGGGTCGACATGAATCGCCCGAGTCGCCGGACTCCAACAGGCCAGAACGGCGACCACGGCCATCAGGAGGATCGCGATCGCGTAGGTCGCGGGATCGCGTGGGCTCACGCCATAAAGCACTGCGGACAACAGGCGGCTTGCGGCCAGCGTGACGACAGTTCCCAGGCACAAGCCCGCGCCGCACAACGCCAGGGTGCGCTTCAGGACCGCCGACAGAATGGTGAGGGCTTGTGCCCCTAGCGCCATACGGATGCCGAGCTCGCGCGTACGGCGCGCCACAGCATAGGCCATCAGTCCGAAGAGCCCGGTCGCCGCGAGAACCATGGCAAGAAATCCGAAGACTCCCAACACGGTGGCGGCCGCGCGGGCCGCGAACAGCGGCAGCGCTAATTGTTCTTTGAGCCCGCCGGCATTATAGATGGTCAGTTCCGGGTCAAGCTCGAGAACGGCCTTGCGAAGGGATTCGGTGGCTTGCTCCGGCGGCAATACCGTACGGGCCACCAGCGTCGTTTCCTCTGTTCCTGTTTGCGCGATGGGCTGAAAGACCACGGGTTTGGGGTCTTCGCCAAGCGATTCATACTTGCCGGTTTCGACTATGCCGACAATCTCAATGCCCTTGTCAGCCGCGTCCAGGGTTATGCGAAAGTTTCTGCCCAGTGGGTTTTCGTTGGGATACAACGCATCCGCCAAGGCCTGGTTCACAATCGCGACGGCGGGAGCGCCATCGCGGTCATAACGGCTGAAGTCCCGTCCTGCGACAAGTTTCGTGCCCGCCGCCTGCAGATAGCCCGGAGCAATGTTGTACATCACAGCGCCGCGGCGTTCCGAAGTGGGCGGTACAGGCCGATCGGTCCTCGAGACCACGGAGTTATCTTCCCCGATACGCAACGGGAAATTGTTGATGATTCCGACGGCCTGCATGCCGGGAATCGCCGATGCTTTGGAGATCAGAGCGGCATCGAACGTGCGGCTGCGTTTCTTGTCGTAACCCTGCAGCCTCAAGTCGAAAGACAACGAGACCGCGTTCGCCGGCTCAAACCCCAGCTTCAGGGTCAGGGCGTGCTGCAGGCTTCGTACGACGAGCACGGAGCAGATCACCAGGATTACCGAGAGCGCAATCTGACCGACGACAATGAGGTCGCGGGCGCTCCAGCGGCGCAATCGCGCGGCGGGTGAGTTCTTCAGGCTGGGAATCAGGTCGGTCCGTATGGCCTGGACCGCCGGCATCAGCCCAAAAAGCAGTGTGGTGAAAAGTGCGGCGGCCGCGGTGAATGCGAGAACAACAGCGTTGGGTTGAAGAGAGGTCCGAATCGGGACGTCCAGATTCAAACGCCAGGAGTTGAACAAGCGGCAGGCGCCGAAGGCGAGGCTTGCGCCCAACAGACCACCGACCGACGCCAGCAACAGGCTTTCGGTCATTAATTGGCGCAGCAAGCGGCCTTTACCGGCGCCAATGGCGAGGCGAATACCGATTTCGCGGCGGCGGTCGGCCGCGCGGGCCATCAACATGCCGGCGAGGTTCACGCATGCGAGCAGCAGTACCAGCCCGCCGACGCACATGAGAACCGCGCCGAAGCTGGTGATCGGACCGCGCAGGGCCTGTCCCATAAGGCCGGGCGAAGACAGCCGAAACCGGTCTTTGCGGCTGATTGAGTTGGGGTATGCGGCGGCGAGTTCCTGGCCGATCTGGTTCAGGTTGGCTTCGGCTTGCGGCGGTGTGACCCCGGGTTTGAGCCGGCCCATCACCCAGATGTTCTGCGCGTAGCGCGAGCCGAGCCAATCGCTGCCCGGTTCGATGCGCTGCGACATGCTCATGGGAACCCAGTAGTCAGCGGCCACGATCAACTCCGTCCCACCAAAATCAGGAGGGGCAACGCCGATGATCGTGAACGGATACCCGTTGATCTTTACCTCTCTTCCGATGACGTTCGGGTCAGCCGCAAGACGCTCGCGCCACACGCGGTCGCTCATCACCATTACGGGATTTGCTCCCCGCGCCATATCTTCGCCAGGGCCGAAGAAGCGGCCGAGCTCGGGCTGGACCCCCAAAGCGCCAAAATAATTGCCAGTCGCCTCATAACCCCAGACCCGGTAATTCACGCGCGGCTGGAGGCTCATGCTTGCGGGATTGAAGCGGTACGCGACAAGATCGGAAAAGGCGCGATTTCTGTCGCGAAGATCAAGGTAGCTCGGATAGGAGAAGTTGATCATTCCTCCCCAGCCCAGAGAGACCAATTGCTGCGGAGCGCGAACCGGTAGCGGGCGGAGCAGAATGTTTTCGACGAACGTGAAGACGGTGGTATTCGCGCCGATGCCAAGCGCCAGCGTTGCGATTGCCGCGGCAGTGAATAAGGGTGTCCGTCGAAAGAGGCTGATGGCGTGCCGCAGGTCGCGCAGTGAGGTCTCGATGAAGTTGATGCCGCGCGAGTCGCGGCATTCTTCCTGTTGTAGCGTGATGGGGCCGATCAGGCTTAGCGCCGCGTTCCGCGCCTGGGCGGGAGTCATGCCGGCGCGGATGTTGTTTTCGATCTCCTTTTCGAGGTGATACTGGAACTCCTGGCGTAGTTCGCTGTCCGCTTTGCCCTTCCGGAAGAGTGATCGGGCGGTATTGCCAAGCATGGTCAGCAGTCGCACGGGTTAGACCTCCTCGATTACGAGTCCAATGGCGTTGGACAGACGGTACCAGTTGTCGACCTCGGTTCTGAGCCGCTTGCGGCCGGCGGGGGTTAGCGCGTAAAACTTCGCGCGCCGGTTGTTCTCAGATTCTTTCCATTCGGCGCGGATCCATCCCTGGTGTTCCAAGCGATGCAACGCGGGATAAAGCGAGCCCTGCTGCACCTGCAGCACATTGCCCGACACCTGGACGATACGCTTTGCAATGGCCCAGCCGTTCTGCGGTTCGAGCGAGATGGTTTTGAGGATGAGGAGGTCGAGCGTGCCCTGAACGAGGTCTGTCGGTTTACCCAATGAAGTGAAGACTCCCCTCGACTATCTACAATACGGCAGACTTTGTAGATAGTCAAGGGGAAGGAGTCGTTCACAACGCGGCCGGGATTTTGGATAGGCGCGCAATTAAAAGAATCCAGGCAGCTTGGCCAAACTGGCACCCTCCTACTCGATCAAGCTTTGTTCTTGGCTGCCTAAAATCGAAGGTGGGACAGGCAGTTTCGCCTGGGCGTTCTGAGTGAGGTCCAAAGGCAGGCGGAACCGCGTGCTTCACCCTTCCAGATCCTTCCCGACTCGGATTTCTGTAGAAGATAGACTATGTGTGCAACATGACCCCATGTATGTTTCCGTAACCCCAATGTCCCCTGATCGTCGAATAATAAACTATGACTGACTTCTTCCGAGACGTCCGCTATGCTCTACGCACCCTGGGCCGCTCTCCGGTTTTCACTGCCGTGGCGATCCTGACGCTCGCCCTGGGCATTGGAGCCAACACCGCCATCTTCAGCATCGTCGATGAAGTCATTCTCAAGCCTTTGCCGTTTCGCGATCCGGCCAAATTAGTAGCAGTTTGGGACACGTATCTTCCGCAATATCCAAAGCTCGGCGTTTCACCGACGGAATTCCAGGCCTGGCAGCGGGAAACCGGCCTGTTTGAAGACGCTGCCTGGTATCGCTACGTGCCGCAGAACCTGAATCTCGCCGTGAATGGCGCCGAACCGGTCGAGGTGCACGCCTCTCCGGTTTCACCGCGTCTGATGCCGATGCTCGGAGTGAACCCCTTTCTCGGTCGCCCGTTCGCCGAGAAGGAACCCGCGCCGGCGGCTATGCTGAGCTATCGCCTCTGGAAGAGCACATTCGGCGGTGACCCCAACATCGCCGGAAAATCGATAAATCTGAGTGAGAAGCCTTTCACCGTGGCCGGTGTCATGCCTCCCGCGTTCCGGCTTCCCGATTGGGCCGATCTCTGGGTCACACCCGACCAGATGGGCGATGAAACCACCAATCCCGTTCGCCACAGCGAAGCATTTGTCGGACGCCTGCGCGGGGGCGTAACCATGCAGCAAGCAACCGAACGCCTGCAGACGATCGCCGCGAAACTTGCCGCCGAGCATCGCAAGACGAGCACGGGATTTGGCATGCGCGTTTCCGGGATGCAGGAGGATCTCACCTCAAACCAGCGTCCTGCGCTCCTGATGCTGCTGGGCGCAGTGGCTTTGGTGCTGTTGATCGCGTGCGGAAACGTCGCCAATCTGCTGCTGGCGCGCGCCACCGGCCGCACGAAGGAGATGGCCGTGCGCACCGCCATTGGCGCCGGATCGTGGCGGCTCGTTCGGCAGTTGTTGACCGAAAGTGTCGTGCTGGCGGTGCTCGGCGGCGGCCTTGGTTTGGGCCTGGCGCGCCTGGCGCTGCGGACGGTCTCGCCCGAACCGGTTGCTCTCGATTTCGCTGTTCTGTTCTACCTCCTGGGAGTTTCTGTGCTTACGGGCCTTGCGTTCGGGCTTGCGCCTGCCATCCAAATCATACGCAGTGATTTAAACGACGCCATGAAATCGGGCGCGTTGGCGAGCGGCGGGTCGAGTATCGTTCGCGGCTCCCTGGTGGTGATGGAGTTCGCACTGGCATTGGTTTTGGTGGTCGGAGCCGGAATCCTCGTGAAGAGCTTCCTGCGCATGATGAATGTGAATCCCGGCTTCAAACCCGAGGGCGTGCTGACGATGCGTATCTCCGTCCCCCCTTCACGCAAACCGGACATTCTGTTCCAGCGCATTCAGGAACGCCTTAGTGCTCTTCCCGGTGTCCAAGGCGTCGCCGCCGCCAACACATTGCCACTGGTTGCCGACCGTGCCAACACCTCGCGCTTCAACGTACCGGGCAGTCCGTTGATCAACCCCGATGCCCTGCCAGCCGCGCAACTACGGCTCATCAGCCCCGATTATTTCGCCGTGATGCACATTCCGGTGCTGTCGGGCCGCGCCTACACCAACCAGGACGCCACCAGCCCGCTGGTGATCATTAACGAAGCCATGGCGCGCCGGTTCTGGCCGGGCCAGGACCCGGTGGGCCGCAAATTCATTACCGGGCCGTGGGGTCCCAATCCGACGTACTCAACGATCGTAGGGGTGGTCGGCGATGTGAAACAATTCGGGCTCGATTCGGAGCCCACTTTCGATTTCTATTTTCTCTTCCCGTCACCGGCCCGATTGATTGTCCGGACCGCGGGTGATCCCCTGTCGCTCGCCGCCGCGATCCGCCGCGAGATTCACATGGTGGATCCGGAGCTGCCGGTTTCGGAAGTTCGAACCATGGACCAGGTGGTGGCGGTTTCCGCGCGATCGCGCCGCTGGACCATGGGTTTGCTGGCGGCCTTTGCATCCCTTGCGTTGGTTCTGGCGTTGATCGGGATCTATGGCGTTCTGTCGTGGTCCGTGGCGCAGCGCACTCGTGAAATCGGAATCCGCATGGCGATGGGAGCGCGCACCGGCCAAGTTGTCGCGGCAGTGGTTGCTTACGCAATGAAACTTAGCGCTGCCGGTCTTTTCATCGGAATCGTCGCTTCGTTCGCGCTACGCCGGGTCCTATCTACGATGGTCTTCGACGTCAGCACTGCGGACCCATCGATCTACGTTGGAGTATCAGTCGCAATGCTCGCTGTAGCATTGGCCGCCAGTTACATCCCCGCGCGCCAGGCCACGCGCGTCGACCCGGTTCAAGCGCTCAGGCAGTAAGGCAGGATTGTTACGGGCGCCTGTTGAGGGGGTTGCAAACTCCAGGCGCTGACAAGACAGGAATGCACAGGCGAAACCGCCTGCGCCACCATTGCATCCGCGTCAGTCGGCCAGATCCAGCTCCGCCAGCACCTGGGCCACACTCTTCTCCCGCCAATGCCGCGAGAAGTTCTCCATAGTGGTCAACGACCGCGGCCGCATGCGGTCAATATAAACCGTCCCATTGAGATGATCGATCTCATGCTGCAGAATCCGGGCGTGCCAACCCTCGGCCTCAATAACAGTGGGCTCACCGTCGTGATTGAGACACTCCACCCGCACACGCCGCGCGCGGGGAACCAGTGCAGAGTATCCGCCCATACTCAGGCAGCCCTCATAGAACTCGACTGAGGGACCATGCAGGGTAATCCGGGGGTTCGCGATCACTTGAAACGGAACCGCTGACCGGCCGCGTTCCGCCAGCACCTCGGGCGGGATGTCGCGGAGATACTCCGCGCGATCCTCGAGCACGGCAAGCTGAATCGACAGCCCCACCTGTGGCGCGGCCAGACCGACGCCGGGCGCATCCCGCATCGTCACCCTCATCAGTTCGATGAGCTGCTGAAACGCCGGGCTGCACATCTCCTCGGCGGTAATCTCCCGAGCCTTCCTTCGCAGGACCGGCTCGCCGACTTGAACAATTTTAAGTTTCACGGAGGTATCTGCGGCTATCATAAGCCGCCGCACTCATTATGCCCAAATCATTTTCCGAGAAACTGGCCCGCTCGGGGCAGAAAAAGCTCCTGGCCTGCGACGGAGGCGGCATCCGCGGTGTCCTATCGCTTCGAATTTTGAAGCGAGTCGAAACGTTGTTGCGCGAACAGGCGCATGACCCGGCGCTCGTCCTCGCCGACTACTTCGATTACATCGCCGGCACCAGCACGGGCGCAATCATCGCCGCCTTCCTCGCAACCGGCATGGATGTCGATCGCATCATCGAGTTTTACCATCAGAGCGGGCCGGCGATGTTCAGCCGCGCATCGCTTCTGAAGCGTTTTTGGTACAAGTACGATGATCAGGCGCTCTCCGAGGAGCTTCAGCAGGTGTTTGGCAAGGACACCCGGCTCGGCGATCCTGCCGTACGCACGCTGCTGATGCTGGTTATGCGAAACGCAACGACCGATTCCGCGTGGCCGGTTTCCAACAATCCGTCGGGCGCTTATAACGAATCAAGCCGCGCGAACTGCAATCTCAAACTGCCGCTGTGGCAATTGGTGCGCGCCAGCACCGCCGCGCCATCCTACTTCCCGCCGGAGCAAATCCAGGTGGGCAGCAGCCAGTTCATGTTCGTCGACGGCGGCACGACCTCGTTTAATAACCCCGCCTTCCAACTCTTCCTGATGGCCACCGCTCAGCCCTACCATCTGCAATGGCAGACCGGGACGGACAAAATGCTGCTCGTGTCGGTAGGGACGGGAACCACCCGCGCATCGAGACCGAAACTCTGCGAGACCGAAATGAACCTGCTTTATGATGCCAGCGCCGTACCCACGGGACTCGTCGATGCGGCGATGGTGGAGCAGGACGTTTTGTGCCGCACGTTCGGCGAAACGGTTGCAGGCGGAGAACTCAGCCGCGAACTCGGCACGATGATAGGAGCGTGTGGCCCGATCTCCCCCAAGCTGTTCACTTATGCCCGCTACAACACCGCTCTGACATCTGAAGCGCTAGCAAACCTCGGCCTTCCGGACATAAATCCAGACGACGTGCGTTCGATGGATTCAACCGATCACCTCGCGGAGCTGGAACAAATCGGAGATCGAGTCGCTGACCAGCAAGTTCAACCATCCCACTTCTTCCCCGTGTGATTGAAGCTGGCAGCCTGCGGCGGGATGCCAACCCGTCCCGCTAAAAGGCTCGCAAATACTGCACCGGCGCCGCCACCTTCTGCTCCAAAACCCGGGCCGCATGTAAAGGCCAATACGGCTGCCGAAGCAGTTCGCGTGCAATCAAAACCATGTCCGCCTTTCCCGACCGGACAATCTCATCGGCCTGCGCGGGCTCGGTAATCATCCCGACAGCGCCGGTCATAATCCCGCTCTCCGCCCGAATCCGTTCGGCAAACGGAACCTGGTATTCCGGCCCAAGTTGAATCCTGGCCCACGGGACCGCACCGCCGGAAGAGCAGTCGATAAGATCGATCCCCGCCTGGCGCAGGAGGCACGAAAGGGTGACGGATTGATCCAGGTCCCATCCACCCTCAGCCCAATCCTGGGAAGAGAGGCGCATGAACACCGGCAACCGCTCCGGCCAAACCTCGCGAACCGCGCGAGCGACGGCGAGCGGCATGCGTACACGATTCTCGAAACTGCCGCCATACTCATCCGTGCGGTGATTCGAAAGGGGGGACAGAAACTCGTGAATCAGATACCCGTGGGCGCCATGGATCTCGACGACCTCGAATCCCGCGGTCAAGGCCCGCCGCGCGGCCGCGGCAAACGCCTCGACAATCTCCTGAATATCGACAATCGTAAGTTCCCGTGGAGCCGGCTCAGTGTCCCGGAAAGGGATCGCGCTCGGCGCAACGGTTGGCCAACCGCCCTCCTCGACTGGAATCGGCGCGCCGCCTTCCCAAGGAACCCGCGTGCTAGCCTTCCGACCCGCATGGGCGATCTGCATGCCTGGAATTGCGCCTTGCTTCTTAATGAATCGGGCGACACGCCCCAGGAACTCGATGTGCTCGTCTTTCCAAATCCCGAGGTCGGCGGGCGAAATGCGTCCGCGAGCCTCCACGGCCGTGGCTTCGGTGAACACCAGCGAAGCCCCGCCAGCCGCGCGGCTCCCAAGATGGACAAGATGCCAATCGTTGGCGAAACCGTCCTCGCTCGAATACTGGCACATCGGCGAGACGGCGATACGATTGCGAAACTCCACGCCGCGAATCGTCAGGGGAGAAAACAGATGGGAATCGGCCATGTGGTTCTTTTGATGCATCGGATACAATGAAAGTAGCGCGTCCCGCGCGGTCACTCCTGAGTCATTCCATGCAAGTAGATACAACTCCGCAACCCGAAACGCGTTCGCCCGAGGCGCACAGCAACCCATCCATCCGTAATATTGCGATCATTGCCCACGTCGATCACGGCAAGACCACGCTGGTGGACGCCATGCTCAAGCAAAGCGGCATCTTTCGCGATAACGAGCAGATAGTCGACCGCGTCATGGATTCGAACGACCTGGAGCGCGAGCGCGGCATCACGATTCTGGCGAAGACCACCGGCGTCCGGGTTGGCGGCATCAAGATCAACATCGTCGACACGCCCGGTCACAGCGATTTCGGCGGCGAGGTGGAGCGCGCCTTGAAAATCGTGGACGGCGTCATGCTGCTCGTCGATGCAAGTGAAGGCCCGCTGCCCCAGACCCGTTATGTATTGACCAAGGCGCTGGAGGCGAAGCTTCCGCCGATCGTCGTCATCAATAAAATCGATCGTCCGGACGCGCGGATTCAGGAAGTTCTCAACGAGATTTACGACCTCTTCATCGATCTGGGCGCCACCGAAGATCAGCTCGACTTCCCGGTGATTTACACCAATGCCAGGGCCGGTATCGCCAAGCTGTCGCTGGACGACGATTCCATCACGCTCCGCCCGCTGTTCGACACCATCCTGAAGTCCATTCCGCCCCCCGCGGGAGATCCGGAAAGCGAGTTGCAACTTCTCGTGGCGAATCTCGATTACAGCGATTATCTCGGCCGCCTCGCAATTGGGCGCGTATTCGCCGGGGTGCTCCACTACGGCGACGAAGTGGCCATCGCCAAGCTGGACGGCTCTTTTCAGTCGACCAAAATCACGAAGCTTTACTCTTTCGAGGGTCTGAAGCGGGTCGACGAGACCATCGGCCATCCGGGCGACATCCTGGCGATCGCCGGCGTCGAAGGCATCACGATTGGCGAGACGATTACGAACGTCGAGAATCCCAAGCCGCTCCCGCACATCCAGATTGACGAGCCGACGATCTCGATGATGTTCACCATTAACACCTCGCCGTTCTCGGGCCGCGAAGGTCAGTACGTGACATCGCGAAATCTTCGTGACCGCCTCGACAAGGAACTCCTCACGAACGTGTCGATTCGCGTCGAGGAAGCCGGTGGGCCGGACGCTTTCAAAGTGATGGGGCGCGGCGAGCTCCAACTCGCCATTCTCATTGAAATGATGCGCCGCGAAAGCTACGAGTTGATGGTCGGTAAGCCCGAGATCCTGACGCGCACCATCGACGGCAAACTCCATGAGCCGCTCGAGTTGCTCGTCATCGATTGCCCTGAAAACTTCGTCGGGGTGGTGATTGAAAAGATGGGCTCCCGCAAAGGCAAGATGGCGAAGATGGTCAATAATGGCTCGGGGCGCGTGCGGCTCGAGTTCCTCGTGCCGTCGCGCGGTCTGATCGGGTTGCGCAGCGAAATGCTGACCGACACCAAGGGCACAGCGATCATGAATTCGCTGTTCAACGGCTATATTGAGTGGCAAGGCGACATCCCGATGCGTCCGACCGGCTCGCTCGTCGCCGATCGTTCCGGCAGGGCCACAGGCTACGCGATCTTCAATCTCCAGGAGCGCGGAGAGATTTTCATCACGCCCGGCACGGAGGTTTACGAGGGGATGATTATCGGCGAAAACGCGCGCGACGCCGATCTGAACGTCAACATCGTGAAGGAAAAGAAGCTCACGAACATGCGCTCTTCCACCGCCGACGAGGCCATCCGGCTGGTGCCGCCGCGTATCTTAAATCTCGAACAGGCCATCGAGTTTATCCGCGAAGACGAGTTCGTAGAGATAACGCCGCAGTCGATTCGCCTGCGGAAGAAGGTGCTGAAGTCGAATCAGCGCTAGCTTAGCGGAGCGCTGAACGCTGATCGCTAACCCCTCAGAAACGGAATGACGTGTTCACGACACGGTTCATCTTGTCCAGAATCGCGACGGCCGTGAAGCTGAGGCGTAGATCCTTCAACTCAACGCGGCTCCCGCCTTCGGGTTGGTCAACCGGCACGACGTCCCACCGGGGATACTGATCGAACCATAAGAATTGACGGAACAGCGGGGTTGTTCGAGCGGCATCGACTGCGTTCGTCTGCTCCGGCTTATAGAACGTGGTGCCGCCGGCGGGATCGAAATCACCTGTCACGCTGAAATCGAACCTTTTGAAAAAGGTTGAGGTCTCAACCCAACCGCGCCAGACGAGCGGATTGCCGCCCGCCGGAAATGCCGCCACTCGCATCGGAGCCGCGGCGTCGTACATGCGCGCGTTGAGAACGGCGAGAGCACGCTGGCGGAGCAAATAGCGGCCGAAATCATAGCTCAGGAAGAATACCAGCGCGAAGACGGCGAGCCCCCGTCCGGTGGCCTTTTTCGCTCCGATTTCGCCACTCACCAGGCGCATGATATAGAGCATCAGCCAGGCGAAGATCAGCACGGCCCAGATCCATGGGTCGATGAGACTGTTGAGATCGAGGCTGAACCAGCGGTCGGAGAACGGCGTGAGAAATCGCACGCCATAAGTGTTCGTCCAATCGAGGAGCAGGTGGCTGGCGACACCGGCGAGGCAGAGCAGGTAGAGCCGAAGCCACCCTTCCAGCTTGCGCGTGATCGCGAGCACCACCAGGAATGGCAATAACGTCATTACCGGCATGAACGGAATCGAGTGTGCAAGCCCGCGATGGTAACGGATATAAGTAAGCGGGCCGGAGAATATCGAGAGCCCGTCGATATCGGGCGCATTTGCCGATAGAAGGAGCGCCAGCGGGGCATAGCGATGATACCGGCTCAAGCCTGCCCGGCTCATCATGAGCCCGGTCAGCGAGTGGGTGAGGTTGTCCATGCGCTAACGGCGGGCGCCCGAGTTTTAGCGAAGGCGGGAGGAACCAGGAGGGTCAAAGCATGGGGAACAATTTCGACTGTTGCGGGCAACGGACCTGCAAACTCGCCGTCAATCTGGACGTAAATTCGCCGATCCTCCGGCAGCAAGAACTTCACGCACTCGGCTCGCAGAACCGTTACACCTTTGAGGCGCTCCGCGGTTCCGAGCATCACGGCGGCGAGGTATTTCATGTATCGCAGTGGGTTCACGCCCTGGAACAGAACCACCTCGAAATCGTCGTCCAGAAGCGATATGCGACGTGCGATTTCCAGGTCGCCTCCGTAATTACGGACGCGTGTGACCAGGGCGAAACTGGCCCGGTATTCGCGACCGTTCACCTCGGCGGTGAATTCCGGCAGGATTCGCATGCCATGGATGATGCCGCCCACCCAGTAGGCGGCCTTGCCCATCGCGGATTTCAGGCGTGCGCTCACGTTGTAGACGATGTGCGCGTCCAAACCGGCGCCGGTCATGAGAGCGAAGTAGCGCGGTTCCTGCGAGGCTGTGCGCAACAATCCGAGCGAAATACGTTCCGGAACGCTTTGCGCGAGTGTTTGCGCGGCGGGCTCCAATTTGCAGCCCAGCCCCAACTCTACGGCCAGGACATTCGCGGTTCCGCCGGGCAGGACCCCGATGGGGATGTCCGAGTGCGCCATTCCATTGACGACTTCGTTGATGGTCCCGTCGCCCCCCGCAACCACGATGAGATCCGCGCCCCGGGCGATACACTCACGAGCGATGCCGGCTGCGGTTTGCGGCCCCGATGTAGGCACGGGTACCAGGTCCTCCACGAGCGGAGAGAGGTGCGCCGCGGCGCGCTCGATAAAGCGCCGGGCATCGCGCCTCAGTGCACCCGCATATGGATTGTAGATGAGGGAAGCTTTGCGGTAAGTTGCGATACATCTTAATTATAGGTGAGGGCCCCGAGGCGTGCGGCGGCCGGTGTTTGCTAAAATAAAAATTCGTCCTGGCCAGGTAGCTCAGCTGGTAGAGCGCAGCCCTGAAAAGGCTGGCGTCGGCGGTTCGATTCCGTCCCTGGCCACCAT
>DATGJP010000050.1:0-119799 GCA_035295125.1 Bryobacteraceae bacterium | reverse complement strand
TCCGGTGTGAGGTGTTGATAACCGGAAACGTCGGCGTCGCTCGTGAACACGCTGTGCATGGCGCGCGCCGCCGCCAGAAAACGTGTTTTCTGCGGGATCTCGAAGATTTCCTGAATCGTGCGCACCATGCTTTCGTGGTTGTAGTTGTTCGAATCCACCGCGGCCCGGCGAATGTGTGGTCCAATGGCCAGCGCTACGGTCCGATGGCCATCGACGTGATCGACGCCGTCCTGAGCATCGTCTTCGACCACCAAAATCAAGCTGCTCGCCCAAAACCGGCTCTTGGAAACCCCTTCCACCATGCGTCCGAGCGCGAGGTCGTCATCTGCCACCATGGCGCGCGGCGTCGGTGAACCCGGCCGTTTCCCGTTCGTGTGGTCACTGTTCAGCGTAATGACCGAAAGGTTCGGCAGATTGTCCGTCTTCTCGAAACCCGCCAATTCGCGCAAAAACTCATCGGCGCGCATCTGGTCGGGGATGCTGGTCGAATCGCTCGGATAATGCGGATCGATGTATTTTTGCAGCGCGGGAACACCGCTGCGCGAGCCGACCGATTCCCGCCATTTGCCCGACTTGTACAACTTCCAGTAATCGCTCCACGACAGTTCCTGCTTCTCGGTAATGTCCACCGGGTTCTGGGTGACGGCATCCCAAATGATGGGCAGCGAGAATTCGCCGTAGATGCGAACCGACAGCGGCTTATTGCCCGCCTGCCAGAAGAAACCGGCGGGCGAAACCGTCAGCGCGTCCGCCATATTCCAGGCATAACCGCGCGGCGAGGCAGCAAACGCCCGCTCCACATAATCGCTGACAAATGCCTGCATCAGCCACTGATGACCGTCGAAGCTGATGGCGCCGCCGCAATCGAAATTATCCAGAAGCACGTACTTCTCGGCTAGCGCATGGTGGTTTGGCGTGACGTCGCGACCGTACATGACGAGCTTCGGATCACTATTGCCCTTCGCCATATCGCCGAACACCTGGTCGTAGGTGCGGTTCTCTTTCACAATGAAAAAGACGTGCTTGATGCCGAGCGAACTCAGGTTCGAAATTCCACCGCCGCTCTCGTATTTCGGGCTGTTCGCCGCCATCACCTCGCGCGTCCCTGCCGCGATCTGCGCCGGGAGTGGAGCAGGAATCTTCAGCAGCGATCCCTCGTACTGTCTCGAATTAAACCCGCCTTTTCCATCGGCGGTGTTGCCGACCCCCTTGATGTTGAGAACCCTGAGGACTCCGGCGCTGTCAATCGCGAGCGCCGTTGGAAACCATCCCGCGGGCACTGCTCCCGCAACCTTCCAGGTTTTCCCAGCTCTCGTCAGCACCGCCACGGCGTTATTCCCAGCGCACGCGACGTACAGTCGATCGCCCTCGGGTGAGAAAACCAGAGCGATCGGCTGGCTGCCCAAGGTGCCCTCGGGATACGCCGGAATCTTCACGTCGGTGCGCGTCAGGTCGCTGGTATTGAGGACCGACACCGAATCGGAGTGCCCATTGGCCACCGCGAGCAGCGATTCGTCAGAGTTCAGCGCCATGAGCGATGGCGCAAGCCCAACCGAAACCTCCCGCGTTTTTCCGCTTTTGAGTTCGATCACGGTGACGCTCCCCGATGTTGTCGTGCCCGTGACCGGGTCGGTGATGACAGCCGTGCCGCTCGACGGCGCCGTTGTTTCGTGCCCATCGGAGCGCCGTCCGCCGCGATTCGTTACAAAAACTCTGTCTCTCTTCACGGCGAACGCCACACCAAACGGCACATTGCCCGTATCGATGGAACGCACGATGGTTCGTCGGCTGGCGTCGAAAACGTCCACCTGGCCCAGCCGGCTCATCGCAATGTAAACGAAGTTTCCGTCTGCTGAAAACGCGATTCCGCACGGTTGCGGGTGACCTGGCAGATCGATGCGCTCAATCTCACCCGGCGATCCGTTTTCGTTGAGCCTCTGTATAAAGATGCTGTCCGGACCGCCGCCCGACGTCTCGCTGGCCCAGAGCTCGCGATCACCGGGGCGAAACGCAATGCCGGTATACGACGTCGCCTTGGTGCGGATATCGGCCAACTGCGCCCCCGACGTTGCGTCGAACAACATCACGCTGCGTGTGTTCAGTACGGCAATCGTCCGCTTCCTGGAATCGAAGGCGAGATCGACCGGCCGGCCCTTGATCAACGCCTGCTCGCCCCAGGGACGGAGAAGCTGATTGGTCGGCAGCAAATAAAAGCCGGCGTCCTGCTTGCCGAGCGCGACCGTGCTTCGGAGCAACGGGAAGATCGAAGATTCACGAGCGGCAACAACCACAGCAGCGGCGAAAATCAAGAGGCCGGTAAGTTTTTTGAGAGCCATAACTTCCTCACAGGTTAGTAGCCATTCTGGCACGTGAGCCGGTGACTCGGTGTTACAAACGAACTACTGTGCCATTGTTAAAATGGTGGCGCGAGGCAAATTGGCTGAAACAAACCGAAACGAACGGGATTCCGGGAAAGTTAACTCCCCGGAATTGCGTAGCTTTCCTTCTATCGCGGAACTCACGAGCCAACAGGGCACTGGACCCATTACAGACGTGTCTATCCTTCACGGCGATTTTTGGCCTGAAGACGAATCGATAGACGAGTTCCTGCAGACCCTCCACGAATGGCGCGGTCATAAGCGCCTCGACCAGTCTGCATGACGCTCGTCGTCGTCGACACCGATGGAATTTCATTTCTATTCAAGAATCACCCCGTCGCATCGCGCTATGACCACGACGTTGCAGGTAAGGTACCCCTCGTTTCGTTTATGACAGTGGCCGAACTTGATCGCTGGGGGATTGAAAGACGATGGAGCCCTCAGCGTATCGGCTGGCTCAAGACATATTTGAGGCGATTCACCTTGGTACCCTCCAGTCCCGAGCTTTGCTATCGATGGGCAGAAGTTATGGTGGGCGCACAGGCAGCGGGCAAAAGAATCGACTGCGCTGACGGCTGGATCGCGGCCACCGTCTTGCTGTATGACGCTCCGTTAATCACCCACAACTTGACCGATTACCTTGGCGTACCTGGCTTGAAACTCATTTCGCGCCGCTGACGAAGTTCTCCCAACGAGTCTGCCGCCCGTCATAATAAGAATCATCGGATGATCTATCGACTCGCCCCTTTCGCGATCGCCGGCGCCATCTTTATCCTGGATCGCCTGTCGAAGTGGCTCATCAAAACTCATGTGTCCCTTTGGGAGACGCACCGCATCATCCCCGGCTTCTTCAACATCATCCATACGGAGAACCCCGGCGTCGCCTTCGGGCTATTCGCCGACTCCACAGGGCCGCTGCGGAGCCTCATATTGATCGGGCTCTCGGCGGGCGTCCTGGTGCTGATCACCTGGGTGCTCCTGCGTTCGCCTCGCGATGAACGTCCCAGCTGGATTCTTCGGATCGGGCTGGCCTTGGTCCTCGGAGGAGCCATGGGCAATCTTTTCGACCGTGTTGTACGCGGCACCGTCACGGATTTCGTCGAAATATATGCGGACGACCACTACTTCCCCGCCTTCAACGTCGCGGACAGCGGAATCACAGTCGGCGCGGCGCTTCTGATTATCGACATGTGGCGCGGACGCGAGAAGCAGCGTCCACAAATTGAGACCCCGCACTAGTCATGCTCCCGAAACTAATCAACATTGGCGGTTTCTTCCTTCCGACCTACGGGGTCCTGGTGGCCATCGGCTTCCTGGTTGGCCTCTGGATTACCGTCCGCCTGGCAAAGGATGCCAAGCTGCCCGCCGAGACCGTCACGAATCTCGCCATCTACTGTGCCCTGATGGGTCTGGCAGGCGCGAAGCTGTTCATGTTCCTCTTTGATTTCAAAGATTTCTGGAATAATCCTCGAGAACTGATTGCACTCAGCACGTGGCGCGCGGCGGGCGTTTACCAGGGCGGGTTTCTGGCGGCTTTCGTCTTTGCTTTCTTTTACATGCGCAAAAACGGGCTACCTTTTCTAGGGACCTGCGACATCTTCTCGCCCGGCATCGCCCTGGCCCAGGCCATCGGACGGGTCGGGTGCTTTGCCGCAGGTTGCTGCTGGGGACTCAAGTGTGACCTCCCTTGGGCCGTCACCTTCCGGAATCCCGACGCCTATGACATCAGTGGAACCCCGCTGCTCACCCCTCTGCACCCCGCCCAGCTCTACGAGTCCGGCGCGGATCTCGCCATTTTCGCATTTCTCTACTGGCGCTTCCGCAAACGTCACGCAAACGGCGAAGTCTTCGGCTGGTACTTGACCTTGTACTCGCTAGCCCGTTTTATCATCGAGTTTTTCCGGTTCCACGAACAAGGAACTTACGGCGGATTATCCCTAACCCAATGGCTTTGCTTCCTGACCCTGGCCGCCGGTTCCTGGCTTCTGTATCGCAGCGTACCGATGCGATCCGCCGCGGTGAGTGAACGGACCCTAGTTCCCTAGCCAGAAACATCGGGAATGCCTAAGTGACCTGTCGAATGGTCTCAGGCGAAGACCGCTCCTATAGTGGTAGTGGAGCATCCTTGAAACAACCTCCAAAGGCAACCCGCGGCAGCGGACCGGTTCAAGTGGTCCTTGCGGCAGTATTTCTCATCCCTTTGGCAATAGGGGTGTTGTTGATCTCCAATAATTCCCAGAGCAGCGTCCGGGCTGACCAAGTCAGCCGCGACCTCGCCAGTATGTATTCCCAGGGAGTCGATTTCTCGAAGGCTGCCAATCGGAGTATCGCGCTGCAACTCCTCGACTCGACGATGAATGGCCAGGGCTTGATCATTCTGACCCGCATGCGCGCGGTGGGCGAGCATGATTGTGAATCGGTGGGAAACGATTGTGTCAATGCTGGCTACCCCGTGATCACACAGCGTATCATCATTGGCGACCCCAACTTGCGAGCGAGTTCCCTGGGGACACCCCACAGCGTCGATCACAATACGGGGGAAGTGTTGAACTGGGCACGCGATACATCCGCTCGCGTAATCGATCCGGACATATCGCTGAAACCCGGCGAATCCGCCGTTGCCGCCGAGACGTACCTCACCGCACCCGCGAGCCGCGGCGGAGTTTACGCCCGCACCGTTTTCTAAAGCTGGCATCCGCACGCGCTGCTGTGCCATCCTGAGTATTCTCAATGGCACGCATACAACCTTTCCAAGCCTATCGTTACAGTTCAAAAGCCGGCCCTCCCGAAGATCTTGTCACACAGCCGTATGACAAGATCTCTCCCGCGATGCAGTCGCGATACCTGTCGCTGAGTCCTTATAACTTTGTCCGCATTGTCCTGGGAGAACGGTTTTCCACGGATACGGATTCGGACAACGTTTACACACGGGCGAAAGGATACCTGAACGAGTGGATCGAGCAGGGGGTCCTCACCCGCGACTCCGAACCAAGCCTGTACGCCTACAGCCAGGAATTCCGGGTTCCCGATGAAGATGCGGTGCTCACCCGTAAAGGCTTTATCGGTTTAGGTCCCGTGGAGGATTATGATGCCATGGTGGTCTACAGGCACGAGCAAACACTGTCGGGCCCAAAGAAAGATCGCCTGGAATTGCTACGACATACAAGGGCACACTTCGGGCAGCTCTTTATGCTCTATTCCGACCCTGCGCAAGCCGTAGACGCCGCCCTCGATTCGGCGACGCGGCGCGACCCCGATGTATCCGTCGTCGATGAGTATGAAACGCTACATCGCTTGTGGCGAATCTCGGAACCTGGGCTCATCGCGTCCATCGAGCAGTTGATGTCGGACAAGAAGCTCCTGATCGCCGATGGCCATCACCGCTACGAGACGGCATTGGCCTTCCGCAACGAAAATCCTAACTCCCCGGACGCCAAATCCGTAATGATGACGTTCGTCAATATGAATGCACCCGGGTTGAAGATCCTGGCGACACATCGCGTGGTGAGCCGTTTGCCATCCTTCGACGCCCAGAGCCTCATCCAGGCCACGAATGCCCAGAAACTTCCGTCCCTTGCGGCATTGAAAGAGATCTTCGCAACCCCGGCTCCGGAACGCGTGAGAGTCGGTTTTGCGTTGCAGGGTGGGGCGACCTACCTGATCGATTATCCGCGCCATCCCGGCGACCTGGATGTCAAGTTCCTGCACGATGGTCTCCTCGGTGGAATCTTAAATATCAGCGAAGAATCGGTTCGGAACGAGAGCTACTTGCAGTACGTTCGCGGGATCGATGCGGCGGTCGACAAGGTCGAGACCGGCGGGGCTCAGATCGCCTTCCTGCTCGAACCCACAACGATCCAACAGACCGCCGATGTCGCCCTCTCCGGCGGCGTGATGCCCCAGAAGTCAACCGATTTCTACCCTAAGTTGCTGAGTGGCCTGACGATATACAAACTCGCAAAATAGATCGAACCAAATCTGCGGGAGCTTCGTCGATATTAGTGACTCCCATATAATGGAGCCTAATATATGACCACATCCTCCCCGGAACAGGAATGGAAGAAGGGCAGCGCCGAGCTTCTCGTCCTTTCGCTGCTCGAGTCCGAACCGCGCCATGGCTATGACATATCCCGCCTGATCGAGATCCGGTCCGGCGGAGCTCTCCGCTTTCACGTGACCTCCCTTTATCCGCTCTTATACAAGCTGGAAAAACAGGGTTGGATTGCCGGGCAGTGGGTGGAAAAGGCCGAGCAGCGGCGCCGCCGCTACTATCGGCTCACCGAGGAAGGCCACCAAGTGCTGCAGTCGCAGCGCAAGAGCTGGACGGATTTTGTCGCCGCCATCAATCGAGTTACGGGGATTGAGCATGCCTGATTTCAAAAAGCTGGTTCAACAACGCATTGCGCCTCTGGGGTTGACGCCCGCGGCCGAGCGTAACCTCATGGACGAGATCACGGACCACCTTGAAGATCTTTATCAGCGATCGCTCGCCGCCGGGGTCTCCGAGCAGGAAGCGCTACAGACGGTAATGAAGGAATTCGAGGACATGCAAGCGATGAAAACGGGCCTGGCGGGTCATCGTTTGCCGAAGCACGACCCGGTCACGGTGGGCGATTCCAGACGTAGCAACTATCTGGCGGACCTCTGGAAGGACATACGCTACGCCGGCCGCACGATGCGGCAGAATCCGCTGTTCGTGTTCTTCGTCGTGCTTACGCTCGGGCTTGGCATCGGCGCCAACACCACCGTCTTTACAGTGATCAATACGCTGATCCTCGATCCGCTGCCTGCGGTCCAAAACGTCTCAGGACTTGCGGCGGTGTCGATGTCGGAGACGATTCCGCTTTCCTATCCCAACTTCTCTGACCTCCGCCAGAAGAACGAGGTCTTCGATTCGCTGGCCGGCTATGTATCGGTACGCCCATTGTTGAATGAGACCGGCGCCACCAAGCAACGCGTATTTGGCGAGATCGTCACCGGCAACTACTTCTCGACTCTTGGGCTCCATCCGGCGCTGGGACGCTTCTTTCTGCCCGACGAAGACAGCACACCTGGGACGAAACCGGTTGCCGTCATGAATTATGCGACCTGGCAAAGCCGCTTTGGAGGCGCCTCCGACATACTCGGCAAAACGCTTCGCATCAACGGCCTTCCATTCACCATAATCGGAGTGGCGCCGCCAAGATTCATCGGGGTAAACGCAATCTTCGGGCCCGATCTCTGGATCCCGGCCGCTATGGCGGAGCGCCTGCTACCCAACGAAATGCAAAGCGTTCTGAGCGATCGCGGCAAAGCGGTGTTCCACGGGCTCGGCCGCCTGAAACCGGGCGTGAGCCGCTCGCAAGCAGAGGCGAACATCACAACCGTTGCGGCCGCCTTGGCGCGGGAATATCCGCAGACCAACAAGGGCCGTCTGGGCAAAGTGCGACCGCTTAGCGATGTGATTTTCGGCACGAATTCCGGCATGGATCGCACCCCCATCATGTTCGGAAGCGCGGTTCTGCTCGCAGTCGTCGGCATCGTCCTGCTGATTGCCTGCTCGAATGTCGCAAATCTTCTGCTCGCCCGCGCCGGAGCGCGCCGACAGGAAATCGCGTTACGGCTGGCGATGGGAGCCAGCCGCAGCCGCATCATCCGGCAACTGCTTACCGAGAGTGTCTGCCTCGGCTTGCTGAGCGGCCTCGCAGGCGTAGCGATTGGATTTATGGGTTCGGACCTATTATGGTCGTTCCTCCCGGCAGACGTGACAGCGAACATGATTGCTCCCAAAACGGATGGTCTCGTTTTTCTATACGGGGTACTCATCTCCGTTTTCACCGGCTTCGCGTTCGGAGTGATGCCCGCATTGCGCGCGGCCCGAACGGGCGTCGCCGAGGCGCTCAAGGAAGAGGCACGCACGACAGGCAGGTCGAGGCGCCGCATCACCGTCGCCAACACGCTGCTCGCCGGACAGGTCGCTTTCTCATTCCTCTCGCTAGTAACTGCAACGCTGTTCCTGAGAAGCATCGAACGCGCTTATCAGATCGATCCAGGCTTCCAGACGCAACACCTGGTTGTCGTCATGACGAACCCTGGCCAAGCCGGCTATAGTCAGGCGCGAATCAAAACGTTTTACAAGGAGGCGCGCGAACGCGTCTCGCAATTGCCCGGCGTGAAATCCGCCTCGTGGGCATCCAACCTCCCGCTCTGGGGACGCGTCGCCAGCGGCCTGGAGATCGAAGGCAGGCAGGCGCGTTCGAAATCCGACCTCGTTACGACCATAGCCAACACTGTCGACATCGGCTATTTCGAAACCGCCGGCATCGCTATCGACCGCGGCCGTACATTCACGGCAATGGATCAGGCGAGTTCGGTTCCGGTCGCCATCGTGAACGAGAAGCTGGTGCACGACTATTGGCCGAACGAGAATCCGCTCGGCAAACACGTTCAACTTCCGGGAGAGAAGGTTTTACGACAGGTGATTGGGGTGGCCAGGACGGCGAATTACTCGACTCTGGCCGAACCGCCGCAGCTCTGCGTTTACGTGCCGCTCGAACAGAGCTTCTCTGACTCGATGATCTTCTACGTTCGAAGTGACCGCGACCCCAGGCAAGCGATGGCTGCGGTGCAGGACGCCTTGAAGACCGTTGGCCCCGAGGTTCCAGCACCGGATATCCGGACCGGGACCACGATCGTAGACCAGGCTCTCTTCACGGCCAAGCTTGGTGTCGCGCTGCTCGGCATCTTCGGACTGTTGGCGCTCGGACTGGCGAGCATTGGACTGTACGGCATCATCGCTTATTCCGTGAGTCAGCGGCGACGCGAGATTGGGGTTCGCATGGCTCTTGGCGCCGCGCAGCGGTCGGTGCTCGTGTTGGTGCTGCGATCCGGGATGACATTGGTGCTGACCGGTCTGCTGGTTGGATTTGTGGTTGCGCTGGCCATGGGACGCCTTCTGACACGCATGTTGTTCGGCGTGAGCGCCACCGACCCGATCAGCATGATAAGCGCCGCGGCGGTCCTCATGGTGGTTGCCCTGATGGCGTGTTACTTGCCTGCCCGTTCGGCCAGCCGTGTCGATCCGATCGCCGCCTTGCGCTCGAACTGAGAGTCTCGCCGAGATATGATATCTCGGTGCCACACTCCGATATACACCAGAGCTCCTTGTACAACGAGGATCTCGCGCCGGTTCCATCATCGAAGCGCACCTGGACCACCTACAATTACGCCTCGCTATGGGTCGGAATGAGCGTTTGTATTCCGACCTACATGCTGGCCTCCGGTTTGATCGCGGGCGGCATGAACTGGTGGCAGGCCATCGGCACAATTCTGCTGGGCAATCTCATCGTTCTGATTCCAATGCTGCTCAACGCGCACGCGGGAGCGCGATATGGCATTCCCTTCCCTGTTTTCGTGCGAGCCTCATTTGGCGTGCTCGGGGCCAATGTGCCGGCAGTCTTACGAGCGCTCGTCGCATGCGGCTGGTTCGGCATCCAGACCTGGATCGGCGGACAGGCAATCTACGCGATGGCGAAGATCGTGTGGCCTCCCTTCGCCCAGGTACCGGCCGGTCCTTGGATGTGTTTCGGGTTCTTCTGGGCGCTAAACATTCTCGTCATCCTGCGAGGCATCGAGATGATCCGTTTCCTAGAAGGCATCGGAGCGCCCTTCATGCTCGGCATCGGCCTGCTGCTGTTGTGGTGGATGGTCCGCAAAGCCGGCGGACTCGGCCCGGTTCTCAGCGCGCCGAGTAAGTTCCATAGTACCGGCGAATTCCTGAGATTTTTCGTTCCCTCGCTGACCGGCATGGTCGGCTTCTGGGCCACGGTGGCGCTCAATATTCCCGACTTCACGCGTTATGCGAAATCGCAGAAGGCGCAAATGCTCGGCCAGGCGCTTGGCTTGCCGACGGCTATGACGCTGTATTCATTTATTGGCGTCGCGGTGACTTCGGCCTCCGCCGTCATCTTCGGGCAGGCGATCTGGGATCCAGTGGTGCTGCTGGGCCGTTTTAACCAGCCGCTGGTCGCGTCAGTTGCCCTCGTTGCCCTGTTAATGGCGACGCTCAACACCAACGTGGCGGCGAACGTGGTCTCGCCGTCCAACGACTTTTCGAACCTCAACCCGAGGCGCATCTCGTTCCGCACCGGCGGCCTGATCACCGGCGTACTGGGCGTCGCGATGATGCCGTGGAAACTGCTGTCCGACTTCAGCGCGTACATTTTCGGCTGGCTAGTGGGCTACTCCGGGTTGCTGGGACCGATTGCCGGCATCATGATCGCCGATTACTTCGTCGTTCGCCGCGCGGAGCTGAACGTCGCCGATCTCTACCTTCGCCACGGCGAGTACGAATACAGCAACGGAATAAACTGGAAGGCGATCGCCGCTCTTGCGATCGGTATCGTCGTCGCTCTTTTGGGACTGGTGGTACCGGCCCTCCGGTGGCTGTATGACTACGCCTGGTTCGTGGGTTTCCTGGTCTCTGGCGGGGTGTACGTGCTCATCGAAAACCGGTCGTCCAACTCGCTGCGCGCGAATGCGTAGCAGCCCTCTTCCGAGGTATCGAAGTGCGCCGCGAACCGGCCCGCAGAGGGTACGCGTTGGCAGGTTGGATATTGACAAACCATTAAGTAAGGCTTAATATTTTGTATCCGGTTTTGTTTGCTATTTAACAACTTTCGGGCAGGTGTGCATGGCCTCTATGGAGTTCTTTCGCGTAGGTGAGAAGATTGTCTACCCAAACCACGGCGTGGGGACCGTTGAAAACATTAGTACCCGCGCTTTCGGAACCCGTTTTGAGCGCTTTTATCTGCTCAGGCTCAACTCGACCAGTATGACCGTGATCGTGCCGTTCTCCCACGTCGGACAAGTGGGTTTGCGGAAAGTCACGCGCAACGGCGAGGTGAGTCGCGTTCTCGGCTACCTCGGGGAGCGCTCTTCACGATCCCGGATCGATTGGAAAGACCGCTTCAAAGAGAACACCGATAAGATGCGCAACGGAAGCCTGCTGGAGATCGCGGAGGTACTCAAGACCCTGCTCGCGCTCCAGGCGGAGAAGCCCCTCTCGTTTCGCGAAAAGAAGATGCTCGACCGCGCGCGGCACATGCTGTTAACCGAACTCTCGATATCCCGCGGCGTGAACGAAGTGGAAGCGGTCGACCTGTTGCAGAAGACACTCTCTAAGGCGTCCCTGGCGTTTCCGCTTGAGGCGTAAGCGAGACCCGTCCCTCCAAAGTGGGCATGACCGTTTCCTACCAAGTACTAACCGTTAGAGGGACTAGAACTTAGATCCTACCTTGGTCCTAAGTACCCACGACAAATTAGAATTGTGAACTAAGCAGTTTCCCCGTTGGTCAGCGGCCCGCAAACCTCACATAGTAATAGGTGAGGATTTAGACAGCCATGCAGTGTCTATATTGCGGCACCACGTTGTCGCTCTTAAGGACGCTGGCGAACGGCGAGTTCTGCTGCGACGAGCATCATGAGCTACACGAAGCCGAAGCCCAGTCGGGCACGGTTCACAGACTCTCCGGGCCAGGCGACATTGCGCCGCGAGCGGCGGATCAGGGACCGCTGCGGCTGAATCTTCGCCACACTCCTCCGAAACCGCCTGATCTTCGAAGACCATCGTTTGACGCCGCTCTGACTCTGGCACTGCTCGACCCAGCGGGCCGCGTTCCGCTGCGGTTTCCGCAAGCACTGCCGCGCCAGCCCAAGGGAGAGCCGCAGAAAACCAGCCCTGCCCTTGTCGCCTTCTCGCATAATCCACTTATTCCGAACTTGGACATCGCTCTGGCCCCTCTCCAACCTCCCGCCCCGGTGGAGACTCAACCCCGGAAACGTTGGGCGGACGGCTCCCACATCGATCTTTCCACGCAGCGTCTTCGCGAAATCTGGCAGGCGGCGCCGGACGACCTGAAGTTGATCACTTTAGTGATTCCTCTTTTGCTGGTTCTGGTCATCAACGCCACCACCACGCATATTCACCATAAGAGTTCGGCAGTGAACCCCGTAGGACAGCCTATGCTAGACGGTTTCCTATCCCGCCAATGGTCCGGGATTCGCCGCACCATTCTGGAACGCGCGGGGTTCGACTATTCCGATGATTTCCGTAGCGGCCTCGATGGCTGGCAAACCCGCGCGGGAACTCCGCCGTCCTGGTCTTACGACAAAACGGGATTTGTTCGTCCCAATGCGCTTGCCCTGTTCCGTCCGACCCTGCAAATGGCGGACTACCGTTTTGAGTTCCTCGGTACGGTCGACCAAAAGGCCCTGGGCGTGGTGTTCCGCGCCAACGACAATGAAAACTACTATGGATTCAGATTCGTAGTGGTTAAACCTAAACCTTTACCCGAAGTACATATCATTCACTACGCCGTGGTCAACGGCAGAGAATCAATGCGTTCCGAAACGCCGCTACCGCTCACTTTGTCTGCGGATACGTTCTTCCGGGCGCAGATCGATGTGCGCGGCACCGATTTCACCCTAATGGTGGAGAACAAAGTGGCCGATTTCTGGTCAGACAACCGCCTGAAGACCGGCGGTGTCGGATTCTTCTGTGGGCGGGGCGAGGAAGCAAGGCTGCGTTGGGTGAATGTTTCCCACCAGTACGACACGCTGGGGCGGCTTTGCGCATACCTCGCGCCTTATGGCTTGCAGGCGAACGGGAGCGTGCAATGAATGAACAAGGGACGTTGAACACGGCGACATCGAACGAGGCAACCGAGGTATTGGGCAGGGTAGTCAGCCTTCACCTCGACGGCAAATATGCTGAGGCGCTTCAGGAGATTAACCGCGCAGTTGCCAATGGTATCGGCACACCGCAGCTATACGCTGCAAAAGGACATCTCCATTACGAGATGCGGCAGTTCGAGGAAGCCGCGCGTAGTTATCAGAACGTCCTGAATCTCCAGCCGGAGTATCCCGGCGCGCAGCTCAACCTGGCGCTTTCGCTCGAGAGGAGCAGCCGCTGGGAGGAAGCATGCGACACGTTTCTCAAGGTCGTGCGAGCCGAGCCGGGCAAGCTGGAACCAACGCTCGGCGCCGCGCTGTGCTACCTCCACCTCGATAAGTCCGATGACGCTCTAAAACTATTCGAGCAGGTGCTCCAGCAGGATCCCACCAATCACACCGGGCAGTTCGGCAAAGCCGTGGCGTTGCAGCTACTGTGGAAATTCGATGAAGCGGCGGAATTGTACCGCGAAGTATTGCACGGCAAGCCGGATTCGGAAGAGTGCCTCACCAATCTGGTAGCCATCGCGATGGCGCGCAAGGATTTCCCGGCCCTCCAGGAGTACGCTGAGGCCCTGTTGAAGCTGCGCCCCGCCTCACAGGCGGCGGTCGAGGGCTTGGCGGCGTGCGCCTTTGCTACGCAGGACTATAGCGCTGCGGCACGTTTTTGCGAGAAACTGACCGAATATACGCCCGATAACTTCGAGCGATGGTTTAACCTGGGTGTCGCGCAGCAGAAGCTCGGAAACGTGGAGGCCGCTACCAAGGCGTATTCAGAGGCGGTTCGGATCCGGCCCGAGGCAAAACAGGCATTCGTAAATCTCGGAGCGCTATTCCAACAGGCGGGAAGCCTCGATAAGGCACGGCAGTGCTACGAGCGGGCGTTGCAGCTTAACCCGGATCTCGAGGACGCTCTGTACAACCTGGCGACCGTGCTCGATGCGCAACACGAGACCGAAGAAGCTGAGCGTGTCTACAGCAAGCTGGTGGCGAACAATCCGGATCTCGACGGCGCCTGGTTCCAGCTTGGCTATACTCGCCTTCTCAAGCACGATTACCGCGGCAGTATCGAAGCATTTGAGTATTGTCTGAGAAAGCGGCACGACTGGGTCGAAGCGCAAATGAATCTGGGTCTAGCCTGCTGGCACTCCGGAGACCGCGAAGGAGCGGTCAAAGCGTTCAGTGCCGTCATGCAGTTGGATCCCAGCGCTGTCGATGCACTTCGTGCGCTCGCAGCCCTGGCCATCGAGAGCGAATCGTGGGAGCAGGCTCTTGATCTGCAGGCGAAGTTAATTGAGCAGGGCGAGCGGTCGCCCGAGTTGTTCTACAACACGGGGCTGCTGCTGCAGAAATCCGGCCAGATCGACGATGCCATCAAGCTTTATCGCGAAGCCGTCGCAGAAAAGCCGGACTTCGCTGAAGCGCTCTTGAATCTGGGTCACGCGCTAAAGACCGCCGGCCAATCCGACGAAGCGCGCAAGTTCTGGAAGCAGGCTGTGACGGTGAAGCCCGAGTTCGCTCACGGCTATTTCGAACGTTAGTCTGTCATTTTCGCTGAATCCTCCTGTGCCCTGGGGCCTGCGTCTTACCGCATGCTCCGGGGCATTTTGTTTCTTGCGCCAAGCTGTCCCTCGATGGGACAGTTTGTCACCTGCCCATGCTCGTTGCGAC
The DNA here is from genome assembly GCA_035295125.1 of Bryobacteraceae bacterium. Classification (GTDB taxonomy): domain Bacteria; phylum Acidobacteriota; class Terriglobia; order Bryobacterales; family Bryobacteraceae; genus JAICMB01. The sequence goes on along the minus strand of DATGJP010000050.1, from coordinate 105,040 downwards.
AGCTTGTCTCGTTGGGTTCGTCACATCGGCATTTGGCGCCTAGGGAATCAACTAGTTAGCGCTGTAACGTCCTGGTTCCCGACATGCTTTAAAAGGGACCAGATGAAGCGGCTCAGTGGGGTAGTACTCTGTTGCGTGTCCCTCGTTTTTGGCGTAATCGCCCACGCGCAGACGTCCGACGAGATGGTGGACGTGATTGTCCAATACCGCTCTTCGCAGGCATGGACAACGCACACAGCGGGCGCCCATCACGCGATTCATCGAGGAAGCTTTCATAGCATCAACGCCGAGGCGCTCACGGTCCCGCAAAGCGAACTGGCGGCGCTCGCGAACGATCCCGATGTGGCGCACATCAGTCCGAATCTTGTCCTTTCCGCAGCAGGTGTTCAGTTCGATTACACCGAAGATACAGTCTTCGCTCCCGCGGCCTGGCTAATCGGCCAAAACGGAAACGGAATCGGCGTGGCGGTCATCGACAGCGGCGTTTCGGCGATGAATGACTGGGGCTCCGGTTCGGCGTCCCGATTGGTTTACAGCGAGAGTTTCGTCAACCTGGGCACGTCGAATTACGACAAGTCCACTGCCGATGCGTATGGGCACGGAACGCACGTCGCGGGCATCATCGGAGCAAATGGCGCGACGTCCACGAACAATACCGCCGGCCTGACCATCCAGGGCCTGGCGCCGAAAGTAAACATCGTCAACCTCCGGGCGCTCGATCAGAACGGCGGCGGGCGTGACAGCGATGTGATTGCGGCCATCGACCGCGCCATCCAGCTCAAGAACACTTACAACATACGCATCATCAACCTGTCGCTCGGCCGGCCTGTTTACGAAAGCTACAAGCTGGACCCGCTTTGCCAGGCGGTGGAAGCAGCCTGGAACGCAGGCATCCTGGTAGTGGTGGCGGCAGGCAATAACGGCCGGGATAATTCACATGGCACCCAGGGTTACGGCACCATCACCGCGCCTGGAAACGATCCCTATGTGCTTACAGTCGGCGCTATGAAGAGCGAGGGCACGTCACAACGCGGCGACGACACGATGGCAAGTTACAGCTCCAAAGGCCCAACCGCGATCGACCACATCGTGAAGCCGGACCTGGTGGCGCCTGGAAACCGCATCATCTCACTCACCAGCACGACGTCGACTCTCTACAAAAACTACTCACAAGCCCGCGTGCAGTTGAGCACGCCTCAAGGCGCCGCTGAAAACTTCCTGCAACTGAGCGGAACGAGCATGGCGGCGGCGGTTGCGAGCGGCGCAGCGGCGCTTCTCTTCGACCTGGACGGTACGTTGAGCCCGGACACTGTGAAAGCCCGCCTGATGAAGAGCGCTTCGAAAGATCTGCCGGATTCCACAGTTGTGGTCGACACCACAACCGGTTCCAGCTACGTGTCCAGTGATGACGTTTTCACCGTGGGCGCCGGATATCTGAACGTCCTTACCGCTCTCCTGACCTTTGATTCGGTTAATTCGGGGAAGAGCGCGATATCTCCGACCGCTTCGTTCGATTCCAAATCCAAAAAGGTCACGATGTTGAATTCCAACGGTATCGTCTGGGGAACCAACGTGGTCTGGGGAACGAACATCGTGTGGGGCACCAGCATCATCGCGGGTCTGGATTCGCTGGGGAATTCTCTGCTCACCGGCAGCAATGTCGTGTGGGGCACCGGTTCGCCGAATGCTACGAACGTGATTTGGGGCACGAACGTGGTGTGGGGCACAACGACGGTCGACAGCCCGACGCTGACGGTGAACGGAGAGAATTAGGAGTAGCGAGTAGCTTTCAGCGATCAGCGCCGGGTTCCGCGCCTAAAGACGGGTCTAAGAATCAGATGCCGGAAGCTATCGTCCCTTTTCATTTGGGACGCATTGGACGTCGTTCGCAGCGGTCTCGGCAGAGAGCACACCGGGTCCGAGCTGAAAGCTGATCGCTTCTTCTTTCCGGTCGTTACTGCACTTCGATCGTGGCCGTTTTCGTGGCAGTTGTACCTGACGCGTCTTTTGCCGTTAAGGTGTACTGTGTGGTCACTTTCGGATGAATGTCGACGCAGCGGCTCAGCGAGGGCCAGATCGGATCGGAAGGCGCGGAACTCTTCGGTTCCGCGGCAACCTGGACGCTCACCGCGTTCGAGACTCCATAGCAAAGCAATCCTTTTTCGCCGGCGTGAATGACTGCTGGAGAAGGATATACAGCAAGAATCTTCAAGTGACCGTTTCCGTAGTCACTAACGATTTTGCGGTCCGCTTCGCCGGTATGTTCCCTGGCTTCTCGCTCATACGCGCGATTTCGGTCGGAACGGGACCAAAACACCCAACCGGCGTAAATTAACGCAAGAACGAGTGCTACCGACGTGTAGGGGAGAGCCCTGCGGGAAATCGAGAACAGACCCATGCCACTGGTTGGACGCTCAGGGGCGGCCAACCGTTTTATCGCGTTGCGTTACACCGCGCGTGACGACTCACGACGCTGTTCGGCGTCCCGTCCTTCGACCAGGCGCTTTACGCGGTCCAGTTCCTGGCGGAGGCGTCCTTCGCGCATCGCGATCGAGATCACATAACCGATCACAATCAGCCACGCCGCGAGGAAGCCGTAAAACATATACGTCATATTGCGTGCGTCCATAATTTATCCTTAAGGCCGAAACCTGTCTTACCTTTCTATAGCGCGTGCGCATACCGGCGAAGCGCGTCTATCTCGCGCTTGACGCCTTCCTGCCGCCACCGCAGCATGACCAGAGTCGTTGCCAGCATAGCCAACGCCAGCCAGTTCCAGTAAATCGGCGCTTCCATTCCCGGCGCCATGCCGCCGCCGCTGCGAATGCTAAGAACCGGGCCGGGATGCTGCGTACGCCACCATTCGATCGATTTCCAAACGATGATCCAATCGGTGAAAGTGAAAATCGCCAGCACGGCCGAGAGACGCGCGCGCTGATTCGGTTCCTCCACCGCGCGGCGCAGCAGCAGATAACTTACCAGCAGCAGCCAGCAGATCAACATCGAAGTTAGCCGCGGATCCCAGGCCCACCAGATGCCCCAGATGATGCGCCCCCAAATACTGCCGGTAACCAGGACAATAGTGGCAAACACCCACGCCACCTCGGTCACCGATGCCGCTATGGCGTCGTACTTGAGGTCCTTTCGGACCAGGAACGCGACGCTGGCCAGCAGCGAGACAAAGAAGCCGGTCGCGCAGGTGAATGCCGACGGCACATGAATGTAGATGATGCGATAGATGGCGCCCTGGTTGGCCTCGTCAGGCTCGATCATAAAGATCTTATAGAAATTCCAGGCCAGCAACGCCGCCGCTGCAACGGCAAACGCAAGAATCAGTTTTTGTCGCATGTTTGGATTTACCCTACCAGCAGGATTTCAACGAGTGCCGCGGCCAGCAACGAAAAGATGATGTCATAGGCCACCAGCAAACGGAACCAGATGCTATTGTCGGCGATCGGATCGCCGGCGATGATGGTGCTCGTAAGCTGTACCGCGCCCATAATGGGCGGAATCAGCATGGGATACAACAGTGTCGGCAGCATCAGCTCGCGCAGCCGCAGATTCACGGTCATCGCGCTGAACGTGGTGCCAATGATGGTCATCGACCACGTGGCCAGCACCATTACCAGCAGCAATAACGGAACCTGGCTCGTGAGATTGATGTTATAGAACACGGCAAAAATCGGGAGGCAGACGATTTCGATCGTCAGCAGCAGAACGTAATTCGCGAGCGCCTTGCCAAGCCAGAGTTGCGCGCCGGTGGCTGGAGAAGCGATCAGCGCGTCGAGGCAATCGTTGGCGAGCTCCCGCGAAAAACTGCGATTCAGCACCAACGCCCCGGCGAACATGAAAACCAGCCACAGCAGGCCGCCGGAGATTTCGCGCACCTGGTCGGAGCTTGGGTCGAACGCAAAGCTGAACAGCAGCAGGATGACAAGCGCAAACGCCAGCGCCGCGTTGATGGTTTCCTTGGTCCGCAGCTCCGACCGCAGGTCCTTGCCGGCGATCGTAAGCACGAGCCGCACCCACTGGAACCGAGGGGCGGCTGGGGCGGTTTCACCCGCCACTCTAGCCGTAGATTCGGTAGAGGAGAGTGGGGTCATCGAGCATTTCCTGTGTTCGTGCGCCGCGGTAGGCGAGCTTCCCGCGATTAATAAGTGCCACATCGGTGGCAAGTTCCAGAGCCTCGCGTAACTGGTGCGTGGACATGATGATGGTGCGTCCGTCGCGGCGGGCCTGGTCAAGAAACTCCTGCAGTACGGCGATGCCGCGATCGTCGAGCGCCGTGAACGGCTCGTCCAGAAGCATCATGGCCGGTTCGTGCAGAAACGCGCGCGCTACCGCAAGACGCTGCCGCATACCGCGTGAAAATTCGCGCACGAGACCTTCGCGGACATGTGCGAGGCCGGTTCGTTCCAGCCAGTCGTCGACCACACGCTGCGGATTGGCGACACCGTAAAGCTTGGCGAAGATGAGGAGATTTTCCTGGGCGGACAACTCGTCGTAAATACCGATCCCGTGGCCGAGCACGCCGATTTGGCGGCGGGTCGCCTGCGCGCGGGTATCGTCGCCGAGGATCTTCACGGAACCTTTGCCGGGCTTCGAAAGGCCGGCGAGAATTTTGAGCAGCGTGGTCTTCCCTGCCCCGTTTCGTCCGAGTAATGCCAGGCACGAGCCTTCCTCGACGTCGAAGGAGACGTCCCGGAGCGCGGGATAATCCCCGAAATATTTCCAGACGTTTTGGATGGACAGGGCCGGCATTAGACAGACAGCTCCTGATCCTTGTAGGGCAGGTTTTCAACCTGCGGCGGGTTTGTAACCCGCCCAGCGCCGGTTGGAAACCGGCGCGCAGGATGCAATCCTGCCCTACAACGGACCATCATCGGGAGACAGCTCCCTTGCGTTCCCGTTCGGGTTTAGCAGGCGCGGGACTCTCCACCGCCGAAACAGCCTCGGCCCGATCCGAGCGGTACAGCACCACAAACCCAAGCGCCAACACCACCAGGGCAATCCCTAAGATCCAGGGCAGCTTGTCGTAGACATGTGGTTGAATCTCATGAATCTGGGGCGCGCCGGAATCGTCGTCCGCCGGAGCACCCGTAGAATCCCCGGAACTCAGCGCCCCACTTCCCGACAACTCCGCCTTAAACTCTTTGCCCTTTACCTCGAAAATCGAAGCCTTAGTCTGCGGCTCCTCGCCCAGCGCCGTGACATCGTCGCTTTTCAGCGTAACGCCGGCAGGCACCACCAACCGGGTCGGGCCTTCCTTGTGCAGAACCTTTCCCGAAACCACCAGTGGATTCGCCGACGGGAACGAGTACGACAAATCGAATCGCGTCTCGCCCGGCTTCACCGCATATGAAACCGCGTAAACGTCGGCATCCTTCGTCTTCTCGGCAGGACGCTGCACGGGCATACCGCCCGGCGCCACCACCGTCACGTTCACCTTGCCAGCCGCCTCGGGCGGCAAATAGAACCGGAAAGTCCCCTTCGGATCGTTATACGTGGTCTTGGAACCGTTCTGGAAAATGACGCTCTCGTTCACGGTCACTTGCGAATCCGACGGCTGGTACAGGATCATGTCCTGCGCCACCTGCGCGACGTCCGGCTTCGTGGAAGCTTCGTAAACCTCAACCTGAACACCGCTCGTCGGCGTTCCGGGAGGCAGCATGCGGTTGTACATCACGCCGTCATAGATCGCCTGCACCAGCTGCGGACCGCCCGCACCCCCCTTCTCAAACCGGAACTTGCCCTCGGCGTCGGTCTTCGCGCTGCCGAGGTTTTGCATACCGGCCTGTGTCGGCTCAACGAGCGAAACAACAACGTTCGGCTGCGGCTTCCCGGTAGTGCCGTTGACGATCGTCCCATCAACAGCGGCAAAAGCCGGCGCCGCCAAAATTACCGCGACAATCCAGGTCTTCATGCCATTGCCTTTCCGCACTCGCCGCAGAACTTCAGCGCGCGCTCAAACGTGGCTCCGCAATGGGGACACGTCAAACCGTCCTCCGATTCGGCCTTGGGGACGGATTTCAACACGGCTTTCACGGCAGGCGCCGGCGGCTGAGTCGATTTCACCGCGTCCATCTCTGCTAAAATCTTGGCCAACTCAGCCTGCAAACCAAGCTTCGTCTTCTGATAATCCTCGTCGGACAGCTTGCCGAGCCGATACTCAAACTGCAGGTCGCGCAAGTTGTCGTAGATCTGCGCCTTTCGTTCCTCGAGATGCTGGGTCGGCGAGACGGGCACCGCTGCTGGGACGTCCTTGCTTCGCACAAACAGTGTGAACACAAGCGTGCCGACCGTCAAAAGTACTGCCACTGATAGGAACATTTAATCCAGCTTGGATGTTTCTTTTTCGATCTGTTCGTGGTACCGGTCGAGAATCTCGCTGTCGACTTGCGGCACCCCAGCCGCGGCGCGTTTGGCGCCAAAACGTTTGATGAAAATCGAGATCGCCAGCAGCCCCAGTCCGATGGCCACAAACGGCATCACCCAGGCCAAGGCATTGAATCCCTCGGCCGGTGGTGTCACCAGGGCCTGAATCCCGCGCTCCCGGACAAAGGCGTCCGCGATCTGCTGGTCGGTGAATCCGGCCGCCTGCATCTTGCGGATCTTTTCGCGCGCCGGCGTGGCATAGTGGCAGCCCAGCATCGGACAGCTTCCGACGCTGTTCTTGCACCCGCCGCACAAACACGCGAGCCGTTCGCCGCCGCGCTTGATGTTCGGATCGAGAAAATCCGAAGTCTGCGCCAGGGCGACGGCCGTAACGATTAGAATGAGTAAACTACTTTTCCACCGGGACATGTTTTTTGGTAATCCCTACTACCTGCGTCCTTGCATAGGCAAGCTTCAGCTTGCTCGGTACGAGGCAGGTGATCGTGCCGAACAGCAGAACCCAGTAGCCAATCCAAACCCACGAAACCAGCGGATTCACGTAGGCTTGCACCACGGCTTTGCCATTGTCGTTAACGCCGGCGAAGTTGACGTATAAATCCTCGTTCAGCCGCCGACGGATCGAAACCTCGCTCGCCTGGCTGCGGCTGGCCTGGTAGAAGCGCTTCTCCGGAATCAGCGTCGCGATCTGGTTGGCACCGACGAACACGTTAATGTGCATCGCACTCCAGATGTAGTTGTCGTTCTGCCCGTCCTGAATCTCGGCGATCTTGAGAGTGTAGCGGCCGATGTCGAAGGCGCTGCCTTGCGCGACTTCGACGGTCTGTTCCTTGTTAAACGCCGCGCCCGTGAACCCAATGAACATGAGCACGATGCCCATGTGTACGACGTACCCGCCGTAGCGGCGGGTGTTGCGATGCGTCAGCTCGATCATGGCGGGAATCAGGCCGGTTCCCGACTTCGCGCTGATGGCCCGCGCGCCTTTGAAGAACTCCATCGCGACGGTCACGGTCACAAACAGGCACAACCCGAAGGAAACCATGGCAAACGGATGCTCATAGAAGCCCAGCGCACCTAAAGCTGCCATCAGGGCCAGCGCCGCAACAGTGGGCCACAAGAATGCTCGCTTCAGGCTTTCCAGCGAGCTGCGCCGCCACGCGATCAGCGGTCCGACCCCGGTCAGGAACAGCAGGAACAACCCGATCGGTATGTTAATTCGCTCGAAGAAGGGCTTGTCGACGCTGATCTTCTCGCCGGTCACAGCTTCGGAAATCACCGGGAACAAAGTGCCCCACAACACCGCAAAGCAGCTTGCCAGCAGGATCAGGTTATTGAACAGGAAGCTCGATTCACGCGAGACGACACTCTCGAGATGCGCCTCGCTCTTCAGATACGGCAGCCGGTCGAGAATCAGGTAGATCGTCGCCGCGATTCCAATTGCCAGGAACGTGACGAAGAACTTGCCGATCGATCCCTGCGAGAAGGCATGAACCGAACTCACTATGCCCGATCGCGTCAGGAACGTCCCGAAGATACAAAGGAAGAACGTCGTCGAGATGAGCACGATGTTCCAGATCTTCATCATGCCCTTCTTCTCCTGCATCATCACGGAGTGCAAGAATGCGGTTCCGGTGATCCAGGGCAGCAGCGAAGCGTTCTCCACGGGGTCCCAGCCCCAGTAGCCGCCCCAACCGAGCACCGCGTACGCCCATCCCGCGCCGAGAATGATGCCCGTGCTTTGGAACATCCATGTGATCAGGGTCCAGCGCCGCGTGGTGTGAATCCAGGCTTCGCCTTTCTGCTTCGTGATCAGCGAAGCGATGGCGAACGCGAACGGAACCGTGAACCCGACATAGCCGAGATACAGCATCGGCGGGTGAATGGCCATGGTCCAGTACTGCAGCAGCGGATCGAGCCCGCGTCCATCGCCGACGTCCGCAATGCCCCGCCCCGCGGCCAGCATCTTGAAGGGGCTTGCCACGAAGGTGATCAGGATCAGAAAGAATGCTAGAGCGGTCGACAGGATGGCCGTCACGTACGGCATCATGTCGCGAAACTTGTTGCGATTGGTGAATAGCACGACCGCTGCATAAGTCGACAGCAGGAATGACCAGAACAGCAGCGACCCTTCCTGCCCACCCCACCACGCCGCGAACTTGTACGGCAGCGACATCGCCTTGTTGCTGTGCGACGCCACGTAGGCAATACGAAAGTCGCCCGTGATGAGCGAGTAGACCAGAATCCCCGAGGCCAGCGTGATCAGCGCCCATGCCGAATACACAGCTCGTTCAGCGCTAACGATAAGAAAAGGTTTGCGTTTCAGCTTGCCGATCACGGAGCCGAGCACCGCGTATACGGCTAGACAGAAAGCGAGTAGGATGGCAAGTGCACCAATATTTTCCATGTGGAGATCTGTCCTAACTGCGAGCCTGGGTTTTTCGAGCGAACAACTACATCCCTGCGCGATTTTGCAGCGCGTCCTTGTTCTGCACGGGCTTGGCCTCGTACTTCGACGCGCATTTAGCTTGAATTTTGCTGGCCTGGAACACGCCGTCGGCTCCGAGTTTGCCTTCGGCGAGTGCCTGCGCCCCTGCCTTGAATGTGTCCGGCAGCGGCTCCATGCCGTTGTAGACCACTTTCAGCATCAGGGCATCCTGTTTCAGTGTGAAGGAGACCTCACGGCCATTGTGTGTAATCGACCCCGCCACCACGTCTCCGCCCACCCGCAGCTTTTTGTTCATAGCGTCGTGACCCATGGTGTTGAGCTCGGCGATGCTCTTGTAATACGACTTGCTCTCGTTGATTCCACCCATCGCCAGCCACACGAGGACCCCGACGATCGCTACCACGAGGAAAGCGAACTTAGCGTAGATCTTCATAGTTCTCCTGAACCTTTAGTATACCTTTCTGATTTGTCCTACCTACTATATGCGTGAAAACACCCAATCCTTCCCTCTTTCTCGCTCCGAGGTTGGGCAGGCGGTTTCGCCGGCCCGATGCAAGGGCGGCCAGAAGTGCGCAAGTAACACTATAAACATCAATTAATGAGTAACTTACGTCATTTCCAGCGAGTCTCTGGGTATGTGTGCCCAGCCGCCGCGCCATCGGCTTGGTTTGCGTCATGTTTTTCACGATTCCACGTACGCATGTAGCACTATAAGGGCCAATCATGAATAACAAGTGGGTTGCGATTTTCGGCAAGCTTCTCATCGCGGTGATCTTCCTCATCAGCGGGTATGGCAAGATTACGAACTGGAGCGCAACCGCGGCGCTCATCGGTTCCAAAGGAGTGCCGCTGCCTCAAATTGCCTTGATCATCGTGGTTCTTGTCGAAATCGGCGGAGGACTGGTACTGCTCGTCGGGCCATTTGAGAAATGGGCAGCCCTGGTGCTGTTTCTATACCTGATTCCCATCACCCTGGTGATCCATCCGGTTTGGGGCATCCCGCAGGAGCAATTGCAGTCGGCGGCGGTTCAGTTCCTTAAGAACGTCGCCATCATGGGTGGCCTGCTACAGATTGTTGCCCGCCCCCAGCCATAAGCTGTACGGGACCGGTTCGGAGGCAGATTACGCACTCTCCGCGAAATTCTGCTGCCAACAACGCTCGGAGTTGTGATCGGCGGGGAAGAACGTTTCGATCCTCAGTTCCTGCAAAGTAACGTCGTGCGGCGTGCCTAAAGTCATGATGGTGCTGAACAGGCGCAGATCAAGATCACCCATGCGTATATGAATCGGAAGCAAAAGGTCCCCGGGACGCGGCGCAATGCGCGAGTCCGATAATGCCGAAGGACTGGCGTAGCTCCTGATCTCAGCCATCAACTCAGCCCCGACCGGGTCTTCCGCTGAGCTCAATTCCCGCTCTGCGCGGCTTAATAGATGTGATTCCACCTCCGGCCAGTTCACGATCCAGCGGCGAACACCCTCGGGATGAAAAACGGCGCGTAGGAGGTTATTATGCGGGCCGATGAGCGCTGGGGATATTAACATTGGGAGAAATTGGCCGGCAGCCCGATTCCCCAACAAGCAGGTCGAGTGACGATCCAATACGATCGCGGCATAGGGCAGATGCCGGTCGAGGATGAACTGCAGCATGTCGCGCATGTGAGCCATCTCGTCCGCTGAGAGAGGGGTTTCGCGAAAGACGTGGGCGAAGCCGGCGGCTTCGAGAAGGTGATTGCGCTCGCGAAAGGGCAGGTCAAGCACCTCGGCCAAGGCAAGCACCGCTTCACGGCTGGGATGGGATCGACCGGTTTCAATAAAACTGACATGCCGCACGGAAAACCCGGCCCGGCTGGCCAGTTCGAATTGGCTCAGCCCGCGCGTCTGCCGCCAGGCGCGAAACCGCGGTCCAATCGAAACGGCTGCGTCTGCCATGCCCTTATTTTATTAGGGGCACGGTAAATCGAACATTACCTCGCAGGTAATTGTTGAGCCGTGCCAGCCGGGCTACGATTGGGCATGAAAAGACGATTTGCACTGAAATCGATGATTTCAGCCCTTACTGGCGGGGGCTTGGCTTACGCGGCCAAGCAACCTTCTCAAGTCGCTTCGCGGCCCACTATGATCGAGACCCGCGATAAGACCAGGATCCATTTTCGGGACTGGGGAACCGGCCGGACGATCGTCTTCGTGGCGCCATGGGCGCTCAGCTCCGACTGGTGGGATATTCCGATGACCAGTCTCTCGGAACGGGGATGGCGCTGCGTGGCATTCGACCGACGGGGTCATGGACGTTCCGATGCGCCCGGCCACGGGTACGATTTCAACACCCTCGCCGACGATATGGCCTCTGTCCTGGATGGACTGGATCTGCAGAACGTCGTTCTGGTCGGTCATTCCATGGGAGGAGCGGAGGTGGTCCGATATCTGACGCGCTACCGCGGCCGCCGCGTTACGCATGCGGTCCTGATTGCACCCACGACCCCGTTTATTACGAAAACCGACGACAATCCAAGCGGCACGCCCAAAGAGACTCTGGAGAAGATCCGCGAGTCGTTCAAGCGGGACTTCCCGCATCTGGTAGCAAACGCGGCGCCGGACTTTTTCGGCCTTCCCAAAAACCCGGTGCCGGTCGAAACCATGGACTGGTGGGTCCGCCAGATCGTGGACCGCGGCTCCATCAAAGTGCTCTCGGATCTGAACAAGGTCATGACAGAAACCGATTTCCGCCCCGAGCTTCGAACCATTCGAACGCCTACGCTGGTCCTGCATGGCGACATCGACAAATCGAGTTCGCTGGAATTGAACGGACGCCCGACTCACGAGCTCATCGCCGGCAGCCGGCTGTTGGTGTACGAGGATGCCGCACATGCTCTGCCGTTCACGCACACAAATCGTATGCTTACGGATATCGTCGCTTTTGCGGGAGCGTAGCGGTGTCAGACGCGGTCAAGATCGACCTTGCGATTGGGTTCGAGGGCACGGCCCAAACCTGAAGCTAACCCTCTTCCGCCAACTGCGGAATTACGCCACCCAACAAGGTCCAATCCGCCTTCATCCCGGCCATCGCACAGCCCTTCGAATAATCAATGGCAAGGTTCGTCATCAACGAACGAAGTATTTTCGGGGATGCCATGAACTGCGGCTTCAATGTCGCGACACCCTCGCGAAACGCCTCCACGGCCCCGGCTTTGTCACCGCAACTTCGCAGCACCGCGCCCTTCGACCCAAAAGACGTCGCCAATAGCGGCACAAACAACTCCGGCTTCTCCTCAGCCAGCCGCCGGTAAATCTCGATGGCTTCGTCGGCGACCTGGATTGCTTCCTCATTTTTATCCAGCGAGGCCAGCAGCGCACCGAGATTGTTCAGAGAACTGGCCAACGCCGGCTCGAACCCGGCAGGGCCCTGCTCAACCAGTTGTCGATGGCATTTCACGGCCTCCTCGGTGGACTCGAACGCTTCCTTTAGCCGGCCTAACTCGCTCAACATTGCTCCCCGATTGTTGAGCGATCTCGCAAAGTCGGCCAGAAACCTGGATTCCCCGCCGGCAACCAACCGCCCGTATAACTGCACCGCCTCGCCCATGGCCTGAAGTGCTTCTTCCGGCTGCTCGTAGTCGCTCAGGATGCCTGCGTAGTCGATCAGCGCCGCGGCCAACGCCGGCAGCGTGGCCGGGTCCGTCTCCGCCGCCGCCCGGCAATCCAACACACGACGGCCGACCGATTCTAAAGTCTCCTCGTAACTGTCCTCCATTGCGTTCGAATCCTCCTTTTGATAAGCTTCCCCAATTATCCTGCATGGCTAAGAAGACGGAAGGCACGCGAAAAATGGAAACCAGGCCGACGCAGCCCTCGGATCTGCAGGTCTACGAGCGAGCCATGGCGCTTTTCAACACAGGCGATTTCAGCGGAGCCAAGGAATTATTTGGAACCCTGAAGGGCAGCGCGAACTTGGGAATCGCCCACGCTGCCGCATCGCGCCGGTTGATGTGTGACCGGCGCCTCGCCGAATAGCCTCATTACTCCGCTCGCAGCGTTTGGCCCGGATCGATGCGCACCGCTCTCCAAGCGGGTGCCATCGCCGCCACTATGCTCGATATGATGAGCAGCGCGACGACGCTCGCAATCACGGCAGGATCGGCTGGCGGCGTCTCAAAGAGTTCTGAACGCAGAATTCGCGCGGCCAAAAGTCCGCCGGCAACACCGACAACGCCGCCGGCCAAAACCGGACGCATGGCCAACCCCAACACGAAACGCACGATGTCCCGCGACGACGCCCCCAGCGCGCCACGAATCCCGATTTCACGCGTCCTCTGAGTCACCATGTAGGACACCATCGCGAACAGGCCGCTGATCGCCAGCCCGAGCGCCAGGCCTGACAGAATCTCCAAAAGCAGTGCGCGAAAGCGCACGTCGCTAGCCGACCCCAGCACCAGCGTCTGCATGGTTTTGACCTCCGACACCGGCTGGTCGGGTTCCACATCGTGGATCTTCCGTCGAATGCCGGAGACAACGCTCATCGGATCTGCGGCCGACCGCACTACCAGCGTCGTGTAGCGCGCCCCGAGGAACACCTGTTGAAACGGGAAATAAACCTCGTCGCCGGCCTCGGCAGCCAGGCCAACGTGCTTGGTACTTTCCACCATGCCAATCACGGTGAGCCAGCTACCCGGAGTCGGCTCATCTTCCCGGGAGACACGTTTACCGATCGGGTCCTCGCCCGGCCAGTAGTGACGCGCAAGTCCTTCGCTCACGATCGCCACTTTTGGCGCGTCCGCCGAATCCGCCTCCGTAAAATCCCGCCCGCGAAGCAGACGCATCCCCATCGCTGAAAAATACGAGGGGCTCACCGGATAGAAATAGGTCCCGTGAAAATACTTCTGATCCTCGGGCGTGCGAACATGCCCCTCCACGCTGAACGACGTCGTGGCGCTCAAATTCCCCAGCGGGAGAACCGGTGTGATCCCCGCGTCCAGGACACCCGGAACGGTGCGCACTTCGCTGAGCATTCGCTGATAATGGGCGATGGTCTCCGGCTTCCCCTTCACCTGCACCGGCAGCGATACGCGCGCCGTTAGAACGTGCTGCGGCTCGAATCCCAGGTGCACATCCAATAGCCGCTCCAGGCTCCGGACCATCAGACCCGCGCCGATCAGCAACATGATGGAGAGAGCCACCTCGAATGCGGTCATGATCGACCTCGTCCGATTCCCGGCCCGGCTGCTCGAAACGCTCCGTGAATTCGACCCAAAGCCATCGGTCAGGTTGGACCGCCACAAATCCAAGCACGCCGGTACCGTGCAGACCGCAATCGTGAATAGAACAAAGCCCAGCGTTGCCGCCAGCACCGAACCGTTCAGCGAGACGCGATCGAGCTGCGGGACAGGAGAGGATCCGGCGAACAACCAGGTCAGCAGACGCAGCAGTAGAGCCGCCAGCCCCACGCCGAGGACTCCAGCGGCGACACCTAACACCGCGCTCTCCGCCAGAAGTTCCTGCGCCAGGCGCAAGGCCCCGGCGCCCAACGATGCGCGAATCGCAAACTCACGATGCCTCATGGAGGCTCGCGTCAAGAGCAGGTTCGCGGCGTTGGCGCAGGCGATCAGCAGTACAAGCCCCACTGCGCCCCACAAAATGAGCAGCGCTCGACGGAACGGCCCCGTGAACTGGTCGGTAAAGGTTTTGACCTGGACATGCCAGCCTTTCGCGCGATTCGGATTTCCGGGCACGGAAGGCGTGACGGCATCCAACTCCCGTTGCGCCTGATCGAGGGAAACGCCGCGGCGCAGCTTGGCGATGAACGTGTAATAGTGGCTCAAGTCGTCCGGAGTAATCCGGCTGGTGACGCGCGGTATCCAGAACTGGTGCGCCGGCTGCGGAAACGCGAAATCCGGCCCCATAACCCCCAGCACCGTGTAGCCCTTGCCGTCGAGCAGGATCTGCCGCCCCACGATATTGGGATCGGCGTGAAAGTGCTGCCGCCAGATCTTGTTTCCGATGAGGATCGTGGGCGCGGCGCCGCTTTGAAACTCGTCAGGACGGAATCCCCGGCCGAGGCGCGGCGTGGCGCCGAGCATTGGAAAGAGCGTTTCATTAATCTCGATGCCCGTGATGTTCTCCGGATTATCCACGCCGGTCAAAGCAGGAACCTGCCACTGGTATTTCGCCGTGCTCTCGAATGCCTTCACGCGCGCTGTGAAGAAGTCGATGTCGGATGGTGTGATGCCGGCTGATCGTCCACTCCCGGTAAGCCCATCCACCTCCACCAGCCGGTCCAAATCGGCGAACGGAAGCGGGTGCAGCAGAACCTTATCAATGATGCTGAACAGCGCCGTATTGGCTCCGATACCCACGGCGAGTATGCCTACGACTACCAGGGAGAACCCTGGGCTCTTGCTTAGAGACCGCAACGTCCGCCGCATCCGAACCTCCTCCAACAAATCTATCTCATCGCTCGAGCCGCGCCCGCTTGCGTGATATTCTGAATCGTAGGCACCGTCCGCGCGCGCTCCCATGGCAAATCGCAGTAGATACCGCACGCCCGGAATGTTTTATGTTCCGGGGTTCCCCCCAGGCGTCAAGTGGCTCCTGATCTCTAACGTAGCCATCTTTATCCTCAGCCTCTTTGCCCAAGGCACGGCGTTAGGAACCGTGTTCGCCTGGCTGGCGCTCACGCCGCGAATCGTGATCGAGGGACTGGCCGTATGGCAGCTTGTCACCTACATGTTCCTGCATGGCGGCTTCATGCACATCATCTGGAACATGCTTGCGTTGTGGATGTTCGGCGCCGATCTGGAGCGCGACTGGGGAACGCGGCGCTTCCTGAAGTTCTACTTCTTCTGCGGAGTAGGCGCCGGAATTTGCGTCGTTATTGTTAATTATTTATTGCCTTTCGGGAATCCTGGAATTGCGACCATCGGCTCTTCCGGCGCTATCTTCGGAATCCTGCTGGCGTATGCCATGATGTACCCGACGCGTACGATTTTATGGGGCTTCCTGATCCCGATCCAGGTCCGCTGGTTCGTCCTGATTGTGGGCGCTATCTCGTTCCTGTCGGCTTTCCGCGGAGTCAACACCGGCGTGAGCGAATTCGCGCATCTCGGCGGTTTGCTGTTCGGTTATATCTACATGAAATTGCCGCGCAACGTGGGGTTTGATGTGATCGGCCCGATGCGCCGCCAATATCACGACTGGAAGATCCAGCGAGCCAAGCGTAAGTTCCAGGTTTACCTGAAGAAACAAGGCTCCGACCGCGACAAGTGGGTGCATTGAAAAGTATCTGGAAGTACGGTTTGTTACCGGTGCTTGTCGAGTCATGTCGAAGAGGTGGAGGCGGGTTTCAAACCCGCCGCAGGTTGCAAACCTGCCTTACATCGCCGAGTTCGCATTGGGCTGAAGTCCGCTTCACGCTTCCACAGTTTTCCAAAGGTTCGCAAGACGCTACGGTAACGGCATTCGTCGCTGCTACGTCAACAGTTTTGGTATAGTTCGCTCAAGTGCCTATGAAACGCTTTAGTATCACCGCTGCATTGGCCGGCGTGTCTCTGCTCGTCGCCCCACTCGTGCTTCTCGCCCAACAGCAAGGACCGCAATCGCAGTCGTCCGAGACGGTAGCAAAACCTCGCAAGAAGGACTCAGGCTCGACATCCGACACAACGGACAACAAGGACCTGCCGAAGATTCCTTCGCAGTTCTCCAAAAAGGACAAAGAGGCCCCCGAAGGGCTGCCTACCTTCAAAAGCGACGTAACCACGGTACAACTCGATGTTGCCGTTCTCGACAACAAAGGCAACTTCATCCCCAAGATCCCGAAGGGCAATTTCCGGGTCCTCGAGGACGGCGTACCGCAACCGCTGGCGACCTTTGGCACCTCCAACGAAGCGCCGATGACCATCGCCATGGTGATCGAGTTCAGCAACCTCTACCAGCAATATTGGTCGGAAGGCTGGTATGAGACGCTGACCGCGGCCTATGGTTTCGTGCAGACGCTGAAACCGGAAGATTATGTCGCCGTGGTGGCCTACGATATGCGCTCCGAAATCCTGTCGGATTTCACCACCGATCGCATGAAAACCCAGGAAGCCATGGCGCGCCTCCGTATCGCTGGTTTCTCTGAGGCCAACCTTTTCGACGCAGTAGTGGATACCTGCGACCGTATGAAGGACATCGAAGGCCGCAAGGCGATCCTGCTCATCGCCTCCGGACGCGACACGTTCAGCAAGCTCACCTTCGACAAGGCCCGCAAAGCCATACAGGAAGCAGGGGTTCCGATCTACGCGATCAGCCTGCTGCAGGCTTTGCGTATCATTTACGACCAGTATATGGGCCCCGGCCAGCGCATGGACTTCCTGCAAGCCGACAACGAAATGCGAACCTTCGCGAAGGAAACCGGCGGCATGGCTTTCTTCCCCAGATTCCCTGCGGAATATCCGGGAATTTACCGTGCCATATCGGATTCTCTCCGCAATCAGTATTCAATCGCCTATCATCCGACCAATCAGAGCCGCGATGGCAAGTTTCGGAAGATTAAAGTCGACCTGGTGAACCCGGATACCAACGAACCGCTGCGCATTGTCGATCAGAAGGGTAAGCCGATCAAGTACCAGATCGTCGCCAGCAAGCAGGGCTATAACGCTCCGCGCGAAGTTGAGTAGAACGGCGCAGAGTAGCTGAAGCAAAACCAATCGGATCAGCATCTCATCACTGATGTTCCGTGTCGTCACGGTGGGTCGCGAATACGGAAGCGGAGGCGGTCCTATTGCCGCCCAACTGGCCACGCGGCTGGGATGGCAGCTTGTCGACAATTCCCTGATCACTGAGATTGCACGCTCCGCGAACGTCGATCCAAAAATCTGCCACCAGTATGATGAAAGGCTGGATTCCTGGCTTCATCGCCTGAGCAAACAGACTTTCGGGCTGGGAGCATTCGAAGGCGTCGCAACGGGAGAACAATTCGACGGCGAGGCAATGGCGGCCTTCTCCCGGCAGGTGATCGAGCGGGCCGCTGAAATGGGGAATGTCGTAATCGTGGGCCGCGGAGGCCAGTGCGTCCTGCAAGGCCGCGCCGATGTTTTTCACGTTTTCGTCTACGCCCCGATGGATGAGCGCATCCGGCGCGTGCGGGAAGCGTACGGCAGTGGATTCGCCCTCCCAACCTACCTCAGCGATCAGGACAAGATGCGATCCGCCTACATCCGTCATCACTTCGACCAGGACTGGCGCGACCCGCATTTGTACCATGCGCTGTTCTGTTCCAAGCTGGGCGATGAAACTGTCGTCCGTATGATCGCGCACGCTTTAGGCCGCGAGGAGGAACAGCCCCGGAATGCCCGCTGACGCGCTCACCGCGCCGGTGAACCCGCGGCACATCAACCCGTGGATCATCGCCGTAACCGTTATGTTCGGCACCTTCATGGAGGTGCTCGATACCACGGTGGTGAACGTCTCGCTGCCGCACATCGCGGGCAGCCTTTCGGCCACTGTAGACGAGGCGACGTGGACCCTCACGTCTTATCTGGTCGCCAATGCGATCATCCTCCCCATTACCGGCTGGCTCGCGAACCAGTTCGGCCGCAAACGCCTGCTGATGATGTCGGTCACGGGGTTCACCATCGCGTCGTTTCTGTGCGGTCTCGCCCCGAGCCTGCCCTGGCTCGTGGTCTTCCGGATCATGCAGGGAACTGCCGGAGGGGCCCTGCAGCCTCTGTCGCAGGCCGTCCTGCTGGAGGCCTTCCCGCCGCAGGATCGCGGGAAAGCCATGGGATTCTGGGGGCTTGGGATTGTCGTCGCACCGATTCTCGGCCCCGTTCTGGGAGGCTGGCTAACCGAGAGCTATAGCTGGCGATGGGTTTTCTACATCAACATCCCGGTCGGTCTCGCGTCGATTTTGATGACCCGCTGGTTCATTTTCGATCCCCCCTACATTGGCCGGAAATCCACTGTTGATTACTGGGGCATAGGTATGCTCGCGGTGGGTATCGGCGCGGTACAGGTGATGCTCGACAAAGGCCAGCAGGAGGACTGGTTTTCTTCGCACTTTATCGTGATGTTGCTGGCAATCGGGGTTTTGGCAGTCCTGGCATTCGTGGCGCGCGAGTTGCTGGCGGCGGCGCCGGTGCTTAATTTACGCGTGCTGAAAAACCGCACCTTCGCGGCCGGCGCCACGCTCATGACGGTTGTCGGTTTCGTGCTCTATGGCAGCATGGTGCTCATCCCGATCTGGCTGCAAACGCTGCTCGGATATCCCGCGCTTCAGGCCGGCATCACCATGGCGCCGCGCGGAATGGGATCGTTCATTGCGATGCCGCTGGTCGGAGCCATCCTCCCGAATCGCGACCCGCGCAAGTTTTTGGTGGTGGGAATTATCGTGTCGGCCGCCACTTTGTTCGAACTGTCGCGCCTCAATTTGAACGCCGGCTACTGGAATTTCTTCTGGCCGCAGTTCGTCCAGGGCATTTCGCTAGCGTGCCTGTTCGTGCCTTTGACCACCATTACTATGGGACCGATCCCTAAGGAGCAGATGGGAAACGCCACGAGCTTGTTCAACCTGATGCGCAACCTGGGGGGAAGCTTCGGAATTGCGACCACCACGTCTTTGATCGCCCGTCACGAGCAGCAGCATATCAATGTGCTGGCTGGAAACGTGACTGCCTATAACCCGGCAGCACGCCAAATGATTCAGAACATGCGCTCGATGTATCAGGCACAGGGTTCGGGTCCGGTGCTCTCCAGTTCGAAGGCTTATGCTTCGATCTGGGGAATGGTGCAGCAACAGGCCGCGATTCTCTCGTATATCGACGTGTTCGTGATTCTGGCCTGTGTGTTTCTTGCGATCCTGCCCTTGCTGCTGCTGATGAGGAAACCGCCATCGGGAAAAGCTGCCGCGCCTGTGCACTAACTGCGGGTCCACTCCTCGCCAATCTGCTGCAACGCAACCCGGTCTCTCGCGGCCTCGTTGAATCGCTGGATCGGCTCATAATAGGGCTCACGGCTCAGCTCGAACGTTTGATGATGAATCGGGAGCAGGGCCTCGGCGCCGCAATCGTTCGCAATCTGAACCGCCTCTTCCGGATTGCAGTGGGCGGACACCCACGGATTGTATGCGCCGATCGGCACCATGGCGAGGTTCACCGGCCTGTGGCTGCGGGCCTTGCGGAACAGCCGTGTTGCCGCGGTATCTCCCGCGAAAACGACGCGATAACGATCGGTTTCGAGCAGGTATCCGTTATACCCGCGATGGGTGTCGGACCGCATCCGCGCCCCCCAGTGCCGCACCTCCAGCGCCCGGATCGAGAGATCGCCGATGCGCACCTGTTCATCCCAGCCCAGTTCGTGTACCGCCTTGTATTGCTCCACACGAAGCAGATCAGAAGTGTGTGCCGCCGTGACCACCTCGGTATGCTTCCGTTCCAGCCAGCGCAGCGTCCGGATGTCGAAGTGGTCCATGTGCGCATGGGAAAGCAGGATTAGATCGATGCGCGGCAGTTGCAGGTGATCGAGAGCCGGCGCGACCAACCTCCGCAATCCTAAGGTAAAAGGACCGATTCCGATCCCGCAGCGGTCGCTGAGCACCGGGTCGGTCAGAATGGTGATCCCATCGATCCTGAGCAGCACGGTGCTGTGGCCGAGCCACGCGGCGTGAATGCCCCGGTCAGGCCACTTCCCAGGCGCCGGCAGTCGCGGCGCAGGCAGGATCGGTCGCCGTGCCTCGGCCTGGTAGCGCCGCCAGAGTTCCGGTCCCGCTCGCCGTACGAAGGTAAGATGCTGTGAGAACACTCGGCTTTTTAGATGCGAATTATCCTTGCAG
Organism: Bryobacteraceae bacterium; assembly: GCA_035295125.1. Classification (GTDB taxonomy): domain Bacteria; phylum Acidobacteriota; class Terriglobia; order Bryobacterales; family Bryobacteraceae; genus JAICMB01. The sequence goes on along the minus strand of DATGJP010000050.1, from coordinate 84,401 downwards.
GGTTGCGATTCCCCCTGAGAGTTCCGTCATCCCGATCGTACTAACTTACAGCACAAATGTCATCGAGAATAGTTGCGTCGCTATTCCTTGCGGCTTGCTTCGTTCTCACGGCAGGCTCCAACGGCAGCCGGGCGGAATATGCCGGCGGGACCATCTCCCAGATTCCACAGGGTTGCAGCGGACATCTGCAAGCAATCGATGAGCAGTTTTTTGTGTTCTCTTCCGGTAAAGCGCGCTGGCGTATCCCGTATGAGCGTATCAACCTGCTGGAATACGGCCAAAAGGCCAGCCGCCGGGTCATGGCGGCCGTGATCGTCTCGCCTCTCTTTCTGCTCAGTAAGAAACGCGAGCACTTTCTCACGATCGGCTACGAGGATGATCAGGGCAAGCAGCAGGCCATGGTTTTTCGCGTCGACAAGGACGACATCCGAACCATTCTCGTAAGCCTGGAGGCGCGTACGGGAAGAAAGGTGGAATTTCAGGACGACGAGGCTAGAAAAGGGGGCAAAGGATGATTATTCCGGTTCTGTTGCTGTTGCTCTTTGCAGACGACCCACCCCCGGAGCAGCATGCCACGGCGGAACTTGCCAAAGTGCGGAGGATTTACGTCGATCTGCTCTCGGGCGGCCACTCGGCCATGACCATTCGAGACATGCTGATGAGCAGCATCCAGGCTTCCAAGCTGTTCATCGTCACCGAGGACCAAGAAAAGGCGGACGCTGTGCTTAAAGGTTCGGGGCAGGATGAGATTTTCACCGACTCGCATTCCTCTTCGGACAGCATCAATGCTCACTCGCAAATCAGCCTCCCGGGTGTGCATGACAACTCAACGGTGAATCAACGTTATTCGGACCGCTCCAACGTCGCCTTGAGCGTCGGCGAAAACGAAAACCACAAGTCGGAGGAACGAAAACACGAGGCGGTGGCCGCGGTGCGGCTTGTCAACAAGAATGGGGATGTGATCTGGTCGGCGACGGAGGAAAGCATGGGCGCTAAATTTATGGGCGCAAGCGCGGACGTGGTAGACAAGATTACGAAGAAGCTGGCAGCCGACTATCGCAGGGCGAAAGCGCCGCCGGAAGCAAAGCCAAAACCTGAATAGCTGGATCATCTGCGCGCATCAGGCTTCCAAATCCGCCCGAGCGCTTGAACCATCCACAATGCTCCTCAAGTTCCCGGCCCAACCGTCACGGTTGAGGGGGAACAACTGAGGTTCTACCAGACTACGATCAGACAACCAGAAAGCCAGACTCCACGTGCTCCGGCAGAATCCGGTTCCAAATTACCTTTGCGGTACCGCAGGCCACATCGTGACGGAACTGCACCAACTGCCCCGACCGTAACTCCGAGTAGTTGTGGAAAGCGCGGAATCCGCTTTTGCTGTAATCCACCAGCCTTCCGTCGATTTCCAGGTGCACGGGCTCATCCAGCGAGAGGTTCACACGGCCATCACAAGAATGGCGCTGCTCCGCTCTACGGTTGATCACACCCATGCTGCCGTTGTGATCGGCCCTTTCACGCGAATCTTTAGGAGGCACAAGTTTGGCGGGCGGCTTCCATGCCATATAGCTTCAACTTTCGGCTTAAAGTCCGCCGGGAAATTCCCAGAATCTCGGCAGCTCGTTGTTGGTGTCCGTTCGTTCTTGCGAGCGTCTCCAGGATCGCGGTTTTCTCCAGGCGGTCAAGGTTCGCCGCGTTGTTTCCATTCATTGGAGTCCCGTTAATCGGGACAGGATCGGCCAGTTTCGGGCGCAGCCCGGGCGATAAGATCAAATCCGAAGCGCGTATCACGTCCGAGCGTGTCAGAACTGCGGCTTTCGTCACGACATTCCGCAACTCGCGAATATTTCCCGGCCAATTGTGCGTTTCGAGCGCGGCTACCGCGTCAGCCGAGAAGGAGCAAATCGGATTCTGCTGCTGCAGGAAGTATTCCGCGATCGGCATGACGTCTTCCAGCCGCTCACGCAGGGGCGGCACGGCGATGTTGATCTGGCTGAGGCGATGGAAGAGATCGCCGCGGAATTTTCCACAGGAAACCATCTCCTCGAGGTTCTGATTCGTCGCCGCGATGATCCGGACGTCCACCGTGACCTTGCGAGTCCCACCGAGCCGGTAGTATGGCGCCCCATCCAGAACGCGCAGCAGCTTAACCTGCATGCGCGGCTCTAGTTCGCCGATCTCGTCCAGAAACAGCGTGCCCTGGTGGGCCAGTTCGAATAATCCCGGTTTCGGCGAGTCCGCGCCGCTAAACGCTCCCCGTTCGTAGCCGAACAGTTCGCTTTCCACCAGATTCTCGGGCAGTGCGGCGCAACTGACGTCCACCCAAGGTTTGCTACAACGGAGTGAAAAGTGGTGAACGGCCCGTGCTATCAACTCCTTGCCCGACCCGCTTTCCCCCTCGATCAAGACACTGGCGTTGGTTTGCGCTACCCGCTGAACGAACTCGAGCAGTTGCCGTATGGCGGGGCTCGCAATGATGGCGTGCATCCCGAGGAATGTTCGTGCGTCGGCTAAACCATTCATTGCCTGTCGAGATTATTTTCGGCAAATTCGGCGAGGGACGCTATAGTACCCTTGCTGCAATCTGCTAGGGCATTCCACTTAAAACGGGTAAGGAAGAGCTATTTCATCTTCTGCCGGACGACTTCCAACTCGGTCCGGCACTGCGTCGCGTCAGGCGCGATGCCGCACGCGGTTTCGAGGTGCTTTAGCGATTCCTGCAGGAGACCGAGATGTTCGTCGGCAACCCCGAGTTCGTATTGCCCCATGTAATCGTCCGGCGCTGCCTCTAAAACCTTCTCGAACGCGCTCCGGGCTTTCGCGTCGTCCCGCAATTCCAGGTAGCACGCGCCGAGATCGCGGCGCGCCAGGGTGTTCTGCGGGTCCTGCGCCAGAACGCTTCGCAAGGTGGCGACCGCCTGGGCAAGGTGTCCATCGTAGACCTCCGTCATGGCTTTTTCGTAGAGCTGGTATTCCGCCAGGCGATCCTTCGGGTCCGGCTGTGGGCCTGCGATCTTCGTTCTCGGGCCGCGAGCCAGGTAGCCGAGAGAACCCAGCAGCGCTCGCGTCTGTGGGGAAACATCGCTGGCCGGTTCCGTGCCTTTTGCCGCCGTGTGCCGAGCCATTAACTGGGCCAGTTCCCCCCGCAGCTTCCGCGCGTCCGAAGCCTTTTGGGCTGCCAGGTTCAGCCGCTCCCCGGGATCCGTCGAAAGCCGATACAGTTCCGCGCGCGGCGCCTCAATATACTTGTAGTCCCCGAGCCGCAGACTGCGCAGCGGAGCCCACCCGAAGGAGTCATGCGTATGGACCGTCTCGGCATAAATTGCGTGCGGCGGCCCTAAAGCGTTCACCCCTTCAAACGAAGCCGGGGCCTGGATATGGAGGCACTCCAGGATGGTCGGCGCGACGTCGATCAGCCCTGCCGGCTGCGATACTCGCGCCGGATATCCAGTCGTCCCCGCGGGCCAGTGAAAGACCAACGGCACGTGCAGCGTGCTCTCGTAAATGAAATACCCATGGCTCGACTCGCCATGCTCACCGAGTCCCTCGCCGTGATCGGACAGCAGAACCACCAGCGATCGCTCCCACCAGCCCGACTGCTCCAGAAACCGCCGAAAGGTGCCCAGCACGCGATCCGTATACGCGACCTCGGCATCGTACGACCCCCGGCGATACGGCTTGTGCAGATCGTACAAATGCACGAACGCAAACACCGGCTCTCCGCGATGAGCCGCCAGCCATTGTTCGGCCGCGCGAACCACCAGCGCGCCATCGCGCCGGTCGCGTCCGGCGTTGGGCCCACGTGTCAATCCGCCAAAGAACATCGACCCTGAAAGCGGCGAGAAGGCCTCAAAGTGGAATGGGCTATCATAGTCCTCAAAACCCTGATCGAGTCCCATCTGACGTTCCAGAAATACACTGCCGATGAATGCCGCGGTTTTGTATCCGTGCGGGCGCAGCACGCCCGCGAGCGTCGGGACACCACTGGGAACGCGCTCGGCGTTTTCCTCGATCCGGTTTTCAAAGGGGAAGGTCGACGTGAACAGCGAGGTATGCGACGGTAGCGTGAGCGGAATCTGTGCGTCGGCTTCCAGAAATAACGTGCCGCCCTCGGCGAAGGAGTCGAAGTTGGGTGTCGGAACGCGGCGATATCCGAAAACGTCCAAGTGGTCGGCGCGGAGCGTGTCGACCGAAATCAGGATGACGGGAGTCTGTGGTTTAAGTCCCTGGGCCGCTCCCAACGCGCAGAACGCCACCAGAACACTCCCGCGCACGATTTCAGCGACCATAACACTATGATGTCCCCCTTTCTGGCGTACATTGGGCCAGGCGCGGGTTTTGCTTTCCTCGGGTCCTTCCTGAGTTTGCTTGTCTCGTTTCTACTGACGGCGTTCTCGTTTCTCGCGTTGCCGTTCCGCACCGTATGGGGGCTCATCCGGCGCCGGCAGGGGTTTCGGAAGGCACGGATTCAGCGGCTGATCTTTCTCGGGCTCGATGGCCTCGATCCGCGCGTCACAGAAAAATACATGTCGGAAGGCAAGCTTCCGAACCTGAGCCGCCTTAAGGAACAGGGCTCCTATCGCCGCCTGCGGACCACGTTTCCGCCCCAATCGCCGGTAGCCTGGTCCACGTTTGCAACCGGCGTCAGCCCGGCCAAGCACAATATCTTCGATTTCCTGAACCGCGACCTCAAATCGTGCGTCCCGGAACTGTCTTCAGCAAAGGTCCGGCCGCCGCGGCATCGTTTTGCGCGGCCTTCCGTCGAGATGCGTCGCAAGAGCCAGTCGTTTTGGAAAATCCTGGGAGAGCATGCCATCAGCAGCACCATCGTGCGCGTTCCCATTACGTTCCCGCCGGAGAAATTCGAAGGCCGGGTGCTCTCAGCAATGTGTACGCCCGATCTTCGCGGCACCCAGGGCAGTTTCTCGCAGTTCACTACGCGCCTGCAAGAGGCCGAGTTCGAGAGCGGCAGCCGTTACCCACTGCAGAGAAATGACACATGGCTTTGCGGCACCCTCGAAGGTCCCGAGAAGGCGCCTTCCATCTCCTTCCGAGTCAAATCGGATGTGCTGGAGATTTCCGGACAGTCGCACCGCCTGACGCGTGGTGAATATTCGCCCTGGATCAAACTCCGCTTCGGCTCCGTCCACGGCATCGCGCGATTCCTTGTCACCGAAACCTCGCCCGAATTCTCCGTCTACGTGACCCCGATTCAGATCGACCCGGAATCGCCCGCGCTCCCCATTAGCCATCCGTCATACTACTCCGCCTACCTCGCCAAGCTCCTCGGTTCGTACGCAACCGTCGGAATGGCTGAGGACACTTGGGCGCTCAATGAAGGCGTGATTGACGATGCCGCTTTCCTGGAACAGTCCTACCTGACCTTTGCCGAGCGCGAGCGCATGTTCGAAAACGCCCTCGCCCACACACCCCGCGGCGTAGTCGCATGCGTCTTTGATACCAGCGATCGCGTGCAGCATATGTTCCATCGCGATGCCGAGACCACCGGGGTGATCGAGGACCTCTACCGCCGCATGGACGCCCTCGTCGGCCGCACCATGGCTCACCTCGACGCCAACACCTGGCTTTTTGTTCTCTCCGACCACGGCTTCTGCTCCTTCCGCCGCGCTGTAAATCTGAACACCTGGCTGTCGCGCAACGGCTACCTGGCACTGCACGGTTCAGCGACGGAGAGCGGCCGCTATTTCGAGGGTGTCGATTGGAGCCGGACGCGCGCCTACTGTCTCGGACTGAGCGGTCTCTATCTCAACGTGCGCGGCCGTGAAGCCAATGGAATCGTGGCGCCCGGCTCGGAGGCCGCCGCGCTATGCGACGAACTCGCCGCCGGGCTTAGCGGCCTTAGAGATGGCGATCACGTGGCGATACGCGAAGCCTACGCCACCAGCAAACTCTATCGCGGACCGTATCTCGACGCAGCTCCCGACCTGGTGATCGGCTACGAGGACGGCTATCGCACCTCCTGGGATGCCGCTGTCGGCAAGGTTTCGGCCGAAATCTTCGAAGACAACCACAAGGCCTGGAGCGGAGACCACTGCGTCGACCCACACCTCGTTCCCGGCGTGCTTTTCTCGAGCCGCTTCATCGACGCCGCGGACCCTGGGATTGAAGACATGGCTCCGACCGCGCTCCAACTTTTCGGCCTCAAGCCCCCCTCCTGGATGGATGGCAAACCAATCCTGGCTTAAGTGGTGCAGGCCGCCGGCCTGCGCGTCGATTGTCAATCGGCGCCTGCTCCTGGACCTTGCCCTCCTTCTCGCCCTCACCGCCTGCGCCCCCCATTCCAATGCCCACGGCAAACGCGTCATCGTCATCGGCGTCGATGCCATGGACCCCAACTTCGTCGAGAACCACCGCGCAGCGCTCCCCAACCTGAAGCGCTTGCATCTGTCCCGCCTCGCAACAACCACCCCGCCGCAAAGCCCGGTGGCCTGGGCCACTTTCATCACCGGCACCGACCCGGCCCAGCACGGCCTCTTCGACTTCGTCCACCGCGACCCCGCCACCATGCAACCTGTGTCGTCGTTCGCCGAGGTCCTGCCGCCAGCCCACGAGCTCCGTCTCGGCCCCTACCTGTTCCCCCTGTCCCAAGCCCGAGTCCGGTCCTTCCGCTTGGGCCGGCCATTCTGGGAAATCCTCACCGACCATGGCATCCCAGCCACAATCATCCGCATGCCGACCAACTACCCACCCATGGACAAAGGTCGCGCCCTCGCCGGCATGGGCACACCCGACCTGCGCGGTACTTTCGGAACCTTCACTTATTACACCGACGACCCCTTCGCCCAACCGGGCGACGTCTCCGGGGGTGAAATCGTCACCGTGACGACGAACAACAGCCGCGTGCTCCTGCCCATCGAAGGCCCGCCGAACTCGCTCCGCGCCGACCATCGCCCGACCAGCGTCAAGCTCGCCTGCGACATCGATCCCGACGCGCCGGCCATGCGCTGCCAGGTCGACGGCCAGCAGTTTATCGTCAAACAGAATGAATGGTCGCCCTGGATCCGCGTCCGCTTCTCGCTGATCCCCGGCCTCGCCTCCACATCGGGCATTTTTCGCATTTACGCCCGCGAACTGCATCCCACAATTCGTATTTATCGCTCGCCGCTGAACGTCGACCCGTCAAATCCCGCGCTCCCCATCTCCACACCCGCGAATTTCAGCCGCGACCTAGCCGCCCGCATCGGCCCGTTCTACACGCAAGGAATCGAGGAGGACACCTCGGCTCTGCGCCAAGGCGCGCTCGACCTGCCCGAATACCTCGAACAGAGCCGTCTGATCATGACAGACCACGCCGCCATGCTGAAAGACGCCCTCGACCACTTTGGCGAAGGGCTCCTGTTTTTCTACTTCTCCGAAGTCGACCAGAATTCACACGTCCTTTGGGGTCAACACGACGACGAGTTGCTCAAAACCTACCAGGCGGTCGACCGCCAAATCGGAACCGTGCTCGACCGCGCGGCCGGCGCCACTGTAATCGTCATGTCCGACCACGGTTTCGCCGCCTTCACCCGGGCCGTAAACCTCAACACCTGGCTCCAACGGGAAGGGTTCCTCCAAACCGACGGCGGCCATATAGACTGGAAGAAAACGAAAGCTTACGCCATGGGCCTGAACGCCCTCTATATCAACCTCTCCGGTCGCGAGAAGAACGGAATCGTGGCGCCGGGCGCCGTCCGCGACGCGATGGTAGCTGACCTGGAACAGCGTCTGAAAGCCTTCCGCGATCCCGCGACGGAAGAGGCCGTCGTTCGCGACGTCACAAGGCCCGGCCCCTCCGCCAGCCGGTACGAGCCCGACCTGATCGTCGGCTATGCTCCGCCCTATCGAGCTTCGTGGGAAACCGCGCTCGGCGAAGTCCCCGACACCAACGTCATCGAGCCGAATCGCGACGCCTGGATCGCCGACCATTGCATCGCCGCGAGCGCCGTTCCTGGCGTTCTTCTGGGTCAACGGCCTCCGGGCATTTCCGATCCGCAACTCAAAGACCTCACAGTCACGATTCTGAAGGAATTCGGCGTCGCGCCCGACCCGCTCATGAAGGGCCGGCCGGTCTACTGACATCACTATGTCGAAGACCATCAAGCTAAATCCGGACCTGTGGCAGCGCGTGAAGGAGTGCGCTGAAAAGCAGGGGTATAGTTCACCGCAGGAATTCGTCGAACACCTGGTCGAAAAGGAACTCTCACGCTTCGAAGAGTCCGAAGCCCGCGAAGAAGTCGAGCGCCGCCTCAAGGGTCTGGGCTACCTGGAATGATGCTCGGGAGCCTGGTGGCTATGAGCATCCTGTACGGAGCCGGTTCCTGCTGGGTATTCCTACGCACCGCCAACATGACGGCGATCCGGTCTACCGCGAATCGAATTCAGGCGCACCTTTACGAACTACTGCTCTTCTCCGCCGAACCGGCACTGGTCTGGCGGGCACAAAAGGCGTTGGTTCTCGAAAACGTGCGCTTTCTTCTTCTGATGTTGCCGCCGGTTGCGATTCTCGCGCTCCCGACCGTATGGCTGATGTTCCAATGCGATACCGCCTATGGCCTGGAGCCGCTGGCGTTGAACGAACCTGCGCTGGTCACCGCGCGGATACGGGGCACTCCGCCAGCCGTAAGCTCGCTCCAAACGCCGCCGCAGATTGCCGTCGAATCGCCGGCGGTCCGGGTCCTGTCCGCATCGGAAATCAGTTGGCGGATTCGGCCTGCCGGCCCCGTGTCGGGCAACCTGAGGTTCGCATTCGCGGGTCAATCGTTCACTAAATCCATCTCCGCGGGCACGCGTACGTTCTTTCTCTCCCCATTCCGTAACCGCTCATTTTTCGAACACCTTCTGCACCCGGCAGAATCCCGGCTGCCGCCCGGAGATGTCATCTCGCTCGAAGTGCCATACCCGAGAAATGAGACCTGGGTCGCCTGGTTCCTCCTGATCTCCACTTTGGCCGCCGTTGCCGCCGGCAGGTGGCTCCTATGACCCGCGACTATGTTGTCATCGTGAGCGGCATGCCCCGTTCCGGCACTTCGCTGATGATGCAAATGCTGAACGCGGGCGGCATCGCTCCACTCACCGACGGTATCCGCAAGTCAGACGAGCACAACCCGCATGGATACCTGGAGTACGAGCCCGTCAAGCGTCTCGCGTATGACTCATCCTGGGTTCCTGACGCCCGGGGGAAGGCCCTGAAGGTCATCTACCGTCTGCTGCCCCATCTGCCGCCCGAAGTCGATTATCGTGTCATCCTGATGGATCGCGACATCGAGCAAGTGTTCGAATCGCAGCGGGACATGCTGCGTACCAGAGGAGACGCCGCCGCGGACCAGCACAAAGATCGGATCATCAAAGCCCTGGCCGCCGAGATCGAAGACACGAAGGAGTGGCTCAGCGAGCAGCCCAACGTCCGCGTCCTGGCCGTTCCCTACGCCAGTCTCGTCCGGGACCCCGCGTTTTGGTCCCAAATGGTCACGCATTTCCTTGATGGGGGTCTCAACGAGCGAGCCATGGCCGCGATGGTCGTCCCCAGCCTCTATCGGCATAGGTAAGCCCATTACCGACCTCGCTGTCTTCGGCAGGCTGAGCAGGGTGCCGCGTCACTCTAAAATTGCTGATTTTTTGCCGAGAATGTGCCGAAGACTATCGATACCCCATCCTCCCGGAATCAGCATCAAGTGGCTCGCGCGCCCTTTGCATAGTCCTTCCGGTTGCAGCCGTTGATGGACCCCGATTAGTAGCTATATCGTTCCGCCTTTCTCCTGCCGATGTCTAACTGAGGAAAAACACTAGCGTCGCGGATTGGCGTCCCTAATCCGCCGCGTTAACTTGCGCATGTCTGGTAAGGCAAAACTTTACATCGGCTTCATCATCACGGTGGGCGGGTTTATCCTCGTCTCGGAATTGACGCGCTGGGAATCCCAGGACGTCTTGAGATATCTCTGCTATCTCATTCTGGCCGTTCTATCTTCACGTCTGAAGGTCACCCTGCCGGGCGTCACCGGCACGATGTCGGTTTTCTTCATCTTTATCCTGTTCGGGGTCGTTCAGTTCAGCCTCTCGGAAACGCTCCTACTCGGATGCTCCGCCACCCTGTTGCAGTGTTATTGGCATCCACGCGTCAAACCTAAGTTCTACCAGGCTTTATTCAACGTTTGCAGTGTCGCGCTGGCCATCGCCACGACAACCTACGCTTACCACTCCCCTATGTTACAGGGGCGCCATGTCGATACCTCGCTGCTGCTCGTTTCTGCCGCGGTTGTGTTCTTTGTGATGAATACCTTCCCGGTAGCGATGGTGATCTCGATCACTGAACGCAAGCTCCTGCGCAGCGTCTGGCACGAGTGCTACTTCTGGTCACTGCCCTATTACCTGGTGGGCGCGGCTATCGCAGGGGGTATCACGGTTGCCGACAAATACATCGGCTGGCAGACCGCCCTGCTGATGATCCCGGTGGTTTACCTGATCTACCGTTCCTACGGGCTTTACCTGGGCCGCGTGGAGGACGAAAAGAAACACGCCGAAGAAATGGCCTCGCTCCACTTGCGCACGATTGAAGCGCTGGCCCTTGCAATTGAGGCAAAAGACCACACGACCCACGACCACCTCAAGCGCGTGCAGGTTTATGCCAGCGAGATCGCCAAGGATTTGAATCTCGCCGAGGCTGAGCAGGAAGCCCTGAAAGCCGCGGCGCTCCTGCACGACATCGGCAAACTCGCCGTGCCCGAGCACATCATCTCGAAACCCGGAAAGCTGACCCGCGAAGAGTTCGAGAAGATGAAGATTCATCCCGTGGTGGGCGCCGAGATCCTCGAACGGGTGCGCTTTCCCTACCCCGTGACCCCGATCGTCCGGTCGCATCATGAGAAATGGGACGGCAGCGGTTATCCCGACGGGCTGAAGGGCGAGCAAATCCCGATCGGGTCGCGCATTCTCTCCACCGTGGATTGTCTGGATGCTTTAGCCTCGGACCGCCAATACCGCAAAGCGCTGCCATTAGACGAGGCCATGCGGCGAGTGAAAGCCGAAGCCGGAACCGCTTTCGATCCGAGGGTGGTTGAGGTGCTCGAACGCCGCTACGTGGAACTGGAGCAGATGGCGCAGAATTCGCAACCGGTTAAGGCGAAGCTCTCCACAGACGTCAAAATCGAACGTGGCCTGGAGCCGGCCGCCGGGTTTGAAAGCACCAACAAGACCGATCCATCCGCCAATTCCGAAAACCCTGGTGACTTTCTCGCATCGATTGCCGCCGCTCGCCAGGAAGTACAAAATCTCTTCGAACTGGCCCAGGATCTTGGCAATTCGCTCAGCCTGAATGAAACGCTCTCACTGCTCGCACTGCGGCTGAAGCGCATGATCCCTTATGACTCGCTGGCGATCTACGTTCAGCACGACGGGATCCTCAAAGCCGAGTACGTAAGCGGCGAAAACTTCCGTCTCTTCTCCTCACTGGAGATTCCGCTCGGCCAGGGCCTGGCCGGATGGGTGGCGGAGAATCGCAAAGCCATCGTAAACGGTAATCCTGCGGTCGAGCCGGGTTATCTGAACGACGAGACCAAGTTCACCACCATGCGCTCTGCCCTGGCAGTGCCTTTGGTGAGCCTGAGCGGCGCCGTCAACGTCATTTCGCTGTATCACAACGAGCGCGACGCTTTCTCGAAGGATCACCTGCGAATTCTGCTGGCTATCGCGCCGAAACTCGCGCTGTCCATCGAGAACGCCCTCAAGTACCAGCAGGCGCAAAGCTCCGCCGCAACCGATTACATGACCGGGCTGCCCAATGCCCGCTCGCTGTTCCTGCATCTGGACGGCGAACTGTCGCGCTGCCGCCGCCTGAACACCCCGCTGGTGCTACTGGTTTGCGATCTGAACGGTTTCAAGCAGATCAACGACCGGTATGGTCACCTGGAAGGCAACCGCGTGCTGCATTCGGTCGCCGCGCGCCTGAAGGAATGCTGCCGTGACTACGATTACGTGGCTCGCATGGGAGGCGATGAATTTGTACTGGTCTTGCCAGGTCTTCGCAGCGACCAGATCTCGCCTAAGCTGCAGACTCTGCGCGCCATCACTTCGGAAGCCGGCCGCGAAATCACAAACGAGCCGCTGGGCCTTAGCATCGGACACGCCTCCTTCCCCGAAGACGGAACGGATGCCGATCAGCTACTCGCGGAAGCCGACCGCCGCATGTATATCGCTAAGCAGCGCGAGAAAATGCAGGCCGCCGGCCGGGGCTTCGACTTCGATCCGCAACCCGCTCAGACCTCGGGGTGGTAAGCTGTGGCACGAGTCGCCCACATCCTCTGGGCACAAGCTCGCCGCATCGTTCTGACCGTCCTTTTGGGCGGATTGATTGGAGCGACCATGGTCCGCGTGGCGCCGGGCTTTAATACCGACGAGCGAGACGTCGTAACGGGCCTCAGCCGAGAAAGCCATGAAGCCGCCCGGGCCGAACGGCAGGCCGACTCGAATATCGCACGATTCTACCTTTCGTTCCTGAAGAGCCTCTTCACGGGCGATCTCGGCGTTTCGCGTTCTTTCAATCGACCCGTCGCTGAGCTTTTGCGCGAACGATTGCCGGAAACCGCCGTGTCCATCACCTACGGGATAGCCGGAGGGATGTTGCTCGGCCTCCTGCTCGCACTCGGCACGGTGTTCTGGCGCACTCCGTCCTCGGACATAGCGGCCGATGTCTCGACCGGCCTGCTGCTCTCTATTCCGGCGGCCGTCCTCGGGCTCGCGTTTCTCTGGACGGGTGCGAACGGCAAGTGGGCCATCGCCCTGCTCGTCACGCCGCACGTCTATCGGTACTCCAAGAACCTCTTGCTTTCCGCGCTGAACTCACCGCACGTACTGGCCGCGCGCGCTCGCGGCATCTCCAAATCGCGGCTGATTTTCGCGCACGTGGTGACGCCCGTGGCTCCGCACCTGATCGCCCTTTGCGGCATGTCCCTTACCATTGCCTTCAGCGCGTCAATTCCCGTCGAGGTGGTCTGCGATACGCCCGGAATCGGACAACTGGTCTGGAAGTCCGCGCTCGGCCGCGATCTGCCTCTGCTCGTAAGCATCACGATGCTGGTAGCGCTCACCGTCCTGATCGTCAATGCGATTGGCGACATGTTCATCGAATGGTGCACCAGATGAGCCTCTCCGCCAAAGTCGCCGCGACACTGCTCATTCTTGTCTTCCTGGGTGGCTTGCTGGCCGGCGCACTGACGCCCAATCGTTACGATCAGCAGTTCCGTGATTCCATCAGCGCGCCGCCGTCGCGCCAATTCCCACTCGGCACTGACGAACTGGGCCGCGACCGGCTCGCTCGTCTGCTCTACGGCACCCGCATCTCACTGCTGCTCGCCCCCGCCGCCGCCCTGATCTCCACACTTCTCGCGGCCTGCGTCGGAGGACTCGCCGGTTTCCTGGGCGCCCGCGCCGAGCGGCTCCTGCTTTCGGCTACAGACCTGTTTCTCGCGCTGCCGTGGCTTTTCCTGTTGATCGCCGTGCGCGCGGTGCTACCTCTGAATGTATCGCCCCTTGCGTCCGTCAGCATCACGTTCCTGCTGCTTGGCTGCCTCGGCTGGGCGCAATCGGCGCGCCTCGTCCGCGCTGCAACGCGCGAGATCGTCACGTCCGGTTTCGTTCTTCAGGCACGCCTGACCGGCACTCATCCAGTTCGCCTCTTCTGGCGCCATCTGCTTCCGAACCTGAAGCCGATCCTAATCGCGCAGTTTTGGGTCTCGATCCCAATGTTCATCATTGGCGAGGCCAATCTGGGCCTGCTGGGACTCGGCGTCGCCGAACCGCTGCCCTCCTGGGGCAGCCTCCTCCGCGACCTCGAAAACTACTCCGCGGTGCTCGCCAATCCGTGGATGCTGGCGCCGGTGGGCCTCCTCATTGTGGTCGTGAGCTGCTTCCAGATCACCCTGGCGCAACAGGGGGAGCACCATTCGTGAGTATCGTGAGGAAGGGTTTTACACAGTTGCTGATTCTCTGGGTACCGCCGAGAATTCGAGGTTGTGAATTCAGCCTGTCGCCATGGACCGCCGGTCCACGAAAGTGGATGAAAACAAGGTGGCGCCGGCGGTTTCGCCTGTGTGTTGTCGGTGTGGTCCAAAGGCGGGCGAAACGGACCGCGCCACCCTTCCACTGCCTGCAGCCCATGAGCAGCAGAAATGCTCCAGCGAAGACGTCTGAGTCATGCGGAGCAGGCGAAACCGCCTGCGCCGCCATTCCTTTTCGTAGACCAGCGGTCCCAGGCGACAGGCTGAAGCCCTGCTTCCCTCTTCCACATGCTTCACATCTTCACGACATGCGACGAATCAGCGTATGAGCCTTCTCAGCGTCCGCCTCACCGTCGACTATCCCAAGCGCCCCGGTGTGCTGCGCAACTGCGCCCTCGATATCGCTGCGGGTGAAATCCTCGGCCTGGTCGGCGAAAGCGGCTCCGGCAAAAGCACTCTCGCGCTCTCCATCATGCGCCTGCTTCCAGAAAACTCAGCCCGCGTCCAAGGCAGCATCGTCTATGCCGACCACGACCTGATGCGTCTCAAGCCGTCCGACATGCGCGCGATACGAGGACGCGAAATCGCCATGGTGCTGCAAAGCCCCATCGCCTCGCTCAACCCGGCGTTAAGAATCGGAACCCAGATGGCCGAAGCATGGAGAGCCCACGCGCCCGACAAGCACGAATGGCGGGAACGAGCCCTGGAGGCGTTCCATCTCGTACGGCTCAACGGCGGCGGCGATCTGCTCAACCGCTATCCCCGCCAACTCAGCGTCGGCCAGGCCCAGCGCGTCCTGATCGCGATGGCCATCCTGCATCGTCCGCGCCTGATCATCGCCGACGAACCGACCAGCGCGCTGGACGCCATCACCGCCTCCGAGATCCTCGCCCTTTTCAAGTCGCTAAACCATGAACTGAACATGGCGATTCTCTTCATCTCTCACGACCTGCTCTCGGTGGCCTCGCTCTGCGAGCGCGTCGCGATCCTCGATCACGGCGCCATCGTCGAAACCGGCGCAACCGAACAGCTCTTCAGCACGCCGCGTCACCAGTACACGCGCGCGCTCTTAGGCGCCATCCCGCGTCAACTCGGCAATCTGGCCCGCGCGGTCTCCGAAGAGCCGGTTAGCGCCGCTGCGCTCCAACAAAGATAGACTTGGGAATCATGGCGTGGACGCCCTTGTTGCCGTCCACGGCCTGCGTGATACAAAAATCGACGGCCACGCTCGAAAGCATATAAGCCTCCTCACGGCTTAAGTGCTTCTCGTTGGACAGAAAGTCGATCGCCTCGCGCACCGCGAGCTTCGCCGCCTCCGTCAGGTCCTCGTTGAATCCCATCGTGATGTAATGCGTCGGCGTCTCCGCGCGCGGCCATCGCAGGTGCATGTCCTTGCGCACGACGAACTGAAACGTACCAGTCAGCGCAGTTTCCATCGCCGTAATGTCGACCTCACCATCTCCCTGCCCCGCGTGCCCATCTCCAGCTTCGAACAACGCCCCCGGCGCGTGCACGGGAATGTACAAGGTGGTCCCAGCCACCAGTTCCCGATTGTCCATATTGCCCGCATGAATCCATGGCGGAGCGCTGTTGATCTTCCCGTTGGCTTCGGGCGGAGCGACGCCCAGGCTTCCAAAGAAAGGACGCATCGGAATCTCAATCCCGTCGGCAAATTTTGCGACGCCGCGCGCCGCGTCCAGCGGAATGATCTTCGTCTTAGCCGACGGAAAATCATCCGGCAGGAATCCCGAACCCGGCCGAAACCCGTTATACGCAAACGGCAGCGTCACTTCGATCTTCTGGATGCGGACTTCCAACACGTCGCCGGGCTCGGCGCCTTCGACAAAAACGGGTCCCGTCAAAATATGCCCGCCCGGACCGCGCTCCTTGACCTCCGCGAAAATGTCTCGAAAGTTCTGCGGGATCTGAGCCGCAGGCACGCCCGCGCTTTCGAACTGCCGCGGATTCCCGGTCGACACGGTCTCGATCCGTACGGTGTCGCCCGACTTCACTCGCAGCACCGGCGGGTTGAGAGCTGCATAGTTACCCCAAACCACCGTTTTCGGCGTGGCCTTAAGCTCGTAGTGCTCCGCCTGGCAGAGCATTGGCACCACCATCGCGCAGAAGAGGATGCGTCGCATATGTTCGATTCTGTCATTATCTGACAAGCCGATAATGGAGATTGCCGCTCAAGACACTCGACCGGGTCCTCTCCAAAGCCGGCCTCGGCTCCCGAACCGAGGCCAGAAGCTGGATTGGAACCGGCCGTGTCAAGGTCAACGGCAAGGTGATCCGCACCCCCGACCATTGGGTCGATTTCGATCGCGACCGCGTCACCTTCGACGGCAAGCCCGTCCGCTCCAGTGAGAAGCTGTACATTCTGCTTTACAAGCCGAAGGGCTACATCACCAGCTATGGCGACCCCCAGGGCCGGCCGACGGTCTACGACCTGATTGAGGACTTGGGCCAATGGCTGGTCCCGGTCGGACGACTTGACCAGGACAGCAGCGGCCTGCTCCTCATGACCAACGACACTCAATTCGCCGAACGCGTCACCAACCCCGATTACAAGATCCCCAAGACGTATCTGGTGAAATCGTCGACGCGCCTAACCGACGATCAACTCGAGCAGCTTCGAAACGGCGTCGAGCTCAGCGACGGCCCGACGCAACCCGCCGAAGTGACCCGCGTCCGCGACTCCGGCAAATACAGCTTTATCGAACTCACCATCCGCGAAGGACGCAACCGCCAGGTCCGACGCATGATTGAGTCGGTCGGCAGCAAGGTGCTGAAGCTCGTGCGCACGGCGGTCGGTCCATTACGCATCGAGGACCTCCAAATCGGACGCTACCGGCGCCTCAAACCCTCTGAAGTCAAAGGACTATCCGGTCCACGGCGAAGTTGACGCGGCTCCCGCGGATGTTTTACCTTGGAGACAAAGTGTTCTTGGCAGGGGAGGGGCTCGTCGATAGGTGTACTACACCCGCGTCTTCCCGCCGGGAACTCCGAAAGGGGTCAAATATGAATAAGCTTTACATGGCGGCAATCGCCATATGTGTATTGTTTTTTGGCGGACTTACCTTCGCCCAATCCACTGCCAGCATCACCGGCACCATCGTTGACGCAACCGGCGCACCCATACCCGGTGCAACCGTAACAATTCACAATCTCGGCACGGGTGAGGAGCACGTCGCCAAGACCGACACGTCGGGAATCTATCTCGTCACTTCCCTCCCGGTCGGCAGGTATCGCGTGGAATCGAAGTCTCAGGGCATGCGTACAGCCATCGCCAACGGCGTCGAACTCGCCGTCGGCGTAACGCTCCGGCAGGATTTCACCATGCAGATCGCCGCCACGAGCGATACGGTCGAAGTGACCGCGGCATCCCCGCTGGTTGACTCCACGACCTCCACGCTCGGCGACGTCGTGAATCAACGCACGGTTCAGGAAGTCCCGTTGAATGGCCGGCACTTCATCGATCTGTCGTACCTCACGGTCGGCACTGTCACGCCGCCTGTCAATGGATTTCTCACCGCTCCGTTGCGCGGACAGGGATCGTTCTCCTTCAACTCCGCCGGTGCGCGTGAAGACAGCGTGAACTTCATGATCAACGGCATCAACTTGAGCGATCCGAACCAGAATCAGATCACCTTCCAGCCGACGATCAACACCGTCGAGGAATTCAAGATCGACAATTCCACGTTCAGCGCCGAGTATGGCCGCAATTCCGGCTCCATCGTGAACATTGCGACGCGATCCGGCGAGAACCGCTGGCATGGTGAAGCCTACGAGTTTCTGCGCAATGACTGGTTCGATGCGCGCAATTTCACCAATCCGACCTTTGTGACGGTCGGCGGCGCCCTCGTGCCGAACCCCGAAAATCAGTTCATCCGCAACCAGTTCGGTGGCGACGGCGGCGGCGCGATCATCAAGAACAAGCTGTTTGCGTTCTTCAGCTATGAAGGCTTGCGCCAGCGGCAAGCGGTTGCCCTGTCGGCAACGGTACCCACCGTGGCGCAGCGCGCCACTGCCACCGATCCGATCATCCAGAAGCTGCTGCCCCTGATTCCGCTGCCCAATTCCGGAACCAGCGCCTTCGTCGGGGCCGCCAGCGCGCCGGTGAATATTGAACAGGGCACAGTCAACGTCGGCTATGCATTGAGTGATAAGCATCGCCTGAACTTCTACTACGCGACGCAGCGCGACGAGCGCAACGAGCCGCCACCGACGGACGGAAACAGCTTCCCCGGCGGAGGCGATCAGCGTAATGGCAATCGGCAGCTCCTCACCTTTAATGAAATCTGGTCGATCAGCCCGACGCTCACAAACGAATTCCGCCTGGGCGGTAATCGCATTCACATCACCTTTGCCGGCGACAACACGGATTCCGCGACAGCTTTCGGCATCAATAGCGGTGTGACGGCGGCCATCGGGCTGCCTCAAATGTCGGTCTCGGGTGCGTTCACGTTCGGAGGCATTGGTGGATTTCCACAGGGCCGCGGCGACAACGTCGGCAGCACATCCGACACTTTTAGCTGGGTGAAGGGAAATCACATTATCAAGATGGGCGGCGAGTTCCGCCGTCAGAACTCCGATAACTTCTCGTACACACCCGGAACGTTCGGCTTCCCCAGCATCACGGCATTCCTCGCCGATCAGGCCAACAGCTTTAGCGTGACTAACGCCAATCGCTCCAACAGAACCTACGGGAGTTCCCTCGGGGCCTTCATCACCGATAGTTGGAAGGTGACGCCGTCCTTCACAGTCAGCCTGGGCCTGCGATACGACTGGTACGGCACGCCGACGGAAGCCGAAAACCGTTTCGTCGTTTTCGATCCCACTACCGTCACGCTGCAGAATGTGGGACGCGGGGGGCCGAGCAATGCCTATCAGCAGAGCGCGCTCAACTTCCAACCCCGCGTTGGCATCGTCTTCGATCCGTTTCATAACGGCAAGACCGTCATCCGGAGTTCGTATGCGATTATGACCGATCAGCCGACACTGGGACTGGTGACCGGGCTGGCGGCTAATCCGCCGAATGCATTTCCGGTTTCTTACACCCCGCCGGCGGGGTCGTTCGTGACTCTAGCGAACGCGTTCCCTCTCGCCAACGGCGCGGTTTCGCCCGTCTCGGTAGCGCACAGCTATCACGATGCCTACTTCTCGGAATGGAACTTCAACGTCGAGCAGGAGTTTGCTCACGACTACGCCCTGAGTGCCAGCTATGTTGGCACGAAGGGAACCGACCTCAACATCGAGCGCAATTACAATCAGCTGGTGAATGGCGTTCGCCCCTTCCCAAGGCTCTCGGCTTCGAGCCCTATCGATCCTGGAGTACCGCTGACGAACATCGGTGTTTACGAGAGCGACGGCAACTCGTCCTACCAAGCCCTGTGGCTGACCGTGAAGAAGCGCGTGTCAAAGGGTCTGCAGTTCCAGGGGAACTACCAGTTCTCTAAGTCGATCGACGATAACTCGCGCAACATTCAGGGCATCGTGCTTCAGGACAGTAACAACATTGCCGGCGATCGCGGTCTCTCCGATTTCGACGCTCGCCACCGCTTCGTTTTGAGCGGGATTTATGCCATGCCTTTCTTCGAACGCAATCGCTTCCTCGGCGGCTGGGAACTCTCCCTGATCCAGACCCTGCAAAGCGGCAATCCGCTGAACTTCCACACCACCAACACTTCATTCCTGGGCACTGGCACGCTGCGTCCAAACGTGACGGGCAACGTCATCACGGGTTTCACTCCATCGACCATCGGCAGCCCGACCCAGGTCACCTACATCCAGAATCCCTCCGTCTTCG
This sequence comes from Bryobacteraceae bacterium, assembly GCA_035295125.1. Lineage (GTDB taxonomy): Bacteria > Acidobacteriota > Terriglobia > Bryobacterales > Bryobacteraceae > JAICMB01. The sequence goes on along the minus strand of DATGJP010000050.1, from coordinate 64,601 downwards.
TCGATCAGGGCGCGGCCTTCGGAAACCTGGGACGCAACGTCGTCATCGGCCCCGGCTTCGTGAATACGGACATGGCTCTGGTGAAGAATTTCAAGCTCACCGAGGGCGGCATGAATATTCAGCTTCGCGCTGACGCTTATGACCTGTTCAACCATGCGAACCTGACCAGCCCGGTGACAACGGTCGGTTCGACGCTCGGCCGCATCACGGGTGGCACGCGCGTGCCGACCGGTGACGGCGGCAGCTCGCGCCAGCTTCAGCTTGCTCTGAAATTCCAGTTCTGAGAAGGTGGGGCAGGCGGTTTCGCCAGCCCGCTTTGACACCAGTCAAATACTGGAACTCATCCCCACATAGGCCCGTATTGTTCAATACGGGCCTATGCTTTTTGCAGACATCCGTTACGCGCTCCGCGGTTTTCGCCACTCGCCGGTTTTTACGATCACGGCAATTCTGACCCTGGCCCTCGGGGTTGGCGGCACCACCGCGATTTTCTCTCTCATTCATTCCGTAATGCTCCGCTCGCTGCCCGTTGCCGACCCGGCTCGCCTCTACCGTATCGGCGATGGGGATGATTGCTGCATGGAAGGCGGTCCGCAGGATCGTTGGGGCATGGTTTCTTTCCCCTTGTACGAGAAGATCAAGGCAAACTCGCCTGAATTCGAGGAGTTGACCGCTTTTCAGGCGGGCATGAATCAGTTCGGGGTTCGCCGCGAAAACGTCGACCGCGCCCCCAAGCCTTTGATCGGCGAATTTGTCACCGGCAACTATTTCTCAACGCTGGGCATTCGTCCCTTCGCTGGACGGCTCTTCTCAAACGAGGATGACCGGCCTTCGGCGCCGCCGGTTGCAGTGTTAAGCTACAACGCCTGGCAGGGGAAATACGGGGGCGAACCATCGGCCATCGGCGCGGCTTACTTCGTTGAAGGCAAACCGTTCACCGTGATTGGAATCGCGCCACCGGGTTTCTTCGGCGAGACGTTGCGCAGCGACCCACCCGAGATGTGGGTACCGCTACAGCAGGAACCCATGATGCACGGCGGCACTTCATTTCTGCACCAGTCCATCACGGCGTGGCTGAGAGTAATCGGGCGTCTGCGTCCGGGCGCCACCACCGACGGCCTGTCGGCGCGGTACACAGGCATGGTCCGGCAATGGATGCAGTACGACGCCGGTCTCCCTGCCGTCTGGATGCCGGCAATTATCAAAATGCTGCCGAGACAGCAGGTCAATGTCGTGCCCGCCGGCGCGGGTGTCGCGACCATGAAGGAAGATTACGGACGAAGCCTCGAAATCCTGCTGAGCGTTTGCGGACTCGTTTTGCTCATCGCGTGCGCGAACCTGGCTAACCTGCTGCTTGCGCGCGGCATGATTCGACGGTCACAGACTTCGCTTCGGTTGGCGATTGGCGCCTCACGCGGCCGAATCATCGGCCAGTCGCTGACGGAAAGCCTGCTTCTTGCCATCGCAGGGGGAATTGCAGGCTTAGTAATCGCCGATGGAGCGCAACGTCTTCTGCTCGCCCTCGCGTTTCGTGACAGCCACGCGATACCCATCAGCACGACGCCGTCTCTTCCGATCCTGGCTTTTGCATTCGCGCTCTCCCTCGTTACAGGGATCCTCTTCGGCACCGCCCCGGCGTGGCTCGCAACCCGAACGGACCCGGTGCAGGCGCTGCGTGGAGTGGGCCGCAGCACCAGCGACAGCTCTTCGCTTCCACGCAAGCTCCTGCTGGTGTTTCAAGCAACGCTTTCGGTTGTGCTGGTGGCAGGAGCTACCATGCTGACGCGAAGCTTAAACAACCTCCAGAATCAGAGTCTCGGGCTCGAGACCCACAACCGCGTGTCCATTGCATTGAACCCGCCGTCTTCAACCTATCCGATTGACCGCCTTGATGCGATCTACCGTGAGTTGGAGCTGAAGTTGACCAGTCTGCCCGGTGTGGAACGCGCCAGCCTGGCGCTGTACAATCCCTTCACCGACAACTGGGGCGAGTTGGTCTTCGTGGCAGGACATCCCATGCCGGTTCTCAGCGAGAACTCGACTTCTTCGTGGGATCGGGTCAACCCCGAGTATTTCCAGGCCGTCGGTCAACCCATACTGCGAGGGCGCGGTCTCACGTCCGCCGATCGCGGCACGGCTAATCTGGTTGCGGTCGTGAATGAGGCGTTCGCCAAGCGCTTTCTCCCGAATGAAGACCCGCTCGACAAGCACTTCGGTCTGGATCTCGCCGAGTACGCCAACACCTTCCGAATTGTGGGGGTGGTGCGTGATGCGAAATACAATCGACCCGACCAGCCGGCCCGCCCTATGTTCTTCGTCCCGCTGGCGCAATACGTGGATTCCTACCAGCTCGACATCATGCGAAAGGTCGAGATGAATTCGCACTTCATCCACAGCGCCATGCTCGTGACGAACGCGCCTCCAGGAAGTCTGGAGCCTCTGCTGCGGCGCGTTTTCGCCGAGGTGGACCCGAATCTCACCGTTAATAGTGTGCGCACGATGCAGGAGCAAGTCGCGCTGAGCTTTGACCAGGATCGCGCGGTCGCGGGCCTTGCGAGTCTCTTTGGCATCATCGCGTTGGTTCTCGCGGCCGTCGGGCTATACGGAGTGACCGCGTACACCGTGGCACGCCGAACGAGCGAAATCGGCGTGCGGATGGCACTGGGCGCCGGCAAACAGGAAGTTGTGGGCCTGGTGTTGAGGGGGGCATTTACGAAGGTCGCTGCCGGGCTTATGCTGGGCGTCCCGCTCGCGATCGGCGCGGGGCACCTCATGGCATCGCGGCTTTACCGCGTCCCGATCTGGGACCCCTGGTCGCTCTTCGCCGCAGTGGCCGCGCTTGGCGGCTGCGCGTTGATCGCCGCCATCATCCCGGCCCTCCGCGCCTCCAATGTCGACCCATTAAGAGCTCTACGGATGGAGTAACGCAAGCTTCGGCTCAATGAGTTAGTTTCTCCTACACCCGGTGCTGGAAGTGGAGGTTTTAGTCCGCCGTCAACTACTTCCTGGCAGCCGCAGGCTGCGATACCCGCGGGTGCTGTAAAATCTCAAGATGCGACTAACCCGTCGCGAAGCCATAGGCGCGCTAGCCTTGGGAGCCATCTCGACCGGGGCTCCCAAGCCCATCATCCGCACCGTCCTCAAAGACCTCCCGCCTGAGGCACTCTCCGGCGGCGCCACGCTATTCCACGAACACCTGTCGCTCGCCGCCGACTTCATGCCGCGCTGGATGGCGCTGTACCGCCACCAGAATCCTCCGCCCCCTTCCGACGCGCCCGACGTAATGCACGATCTCGATATCATGACCGGGGAAATGCAGGCGGCCGCGAAAGACGGGGTGGCCTGTATCGTCGACGGCGGACATCCCGACATGGGCCGCGACCTGGAATTTCTGAAACAGCTCAGCACCAAATCGGGTCTGCCCATTGTGGCGGGATGCGGCTACTATACGCAGCCGTTCTATCCGCCCGAGATTGCCAACTGGAGCGAGGACCAGATCACGCAAGATCTCATCCGTCAGGCCAGGACCCAGCGAGTCGGCGTGTTCGGCGAAATCGGAAGCTGGGACGAAATCACAGACACCGAGCGCAAGGTATTCCGCGCCGTGGGTAAGGCTCATGGCGCGACCAACCTCCCGATCTTCACCCACACCGGCATCCCCGGCAAATCCGCGCTCGAGCAGCTCGATCTTCTGGAAGGCGCCGGGGTTAAACCGCAACGCGTCGTGATCGGTCATCTCGGCAACCTGGTCGACCCGAAACTCGAAGTCCACAAGGCTGTATGCAAGCGCGGCGCTTTCATCGGATTCGACCGCCAGGGTGGACCCGGCGACGCCCGGCAGGTCCCTATGGTGACCGCGCTGATCGAAGCCGGCTATGCGGACAATCTGATGTTCGCTTCAGACCTGTCGACGCCCAGCCAGTTCAAGCATAATAACGGCCCGGGATACGGCAAGACGTTGACGGTCTGGGTTCCAAAACTGCGTGAGGCCGGGGTCAAGGAAGAGACGCTGCATGGAATCCTGGTCGACAACCCGCGCCGCTTCCTGGCGTTCGTGCCGAAACCATGATCACGCGCCGCGAGCTACTGGGTTCCGCTCTGCTGCTCGCCGCCTGTAATAAGAACAATCCGCCGGCGGAAGGCCCGGCCGACGTTACGCTACGCATCGGCACTGTCCTGGTGGATATCGCGCAGGACCACACCATTAGCACCATCGGTTACAACGGATCCGTCCCTGGTCCGCTGATCCGGCTCAAGGAGGACGTGCCGGCCGTCGTCGATCTGTTCAACGATACCGACACGCCGGAGCTCGTCCATTGGCATGGCCAGATCATCCCAGCGGATGTCGACGGCGCGGCAGAGGAAAAGAGCCTGCAGGTTCCGCCGCACGGCCATATCCGCTATCGGCTGACTCCGCGTCCCTCAGGCGCACGATTCGTTCACACCCACGTGATGCCGATGTCGGACCTGGGCCGCGGCACCTACAGCGGGCAGTTCGCGTTCGTCTATATCGAGCCGAAAAACAACCCCGGCCAGTATGACCAGGAGATCTTCCTGGCGACCCACGAGTGGGAACCGTTCTTCACCACCGAAGAGATGGAAGAAGACGAAGGGCCGGCGCCGCCTCCGAAGAAGGACGAGAAGCCCAACGGCTGGGAAATCGGCTACCAGCGCTTCACGATTAACGGAAAATGTCTCGGCTACGGGGATCCGATCCGGGTCAAAGAAGGCCAGCGGGTTCTATTCCACTTCCTGAATGCCAGCGCGACAGAAAACATCAAGCTGGCGCTGCCGGGCCATCAGTTCCAGGTGGTCGCGCTCGACGGCAATCCTGTGGCGCATCCTGCGGCCGTTGAGGTTCTCGAGCTTGGAACGGCAGAGCGCATCGATGCCATCGTCGAAATGAAGTCGCCCGGGGTTTGGATTCTCGGCACCCCGAAAGATGACGACCGTAAGAACGGGATGGGCATCGTCGTGGAATACGCGAACAAGTCCGGCGAGCCGCGCTGGGTAGTGCCTCCGAAGACGCCCTGGGACTACACACTGTTCGGCGACAGTCACCAGGTTCAAAACCCCGACGATGTCATACTGCTGAAGTTTGGCAAGATCAACGGCGGCAAGGGGCACTTCAACCACTGGACGATCAACGGGAAGGGCTTCAACGAGAGCGATCCGCCTCGCACGCTACAAAAGGGAAAACGCTACCGGCTTGTGTTCGACAACCAGACGGATGATGCGCACCCGGTCCATTTGCATCGGAACAGCTTCGAACTGACCAACGTCCACGGCAAGCCGACGGCGGGAGTTTTGAAGGATGTAGTCCTGGTGAAAGGCTTCAAGAAAATCGAAGCCGACTTCACACCGCAGATGGACGGGCTGACGCTGTTTCACTGCCATCAGCAACTCCACATGGATTACGGTTTCAAGATGCTGTTCAACGTTGGATAACGACGCCAAAGATTCGCTATTTGCCTTCTTCTCTTGTAGCCGATTCCCAATTGGCCGCAGGCTGCCGGCTGGCATTACACGTCTGCAAGGTGCGCGATTTCGCCCGTGCTATCGCCCAGCTTCTCGGTCCTCACACCCGCTTTATCGAGCATCGTCAGCAGAAGGTTGGTCATGGGCGTTTCCTTCGGGTAGCGCAAGGCGCGGCCGCCCTTGATTTTGCTTCCACCGCCGCCGGCAAGAACCAGCGGCAGGTCGACATGAGTGTGCATATTGCCGTCCGAGAGGCTGCTGCCATAGAGCATTAACGAGTGGTCGAGCAGGCTGCCGTCGCCGTCGGGCGTCGTGCGGAGTTTGTTGAGGAGATACGCAAACATCTCGACGTGATGCGTGTTGATGCGAGCCACCTTGTCGATCTTTTCCTTGTCGCCCTGGTGGTGCGTCAGAGGGTGGTGGCCGTCTGAAATGCCGATGGCGCGATAGCTGCGCGTGCTTCCTTCGCGGGCGATCATGAAGGTAGTGACCCGAGTCAGGTCGGCCTGGTAGGCGATCACCTGCAAGTCCATCATGAGCCTGCAGTGCTCTTCGAAGGTGTCGGGCATGCCCGTCGGCCGCTCGATGGCAGGAAGCGGCATAGCGGCCTGCTCTTCCGCCTTCTGGATGCGGCGTTCAATATCGCGTATCGCTTCGAGGTATTCGTCGAGTTTGCCGCGATCCCGGGCGCCGAGGCCGGGTTCCAGGCGCTTCACGTCGTCGCGTACAAAATCGAGGATGCTGCGGTCCTGCTTTGCCCGGGCGAGCCGGTCCGCGGCGTCGGTCGTTTCGCCATCCCCGAAGAGGCGCTCGAATACGGCCCGCGGGTTCACCTCCATCGGCATCGGCGTGGTCGGGGTTCGCCACGATATGGTGTTGCTGTAGGCGCAGCTATATCCGGAATCGCAATTGCCTACGAGACCAGGTGCTTCCAGGCTCAACTCCAGTGAGGCAAGTTGTGTCGCGCGACCCAACTCCCTGGCGGCAATTTGATCGGCGGAGATCCCGGCGTGGATGTCGGCGCCCTCGGTTTTCTTGGGATGAACCCCGGTCAGAAACGTGGCTCCCGCGCGGGCATGGTCGCCCGGTCCGTCGCCGAGAGGCTCGCCGTTAACCTGCGCGAGGCCGCTCAGAACCAGAAGCTGCTCGCGGAAGGGTTCCAGGGGCTTCATGATGGGAGCGAAGGCGAAGCCGGTGCCATCGGTCGGCGGCGTCCAGCGATCCATGATGATGCCGCAGGGGACATAAACAAACCCAAGGCGGACGGGCTTCGCGGCCATGGCTCGGGTGGCGCCGAACGCGGGAAGCATGGCGTCGAGAAAAGGCAAAGCCAGCGTCGTCCCCACACCTCGAAGAAAGGTGCGGCGGGGAAGCGCTTTGTTCGTGACGATCATGAGTCCGGTGTCCTCCTCATCTGAAACGGGGTACTTTTCACTATCGCGGTGAACAGGGCGGAAATTCGGTAGTCGTCGCGCGCTGCTTCGCGCGAGATCGCTCGCACCGTGGGTTGGTCATAGTATTCCAGGCCGCGGCCAAGCGCGTAGGTCAGCAGCTTGCCGGCGAGAGTGGCGATGAACTCGTCGCGATGGTTCAACAGAACCTTCTTGAGACCGCTGTAGCCGTCAAATTTCGTCCCGTCGGGCAGAGTTCCGGTGGCATCGATCGGAGCACCCGCTTCGACCGTGCGCCATTGGCCTACGCCATTGAAATTCTCCATCGCGAATCCCAACGGGTCCATGCGGGAGTGGCAGCCGGCACAGGTCGGGTTCGCGCGATGAATCTCCATCTGTTGCCGCATGGTGAGCAGCTTGCCGTCTTCGCCATGGCTTTTAAGCTCAGGAACCGTTGGCGGCGGCGGTGGCGGCGGTGCACCGAGCAGGTTTTCGAGGATCCACTTGCCGCGTTGGACAACTGACGTGCGGTTGGGATAGGACGTGACCGTCAGGATGCTGCCCTGGCCAAGCAAACCGCCTCGATTTATGCCGGCCAGGCTTACGCGGCGGAAGGCATTCCCGTGAACGTTGTCGATTCCGTAGTAACGCGCCAGGCGCCCGTTCAGATAGGTGAAGTCGGCGTCGATCAAATCGAGGGCGCTACGGTCTTCGCGGAGAATATCGGTAAAGAACAGTTCCGTCTCACGCTGAAAGTCGGCGCGGAGAGCGTCGTTGAATTCGGGGAAAGTATCGGGGTCGGGAGTGACGGAAGCCAGGTTTCGAAGATAAAGCCACTGGCCGGCAAAGTTGGTGACGAGCGCTGTTGCCTTGGGATCGGCGAGCATGCGGCGCACCTGGCCGTCGAGCACGGCGGGCTCCTTCAACTTGCCTTTCGAGGCCAAGTCGAGCAGTTGGTCGTCCGGAATGCTGCTCCAGAGGAAGAATGACAGACGGGAAGCCAGCTCGAAATCACTGATGCGGTGGACAGAACCTGGCGTGCTGCCGGCGGGGTCGCGCTCGATGCGGAACAGGAAATCCGGCGCAACGAGCAGGGCCCGGAGAGCGAACTCAATGCCGTTTTCGAACGTCGCATCTTTGCGGCCCTGGGCGTAGAAGTCGAGCAGAGGCGCAACATCCGCCGCGGTCGTGGTCCGCCGGTAAGCGCGGCGAGCCAGCGCGGTCAGTATCTTTGTGGCGCACGGCGCTTCTTCCTGGGCATTCGCTGGATGGCAGACGAAGATCTTTTCGCGGCTGAGTGTGTCGCCGACGTGCTGATTCACGCCGGGCCCAGTAATCGACAGACTGTCAATCGCAGGATTCCGCCAGGAAATGTCGAACATTTGGACTCGAGCGTCGTCCACTCGGAGATCCACGGTGGAGGCCAACAGCGGCCCGGGCGAAGCACCACGGGCGAGGCGCGGCGGCAGGACCGCTTCCTGCTTTGTCGAGTCGTTGAGAAACGTTACGCCCACAAGATGCGATCCGGCAGTGACATGATACGGCACATCGAAGTGCGGCTTGTCGTCATTGTCGCCGGACTTAGGGCGCATTTGGACGCGAAGCATGTAGTCGCCGTCAACTGGAAAGTAGTGGTGCACCGCGATCCCCCCGCGTGAACCAAGGGGCAGGTCCTCGCTGACCTGGTCGGCCTGGGCCGCGCCGCGAGTCACCGCGTAGCTATCGGTTTGGGGACGGAAACCGGCCGATCCGACGGCGAGCCGGCTCACCTTGCGGGCCGCCGACATGTAGCGCTCGAGGAGGCCGGGCGAGAGGGACAGGACGTCGCCGATGTTGTCGAAACCGTAACCGGAATCGTCGGCCGGGAGCATGGAACCGGCATTGATGTCCAGCGCGAGAAGGTCGCGAATGGCGTTGCTGTATTCGGCGCGGTTCAAGCGGTGGATGGTTGGATGGCCGGGATTGGGCTTGTCTGACGCGGCGCGATCGAGGGATGTCTCAAGCCAGCCCGTGAATTGGTTTCTTGAGGCATCGTCCGGACGAGGTAGTCCGGGGGGCGGCATTTGCGCCGTCGTGAGTTTCCGCAGGACCTTTTCCCAAGTCTCGGCCTGCTGGCTGACGTCGGCCGCATTCAGGGACTGCACGGAAACACCCGCTGTTCGCAGCTTATCGTTGTGGCACGCCATACAGTAGTTGTCGAGAAGGGCGCGACGCTGCGCGAATGACAGGGGGATAGTGAGAACTGCAATTACGGCGATCTGGCAACTCCGGCGAAGCACCAGCGGGAGTCTTGGCGATAACATCTGGCCGTTTAAAATTACCACAGAATTGCTGCTAAATTCAACAGAAGAGGACGTTTAGAAATGTTTGATCGTGCCTGGGCCGGAATTTGGATTGCGATGCTTTCGCTTGCGGTGGCGGGCGATGCCGCCACGGCCGATCTGAGGCTGGTTCAGGCTGCCCGGAACAACGATTTGAAGGCCGTTCGCTCGTTGCTGGAGCAGCACGTGAACGTGAACAACGCGCAGGCGGATGGTCAGACGGCGCTGACCTGGGCCGCGTACGTGGATGACACAGAGATGGCCGACGCCTTACTTCAGGCTGGGGCAAACGTAAATGCAGCCAATGATTATGGCGAAACGCCGCTGACGCTGGCCTGTGCGAACGCGAATGCGGCGCTTGTCGGCCGCCTCCTGAAGGCCGGCGCACAGGCAAATGCGGCCCGGTGGAATGGCGATACGGCGCTGATGATAGCGGCGGGAGCGGGGAGCTTGGAGGCGGTGAACCTGCTGCTGCAAAGCGGCGCGGATGTGAATCGGGCGGAATCGCGGAAGAAGCAGACGGCTTTGATGTGGGCGGTTGCGGAAGGACACCCGGCTGTCACGCGTGTACTGATCGAACACGGCGCGGAAGTCAACGCGGTTTCAAAAGGGGACTTCACGCCCTTAATGTTCGTAGCGGAGAGAGGCGACACCGAGTCGGCGAGGCTGCTGCTGGCCGCAAAGGCGGATGTCAACCATGCACGGCCGGATGGGAGCACGGCCTTACTGGTGGCGGCGTCCTGGGGACACGACGGAATCGGAGGGCTGTTGCTGGACCAGGGAGCGAATCCCAATGTCCATGACAAGGCGGGTCATACTCCGCTGCACGAGGCCGCGCAGAACAATAAGCTGGAACTCGCGAAGCAGTTGCTGGCTCGCGGCGCCGATCCCAATGCGCCGCTGGCTCAAACGCCCCAGGATCATGGCGGGTTTGAACAGGATTTCGGGGAGGCAACCCCATTATTGCTGGCCGCGATAGAAGGGCGCGCTGAGATGGTGCGGCTCCTTGTCGCGTCGGGAGCCGACACAAAGCTGACAACGCAGAATGGAACCACCGTGTTAATGGGAGCGGCGCGAAGCGGAAATCTGGCGACGATTCAAGCGGCTTACGAGCTGGCAGGGAACATTTACGCCCGGAATCGGCATGGCCAAAACGTAGTGCATTTGGCGGCGCTGGCTCCGTTGCAATCGCCATTTGAGGAGATTTTCCGGTTTCTGGCCTCGAAGGGTGCGCAGTTGGATGTCAAGGATGATCGCGGTCGGACACCTATGAGCATTTGCACACTGCGGACTTTCGACAATGCGCGGGAGTTGCTGCGGAAGCTGATTGCGGCGCAGAAGAATCAGCAGCCGGTGAATGAATAGAAGGACTTCGGCATCAACACCGGGCACCCGAGGTTTTTCCCGGGCAGATGAATCGGGACGAGAGAAACTCCTGTTCTAAAACGTCAACTTTCCTACTTGCCGCTATCCCGATTTACGTACTCCTCACAAATTAAATGCTTTCGTCCAGAACTGATATAGGAAAATGGTCTTGTGCGAAAGCGGGACACCGTGGTCACGATCGCGATCACGGCATTTCTCCTTCGTGGAACCTTCTACTGTGTTGCGCAACCACTCTGGGAAGGATTTGACGAGTGGTCGCATTACGCATACATCGAACATCTTGTCACCCAAGGGCGGCTGCCATCAACGACCGATTCTATCGCGCCCGCGCTCCAACGAGCGCTCTCCCTTGCACCGCTTGCCCCATCAGCAGCGGAGAACGTTACGACAGCGCTCACTCATGACGCTTTCTGGCGACTGACCACAGACGCGCGACGCCTTCGTGAGGAAGAACTCAAGGACCCCGGAATCACCACACCAGTGATGGCGGACGGTCCCGGCCAGCTCTTCATCTATGAGGCGCAACAACCGCCGCTCTACTATATCCTGCTTGCGTTTCCATACTGGAGTGTACGCTCATGCTCGTATCCCGCGAAGGTGGCGGCGTTGCGCATGGCCAGCTTACTCATCGCCGTAATCGGCGTGTACCTGTGTTACCGCCTCGCACGCGGGGTCCCGGCATCCCGCCACGCGGCAACCGCAATCGTGCTTTTCCTGGCTGCCTGGCCCGGGCTGCTCGTCGGCATCTGCCGCATCGGGAATGACGCGCTCGCGCTCACACTCAGCACGCTGTTCCTCCTCGTATCGTTGCGCACGAGTCGTCGAGCACCCGTCATGACGGACTGGATCCTCGCAGGCAGCATCCTTGGACTCTCGCTTCTCACGAAGCCCTACCTTCTGGCCCTCGTCCCGGTGCTGCCGATCATTGCAGCGATCCAATACTATCGTCAGCGCAATTCGCGCGTCATCGCCGGGTGCGCGATTGCCATAATCATTGCGCTCGCGTTGAGCGGATGGTGGTACATGCGCAACTGGCTCGCGACGGAAACACTTTCTGGCGAGCAAATCGACGTTGCTGCCGCGCACTTCGGGATCATAACCAAACTCGCCGCCATTCGTTCCGTCCAGTGGTATCGCGTCCTGGACACTGCTGTTTCAACCCACCTTTGGACCGGAGGTTGGAGCTTCCTTACCGCGAGGAGCTGGATCTACCGCGCCTTTGAACTCCCAGGCCTAACCGCCTTAATCGGACTCGCCCTCCTCGCTCGCCGGACGGTACGACACGCCGCGCATGGGCGACTACAAATTGGGGAAGCACAGCTCGGGATAGCGGCATGCGCGTTCTTGTTGTTCTGTATGGCCATGGCATACTTTGCCGTAGTCGTGTACTTAACGCGAGGCATGTCCATCGCCCTGGGATGGCACCTCTACGGGATTGCCGGTGCCGAGATGGTCGTCCTTGCCGGCGGGTGCACTGGTCTTTACGGGCTTCGCCGCGGCGCCGGAATCGTCGCAATCATGGCGCTCTTCGCCGCGGCATTCGACGGGTACTCCACGAATTTCATTGCACTACCATATTACGCAGGCATCATTACACATGCGCCTGATGGCCGGCTCGGTGCGTTTCACATGAACCTGATCGACGGCGCAGCCGTGCGCGACATCTTCCAACGCCTGGCCATAAACAAACCATCCGGGATTAACGCCTCGGTTATTGCCGTGCTCTGGACTGGCTACGCATGCGCCACTTTAAGCCTCGCGGTCCTCGCCATTCTGCTCTTGTACCGAGCCTTCCGAGCAATACTCAAAACATCATTTCCGACAATATCAGTCGCGGGCCAAACTACCCGGTAAACAGACACCCACGCCGGAGGTCTGTCGAAGCTGGACGTGAACCCCCCGAGCTCGGATTCAGGAATGATCCACGGCAAAGAACATTGGAGAATCAATCGAGGGATATCGGCAACATCAGTGGTCCGCCCGGAGATGTGCCTCGCCGGTAAGCCCCTTGATAGTCGCCGGGTGTCACGCAGGCCGTGCGCTTGAACTGGCGGGTCATGTGGCTCTGATCGCAGAAACCACAGGCGAGAGCCGCCTCTGCCGGAGACGCTCCTTCCGCAAGCTTGCGCTTCGCTGCCACGACGCGGATCTGGTTTAGATACGCATGCGGGGTCATTCCGATGGCTGCTCGGAAAGTACGCAGAAAATAATACGGGCTCAGCCCGGCGTGCTCTGCGAGTTGCCTTAGGGTGATCGACTCTCCATAACGTTCGTGCATGAACTCCCGGGCACGCCGGACTCCTTGGTGCTCAGCTCCCGCGAGAGCCTTGGGAGCCTGTGCCGTCGAATAGCAGCCAAAGAACTGGCCTAGAATCGCGAGGCTGATGGATTGCCTTTTCAGCGAATCTTTGCCGGCCGTCAGGTGCCCATATAACGACACCAATCGATTGGCCATGCCAGGGTCTGCCACCACGCGGCGCGGAAGGTCGGGCAGCGCGGTTCTGCATTCCATGTCGCCAAGCATCTGTTGGACTGCATTGGCCGGGATTAGCAGGCAGACGAACTCCCATTCGTCGTCTCCCGCCGAATACGCATTGTGCACCTCGCCGGGGGCCAGGCAACTGATCACACCCGAAGGTGCGGAATGCTTGGTTCCTCTGAAGTCGAAAGCCAGCCCGCCGCGCAAGCTGACGCCAACGCTATACTCGTCGTGCCAGTGCGGCGGCAGACCGCGCCGGCAAAACCTCGCGTGAACCAATTCAATGCATCCTACATTGCGAGCGATCGAGAATCGGATGGCTTCCGAAGCCGGCCGGCCAGTCATTAATGAAACGACGCACCGCGTGAGACTCCGTTAGGGCAGGCCTGAATGCCGCTCCGCCTTGGCTCGCAACCTATTGAGCGATAAAGGTGGCAGCAGCAGGGCAATTTTATCCAAGATTCGGACGAATGGGCTGACTCATTCTGGAACAATGATGCGAACCATTCGGCCTCTCCTGGTATTCCTGCCTGTTCTGGCGCTGGCCCAAGGACCAAGCGCCGGGATGAGCGAGAGTACGGCTGCTTCGCCAGGTCCTTGCGAAGATTTCTACCAATACGCCTGCAGCGCCTGGGTGGCCGCGAATCCGATCCCGAGCGACCGCGCCTCATGGGGCCGCTCCGACGAGCTTTTCGAGAGAAACACGGCTACGCTGCACGAGATTCTGGAAGGTGCCCGGGTCCCAAAGCCGGAGCGGTCGAAGATTGAGCAGGAGATTGGAGACTACTACGCGGCGTGCATGGACGAGGCCAGCATCGAAAAGAGAGGGACCGCCAGCATCGATGCCGACATGCAACAGATCGAAAAGGTGAACTCGCGCGCATCCCTCCTCTCGGCCCTGGTGAGCTTGCATCGCAAGGGTGTCGGCGCGTTTTGGGCGCTCTCTTCGCAGTCCGACTACGACAATTCCAAGTTGGCGTCCGCCGATATCAGTCAAATCGGGCTATCGCTGCCGGGCCGGGCCTACTATGTGCGTCAGGACGAACGCTCGGTCATGCTGCGAGACAAACTGCAGACACATATTACCGCGATGCTCTCTCTGTATGGCGATTCCCCGGAACGTGCCGCGGCCGAGGCGGAAGCGATTCTGAAACTGGAGACGGCGATCGCGCAGAAGGCTCTCGACCGGCAGGACCAGATCGATCCGCAGAAGACCCGTCACAAGCTGACGCTCGATCAACTTGCGGCCTTAATGCCCCACTTTGACTGGCGGGCTTATTTTCGCGCGGTGAAGATGCCTGAGTTTCGGGTGGTGAACGTTCGCGCCCCGGAATACCTCACCGCCTTGGATCCCGTGCTGCAGGAAAGCAATCTCGACGCGGTCAAGGCTTACCTGCGGTGGAGGCTGCTGGCCGATGTCGCCTCCCAATTGCCGGCGAAATTCGTCGACCGGAGCTTTGATTTCTACGGCAAGACTCTCAACGGCGTTCCGGCTCTAAAGCCGCGTTGGTGGCGCTGCACGACATCAACTGACGACCGGCTTGGCGAGGCTCTTGGACAAGCCTTCGTGGCCAAGAGCTTCGGGGCGGGGTCGAAAGAACGAATCCTGACATTAATGTCGGAGCTTCAGGTCTCACTCGATGAGAACATCCGGGAACTTTCGTGGATGTCGGATGCCACGAAATCCCAGGCGCTCCTCAAGCTCAAGAAGCTCACAAGGAAGATCGGGTATCCCGAGCACTGGATCGACTACTCCCACGTCAAAATCACACGTGATGACTTTTCAGGCGATTCGCTGCGCTTGGATGCGTTCGCCGTCGCGCGCGAACTCGCGAAAATTGGAAAGCCTGTAGACCCAGGCGAGTGGGATATGACGCCTCCCACGGTAAATGCTGAATACCAGCCGCCGACTAACAGTATCAACTTCCCCGCTGGAATCCTGCAGAAACCCCTCTTCAGCGTCACGGCGGATGACGCCCAAAACCTTGGCGCAATCGGTATCATTATCGGCCACGAACTGACGCATGGTTATGACAATCATGGCCGCCAATACGATGCCGATGGCAACCTGCGCGACTGGTGGACGGCGGCGGATGATCGCACTTTCCAACAGCGCGCGCAGTGCTTTATTGATGAGTACGGCGGCTTTGATTTTGCGCCCGGGATGAAGGGCAACGGCCAACTCACCCTGGGAGAGAACATTGCCGACAACGGCGGTATGCGCATCGCCTATCGCACACTGGAACGGCTGCTGGACCGGACACCCGGCGCCCGCGAGCAGCGCGACGCGAACGGACTCACTCCCGAGCAGCGCTTCTTCATGGCCTTCGGACAATCCTGGTGTCAGGCAATGCGCGACGAGACGGCCCGCAACGTGACGCTGACTGACGAACACTCCCCCGCAAAATTCCGCGTGAACGGAACCGTGCAGAATATGCCTGAATTCCAGAAGGCGTTCGGATGCTCCACCGGGCAGCCGATGGTCCGGGTGCCAACATGCCGCGTTTGGTGATGCTGTTGAGGTCGAGGTGGCCGCGGTTCGGGATTTTCGTTGCCGCCTGTCTGTTGAGCCTCTCGGCGGGCCGGGATTCGCATCCCTACGCATCGGATCAGCCGATGACCGAACCAAAGCTCTTCGCCGAAGGGGTGATTTCGACGCCTTTCGACGAGTTCGGGCTCACGTTCACGAAGGACGGCAGAACGGTTTTCTTCAACCGCAGCGTGCCTCGAAGCAATTTCTACTTCATTTGCATGTCGACGTTCCGGGACGGGCGATGGACGGAGCCGGAGATCGCGCCATTCTCGGGACAGTACTGGGACTTCGATGCGGTCGTGTCGCCGGATGGTTCGAAGATGGTCTTCGCTTCCGACCGGCCGGTTCCGGGCCACCCGAAGAAAGATCAGGATTTCGATATTTGGATGGTCGATAAGACGGCTACCGGGTGGAGCGAGCCGCGGCATCTGGACGAGGCGATTAACAGCGGTCAGGACGAAACCTTCGCCTCGCTTGCCGCGAACGGCACGCTCTATTTTGTTTCCGGGCGCGAGGGCGGACGCGCGGGCCTCGCTATCTACCGATCGCGGCTCGTCAATGGAAGATACCAACCCGCGGAAAAGCTCAAGGGTTCCGTTAACGGCCCCGAGAATTGGTCTCTGGAGGTTCTGGTGGCGCCGGATGAGAGTTTTCTTTTCCTGGTTCCTTTGGGCCGCAAGGACGGCTACGGCAGTTTCGACATTTATGTCAGCGACCAGAAGAACGGAGAATGGACGGAACCGCGCAATCTCGGACCGAAGATCAATACCGCGGCGAGAGATTACAGTCCGCGTTTTTCACCCGACGGGAAGTACCTTTTTTGGTCCAGCGAGCGGGGGTTCGAAAAGCCGGAGAACTATCGCGATCTGATTGCGCACGAACGAAGCACCGTGAACGGCTGGGGCAACATCTATCAAATCGACCTCACCGCAATTGGATTGGGAGAAAAACGGTGAGAGTTCTCGCAGCGGTGGCTTTGATATTTGCGGTGTTGAGTCTTGCGGCGGGAAGGTCTGGCGACGCGAAACTTGTCGGTGAAGGTGTCATCTCGACGGCCAGCGATGAATTCGGATTTGCCATGACGCCCGACGGCAGGACCGCGTTCTTCGGCAGGAGCTCGCCGGCGACTGTAGGCGATCCCATGCGAATCATATGCTGGACACATTTCGACACCGAGGGACATTGGGCTCAACCGGAGATCGCGCCGTTTTCCGGGGAATTTCACGACATGGGTCCGTCGTTAGCACCCGACGGGTCTCGACTGTACTTCATCTCAGATCGTCCCAACGGCGACACCACGAAGCATGATTTCAACATCTGGTATGTCGACCGCACGGCGACCGGTTGGAGCGAGGCGCATGCCCTTCCCGCCCCAATTAATTCGCCGGCTCAGGAATACGGGGTGTCGGTTGCGGCGAACGGGACGTTGTATTTCGCGTCCAGCCGGCAAGGCGGGGCGGGATCGTTCGATATCTACCGTTCGAACCTGGAAGACGGAGCGTACAAAACTGTCGAGAATCTGGGTGAGGCGATCAATACAAATGGCCCTGAAGTGCACCCCGCGATTTCTCCCGACGAGAGCACCCTGGTGTTCACGGCCGGCGGGCGCGAGGATGAGATGATTGGGATCCACCGCAAGTACGCGCACGGCGATCTGTACGTCAGCTTCCGCAAGAATGGTGCGTGGACGCCAGCTCGCAATTGCGGCGCTCCGATCAACAGCGGGGGCGCCGAGTCGTGGCCGGCTTTTTCGAGCGATGGGCGCCGCTTTTTCTTCGCAAGCGAACGGGGGTTCGCGACCTATCGACCGCTTCGAAGGATGGCCTGGTCTGAGATCAGGCGGGGGCTCACCTCGACGCTTAATGGGATGGGGAACATCTATGAGGTGAGCGCCGTTGCTTTGAAGTAGCCGCGGGCGACAAGGTGGAGCAGGCGGTTTCCCCTGGGCATTAGCGGGGTGAAAACCCGCTGCAGGTTGAAAACCTGCCTTACGGCGCTCGACGAAAGCTGCGTCATTTTCCGCAGCCTCCATGCTCGGTTGGCGATAGCTGTCTACAGGCCTTCCCGAGCGTGGTTGGGTTTATCGGATAGCTTGCCGAGCAGTTCATATATCGAGATCAAGCCGGTGTTCAGCATGCGCTCGCCAGTTCCGACTTCGGTCGGATTCACCGTTGAGTTGGCTCCGTAGCCTCCGCGCGCGGCAGCGGCGATGGTCGGGAAGTAGGCGAAATACCCGTTCGTGTAGCCGATCAGAAATGAGTTCGGCAGCGGGCTTTTGGCTCTTAGCTGCATGCCAAATTCGACAAAGGGTTCGCCAGGCATTCCCACGAAGGCGAGGTTCTGGTTCAGGAGGATCGTGGTCACCGGTAGCTGCATGTTCTCGGCGAGGAGCCGGCCGGCTCGTGACGCTTCAAGGTGATATTGCTCGCTCAGAGCAGCTTTCAGCTTTTCGGTGTCCCAGCGATTGGCTACCGTCAGCGTGACCGTCTTCGTCTGAATCTGAGGCTTGGCGGGCGCTTCGGTCCTGATGGTGCGGGCGACGCGGACGGCTTCGGCGCCGAGTTTGCGGCCGGTCTCCTTCATCACGTTGATCGCGTCTTCACGGAGCGGGGTCTTGTCGAAATACGGGTTGATATCGCCGGGCGTGCCTTGCAGGAAGAACGCCATCGCATTGCTACCCATCTCCTGCTCGATGTAGCGCCGCATTTCGCCGGGATAGTCGGGCGAGTAGTCGAGATTGTCCGGACCCAGAACGACGGGATGGCAGGAGTAGTGCACGAGGATCGCCAGCGGCGTTCCATCGGTCCGGTCGACCCGGATTACTCCGACCGTGGGATCGACCGGAAACGTTGAAGTCACCTTCGGCTCATTGCGCCAGAACATCTGCACGGAGCCGTCCGTCCGCACGTAGCGTCGATTGAATCCAATGTAGGCCTGTCCCAAGCCGTTTCCGATTCGCGCGGGCACGAGGTTGTGAGCGGCAGTCTGAATCGCTTCGACCACTCGGGGAATCGCGTGCTGGACCGCTTCGGGCGCCGCAGCGTACGTCGGACCGGAGTGCGTGTGCGAGGCGTGGAATACAACTTCGTCGACCGTGCCCTGCACCCGCGAGCGGATATCGGCCATCACGGGCGGATCGAAGGGGAAGCAGAGATCGAGCGTGACGATGGCGATGGTTCGCTTGCCATCGGAAAGCGCGAGGACGCGCGCTTCCACGGGATCGAGCGTTCCTTTCGAATAGCGCACGGCGTACCCAGCCATCGGGATGCCCGTCGGCGGATCGAGGTCGGCCTTCGCGACACCAGCGCGAAACTCAGCGCCGCTCAGCAGAGCTGCGCCGGCAACGGTAAGAAGAATGAGTTTTCGCATTAGTACCTCGGATCGGGCAAATCCTTCAACAGACCGCGCATTTGGAATATTTTGATCACTCCTCTATCGATGAGCCGCTCGCCGGTCCCGACTTCAACGGTGGTGTTGTAGTCGGCACCGTAACCGCCTTGGACAGACGCGAGGATCGTGGGGATGTAGCCAGCCCAAACACCGCCCGCAGAATACGAATAACCGAAGAGCATCGCGTCCGTGCATTCGGATTTCTCACGGAAAGTGACCTGGTGCTCGACAAAAGGCTCGCCGGGCAAAGCGAGGAAGCAGACCGAATCGCCGAATGTGCCGGCGGTCCAACCGACCGGCATGTTCTCGGAGGGTTTCCAGCGGTTCTTCACTTCGATGACCTCGGAGTAGGTCTTCAATGCGCCCGAGACCGGGCGGGTGCGGCCCAGAGTCGACATCACTGTCTTGCCGAGCTCTTCGCCCATCTCCTGAACGGCCTGGAAGCCCTGGCCCGCAACCGGTTCCTTGTCGCGATACGGGTTGATGTCACCTGCCCCGCCCTGGATGAACAAACAAAGCGCGCTGGGAATCTGGGACTCCACGTAGCGTTTCATAGCGCCGGGGTAATCGGCGGAGTATTGCAGATTATCGGGTCCCAGGACTGATGGATGACAAGCGAAATTCACGAGCACGGCACGCACTTTACCGCCGTCGTCCTTTACCTGGAAAACATTGACAGCCGGATCGAGCGGATGCGATGGCAGCTTGTCGGCATTGCGCCACCACATCTTTCCGCGGCCGTCGACGATCTTGCGGCGATTGAAGCCGAGATAATCGTGACCTGTGGACATGGCGAACGTAGCGGGAAACATCTCACTTTTCGCCTTGCCGATGGCCTCCACCATTTTGTCTTCGGCCTGCGGGTACCAGGAGGAGTGCAGCTCCCATGTAACGGGACCGGAATGCGTGTGCGAAACGCTGATGATCGTTGTCTTAACGCCATAACGCTCGCGCGCCAGATCGCCAACCCGCGTTGAGACGAACGAACGCAGGTCGCAGGTGACGAACGCGATGGAGTTGTCTCCTGATTCGATGACCAGCACCGTCGCGTAGAGGGGATCGTGGGTGCCCGTTGCAGGTCCCTTACGTTCGGAATAGCCGCCCATGGGATGTCCGATGGGCGGAGTAATGTCAATGCGGGCGACGCCGGCCCGGTATCCCGTCTCAGCTGCCAGCGATAGCGGAAGCAGCAGGAGTGCGATACTCCAGCGAAACATATCTATGTGCATGTTACTAGTTCGAGCAGGATGCTGGCGCCGCCAGCGGTGCGCTGGGTAGGGCAGCCAGTCGCTGATTCGCGAGAGCTTCGTTCACAGCGGGCAGATCGTGCTGCAGCAGGTCGTTCCAGCTTTTCACGGCGTTGGTCAGTTCGCGACAGTAATCGGTGTAGGCGGTCTGCATCGCGGGTGTCGGCGCAACGTCGGCCTCGTCGACCGTCGAAGCGAGCGAGCCTAGTTCTCGATTGAGCAGCGCGAAAGTCGGGGTAGGCTTGCCGCCCCCGCGATTGCCGCGCCCTCCGTTTTCGGTGCCCTGAATCTTCACCGCTTTCTGGTCGAAGTCTTTCAGCGCGGCTTCGGCTGCCGGTGCCTTCTTCTGCGCGACCGCGAGGGCTTCGCGGAGGAGAGAGGCCTGATGGTAAAAGTCGTAGCTCGCGGTGACGAGATCGATCACTTTCTTCTCGAGGTCGAATTGCTGTTTGAGAGCCGTATCGGAGACGTCTACGCGCGGGTCCATGCCGACTTCGAGCGGCTGCTTGATGGTGCGGCCGTTCGCGGTGAGACGCACTTCGTATTTGCCGGGTACCACCTGTTCGCCCAGCGGAAGACCGGGGGTGTTTCCGTACAGGGCGGCTATCGGATATTCGTGCCGTAGCACCAGGGGGGCGCTCGAGCGCAAGTCCCAAATGAAGCGATTCATGCCGGCCTGCGCGGTCGGGTAGGCCGGACGTGCCAGCCAGTAATCGGGGACGTTGGGCGGCGGCTCTGTCGAAGCCGCACCCGGCTTGCTCGAGAGCTCGCGGACGAGCTGACCGGCGCTGTCGTAGATGGCGAGCGTGACGTCGGCTGGTGGAGCCGACGCGAGATAGTAATCGATCACTGCGCCATCCGGCGGGTTTTGTCCGGCGGGCATTTCGGGCGGAATTGGCGTATCCTGATTCAGGTCGCGGCGGGTTCGCAACGCCTTGTCGGGTTTGTAGAGGTAGGTCTGCGCTCTGCCGACATCGCGTGCCTGGCGGAGCGGCGCGAGATCGTCGAGAACCCAGAATGCGCGCCCATAGGTGGCAGCCACGAGGTCGTTGCCGTGGATCTCCAGGTCGCGCACCGACGTGGTCGGCATGTTCAGTTGCAGCGGATTCCAGTGGTCGCCGTCGTCGAACGAGACGTAGGCGGCCGTCTCGGTACCGGCGTAGAGCAGACCTTTGCGCGCCGGGTCTTCCCGCACGACTCGCGCGAAGCTTCGGCCCGGAATGCCGGTGGAGATTTCCGTCCACGTTTTGCCGTAATCATGGGTGCGGACGAAGTGAGGCTGGAAGTCGTTTTCCTCGTGGCGATCGATGGCCGCGTAAGCGGTTGCCGCATCGAAACGTCCGGCCTCGATGATGCTGATCTGCGAATACTGAGACAGGCCCGGGGGCGAGACATTTTGCCAGGTCGCGCCGCTGTCCTTCGTGACCTGAATCAGGCCGTTTGTGGTTCCCGCCCAGATCACTCCGTTCGTTGCCGGCGAGAGCGAGAAGGTGTTGATGGCGCTGCGATCGGGCGGGCGAACGGTGACTTCCTCTTCGCGAACTTTGGGCTTCTTCGGCTGACTGTCCGGCGTGGGTTCCTCTTCGGTCTGCGGCTGAGGGGGCCGAACCTGGGCGTCGGGACGCTTGGTAAGGTCTGGGCTGATGGCCTTCCAATGCACACCGGCGTCGCGTGTCTCCAACAGGTACTGCGCGCCCTCGTAGAACAGATGTGAGTCGTGTGGCGAGAACGCGAGCGGAGGATTCATCGCCATGCGGTATTCGTTGTCGCGAACGACGCTGGGTGAGACGTTGACCACCTGCCGATTCGAGCGGTCGATACGCACCAGGCCGCGGCCGGGGCCGCCGGCGAAAACGCGATTGGGATTCAGCGGGTCGGGCACGATATAGCCGAATTCGTAGCCGCCGATGGGGTCCCAATCCATGAAGGTGATCTCGCCATAATCGCCTCGGCTCAGCGTGGCTACCGATCCGCTGTCCTGCTGCGTGCCATAAACCCAGTACGGGAAGCGGTTGTCGGTGGACATGTGATAGATCTGGCCGGTCGGCTGGTTGTACCAGGAGCTCCACGATTTCCCACCGTCCATGCTGATGGTGGCGCCCTGATCGCTGGCCATGATCATGCGATCGGAATTCGTGGGGTCGATCCAGAGGGCGTGGTTGTCGTCACCACCCGGCGCCCCTTTGTAGGAGGAGAACGTCTTGCCGCCATCTTCGGAGCGGTAGAGCGAAGTCTGCGCTACGTAGACGACATCGGGGTTATGGGGATCAAGGAAGACACGGCTGAAGTAGCCGCTACCCTGGATGCGCGGATCAGGCGTGCTTTTGTGCCAGTTAGCTCCACTGTCATCGGTTCGATAGAGACCGGCGGCGCCGCCGTTTCCGGCAATGATGGCGAAAGCTCGTTGACCGCCAGGCGCGACGGCTACTCCGATTCGACCGAGCCTACCTGTGGGCAGGCCAGGGCTTTTCACCTCCGTCCAGGTGTCGCCGCCGTCGGTGGTTTTGTAGATGGCGGCTCCGCCCATCGCGTCGATTTGGTTGCGAGCGGCCGCGGGCTGCACGTAATGCACCCACATGGCGGCCAATCCGATTTTGGGATTGTCGGACGCGAAGGCGAGATCGACTGCTCCGGTGACGTCGTCTTTGTAGAGCACCTTGCGCCAGGTCTTGCCGCCATCTGTGGTCTTGAAGACTCCGCGTTCGGTGCTTTTCGCATAGGTACGCCCGAGCGCCGCAACGATCACGACGTCGGGATTGCGGGCGTCCACCCAGAGGTTACCGATGTGCTCGGTTTCGTCGAGCCCGACGTGCTGCCAGGTCTTGCCGGCGTCGTTCGAGCGATAGACGCCGTTGCCTTCATTCACCGAGCCGCCGACGTTACTGACGTCGCCCGTGCCGACGTAAACAATAGAGGGGTTCGACGGCGCGACCGCAATCGCGCCGATCGAGGAAACGGGAATTTGGTCGAAGACGGGGTTCCAGACCACCCCACCGTCGACTGTTTTCCAAACGCCCCCGCCGGGCGTGCCCATGTAGTAGACGGCGGCGTTGCCGGGGATTCCCGCTGCTGCGGTGACGCGGCCCGCCCGGAAGGGACCGATCTGCCGCCAGCGCATTCCGTTGTAAAGCGCGGGATCGAATTGCTGGGCCGATGCGCCAGCGAGCCCGAGGATGAGCAGGGAGGCTACGAATCTCACGCTGTGATCGACCATCCTTTGCGCACGTACGGCTTAATAAAGGCGTTGGCCTCGCTGTTGTTGGTGATCCGCATCTTTTCGGCGTCCCAATCAAGTTTGCCTTCGGCTCGGAGCGAGATGACGCCCAGCAGGATCCATTCGGCGAAGGGCGCCGCCACGTCAAAATTCGAGCACGACGGCTCGCCGCCTTTGCAGGCGCGAATCCAGTCGCGATAGTGGCCGGGCGAGCGGCTCAGGAATTGCGGCGGGAATTTATAGTCGCGCATGCGCTCCATTGGGACGAGACGGGTCTGCTCGCCGTAGGTGCCGGTGGTGATCATGCCCTTATCTCCGATGAAGACGCTACCGTTCGGGGCCGGTCCAGTCGGTTTGCCTTCTGGAGTCGGTGGCGTGTCGAGCGCTCCGGGCGCGAGATATGCGTCCGTGAAGATTTCGCCCTGATAGAACGGGTGTGCGGGGCGCGGTGTGCGATTCTGTTCGGTTTCGCCGGGAACGCGCGGGCGAGGCAGGTCGCCGATCAGTTCTCCGTTCGGCACGCCCGCAATCTCGGGCTGCGCCTTCATACCGTCGTGCCAAAACAGCTTGACCGCGGGCATCGAGCCACGAGCGGGGAAATCGAAACGGATTACTGACTTCGACGGGTAGTAATACTTGCTCTTACCTTCCTGGCTAATGCATTCGACGCTCGACGGTGAGCCGAGCCGCAGAGCCACATTCGGAGCTCCGAGGATGTGGCAGGCCATGTCGCCAAGCGCTCCGCAGCCGAAATCGTAAAAGCCGCGCCATTTGAACGGGGCGTATGCGTCGCTGTAGGGACGCTTCGCCGCTCTTCCGAGCCAGAGGTCCCAATCGAGGTTGTCGGGCACGGGAGACTCGGGAGGAGCATCGGGGAGGCCTTGCGGCCAGGTCGGGCGATTGGTCCAGGCGTGGACTTCGGTGACTTCGCCGATCTCACCGCTCCAGATCATCTCGGCGCACTGGCGTGTGCCTTCGTTGGAGTAGCCCTGGTTTCCCATTTGCGTCGCGACCTTGTATTTCTGGGCAGCTTCGCGCAACTGGCGGCATTCCCAGACGGACTGCGCCAGCGGTTTTTGGACATACACGTGTTTACCATGCTGCATCGCCCAGAGCGCGGCTGTGGCGTGCATGTGATCGGGAATGGCTACGATGACGGCGTCGATGTTGCGATCTTCCTTGTCGAGCATCTGGCGGAAATCGCGATAATGCGGCGCTTTTTCGAAGCGCTCGTACATTCGCGCGCCACGCTTGTCGTCGACGTCGCAGAGGGCAACGATGTTTTCGGTGGGAGCGCAGGCGGTGATGTCGCTCGCGGCTTTGCCTGCCGCGCCGATCGATGCGATGTTGAGTTTTTCGTTGGGCGATTTGTAGCCCATCCGCTTCAGCGAGGGACTGGTTCCGAATCCGGCCGCGGGTACGGCGCCCGCGAGGAGGCTTCCGAAAAAGAAATAACGACGGGATAAGTTGAGAGACACAATTCCTCCAAGGTCCTTATGGCGTGAGGTTGGTGCCATTGGTTACTAAGAAAAACAGGCTAAAGCCTGCGTTACTAGCGATTTTGGCACAATTGGCTAATGGATCGGCGTGTGTTCATACAGGCGGCCGCTGCCGCCGCGGCTGCGGGGCAGACTCCCGACGAGTTGTCGACCTTGGATGCGACCGCGTTGGCTGACATGGTTCGCAAGGGGAAAGCGAGCCCTTTGGAGCTTGTCGATGCGGCGATTCGAAGGATCGAAAAGCTGAATCCCACGCTGAATGCGGTGATTTGGGAACGGTTCGAGAAGGCTCGCGAGGAGGCGAAGTCGAAGGCTTTGCCGCATGGTCCATTCAGCGGCGTTCCGTTTCTTACCAAGGATCTGGGTTGTGCCGTGGCGGGTGAGCCGGAATCGCAGGGGTCGCGATTTCTGAAGAACAACGCCTACAAGTCGGCAGTAACGACGGAGCTGGCTCGCCGGATTCAGAAGGCCGGCTTCATTAACCTGGGCCGGACAAATACTCCGGAGTTTGGGTCGGTGGCGAGCACGGAGCCGCTGGCTTGGGGTCCGACGAAGAACCCGTGGGACGTGACGCGGACAACGAGCGGGTCAAGCGGTGGGTCGGCCACGGCGGTCGCGTCGCTCATGGTTCCGGTGGCTCATGGCAGCGACGGCGGCGGCTCTTTGCGAACCCCTGCGGCTGCGTGCGGGGTGATCGGGTTGAAACCGAGCCGCGGGCGTGTGAGCGTTTGGCCAGGCACGGAGTGGGTGTCGCCGGTCAGCGTGCAGGGGTTCGAAACCCGGTCGGTACGCGATCAAGCGGCTTGCCTGGATTTCGCTTCAGGGGCTTTGCCGGGCGACACGGCTGCTCCACCCGCGTTGGCGCGGCCGCTTGTCAGCGAGGTGGGCGCTTCGCCGGGGCGTTTGCGGATCGGCCTGATGACGCGGTTCGCGTCGACGGTGGAAGGCACGCTCGATCCGGAGTGCCGCAAGGCTGTGGAGGAAACCGGCAAGCTCCTGGAGTCGCTAGGGCATCATGTTGAGGTCGCGCATCCGGCGGTTCTCGATGAGCCGAAGAGCGGCACGATATTCATTCGCATCTGGCCGGTGCGGTTGCTGGCGGCGCTCCAGGGATTCGAGCGACGCATCGGGAAGACGGCCGGCGCCGACGATCTTGACCCCGATACGCGGTTCTATCTGGACCGCGGACGGCAGGTGCCGGCGTCGGATTATCTCACGGCGATGGAGGATATGCAGGCTTTCACGGTCACTATGGCGGCCTGGTGGGCGAACGGATTCGATCTTCTAATTACGCCCACGCTGGGCATGGTGCCTCCGAAGATCGGCACGCTCAGCATTGCAGCGGGGCACGTTGAGAATGTCGTCAAGTGGACACCGTTCACTTCGTACTTCAACATGACGGGGCAGCCGGCGGTTAGTTTGCCGCTGCATTGGACAGAGGAAGGAATCCCGGTTGGCGTGCAGTTTGTGGCGGCTTACGCGCGAGAGGATGTGCTGATTCGAGTGGCTTCCCAGGTGGAGGCGGCTCGGCCTTGGGGAAAACGGATACCCCCGGTGCATGGGTAACGCGTCGAGATGGGCAGGCGAAACCGCCTGCCCCACCAAGCTGCCTCGCCCGAAGAGGTGGCGCATATTCGCGAGGCGCGAGGAATCTGAAGCAGTGTAATACCTTGGGATACAAGATCGAGAGATACAATGGAAGGAACTCGCTGAAGAGGACAGACCCCTCCGAGAGGTTCCCTTGAACCGGAAGCGGATTCTCCGCAGGCCCGCATAGAGGGAAACGTGACGCTACGAGACAGCGCTAATTAAGCGCCGGGTTCGCCCGGAAGCTGGATGGCACCGCCGCGTACTGCGGTTCCGGCAATTCTCAAGTGGGCATTGCCGTGATCACAACAACTAACCAGCGAACATTCGTCCAATCCATACCCGAGTTCGCCCATCAGGAGGTCCTCTTACGTGGGTGGATCTACCGCCTGCGTGTGCTCGGGAAAACTACTTTCGTGATTCTCAAAGACTGCTCCGGCGAGGTGCAGTGCGTGGCGTCCTCCGATGATTTGAAAGATTTGCGGTTGAAGCTGGAGGACACCGTCGAGGTGCGGGGGCGCGTGCGGCTTGATGACCGGGCCAAGAGCGGATATGAGGTTGATGTGCTGGAAGTTCGGGTGCTAAATCGTGCCGGCCAGAATCTGCCTTTCAATTCGGCGTCGAATATCGATTCTGTGGGCCTGGAATCGCTGATCGAGTACCGGCCGCTCGCGCTGCGCAACGAGGCCGTCGGGAATGTGTTTCGCGTGCAGGCTGCGCTGCTGAGAGGATTTCGAAATTACCTCACTTCGCAGCGCTTCACGGAAATCATCACATCGAAGCTGGTGGCGTCGGGTACTGAGGGCGGAACGAATCTGTTCGAGCTGAAGTATTTTGAACGGATCGCCTACCTGGCGCAGAGCCCGCAGTTCTATAAGGAGCACGGCGTGGCGGGATTCGAGCGAGTCTTCGAGACCGGTCACGTGTATCGGGCTGAGCCGCACGCTTCGAGTCGCCACCTCACAGAGTATTACTCGCTTGACGTGGAGTTCGGATTCATCGATGGACCGGAGGACGTGATTCAGCTTGAGCGGGAACTCCTGACGGCTATTTTCCAGTCGGTCACAGAGGAGTGCGGCGACATTTTGAAGGTGTATCGGGATGAACCGCTGCCTTCGATGTTGGACGTGCCCTGCTGGGAGTTCTCGACGTGCCTGGAACTGCTGAAAGAGAAATTCGGGCGCACCGATTTAACCGACGATCTCGATCCGGAAGGCGAACGGCAGCTTTGCCAACTCGCGCAGATGGAAACCGGCGTTCCCGCCGTCTTCGTACTGGGGTTCCCGTTATCGGCACGCCCGTTCTACACGGCTCCGCGTGGAACCACTGGCGCCGCGAGCAGCTTCGATCTGCTGTTCTACGGCGTCGAGATTACGACCGGAGGACAGCGACTACATCGTCGCGAGGATCTGGAGGGGGCGCTGCGAGGTCGGGGCATCGATCCCGCCGGATTTGAGAGTCACCTGAAGATGTTCGAGCTGGGCATGCCGCCGCATGGCGGGTTCGCGATCGGCCTGGAACGGTTGACCGCGCAAATCCTGAAGCTGCCGAACGTGCGGCAGGCAGTGTTGTATCCGCGCGACCGGTATAAACTGACGCCCTAATTCGCGGCGGCGGTGAGGACCTGCTGGTTGTTAGCTGAGTTGGCCACCTGCAGAAAACCATCGGGTCCGCCCACATCGCCGCAATACTCCAATCCGCTAAAGAATGGGGGCAGGTCCTTCCACGAAATCCTGGGATCGTCGCCCTCATTCCAGCCCCACTCGGGCGCGGGTTTGACGGCGAGCAGTCGTTTCGAAACCCAGACCGCCTCGTTTTTCGACTGGGCGTTGACGGCCAGGCGAGCAAAGTCCTGTTTCCAGGTGCGTACGCGGTCGCTGGCCGGGCCGACGACGTCGTAGATCGGCAGCGACAAGCGGCTAACGGGGTCGAACGGAAAGGAGCCGGTAAGGAGGTAGAGATCATCGAACTGGGAAACGACGGCGACGAGGCCCTTCGAGGTGACGCGATGGTTGAGGCTGGAAGCGCGCGAAGAGGTCCGCTCGTACTGGCGCATCACTGAACCTCGCCAAAGCGCCGCGACGTTGAGAACCACCGCGAGCGCGAGAAATGCGGCAATGGCAGTCGCTGCGACACGATTCTCGTGGATTCGCGAGAGCGCGTACGACACGGCGATACACAGAAATGGGTAGAGCGGCAGATACCGCTCGGTGGAACCTGGCTCAAAAATCACGACCGCGAAGAAGAGTACGGGAACGGCGGCGGCGAGGGTGATCCAGAGAACCCAGCGCTCTTTTACTTCTCGGAATAAGGTGACAGCCAAGGCAACGGCGAACACGTAAAAGATCGCAACCCGCCAAAGCTGCTGGAAAATGATCTGCGAAATGCTGACGGGAGCATAGGGGTCGTGAAGGACGTAACGCTTGATCAACATCCCGGTATCGCCAATCCACAGAAACGACCGCGGAAGACCTGTCGCGAGACGGAACAGGCGGCGGTTCTGCGCCCAACCGTGACTGGAGGCCGTAATCCACTGCCTCAGATCCGCGACAGAGTGGATGTGGAGTTGAGTCATCGCCAGCAGATAGGCGGCGCCGGCGACCAGGGAGGCGGCGGCAACGACAACCGGAATGAAACGGCGCGTGGAGCGGTCGGACGGCCAGAGGAACAGCAGTACAAGGAGTCCGGGAAGCGCGACGATATACGGAAACCAGAAGAGCACCGACAAGGCGGCGGCGATTCCGCTCAACCAGGCATAGCTCTGCGCGTTGGATTCAGCAATACGGATGGCCGACCATATCGACAGCGTCAGCCACAGCAGTCCGATGATGTATGGCGCGCCGGTCTGAATGTAGTTCAGGAACGCATGGAAGCAGAGAAAAGCGACAGCGACCAGGTTTGCAGTCCAGGGACTCAGGAAGCGCGCAGCGACCGATCGGAGCAGCAACACCGTAATGAGGCCGCTTACAACATTCACCGCAATGAGCAACACGGCAACGGAGAGATTGTATTCTCCGGTGTTGCCGTAGGGGATCAGGCCGCCGAAGGCACGAAACAGAAGCCACCCGAGCGGACGCCACCACAGATGACCGAAATCCCAGAACGCCTGTCGGCCCGCCCCGGGGTCGCGATCGAACGCCAGGATATTAGCGATATAGGCGTTGGTGTCGCCGAAATAAGTGTAATGAGTCGCTGTAACAATGGCGGCGTACAGTAACGTTACAGTGGCGATCGAGCGCCATGAGCGAATCATCACGCGACTCCCGTTCACATTCTAAGCGACCAGGCGCGAAATGTTCTTCGTCCGGACGCGGTCTTACATAGCGGGCGTATGAAGCAATCAACGACAGTGGAAATACCCGGTTACGATTTCGGAGACCCGGCGGCAGCTCATTCGCCGATCTCTTTGGGCGACTTGCGACAGATCGAGGCGGCCGCTGGCTGGACGGAAAACGATGCAGCGGTTCTTCGGAAGCACAGCCGCATCTTCGAGGAGAAGGCCGAGGAGATGGTCGGTGCCTGGCGGTCAGTGATTGGTTCCCAGCCGGCTCTCGCACACTGGTTCGTGGGTCCGGACGGCAAGCCCGACGAAAGGTACAAAGCTAGTGTGAAGCAACGATTCGTGCAATGGGTGCGCGATGCTTGCAGCCGTCCCCACGATCAGAGCTGGCTCGACTACCAGGAGGAGATCGGCCTCCGGCACACTCCGGACAAGAAGAATGTGACGGATCATGCTCACACGCCGTCAGTCGTCCCACTTCGTTATTTGTACGGTTTCGTTCCCGTTGTGGCCCTGAGCGCTCGGAAGTTCTTCGTCGATGCGGGTGTTTCGGGCGAGGAACTACGGAAGTTGGAAGACGCCTGGCTCAAGACAGTGATTCTTCACGTGGTGTTGTGGAGCAGGCCGTATTGCAAAGACGGGCTTTGGTGAATGCCGCTGCAGCCGTGCCGATTGACAGGGTGGGAGAAGTCGCCGACAATAATATTGTTCCCTGCCTATCAATGCGGATGTGGCGGAATTGGCAGACGCGCTAGATTCAGGTTCTAGTTCTCGCAAGGGAGTGGAGGTTCAAGTCCTCTCATCCGCACCACAGAACTTCAAGCACTAGTGACGTTACCCCTGGAAGGCGGGTAGTTGAATGTTTCGTCCAACTCGTGGACGGACTCCCACGACGACAGGCGAAACCGCCTGCTCCACCTTTCGTTGAACCCCTTATGGCACCAGCTTCACAGGAGCTTGCCAGAAAGCTACTTTTTGACCCGCCGGATCAAGTACGGTGACCTGGCAGTTGTATTCGCCCGGAGTTAGCTGGTTCAACGCAAGATCGAACTTCAGGGGCACGGTTTTCAGGCGATTATTCAGACCTTCAGTGACCTGGAGAGGCGCGGTTTCGAAGGCCTTGGTTTGGCCGTGATAGAAGCTCACGAACGCGACTAAAGGCTGGACCGTGGTAGCGGCGGGCTCGTACGCTTGCAGATAAATGTACATATCGCGGCTCTTGCTGAACACGCGGGTCACGCTGGGAATCAGGTGCTGGCCGTCCACAACCAGCGGGTTGGCGGTTTCGGCGCGATCCTTCTCTTTCAGCGCATTGTAGATGGCATCCTTAATGTCCACGCGCTGGCTGCTCAGTACCACCGAGCTGATCGGAACGCGCTTATCTTCCTTGTTAAGATTGGGGACCAGGAATTTTGCCTCATAAGTTCCGATGCGCCCGGTCTCATTGTCTCGTGCGAGGAATTTCACCTTATATTTTCCGGGCAGGAGCGTAAATCCGGTGTCATACTCGATTGGCCGCTTGGATAACTCGGATGCGGCCACATCGGTCAGCTTGACATCCACTTTGTCGCGGACGTTCTGAATCGTGGTGCCGAACTCATCCTTCACTTCACCGATGAAATCGATGCGTGTGTGATCAGCGCCGCCACGGCGCGCCAGGGCTAACTCGTGCCCGGGAATCTTGACGGTCAGTGGAATGAAATACTCGGCGCGATTGATCTGGAAATAATCCACCTCCATGGCGATGGTGAGTTCCGTGATCGGATCGCCCAGCATGAGGGCATCCTCTAGCTGGCGCTCTTTGTCGGCAGTGGTGAACTTGGCAAACTGTTTGCCTGCGAAATAGCCTTGCCGGTAATCCAGGTTCGCCGCCACGGCGCCGTTGAGTGAAATTTTGATGCGCCGGAACTTCCCGTCCAGGTTTTCATTCGTCGTGTAATAGCCGATGATGTAGTAACTGGAGACCGCCTTCTGAGCCTGGATGATACCGGCTGCGAGATCGTTATTATCGAGCAGCGCCTTACCGCCCGTGTCGGCAGCCATTGACCATAGCGTGTCCTGAGAACGCTGGAAATTCGACATCACGGCCATTGCCGACGCACCAGTGTACATCGCGTTGCCGCCCGGAGAACCGCGCGTGGCATCGCCGAGGGGCGCCTGCGCCATCAGGCCGCGCGCATCAATGGGCCAGAACGAAACGCCGGCCCGAATGGCTGCATTGATCGTCGCATGCAACTGTGCCTGATTGTCCACACCATTGAGCCGCAGGCCACTGGCAAAATAGATCAGGGCTTTCTTCTCACTCAGGTTGCCAAGCATTTTCGCCGCCGTTTGCAGGGCCGACAATTGCCGATCGGTGTTGAAGATGTTGAATTCGCCGTCATCCTGCCCGAAGGCTGAGCCCGTATCCGAGGAACTGGCGTCGTTCGGATCTTCGCTGAACGCATCGCCTTCGCCGACAATCATGGTCTCAATCACACTGAGCAGGCGTGCGCGGTCGGCGGTGAAGTCCTGAAGCACCTGAACAGCCCCACCGGAGAACATCATCAGCGACATCAGGTCATTCGCCGTCATCTGGGTGGCGATGAACTTCTTCGCGGCAGTCAGTGACCGCATCTGGTCGGGCACCGGCATGGCGGTCATGTCGAAATACATTGCCAGCAAGCGGTGGTCGTGATATTTAGTGACTCCCGGAGTCTCGGGAGAGATCTGCGAGTGCGGAAGCTTGTTGAGAAGCGTGGGTGCCCCTTCAACCGGGCCAAGTGAGGCGGTGGCGTCGAGATCCTTCATCTCCTGGAATTCAAAAAAACGAATGGTCTGCGGCGCGCCGTCCTCTGTGATAGTGAAATCCTTGGCCGTCAGGCCGGACACTGGCTTGCCGCTCTTGTCCTTCACCACGACGGTCTCGACAACCAGTTGAGTGCTGGCTTTAAAGGTGGCGCCTTCCTGGGAAGCGGCGCCGTTTTGTCCCACCTGCTGCGCCGCCGCCGTCAGAATCGACAGTAAAACAACAGTAAATCGCATTTAGAACCTCGCCCGGAGAGTGGTCTGGATGCTGCGCATCGCATTAGCCGCGGTAGGGGCGCCAAACTGGTTGCTGCCCAAAGTGGTGATCCAACTGAGGTACGTGACGTGATTCAGAGCGTTGGTCGCATCGAACCGCAAGTCCAAACTGAAGCGATCGTTGACGCGGAAGGTGCGGCCCATTGACGCGCTGAGCGAGAACTGCGATGGTCCGGTGATGCTGTCCCGTCCGGCATTTCCCCACTGGTCCGACGGCGGGGCGACATAGGCTGCGGGATTGAGAAACAGACCCGCGGGGGCGGCATAAAGCGGAGCGCCGGTATAGTCGGGGCGAAG
Source organism: Bryobacteraceae bacterium (assembly GCA_035295125.1). Lineage (GTDB taxonomy): Bacteria > Acidobacteriota > Terriglobia > Bryobacterales > Bryobacteraceae > JAICMB01. The sequence continues at coordinate 31,436 of DATGJP010000050.1, read as the reverse complement.
CGGGCCGGTGACACCGGTTCCCCGCACGGCCGAAAGATAGATCGGCGTCAGCGGAAGGCCGCTTCCGGCACTGATCTGTGTCACGAAAGTCCATTCTTTGAACAAAGCGCCTCGCCAACCGTTCAAGAGGGTGCCGCCGCCGATACCCATGCCGGTGCTGTATTGCGCCTGAAGCGTGAGGAGATGGCGCTGGTCGAAACTGGACAAGGCGCGTTCGGCGCTCAGGTTGAGCCAGTTCTGTGCGATGACAGCGCTTCCCTGCCCTCGACCTCCCAGGCCGGCGTCATCGATCGCCTTGGCATAGGTATAGTTCAGGCTCGCGGTAAAGCCGTTGTGCAAGCGGCGCCGTAATTGCAACTGGCCGGCTTCCCGCGTCGAGTTTCCGTTGGAGGTGAGATAGTAGAACCCGGACGGACACGACGGACATGGATTCAGCGCGCTTGCCGGGTAGGTGTTTGGCAGAAACTCCTGCATTCCTCGCGTTCCCTTGATGCCGAGGTAGGTGGCCGTCATCACCAGCGCGCCGGGGAGGTCGCGCTGTACCGACACCTGCCAGTTATGCGTGTATCCGACGCGGAAGTTCGGGTCGATGGCGAAGGTGTTCGAAACCAGGCCGGGCGGGATGTTGAAGCCATTTGCCAGGGTCAAGGGATTGGCCGGACTGTTCTGCACGCTGAGGCTCTTCGAGAGCGGCGCCTGCTGCGCCATCTGCAGCGCGATGTTGTTGTAGACGGAGGTGTTGTAGTAGAGGCCGTAGCCTGCGCGCACGACCATCGACGAAGCCAGGAAAGGCCGCCAGGAAACAGCTACGCGCGGCTCAATTGCCGCCTTGTCGGGATGCACCAGCGAGTCGGGATAAGTCTGGCCGGTGAGGCTGCCACGCGGATCATTTGCCACCACCGGCGCAACAGCCGTAAATCCAGGAAGAACGTCGAGGTTTACAAGCCGTCCATAGAGTTCAGTAATCGGCGAGCCGTATTCCCAGCGGAGGCCGGCGTTGAGCGTGAAGCCGGGATTGATGCGCCAATCGTCGTTGGCATACGCGTCAGACGCCGAGGCCCGGAAGTACTTGTCGGCGTTCCCGAAAGCAATAGAACTGGTATCGGGCACGCCCAGCAGGAAGCCTGCAAGGTCGGAGCCCGTCGCTGCCCCTGTGAAGGTGAATGTGCCGCGGGGGTCCTGCTGCGCAAGGAGATTGAACTGCTGCCGCTTGTAGTCGCCGCCGAATGAAAAGTTGTGACGGCCACGGTTCCACAACACGGCATAAGAAATCGCCGCCGTTTGATTGCGTGTGAACGAAGCCTCGCTATCGGTGAGAGGGGAAATGCCGCTCGAGAAGTTCAGTTGCGGCGGTCCCCAGTTCACCGGTTCCTGGTTGTTGCCCGATATACCTGCGGCGGCTGAGACGTTTTCGCGGTTGTCGAAAAATGGCGTGGCGCGGTTGGCGAAGCGGCTGTAGCTGAATCCCAGCGTTCCGTAAAGCCGCACATTGAAGGCATGACGCCAGTTGATGTTGCTGTTGATACCCGTGGTGTCGGTCGTATCCAGAAAGCCAAAGAGGCTCGGTTTGTCCGCCCGCGTGTTTTGATACGCGAACGTCCCGAAGATCTGGTCCTTGCGGCCAATGCTCTTGTTGACACGTGCCTGTAGAGCATCCTGATGGGTGATATTAATGATCGGGATCTGGAAATTGTAGATTCCGCTGCCCGTGAAATTGGGAAGCGGATAGAGGTTCAGGAGCGATCGGGCCTGCGAGCTGATGCGATCGGACGGGATAACGTTGCCGCTAAATGGTACCCCCGTGGATGGGTCGAGTATGGGAGCGGTTCGGTCCGACAGGTCGCCCGCGCGTTGCAGGAGCGTGGGCACGAGACCCGACTGTGTGGTGCCATCGCGGTTGCGCGTCCACTGGTAATTGATGATGAACATCGGGCCATTACGCACGAGGTGCGGAATACGGATTGGACCTCCAAACGAGAACAGGCCGGTGAGCCGGTCATACGTGGGTTTGGGGGTGTCCTGGCCCGTCAGTGAGAACGACCGCGCGTCGAGGACGGAGTTATCGAACGTCAGGCCGAGGTTGCCGTTGTACATGGACCGCGGCCCCCGGCGGTTGTTGCCGAACGCCCCCGACAGACCGAATGGCGAGGTGGCGCTATTGTTGGAGCTGCCGTTAATCAGGAATCCGTCGGCCGCACGCTGATTCATTTCGGCGGCGCTTTCGTCGCTGGGCGCCGTCTGGGCTGGCGCAGGTGTCGCGTTGGTAGATGGTGCGTTTCCGGCTGCGGCGGACGCTTTCACCTCGGTGCGCTGAAACCCGCCCGAAGTGTTCGCGGGCGCAATGGGCGCTGCCCCTTTCTTTGTCGGTTCGGCGATGGCGACTCGCGCCGCGGGAGCCGCGGTGTTGACCTCCGCGTGCATCTGGTCGGGAGGCAACAGCTTCAGGTCCCAAGCTCCGGGCGGAGTGCCGGCGGCAATGTTGACCTGTTGCTCGACGGGGGCGAAACACTGCATCTCCACGCGAAATTGCCAGGCACCGTCGGCAAGATCGGGAAATGAGTAGTTGCCTTCCAGGTCGGAGACCGTAACCAGTTTCTTATCGCCCTGGCTGGCAGTGATGGTCGCGCCGGCGAGCGGCAGACCACCGAACGTCACCTGACCGTGATGTTCCGCGGCCAGGGCGGACGCACACCAAAGAGCAAGAAGCAGACGCAACAACATTAGTTTTCCGATGCCTTCTCGATATGATCAATCACGATTACTTTGACCGGCCCCTTTCCTCCGTCGAGCTTCAAGCCGAGTTGTTCCTGGACTGCTGTGAAAAGCGACGGTCCGGCCGATTCAGCGGTCGGAACAGCATCCCCCTTCGGTTCGGGACCGCCAGGACCTCCGGGACCGCCAGGACCTGCAGCCTGCTCGTCGGGAGTCCATTCCAGTTTGACATCATAGGATCCGGCAAGTCCGGTCTTGTCAATGACCGGACGGCCAAGATTGCGGGCGAGTTGACCCGCCAATGTCTCCATGGACGCCCCGTTCGCTTCAATCATGCCGCGGCCCATGCGCACCATCATAGGCTTGCCACCCGGCATTGGCTGGCCACCCGGCATGGGCGGGCCACCCGCCATGGGCTTGCCATTCGAACCTCCTTCGGACTCTTTGAGCTTTGGTCCGTTCTTTCCCACAACGAGCGAATAGATGGGAAGTTCCTTCGTCTCGCGGTGGAATGTGAGCTTGAAGCGATCGGCGAGGAGAGATTGCAGCATCAGCGCAATCTCCTCTTGGTTCACTTCGTGATCCGCTTTCGCTTCGATGTCAAAGCGATCGGAGCCGACCCAAGCTGGTGCTCCAACAATCTGGAAATCCTGGATATCGAAGGCCCGCTGCAGCAGAAATCGCACAGGGACGTTCTTGCACGAGATCCGGCCACCGGGCGACATTCGAATCTGCACCTGGTGTGAACTCGGGTCGCCGGGCTTGATCGACGCGACCTCGAACGATGGGGGCTTCTGAACATCTACCCCGGTAGACTGGGCGCGCGCGCCTGGCGCATTGACAAGCGCGAGTGTAGCGACTCCCGCTGCGACGACGATTCTATGCATGATTGACCTCTTTACCTCAGACGAAAAAAGGGCGCTTCCGTTGGCTTCCTTTTGCAGAAAACAATAACATTTTCCAAGGCTTAGCGGCTTCTTGTAAGTCGGTTGTAAGGTGTGTAAAGGCTTTGTAAAATGCGTGTGGGATGGCCCCGTTATCCCGATGACAACTGGCGTTTCAGCTCGGCTATTTCCTTGCGCAACTCCGGGAGGCGGGCGAGGTTGGCCAACTGCTCCAAATGGTCCTTCAGGGGACGCGCGGGGGTGCCCCAGACAACCTGACCTTTGCGGACGATCTTGGAGGTCAGAATACCGCAGCCGGATCCCAACACTGCGCCGGATTCGATGCGAGCCTTGTCGCCGATGCCGACCTGACCTCCGATAACGGCGTAATCTTCGACGACCACGCCTCCGGAGAATCCGGTTTGCGCGGCGACCACAACGTGACGGCCGATGCGGCAGTTGTGGCCGACGTGCACCATGTTATCGAGCTTCACGCCGTCGCCGATCGAGGTCACACCGAGCGCGGCGCGGTCGATGCAGGAATTTGCGCCAATCTCGACGTCGTTGCCGATCTCCACGCGGCCGATCTGCGGGAATTTCTCGTAGTGGTCCTTGACCATCGCAAAACCAAAACCGTCGGCACCAATCACACAGCCGGAGTGCAGTATGGCGCGGTCGCCGATGGAGACGTTTTCGTAAACGGTGACGTTGGCATACAGGCGGCAATCGCGACCGATTTGAACACCGGCGCCGACGGCGCAGCCGGGACCTATGGACGTTCCGGAGCCGATCCGCGCACCTGGACCGATGGTCGCATGTGGTCCGATGTACGCGCTCGCGTCGATTAAGGCGCCGTCCGTGACTGCCGTGCCGTGAATGCCCGGCCGTAGCGGAGAATTTGGATATAACAACGCGATCGCTCGGGCAAATGAGCCGCGCGGATCAGCGGAGCGGATTAAAGTTTTGCCGGCCGGGAATTCCGCGGTCGCGACGAAGCAGCCGGCTTTGGAATTCTGAGCGGCCACGGCGGCTTTGCGGTTTCCGACGAACGACAGGTCCGATGCGCCAGCCGATTCCAAGGGCGCGGCGCCGCGCAGTTCACGATCCTCGCCTTCCCACGTCAGCGCGAGGCGTTGTGCGATCTCTGAAACAAGCACCCCTGTATGATACAAACTTATGCCGATCTGCGTCATTTCAATGACTTACGAGTCCATCTGGCAGGTCGGCCGTGACCGACGATGGAGTATTTTTTGGCCTCTGACTCTTCGCGTCCCGCGACGATTTGGAGAATGTGGAAGGGTGGAGCAGGCCTTCAGCCTGCCTTTGGACTTCACCGGGGTAGGACAGGCGAAACCGCCTGTCCTACCCTTTTCAAACCCGAGAATCTCAGTTGTTGCGGCTGTTCTGCGTGGTGGTACAAGCGGCTTGGGTTCAAGTCCGAGGACTTTCCACCCGGTTTCGCGATCCTCCGGCGCGATGAGATTGAGATCTCGCGGCAGCTTTGTCCTCAGGATTACGGAATGATGGAGTTCGACGTGATGCCGGTTCGTCTTCGCAGGTTAACGGTTTCTTTCACACCGACGGCCGGGTTTTTGATCAATCGGGCTTTATAATGAAATCAGGAGGTGGAAAATGGGCCGTAGAATAGGAATTTGGATTCTATTTGGCTTGGTGATCGCCTGTTGCTGGGTACTTGTTGGGATGCTCGTCGGTCCCCCTTACAACCCAGGGCGTTCGATGGTTGCGGCGATCACTGCTCCTGCATCGCTTATCGGGCGTAGAATGCCGCTTGGCATCCTTGGTTTTATTCTCCTCAATGGCAGTCTGTACGCAATTGCCGGGCTTGCATTCGAGCCCCTTCGCAGGCTGCGCCGCTCGCACTAAACGTCTCGTCACTACGAATAATCGGACTGCTCTTTTAACCTCACAGGATTCTTCCCGGTCTCCTGAACGAAGTGAGACCTGCGTGCTTGAAGTGTTCATCGCGTGAAAGCGGCATGCGCAGGCGAAACCGCCTGGCGCCACCTTTACGGCGGGCAGGTATTCAGGCCTGCCCAACGGCTTCCCATAGGCTGCGAGACCGCATATAAGGCTAAGAAGGCCGCTTTCATTGTAGGAGAATACAGATGAATGCCCATCGATCCCTCCGCTCGAGTCGCGTCTACCGCCCGTGTGCACCCCAACGCGATTATCGGAGCCCAAACGATTGTTGGCGAATTCTGTGTGATTGAGGCGGATACGAGCATTGGCTCGCACTGTCTGCTGGAGCCATATGTTTATGTGAAGCGCTGGACGACGCTCGGCGACCGCAACGAAATTTCGGCCGGCACCGTGCTGGGCACCGATCCTCTCGACAAGCACTTCACCGGGGAGCGCAGTTATCTCCGCATCGGAAACAACAATAAAATTCGCGAGCATTACACCATTTCGCGCGGCACCAGGCCGGAGAGCGTCACCGAAATCGGCGACGGGAACTACATCATGACGTCGGGCCACATTGCTCACAACTGCAAGATCGGGAACGACACGGTGATCGCGAGTTGTTCCCTGGTGGCAGGTTACGTCGAGATCGAAGACCAGGCGTTTGTGTCGGGGAATGTCGGGATTCACCAGTTTTCGAAGATCGGACGTCTCGTGATGATTGCCGGCATCGCGCGAGTGAACCTGGATCTGCCTCCTTTTTTCTTGTATTCCGGGCACGACATCAAGCCGGTGGGACTCAACACTGTAGGACTTCGGCGCGCGCGTTTTTCTACTGAACAGGTGGCGGCTTTGAAGAAAGCGTATCGCATCCTGTACCGCTCCGGCATGAAACTCGAGGCGGCGCTGGAAAGAATCGAGCGCGAGGTCGCGACAGCGGAAGCGCATCACCTCATAGAATTCATCCGGACCAGCAAGCGGGGCATCTGCCGGGAATAACTCAGCCCTTTAGGCCGGGGACTCCGCCCATTGTCGGCGCAAGGCGAACGGCCCGCAGGATGGACATCGAGACCGCTTCGGCGGCGGCCACGCCGAGGACGTTGAGGTCGGCCTGCTTATCGCCGATCGAGAGCCCGATCACGACATCGCCGTCGTAAGTGGTCCAGACGGGCGAAATGCTACGCGCCACACCGATGCTGGCGAGTTGGGCGAGTTTGTTCGCTCCGGGCTTGGTGAGCCTCGCATTGGTAGCGACCACCACAAGAGTCGTGTTCTCGAGCGGCGAAGCGCTCCTTGTCGCGCGCTTCATTTGTTCAGCAGTGTTGACGAAATCACGCGATGTCGGCGATACTCGCGCACCCGCCACCACTTTACCGGTCGCAGGATCAATCACATCTCCGAAAGCATTGACGGCGGCAAGCGCTGAGACCAGCACACCTCCGGCAAGTTCGATCGTGAACGAGCCAATGCCGCTCTTCATGGCATGATCCATTCCGAGGATTTTACCCACGGTGGCGCCCGTTCCTGCGCCGACAGCGCCTTCGACCACGGCTTTCTCGTTTGCCGCAGCCGCTGCCGCTTCGCCCATTTCGCGAGTCGGACGTGCCGTGCTCTTTCCAATACCGAGATCGTAGAGAATCGCGCTGGGCACCAGCGGAACATGAGCCTCGCGCGTCTGAAACCCCACGCCTTTGCGCTCCAGGAAGCGTCGCGCGCCGGAGGCGGCTTCCAGTCCGAACGCGCTCCCACCCGCGAGCACGACACCGTGAATGCGGTCAGTCATGTTCAGCGGATTGAATAGCTCAAATTCCTCGGTGCCCGTTGCCGCGCCGCGAACATCGGCGCCCGCCACTGCTCCCGCTTCGGCGAGAATTGCGGTGCATCCGGTCAGGCCATCGAAGTCGGACAAGTGCCCGACGCGAATGCCGGAAATGTCCGTAAGGCCTTTCATGTGAGAGACTTTCGCACCTCGTATGTTAGCATCGTGTTTCTGAGGGAACCCATCGTTGCTCGACTTCCTCAAACGACCCGTGATGACCGTCCAGGACTTTTTCATCATGTCCGGACGAGCCGCGAAGAGTGTCTTTCAACCGCCGCATTACGTTAACGATCTGCTGATGCAGATGGATATCATCGGGGTCGGCAGTCTATCAATCGTCATCCTGGTGTCGTTCGCCAGCGGACTGATCATCACGATGCAAATGGCGCGCGCGCTGCAGCAGTATGGCGCGACAGGACAGGTGGGGCAGATCGTCGCAATCACTCTGGTGCGCGAGTTGGGTCCATTGCTCACGGCAATCGTGGTGGCGGGCCGAAACGCGTCGGGGATCGCCAGCGAACTCGGCTCGATGAAGGTCACCGAGCAGATAGACGCCATGCGGGCGCTGGGAACCGATCCGATTCAGAAGCTCGTAAAGCCGCGCATGCTGGCGTTCGCGGTCATGCTGCCCTGTCTAACGATCATTGCGGATTTCGTCGGCATGGCGGGAGGCTTCCTGATCGCTTATTTCACGCTGAACCTGTCGTATACGCAGTATTGGACCACGGCGTACCAGGCCCTCGAGTATAACGATCTGGCACAGGGGTTGCTCAAACCATTTGTGTTCGCGTTTGTGATTTCGCTGGTGGGATGCTACTACGGCATGCGAACAACCGGCGGCACTCAGGGAGTGGGCCGTTCCACGACGCAGGCGGTGGTTGTGGCGTCGGTTTGGGTATTCTTTGTGACGTCGTTGATTACTCGCATTTTTGTGAACATGCAATAGGAAGCCGTGGCCGACGTCTCTCAAAACAGATGGCGCCGATTGACCAACCCTGTGATGCAGGTTGGTAATCTGTCGCCATGGACCGCTGGTCCACTAAGCTGGATGAAAACAAGGTGGCGCAGGCGGCTTCGCCTGCGCGTTCAACGCAGCAAAGCAGCAACCAACGGAAACTCTCGTGTTGGAAAAGGTGGGACAGGTGTTTTCGCCTGTCCTCTCTCGGTTAAGTCCAAAGGCAGGCTGACTGCCTGCGCCACCCTTCCACATCGTCCAAACCGTCGTGGTACGCGGCGGGTTGTGAACCCTCCTCGCGCCGGTTGCCAACCGGCGGCAGGATGCCATCCTGCATCACAAAGAGATGAAACCAGCCTTCCGCATATGGCGAACTAGCAGATGGACGTCCTCCTGCGGTTCGATAATGTCAGCGTTGCATTTGACGAGGTGAAGGCACTCGACCGGGTTTCGTTCGAGATGCATCCAGGTCAGACGCGAATCGTGTTCGGCGCGGCGGGCAGCGGGAAGACCACACTTCTGAAAGTCGCGATAGGGCTCATCCGGCCGGATGCGGGTCGCGTCTTTTTGTTCGGACAGGACATTACTCAGATGGACGAACGTCACCTGTTCGACTTGCGCAGCAAGGTTGGAGTGCTGTTTCAGGAAGGGGGCCTGTTCGACTCGCTTACTGTAGCCGACAACGTCGCTTACCCACTCGTCAACCAGCGCGCCATACGGGCCAAGCCAGAGGAGGTGCTGTCGAAGGTTGAAAATGCGCTGCGATTCGTGGAATTGGAACACACGCTGGAGAAGTTCCCCAGCGAATTATCCGGGGGCATGCGGCGGCGCGTCGGCATTGCGCGGGCGGTTGTTACTGAGCCGCCGTTGGTGCTGTTCGACTCGCCCACGGCGGGGCTCGATCCGATAACCGCCAACACCATCATGGCGCTCATCGCGAAGGAGCGCGACACTTCCAACTCGGCGAACCTGGTGGTGACACATCGTTATCAGGATGGGCAACTGATGGCTAATTTTCGTTACAATCGCGAAAGTGGTCAGCTCGATCCCGTTTCGCATAACGGGGCGCGGAGGGATACGGGAACTCTATTCATGGTCCTTAACGAAGGGCGCTTGGTTTTTGAGGGGAGCCAAAGCGAGCTCGAATCGTCAACTGACAAATACGTTTCGAAGTTTGTGCTGAGGCGCTGACATGCCGGCCAGCCAAAAGACCAGTTGGGCGAAGCTGCGGGTCGGTCTCATGACTCTGGCGGCTCTTGTCATTCTCGCGATTGCCGTGTTTCTGATCACCGGCCAGACGCCGCTCTTCGAGAGCGAGGCCACTCTATACACGTTTCTCAGCGACGCCGCATCCCTGACCGCGGGCGTTCCTGTCAATCTCAATGGAGTGCCCATAGGGAAGGTGACGGAGATTCGGCTCTCCGGCCTGAACGATCCGCAGAAAATCGTAAAGATCACAATGCAGGTGCAGAAGGACAAGCTCAAGGAGATTCCTGTCGACTCCCTGACTTCAATCAGCGCGGCAAATGTGCTCGGTACGAAGTTCATCAACATTAAAAAGGGCAAAGCGACGCAGGCCGCGCAGGATCACGACACGCTTCCGAGTCTCAACACCGCGGAGTTCGAGGACGTCGTGCAGCAAGGATACGCGATTCTGACGGTTTTGCAGGACACCGTGGCGCGGATCAATACGATCGTAGGCTCGATTGAAAACGGCCAGGGCAGCATCGGAAAGCTGCTCCGCGATGAGACTCTTTATAACCGCCTGCTTGAAATTGTCGCTTCGGTTAAGGAATTGGCGGATGCGTTGAACTCCGATAAGGGAACGCTCGGCAAACTCATCTACTCCACGGAGCTTTACGATGACGTGCGGAGCACGATTGGCCGCGTCAACACGATCGTCGACGATTTGCAGGCCGGCCAGGGGACAGCGGGGAAACTGCTCAAGGATCCGGCACTGTACGACAAGCTCAATCAAAATCTGGACCAGATTCACTCGCTGCTGGCCGACCTGAATGCCGGGAAGGGTACCGCCGGGAAACTGCTCAAAACTGATGAACTGCACAAGCAGTTGCAGGAGAGCATCGCAAAGATTGATCTCACGATCGATAAGATCAACTCGGGACAGGGGACCATCGGGCAGTTGCTCGTCAATCCGCAGTTGTACGACAACCTGACAGGGGCGACGCAAGAGTTGCATGGGCTCATGAAAGATTTCCGTGCGAACCCGAAGAAGTTCCTCCGAATCAAACTAGGCCTGTTTTGAGACGGCTGGTCGTCAACGCTGACGATTTTGGCTTTACTCGTGATGTGAATGCCGGGATCGTCGCGGCACATCGCGAAGGAATCCTAACGGCGACCACGCTCATGGCCACCGGACGCGAGTTTGACGATGCTGTACGGCTGGCTCGCGAAACCCCGACGCTCGACGTGGGCTGCCACCTCGTGCTGGTCGGCAGTCCGCCCTTTCCGGCAAGTGTTTCGGGACTGATGCAGGCGCTTGCGTTGCGCCGGCTCCGGCCTTACGAGGAGTTGCGGCGGCAGATCGGAAAGATCGTTGATGCTGGGATTTCACCCAGTCATTTGGATACGCACAAGCATACGCACCTGCTGCCGCCTGTTCTGGATGCGGTGGCGCGTTTGTCGGAGGAACTTCGCATACCGTGGGTGCGGCGTCCGTTCGACTTTCCCATCGGAGCTCCGGGCGTGCGGTGGACCCGTCGCGCCACGAGCAATGCCCTCGGGTTTCTGCGGCGGCGATTCCAGCGGGTGCTCGCAAGACACGGATGCCGGATGACCGATCATTTTGCGGGGTTTCGGATTACCGGGCAGTACGACGGCGAGGAACTGGCGGCGCTCATACGGAACCTGCCGGAGGGGTCGACGGAGTTCATGTGCCATCCCGGATACTGCACCGATGAGCTGCGCGGCACTCGGACGCGGCTGAAGGAGAGCCGGGAAAGGGAGTTGCTCGCGCTGCAGTCGCCGGTGGTCCGCGAGGCGTTGTCCGTCGCACAGGTGCGGCTCGTTTCTTATCGAGAAATTACATACTGAAGCCGGAGCCTCCGAGTGCGCGTGGATAGAAGAGGCAGCCTTTCGAACCATCGAAGCGACACTGCACATGCGAAAACTCCGCCCGTTCCCAGTGAGACTCAATAGCAGGTGGAACCAACTGCTCCGCAACGCAGCATAGCCGCAACCACTTCCACGCGGATCGAAATCGCGGTCTGTAAGGTTTCGAGTCACGGGACGGGCTGCGGTATCTTTGGGAGAATATGTTGCGGGTCTCTTTTCTCGCGCTGGCCCCGTGTGTTTTGTTGAGTGCCCAAACATTCGTTCCCACTGGGAAATCGGTCACTCCAAACGCCGTCCCGAATGCCACATTTCAGCCTCTAAATCCGCAGGCGCCGGCGCTTCCAAATCTCGATGTGGGTCAGGCCGTGGCAACGGCAATCAGTCCCGATGGCAAAACGCTTCTGGTACTGACCAGCGGCTACAACAAATTCAACCTGCCCGGTGGTACCCAACTGCTGAACGAGTACGTTTTTGTGTTCGACATTTCGCAGAATGCGCCAGTTCAGACGCAGGTGCTTGGTGTACCCAACACATTCAATGGCATCGCATGGAATCCGACGGGAACGGAGTTTTATGTTTCGGGCGGCAGCGACGACAATGCTCACGTTTTCGGCAACTCAGGCGGCGCGTGGACGGAAGTTGCCCTGATTCCGCTGGGGCACAAGAGCGGACTGGGGCTGAACAATGCTCCGCTCGCTGCGGGAATCGCAGTCAATGCAACGGGGACAGCCGGCTTAGTGGCGAACTTCGAGAACGATTCGGTGACCCTTCTGGATCTGACCAAACGGTCGGCGGTCGCGGAAATCGACCTGCGGCCCGGCATCGCCAATGCGGCTCTCACCGGAGTGGCCGGCGGCGAGTATCCGTTCGGCGTTGTGATCGTGGGGAATTCGAAAGGATACATCTCGAGTGTTCGGGATCGCGAGTTGGTCGTCGTGGACATGGGGAGCGGAACGATAAGCGGACGCATCCCGGTGCGTGGCCAACCCAATAAGATCACCCTCAACAAAGCACAGAGCCGGCTTTACGTGGCGTTGGACAATTCCGATTCGGTGGCGGTGATCGATACCGCTTCGGACACAGTGATCGAGACTTTCGAGACGACGGCGCCGGACTGGGCCTATCCGAGCGGCGCGCGGCTGCGCGGCGTGAATCCGAACAACGTCGCTTTGTCACCGGATGAGACCACTTTGTATGTGACTAATGGGGGATCGAACAGCGTCGCGGTTGTGCAGTTGCGGCAAGACCCGTCGAGCGTGAGCCAGGTCGTAGGCCTGATTCCTACCGGCTGGTATCCGAATGCAGTGAGCATAAGCGCTGACGGATCGACATTGTACGTCGTAAATGGAAAGAGCGCGCCGGGCCCGAATCCACAAGGAGCGCTTGGGCCTGCCGGGAATCAGTACGTCTGGCAATTGACCCAGGCAGGGCTTCTTACGATTCCGGTGCCGGACTCCAATTCCTTGCAGGGGCTCACTATTCAGGTTGCTGCAAATAACAACTTCCCGTCGTCAGGTTTGACAGACGCGCAGATGACAATGGCGGCGTTGCGAGAGAAGATCCAGCATGTGATTTACATCGTCAAGGAAAACAAGACGTATGACCAGGTGCTGGGTGATCTTGAGAAAGGCAATGGCGATGCGACGCTGACGATGTTTCCGGAGCCGTTGACTCCCAACCATCATCAGTTAGCGCGGCAGTTCGTCGTATTCGATAATTTCTACGACACGGCCGAGGTTAGCGGCAACGGCTGGAATTGGTCGACCGCGGCACGGGCCACCGATATTGTCGATAAGACGGTTCCACTCAACTATGCCGGCCGCGGAGGGGCATACGATTGGGAGGGCAACAACCGCAATGTGAACGTTGGGCTGGAGTCGGTTGCCGATCGCAAGGCGGAAAATCAGGCCTATCCAAACGATCCGAATCTTCTGCCGGGCCCACGCGACGTTTCCGCTCCGGATGGTCCGGATGGCGAGACAGGCGCCGGCTATCTTTGGGACGCGGCTTCGCAGGCGGGACTTACGATCCGCAACTACGGGTTCTTCGTCAATGCGCCGCAGGGGTCGAGAATCTCGGCCCAGCCGTTCGCTGATGGAGTCATTGAAGCGAGTCCTACGAAACAGGCCTTGAACGGTGTCACGGATCTATATTTCCGCGGGTTCGATATGCGGAACGCCGACTTCTATCTCGTAAAGGAATGGGAACGCGAGTTCGATGCCTTCGCCGCTCAGGACAGCCTGCCGAATCTGATGCTCGTGCGACTGCCGCACGACCACACGGGGAATTTTGGAGGGGCGCTTTTTGGCGTTAATACGCCCGATACCCAGGTGGCGGATAACGACTATGCGATTGGCCTGGTCGCGCAGAAGGTGGCCGGAAGCAATTACAAGGACAGTACGTTGATCTTCATCGTGGAGGACGATGCGCAGGATGGATCGGATCATGTCGATGCGCATCGCAGCGTTGCATACATCGTGGGGCCGTTCGTGAAGCAGGGAGCAGTCGTTTCGACAGCCTATACGACGGTCAGCCTGATTCGGACGATTAAGGACGTCCTTGGAATCACGGCGATGAACTTCTACGATGGCCTGGCGACACCGATGGCGGATGCATTCGATCTCTCCCAAACGGAATGGAACTATCAGGCAATTGTGCCGGAGGTGCTCCGCACCACGCAGTTGCCATTACCGCCCAGGAGTACCCGGAACAGGCCAAAAGCGTATTCGAAGCCGCGGCATTCGGCTGCCTATTGGGAAAAGAAACTCGGCAACCAGGATTTTAGCGAAGAGGATAAGCTCGATACGAACCGCTATAACCGAGTCTTGTGGGAAGGCCTGATGGGAAAGAAGCCAGGTGCCGTTGATCGGTGACCTGTGGCTTCCGGTCAACCGAGTCTTGAAGGTATTACAGCGCCGCTGATTCTTTGCATCCGCCGGCTTCAGCCCAATGCCACTTAGTTTCCCGGAAGTGGCCCCGACGCAGCGGATGTAAGGCAGGTTTGCAACCTGCGGCGGGTTTGAAACCCGCCTTCACCACTTCGAAATGCCTCGACAAGCACCGGTAACAAACCGGGCCGCAGGATGCTATTCCATCGCTGAAACTACATGACATTTGAGGCTACAGCATTCCTTTGAACCGCACCGGGAAAGGACAGGCAAAAACATCAGTCCCACATTTCCAACCTGCGAGGTTCCATGGTTGCCGCTATGCTGCATCGCGGAGCAGTCCTTCAGCCTGTCGCCACGAACAGTGAAGAACAATGCTGGGCAGACGGTAAGGTGCAAAGGCAGGCGAAACCGCTTGCTTCACCCTTCCACAGCCCGGCAGCCCCAAAAAACTGATTCAATCTGGGTGCGCTTCGAGCCGGAGTTCGGTGTCGCGCGGACGATCGTCGGGCACCCGCAATGGGACCAGCCAAGCGACCGCCAGTCCAAGTCCTGCCACCGCGATCCACAAGGCCGGCCGAAGCCCGATCCAGGAAGCCAGCCCACCACCGGCCAACGTTCCAATCGGCAGCACTCCAAACGTGAGCAGCCGCATACTTCCATTGACGCGTCCCAGCACCGCTTCCGGCGCCAGCGTCTGGCGCAGGCTCACCTCATGCACGTTGAACGTCATCATCGCGACGTCGCCCACAAACTGCGAAGCGATCATTATGCCGAGAGCAACCAGGGCCGGCCCACGAGCGAGCGGAATCAGCAGGGTCCCACAGCTCAGTAGGGCAGCCGAGATCAAGAATGTCGGCCCGAGCCCCAGCAACCGTCCGATCCGGGGCGCAAGTGCCGCCCCGAGCAGCGCCGCCACACCGCCCGACATAATCGCGATCTGCAACTGCAGCGCCGAAAGTCCCAACTCCCGAATCGCGTACAGCACATAAAGCGGCTGGAAGATGCCGAAACAGAAAAAAGCGGTCGTGTTGTAGGCCGCGAGCAGCCGCAGCGCCGGATTCGAAGCGATGAATCGGAAGCCCCCGATGGCCTCGTGAAACGGATGCTCCTCACTCGTGCGAGGATGTATCCGCTCCGGCTTTCGAATCCAGGACACCGTCACTGCCGAGAATAAGAAGGACAAAGCATCGAATAGAATTGCCATCGGCGCGGTCAAAATCTGAACCAGCACGCCGGTCAGTCCCGGTCCGACGATCTCCGCGATGGAGTGGCTTAAGGCCAGCTTGCTGTTCCCCTCAAGCACATTGGCTCGTTCCACGAGGTCGGGAAGATACGTCTGATACGCGACGTCGAAGAAGATCGTCAGAATTCCCGTCAATGTCGCTACAACGTACAGCAGCGGCATATTGAGCCGATGCAGCACGGCCGCCGCCGGAATGATGGCCAGCAGCATGGCCCGCCCAACGTCCGCCACGATCATCGTTGGCCGCCGCCGGAATCGATCCGACCACATGCCTGCGTATAAACCCAAAAGGAGCACTGCCGCGCCGTTGAGCGCCTTTAGGATGCTCATCTCCATCGGCCCGGCGTTCAGCACCAGGACCGCCGCTAACGGCAGCCCATCGCGCGTAATACGCGAACCGAGTTCCGACACGGTCTGCCCGGTCCAGAGCTTCAGAAAATCGGAATTGCGCCACATGTCAGGCAGTAGCGCGCCGCCATTCGAAGAGAGTCACCCCCACCGCTACGGACACGTTCAACGATGAAATGGCCCCCGCCATCGGAATGCGCACCAGCATATCGCAGTGCTTGCGCACATGCTCGTGCAATCCATGCCCCTCGCCGCCGAAGACGAACGCCGAAGGACGCGCATAGTCAACCTTGCTATAGACCTGGTCGCCGCGTTCATCAACGCCGTAAATCCAAAACTTCCGTTTCTTCAAATCCTCCAGCGCTTGCTTAACATTGCCGATTCGGACTACCGGCAAGTGCTCCAGCGCGCCGGCTGCCGCTTTGGCCACCACCTCGGTCAGCCCCGCCGCCCGACGCTCCGGAATCATCACCGCACCTGCCCCCGCGGCGTGTGCTGTTCGAACAATCGCGCCCAGGTTGTGCGGATCTTCCACGCCATCGAGCACCACCACCAGTTGCGCGCCCGCAATGCTCTTGTCCAGATCGGCATATCCGTGCGCTGATCCGAACGCCACCACGCCCTGATGTACGGCGCCGTTCGCCGCCCGATCGAGCGCGTCCCGCGCCTCAAACCGAACCGGAACATTGCGGCGGCGGCACAGGTCGATGATCTCCTGCAATCGCGGACCACCTGCACCACGGGCCACCAGCACGCGATCAAAGGTCCGGCCCGCCACCAGAGCCTCGCGCACCGGATGCACCCCCGCCAGCACACTCATCAAAACCACCCTATCATCCCTAGCTTGCGTGACAAATCCTGACGTTCAAAGTATTGACTCGCAAACAACTGGCTGATATACCTGGACCGGAGGGAGTCAACTCAATGCGCCTTGCAGGATACGGAGCTGTCTTTGCATTCGCCGGATCAGTTTTTGCGGGAACTACGGCCACGCCCGTCACCTTCAACAAGGAAATTCTCCCTATTTTTCAGAATCGATGCCAGGAATGCCATCGACCGGGCGAAGTCGCGCCCATGCCGTTGATCAGTTACAAGGACGCGCGTCCCTGGGCGAAGTCCATTCGCCAGGCGGTTCTCACGAAGAAAATGCCGCCATGGTTCGCCGATCCCACTGTTGGCCACTTCCTGAACGATCGCTCCCTCAGCCAGTCCGAGATCGATGCCATCGTTGCCTGGGTCGACGGCGGCGCGAAGGAAGGCAATCCTAAAGATGCACCCGCACCGCGGCAGTGGGTCGATGGATGGGCCATGGGCAAGCCGGATCTCGTGCTCGAAATGCCGAACGCCTTCCCGGTGCCGGCATCAGGCCAACTCGAATACCAATACGTAATCCTGCCCACCCACCTCAAGGAAGACGTGTGGGTGGTAGCCGCCGAAGTGCGTCCGGGCGATCGTTCCGTGATGCATCACGTGATCACCTCCATCCGCGAACCCGGCTCGAAGTGGATGGCGGACAAAGAACCCGGTGTCGTCTTCGTTCCTCCGCGCGGCGCGGGGGCTCGCGGCGGCGTGTTGGACGGTGGTCTCAGCGGCTATGTGCCTGGCCAGGTGATTCGCCCGGCCAACGAGGGTCCGCATCGCGCAACCCTGCTCAAAGCCGGTTCGGACATCGTGTTCCAACTCCACTACACGCCGAACGGCAAGGCGACCAGCGATAAAACCAAGATCGGCCTCATCTTCGCGAAAGAGCCACCGAAGGAGCGCCTGATGGGCGGAAATTCCGCTTTGTATCGCTTCGCAATTCCGGCCAATGACTCGAACTACAAGATGCAGGCGGTCTCAACCGTTCCTTATGATTGCGAATTGGTGAGCATGATGCCCCACGCCCATCTTCGCGGCAAAGCATTCGAGTACCGCATCACGCGCCCCGACGGATCCAGCGAACTCGTCCTTCGAGTGCCGAAATACGACTTTAACTGGCAGCTAACCTACTGGCTCGATAACCCGGTTCATTTGCCGAAAGGCTCGAAGGTCGAACTGACCGCCTGGTACGATAATTCGCCGAACAATCCGTACAACCCCGATGCCACGAAGGAGGTTCACTGGGGCGAGCAGACCACGGAAGAAATGATGATGGGCTACTTCGGCTATGTAGTCGACGCGGGCCAGGACATTCAGGAGCGGCGTCAGCGCGGCGCCGGTGGCGCGCTGCAGTAACGCGGCCTGTTTCGCCTGATTTTCGAAACACAGACGAGATCGCCCGTAGCCCGCTTTCAGCCATTCGGGCAGCCTAGAGGCCTATTTTCCCGGAGGAAGGCAGGTTTGCAACCTGCGGCGGGTTTGAAACCCGCCTTCACCACTCGCCAGTCTTGTCGCATCGCGGAACTAAGCGACAACAAAACTATTGGTTCACCATCGCCTGGTACACCATCGCCCGAGTCTGCCGCCAAATCACATTCAGATTCGCCTGTGGCGCTTGAGCCATCAGCACTGCCACAAGCTTCGTTTGCGGATCGACCCAGAATAGTGTGCCCGTGATCCCACCCCACGAATAATCGCCGACCGAACCCGGCATCGGATTGCGCCCAGCATCGACTCGTACCGCAAAGCCCAGACCAAAGCTCGTGCCCATCTCCGTCGTGGGACCAAAAGGACCCAGCAACATCGCGACCGGCGTGTGACGCTCCGTCGTAGCCGGCAACTGGTCCGATGTCATCAACCCAATCGTCTTTGGAGACAGGATGCGGACACCCTCCAGTTCGCCCCCATTCAGCAGCATCTGGCAAAACCGAGCGTAGTCGCCCGCAGTCGACAGCATTCCGCCGCCACCCGAAAACACCGCGGGCTTTTTCGTTGCCTCATCGAACGCCGCGTTTTGCGCGCCTTCCGGCTTCGCAAGACGATTGACCGCCGATTCCTTCACCCAGAACCCGGTATCATTCATCTTCAGCGGCCCGGTAATGCGCTCGCGCACGAATGTGTCGAGGTCTTTCCCGCTCGCCACCTCCACTACGCGACCCAGAACGTCCGTCGAAACACTGTACTCCCAAAATTCACCCGGTTGGTGCAGCAGCGGCATGGTGGCAATCGTCTTCACCATCTCTTCGAGCGACTTCGCCCCGAAGATCGGCGCTTTCCGGTACATCTGGTCGACAGGCGTGTTGCCGAATATGCCGTATGTCAGCCCCGACGTGTGCCGCATCAAATCCTGAATCGTGATCGGACGCTTGGGCGCGGCGCCGTCAGTACCGACCTTCACGTCCTTGAACTCCGGCAGATACTGAGCCAACGGGGCGCCAACATCGATCTTGTTCTCCTCCGCCAGGATCATTGCCGCCACCGTCGTGATCGGCTTTGACATGGACGCCACGCGGAAGATCGAGTCCTTCCTCATCGGCGTCTGCGCCGCGCGATCCTGAAATCCTTCGGCGTCGTAGAACACCACCTTCCCATTCCGCGCGATCAGCATCACGGCGCCCGGCATGCGTTTCGCCTCAACATCTCCCTTCAGCACGCCCCTGGTAGTCTCCAGGCGCTTCGTTGAAAATCCGGCATCCTCCGGGCGGCCGGCCATTGGAAGCGGAGCTTGCGCCAACAACCCCGCACAACAAACAAGGGCGGCAACAGCTACACGTGGTCTCACATTCAATCGCAGCATGTTGATGAGTCTATCGCGATTCCAACCGCCCGGTGACGAGCCGCGGCAAAGAGATAGAATTCGCGTTTATGTGCCGGATTAACGACCCTATTGTGGTAGACTCGCGATAGACAGAAGTCATCTTTCACCGGCACCGTTATGTGTCGCCCAGGCCTGCCGCTTCCGGCGATTGCATGGAGAGCGGGGACGCAACCGCCACTAAATCTGCGAAATTCTCTGATCTCCAACTCGCGGCGCCAACGCGCCTTACCAATGAGTTCAGAAAGGACTCCCATGGCGCGTATCTTTCTACTCGCACTCATTTCATTTATGGCCTCGGCCCAAAATTACACCCTCGGCGTAGGGGTCTACCCTGGCGATCCTAAGGAGAACTTCGCCCCGACCACCCGTATCGATTCCACGGCCTATCGCAACCTGGCGCTGCATCGTCCCGCATATCAGTCGTCGAGTTACGATTACAACCTCACCGCGCAGTTAGTAACTGACGGAATCAAAGAATCCGCTCTGCCGCGCTGGATTTCGGTTTCCACCAGCCAGCAAGGCGTCCTCGCGAAAAACGACCGCGAACACATTCTCGACGGCAACTGGGTCACCAGCGCTGATCTCGCGGGACCCAATGCCTGGGTGCAACTGGAACTCGCCGGCGGCGCCGAGCCGTTCGAAATCGATCGCTTCGACATCGATGGCGCCGTCCGCTCTCCCACGCACGAGCCGGAAGTCTGGGCTTGCATCGTGTCAGGTTCGGATGATGGCGCTAATTGGAAGAAACTCGGCCAGGCCGAAGGTATGGCCCGCCCTTCCGGCGACATTCATCCCTCCGTCAACCTATCAACGCCCGCGCGCTACCGTTTTTACCGCATCGCTTTCTCCGATCCCCGCGCCCGCTCCTGGCAGGTGAACGACGTGAATCTGTTTCGGGCGGGCAAACCCGTCCACATCGCGGGACCCTACCAGTTCTCCAGCGCGTGGAAAAGCGCCGGAGCCGGCGAAGAGTGGGTCTATGTCGACCTCGGGGCGCCCTGTACTTTCGATCGTGTCACGCTTTACTGGATCCGCAGGGCTGCCCAAGGCTCGGTGCAGGCCTCTGACGATGCCGCCAACTGGAAACCGATCGCAGCGCTGCCAGCCACGGGTTCGACCGACGATCTGAAACTCACGCAGCCCACACAAGGCCGATACGTCCGGGTTCTCATGCAGCGGCCCGCCGAGCCCGCCGGTTACATTCTCAGCGAAATTGAGGTCTTTGGAAAAGGCGGCCTGGTCGCGCAGCCCAAGCCTGCTCCACAGCCCACCGCGACGCAGCTGGAGCTCGCCGCCGGAGCCTGGCGCATCGAACGCGACTCGCTCGTTAAGACCGACGGCCCGGCGCTTTCGAAAGCAGGCTTCGACGATTCACGCTGGGTGATCGCAACCGTCCCAGGCACCGCACTGGTCAGCTATCTCAACGCAGGAGCCATTCCCGACCCTAACTACTCCGACAACCAGCTTGCGGTGTCCGACTCGTTCTTCTACGCCGATTTCTGGTATCGCAACGAATTCACTGTCCCGCCCGCGTTCAACGGCAGGAATATCTGGCTCAACTTCGACGGGATCAACTGGAAAGCGGACATCTACCTGAACGGCGAGAAGCTCGGCCGCATCGACGGCGGCTTCATGCGCGGCCGCTTCGACGTGACGGCTAAACTCCACCCGGGCCAGAAGAATGCGCTCGCGGTGCTTGTCCTCAAGAACGCGACGCCGGGTAGCGTCAAGGAAAAGAACCTCCAAACCCCGGATAAGAACGGCGGAGCTCTTGGCGCCGACAACCCAACTTTCCACGCGTCGATTGGCTGGGACTGGATCCCCACGATTCGCGGACGCGACACCGGCATCTGGAACCGCGTCTTCCTCAATGCCGCCGGTCCTGTAACGGTTGAAGATCCCTTTGTCAACACCAAGCTGCCGCTGCCCGAAACGTCGAGCGCTACAGTCTCTGTTGAAGCGACATTGATGAACCACTCGGCGACGGCTGTCACGGGCACGCTCCGCGGGCGTTTCGGCGACCAAACCTTCACCGTCCCCGTGACGCTCGAAGCCTCCGCCTCAAAGCCCGTACAGCATACGCTGCAACTCGCCAGCCCGAAATTATGGTGGCCTGCCGGCTACGGCCAGCCCAATCTCTACACCGTCAGCCTCGAGTTCGTCACTGCCGCCAACGCTGTCTCTGATACCAAGTCCTTTGAGGCCGGCGTGCGACAGTTCACATAT
This sequence comes from Bryobacteraceae bacterium, assembly GCA_035295125.1. Lineage (GTDB taxonomy): Bacteria > Acidobacteriota > Terriglobia > Bryobacterales > Bryobacteraceae > JAICMB01. The sequence goes on along the minus strand of DATGJP010000050.1, from coordinate 9,684 downwards.
AGCGAAGAGGGCGGCGCCCTCCGCATGTGGATCAACGGCCGCCGCTTCATTCCCAAGGGCGGAAATTGGGGCTTCGGAGAATCCATGCTGCGTTACCGCGCCCGCGAATACGATGCGGCCGTCCGCTACCACGCCGAAATGAACTTCAACATGATTCGCAACTGGGTCGGCCAGATCGGCGAGGATTCCTTCTACGACGCCTGCGACCGCAATGGCGTAGTCGTCTGGCAGGACTTCTGGCTCGCAAATCCGTACGATGGCCCCGATCCCGACGACAACGCTATGTTCCTCAGCAATGTTAAGGACACTGTTCTGCGCATCCGCACTCACCCTTCCGTCGGCCTCTACGTCGGCCGTAACGAAGGCTTCCCGCCCAAGACCATCGACGACGGCATCCGCGCCACGCTCGACCAGTTCCATCCTGGCATGCACTACGTTCCGAGTTCCGCCGACGGCGTCGTGAGCGGTCATGGCCCATACCAGCAGCAAACGATGCAATTCTACTTCTCGCAGCGCGCCAGCACGCTCTTTCACAGCGAAATGGGAATGCCGAACGTCGTCACCCTCGATAGCCTGCGCATGATGATGCCGGAATCCGCCATGTGGCCGCGAAACTCCATCTGGGGTCTCCACGACTTCACGCTCACAGGCGCCCAGAATGCCGCCAACTTTGCTGCGCGCATTGAGAAGAGTTTCGGCCCGGCTGACAACGTCGCCGACTGGCTCTGGCTGGCCCAGTTCGAAAATTACGAAGGCTATCGCGCGATGTTCGAAGCCCAGAGCAAAAATCGAATGGGTCTGCTCATCTGGATGAGCCATCCCTGCTGGCCCTCTTTCGTCTGGCAAACCTACGATTATTACCTCGAACCGACTGCCGGCTACTTTGGAGCAAAGAAGGCGTCCGAGCCGCTGCACATACAGTGGAATGCAGCCACTGACAACGTCGAAGTTGTGAACTACAGCGCCGGAGCGATGTCCGGCCTCATCGCCCGCGTTCAGATCCTCAATCTCGACGGCACCATGAAATGGGAAAAATCCGTCTCGCTCGACAGCGCTGAAGATTCAGTCGCAACGCCAATGATGATGGAATATCCGGGTGGGCTCACGCCGGTCTATTTTATACGCCTGGAGCTTCGCCAGGGCCAGAAGCTTCTGTCCGACAACTTCTACTGGCGCGGCCAGGACGAAAACTACCAAGCTCTCCGCCTGCTGCCGAAGGTAACCCTCAACGCGTCGACCAACACGGAACGCCGTGGCGACGGCTGGTTCCTGACTACCACGCTCACGAACCCCACCCCGACCCCAGCCCTAATGGTCCGCCTGAAGGCGGTCCGCGAAAAATCCGGGGACCGCATTCTACCGGCGATTTACAGCGACGGCTACATCGCCCTGATGCCCGGAGAAACACGAATCATTACAACGGAACTAAGAGACGCTGACACGCGTGGAGAAAATCCCCGCATCCAAGTTGAGGGTTTCAACCAGTAGTGCCGCCTTCAGGAAAAATGACACCGGTTTTCAAGGTGTAACGTGTGATCTGCGCCACTGGCATCGGGTTAACAACCCGCTGCAGGTTTACAACCTGCATTACAGGGCCATCAACCTCACGGTTTTCGGAAAATTGAGGGACATTGGCCTCTTAGCGCCAAAACAAAATAGAATACGATCATGAAGCACACCCTTCGGGGCGTGGTTCTGGTCCTGCTACTCGGACCCTTAGGCCTGGGGCAATCCCGGTCAGCGGCGCAATGGCGCGCCGACCTCGCTTCCCTGGCAGACGCCCTCACGCACCGGCACATGAACTTCTTCGCCCACCTGTCACAAGACGACTTCAACACGGCCGTCACGACGCTGGACTCCTCCATCCCATCCATGACCGATTCACAAATCCGTGCCGCCCTCGCGCGCCTGGTCGCGTTGGGCCAGGATTCGCACACCTACCTCGACATCTCTTCCGCATCGCGACGCTTCGGTTTCATCGCGACCCACTTCGACAACGGCTGGTATCTCACCGCGACCGGGCTCGGTAACAGCGACAAAATTGGCTACCGGCTGCTCGCACTCGGCGGGGTGGATGCCGACTCGCTCCCTGACCTGGTCGCGCCATTCATCTCCCACGATAACCGTGCCTGGCTCATTCGCAACACCGGCGCCTACCTTTCCCTGGAAGATATTCTTAGTGCAGCGGGCCTACTCACGTCTAACGGCACCGTCATTCTCGACCTGCAGGCACTCGATGGTTCCAATCTGTCGCTGGAACTGGCGCCCGCATCCGCCATCCCGTTCATCACCGCGGATTACACGGTAGCCTCTCTGCCGTACTACCGACAGCGCCCGTACGATTATTACTGGTATCAATACGACGCCCCGACCCGATTGCTGTACATCCGGTATCGGGTATGCGCTGAGGAGCCGGGCACCCCGGCATATCCGTTCTGGCAAGAGGTACTGTCCGTGTTCGACCAGAACCGCGTCGATCGCCTTGTCATCGACTACCGCGACAACGGAGGTGGCGACGACTCCATCATCGATCCTCTGATGTGGGGCCTTCGCGATCGCTTCTCCAAGCTCGGTAATCCCACCAGACTCTACGCCCTCACCAACGACGGAACGTTCTCTTCAGCGTTGCTCGACGTGTCCGCCTTCAAGGAAGCCGAGGTCATGATGGGCGTTCCATTCATCCGGATCGTCGGCCAACCTACCGGAGGTAATCCGAACTCCTACGGGAACGTGTACACCTATCAACTGCCCAACTCCGGTCTTTACTATCAGCTCTCGACCCGTTATTTCGGCATGATGTTCAAAGAAGACTCGCTCCAGCCGGATATCCTGATCCCCCTGCGCTCCGACCAATACTTCAGCGGCCAGGACCCCGTGCTGGATGCGATCGTGAGTGGTAATGCGGACTCCCAGTCTGTTGCACCCCGGCCCGCCGGAATGCCTAATCGCCCGAAGGCACTCGTACGCCGTCCGGTATCGCCTTCACCGCTTCGCTAACCACTCGTCGACGGCCGGCAAGAACGAACGCTACCAGCACGGTGTAAGGAAGAATGTGCGAGATTTTGATCCCATACAAACCGTCGCCTCCACCCCGTATTGCGCCGTGATCATCCCCATCAAAATTCAAACCCGCTGCACGGTCAACAACTCCTACGCACTGCAGGTTGTGGAAGGGTAGAGGCAGGCGGTTTCGCCAGCCTTTGGACTTCACCGGGAACGCGCAGGCGAAACCGCCTGCACCACCTTTATTTTCATCACTTTCGTGGACCAGAGGTCCCATGGCGACATGTTACCTAGGACGGCAAGCGATTCAGAATCGCCCGAAAACGCCGCAGCGGACGTAGTTCGTCAAACTGCGGGTTCACGCGCAGGAACAGCAAACGAGTGTCCTTCTGGTCGATCGCACGCTCCAGCCATTCGAGGGCCCTTTCCTTTTCGCCGAGTTCGACGTGACGCAGCGCCAATTTGTACGGTATGCCGTAACGCTCGCGCTCGGTATAGAGTTCGGGTAGCTGCGATTGCCAAAAGGCGGGTAATCCGTTTTGCGCCGTGACGGCGTCGAGTCGACGGATCTCGGCGGAATCGACGCCCCAAAGACGCATGGAATCGAGGAATTGCCGCCGGGCGCTTTCCTTTTGGCCAATCTGCCAATAGACATCACTGAGATAGCCATGAGCAGGGACGAACTCGGGCGCGCTGCGGAGGGTTTCCTCGAACCGCGCGACGGCGCGGGTCTGCTCTCCGGCGAAAAAAAGCGCCCGTCCGGCGGCAGTCTGGGTCCAAGGCGAGAGCGGATCAAGTGCGGCACTCCTTTCGGCGGCCTCCACGGCACGATTCGCGTCGCCGCGCGCCAGAAAGAGAGTCGCCCGCAGGCGCCAGGCTTCGGCGGACTTGGGATCCAGCCAAATGGCGCGATCGATTTCTCTTGCAGCTTCGTCCAGTCGCCAATCGACGCGCAGGAGGACCGTTCCCAAGGCGACGTGTGCCGCCGCCGAGCCGTCGCGTAGCCGAACGGCTGTGTGCGCCGCCTCGACGGCCCTTTGACGACCCGCGCGGGAGTCAAAACGGCCGTTATCGACCAGATCGAGCAGCAGCGGGGTCAGTTCGGCGTAGGCGGGGGCGAACGAAGGGTCTTTTCGAATTGCGGTCTCGAGCAGTTTCCGGGCGTTATCCAACTGCTGTAATCCACCCGACCGGATCTCCCCCAGCGCGGACCAATATTCGGCGGGAGGAGGTGTCGAAAGTGAGCGGGGACGGAAGGTCCAGAGAATGCCGATCGCCAGAAATAGCGCGGCAGCGGAACAGATCGGGACCCAGATTCTAGGCCTAACACGCTTTACCACGACGGTCTCGACATCACCCAGGAAGCGGTAACCGCGTTTCGGCAAAGTTTCAATCCATTGAGGTACGGAGGCGGAATCTCCTAACGCCTTGCGAGCGCGGTTAACGGCGTTATTCAGTCCGCGTTCACGGTCTGTATTTGTATCCGGCCACAAGAGATCCTGGAGTTCGGTGCGCGCGACGACGCGCCCGCGGTTTTCTATAAGCAGGGCCAGAAGTTGCGCCACCTGCGGTTCGAGGTAGATCAACTCTCCATCGCGACGCAACTCGCCCGTCGCCGTATTTAGTTGAAAACGCTGGAATCGAAAGACCGGCATGCAGCGCTGGACAACAATTTGATCTTTTTTGGACGTGTTTCGACCAGATTCGTCCCGTATACTCGCTGCAATATGAGACACCTTCGATTCCTGCTTCCCGCCATCCTTGCGGCCTCGGTATTTGCCGCTTCGGAAGGAACCTTTACTGCCGGTGCCATACATCCCAAAGCGCTCAGCAAGCTGACCTTTGGACCGGACGGGATACTTTTCGTGGCCGATTCCATCAGCGCGCGGATCTTCGCCCTGGATCTCGACGACAGGAAGCCCTTGGGGAAGCCTGTGAAGATCCAGATCAATGACGTGGAAGGTAAGATCGCGGGATTGCTCGGAGCAGACCCGCGCGATGTGCTGATCCACGACATGGCGGTGAATCCGATTTCCAAAAATACCTACCTGACGGTTTCGCGAGGGCGGCGCAACTTCGTCGGGCTCTGGCAGTTGCCGAATGACGTGGCGAACGCCAGTGTCCTTCTTCGGATTACGCCAGCGGGCGACATCCAGGAGGTGCATTTGGACAAGGTGAAGCATTCCGTCGTCGATCTGACCAATCCTGTCGCCGCCGCGGTGATGGATAACGAAATACACACCTTGAAACGAGTCGATGCCATTTCCGACATGAAATTTGCCGATGGGAAGCTGATTGTCGCCGGGCTGTCTAACGAGGAGTTCTCTTCGACCCTGCGGATCTATCCTTATCCATTTGACGGACACAGTTCCGCATCCGCCCTCGAAATCTACCACGGGTCGCACGGCAGGTACGAGACGGATTCGCCGATCCGGACACTACTCCCGATTTCGATTCAAGGTAAACCGTACATTCTGGCATCTTATCTCTGCACGCCGCTGGTTCTTTTTCCGTTCGAGGCGCTTCAGAACGCGAAACAGGTGAAGGGTCAAACCATCGCCGAGTTTGGGAGCGGCAACTATCCGTTGGATATGGTCTCGTTCGCGAGCAAAGACAAGACCTACATCATGGTGGTGAACAGCACGCAAGGCGTCGTCCTGATCGACTCCGCCGAGCTCGCAAAGCCGTTGCCGTCGATCACACAGCAGATCCGGGATAGGGCGGGGATTCCATCCCGTTATCTGCGCAATTGGGGCCTGCTCCAAGTCGAGAACCTGGACGATCGAAATCTGCTCGTGCTTCGACGCAATTCGTTAAACGGCGAAGTCGCCCTCTGGACAATGCCGGTCGAGGACATCGATTGATCGCACGATTCAGGCTGTCGGCGCTTGCGGCGGCGATTGGCTTTGCTCCTCTCGTCCAAGCCGGGCCGATGCTGGCGTTTGATGCCACCACTCAATCGGTCGAGCTGCGTACGCTCGGGAAGGAGCTGACGGCCAGGATTTCCGCACTCGATGAACCATCGATTCGCCGCGTTTTTCGTGTCTATCTTGAAGGCGCCTCAACCGCGATGCTGGGTGGTTACCGGCAGGAAGAGGACTCGATTCGATTCGTTCCGCGTTACCCGTTCCTGCCCGGACGTACGCACAGGGTGGAAGTGGATTTGCGGGAACTGGGCGGGCCCCCTGAGACGTTAATCCTCCGATTCACACCCGATTCGTCAGGACTCAGGCCCGAGACGCGCGTACTCTCGGTACTCCCTTCCGGCGATGTTGTTCCGGCGAATCTGTTGCGGATGTACGTGTCTTTTTCGGACCCGATGGCCCGCATGGACGTTGCGGGGAAGATTCGGCTTTTGGAAGAAGACGGGCTGGAGGTCAATTCCGCTTTTCTCGAAATGGAGAATGGCCTTTGGGACCCTTCGGGAACGCGGCTCACGCTGTTCTTACACCCCGGACGCATCAAAAGCGGACTGAAGCTGCACGAGGAACTTGGCCTTCCGCTCAAACCAGGGAAACGATATCGGTTGGTTGTCGCAAAAGAAATGGAGGACACCCGCGGACAACCACTGGTCGAAGGGTACACCAAGGAGTTCCGGGTTGCCGGTGAGGATCGCACGATGCCCGATGTTACGAAATGGACCATCAGCCAGCCTGAGCCCGGCAGCCTGGATTTCCTGATCGTGAAAGCGGAGAAGCCGCTCGATGAGCCACTATTCGAGCGGCTGGTCCAAATCGAGGATGAGAAGGGCTTGCGGTTGAACGGAACCAGCGAGGTCCTCGATGGCGGGACAATATGGCGTTTCCAACCTGCAATGCCTTGGCGGAGCGGCCGGTATGTCTTGCGCGTAGGCGCCGAGTTGGAAGACCTGGCGGGGAATCGTCCGACGCGACTTTTCGAGGAAGTGGCCGCGCCGGACGGGCGTCGTTCGGAGGCGAGAGAGGCAACGAGGCGGTTCGAGATTCGGAGCTGGGCGCATGCAAAGCGGCCCACCGCGCTGGATCGTCGTGCAAAATCCGAAACTCCACGCATGATCTGCATTAAAAGCTGATCGCTTCGCCTCGCGTCCCTGTACAATAACCCAATGGAGTATTTACGCTGGGACTCGGTGCCGCTCGAGGTGATGAGCGATGTGATCTCGCGCAAGGTCATAGCCGGCGAGAAAGCCATGGTCGCGCAGGTGTTCCTCAAAAAGGACGCCGTCGTACCGGAACATTTTCACGAGAGCGAGCAGATCACATACATCCTCGAAGGCGCGCTGAAGTTCGAGTTGGAAGGCAAGGAGGTCGTCGTTCGGCAAGGCGAAGTTCTGCACATCCCGTCGAATGTGCCGCACCGAGCCGTTGCGCTCGAGGACACGCTCGATCTCGACATCTTCTCGCCAATCCGTACCGATTGGCTGGTGAAGGACGACGCCTACCTTCGCCGCGGTGAGCGCGAGGACACTGCCGTTGTCGCCGAGCCGTCCCCTCCGAGTGGCCAGGAAATTTCGTTCGACAAGGCCCGCCTGATGATGAGCGGCTGGTTAAGCAGCTCCTCATCGGATGATGAGGCGAAATAGCAGCGGAAACGTGTTTGCATTACCCGCCGTCAGAGAGCAATTAGTGCCTAAGCCAAATAGACGCCTTTTGAAGGCCTGTATTCTTGCGATTTGCGTCGCCGTTCCTTCGGTTTATGCCGACGATGAGGCGCCGCCCCTGGTCGAATCGGTCTCCGTCGAGGGAACCACTACGCCTGTGAAGCTGGACACCCAGGTGGGCCAGCCATACGACACCGACGTCATCGACAAAGATGTACACCGCCTTTGGAAGATGGGCCGGTTTGAAGACATCCGCGTTGAATCGAAGCCGGGGGCATCCGGGACTGCCGTTGTCTTTCATGTGGTGGAAGCGCCGGTGATGCATTTGCGCCAGTTGCTCGTGGAACCCAACAGCTACGGCCTGAAGATGTCGCTGCCGGCGGGTACGCTGCTGAACCGGTTGCGGGCCGTCGAGTTGGCGCAACAGGCCCGCGGCGAACTGCTCGCGAAAGGCTATGTCGACGCGAAGGTGGATCCGGAGATCGTTCCGACCACCGGCCAGCAGGTGGATCTTCGGCTGATCGTGAAGGCGTCGGATGCCGTACGCGTCCGCGAGATCGAGTTCACCGGGAACCCCGTCTTGAGCGACAAAGAGCTGAATGGCGCGCTCCACGCACTGCATACACGGCACATCTTTATGGGCTGGAAGTTTCTCCCTTCGTACAGCGAGCAGGCGGTAGATACCGACATCATGCGGCTGCGTTCGTTTTACCTGACCGAGGGATTTCTGGACGCCAACGTGCGCTTGGACGACACGCAGATTGATGGCAAGGAAGCGCGGCTTCGGATTTTTGTGAACGCCGGTCCACGCTATCAGTTCAATCAATCGCCGCGCGACATTTGCACCTGCCTGTTTAAGGAACGGCGTGAGGCCGAGAAGCAGGGGATTCTCGATTTTACGGCCAAGCTTTATGCGCATCCGACGGATTCGGACACGGCGGAGCTGACTTACGACGTCGAGCGCGGAAAGAAGTATCGTGTCGGACGCATTGATTTCGTTGGCAACAAGCACACCAGCGATCTGGCGCTGCGCAGCAATTTCCTACTTGATGAGGGCGATCTTTTCGACGAATTGCTTCTGCGGAAGAGCTTGGCGCGGTTGAATCGGACGGGGCTGGTGGAACCGGTGTCGGTGCGAAGCGTCGCGATCACAACAGATGACAAGACCGGGCTTGCCAACGTCTCGATTCGCGTGACGGAGAACCGGCATGGCTTCTGGAATTTCTCGGGGCCGGTGGGGCCCATCAGCCTGGCGGGGCCGCTGCAGGCTTCCATCGGATCGCGTCTGCCTTCGTGGGGCCGTGGGTTGTTCGAGTTGTCCACTTACACGGCTTCGTTCAGTCTTCTGGCGTTTGCGCACCCCATTCTTCCGGCGTTGGCGCTCACTCCCACGAGCCGGTTTCTTCCCGTGATCGCGTTGCAGCGGCCGTTCCTTCCGGGTCAAAGCTGGACTTCGGGATTCAATATTGCTCCCCAACTCGGGTGGCGCATTTCCGCTTTTGGATATCTTACAACGCAGCTTCAGCAGCGGTTGGCCGGACCACTCAATGGCGATCGCGGAATGATTCCCGATTTGACGATCATGGTGGACCGTCCGAATGGTGATGTGCCTTTGTTCTGCGATCCTCCGAAGCCGAGATTCGCGGTTCTGCGGACGACGACGGCATTGGGTTTGCAGTTCCTGGGCGCTTTGGCGACGTTCTAGGAATCGGAATATACAGATACGCACGGTTTTCGAACGGGCCGTGCGTCTGATTGGAGTCGACGTCCTTACGATTACGCTGACCCTCGGCGCGCAAGTCGCGTGTCCGCAACGGATATTTCCGCTACGTTCGCACCGACTCGACCACAGTATTTTCATACCGAGCATCCTACGTTGACGGAGCAAGAGGAGCGCGAGGATGCTGAGGCTAGCCCGGGCAGAAGTGTTTGAGAGCGCCATGCGCAGGCGAAACCGCCTGCGCCTGGACTTTGGCCCTTCACTAGATAAAACAACATTCCTGTAAGTTTCTGTTGCAGGCCGGCCGTTTTTATGTTATCTAGTTATATGACTAGTTAGCATGAAAGGACCTCTTTCCCATGGGTTTTCCCACTAAAGTCCA
>DATGJP010000049.1:0-2150 GCA_035295125.1 Bryobacteraceae bacterium | reverse complement strand
CGAGACGGTCATTTATGCCGAGTCCGAACCCGACGCAGCCGCTGGCACGCGGGACCTCAATCCGGGCAAGGCCGCGGCGCCGCCCACGAAGGCCGCCCCGCAATTGAGGATCGAAGTCGTTGGTCCGAAGTCGATGGGCGCGGGCCAATCGTATAACGTCGAGATCAGGGTCACGAATTTGGGCCGCGCGCCCGCGCAGAAGCTGGCGCTGGAGGTCGGGCTTCCCGACGGGCTCGAGCACGAAGTGGCCCGCAACCTCGCCCAGAAAGTCGGCGACCTGCCCCCCGGCGGCATGCACCGGGCGCTGCTCAGGCTCAAGGCGCAGAAGACCGGCAAGGCGATTGTGCGCATCGATCTCGAGCGCGACGCCGAGGTTGTCGCGACTTCGTCGGCGACGATCGACATTGCCGAGAAAGCCGTGGCCAGCGAACGCATCCTGCTCCTCGATTGCTGCTGCCCTCCCCCGCCGTGCTGCGGATACTGACATGGGATCGAGTTTCTCGGGAATGGAGCGGATGAAACGGCGTCGGTGGACAACCACCTTCTGCGCAGCCCAGGTGCAGTCTGACCGCAATTCACGAAGCGCCGCCGGGTCGGTGCGGGATGGGGGCACCCAACGTCGATTCCGAATCATTGTTCATGCGGCACGGAAATACTGTTGCAGTAATGCTTTCTGGTCGTCTCGCAGGGTGAGGAATTTTGGTGGCGCGGGTGCCTTGTGCGTCTTGCGGCGCGGCCATTCGCGGCTGGCCTTGGGGCTGGCCTGGCGGCGCGTTCCGGCTCGGCATTTCTCGAGCCGACGCCGATAGCAGCGAGTTCGCCGGGTCGATGCCTTGTCGCGAGTGATCTCGCGGCGGATTTCGATCAGCACCTTGCGTGGGCTGATCGCGATCTCCCCGGTTGCGTCGTTCGGCCGAAGCGCCAGGTCGGCGTGCGCCAACAAGATCTGCAAGGCCAGCAGGGATCCTTCCAGCTCGCGATGGATGAGCTTGACCGTGCGACTGGAGAGTTTCAGTTTCTTGAGCGTCCGCTTGTATGTTCGGAACAGGCCTTCGTTTCTCCACCTCCAGCGATAGAATTTGGCAGCCGTCTTCGCGGTGAGCTTTCGGGAATCGAGGATGTTCGTCAACAGCCACACGTCGTGTTTGACCTGCCCCTTGGCCTGGATCCGAATCAGCCGGCACAGCAGAGGGGGTTGTTTTTCCTTTTGCGCCGTTTCGGGCCAATAGTACACCAGACCTTCTTGCCAATCTTCGAGCGGTTGGTCATCGGCCACGTACAGCCGGTTCTTTGACGATAACCGCAGCAGAAATGATTGCTCGTGGCGGAGGATCGCACAGGCTAACTCGTAGCCCATGTACGCCGCGTCCGCCACAACCAAAGCCTGTGGCGGCAGCAGGACCAGCATTTGCCGCAAGTGCAGCCGTTCATCCGCGTCTCCGGTGCCGATGCGCCAGGACCACAGCAGTCCCAATCCGAGATGGACGAACGCCGTGACCCACGCGGTGGGGGCCGAAGTCTCGCTGCTTCCCTTTCCCAGACGCGATTCGAGCTCCGCACTGCGCGGGCACTCGACCCGCGAGCCGTCACAACCCATGGGAACATAGCCGTCAATGACCAACCGCCCCTCGTAATTCCGTTGAATCTGGTCGCGCACTCCCTGGGCCAGAGCCCACAACTGGCGCATCGGGATTCGCGCTAAGGCCTTTTGAAAGCCGGCCAGCGTCTTGCCCGGACGTCTACGGCTTTCGTACGAGAGCACATAGAACCCGCGTGCCGCTTCGAACCGCTCGAGTTCGGAGTCACCCGCCGTCCAAGTCATCGCCAGCAGCACCAGAATCAGGGGCTGCAAATCCCAGCGGGGCTTCTGGCGACGCCCGGGAACCGCCTGCCGGGCTTGCTTCCAAACCTGCGGCGTGAGAAACTGCCGCACGCATTCCAACAGGGACTGTGGCTGCTGCAACTTCCGCAGCTTCCTTGCTGCTTTCATCGCCGTTCTTCCTTGATGAGTTGACGTTGAACATCACTCATCCTGACGAAGAACGGCGATTTTTGCACTACCAACCTGACGCAACGCCGAACCGCAACCCCTTGGCTGCTTGCGAATTATGACTGAAAACCACGTCGATCTGTAAGTGACGTTGGGTGGC
>DATGJP010000048.1:0-2393 GCA_035295125.1 Bryobacteraceae bacterium | reverse complement strand
CGAGTCCTTCGTCCATCTGCTCATCGGTGACGACGAGAGGCACTAAAACTCGGATAACATTTGAGTAGGATCCGGCCGTGATGGTGATCAGACCGCGCTCGTAGCAGTATTGCGTGATCTGCTTGGTCTCTTCGGCAGCGGGTTCCCGCGTCTCGGGCGACTTGACCAATTCGATGGCCTGCATGCCTCCGAGGCCGCGAATGTCTCCGATCAGTGCCCAACGCTTTTGCCACTCTTTGGCCCGACGTTGGAATTGAGCGCCCAGTTCATTCGCACGAGCCAGCAAGTTTTCGCGTTCGAACAAATCCAACACTGCCAGCGCCGCGGCACACGAGACGGGATTTCCGGCGAAGGTTCCACCGAGGCCGCCAGGGCCGGGAGCGTCCATAATTTCGGCGCGACCCGTAATGGCGGCGAGCGGCAAGCCGCCGCCCATGGACTTCGCCGAGACAATAATATCTGGCTCGATGCCGTAGTGTTCGCTGGCAAATAGTTTGCCGGTTCGTCCAAAGCCGCTTTGCACTTCGTCGGCTATGAATAGCACGCCATGTTTGTGGCAGATCTCGATCAGAGTGCGGTAGTAGTCGGGCGGCGGCACAACGAATCCACCTTCGCCGAGCACCGGTTCGGCAATAACCGCAGCGACGTCCTCGGATGCGACCACGCGCTTGAACGTGTCCTCGAGATGGCGCGCGCAGTAGAGATCGCACGACGGATATTTCAACGAATACGAACAGCGATAACAGTATGCATACGGAATGCGATAAACATCGCTCGGGAAGGGCGCGAACCCGGCCTTATAAGGATGCGTCTTGCTGGTCAGGGCCAGCGTCATCATGGTGCGGCCGTGAAAGGCGTCTTCAAAGGCAATAATGCCGGAGCGGCCAGTGTGCGCCCGCGCGATTTTGACGGCATTCTCGACGGCTTCGGCGCCGCTGTTCACAAAAAGAGTCTTCTTCGGAAACTTGCCGGGTGTCGCGGCGTTCATCCGCTCCGCAAGATGGACATAATTCTCGTACGGCGTGACTTGAACGCACGTGTGCAGGAAGTTCTCGAGTTGTTCACGGATGGCGGACAACACGGCATCTTGGCGGTGCCCAACGTTGAGGCATCCGATGCCACCGGCGAAATCGATATAGCGATTACCGTCGACGTCTTCGAGCCAGGCGTCCTGCGCCTTCGCGACATAAATGGGCGTTCCGTGCGAAAGGCCGCGCGGAACGGCGGCAGATCGGCGTTCGGACAGGACTTTGGACTTCGGACCGGGGATAGCGGTTTTTATCTGAATCGTACTCATTGCACGTTCCTGAAAATCTTCTACTCTCGCCCACGACTGACGACTTTCTAGTACCAACCGATCGGCTGCTCGTTGAGGTTGATGTGCACCTGCTTGGTTTCGAGATACTCTTCGATCCCCCATGGACCCAACTCGCGGCCGAAGCCGGACTGCTTGTATCCGCCCCAAGGCGCTTCGACATAGGTGGGCTGCATATGATTCACCCAAACGATACCAGCGCGCAGAGATTTCACCGCACGAAAGGCCTTGAAGATGTCGCGCGTCCAAACCGCAGCGGCAAGGCCGTAAGGCGAATCGTTGGCAATCCTGACCGCGTCTTTTTCATCTTCAAATGGAATGACGGCAGCGACCGGCCCGAAAATTTCTTCACGAGCAATGCGCGCGTCGTTGGTCACGTCATAAAAGATCGTCGGCTCGACGTAGAAGCCTTTGGCAAATTTCTCAGCGCGACCGCCTCCAGTGGCGAGTTTGGCTTCTTTCTTTCCGACATCCTGATAGGACCGCACGCGGTCGTATTGGTCTTTACTGACCAGGGGGCCCATCTTGGTATCGCGATCAAGCGGCGCGCCGAGCTTGATTTTCTTGGCCTTCTCGACCATGGCGTCAACAAATTTCTTATAGATGGGCTTCTGCACCAGGATGCGGCTGCCTGCAGAACAAACTTCGCCTTGGTTGATGAAGACGCCGAAGAGCGCTCCGTCGATGGCAGATTCAAAGTCAGCATCGGCAAAGAAGATGTTGGGAGATTTCCCTCCAAGCTCAAGCGTGACCCGCTTTACGGTATCGGCCGCCTGTTTGACAATGATCTTGCCAACCGCGGCACTGCCGGTGAACGCGATTTTGTGGACGTCAGGGTGCTGAACCAGTGGAGAGCCGCAACTCTCTCCAAACCCGGTCACGATGTTCACCACACCTGAAGGCAATCCAACATCGGAAAACCAGTTCGCCATTTCGAGGACAGTGAGGGGCGTTTGCTCAGCAGGCTTTAAAACGCAGGTGCAGCCCGCGGCCAGAGCCGGAGCCAGCTTCCAAGCGGCCATGAGTAACGGATAGTTCCAGGGAATAATCTGCCCCGCAACACCGATCGGCTCTTTTA
>DATGJP010000047.1:0-180065 GCA_035295125.1 Bryobacteraceae bacterium | reverse complement strand
CACTTCGGTCGCCGATCTGGCTCGCAAGATCCGGAAATACATTCGCGCATATGCCAAAGTGGCCAGACCGTTCCGTTGGTCATACGCCGATCCAGCCCGCAGAATCATACCTAACCCAATGACTGGGACAGCCCACTAGTCTGCCGAGGCATGTTGCAAGAACCACGCGCCCTACTCCTTGAGCAACTCCGCGACGCGCTTGAGGGCGTCGGATAACTGTCGAGGACGTTGGACCGGCTCCTGTTTGGGACGAGGACCAGGAAGGCTGTCAGGCCGATAGCCAGAACCTCGTCGATGACGAGCAGCGGCCAAAAGAGCTTGTTCATATCGGCGATTGGCGTAAGCGGCCTACGGCGCAATCTCCCGGAGGAGCCGGCGGCGGCGTGTTTACTGGTATAGGCAAGTCAAATAGAGTTTACTTTATCGGTGTGTTGTCCGAGCCGGAGGAAGCACTTGCCATCCTGTCCTTCGGCCATGCTGACAGGATTGGATCGAGTGCTGCAGGGAACTAGCCGGATGCCGACTGTTTTTGCATGCGGTTCAAGATCAGCAACGGCGACAACCGTCAACTTGGATTTGCAAAGCCGTCAGGAAGGATCTGACTAGTGTCAGACCCGCCAAGGTCCTGACAGCGCGGAATCGGCCGCGAGGTCTGAGTCGAAGACATCCGGGTCAAATTCCGCGGTGCTGTTTCCGGCTCTGTTATACTCAATCCCCATGTTTCGGCTCGTTGTTCTCTTATTCTCAACCTTGGCATCCGCTCAGGTACCGCGGTTGTGGGACGACACGGTGATGCCGAACCTGGAGCTTCCGCTTTCCCATCCTGAGTTTTCGCCAAAACACGTTACGGCCGAGTTCTACTACAAAATCCCTGTCCGGCCGATCTGGAAGTCCTACCCGGTTTACCACCCGGACCGCATGCCAGCCGGTTACATGGAGTGGCTCACTCGGCAGGAGCCGCAACAGGTATGGGCGGAGCAGACACCACGGACTGACAAGGAGTGGATCGAGGCTGGAGAGCTTGTTTTCGATGCCCCGATTGCGATCGGACCTGGAGCGTCCGTCTTACGCCGCCCAGCCGGTACGAACCTATATTTGCTCGACAAGAGCTGGTATGAGCGCGTAAAGCCGCCATTGACGCGAGAAGGTATCGTGCCCTTCTACCGTTACGTGATCCGGAAGAAGGGTGCGGTGGAGGTCGGCATACTCGCTTGCGGCATGTGTCACACGCGCGTGATGCCAGACGGGTCCGCTATGAAAGGCGCGCAGGGCAATTTCCCCTTCGATCAGGCTATGGCGGACGATTTGCGTGCGGGACCCTCCAGACCGCAACTCAACCTGCTGAGAGGCTTGTACTTTGCGCCATGGCTGAGTGAGGAACGAATAGCCATAATCTCCAACCCCGCCTCACTGGAAGGTCGAGTTCCGGGCAGTATAACCCGGCATAGATCGCACCCCATGTATCCTATCGGAATCCCCGATCTCATCGGGGTGCAGGAGCGCCGCTACCTGGATCGCACGGGTCTGCAGCAAAACAGGGGAATCGCGGACATCATGCGATATGCGGCACTGAATCAGGGAGGCGATGATCGGTCTTCATTCGGCGGGTTTGTGCCTTTATCGGCATCGAACGGAGACCAGCCTGTAACTCCGGATCAGGGCTCGCGGTATAGCGATGAGCAGTTGTACGCGCTAGCGAAGTTCCTGCTCGCCCTACAGCCTCCTTCTAATCCCAACCGTTTCGATGAAATGGCGGGCCGTGGGCGGGTTGTGTTTCGCAGCGCCGGATGTGAGGGCTGCCATCCTCCGCCTCTGTACTCGAATAACAAACTCACGCCGGCAATCGGATTTCGCCCACCGGCAGATCATCGGACGAGATACGACATTTTGGATATCGTTGTAGGCACCGATCCAGGCCTGACGATGGAAACGCGCCGAGGCACCGGGTACTACAAAGTGCCGTCCCTCCGCGGGGTTTGGAATCGGGGTGCGTTGTCGCATACGGGGCAGGTAAAGTCGCTGGAAGAATGGTTGGACCCTGCGAGACTGAAGACCCACCAAGGTCACGAGTTCGGGTTGAACCTTAACGCTGAGAATAAGCGTGCACTGATCGCTTTCTTGCGCACGCTCTGAAGAGCGCTGATAGAAGCGCACACGAATAAATCCTGCGTTGTCGCCTGGCAGCCCGTGGCAGAATTCGGGCAGGCTGAATGGCAGTGAGTGCACGGGTAATCGGGGTTCGGCTGCAGCGACTCTTCCCGACTGCAATTTGTGGTAGCGTTGGTTCGCGGCGACTACGAAATGATCAACCGCGTAGTGGTCGGGAATGCAAGCACAATCGCTGAAAAAGGAGCAGGCATGGGAGACAAGGGCGGCAAGAAAGACAAGGAAAAGAGTAAGCAACAGCAGTTGACGAAACAGAAACAAGCGGAGCAGAAGAAGCACGACAAAGCCCCGGCCAAGAAGCCAGCATCATGAACCGCGTATAGCCGATTCGAGGCTAACGGTTCTGAAACTGCCATAGAGCGTGACGTCAGGTTCTACGCCAGGCACCGGTAACATTTCATCGCTCGGGTAGTATCCATCAGCGGACAGGAAGCCATGAGACTGTTCACTTTCTGGGAGCAATTGCTCCAGGATGACCGCTACGCCGTGCGCATGATGGCCGCGTCCGATTTGATATCACGGGCGGACCGCACGGGAAACACGAAGTTGATCTCGGCGGCGTCAACTTGCCATATTTCGCCCAAACCGTTGTTTTGCCGCTCCTCATTCCACCGTGGGAGCGATAAGGCAACCAGGATGCACGAAGGGCAAACGCGCCGCTGGCCGATTCCTGAATCTGTACGGCCGCTGCAACCGGCCTCAGCCGGAGGCACAGCCGCGCGGAACACTCATAAAACGTCTGCCTGACGGCGAATCTCCGAGGGTAGAATTAGAGACAGCATGACGGATGAGCCTGAGCTTGAGACCATACTTAAGTGCGAAGATGCCCTGAAACTGGGGTTGGCGCGAGGCATTCTGGAGGACGCCGGGATTCCGTATCTGCTCAACGGGCAGCGGTTCGGGCCGGCTTCCAGCATCAGGGCGTTTCCGGCATTGACCGGCGACATGCCGTTTGAGGTTCAGGTGGCGAAGGACCGCGCGGAGGAGGCTCGGGCGCTCGTCGCACAGCTCAACATTGAGTAGCGAATTGAGTATTGCTCGGGTTCGCATCGCCAGAGACGGTTGAGCATCGATTCATGCCGTCGTCACAGGCCAACCGGCAACATTCGTCTGTTTGTCTTATGAGGCGGCTGGCGTTCCTAGTGGGTTTATGCCAATCGCGCGGCGAGATGTTTTGCCGTAAGCGACTTGCTCGCTTTCAACAACTCGCGCGGTGTTCCCTCAAACACGACTGTGCCACCTTCGGCGCCCGCACCCGGCCCCATGTCGATGATCCAATCGGCGCGCGCCACGACATCGAGGTTGTGCTCAATCACGATCAGAGTGGTTCCATTTTCGACCATCGCATCGAGAAGGGCGAGCAGGTTCGCCACGTCGGCCATATGCAGCCCGGTTGTCGGCTCGTCGAGAACCACGATTTGAGAGGGCTTCTGAAGTTCGCCCGCCAGTTTCAAGCGTTGACGTTCGCCTCCCGACAGCGTATTGAGTCTTTGTCCGAGCGCGATGTAACCGAGTCCCACGTCTTTCAGCGCCCTTATCGTCGCGAGAATCGGTTTCTCCGTAAAGTAAGACAAGGCGTCGACGACGGAGAGGTTCAACACATCGTTGATGTTTTTCCCGCGCAGCTTCAGCGCGAGAACCTCTTCGGTGAAGCAGCGCCCTTCGCAGGTTTCGCAGCGCACCGCGACGGGGTCGAGGTGCTGTAAATCCGTGTAGATGACACCCAACCCTTCGCATGCGGGGCACGCGCCCTTGGAGTTCGCGCTGAAAAGCGCGGGCTGAACTTTGTTTGCCGACGCAAACGCCTTCCGAATTGCATCCGCCATTCCCGAGTAGGTGGCCAGGTTCGATCGTCGCGATCCCGCCGCCAGCGATTGATCGACACAGAGGGCATCGGGGTAATGTTTGGGAAGACAGCCGTGAATCAGGGAGCTCTTCCCGCTGCCCGCAACGCCGGTGACGACGGTAAGGACGCCTTTGGGAATCTTCACCGTGACGTTGCGGAGATTGTTGAGTGTCGCGTTCTCGACGAGAAGATGTCCTTGTCCGGCTCGCGGTTTCTCTTTCAATGCCTGATGTGTGGAAAGGTGTTTTCCCGTCAGCGTGGCGCTCTTTTTGAGCTCTTTGAATGGTCCTTCGAACACGACCGTGCCCCCAGACTTTCCGGCGCCGGGTCCCATGTCGACGATGTGATCGGCAATCGCCATCACTTCCGGCTCGTGTTCTACGACGAGAACGGTGTTTCCGGTGTCGCGTAGTTTCGTGAGTGTGTTGTTGAGACGTTGGATATCGTGGGGGTGCAGACCGATGGTCGGCTCATCAAAGATGTAGAGCGCTTCTGTCAGGCTCGACGAGAGGTGTCGCACCATCTTGACCCGTTGCGATTCTCCACCGGAGAGTGTTGCCGTCTCTCGGCTCAAGCTGAGATAGCCAAGCCCGATCTCTGCGAGATGATCGAGTCTGTCCGCGAGACGAGCCACCAGCGGAGCAACATTCGGCGCCTGAAACGAACGGATGAATTCAGCGAGCTCGCTCACCTGCATTGTCGAGCAGTCCGCGATGTTCTTTCCATTGATACGGCAAGCACGCGCGACCTCCGACAAACGCGTTCCTCCGCATGCGTCGCACGGTCCCTGCGTCACAATCTTCTCAAACGTCTCACGCAGATGGGCCGGCATCTTCTCCGCGCCTTTGCTCAGGTAAAGGCGTTTGAATTTCGGAATCAGGCCGTCATAACCCGAGCTGAAAGTTTGTCCTTGCTTGTTGACTTTGACCTTCGTGTCGTCGCGGTGAAGAAAGTCGTGCCACTCCTCCTTCGTGTATTTTTTGAGCGGCTTTTTGACGTCGAAGAATCCCGACTTGACGAAGGTGTGCAGATTGTATCCACCTACGTTGAAGGTTGGAAAGCGTACGGGGCCTTCTTCGATGGACTTGCTCTTATCCAGCAGTGCATCGATATCGATCTGGGAGCCACGGCCGATTCCTTCGCACGCGGGACACATGCCCATGGGATCGTTGAACGAAAGCGCCAGGGCGTGTGGAACCGCGGGTTTTCCCAGGCGAGAAAACAAGACGCGCAACAACGTGTAGCTGTCCGTCAGCGTTCCCAGTGTCGACCGCGGATTCCCGCCGATGCGTTGCTGATCGACGATGATGGCCGTCGAAAGATTCGCGAGAATGTCGACGTCCGGCTGACCATAGCGCGGCAGAAAATTCTGCACGAACGCGGGGAACGTCTCATTGAGCAGGCGCTGGGACTCCGCGGCGATGGTGTCGAACACCAGCGACGATTTCCCCGAACCGGAGACGCCCGTGAAGACGGTAATTCTCCGGCGAGGAATGTCGACGGAAATATTCTGGAGGTTGTTCTCGCGAGCGCCGCGGACCTGGATGGCGCCAAAGCGATCAGATTCGGAAGATGAGCTGGACATGTTGCTCCGCGTTTGCGAACACCCGGATCGGACACCTGCCGTCCGGGTGTTCTCCTGGCAGGTTTGAAAAATGTCAGACTGACCCGGCGGCTCACGCCTGTACCAGGAAGACCTGGTTGCCATCCGGGTCCTCCACATTAAACCACTTTACGCCTGAACCCGGGCCGTACAGGTCGTCCTTGATTTCATTGACTTTCGCACCCTTGGCGCTGATCTCCTGGTGGGCTGCTGCAACGTCCGGGCTCGCAAAATACAGGCTCATGGTGCCGGGCTTCATGTTTTCGTGTGCGGTGGTGACTACGATAGAAGCTCCGTCTTCCGGGAGGGCAAGCGATACCCACCAGTTGTGATCGTCTCGACGGTAGTCGGTGGTGACCTTCAATCCCAGTTTTTCGGCGTAAAAAGCTTTTGCCTTCGGCATGTCGTTGACAGCCATTTTGAACCTGATCAGTTTGTCGACTATTTGCATATGTATCCTTTCTTTTGTGATTGTTGTTCCGGAGTGTTGAGCCCCGGGTTTGTTTGAGATTGCGCCAGCGCGGCTGCCGGAAGCATCGCGGTAGGCGTGCTTTCAGGTGCTCAGGCTGAGCGAAAGCATTCCGAGCGTCGTCGCGAGACGCGTTGAACGTTCGGCTGAAAACGAATTCGGCTGGCGGGGGTGCCGCAATGGCTGATTGGGCACGGTATTACTCCATGGAGTTGGGCTTGGATTTGTTTGCTCTGGACCGCTTCGTCTTCGCCGGCTTCATCTTATCGAGATAGTCTTCGAGCCGGTCGAGGCTGGCCTCCCAGAACCGGCGATATTCTTCGATCCAGGTTGCCGCGTCCTTAAGCGGGTCTGGCTGCAGGCGACAGGGACGCGACTGCGCGTCGCGGCTGCGCGCAATCAGGCCGGCGCGCTCCAGCACCTTGAGATGTTTCGAGACCGCGGGCATGGACATCTCGAACGGCCTGGCAAGTTCGGTGACCGAGGTTTCCCCGAGGGCCAGCCGGGCGAGGATTGCGCGGCGAGTGGGGTCGGCGAGTGCGGCGAAGGTGGAGGTCAGTTGATCGTGCATCTTTCTTATAAACCAGTCGGTTAAATAACCGATAAGTTAAATATAGAATGAGACTCGACTGTTGTCAAGCAGTTTCTTCTGCACCGAGATGCGGAAGTTTGGCGGACGTTATGCGACTGAGCGCAGACCTGGCGGCACCATCAGTTGGCTAAATCGCCACTCCACATAGGAGAAATGAAATGTTCAGCCGGCTTGGGCGAAGTGACATTGAAGTTTAAAGCGATGACGGCCTTGAGGGCTTGGGAGGAAGGCCGCTTGTGAGTTTAAGACTGCTTATGTCAGAGAGCCGATCCTGCCTTACAATAGACCATGCTCAAAGTCTTTGTAGGGGCTGCGGTGTTTGTTTTTTGTGCCGCGGCGGACAACATGCCACCAGCGGCGGAGCGCCAACTGGCCCACGACATTTACAAGGAAATGATCGAGATCAAGTCGGGGTTCACGACGGGTTCCACCACGCCGGTCGTCGAGGCCGCGGTTGGCCGGCTCAAAGCTGCCGGGTTCCCCGCGTCTGACATTTTTGTCGGCGGCGCCAGCCCGAAAAAGGCCAACCTCGTGGTGCGATACCACGGCACCGGGGCACGCAAGCCGATCCTGCTGCTGGCACACACCGACGTGGTTGAAGCCAAACGCGAAGACTGGAGCATGGACCCGTTCACGTTTGTCGAGAAGGACGGCTTCTTTTATGGACGCGGCACTTCGGACGACAAGGCACAAGCTGCTATTTGGGTCGCCAACCTGATTCGCTACAAGCGCGAAGGATTCAAGCCGGACCGCGACATCATCGTGGCGCTGACCGCCGACGAGGAAGGCGGCGGACCTTATAACGGGGTGGAGTGGCTCATCAAGAATAAGAAGGAATTGATCGACGCCGATCTGTGCCTGAATGAGGGCGGCTGGGGCGAGACCGTCCACGGTAAGAAGATTGCCAACGACGTTCAAGTGAGTGAGAAGTGGGTGCTCAATTTCCGGCTGGAAGTTCGCAACAAGGGCGGGCATAGTTCCATGCCGGTTCCGGACAACGCGATTTACCACCTTGCGGGCGCACTACAGCGGCTTTCGCAATTTGGCTTCCCCCTAAAGACCAACGAAGTCACCCGCGCTTACTTCCAGAAGATGTCCGAGATCGAGAATGGATCCTTGAAAGGGGACCTGGCGCAAGTCGCGGAGGGATCGAAGGAGGCGATGGAGCATGTCGCGGCTGCATCTCCTGCGTGGAATTCGACGCTGCGTACCACGTGCGTCGCGACCATGCTCGAAGGCGGTCATGCGTTGAACGCTCTTCCGCAATTGGCGGCCGCGAACGTGAACTGCCGGGTGCTGCCGGAGGATTCCGCCGATTATGTGGAGCGCACTTTGAAGCAGGTGTTTGCGGACGACCAGGTGAAGGTTTCCACTGTAGGCGATATGTCGCGGGGACCGGCCTCACCGCTTCGGCCCGACTTGATGAAAGCGATCAACCGCATCACAGACTCCATGTGGCCGAACGTCCCCGCCGTGCCGACGATGGTGATGGGAGCCACCGACGGCCGCTATTTGCGCGCGGCCGGCATTCCCACATATGGAGTCCAAGGCTTCTTCGTAGACCGGGACGACGTCCGCGCTCACGGGCGGGATGAACGCATGGGAGTGCAGTCGTTCTACGAAGGCCAGACGTTTTTGTACGAGCTGGTTAAGGTTTTATCGGAACCCTAGGGCCTTGTCCAATCAAGCGGTTGCCAAGCACTTACGGATTGCCGCGGCCACCGTGGGGAAATGGCGTTCCCGGTTTGTGGAAAAAGGATTGAAGGGTCTAACTGACGAACCGCGTCCGGGAACTCCCTGTGTCAGCGATGACAAAGTAGAAGAGGTTGTCACGCGCAGCATGGCGCGCGAGGCCAAGTTGTCGGGAGCTACGGTTCACCGGATCTGGCAGGCGTTCGGATTGCAACCGCATCGCGGCGGAACTTTCAACTTTCCGCGGAAACTAGCAGCCCGTGGCAGAAATCGGGCAGGCTGAATGCCCGGCTGAATGCCTGCCCACCTTGCGGGCCACCAGGTGTTGATTCTTTAGCATCCGGCGCGGAATTTGCGAATGGCCTTCGCACCTTACCTCGAGCTGCTCGTCCTCGGCGCCTCTTTCAGAAGCCCTTCGAGCATCGGACGGAGCCGCGCTACGTCCATGAGTTCGTCACTGCCTAGCGGGGCTGTTTGGGCGCGGACCAGCCCCTTGCGGTCGATGACCATAATCTGGGGTACGACGAATCTCGACATCACCGGAATGCCGAGATAACCAAGGACGGCATCGCGCGAGGCCACTCCCACGGGGAAAGTGACCCCATTCGACTGAACGTAGGTGCGGACCGCGACGGAGTTGCCTTCCGCCTCTTCGTTGAATGCGATCCCCAGCACCTGCAGCCCACTGGAGCCGAGCTCGTTCTGCAGGCTGCTGAAGTTTCTTGATGTCGTCTGACAATGCGGGCAGGTGGTGTAGAGAAACTGCACCAGGACGACTTTGCCAGCGTACTCCGCGAGTGAGACGGACTTACCCGACGGCTCGGTTAGCGACAATTGCGGCGCCGGTCTGGGGACCGGCAACTGTGCGAATAGCGTTCCCGCCACGCCTATGGCGGCGATTCCATAACCAGCGATCCTTCTTAAGTAAGACATTGCGACCCCTTTCGTTAACACTTTTGATTTGCGGGGCAACTGACCGCAGAGCGGACCCCGCTACCCGCCGTACACGTCGCTGCTACCCACGTCGAGCGCCACACTAACGCGATCATCAGTATCGCAACCAGGCAGACGACGGGCGTGGGTACGCGAACGTATCCTTTGAGGAGGAAATGCCACCAACTTCGCCGTGACTTTGAGGCCGCGATATCGGTATGCGCATCGAGAACGCGGTTCTCCAGGCTCTCCGGGGCAACCACGATCCACTTCTTCATGATTGCTGAGAGCTGATCGTCCGTCAGAGGTTCCCGTTTATGTTCGTCCATGCTAGTTTCCTCCCGATCCATTCTTGAGCGGCGCCAGCAGGTATCGGAGTTTCTCACGGGCACGATGGAGCCGCGATTTCACAGTGCCCACGTCCGCATCCACGAGTCGTCCGATTTCCTCCAGGGTAAAGCCTTCGTACTCGAACAGTAGTAGCGCTTCTCTCTGGAGAGGAGGCAACGACTGGACCGCGACTTCCACCAATGACGCGATGGGACCGGCAATCAGGTCCGGCGTATCGCTTCGTGCATCGTCCTCGATGGGGTCGAGCCGCCGCGAGGTGCGCCAGTAGCGGAATACCAGGTTGCGGGCCATTCCAAGGAGGTACTGCCGCACCGGTCCGCGAGCCGGATCGAAATGGCCGGGGTGGCGGAGCAGTTCCACAAAGCAATCTTGAGCGACGTCCTCGGCGACCTGCACAGAGCTGGTCATTCGCAGGGCGAAGCCGTAGACTGCGTCTTTGTGGTCCTGGAAGGCACGCTGAAACTCCTGTTTCGTCATGCTGACTTCTTATATTGCCTTCAGCATGGGTCTAGGATACGGTGGCGTGGAGCAGGCGGGCTGACAACCCGCCGCAGGCTGGCAGCCTGCATCACGAACTCGGCTTGTTGAAGTCCCTTTGCAGCGTCTGTTTGTCCAAATCCTTGCGTGTATCCATCCAACGCTGCCGGCCATCGTGCGTCGGAATACTGAAATTGACAAACGGATACAGTCCCTTGTCAAAAGGCTGATAATCCGTCCGAATCGTAAACGACGGGTCCATCATTTTGGCCGCTTTTACGGTGCCCGTCTCCGGACTCTTCCACCCCCCGCGATCTTCCGGCTTGGAACTGGACAACTGAAACCACAGGAACTGCTGCCGTCCCCTAGGCGAAATGAAGATGGCATACGGTTCAACGGTCACAGTGCTGCCGTCGGTTAAGGTCAACTCGCAGACCCGCTTCAGATTGCCACTTTTCATGAACACTGATTGTACTGACATGGTTAACCGTTAGTACAATATAGTATATTGAAAAATCTCACGATTCTTGGGTCTACCGGCTCGATCGGCGTGAGCACGCTCGATGTGGTCGGCAGACACCCGGACCAGTATCGTATTCACGCCCTGGTCGCGGGGCGTAATGCGGAACTCCTGGCGCAACAAATTGAGCGCTTTCGGCCGCCGGTCGTGGTTGTTGAAACCGAGGAAGTACGCCGGAATCTAATAGGCAGACTGGAGGCGGGGGTGGTGTCCCGCTCCGAATGGCCCCAAATCGACTTCGGTCCGGAGGCTCGTGTGCAAGCAGCCACCCATGACCAGGTGGACTTTGTCATGTCGGCTATCGTCGGCGTGGCAGGCCTGGAAGCCACCTATGAGGCGGTCCGTAAGGGCAAGCGCGTAGGCCTGGCGAACAAGGAAGTGATGGTGGCCAGTGGAAAGCTGGTAACCGAAAAGGCAGCTGAAATCGGCACCGAGATTATTCCGGTCGATAGCGAACATAACGGGGCACATCAATGTCTGCGCGCCGGCAAACGGAGCGAGGTCACGCGGCTGCTTTTGACTGCATCCGGCGGTCCCTTCCGGGAGACGCCGAAGTCGCAGTTCGCGTCAATCACGCCACAGCAAGCTTTAAATCACCCGACCTGGAAGATGGGCAAGCGAATCACGATAGATTCAGCTACGCTCATGAATAAGGGGTTTGAGGTGATTGAGGCCTGTTGGCTGTTCGATTTTCAGCCGAGTGAGATAGACGTGGTGGTTCATCCCCAGTCCTCAATACACGCCATGGTGGAGTACAGCGACGGCAGCCTCATCGCCCAGATTTCGGCGACCGACATGCGTATGCCGATACAATATGCCCTGACCTGGCCGGACCGCCATGAGGCGCCGGTACCGCGTCTGGATTGGAACCAGGCGCGGGCGTGGACGTTCTTCCCTCCCGATTTTGACAAGTTCCGGCTTCTCGGCCTGGCCTACCAAGCCCAGAAGACTGGGGGATCGGCAAGCTGTACACTAAATGCTGCGGACGAGGTAGCGGTCGACGCGTTTTTGAACGGCCGAATCTCTTTCCCGTCGATTGCCGTAGTAGTGGAAGAGACCCTGGAGCGGGTGCCTGTTCGAGAGCCGCGATCCGTGGGCGAAGTGCTCGCTATTGATCAGGAATCGCGCCTGGTGGCGCAACGGGTAGTTCAAGAGGTGGGTGCTTTGAACGCCTGCCCGGCGGTGTAAACATGATAGTTCTTCAAAATATTTGGTGGCTGCTCGTCCTCATCGGGGTGATGATCATTATCCACGAGCTGGGGCACTATTGGGCCGCGCGGTTTTTCGACGTGCGGGTGGATGCCTTCAGCTTTGGATTCGGACCGCGGCTGTTTGGGTTTAAAAAGGGCGAGACCGATTTCCGGTTCTCGGCGATCCTGTTCGGCGGCTACGTCAAGATGGCCGGTGAGCAGCCGGGCGATGAAAATGCGAATGATCCGAGGGCATTTCTCGCGAAGCCTCGCTGGCAGCGACTGATCATCGCGTTCGCCGGGCCGTTCATGAACATCATTCTTGCGGTTGCGGTTCTCACCGGCTTGTTCATGGTTCATTTTCCAAAACTGCCTAACAATCCCGATCCCGTGATCGGGGCGGTGGCGCAGGAAGGGGCGGCAGCCAAGGCAGGAATTCGCGAGGGAGACAAAATCGTCCAGATCGACAATACCGCCGACCCGACCTGGGAAGACGTTTTCATGCGCGAGGGCGCCAGTGCGGGTCACCCCATTGATGTCTGGGTACTGCGCGACGGCAAGCGGCTCCATTTCGTCGTAACTCCGACGTTGGAGGCGAGCTGGGGTACAGGTGTCGCCGGTTGGGCCGAACAGAGTCCTATCGAAGTCAGCGCCGTGAGGCCCGAAATGCCTGCGGCCAAAGCAGGATTGAAAGCGGGTGACATCCTGGTTAGTGCGAACGGACAGCCGATCCGGTCAGTTGTGAAACTGCTCGATATCACCAACGGTAATCCCGGCAAGCCGGTAGACCTTGTCTATTCGCGAGACGGCAAGCAGTCGGAAGCGATCATCACTCCGATCCAGACCAACGAGGACGGCGCCGCTCCGCGCTGGGTTATTGGGGTGAACCTGCAACCGCAATTAGTGATAACGCAGTTAGCTCTCCCGCAAGCCCTGGCCGAATCCATTCGGCAGAACGCGAAAAGCGCGTCGCTGATCTATGGCATCCTGCGGGGGATCATCGAACGCAAGATGTCTACTCGATCGCTGAGCGGACCGATCACGATTGCCCGCATGTCGGGCGAGGCCGCGCGCGAGGGCCCGGGGCCGTTCTTCGGCCTGATGGCCATGGTGAGCCTGAACCTGGCCGTGTTTAACATGCTTCCAATCCCGATCCTCGATGGCGGGGTGATTCTCCTGTTGCTGATCGAGATGTTCATGCGTCGCGACCTCAGCCTGCAGATGAAGGAAGCGGTGTTCAAGGTCGGTTTTGTGTTCCTGATGGCCGTGGTTGTGTTCGTCATTTACAACGACATTTCGAAGTTGGCAGGCTGAAACAAAAAACGAGCAGCATGAGTCATACAATCTCATGCTTATACCGTTGAGTGCTTTCCTTCTCATCGGCCTGACAGCGTGGGCCGTTCGGCTCTTCTTCTGGAAGATGTCGAGTTAATGGCGCTGTACTCGCTATAATCCCTGGGATGCCCAGGACAAAGCTGTTTGCGGCGGCGCTGCTCGTAGCGGCCGCCCATGCACAACCCAGCTACCCGAGTCTTCCGAGCGAGACGCCTGCCCGGTTCTCCCGCCCGGCGGATAGCTTCGATTACACCCGGCGGGAAGTGATGATCCCGATGCGGGACGGTGTTAAGCTGCACACCGTAATCCTCGTTCCCAAAGGGGCCCGGCGCGCCCCGATTCTCCTCACGCGCACGCCTTATAACGCGAACGAGCTTACGACACACGAACATAGTTCCCATCTCGGACCAACGCTTTGGGGCTACGACAATGCAACGGAAGTGATTGTCGAGGGTGGCTACATTCGTGTGGTGCAGGACGTCCGCGGCAAGTATGGGTCCGAGGGCGACTACGTTATGAATCGCCCGCTGCACGGTCCGCGCAATCCGACCGCGGTGGACCACGCCACCGATACCTATGACACCATCGACTGGCTGGTGAAGAACATCCCGGAAACAAACGGTAAGGTGGGGATTCTGGGGATTTCGTACGACGGCTTTCTACCCTTGATGGCCCTGTTTCACCCGCATCCTGCGCTGAAGGTGTCGGTTCCCATGAATCCCATGGTCGATGGGTGGATGGGCGATGACTGGTTTCACAATGGCGCTTTCCGCGAGCAGAACATGCCGTACATCCTGGAGCAGGAAGCGACTCGCGACAATTCTGAGAAATGGTGGACCAGCCATTTCGACGATTACGACGTGTATATGGAGGCGGGGTCGGCGGGTGAGCTCGGGCGGCGGCATGGGCTGGAGCAGGTCGGCTTCTGGCGAAAACTGTTAGAACATCCTGGTTACGATGCCTGGTGGCGCGATCAGGCGATGGACAAATTGTTGGCAGCCGAGCCTCTGAATGTGCCCGTCATGCTGGTGCACAGCCTGTGGGACCAGGAAGACATCTACGGCGCGCCCGCCGTCTACAAGGCGATCAAGCCGAAGGATACCGGTAACGATAAGGTGTTTCTGGTGCTGGGTCCCTGGCATCACGGGCAGGAAATTGGCGACGGCAGCTCGCTGGGGGCTCTCAAATTCAACAGCGACACCGGCTTGTATTTCCGCCGTGAGATTCTGGCTCCGTTCCTGGCCCACTATCTGAAAGATGATGCGCCGCCGTCGGGCGTGGCGCCGGTCACGGCTTTCGAAACGGGGACGAACGTCTGGCGGCGGTTGCAGTCGTGGCCCGCGGGTCATTCGGCGCCGCTTTACCTGGCAGCGGGCGGGAAACTCAGCTTCTCGACTCCGAAGAACGGCGACGCCGAGTTCGACGAGTACGTGTCCGATCCGGCTAAACCAGTGCCCTTCCGCACGCGGCCCGTTCAGCCGGTTGGCTATGACAACGGCATGACCTGGCCAGAGTGGTTGGTGGATGATCAACGGGAGCCGTCGGGGCGGCCCGATGTGGCGGTGTTCACGTCCGATGTGCTCAAGTCGCCACTGAAGATCAGCGGTCAGCCGGTTGTTAATTTAATCGCCTCCACGAGCGGGACGGATTCGGACTGGGTGGTAAAGGTAATTGATGTTTATCCCGACGAGGTTGCCGGTCAGGCGCCTATGGGTGGCTACGAGCTCATGGTCTCGGCCGATATTTTCCGGGGCCGGTATCGCGAGAGCCTGGAGTTTGCGAAACCGATCGCCACGGGGCAGCCTTTGCTTTATCGCTTCTCTCTTCCGACCGCGAACCACGTTTTCCTGCCCGGCCACCGCTTGATGGTGCAGGTTCAGTCGAGCTGGTTTCCGCTGTATGACCGCAATCCGCAGACCTTCGTGGCGAATATTTTCTGGGCGAAGCCGGAGGATTATCGGAAGGCGACGCAGCGGATCTATCATGCGGCGGCTCACGCGAGCTTTATCGAGCTTCCTGTCGTCACAATGCCGTGACAAGACGGCCGCTGCGGCCTGAGGCAGAGGCTGACGCTCCAGCCGAGAGAGAGAGCGGAAGCTCACTCCGCACTTCACTCATACTAGATTTCGACCTGCCCTGCGGAAGCAATTGTCGTTCTGCAATGTTTGAGCGGCATGCGCAGGCGAAACCGACTGCGACACCTTATCGCTCACCAGGTTGTGAGCCAAGGTGGGCAAGCATTCAGCCGGCCCGACTTCTGCCTCGGCTGCCAGATGAAAAGCCGCCGATGTGCATCGAGCAGACATGCGAGAAGTCTTCGGTGTGACTTGATGACGATCCAGCAGGATTTGGTTCGGCACGTGAGTCCACGTGCGAAGTTTCCACCGGCGGCTGGCCTGGGACAAAATCGGGGGAACCCGCCGGCTACAGTTCATGGTTTGCTGATAGCCGTGGGGCGTTGGCCCGATACGATTGTTCTTGTGCCGGTGGATCATCGCCGATCGGCGGCTTTTGAATCAGACGGAAGACTCCGGGACAAGTCAGTTGGATAAAGATTTGCCCCATTGCAGGCGATGCGGGACAGCCTTTTTCCGTTTCGGTCGTACACCTCGACGCCGCCATCCAACTGGCTGTGGAAATTCAGCCGACCGTCAGGGTAGCGAGTGGTTACGTAGCCGAAATAAACCCGATACGTATACGCGCCATTCGAAAACCTAATGACTTCGATGTCGCGACCATCACTCCCCTTACCCTCCTCTTTGGAATAGAAGAGCAAAGGAGGAGCACTTTCCGGGTGCGCTGGGAACATAAGATCGGGCGGACCATTCTCGGGACCGAAACGGTAATTGATGTTCTTCCACTTCTCGGGGGCATCTGGATTGTCCGGGTCGCCGCAGATCTGAAGGAAGTTGTGGGTTGCCGTTTCGCATCCAAACAACTCCACTTGCTCATCGCTATCGTGGGACCACCCGGTCCAGGTTACGCATTTCCGGGGACTCGCTTTTTCGGGTCGGATGGGGGCGCCGGTTATTTTCACGATTTTGGGGTCCTCGGAGCCGGTGCTGAACGGTCCCCAGGTCCAAACATCCCCTCGCGTGTCTACGGCCGCTGAATTAAACCCGATCGCAATCGCGGCAATGCCAGTCAGTGTGCCGACCCGTACAGGTTTACGTTGCCACGTCCAAACCGTTCCATTGCCGTTCAAGGTGAAAACATTAGTGCCATTCGCTGAAATGGCTTTCACGTCCGAAAGGCCGTTCAACAATGCGGATTTTTTGTTCGACGAGGAATCCGTGGGAGAATCGCCCCAGAATCTGGATCCGACTGCCCACACTGTGCCATCCTTCTTGAGTCCAAACGTGCATTCAAGACCGCCGGCCACGGCTATGATGTCCGAGAGACCGGGGACCTGTTGTGGATCCGAAGAAGTCCCTCGGTCGATTTCTTCGATCCCGTGATGACCTCTGACCCAAACCTGGCCCTTCGCATCGACCGCGATGAAGTGCTCATCTCCCGCCGCGATGGCAATCACCTTCGGCAGCTTTTGCACTGGTTCGGGCTTGCTAGCCAATCCGTTTCCCCAAGCCCATACCGTTCCGTTCAAGTCGAGGGCCATCGCGGCTTTTCCGCCTGCAGCGATCGCGACGATGCGTGGAAGCCCGCGCACCACAGTGGGGACAGGAGAGGCATTCTCATTCTTGCTTCCATTCCCTACCTGACCGTGCTGGTTGCCTCCCCACGTCCAAACACTTCCATCCGCCTTTAACGCCATCGTGAAGTACATGTCCGCGACGACGCTGCGGATGCCGCTCAGGCCGGGAACTTGACCCGGAGTCCGCGAGACATCCCCGTCCCGCCCGAGTTGCCCGAGATCATTCGTACCCCAAGTCCATACCGTGCCATCGCTCTTCAGCAACACCCCGTGGCTGACTCCGACCGCGACTTCAACCCGGCCTGCCCGCACGTCCTGTCCTTGAAGGACTAAGACAGTCCACATCACGAAGCAGGCTACGGACAGTAATGGCATTCCGATCCCACGGAGTCCCAAACGGCGCATATTCACTCGATCCTCATATTTTATGCGCGTAAATGATAAAATGCTCTGGATTTCGAAATAGCCATGATTCCAACAAGCCTGTCGCTGGTGAAGTATTTCACACTTCTCTTTGCGACGGTTATGCCGGTTCCCCGTTGGAACACGTTGGAGGCTGGCGACGCGGCTATCCGCGCGCTCGCCGAGCGGCACCAAAAACCAAACAGCCCGTTCTGCAAAACGCCAGGGTGCTCCCTGAAGCATGAAGTCCTCGGCGAATACGAACTGCCCTACAAGACGCATAGAGCATATCTCATTGTTACGGCATCCAAAGATCCGCAGCGTAAATGCCAGACGTGCGGTCCTGCTCTCAGCTTTCTCGAATTTACCGTGAGTCGGCAAATGTGGCGAGTCACGCATTCGGATTTCGCCGTCACAGAATGGGGGCAGGCGGGCGAGCCTTTTGACGACGGCATTACGGTCGACGCGCTCGGGTACGACGTCCCTGCTATTTTCGCCGCCCGCCGCGGGACGGACAAGGATGGCTCACGAACGACAACCGAAATCTACGCGCGACTCGCTGGTGGATTTCGCTTGGTTGCTTCCATTCCGACTGGATATCGTGAGAACGCAGGAACAGCGTGGGAAGCGGAAATCTCTACGGATCCAACTCAAGGACCGATATGGGATTTAGTTGTCGAAAGCAGTGGTACCGAAGGTGGTCGCACGTTCAGCAAGAGGGAACGCTATCACTTCAACGGATCGAAATACGAACTGTCGCCACGAACACCCATGCCTGCCGCCGCACCGGGAGTCGCCCGATGGGACTCGGTCGGTGCACGGCGACAGGTTCTCGCAGCCCTCGAAACGCAGTCAAAGAAACCCAACGATCCAATCTGCGAGATCCAAGCAAGTGGCGTTCCCGGACAAACACCAGAGCCGGGGTACAAGTGTTCGCTCCAACATCAAGTGCTTAGCGAATCCGACCTGCCGTACAAGACGCGTCGAGCCAAAGTGGTGATCGCCGGATCATGGGACCAGGGACATAACTGCGACGGGTGTGGTGTATCGTTGAGCTTCTTCGAATTCACGGTAGGGCAGCGACGTTGGCAGTTGGCTCATTCGGATTTCGGGGTCGGGGAGTGGGGACAGGATGGCAAGCCCAATTCTCTTCCCATTACGGTGGGTACGCTGGGCGATGAAGTCGTTTGTGTCAATGCAGACGTAGGCAGCACACACCAAGGAATTTCCGGCACGACGACCGATATCTATGCGCGCCTCGGGCAAGGCTTTCGTCACGTTGGCGGGATTCCCACCTACTATGACAACTCGTCGTTGACGCAGGGCGGCGAAGTCGCGACGACGTGGTATGCCAATTGGACCCTAGATCCTCATCCGGCGCGCTTGCACGATCTGATCGTCAAGACGGCCGGCACAGATTGCGGTGCGTCGAGCAAGCCTGGGTGCAGGTTCAGCAGGACGGAACGCTATCACTTCAATGGCCAAGAATACGTTCTTGTGGAGCAGTGACAGAGCTCAAATGCTCGTCACCTATGTCGCATTGTTTGCCGTTTTCCAGACAACCGTGCGCACCGCCCATTTTCAGGGGGATGTAACTCACACCTCCGCCTGAATCTTTACCACCGATGCCGGCGGAATTCTCATGCGCATTCCGCTGCCCGTGGCCTCTACGGGCGCCGAGGTGGTCTTCACCGCGTGGGGCTGCGAAAAGTCGTTGTGGGCGTGAATGTCGGGACCCGTCAGGACCGTCGCACGGGCGCTTTTCACCGTGCCGTCGAACACCTGGATATTGGTCTCCAACGGTTCCGTGAGATGCGTGTGCGCGGCGGTAATGGTCAGAGTATTACCGGACCGCGATGCCGATCCAGCCAGCCTGACCACGTTGCCCGGGTGTTCGCCGGCATAGCCTACGGTGGAAGCCCCGAACGTGGAACGCACCGCGTCCGCGCCGCAGTGATCTTTATACATCGCAAACACCTCGTAGGTCGGCGTGACACAGAATTTATCGCCATCTGCGAGGAACAGAGTCTGGATGCAATTGATAAGCTGCGCCGCGTTGGCCATCGCTACCTTGTCGGCGTGCCGGTGGAACGTATCAAGCGAGATCGCGGCCACTAGCGCATCGCGCATGGTGGGGACGCTCCCAAACAAATGGTGCGGAGCGACCGCCGTTGTATCGTGATGCCAGGCACCCCACTCGTCCACGACGAGCTTCACGCGATGCTCGCGGTCGTATTCGCTCATGATGTCCCAATGCCGCGTGATGAGACCTTCCATGCGATTCGCCCGGTCAAGAAGTTCATAGGCATTGTCTGAAGTGAAGTCGAGCGAATCGCCCTTGCCTGTGGTTCCGCAGTAATAGTGGAGTGCCCATCCCCAAACGCGGTTCAACAGGCCCGGACTCTTCTCCACCAGGCGCGAGAAAAATCCCCGCGACCAGCGATAGTCCCCACCATTCGGCCCCGAAGCAATGAAGGCGAGCGGCGGCCCGCCATAAGTTGGCGTCCAGGCTGTGAATTTTCGGAATTCGACAGAGTATTCTTCCGAAGTCATTTCGCCGCCGCAACCCCAGCTCTCGTTTCCGACGCCCCAATAACGCACGTGAAACGGTTCCGGATCGCCGTTGGCCGCCCGCCGGTCCGCGGCTGTGCCCGCGCCTTTCGGCGCATTACAGTATTCGATCCACTCGTCGAAATCGCGCGCAGACATGCCGCGGAGGTTGGCGGCCAGGTAGGGCTCGGCGTTGATGAGCTTCGTGAAGCGCAGGAATTCGTTCGTGCCGAACGAATTGGGATCGTCCTTCGCCGGACTGTTGTCGGGAAGATTCCGCAGCATGCCGTTGGAAGCCCAGAAATTTCGTCGGCGCGGACGTTGTGCTCGCGGTCCGATGCCGTCGCGCCAATCGTAGCTATCGGCGAAGCACCCGCCGGGCCAGCGCATCACGGTGGGTGCGAGCGGTGTCATCGCGTCAATCAACGCCTTGCGCACTCCGCCGACATTCGGAATCTTCGAGTCCTCGCCAACCCAGACGCCGTCATAAATCACGCCGCCCAGATGTTCGATGAAATGCCCGTGCTGCAAGGGACTGATGGTCCCGATCCTGTCTTTCAGGAAGACGTTCACTTCTCCATCGGCGGCGCGAGCCGAGCGCGCGGCCACCAGGCCGGCGGGAATCACGGTAAGAAAATCGCGGCGTTTCATAGGCGGTTAACATTATCCTCCCTTCATCTAGTATCCTCGGAGAGAATGCAAACGCTTACAGGAGCATCCGACCGTCTCATCTCCCTTAGCGGCGTCGATGTTGCCATCATCGCGATTTATTTCGCCGCGGTTCTCGCAATCGGGTTTTACCTGAAAGGTCAATCCGAAACCGGTGAAGACTTCTTCCTGGCCGGACGCGAGATGACAGCCTGGATCGCAGGACTCAGCTTCTTGTCCGCAAACCTCGGCGCCCTCGAAATGATGGGGTGGGCCGCTTCCGCTTATCAATACGGTATTCTTGCCACCCACTGGTACTGGATTGGCGCCATTCCCGCGATGCTTTTTCTCGGCCTGGTGATGATGCCGTTCTACTACATTTCGAAAACGCACTCGGTGCCCGGCTACCTGCGGTTGCGTTTCGGTGAATCGAGCCGCGCCCTCTCCGCCGTCTGCTTTGCATTCATGACCGTCCTGATGAGCGGCATCAACATGTACTCGATGGCCCTCGTGATGAAGGTCGTCCTTGGCTGGGACATTAACTTCAGCATTTGGGTTTCGTCTCTCACGGTCGCCGTATATGTTGCGCTGGGCGGATTGCGATCTGCAATCTTCAACGAAGTGCTGCAGTTTGTTTTGATCTGGCTCGGCGCCCTGCTGATTCCGATCCTGGGCCTCATTGAGGCTGGCGGGTGGAGCGGCCTGGAACAGAAGATCGCGGCGAACCTGGGCCGCCAGGATTACACTCACCTGTGGAGCACGCTGGGCTCGTTCTCCGGCAACCCGATGGGAATTCATTGGACAGGAATCGTTTTGGGGCTCGGTTTTGTGATTTCGTTCGGGTACTGGACTACTGACTTCCTGGTTGTCCAGCGCGTTCTGGCGGCCAAGGACCTGCGCAGCGCCAAACTCGCCCCCATTATCGGCTCGGCTTTCAAGATGCTAGTGCCGTTCATCGTCATCCTTCCCGGTCTTCTGGGACTGGCGGTGTTGCCGATCAAACTCGTGGGCGCAAGCCAGGTGGTCGGTAACGCGCACAGCTATAACGAAGTCCTGCCGCTTATGCTCGCGCGTTACCTGGGACCCGGGCTGCTCGGTCTGGGCATCACCGCGTTGATTGCGGGGTTCATGTCGGGCATGGCCGGCAACGTCAGCGCCTTTGCCACGGTATGGACCTACGACATCTACCGCGCGCTGATGCGCCGCGACGCCACCGATCGGCATTACGTCAAGATGGGCCGTTGGTGCACCGTGATCGGCGTCCTGGTGAGCATCGGAACAGCCTATTTCGTGATGCAGTTCCATAGCATCATGGATTATGTCCAGGCGCTGTTCAGTATCTTTATCGCGCCGCTCTTCGGGACGGTCTTACTGGGTATGTTCTGGAAACGTGCTACTCCGCAGGGCGGATTCTGGGGGCTGCTCTCCGGGACCCTGTCATCGATTGCCATGTTCGGCTGGGTAAAGGCAGATCCAACCGCGTTGCGGTACATCGCCTTCTCGCCGGATGCCAAAGAGATGGCGCAGGACATGTATCGCGGGCTCTGGTCGTGGATCATCTGCGTGCTGGTTACGGTGATCGTGAGCATGATGACCAAGCCTCTGCCCGATTCGGCGCTCAACGGCCTTGTTTATGGCTGCACTGTGATGCCCAAGGAAGAAGAGGTCCCCATCTACGAGCGCCCACTGTTCTGGGCCGCTATCGTGATCGTCGTGTTCTTCATTTTGAACATCATCTTCTGGTAAACACTTATGGCTGGCAAACACATTTCTGTCTGGTTTTTCATTGGAGTCATGCTCGTGGTTTACGGCGTCCTGATCACGGCTTCGGGCGTGTATGATTTGCTCAACCCGCCCGCGCATCAGCCGGTTCTCGCGAATCTGCACTCCGGCGTCTGGTGGGGCGCGTTCATCCTGGTGTTAGGAGTGGTCTACACCTTTGCTTTCTCACCGCGCAAGCGCTAAGTTTTATGGACTCTAAACTAACGTTCGGACTGGTTGTAGGTAACCGTGGTTTTTTCCCCGACCACCTTGCCAAAGAGGGCCGGGAACAGATGACCGCGGCGTTGGAATCCTATGGGTACGGGGTGATTTGTCCGACACCCGAACAAACCAAATATGGCGCCGTCGAGTCGCGCGACGATGCCAGAAAATGTGCGGCGCTGTTTCGCGCCGAGCAGGATCGCATCGCGGGTGTGATTGTCACGCTGCCCAATTTCGGCGACGAGAAGACCGTCGCCGAAACGCTGCGCACCGCGAACCTCGGAGTTCCGATCCTGATTCACGCCTTCCCGGATCAAACCGGCAAGATGACGATTCGCGACCGCCGCGACAGCTTCTGCGGCAAAATGTCGGTCTGCAACAACCTGCAGCAGTACCGCATTCCTTATTCCCTGACGACGCTGCACACCGAGACCCCCTGCACGGAGCAGTTCCGCAAAGACATCGAGTGGTTTGCCGCGGTCTGTCGTGTCGTGAACGGATTGCGCGGTTTGCGGGTGGGTGCCATCGGGGCGCGCCCGGCGGCGTTCAACACGGTTCGCTACAGCGAAAAGCTTCTGGAGTCGAACGGCATCACCATCGAGCCGATTGACCTCTCCGAGATTCTGGGGCGTATTGCGCGCATGAAGGACGATGATTCAGCGGCGCAGGCGAAGCTGGAGGCGATTCGGGGTTACGTCTCGACCAGCGGCGTGCCCGCCGACGCGCTGCTCAAGATGGCGAAGCTCGGCGCGGTGATCGATCAGTGGATGCAGGCCAACGAACTCACTATCAGTGCCGTGCAGTGCTGGACATCGCTCGAAGAGTTCTTCGGCGTGGTGCCCTGCACCATCATGAGCATGATGAGCAATGCGCTGATGTCGAGCGCCTGCGAGGTCGACATCCCGGGCGTCATCGCCATGCACGCCCTGCGGATGGCATCGCAAACCCCCAGCGCCCTGCTCGACTGGAACAACAACTACGGCGAAGATCCCAACAAGGCCGTCTGCTTCCATTGCAGCAACCTGCCCAAGCATTTCTTCGAAGAGGTCCGCATGGACTTCCAGGAGATCATCGCTGGTACGGTCGGAAAGCTGAACACGTTCGGAACGTGCGTCGGCAAGGTGAAGGCTTCTCCGATGAGCTACGCGCGCTTCTCAACCAGCGATGCGACCGGGAAGATCCGCGGCTATGTCGGCGAGGGGCGCTTCACCGATGATCCGCTCGATACCTTCGGTGGCGCCGGCGTGGTGGAGATCCCGCGGCTGCAGGAGTTGTTACGCTACATCTGCGCGAACGGCTTCGAACACCACGTTGCCGCCAACCTCAGCTCGAACGCGGGAGCCGTATACGAAGCCACCAGCCGCTATCTCGGGTGGGAAATGTATTGGCATCAATAGACGGACCATGGCCATCGTTGCAGGAGTAGACTTCGGCACGCTCAGCGTACGCGTGTCGATTGTGGACAGCGAGCGCGGGAGAATCGGGTCGGGAGTCGCCGAATATCCACTGCATCGCAGGAAAGACGATCCCGACCATGCTACGCAAAGCCACGCCGACCACATGCGTGCTCTTACGGAAGCGATGGCCATGGCGCTGGCCGCTGCCGGCGTCGCGGGCGATCGCATCGAAGCGCTGGCTATCGATACAACCGGCTCCAGCGTCGTGCCGGTAGGCGACGGACTGGAACCGCTCGACGATTACTACCTGTGGTGTGACCATCGGGCCTGGCGCGAAGCTGCCCTCATCACTGAGACGGCGCGGCGTTGCCGGCTGGAGGCCATCAACTGGTGCGGAGGCACGTATTCCTCCGAGTGGGGATTCTCGAAGCTGCTGCACTGGCTGAGAAACAATCCTGAAAAACGGGAGCACATGGTGACGGCGCTGGAGCATTGCGACATGGCCGCCGCCGTCTTGTGTGGGGTCACGAACCCTGCCGATGTGCCGCGCAGCGTCTGCGCCATGGGGCACAAGTGGATGTACAACGCCGAGCTCGGCGGGCTTCCGGCCGTGCAGTTTCTCGACGCCGTTGACCCGCTGTTGGCCGGCGTACGCAAAAAGCTTGGCGGCCGCTACGAAACCTCGGACCACGTTGCCGGGCATCTCAGCATGGCATGGGCATCGAAACTGGGGCTGGAGCCCGGCATTCCGATTCCCACCGGCGCTTTCGATGCACATTGGGACGCCATCGGCGCCGGGTGCCGCGAAGGCGACGTTGTGAATGTGATCGGGACGTCCACCTGCATCATGGCCATCGGAGCAAACGTGTCGTTGATTCCGGGAGTCTGCGGTGTGGTGCCCGGTTCCATTCATCCCGCGATGACCGGAATCGAAGCGGGGCTGTCGGCTACCGGCGACATCTTCGACGCGATTGCACGGCGCGCAGACACGTCGGTTGCAGCACTGTCGGCAGGGTTGGAAGAGTACCGCGCCGGACAGACTGGGCTGTTACGCCTCACCTGGGACAACGGCGATCGCACGGTGCTGGTGAATCCTGAACTGGGCGGAATCACGTTGGGATGGAATCTGACCCACACCGCGCAAGACGAGCTATTTGCGGCGATCGAGGGGACGGCGTTCCACACGCGCGTGATTCTGGAACGCATGGAGGAGCACGGCGTGCCCATCCGCCGTGTCATCAATGGCGGCGGCATCCCGCAAAAGAACGAGGTCCTGAATCGCGTCTACGCCAACGTGCTGAACAAGCCGGTCCTGGTGCCGCAGAGTGAGGTTACCAGCCTCGGATCGGCGATCTTCGCATTCCTGGCGGCCGGAACGTTCAAAACGGTTGAGGAAGCGCAGGACGCCCTCTGTCCCGCTTATCGAACGATTGAGCCCGACGCCGGAGCGGCACGGGTCTACGACGAGCTATACGGTTTGTACCGCAAGCTGTACTTCGGATTTGGTAATGCGGCGAGCCAGCCTGTTGCGGCGGGCGATGTGCTGCCCGCACTGCGGCGCATCGCACGGTAGGAGACGTCATGCTGGAAGACCTGCGAAAGGAAGTCTACGAGGCCAACATGGAGGTGGTCCGCCGCGGCCTCGTTCTCTATACCTTCGGAAACGCCAGCGGCATCGATCGCGAGAGCGGTCTGGTGGTGATCAAGCCGAGCGGCGTTGACTATGACAAACTGCGGCCTGCCGATATGGTTGTAGTCGATCTCGACGGGCGCCCGGTCGAAGGAAACCTACGGCCCTCGTCGGACCTTGCAACGCATCTGATTCTGTATCGGGCTTTCCCGCAAGTCGGCGGAATCGTCCACACGCACTCACGCGCTGCGACGGTTTGGGCGCAAGCCTGCCGTGCAATCCCCTGCTTTGGCACAACCCATGCCGACTATTTCCATGGGCCGGTACCCGTCACCGGACCGCTCAGCGACACCGAAGTACAAGGCGGGTACGAGGCTAATACCGGCCAGGCAATCGTACGCTGCCTGGAAGGTCAAGATCCGCTGCACATGCCCGCCGTGCTGGTGGCGAACCATGCGCCGTTCGTTTGGGCCGCGACCGCTTCCGAGGCAGCGCACACGGCGGTGATCCTCGAAGAAGTGGCTCGCCTGGCGCTGGAGACGCTGGCGGTGAATCCCCAGGCTGTGCCACTGGCTGACTGCCTGCGTGACAAGCACTTCTTCCGTAAACATGGTGCGTCGGCTTATTACGGGCAATCCCGCTAGACTGGCGCGGCCGCAAAGATCGTGAGCCTGACGCTGTCCCCAATCACGTCCAGTGCTGGACGCCTTCCAGACACCTTCTGGCATTCACGGACCATGGCCAGAAAGCCCTCGCCCCGCGCTTCCATATACGACCGCTGCGTAAGTGGGCTCGTATAGTCCCGGAGAAAACCGGCCAGCATCTGGTTGCGTCGAATCGGTTGGCAGCCAGCGAACAGATCCGCGGGGGTAAGCGTATTCGGCAAACGACCCGGGCTCGAAATCTCGATCCGGTCGGGAAACAGGAATAAGCGCACCGGGGAGCCGCGAACCGTATAGTCGCGATGAACAAGCGCATTGACAATGCCCTCTTGCAAAGCGCGAAGCGAATAGGCCGGACGATCCTGCCGGCCCCAGTCGTCCTTTATCGCGGCGACGGGCACATAGGGCGATACCTGTAAATAGCCCATCGCGGCCTCGATCTGCTCGACCACCGTGCCGCGTAGTTGTTTCGCGTCCTTCTGCCGATCGGCATCCGGCTCAGGACCGGCATAAACGGCCAAATCTGTGTACGCGCGGCTGATCCATCGCGCCGGTTCAGTCGAAAAAAGCAGCACGCCGAGACCGGTGCTGTTTCTGATGGGTGCGTCCGTCTCCCATGTTAATGGCTCTACCGCCAACACGTCCGATTAGCTCAAACCGGTAGAGGCTCAGGGTCGTTCTCCGTTTTGCAACTATTTTCAGTTGCAACGGGGTTCGATCGTGTGAGAATCTGGTGTTGCGGCATGCTCTAACCGTCGGCATGAGCCAACGCGACAAGCTTCTCAAGCGCTTTCGAAGTAAACCGGCCGACTTTGCCTGGACCGAGTTGAAAAACCTCCTGGCTGGTTTCGGATACAGAGAAGAATCAGGCAGCGGGTCGCGGCGAAAATCCATCAGTGCCAGCGGCGTTATGAGCAGCCTGCACAAGCCACATCCAAGGAAACGTCCTGAAAAGGAACGTCCTGAAAACCTACCAAATCCTGGACGTACTTGCGCACCTTAAGCAAGAGGGACACCTATGAACGGAACAATGCAATACAAAGGCTACATCGGCTTTCGCCCGATACAGCTATCAGGACGAGGTCTTCCACGGAAAACTGGAAGGGATACGCGACCTGATCACTTACGAAGCGGGTGATGTGCTCAATTTGAAGAAAAGCTTTCATGAGGCCGTGGAGGATTATCTCGCCACCTGTGCACGGAAGAGACGGGCACCGGACGCTCCGTTCAAGGGATCGTTTAACGTGCGCGTGCCTCGCGACCTGCATAAACGTGCCGCTATGTTCGCGGCCGAAAACGGCAAGAAGCTCAATGCCATCGTGACGGAGGCGCTTGAGCGCTACCTGGACACGGAATCGGCCTAGGCTCCTCAACAACTTACGCAATTCCCGATCCCTCGCTCCACCCCTTTGTAATCCGGGAACAAAAATCCAGTCTTCACGTATAGAACGGACAGAATAGGATAGGAGGTGCATCCTGCAACTCGCAATGAGAGAGCAACCTGCGGCGTCCGGGTTCGGCCCACCGATGATCGGGCTTGACCGGGTTTATTCCGCCCATTCCGGCCTGGTGTTTCGCACCGCATACCGGATCACCGGCAACGCCGCCGATGCGGAGGATGTGCTGCAGACCGTCTTCCTGCGCCTGATGCGCCGCGACCAGGCCGCTGGAGCCCTCGAAAACGAGGAAAGCTACCTGCGCCGGGCAGCGGTCAACGTTTCGCTCGACCTGGTTCGCTCTAAGCAGGCAGCCCGCGCCGTACCGATCGATGACGCGCCGCCCAGCCAATTGGCTGAGGGCAAATCGCAGGACATGGGCGAGTTGAAGGAATGCCTGCGACGGGCGTTGGCGCACTTGAACCGCCGCGATGCCGAAGTCTTCGCGCTGCGGTTCTTTGAGGGCCACGAGAACCCCGAAATCGCTCGCATTCTGGGCATCTCGCAGGTGCACGTTGCAGTCATCCTCCATCGCACGAGGAAGCAGCTCCAAAAGGAAGTCCGTTCCTACATGGGAGAAAAGTCATGAGCACGAACAATCTCGACTCCATTCTCAATGCCATTCGCGCCGACATGGCTCCTGAGACCGCCGCGAACGAAGCCATCGCGCGCGTCCAAGGCAGGCTGTTCAGCGCCGCGGCGGACCCCTCGGCTCATGCGCTGCACACCTGTGCCGACTTCCAGGCGCTGATGCAATCGTATCTCGACAAGACCCTGCCGGAATCGCGCTCTCTCCTGCTCGAGGACCACACCCACACGTGCGTTGTCTGCCGCCGTGTGCTGGCTGCCACGCGTTCCGGAAAGCTGGTCACCATCAGCCGCCCCAAAATCGTTCAGAGGGAACTGCCCGTTTACATGAAGTGGGCGGCTGCCGCAGCGGCCGTTGTGGTGGTCGGTATCAGTGTGTGGGGTGTTGCGCGACTGCTTCCCTCCTCGGGTACTCGCGCCACGGTGCAATCGGTGAGCGGCATTCTTTACTCTGTGAAAGACCAGTCCGCGGCGCCGATCTTCTCCGGCCGCCAGGTTGCCGAAGGCGAGCGTGTCCGGACCGGCAAGCAATCCACCGCTCTGCTCAAATTGTCCGACGGTTCGCTGGTCGAAATGAACGAGCGCGCTGAGGTGTCTATTTCGAAGGCCGCTCGCGGCACCACCATTTTCCTCGATCGCGGAAACGTTATCGTCCAGGCCGCCAAGCAGAAGATAGGCGCCCTCTTCGTGTCCACGCCCGACTGTCTCGTGACAGTTCACGGCACCGTATTTGCCGTCACGCGCGGCACTAAGGGAACTCGTGTTTCGGTTGCCGAGGGCGAAGTGAAGGTAGAAGAAACCGGACACTCCGAGTTACTGCATCCGGGCGATCAAACGGCGACAAATCCCAGCATCGAAAAGGTGCCAGTCCACGATGAATTTGAGTGGAGCCGCAACTCCGCAAAGTACCTCGCGCTGCTGGGCGAGTTCAGCCAGCTTCGCAAGGAGATCGAACAGATCCCGAGCCCTGGTCTGCGCTATAGCAGCAAGCTCCTCGATGCGGCGCCCTGGAACACGGTGATTTACGCTGCCATTCCGAATCTCGGCAACACTCTTTCCGAAGCCACGCGCCTTTTCAACGAGCGCATCCAGCAAAGCGAAGTTCTGCGCCAGTGGTGGGAACAGAATGGGCCCAAGGAAGGCCACTCGCTCGACGACGTAGTCAATCGCCTGCGTACGTTCAGCAACTACCTGGGCGACGAGGTCGTACTCTGCATCACGAGCGAGCCCGGCGGCAGTTACAGCCAGCCCATGCTGCTCGCGGAAGTGAAGCAAAAAGGTCTCCGTGAGTTCCTGGAAGGGCAAGCGCGCGAACTTTCCGGCAGCGGCAAATCGCCACTCCACTTCATTGAGGACGCCGAAACCCACTCGTCCAACGGCACGCAGGTGACGAAACCGGCAGGCCAGGCGCTGGTGTGGATCCACGACGACATGCTGGCCATCACCGGGGATGCCGGGCTGATGGAGCAGTATCGGAATTCCCGCGGCTTCGAGGGCAATTACTTCCACAACGTGATCCAAAAGTCGTACGAGTCCGGAGTGGGGTATCTGTTCTGCGCAAACCTGGAACAAATCATGCGCAACTCCG
Organism: Bryobacteraceae bacterium; assembly: GCA_035295125.1. GTDB lineage: Bacteria > Acidobacteriota > Terriglobia > Bryobacterales > Bryobacteraceae > JAICMB01. Next base: position 150,355 of record DATGJP010000047.1, on the reverse strand, counting down.
TACTGAAGAATGAACCCGATCCCGAGAACAGTCCGACAGGAATCCAGGATGTTCGCTACCTCATCTTCGAACGGAAAGAAAAGAACGGCGCTACCGATAATCGCATTGCGCTCAACTTCCGGCGCGAACGTCGCGGATTCGCCTCGTGGCTGGGAGCGCCTGGCCCGATGGGTTCTCTCGAATTCGTCTCGCCGAACGCGCTGCTGGCATCGGGATTCGTCCTCAAGAACCCGCAGGCACTCCTGGGGGATCTGTTCTCCTACGCGCAGAGCCAGCGGGCGGACTTCGCGAAAGAGCTCAGCGACTTCGAGCAAAGGAGCGGCATCAACGTGCTGAACGACCTGGCAGGGCCTCTCGGCACCGACGCCGCCTTCGCTATCGACGGACCCGTCTTCCCGGTGCCCAACTGGGAGTTCGCGATGGAGACTTACAGCCCTGATCGCCTCGAGTGGACCATCGAGAAGTTGATCACCAGTTTCAACAACGAGAGCCAGAATCATCACGGTATGCAGTTGAACCTGGCCAAGAATCAGGTTGGCGACCGCACCTTCTACTCACTGACCGGGACGCACTCCGGTCTCGAACTGCACTACACCTACGTCGACAGCTACTTCGTTGCCGGCGCAACGCAGGGCATCGTGCTGCGAGCGATTCAGAACCGGCAGAATGGCTACACGCTCAGCCGCTCCGACAAGTTCCGCAGCCTGCTGCCGCACGATCAGTACGCGAATCTCTCCGGGTTCATTTACCACAACATCGGGCCGATGATTGGACCGATTGCCGATCAACTGAAGTCTTTCAGCGGCCTGACGCCGGCGCAGAAAGCATCTATCGAAGCGCTGGAAGCAAATAATGCGCCGGGCCTGATCTACGCCTACGGCGAACCCAATCGCATCGTGATCTCCGGTAACGGTCCGCTCTTCGGACTCAGTCTCGAAACTCTCGCAGTGCCGAACATCCTGGGGAACGCCATCCATGGGTCGGCGCTGCGCGAAAGAAGTAAGCAATGAGCACGCTTATTCAACTCGACAATTTGTCTGTCCGATTCGGCAAGCGGACCATTCTGAACAATCTCTCCTGTTCGCTCTCGGGCCAAGCAATCGGTTTGCTTGGCCCGAACGGCGCTGGCAAGTCGACGTTGATCAATACGCTGCTGGGCTTTCATGAGCCTGCTACCGGCACCGCGCGCATTTTCGATTTCGATATCCGGACACAAACCAAAGCCATTCGAACTGTCGTTGGATATATGCCCGAGAACGACTCGTTCATCGGGAACATGACGGCGGTGGCTTTCGTCCGTTTGATGGCGGAGCTCTCGGGTCTGCCTTCTGAAGCCGCTTTGGAGCGGGCTCACGAAGCACTGTTCTACGTCGGACTGGGCGAGGCGCGCTATCGCAAAGTCGGCACCTACTCGCTCGGCATGAAGCAGCTCGCCAAGCTGGCACAAGCCATTGTGCATGGGCCGAAACTGCTCATCCTCGACGAGCCGACCAACGGTCTCGACCCGCCCGCGCGTCAGCGCATGATCCGAATGATCAAGGAAATGAAAGATTCCGGCCAGGTACGAATCGTGCTTTGCTCCCATTTGCTGCGCGATGTCGAAGAGACCTGCGACGAGGTGCTGATCCTCAACCAGGGGCGGATTGTGCACTACTCGAACCTTGACGAGGAGCGCCGCGCCAACCGTCGGTTTGTCGAGTTGGAAACTGTGGGCGCGAACGAAAATTTTGCCGAAGCGCTGGAAAGCCTCGGCTGTGAATGCGCAGTGGGCACCGGCGGCCGCCTCAAAATGGTGATGTCCGACGGGCTCGACATCAAAGATATTTACCGCCTGGCCGCCGAGCGTGATATCCAGTTACGCCGTTTGAACTACCGACGCGATTCGCTGGAAGATATTTTCCTGCGCGCCGTGGAATCCGAGGTCAAGTAACATGGCCGTTTACAAACGCAACTACAAGGCCTGGAGTGGCCGTCTGACGCCGGAATGGTCGCGTTTCCTGATTCTGACTCGCTATGCCTGGCGCTACATTTTCCGGTCGCGCTTCATGGCCATTTTCCTGATCGTGTGCCTGATTCCGCCACTGATCATGGGGCTCGGCCTGTATCTCAACCACAGCGACAGCCTGCTGAAGCTGCTGCACCTGCCGGCGGGAAGAATCCTGATCACGGACATCCCGAAATATCTCAAGAATTTTCTTCAAATCGAACTCGGGTTCGCGACATTGCTGGTGGCATTCGCCGCTCCTGCGATGATCTCGCCCGATCTTGGGAACAACGCGCTGCCGCTTTACTTCTGCCGGCCATTCACGCGCATGGAGTACATCCTGGGCAAGTTCTGCGTTATCGCCTGGCTCGTGACGATCGTTAGCGCGATACCCGGTCTGATTCTCTTCGGCATCGAAGCCGGCCTTTCGGGGGCCACTTGGACGTGGGACAACCTCTGGCTCGCAGGCGCTGTTACCGTGGGATCGCTCGCCGAAGTTGTCGCCCTGTCGCTCCTCGGTCTCGCCTTATCCGCATGGGTGAAATGGAAACCCATTGCCGGCGCGCTGGTACTTGGCGTGTTCTTCCTAGGCGCTGGTTTTGGCGCCGCCATCAACGCCGTTGCTCACACCACCGCGGGCTACTACATCAATATTGCTTACATTCTGGAAGTACTCTGGACGAAGCTCTTCGCTTTTAAGGGAGGCACGTTTGGGGCCAATGGGGGCACCGAAATTTCCTTGGCAGGCGCTCTCATCCAGCTTTGCGTGCTCTGCGGATTCTGTCTTTTCCTTCTGCATCGCAAGACACGCGCCTTCGAGGTGATTCGATGAACGTTCCCTCGATCATTTTTGAAAACGTCTCTAAATTCTACGGCGACGTACTCGGCGTTAACCGCGTGAACCTCGCCATCCCGCCGGGGATCACCAGCCTCGTCGGTCCCAATGGCTCCGGCAAAACCACGCTCATGAATCTCATGACGGGGCTTATCCAACCGACGCGCGGCCGCGTTCGCGTGCTGGGGCTTTCACCGGACGAGCCCGAGGAGTTTTTCCGCGAGGTCGGCTACTGCACGCAGTTCGACACGTTTCCCAAGGGCTTCACAGGCTACCAGTTCGTTCACTCTTATCTGCGGCTTTATGGCTGTCCTTCGAAGGAAGCCGAAGCGCTTACATGGCGCGCCATTGAACGGGTCGGCATTGTCGACGCCGCCCACCGCAAGATAGCCGGCTACAGCAAGGGCATGCGCCAGCGTATCAAGCTTGCACAAGCTACGTGCCACTCGCCGTCGGTTCTGGTGCTCGATGAGCCGCTCAACGGCCTCGACCCTCTTGTGCGCGCCGAAACCATTGCGCTCTTCAAGCAGTTCGCGCAGGAAGGCATGCACGTCATCATTTCGAGCCACATCCTGCACGAGGTGGACGCCATTTCCGACCAGGTAATCCTGCTCAGTAACGGCTACGTCATCGCCGAGGGCCAGATTCGCGGTGTGCGCGAGGAAATCGAAGAGCATCCCATGCAGATTCTCATCCGCTGCAACAAGCCTGGGGAACTGGCTGCCAAGATGTTCCAGCAGGAGCATGTGGTCGAAGCCCGCCTACACAAAGACGGCGGCGGCCTGCTGATCAAGACACGGAAGCCCGACAAGTTTTATCTCATGCTGAACAAGATCGCGCTGAACGGCATCGGTATTGAGTCGGTGGCGCCGGCGGACGACGACGTCAACTCTCTCTATGAATACCTGATCGGCGGAGAGGAGACGAGCCAATGAACCTCTGGATAGCGCAAATCCTTGCGGTGGTTCGTTTGGAGTGGAGGAAAACATTCTTTTCCAAGCGCGGCATATGGATCTACGCGCTCGCGCTGATGCCGGTCGTTCTGTTCGTGGGGCATTCGATAAGTGCCCTGAACCATCCCGGCCGCGATGCCGATTTCGGCGAAGAGACGAACATCTTTGCGGGCATCTTTCAAGTCTTCTACCTGCGCCTGTGCGTCTTCTTCGGATGCGTCGGCATTTTCATGAATCTCATTCGTGGCGAGATGCTCGACCGCAGTTTGCATTTCTACTTTCTGGCGCCGATACGCCGCGATGTCCTGATGGCGGGCAAGTTTTTAGCCGGCCTGCTGGCCGCGACTGTCATTTTCGGTCTCAGCACGGCGTTGCAGTTTATCGCGAACTACTGGTACTTCGACTCGCAGCAGCTTCGCGAGTTCGTCGTGCGCGGCGATGCGGTTCACCATTTCCTCGCTTACATAGGTGTGACGATCCTGGCCTGTGTCGGCTATGGCAGCATCTTCCTGGCTGCCGGTGTCCTGACGCGCAACCCGATCATTCCGGCGGCAGTCATCCTCGTGTGGGAAGCGATCAACCCGTTTCTCCCCGGTTTTCTCCAAACTGTCAGCGTGATCTATTACCTGAAGTCACTCTGCCCGGTGGAAGTGCCGCCGCAACTTCCGCCGCCGTTCTCACTGATCGCGGTGAATCCCGATCCTGCGTCGCCAATTGTCGCCATCCCCGGCTTGCTGCTCCTGAGCGTGGTAGTTGTGATTTGGGCCGGGCGAAAGATCCGCCACCTCGAGATCAACTACTCCGCCGAATAAATGCAGCCTGGGAGCCTGCGCGGGACGGTCAATCCCGCCGATTCTTAAGCACCACGCCGCTCTTCATCACGAACACAACCCGCCGAACGGCGGTGATGTCTTTCAGCGGATCGCCATCGAGGGCAATGATATCCGCCTGAAGGCCCGGCGCGATCGCGCCAATCCGATCCGACATGCCCAAAGCCTCCGCGGCAAGTGACTGCGCCGAAACCATCGCTGCCATAGGCTCGACGCCGCCATCGCGAACGCGGTCGATAAACTCCTCGGCATTTCGTCCGTGCGCGCCCGCGACCGCATCCGTTCCGAAGACGATCTTCAACCCCGGCGTTTTGACGGCCCGTTGGAACAATTCGTGATTCTGCGCCAGAAGTTTTTGCGCCGAGGCAGCAAGCGTGTCGCCATTCGGAGGGAAGAAAGGCGATCCCGCGAACTTGTCTTTGTACTTTATGTAGGTTTCCATCAACAGCCCGGCTTGCGGATCGAAAAATGTACCTTTCGAAGCCATCAACTTCAGGTTCTCATCCGACGCGCCAAGCCCGTGCTCCACCTCGCTGCATCCCGCCATCACCGACGCCCGGACAGCATCCCTGTATGCGTGCACCATCGTGCGTAACCCCAGTTTCCGCGCTTCGTCGCAAGCCGCGTTCAATTGCTCCTGCGAAAGTGTCATGCCGGCCTGCGCCGCTCCCCCGGACGCAAAAATCTTAATGACGTCAGCCCCCGCAGTCTTCTGCTTCTGTACATATTCGCGGATTTCGTCTGGTGTGCCCGTCTTGTCGCCCTGTCCCATGAGCGGCTCGACCGATGTAAGAATGCGCGGCCCCGGCAGCAGTCCTTGGTCAATCGCATCGCGCAATGGAATATCGCGCGCTGAACCGACGCTCTGCACGGTGGTGAAACCCGCCATGATTGTCAACCATGCATTCGAAGCCGCCCGATACGCCGCCTCCTGCGTGGATCCGCCCTGGTTCATGTTCTTACCGTCCGGCCCGAAACTCCACGTGATGTGCACATGAGCGTCAATCCAGCCGGGCATCACTGTCGACCCGCGCAGATCATAGGTGACCGGACCCGCCTGGGGATCGATGCTGACAATCCGCGAGCCTTCGATCTTGATCCGTGTATCGTGCAGGACCGCGCCTCGTCCGTCTAGCAGCGTGCTTACGGCGATGACAGTTGGCTGTCCCGATATACACAATTGAAGAATGCCCAGGATCGCGACGGAGCGCATTCTGCAATTACATCAGTTGGCTGACCCGCGCGCAGTGAGTTGCAGGTATGTGATGGCGTTCGAGTCGTCATTGCAAACCCGGATGCCGAGATAGCGTCCCTGGACGTCCACGGTCGCGCCGCCGCCGTCAATGTAATAGAAATCCGACCCGTGGATTACCGCACCATTGGACACATAATAAGCGCCGGTAAAGACCGCAAAGAACGGCAGGATGCGTGTCTTCGATATGTCCGTGGCGCCATCCGACAAAAGCGTGATCGATACGCGGCTGGCATCCACATAATCGAGCGAGGATTCAAAGAATTTGCAGGAACTGGCGCCGATGGTAAAATTCGCGCCGATGACCTCGCCAGTCGACGATAGGGACGCGTCGGCCGGCCGCTTGGTTGCTGCGATCCGCGTAACTGCCCCCTGAGTGTGTTTTACCTGCGATTGGTTATCCCCAGCGCTCAGCAGCGCCGGAAATAAAAGAAGGAGTGTCGCGTACCTTTTCATAAGCACCCGTCTTTACGACGGGATAATTAATGCTAGCGCTACATTTTTGTGCAAGACAATTCCACCTGGGGGATAGCTCACCCTACAGAATCGCGGCCCGGCTGACGATGATCGAGTAGCCCTTGTGGGCTCCGGAGGATCCATGCCCCGCAAGCTTTTCCTGCTCGCCAGCCTCGCCCTGGTCTGCGGCTTGACGCAGGAAACCCGTCCCCGCGCCGTCCTGATGATCGCCGTCAACGATCGCGGACACCAGGATGCCTGGCTGTCGACCTACGCGGAGCTGCCGGAATCTGCCACCGCGGCATTCGCTCAGGCACTGGGTTGCGCGGGCATGCGCGAAGTGACTGCCGATCGCGGGAGGATTGAGGCCCACTGTGCCGCACCGTTGAAGAGACAGCGACTGGAGTGGTCCATCGACTGGGACTTCTCGGCCCTTAATACCGTGCTGGGCGCTTCAGCGATCGATATGGATATCACACATCCGCCATTCGGGTTTGTGACGATCAGTCCGTCGCTCGAAACTCGCCGCGGTTCGATGACCTTTTACCATCACGGCCTCCTTCCAGTGAGCCAACTCGGCAACATCTCCTTACGAGCCGGTTATACCCAGCAACAGGTGAAAACACTGGCCGCCGCCGCGGCTGTCCTGGTCTTGCTGCCGTTTGTTCTACTAGCCTTCCGGCGGGGCGGGTTAGTCGCCGTACACGCGGCTTCGAATGCGATCTTCTGCCTCGGCGCCACCGCCTGGCTGATATTGCTCCTGAAGACGAACGCGTCCAATATGGCGATTCTTCTTTCCTCTGGCGTGGGCGGGCCTATCATTATTTGGCAATGGTTGATCATCGCAGGGCCAGCGATCGCCGCAGTGTTTCTCGCGTCCCGTATCGTGGAAGCGCCGCGTCGACGGATTGTACTGTGGAAAGGCATTCGAGCAATCGCCCTGTTGAGTATCATCACTGCGTTCTTTACCACGCCGTCATCGGTGGGTCTGTGGGGCGCCATCGGATTCGGCATCGTGTTGGCAACGACGCTTCGACTGCGGAGCATGTCGCGGCATCGGCTGGAACCGGTTGCCGAAGGCGAGTTGCTCACCCGGGTTCGTGCGATCGCGGCGCGTGCAGGGACCGCCGTGAAGGGCGTCTTTCTGATCGTCGGAGGCACCGAATTGCCGGCTGCCTTCGCCACGCAATTCCGGACGATTCTCCTCAGCCGCGGAATCCTTCGGGCTTTCTCGAAGAGGGAAGTCGATGCGATCGTGGGGCACGAGCTCTCTCACGTCGCACGGCGGGGAACTCAGCGTGCCGGCCTGGTGGGCATGGTGCTGCCGATTGCCATCTCCGTGAGTTTCTTCGCTCCAGAGGCGACCCCCTGGATGCCTCTTCTGTTGCCGATTGCCTACCTCATTTATCTGAAGGCGCGGAGGCGGCTGGAATGGATTGCCGATGCCGATGGGGTCGCGTGGTCGGGTGACGGCGAAGCGCTGATCGTCGGCCTGGCTCGGGTCAGCCGTGCGCACGGCATGGCGCTCGAATGGCCGCGTTGGACCAGGCCGCTGATGCAGCACCCCTCCACCATGGACCGCATTCGCGTCATTGCGAAGCGTGCCGGAATCAGCCAGGAGCGTTTGGAACAACTCCTGGCGCTATCGCAACTGCCGGCCGACGATTTCTATCCGATTTCGGGCACGACCGCCCCAGCGGGCATGGTTTTCGGACCGGCGCAGCGTGCGGCTCTCAGCCGCCAGGCTGTGTACGTTGGTTTCGGAATTCCGGTTCTGTTCGGCGCCGCGGCGGGATTCATCGGAATGACGACGGCCATTGTCGTTGGAGTGGTTGTGATTTACCTCCTGACCGAGTGGGTGATGGCGCGCGCTCGCATGCGAGGCCGGAAGGCGATGCCGGGCCGCCCGGGTGTGTTTGGCGCCTTCAGTCCGGCAACGGAACCGCGCCTGTACGACGGGTCGTACGATTACGACTGGGGCTTTGTGGCGTTTGAGGGCGACCGCGTTGCGTTCCGGGGCGACCGCAGCATTTGGGCGGTCCGCCGCGATGACATCGCCCGGATCTGGGTCGGCCAGGGCCCGTCCTCGTGGACGCCTAAGCCGCTGGTCTGCTGCGAATTGAAAAGTGGGGCAACGTTCTCCCTGCGCCCCTATGAGCGCGCATTTGGTCCCGCAGCATTATGGGCTGCCAGGCGATTGCGCCGGGCTTTCGAAACGTGGCGCGCCGGCCCGGGAACGGCAAATGCGGACGTGCTTCCGCCCTTCGACTACTCCTCCGTGACCTCGCAGCCAGTTCCGCCCTACACCATCGGCCACGCTCTCAAAGCCGGTAAGTTCGTCGGGCTGTTTGCGATGGCGGCTTCCTGGATACCCCAACTGGTCAGCACATCGTTCCTGATCGATCCGTGGCGGCTGGTCGAGCCTGTCATTGCGGCGTGGGCATTATTGCTGTTTACGGTTTTTCCCGGGCTGGTCCGGGATTGGAAGCAGCCGACGATGCCGGGTCCGAACCCGCTTCGATCCGCGCAAGCTCCCGGTCCACGTCAATAATCAACCCGTGAAAGGCCGGCGAAGGCGCTTTCAGATTGAACAGCCGGATCTCGCGGTTGATCGCCTTGACGCGCTCGCGAAAGGCTTGTATGGCGTCGTGCCACGTGTCTTCTGAACGGTTTTGACGGTAGATTTCCCAGGCCCGGCTGATTTCCCGGCGGGCCTCCCCGGCGTCCTTCTCAATTACCTTGCGCGCCTCGATGAGCGGATGCGAGACGCCGTTGTCGCGCAGGATGCGATAAACGATGGCGGTCATCGGATCGAGCAAGGGGTCCGTCGAAAGGTCCAGCGGCTTGCCTTTTCCTGGCAAATTGTCGAATTCCCCGCGCTCCATCGCCTCTTCAATCTGGCGATCGGCGGGTGTGCAATGGCGGTCCATTTATTTCAGAGTAACGTTATGCCACCATGAGTTTTTCATGAGCGTTGCCATCCTCGAACACATCTCGAAACAGCTTGCGATTCCGCTGAAGAGCGTCACGGCCACCATTCAACTGCTGGATCAGTCGGCCACTGTCCCGTTCATCGCGCGGTATCGAAAGGAGGTCACCGGCAACCTGGATGAGGTGCAGATTCGTTCCATCCAGGAGCAGTCGGAGTATTTTCGCGAACTCGATGAGCGCCGCCAGACGGTGCTGAAGACCATTGAAGAACAGGGTAAACTGACGCCGGAACTGCGTGCGAAGATCGAAGCGACCCTCGACAAGAACGAATTGGAAGACTTGTATCTGCCCTACAAGCCTAAACGGCGAACGAAAGCTTCGATCGCCCGCGAAAAGGGCCTGGAGCCCTTGGCCGAGCTTCTCTGGAATCAGCAGAGCGGGCCGCTGCCGCTTGCGGACTTTGCCGCCACGTTTATCAATGCCGACAAGGGCGTGAATTCCGCCGACGAGGCGTTGGAAGGCGCCCGGCATATCATCTCCGAACGGGTCAACGAAATGCCTGAGCTGCGCCAGGGAGTCCGCCAGATGATGGTGCGTGACGGCGTGGTGGTGAGCCGCGCTATCGAGGGCGCCCAGGACCCGGAAGGCAAATTCAAGATGTACGCCGATTACCGTGAGCCGGTGGCCAAGATCCCCTCGCATCGTATGCTGGCGATCCGGCGCGGCTCGCAGGAAGAGATTCTGCGGTTTGAAATCGAGCTGGATCCGCGCGAGCCGGTTGCATTCCTGAAAACCAAGGTCTTGCGAGAACCGGGAGAATGGACCCCGCATTTGTCGGCTGCCGTCGAGGACGCGTACGACCGCCTCATGAACCCGTCGCTGCAGACCGAGGTACGACTGGAGCTGAAGGAACGGTCGGACGTCGAGGCAATCCACGTGTTCCGCGAGAACCTAGAGAACCTGCTGCTGGCAGCGCCGGCCGGAATGCTCAATGTCCTGGGGGTCGACCCCGGCGTTCGTACGGGGTGCAAGATTGCGGTTGTCGATGACACGGGCAAATTCCTGGAGCATAGCGTCATCTACCCGCTGGAGCCGCGCAACGACACGGCGGGCGCCGCCCGGGTTCTGCAGGCGCTCATTGCCCGCCACAAGATTCGCGCCATTGCGATTGGGAATGGCACAGGATCGCGCGAAACCGCCGCTTTCGTGCAGCAGTTCCTCCGGGATGCCAGCCTGAACGACGTGTTTAGCGCCGTGGTGAACGAGTCAGGGGCATCGGTGTATTCGGCTTCCGAGATCGCCCGCCAGGAGTTCCCCGACCTCGATCTCACAGTGCGCGGGGCGATCTCGATCGCGCGCCGCCTGCAGGACCCCCTGGCCGAACTGGTGAAGATTGACCCGAAATCGATCGGCGTGGGCCAGTATCAGCACGATGTTGACCAGAAGAAGCTTCTGCAGGGACTCGAGGCGACGGTTGAATCCTGCGTCAACCGTGTGGGCGTTGATTTGAACACGGCTTCCTTCGCGCTGCTGCGCTATGTTGCGGGCATCACCGACCGCACGGCAATCAAGATCGTAGAATTTCGGAACGAGCACGGCCGGTTCATTTCTCGCGAAAAGCTGAAGGCGGTCCCGGGTTTTGGACCGAAGACGTTCGAGCAGGCGGCGGGATTCCTGCGGATTCGGGGCGGCGAGAATATCCTCGACATGACGGCCGTGCATCCCGAATCGTACGGCGTGGTGGCGAAGATCGCGGAGTCCCTGCACGTTGGCATTCCGGAACTCATCGCCGATTCCACGCTCGTGGATAAGGTGAAGCTGGAAGGGTTTCAGACGGCGACGGTGGGCATTTATACGCTTTCCGACATTCGCGAGGAGTTAAAAAAACCAGGGCGCGATCCTCGCGACAAGTTCACCGTCATGAAGTGGCGCGACGACGTGAAGGAGATCTCGGACCTGCAGCCCGGGATGTCGCTGGAGGGTATCGTTACCAATGTCACCCGTTTTGGGGCATTCGTCGATGTCGGCGTTCACCAGGATGGATTGGTCCACATTAGCGAGCTTTCCAATCGATACGTAAAGGATCCCAGCGAGGTGGTGAAGGTGGGCCAGACCGTGCGCGTGCAGGTGCTTTCGGCGGACCCGAAGGCTAAGCGGATCGCGCTTTCCATGAAGACGCAGGCCGCGCCACCCCCACGGGCAAAAGCCTCCTTGGATCAGCAGTTGGCAAAGCTAAACGAACGGTTCCGAGTGAAATAAAGGGTTCACTGCGTGCCTGCGATGCAGGATGCCATCCCGCCGCCGCGTGCCGACTTGGCGGGTTAACAACCCGCGCAGGCTAACAGCCTGCATCACAGGCTCAATCGAAAACAAAGTGGCATCGGGCTCAAGCCGCCTACTCCACCCTTCCACAGGCTCAGTCCGTCGGCAGCGCCGCGATGCTCCACCCGCCGCCGAGCGCCTTGATCAACAGCACGCTCGCGTCCATGCGGCGTCGGAGCAGGTCTACCTGGGTGCGCTCGTTCTGCAGCGCGATAGTCTGGGCCGTCGCCACCTCGAGATACGTGACCAACCCGCCCTTATACCGATTCATGGACAAATTGAGGGACCGCTCCGCAGCTGCCACAGCCGCGCGCTGCGTCTGTTCTTCCTGCTCCAGAACGCGCAGTTCCGCCAGGTTGTCTTCCACCTCCCGAAATGCATCCAGCGCCGCCTGCCGATAGTTCGCGACCGAGACATCGTATCCGGCGGTGGCGGACGATTCGATCGCCCGGCGACGCCCGGCATCGAAAATCGTCTCCAGCGCTGACGGCCCGATGGCCCAAAACCGGCTCGGCCAGTTAAACCAGTTCACGATGGAGCCGCCTTCCAAACCGCCGGTCGCGGTGATCAGAAGGGTAGGGAAGAAGGCAGCGTGGGCTATGCCGATCTGCTCGTTGGCCTGAGCGACCTTTCGCTCGGCGGAGGCAATGTCGGGACGGCGCTCCAGCAGTTGGGAAGGCAGACCCAGGGGAATCACCGGCGGCGTTGCCTGAAGCGGCTTCGTTACCAGCGTGAGCGTCTCTGGAGTTGATCCGGTCAGCACCGCGACCGCATGCTCGAACTGGGCCCGCGCGACACCCACATCGATGTCCTGTGCGCGCGTGGTTTCAAGCTGCGTCTCCGCCTGGGCCACTTCGGCGGCCGAGGAGAGCCCGCCAGTGTAACGATTCCGGGTCAGGTCGAGCGCCTTTTGATACGCCACGAGGGTCTGATCGAGCAACTGTTTCTGCGCATCCAGGCTGCGCAGCTCGAAATAATCCACTGCTAGCTCGGCGTGCAGACTGAGTCGAATCGTCTCAAGATCCGCGGCCGTTGCCTGCATCTGCTCACGCGCCGCGGCAATCGAACGGCGAATACGGCCCCAGGTATCCACCTCGTAGTTCACGTCGATCGGTGCGATAAAGTCACCATATCCACTGGTCAGGGTGGTTCCACCGGGCCGGTTCTGCGAAACCCGCGCACCGGCGATCGAAGGAGCTGTGCTGATGGTGGGATACAGACTGGAGCGATTCACCCGTATCAACGCCCGCGCCTGGCGGAATACGGCGTCGGCTGCCTTCAACGTCTGGTTCGAGACGTTGATCCGTGCCTCCAGGTCGTTGAGTTCCGGGTCGCCGAAGATCGTCCACCAGTCCGTACGAAGGGTTTGATCCGCAGGCTCGGCCTGCTTCCAACCCGGGGCTTCTTTGAATGCCGCCGGCGGTTGCTCCGTATACGACGGAGGCGTTGGCACGGATGGCTTCGAATATTTCGGCCCAACGGTACAACCCGCCAGCAGCATCGCTGCCGCCGCGAGGCACCATCCCCGGGTCCTCACTTCGCTTCTCCCGACGGCGAGCCCACAAGTCTTACCGTGGTTCCGGACGTGAGCGAATCGGAGGGATTCACGATCACGGAATCCTCCGACGTGACCCCGGCAACGATTTCAACCTCGTTGCCGAAATCGCGTCCTATCGTGACTGGCACCAGCTCCGCCTTGCCGTTGCGCACCACGGCTACGCGCAAGCCTTCGGAGCGAAATAGCATCGTGTTGACCGGTAGAGTGACCGCCGCGATGCGAGAATCGAGCTTCAGGTGAACAGAAATGAAAGCGCCGGGCAGAAGTTCGCCCGTGGGATTGTCGACATCGACTTCGGTGAGCAACGTCCGGGACACCGGGTCGATGGAGTCGGACGTCCGCACGATCTTGCCCGAGAAACGCCGCCCCGGAAACTCCAGTTGCGTGATATATGCCGGAGAGCCAGGCTTCGCGGCGCGGGAGTGCGATTGTGGCACGTTGACATAAACCCTCAGCCGGTCGGTCGCCGCGATGTCGAACAATTCCTTGCCGGGAGCGTTAGCACCCGCATTGATGAGCGCGCCGGTATCGACATTGCGGGCCGTGATCACACCAGCGAATGGAGCATAGACCTTCTGGAATCCGACAGTCTCTTCCAAGCGCCGCACGTTGGAAGCCGCTGATTCGACGATGGCTTTCTTCGCCTGCAGATCCCCGACCTTGTCATCGACATCCTGCTGCGACACCGATTCGGTTTTGAACAGGGATTGGTACCGTTCCGCGGTCGTCTTGGAGAGTTGCAAGTTCGCCTGCGCAGTCGCAAGGTCCGCGCGTGCCTGGTCGAGCTGCCGGTCGATCTCGGGGGTCTCGATCAGCGCCAGCAACTGTCCGGCCTGTACCCGCGCGCCGATATCGAAATACCAGTGCTTCAGGTATCCGTTCGTTCGCGCGTAGACCGGCGTAGCGACAAAAGCCTGCATGTTGCCGGGAAGAACCTCCTCCTCGGAGGCCGGCTGTGCCTTGGGGTGGATCACGGAAACGGTTGCGATTGAGCTGTCGAACGTCTCTTTCTTGAGGGCGCGGTCCGCACTCACGCGTGACGTGATGCCGGTGTACACGATCCAGGCGATTCCTCCGGCGACAAGGAGCAGGAGCAGCAGCAGGCCCAGCACCAACGCGCGGGGCACAGAGGAGGGCGCCGCAGGCGTTGTGTTTACGGGTTTAGCTTCTTCGAGTTCGTGCGCGTCCATGTCTCCTACGTTCTTGCGGGCATGTGCCGCCTGCGGCCGTGCAGCAGGCTGAACACGGCGGGAACAAAAATCAAAGTGGCGACCGTGGCGGCAAGCAGGCCGCCGATTACAGCGCGACCCAACGGCGCGTTCTGTTCTCCGCCTTCACCCATGCCCATGGCCATGGGGATCATACCGATGATCATCGCCAGCGCGGTCATCAGCACGGGCCGGAAGCGCGTCGTGCCGGCTTCCACCGCGGCCGCAACCGCATCGCCGTGTTCTAAAAGGCGATCTTTGGCGAAGCTGATCACCAGAATGCTATTGGCCGTGGCTACGCCCATGCACATGATCGATCCCATCAGCGCCGGCACGCTCAACGTCGTATGCGTGGTGAAAAGACACAGAATGATCCCCGCGAGCGCCGCCGGTAGCGCGGTGATGATGATGAAGGGGTCGAGCCACGACTGAAAGTTCACGACGATAAGCAGATACACCAGGAGTACCGCAAAGATCAGCCCCTCGTACAAACCGATGTAGGACGTCCGCATGGTCTCGACTTGCCCGCGGATTACCATTTCCGAGCCGCGCGTCAGGTTCTTGCGGTTCGCATCGACAATATTCGCTATCTCGCGGCCAACACCGCCGAGGTCGCGACCGTCCACGGATCCGTAGATGTCCACCACTCGCTGAATGTCGTAATGGTCCACCGTCGCGAGGCCGTTGCCCCGCTCGATCGCCGCCACGTCGCCCAGAATCTCGGGTGTGCCAGACGATTGCGCCCGCAGCGGCACGTTACGCAGGTCCTGGAGCGATTGGATGTCGTATTGCGGCGTCTGTGTGACGACGCTGTAGCTCACGCCGGCGTTCGAAAGCCAGAAAGTGGGTTGTGTCTGGAAACTCCCGCTGAGGGAAATGAGCAGGCTGCTAGCTACGTCCCGCTGGGTGTAACCGCTTTGTGCAATCTTGATACGGTCCGTGCTGATGTGGAGCTTCGGCTGATCGAAAGTTTGTTGAATGCGCAGATCGGCGATACCGGGGACGCGCCGCATTTCCCCGAGAATCTTGTCGGCAAGCACCCGGTTGGCTTCGACGTCGCGCCCCATGACTTGCACGTCGATGGGTGCCGGCAGGCCGAAATTGAGAATCTGGCTGACGATGTCGTCCGGCAGGAAGTAAAGGGTTGTGCCGGGAAATTCGCGGGGAAGTTCGCTGCGGAGCGTCCGGACGTACTCTTCGGTTGGGCGATGTTCTTTCGCCAGCGACACGAAAATGTCGGCGTCGGCTGACCCGATCGGCGCGGAGTTGCCGTAAATCGTATTGATGCTGCTATACGGCAATCCGACAACGTCCGTTATGGCGTCGAGTTGACGGCGCGGTATATGGGCACGGATCGCCTGCTCCAGCAGGTCGCACAGCCGGGCGGTCTCTTCAATGCGTGTGCCGGTCTTTGCACGCATGTGCAGTTTGAACTGGCCGGCATCGGAAGTCGGGAAAAAATCTTCGCCAAGCCAGGGATAGAGCAGAAACGACGAAACGCACAATAGCAGGAAGACCGGTACAAAGATCAGGCGGCGGCGAACGAGCATCACCAATACCGCCGCGTAGAAGGACCGCAGCCGGTTGAAGCCGCTCTCAAAGGCCCGTTGCGCCATCACGAAGGGGTTAATCGTCCGACCGTGGTGCTTCAGCCTGAGGAGGTACATGGCCAGAGTGGGAACAAGCGTACGCGATAGCATGTAGGACGCAAGCATCGCGAAGACAACCGCCTCGGCGAGCGGCACGAAAAGATAGCGCGCTACGCCGCTCAGGAAGAACATGGGCAGAAATACGATGCAGATGCACAATGTCGAAACGAACGCCGGTACAGCGATCTGCGCGGCGCCTTCGAGAATCGCGGTGTGCAGATCGTGCCCCTCTTCCATGAATCGTTCGATGTTTTCGATGGTCACGGTTGCGTCGTCCACCAGGATGCCGACCGCGAGCGCCAATCCCCCAAGCGTCATGATATTGATCGTTTCGTGCAACAGGCTGAGAACGGTGACGGACGTCAGAATCGACAGGGGAATCGAAACCGCGATGATCAATGTACTGCGCCAGCTACCCAGGAATACAAGAATCATGATTCCGGTGAGGCAGGCCGCCAGGATCGCTTCCCGCACCACGCCGCTGATCGCGGCGCGCACGAAAATGGACTGGTCGGCTATCGGCTGGATATTCAACTGCGGCGGCAGCGTCGCGGCAATCCGCGGCAACACCTTTCGCACCCCGGCAACGACATCGAGGGTCGAGGCATTGCCGTTCTTCAGAATGTTGAGAAGCACAGAGCGGCTGCCGTCCTGCCGGACAATGTTCGTCTGGGGCGCGAAGCCGTCACGGACGTGGGCTACATCGCGAATGTAAATAGGCGTGCCATTGACCACCCGGATGGGAAAATCGTTAAACGCCTGCACCACCTTGGGGCTGGCGTTGAGATCAACGTCGTATTCAAACTGGCCGATTTTAGAAGTTCCCGCCGGGAGGATCAGATTCTGCGCCGTCACGGCATCGACGACATCCGATGGAGCGAGTCCTTTCGACTGCAACTGGGCGGGGTTCAGGTCGATCACAACCTCGCGCTGTTTTCCCCCGTACGGGTAAGGAATCGCGCAGCCCGGAACGGTGACCAGGCGCGTGCGAATGAAGTTGACCCCGAAATCGTTGAGCTGCTGCTCGGAGAGCCCTTGACCGGAGAGGCCGAGTTGCAGGATCGGGACGCTCGATGCGTTGTAGGTCAGGATGAACGGCGGGGTAATACCCTCCGGCATTTGCCGCAACACCGATTGAGAAATGGCCGTAACCTGCGCGACTGCGGCATTCACGTTGGCCGTGGGCTGGAAGAAGACTCTGACGATCGCGCGCCCGTTTATCGACTGCGACTCCATGTGCTCGATATCGTTCACGGTCGTGGTGAGCGAGCGTTCGTAGATAGAAGTGATGCGCTGCTCCATCTCCTCCGCGTTCAGCCCCGAGTAGTTCCATGCAATCGCAATTACAGGAATGTCGATGTTTGGAAAGATGTCCGTCGGAGTACGAAGAATCGCTACCGGGCTGAGAATCAGGATCAGGAGAGCGAGAACGATGAAAGTATAAGGGCGAGTGAGCGCGATCCGAACAATCCACATGGTTGTTTATTCCGGGGCGTCCTCCAATTTGTGCTTCAATGATGGAATTAGAGTACGATGTAGTTTCGTAATACTCAATTGTCGCACAACGGGATGAAGACGCAAGAAGGGGAAGCGGCGGGTCGGGGTCCGGGGCGTCCACGGGACGAGGACGCGCGTAAACGCATTCTCAAAGCCGCGCTCGAGCTGGTTGAGGAACAGGGTTTCGCGCTGCTTACCTCGGACGCCATCGCGGAGCGGGCGGGTGCGAGCAAAGCCACCGTTTACCGCTGGTGGCCGAACAAGGCGGCCGTGGTGGTGGAGGCGTTTAAAGAGGCGGTGGAACCCGAAGTGCCTTTCCCCGACACCGGCTGCTTTCGGGCGGACATCACGACACAGGTGCGAAACTTCGCGAGGCTGCTCTCGGGCCGCGGCGGCCGGATGTTGACAGCCTTCGCTGTGGCGGCTCGAAGCGACCCGGAGGTGGCCGAGGCGTTCCGGACGATCTGGAGCAACCCACGACGGGCCCAGGCCAAGCAGATGCTGCAGCGATCGCAGGAGCGCCGGCAGTTACGGTCGGATGTGGACCTCGACCAGGTGCTCGATACGTTGTATGCGCCGCTTTACTACCGTCTTCTGGTCAAGAATGAAGCGCCCAGCACGAAGTATGCGGAGGCGGTGGTGGATCTGGTGCTGCGGGGAATTGAGGAGTGAGTCGCGCTACTCCTTGCGCCTTGTTTTGCCTGAATGCGCGGGTACAACCGTGCTGCGGCCATCCTGGTGATGCAGGGAATAATGCCTGCCTTTGATCCTAAAACGTAGCCCGTTCGCCTGACAGCTACTGGATGAAAAATAGGAAATCGTACCACGCGATACCCGGGGCTGGGCGCGAGCCGGCCCGCACGCGCCACCCCAATTCGCGTTTGCCTATCCGACAACTACATCAGGCAGCTCTTTGGTTTCTTCGCTATGCCCGGGCGAGGTCGTAGCGATCCAGGTTCATGACCTTGTGCCATGCGGCCACAAAGTCTTTCACGAACTTCTCCTTCGATCCTGCACAGGCATAGACCTCCGCAAAGGCCCGCAGTTGCGAGTGAGAACCGAAGATCAGGTCGACTCGTGTTCCGGTCCACTTGAGCTCGTTCGTCTTGCGGTCGCGGCCCTCATACGAACCTTCTTCACCGGAGGCCGGCTGCCATTGTGTGCGCATGTCCAACAGGTGCACGAAGAAGTCGTTTGTCAAAACTCCGGGCGTGTTGGTGAAGACCCCGTGTTTGGAACCCCCTGCATTGGCGCCGAGCACGCGAAGTCCGCCCACCAGCACGGTCATTTCCGGGCCTGTCAGCCGCAGTAACTGCGCGCGATCCACCAGGGCCTCCTCGGGCCGCATGAACTGGGTTCTGCCGCTGATGTAGTTGCGGAAGCCATCAGCCCGCGGCTCGAGAGGAGCGAAAGAGGCGACGTCGGTTTGTTCCTGAGACGCGTCCATCCGTCCCGCCGTGAAGGGTACCTTCACCTCGACTCCGGCGTCCTTCGCGGCCTTTTCGATTGCCGCGTCTCCTCCGAGGACGATCATGTCGGCAAGTGAGACCTTTTTGCCGAATTCCTTTCGGATGGATTCGAGTTTGTCCAGCACCTTAGCAAGCTGCGTAGGCTGATTGACCTCCCAATCCTTCTGGGGGGCAAGGCGGATACGTGCACCGTTCGCCCCGCCGCGCTTGTCGGAGCCTCGAAATGTCGATGCCGATGCCCACGCGGTCGAAACGAGATCGGAGACCGAAAGGCCGGAGGCGAGGATCTTCGCCTTCAATGCAGCAGCATCGTTTTCATTGATCAGCGGATGGTCTACGGCGGGGATAGGATCCTGCCAGATCAGAGTCTCCTTCGGCACCAGCGGGCCGAGATAACGCGCGATCGGGCCCATGTCGCGGTGCGTGAGCTTGAACCAGGCGCGCGCGAATGCGTCGGCGAACTGATCCGGGTTTTCGTAGAACCGGCGCGAGATCTTCTCATATGCCGGATCGAAACGCAGGGACAGATCGGTGGTCAGCATAGTGGGAACGCGCTTCTTGGTCTTATCGAACGCGTCCGGTACGGTTGCATGGCCATTCTTGGCCCGCCACTGTTTCGCTCCCGCCGGACTGGTGGTCAGCTCCCACTCGTTTTCGAACAGATTCTTGAAGAACAGGCTGCTCCACTGCGTTGGTGTCTGCGACCAGGTGACTTCCGGACCGCCGGTGATGGCATCGGCGCCCACGCCCGTGCCGAACTTGCTTTTCCACCCGAGGCCCTGGTCTTCGAGGGCGCCGCTTTCGGGCTCCGGCCCCACCAGCGACGGGTCACCTGCGCCGTGCGTCTTGCCAAAAGTGTGGCCGCCGGCGATCAGCGCGACGGTCTCTTCGTCGTTCATGGCCATGCGGAAGAACGTCTCGCGTATGTCTTTCGCCGCCGCGACAGGATCCGGGTTGCCGTTCGGACCTTCCGGGTTGACGTAGATCAGCCCCATCTGAACCGCACCGAGCGGCTCCGACAGTTGACGCTCACCGCTATAACGTTCATCGCCCAGCCAGGTCCCTTCCGGACCCCAGTAAAGCTCCTCCGGTTCCCACACGTCGGCGCGTCCCCCGGCAAACCCGAACGTCTTGAAGCCCATCGATTCCAGCGCGACGTTGCCGGCGAGAATCATCAGGTCGGCCCACGAGATCTTATCGCCATATTTCTGCTTGATGGGCCACAGCAGGCGGCGCGCCTTATCCAGGTTCGCGTTGTCGGGCCAGCTATTCAGCGGCGCGAAGCGTTGCTGCCCTGCGCCGGCGCCGCCGCGCCCGTCGGTAATCCGGTAAGTCCCCGCACTGTGCCATGCCATGCGGATCATCAACCCGCCATAATGCCCGAAATCGGCTGGCCACCAATCCTGGGAGTCGGTCATGAGGAGATGCAGGTCCTTAATCACCGCATCGAGGTCAAGGCTTTTAAACTCCTTGGCATAGTCGAATCCGTTGCCCATCGGGTCGGACAAGCTGGAGTGCCGGTGAAGAACCGAGATGTCCAGGGCGTCTGGCCACCACTCGCGATTTCTGCGCCCACGCGCGCCGTGCGCTACCGGGCACTTCGCGGCGCCCGCTACCGTTTGGCCATCGTTGGCGGCAGCCGCCGCTGCCTCTGTTCCTTCTTTTTCCATTTGTTTATCCTTTCCTTCGAATTAGAATGCTTAGCGGGAAGCCCGCCGGGGCGAGCACTTGGCGCACAGCCCCCGAAAAATGAGTTCGCATTCGCGAAGCACCCGCTTGCCGAGCGAGGCTGCGGCAGGCGGTGGTACGTCATACCAGTCCAAGTCCTCGACATTGCCGCAGCGGTCGCAGATGAAATGGTGATGCCGCATGCCTTTCGCATCAAATCGCGCCGCACGGCCCTCCATGGCCACTTCACGCACCAAACCCGCCCGCACCAGGTCGCGCAAATTGTTATAAATCGTAGCCCTCGAAGAGTGCGGATCGACGCGGTTCACAGCTTCGAAGATCTCCGCCGCTGTGGGATGCCCAGCTTGTTTCATCAAGAACGCCATCACGGCGTAGCGCTGCGGAGTGCTCCGAAGACCGCTGCCCGCCAAAGAGCGTTTGATCACATCGGGGTCCATGAACAAGTCTCTTTAGATTATATCTAATATAAAAGTTGGTCGAGGTGTTGCAACGCCTCTTTAGAATTCGCAGTTGCCTGGCCTGGAATGCCTCAGAACCGCGATCTGGGAAGTGCGATCACTTCAGGACGCGCCTCGCGCAAGTCCCTTTCACCAGCGATCTGTGGTTCGCGCCATCTGACCGGAAACGCCCAAACAGCAAAATTGGCAGGACTCTACCCAAACGCTCCGAAAACACGTGGCATCCCGCTTGCTGCTAAACATGCGAAACCATGTGCCTCCGGCGGCAGCGGGACCGGGGAACGCCGCGTCAGCGAAGCAGTCCATCCCTTACCGCCAGTCAAGGTTGCGTCCTCTGGCTGACGGTCCAAGCTCTTGTCTCATTTGGCTGCGCCAGCCGCCCCGTGGTGCGCCAAATCCCGCCACCCGATGTCGAAATAGCGCGGGTGGAAACGCGCGACGTCCCAGTCGTCAAGGAGTGGGTCGGCACGCTGGACGGCCGCGTCAACGCCGAAATCCGAGGCCAGGTGAGCGGATACCTGTTGCGCCAGTGCTATCGCGAGGGCGCCTTCGTCCGCAAGGGTGAGCTTCTTTTCGAAATAGATGCGCGCCCATTCCAGGCGGCCTTGAACCAGGCGAAGGGCAACTTCGCGCAGACCCAGGCATCGCTGTTGCAGGCCCGCGGCAACCTGGCCCAGAACGAAGCACGTCTCGGCAAGGCAGAACTCGACGTCAAGCGCTACGCACCCCTTGTGAAGACTCGCGCCATCAGCCAGGAGGAGATGGACAACGCCTCGCAAAGCCTGCTCGAAGCCAAGGCGGCGGTCGACACCTCGAACGCAGCGATCGAAGTGGCCAAAGCGGCCATGAGCGCCACGCAGGCGGCCGTCGAAGACGCCGAGTTGCGGCTGGGCTTCACGCGCATCGCATCGCCCGTCGACGGCATTGCCGGACTAGCCACCGTGCAGGTCGGCGACCTGGTGACGCCTTCCGGGCCCGTTCTGACGATGGTCTCTACCGTCGATCCCATCCGAGCCTACTTCACCGTCAGCGAGCAGGAGTACCTCGCTGCGCACCGCCAGACGGTCGCCAGGGATCCGGGCCCCTGGTCGCGCGGGATGGAACTCATTCTGGCCGACGGCAGCCTTTACCCGCGCAAGGGAACCTTGTTCATGGAAGACCGGCAGGTGGACGTGGGGACAGGGACGTTGCGTATCGCAGCACTCTTTGCAAACCCCGGGAATGTGTTGCGGCCTGGCCAGTACTGCCGTGTCCGCGCCGTCACCGGCCTGAAAGAAAACGCAACAGTGGTTCCGGAACGCGCCGTCAGTGAGTTGCAGGGAGCGTGGCAGGTCGCCGTTGTGGGCGAGGGCAACCGCGTCGCCATGCGAAATGTCCGCATGGGCGACCATCTCGGAAGGCTCTGGGTGGTTGAGGAGGGCGTTCAGCCGGGCGAGCAGGTCATTGTCGAGGGCTTGTTAAAGGTTCGAACCGGGATGGTTGTCAACCCGAAACCGGCGGCAACCGGAGCGGGGGCGACGTAGCCCCGTATGTCCCGATTCTTTATCAATCGCCCGATCGTGGCGATCGTCATCGCGATACTCACAGTCATTCTGGGATCGATCTCGCTGGCCACGCTGCCGGTGGCGCAGTATCCCGACATCGTCCCTCCCGAGGTCACGATTCAGGCGACATATCTCGGCGCCGACGCGCAGACCATCGAGCAGTCGGTCGCCGCGCCCATCGAACAGCAGATGAGCGGCGTGGACAACATGAACTACATGTTTTCCACCAATGCCAACAACGGCAGCATGGGCATGCGCGTGAATTTCGACCTGAAGACGCAGCCCAACATCGACCTCATTCTGACGCAGATGCGGCAATCGCTCGCGGCCACGCAATTGCCCGCGGACGTCAATAATTTCGGCGTGATCATCCGCAAGGCCATGAGCTCGCCGCTGCTCATGTTCGCGCTGTATTCACCGCGCGGCACACGCGATCGGAACTTCCTTGCCAACTACGGCTACATCAACCTGGTGGACGAGCTGGCGCGCGTTCCCGGCGTCGGCGACGTGATGGTCTATGGTGGGCGCTATGCGATGCGTATCTGGGTCAAGCCCGACCAACTTTCCAAGCTGCACATTACGGTCCCCGAGATCGTGCGCGCATTGCAGCAGCAGAACACCGTGAATCCCGCCGGCCAGGTGGGTGGCGAGCCGGCGCCCGCGGGCCAGGAATTCACGTACACGATGCGTGCACAGGGCCGCCTGCTCACTCCGGAGGAGTTTGGCCGCGTCGTACTGCGGGCCGACCGCAATGGTTCCGTGCTTCGCCTTCAGGATGTCGCGCGCGTGGAACTCGGGGCGGAAGGCTACAACGTGGTGGGGCGTGTAAACGGCCAGCCCGCCGCGATTATCCCGGTTTTCCAGTTGCCGGGCTCCAACGCGCTGGATGCGGCCAACCGAGTCCGCGAGCGCATGGAGCAACTGAAGCAGCGCTTCCCGGACGACGTCGATTACAAGATTGCCATCGATACCACGCTGCCGGTAACGGCCGGTATCCGGGAAATCATCATCACGCTGATCGAGGCGCTCCTGCTGGTCGCGCTTGTGGTTTACGTGTTCCTGCAGGACTGGCGCGCCACGCTGATACCTCTGCTCGCCGTGCCGGTGTCCCTGGTGGGAACGTTCATGCTGTTCCCCGTTCTGGGGTTCTCCATCAACACGCTCTCGCTGTTCGGACTGGTACTCGCGATCGGGCTCGTGGTGGACGACGCTATTGTCGTGGTTGAGGTGGTGCAGCGGCACATCGAGGAAGGAATTCCGCCGAAAGAGGCCGCCTTCCGGGCCATGCAGGAAGTGCAGGCGCCGGTGATCGGGATCGCCATCATTCTGGCGGCTGTCTTTGTACCGACCGTCTTCGTACCCGGAATCACCGGACGTCTGTATCAACAGTTCGCGATGACGATCGCCATTTCGGTCATCATTTCAGCGTTCAACGCGCTCACATTCAGCCCGGCGATGGCAGCCATCCTGCTGCGGCCGCGGAAGCCGGCGCGAGGGCCGCTCGGCGTCTTCTTCCGAGGATTTAACCGCTCCTTTGAAAGCGGGCGCAATCGCTACGTTGCCGCCTGTGCGTCGCTCATCCGGAAATGGGCCGTCGCTCTTCTGGTGCTGGCGGCTTGCGCCGCGACCGCGGGGTGGTTCGGCACCAGGCTGCCGACCGGGTTTTTGCCCGAAGAAGACCAGGGTTACGTTCTGCTCTCGCTGCAGCTTCCCGATGCCGCGTCGTTGCAGCGCACCGATGCCGCGGTTCGTAAGGTGGAACAGGTCGTCAGACAAGTCGCGGGCGTCGAGGTCTACGCGAGCGTCATAGGCATTAACTTCCTCAGCGGTGTTCAGGACACGTACTCGGCGTTCTTCTTTATCAAACTCAAGCCCTGGGAAGAGCGGAAGTCCAAGGAGGAAACGGCGGCGGGCATCGTGCAGGTCTTGAACCGGCGCCTCTCCACGTTACCGGACGGAATCGCGTTTTCCATCACGCCGCCCGCGATTCCGGGAGTGGGATCTTCCGGCGGCTTCACGTTTGTGCTGGAAGACCGCGCCGGGCGCGATTTGAGCTTCCTGCAGTCGAACCTTGGCAGGTTCGTGCAGGCGGCCCGCCAGCGGCCTGAGCTGAGCAACCTGACCAGCACATTTCTTCCCACCATTCCGCAGGTGTTCGCCGACGTGGATCGCGACAAGACCATCGCCCAGGGCGCATCCGTCGGCGATGTCTACCAGACGCTGCAGGCTTTCATGGGCGGGGCATTCGTCAACTACTTCAATCGCTTCGGCAGGCAGTGGCGAGTGTTCGTGGAAGCCGAGGGGGAACAACGCGCGCGCCCTGAAAACGTCAACCAGTTTTACGTCCGCAACGCTTCCGGCGGCATGGTTCCGCTGTCGGCGCTCACCACGCTGAAGCGCATTTCCGGCCCCGAATTTACGCAGCGCTACAACATGTATCGCTGCGCCCAGATCTTCGGCACCGCCGCGCCCGGGTACAGTTCGGGACAAGCCATGGATGCGCTCGAAGACGTCTTCCGGCAGACCATGCCGCGCGAGATGGGGTTCGACTATTCGGGTATGTCCTTCCAGGAGCAGGTGGCGCGCAAGGGGCTACCCGCGTGGGTGGTGTTTGCCATGTCCCTCGTGTTTGCATTCCTGATCCTGGCCGCTCTTTACGAGAGCTGGACGCTGCCGATGAGCGTCCTGCTTGGAACTCCAGTTGCCGTCGCGGGCGCCATGGCGACACTGGCTGTCCGGCACATGACCAACGACGTTTACGCGCAGATCGGGCTGGTGATGCTGATCGGCCTCGCCGCCAAGAACGCGATTCTGATTGTCGAATTCGCCAAGGTCCGCTTCCTGGGCGGCATGTCGTTGAGCGACTCGGCGCTCGAAGCCGCAAAGCTTCGGCTACGCCCGATCCTGATGACGTCCTTTGCATTCATTCTGGGGTGCGTGCCTTTGTGGCTGGCGAGCGGCGCCTCCGCGGTCGCGCGCCGCGCGGTGGGGAGTTGCGTCATCGGCGGAATGGCCGCCGCCACCTGCATCGCAGTCCTGCTCATTCCCGTGACCTTCTGCCTGATGGAGAAAGTAGGACGCAAAGAATCCCATGCGCGTCAGAAAGTGCCCCTGCCGGCAGCGACGGATTAAACGATGCGCAGGCTTTCCCTTTTCTTTGTGTTGGGCGCAGTCCTCGTTCTGAGCAGTTGTCTCGTGGGACCGCGGTACAAACGGCCGCCGGTGGACGCCCCGGCGGCGTTTCGTGGTCAGGACCCGGCGCAGTCGGCCTCTATCGCCGATCTCCCCTGGTGGAGCGTTTTTCAGGACCCCGATTTACAGCAACTGATCCAAGCCGCTGTTGTCAACAATCGGGATCTTCGCGTCGCCGCGGCGCGAGTCGAACAGGCGCGCCAACTCGCGGCACAATCGCACTCGCAATATCTTCCGCAGATTGCATATGAGGCCGGCCTCAGCGGCGGCAAGAACGAATCGCTCGGAAATCCCGCCTCAACCTTCGGTGCTCAACAGGGAACTATTGCCGCCATCCTACAGGCAAGTTGGGAGGCGGACGTGTGGGGGCGCATTCGCCGGTCCAACGAGTACGCGGTGGCTGTCTATCTTGCCACCGAGCAGGGCCGGCGCGGGGTGTTGTTGTCGCTGGTCAGCAGCGTGGCGCAGGCCTATTTTGAACTGCTGGAATTGGACCTGCGGCTGGACATCGCCCATCGCAACGTGGAATCGTTCCAGGGCAGTCTCGACATTTTTCAGAAGCGGCTGGATGGTGGGGCGGCTTCCCGGCTTGAAACGTCGCGAGCGCAGGCGGCTCTGTCGATGGTGGCCGCGAACATTCCTGACCTGGAACGGCAAATCGCGATCCAGGAAAACGAGGTTCGCATCCTGCTCGGGTCCACACCCGGGCCGATCGCTCGAAAAGGGAAGCTGCTCGAACAGGTGCTGCCGCCTGAGGTGCCCTCAGGGCTGCCCTCCAACCTGCTCGAGCGCCGCCCGGATCTGCTCGAAGCCGAGCAGAACATCCGTGCCGCTAACGCCCGGGTCGGGATTGCGGATGCTGACTTTTTCCCACGCCTGGGACTCACAACCTTGTTGGGCCGCGGAAGTTCGCCACTGGCAGCGCTTGTCTCTGGTCAGACGAACATCTGGAGCGTGGCGGCGACCCTCACCGGCCCCATTTACCAGGGCGGGGCTTTGCGCGCCCGCCAACGCGAAGCCGTTGCAGTGTGGGAGCAGGCTCGCAATCAGTACGAGCAGATCGCGCTGGGCGCTTTTCGCGACGTCTCGAACGCTTTGATCACCCGCGACAAACTGGAACTCGTTCGCGCGCGGCAGATGGAAGCCGTTAGCGCGTATGAGGATGCTGTGACGGTCTCGTTGCAGCGCTATAACGCTGGAAAGTCGAGCTACTACGAGGTGCTTGAAGCGCAGCAGGAGCTTTACCCGGCGCAGAATGCGCTGGCGCAAACTGAGTTGAACCGCAGGCTGGCCATCGTGCAACTGTACCAGGCGCTCGGCGGAGGGTGGAAGCTGGCTGACGCGCAATGGAGCACACCGCCGCAGCCTGCGCCTTCGGTTAAACCGTGATGACGGAGTCTACATGAAACTACATGATGAAGATCGCCGCACTTTCATAAAGTCAGGCGTAGCGGCCGCCTGCCTGGTCGCGGGTGGAACCGCATCGGGAGCGGCACAGGATCAGCCGCCTGCTTCCCCAATGCCGACGAGGAACTTCGGCAAAACTGGACATCGCGTCGCGATCTTCAGTCTCGGTGGACAGGCCGCCCTCGAGCGAGTGAATAATGACGCCGTTGCCGTGCCCATCGTAGAACGGGCACTGGATCTCGGTGTGAACTACATCGATACGTCGTCCATCTATGGTGGGCCGGAGCGGCCCAGCGAACGCTATATCGGGCAGGTGTTGAAACGGCGCCGCAAAGAGACCTTTATCGCCACCAAGACCAAAGACCGGACCCGTGACGGTTCGCTGCGAATGCTCGAACAGTCCCTGAAACTGCTCGAGACCGACCATGTGGACGTCTGGCAACTCCACGACATCGGTACGATGAGCGATGTCGAGCAGGTGTTCGGCAAAGGCGGGGCGATCGAGGCGTTCGAGCAGGCGCGCCGCCAGAAAACCGTTCGATTCCTCGGCGTGACGGGGCACCATCGCCCGGAAGCTCTGATGGAGTGCATACGGCGTTTTCCGTTCGACACGGTGTTGATGGGCGTCAACGCCGCCGATCAGCATCGCCACAGTTTTACGGCGGAACTACTACCGCTCGCGCTGGAGCGGCAAATGGGGATTGTCGGCATGAAGGTTCCGGCGCGCGGCCGAATTCTTGCAAGCTGGAATCCGCCCCCCATGGAGCGGCAAAAACGGAGCTGGGAAGGCGGCGGGAACGTCACGTCTAAGCCGGGGACTCTCAGCATGCGGGAAGCGGTGTATTGGGTGCTCTCGCAACCTGTGAGCACCATCATCATCGGTGTGGATTCTGTCGCCCAACTCGAGGAGAACGTTGCGCTCGCGCGTGATTTTACGCCACTGAACGAGACTCAACTCGCATCGATCGCGGAGAAGACACGGCCTATCGCGGAACAGGCGCTTTGGTTCCGCAACTTCGATCGCGCATAGGTGGAGTTGCACGATGTGAAGTACAAAGGGCAGGCGAATCCGCCTGCCCACCAAGCAGCATAGACGACCTGGGCGAGTCGCAATTTGTGCCCCAGCAGTTTAGGGACTCGGCCTCCAGGATCCAATAGACACGGGTCAGATAATCAACGACGTATCGGGAATCGTGAGCCGCTGTTGGAGCGTCCAACAACGGTGAACGAAACCGTTGTACGCAGAGCGCGCTTTACGGTCCTGGTGATTTTCTTCCTGCACGGGGCCATATTCGCGACCTGGGTTTCACGAATTCCGGAGGTCAAGTCGCAAATCGGGCTTTCGGATTCGCAACTGGGGCTCGCTTTGCTTGGGCTGGCCAGTGGAAGCATGGTCGCGATGCCGGTTGCCGGGTGGCTGATCGGCCGCCTCGGTAGCCGGTCCGTCACCGCGGCGGCTTCACTGGTGTTCTGCTCGGGCCTGTTTCTTCCCGGTCTGGCCTACTCTCAGCTAACCCTCGCTCTCTCCCTCGCCGTTCTCGGAGCTGCGGCCGGGTCGATGGATGTCTCGATGAATACCCATGCCGTTGCGGTAGAGCGAGCCGCTGGCCGTCCGGTGCTGTCGGCGATCCACGCCGCATACAGCATCGGCGGCATCGCGGGTGCGGTATTTGGATGGTTGATCTCGAGACTCGGGGTTGCGCCACGCACTCACTTCCTGGCAGCCGGGATTCTGGGTGTCGCGGCGACGCTCCTGGTGACCCCGGGGTTCCTGCCCGGACACGTGGATTCGGCGCCACAATCGCGAGGAAAACTCCGCCTCACACCAGCTCTTCTCGGCCTGGGAGCGTTGACGTTCTGTTTCTTCCTGGCAGAAGGCGCAATCGCCGACTGGAGCGGCCTCTACTTGCGGGGCTCGGCCCTCGGATACGCCTTATTCTCCACAACCATGACGATCGGACGGCTCGGCGGCGATGGGTTGCGGCACCGCTTCTCGCCGAGAGTACTGGTCGCCACAGGAAGCGCAATCGCGGCGGGCGGATTGGCCCTGGCGTTGGCGGCGCCGATGTCCGCGCTCGCTGGATTCGCCATCGTGGGCGTGGGATGCTCTGTTGTCGTGCCAGTGGTTTTCGGAGCGTCAGCAAGTGTGCATGATGGATCGACCGGAGCAGCAATGGCGTTTCTCATCATGTCGGGGGCGGCCGGATTGTTTGCCGGTCCGCCGGCCATCGGCTTTGCTGCCGACGCCTTCACGCTGCGTGTCGCACTGTGGTTTGTGGTGGTGCTGCTCCTGGCCGGCGTTGCGCTTGCGCCGGCTGTGGCCACCAAAAGAACGGTGCCTACTCATTAAGTGAGGCGTCTCGCAGGCCCTCCCATCGCAGTTGCCAGCTTTTGGGCAGGGCGTTCGCCGACCGGGCCAACATCGCCGCAGCCATCAGCAAACCGCCATTGCCCGGCAGATACACCGGAAGATTGGGACGCTGCCAATTGTGGCCGTTCGGAAGCCACGTGTTCTTTGGCGACTCGATAAACAGGCAATCGACTGCCGTCTGGAGTTCGCCGAGCCGGATCGCTGTCATGGCAGCCATGGGAAAGTCCCAGCCCCACGTATCCGCCCAATGCCATTCGCGAAGCACTTTGTGCAGGGTTCGGCGCATGGTCTCGCGGTCCACGCCTTCGCCGTCGAGAACGCCCAGGGCCGCCAGCATCGAGGGGTGATCGTGGTTCCGGGATGTGAAGGTTTGCGGGCAGTTCTCGTGGGCCAGGTAGACCCCGTCGCCCACCGGCAGCGCTGACAATTTCGTGCGGACCTGTTCCCAGCTTTGTTCCGGCGGAAAGCCAAGACGCTGTCTCCATCGCTGGGCAGTGCCGAGCGCCTGTCGCCAGTATGAGAGCTCGAAAGCCGGGTTCCAGGTTTCGCGCGGCGGGTGGTTTTCCTGGGCGGGAATGACCGGCGGTCCGAGTATGTAGCGGCCATTCTGCAATACCGCGAAATCCACCATGAATTCGGCCGACTGCAGGACGATATCTCGGTAGCGTTTGAGCGTTCCACGCACGGGCGCCGATTGATAGCAGAGTTCCGCAATGGCGATGGGATGCGGCTGCTGCCAGATCAGCAGTTCGCCGATGTTGGAAGGACTGTCATGCCCGTCGGGCGAGGTCATCTTGGGCCAGCGCACACCCTTGTATCCCTGCCTTCGCGCCTTCTCGCGCGCGACGGGAAGGATCGCTTCGTACCAGCCCAGGCTGCGCTCCAGCAACGGAGTGCGGCCCCAGTGCGCGAAGTGTGCAGCGTGCCACCAGTGCATCTCCAGGTGGAACTTGCCGTACCAGCTATTGCACGTGAGGCCGGTCTCCTGGGGAGGCGTTGAACCGGAGCACTGTATCGCGGTCAGGTATTGGGAGAGAACGATGCGCCGTTCGAGCTCCGGCGCCCGTGGGTCGGTGCTTCCCGCGAGATCGATGGCACCCCCGGTGGACCAGAATCTGTTCCAATGCGCTTCAGTCTCCTGGCGCGCGGCGTCCGGATCAAGAGGGTCGGCGAGCAGTTCGCGGGAGAGCTCACAGGTGAAATCAAGACGGTTCCCGGAGAGTTCAACTTGATGTTCTGCGCGCGCCGTGGCCTGAGCTTTCCCAAGCCAATGTAGACGGACCTGGTAGCTGTCGCGGTCCAACTGCCGCTGGATCATCGCGGTGTTTGGTCCTGACATGGAAAGCTTAGTCTGATGCTTTCGAGGGGCGCTCCAATCCGACGCGTTCAAGGCCGTTGAGGCGTAGGGAAAACTGATCCCGACCGAAAGCCGCCCCGAAGCCACGAGAGGTGATTCCACTGAAACGGTGAGCCCATCGCGCCTCGGGTGGCAACACGTTACGACCCTCACCAGGTTTCCTTTAAGACTGAAGCGGCTTTCGAGGGTTCCCTTCCACAGAATCAGCCTCTGGTCGATGGACGTAATCCAGGCGCCCTCCAGAGGACGTCCATCCAGCAGCAGCGCAACGCGCCCGAGATTCAGGCGGTGCGGGTTCTCGCGCAGCCAGTTGAACAACTCCTCCTGCCCGGCGCTCGACGTGGCATACCCGACCTGCCGGCCATACGTGTCGAACATTTCGAGCCGCAGACGGGCAGCATCCTGAAGCGTATGTCCCGGAAACGTATGCCATCCCCACTGCGACTGCGTGCAGAGTGGAATCGTGTATTCGTACAGGCTCCCGAGGGACTGCAGTCCGGTGACATCCGCGGTGAACGCGAACTCCCCGTTTCCGACCGAGAGAGGCCCTCGCGGATCGATTTCATGCAGCCTCGGGTCGTGTCGCGCAACGATCGCGTGCCGGTCCAGTTGGCCACTCGCCGCCATTAGCGGAACGCCTGCGAGCACGAATTGACGGCGGGTACACTTCACGATTGCAGTCTACCTGCTGCCAGCTCACCGTGCTGGTGCCCGACTCAAACTCGATCGCTACTCTATCCGCATCTGTGTTGGGGCCGTTGACTGTCAGCATGGAAGGCTTGAAATAATTCCACGAATCGTGACACGCGCCGGCTGCCAGCCTGTCTTACAAGGATGGGATGCGACGATGCCAGTCAGTGGCCTCCTGATAGGCATAGGCGACCTGAAGCACTCGGGATTCCTGAAAGGCAGGGCCGGAGATCTCGAGTCCGATCGGCATCCCCTCCTTAGAAAACCCGCACGGCACCGTGATCGCCGGGGTACCGAAGTGGTTGAACACCGATGTATTGCCCGGAGGGCGCTTGTGGGTTTCGTTGATCGTCTCCGAGATCAGCGGCGCGGGCTCTCTCATCGTCGGTAGAACCAGGATGTCGACATTCTCGAAGATGCGCTTGATGTCGCGGCGGCACTCGCGAACGCGTTTCAGCGTCTCGATGTAGGCTACCGTCTCGACCTTCTTCATTTCGTTCAGGTGTCGCTGGGACCAGGGATGGTAGAGTTCAGGTGACTTGTCGAAGAAGGGCTTTTGATAGTGATACAGTTCAACGTCGTAGTCACCGTGCTCGGCCATATGCAGCCGGGGTAGCGTCACATCCCGAACCTCCTTCACCTTTCCGCTCAACAGACGGATGCCATCCTCGGCCGCCGCTGCGACATCGGGGTGTAGCTGCTCGAAGAAGTATTCACGCGGAACACCGATACGGAGGTGCGAGATCGGTTTCCCCAGGGCCTTCGGGTAATCCGATACCGGCTCCTGCAGCGTGATCGCATCGAGGGGATCGTAGCCTGCTAGCACCTGCAGGAGCATCGCGGCGTCTTCCACGGTTCGCGCGATGGGACCGATGGTATCCATCGAATACGCCGAGGGCACTACACCGCGCGTGCTGACACGCCCGTAAGAAGTCTTGAAGCCGACGACACCGCAATGCGCCCCAGGGATGCGGACCGATCCGCCGTCGTCACTGCCGACCGATCCGAAGCAGAGTCCGGCAGACACCGCGGCAGCGGAGCCCGCCGATGAGCCGCCCGTAATTCGGTCCAGGTTCCAGGGATTGTGTGCGGGGCCGAAACAGCCTGTCGTGCCAGTGCCGGCGAAGGCCATTTCATCCAGGTTGAGCTTGCCCAGCATTACCGTGCCCGCAGCCTTGAGACGCCTGGTGACCTCGGCGTCTTCAGCGGGCACGCGGTCTCTGAAGACCTGTGCCGCCGCGGTGGTGCGAAGGCCGGCAGTGTCGATGTTATCTTTCAGCGCTATGGGAACGCCGTGCAGCCGGCTGGCTACTCGACCGGCTCTTCGCTTGCGGTCGCATTCCCGGGCGCGTGCCAGGGCATTTTCCGCGTCGAGTGTGATAAAGGCATTGAGCTGGCGGTCAACCTTGCTGATTCGGGCCAGGCACAGCTTCGTCAACTCCTCGGACGAAATGGAGCCTTTCGCGAGGGCGTCGGTTGCCTCGCGAAGGGTCCACGAGAGCGGCTCCGCGGCTGCTTGCAAGCGCGGGACACCCAGTTCTGCGCTTAACGCGACGGCTCCGGTGAGCCAGGTGCGGCGAGTAAGCTTGGAAGAACTCATGTTGTCAAACTGACTCTTAGAATCGCATGCCGGGCTTATGTTCGTTTACGAAGCCCATCCGGTACGGCCAACAACTCGTTCTCTCGGAACGCAGTGGGCCTGACGTGTCTTTTCCCTCGCCTGCAAGAGCGTATCGGCGGACATCGCCGACGGCCTCGTTGGGGAATTGCTTGTGGGGATCACTTGACGGAGGCGGCATAGCCAGGCGGCGCGGCGTGCGCTGCCGCTGGGCCGCTTACCAACGGCTAATCGCGACGATACCATTAGGTCAAATGGGCACTCTGATAAGACTGACGCCCCTGCTTTTCGCGGCGGCAGTGGTGTGCCAGACGCCGCCGTCCCCTGAGCCATACACGGTACCTGAGGCTTACGAGGTGTATTCAGCCTTACTTCCGCAAGACTGGATGATCACCGCTGCGCATGCGGATCCGCTGGTGTTTCAGGCTGAAACAAAACCGTACAAGATCTGCCTGGAGCCGGAAGCTAGCTCGAAGGAATTGGTCGGGCCGGCGATTGCGGATTACGTGAAGGTCAACCAGAAACAATGGCTGCTGAGGGGCCAGTTCCATATCCAGCCGCTTTTTCAGATCGTTCCCGCTGAACAGCTATCGAACGTTTTGAAGATCTACCACTCGGTCGGATGGGTGGAGCTATCTGCCGTGGGCTTTAACGCTGAGAAGACCGTCGCGGTGGTTTACATCGGACACCACTGCGGCGGTCTTTGTGGAGGCGGCGGGTTTCACGTCCTCGAGAAAAAGGACGGGAAATGGCAACCTCTGAAGTGGCGGGGTTCCAGTTGTTTCTGGGCGTCGTAGTGGGTACCATTCCAGGCTGACACCCGCCTGCTTAGTGATCGCAGCGGTAATCTGCATGAGGGTCAGCGCCGGCGCCAGACTTCGCCGTTCTTCATTACGAAATCGATGCTCTTTAATCCATTGATATCGCGGAGAGGGTCGAGTGGCGTTGCGACCAGGTCGGCGGCCATCCCCTTTTCCAGCGCGCCCCGCTCGGAGGCGACCCCCAGCAGATCGACGGCACGACTCGTCATGGCGCGAAGAATGTCGATCGGACCCACGCCGGCTTCAGTGAAGCTATCGACGTAGTCCATGGCAGCCTGGCCCCGAGTCTTGCCCTTGATGTCGGACATGATATCTGTACCGAACACGATGTTTACGCCTGCCAGCGAAGCCCGCTTCAGCCTTGCGACATAACGCTCGTGGGTCCGCTTTGCAGCGTCGGGTTCCATGCCGTTGGCGATGAGCTCCGCGACCGTGAAATCCGTACTCACGAGAGTCACATGGTTCTTCTTGGCCAATGCCAGGTCTTCATCACTGAGCACCCATCCATGCTCGATCGAAGCGACTCCGGCTTCGATGGCCGCTCTGGCGCCGCGCTCGGTCTGCACATGCGCCGCCACTTTAACCCCGGCACGCTGGGCTTCCTGAACGACGAAACGGATGTCGTCGGCGGAATAGACGTACTTTTGACCGTCGACCACGATCTTAATGACGCGCGCGCCCCAGTAGATGTTTTCGCGAACGGCCCGGCGCAGCTCATCCTGCGAATCGGCGAAGCGATATTCCGGGTTCTCCAGCAGCTTGCGATCCGCCGGTGTGTCCCAAAACTGGCCGCCGAACGGTGCGATGATGCGTCCTGCAAAAATCATGGTTGGACCGGGGATGATGCCAAAGCGGATTGCTTTTTCCAGGTCGGCATCCAGGTAGTCGCCGGCGTTTCCGACGTCCCGTACAGTCGTGAACCCGCTTTCGAGCATTTCCTTGGCATGCCTGACGCCCTGGGCCATCCGGAATCCCGCGCGCCGCTGCATCGCCATAATCCAGAAATCGCCAAGGTCCCATTTGGGATCGACTGTAGCGAGCAGATGGGTATGCGCATCCACCAGCCCTGGCAGCACCGTCTCGCTGGAGAGATCGATCCGGGAGGCGTTCGCGGGGACTTTTACGGACGGACCAAACTCCTTAATCTTTCCGTCTTCAATCAGAAGAACCTGATTGCGTTTTTCTTCTCCGCTGGCTGGATCGATCAGGGTTCCCGCGGATATAGCAATTGGCTGGCTATGAGCGATCGTCTCCAGAAAGAACGCGAGTAGGCAGATCGGGATGCGATACCGTAAACGACTCATCAGCCCGATTGTCTCAGGACCGCGGGTTTTACACAGCCTCTGGTCCTTTGCGTCCCGCGACGATTTGGAGAATTTGGAAGGGTGGAGCAGGCATTCAGCCTGCCTTTGGACTTCGCCGAAAAAGGACAGACGAAAACCGCCTGTCCAATCCTTTTGGTTAAAGCTATGCTCTTGGCGGGAAGAGTGACGCGGTCTACTTGCCCCCTCGAAAGCGTTGGATCAAATTATTAGTCGAACTGTCGTGCTCGAGCCTGGGCTCTTCGCGGCTCTCCAACTCCGGTATAATCCGCTTCGCCAGAACCTTCCCCAGTTCAACGCCCCATTGGTCGAAAGAATCAATACTCCAGATCGTGCCTTGGGTGAAGACGGAGTGCTCGTAAAGCGCGACGAGCTTTCCTAACGTCGCTGGGGTCAGTTGTTCCGCCAGGATCGTGTTGGACGGGCGATTTCCCTCGAAAACGCGATGCGGCACTAGCCAGTCGGGTGTTCCTTCGGCTTTGACTTCCTCCGCCGTTTTCCCGAACGCCAGCGCTTCCGATTGCGCGAGAACATTGGCGATGAGGATTTTGTGGTGATGGCCCAGCGGGTTCAGCGGGCGGCCAAAGGCAACGAAGTCGCACGGAATGAGCCGCGTTCCCTGATGAATGAGTTGGTAAAACGAGTGCTGGCCGTTGGTCCCGGGCTCGCCCCAATACACCGGCCCGGTCTGATATGTGACCTTGCTCCCATCCAGCGTGACATGCTTGCCGTTGCTCTCCATCGTCAACTGTTGGAGATAAGCCGGGAATCTCTTCAGGTATTGGTCATACGGCAACACGGCAACCGTTTCAGCGCCGAGCAAATCAGTATTCCAGACCGTAAGGAGACCCATGAGAACCGGCAGGTTGCGATCGAACGGAGCGGTTCGGAAGTGCTCATCCATCTCGTGAAAACCGTCCAACAGAGCACGAAAATTGTCTGGGCCGATGGCGATCATCGTGGAAAGACCAATGGCCGAATCCATGGAGTAACGGCCTCCAACCCAATCCCAAAAGCCAAACATATTGGCGGTATCGATGCCGAACTTCGATACTTCCGCGGCATTCGTGGAAACCGCGACGAAATGTCGTGCCACAGAAGCCCGGTCGCCGCCGAAGGCCTTCATCGACCATTCGCGCGCTGATTCCGCGTTCGTCATGGTTTCGAGCGTTGTGAACGTTTTCGACGAAACGATAAAGAGCGTTTCCGCAGGGTCAAGATCGTGAACCGCTTCCGCGAAATCGGTGCCGTCGACATTCGAGACGAAGCGGAACGTCCGAGAGCGATCGCTGTAATACTTGAGCGCCTCATAAGCCATTACCGGTCCCAGGTCGGAACCGCCGATGCCGATGTTTATGACATTCCGTATTGGCTTACCGGTGTGGCCCAGCCACTCACCACTTCGGATGCGGTTCGAAAACCCAGCCATCCTCTGAAGCACCTCATGAACCTCAGGAACGATATCCTTCCCATCCACAACGATTGATGTCCCGAGGGGCGCCCGCAGCGCCACGTGAAGCACCGCGCGGTTTTCTGTCGTGTTTATCGTCTCGCCGCGGAACATGGCCTCGATTCGTTCCCGCAAACCGGACTCCTCTGCTAACCGGCAAAGCATGCGGATGGTGTCGCTTGTGATGCGGTTCTTGGAGTAATCGAGATAAATGCCCGCACCTTCGGACGTGAACCGCTGACCTCGTTCGGAATCCGCGGCAAAAAGCTCGCGAAGATGCTTCATCCGGACCTCTCCGGCGTGACGCTCGAGCTCTTTCCATGCGGCGCGCTCCGTGAGTGGGTGAATCGTGATGCGTTCTTGAGCAGAAGCCATGTCCGTTCTCCTTCTTATCCAATTTACGCGAGCTTGGGGACCTGGTGTCTTCGCGGCGCAGCTTGAGACCGCATCGTGACGCGTTTGTAGCTTTCCACTTGTCAAATTTGCGGCGATCTTCGCGTAATGCGCGTGAGAACAAGTCCAAAATTCTCTCGGTATAGGGTGAACTCACCGGTTTTCCGCCCATCCACCCGGAAAGATGCAAAACTCGACGATCGGCTCAGTAAATTTATGTTCCGATTTCGCCTTCATATTGTGATACGCTTGACCCACACAAGCATCATTCCGGCTGCTTATTGGAGAGAAGTGTGGGGGAACTGACGATTTTCAACGCAGTTCAAGATAGGGCTATCAGTTTCCGGATGGAGAAGTGCTTGAGCTGCTTATCTGTGAAGCTGGTTACTTCACAAGGGCCACCTTGCCCGTTAGCAGCACTCACTGATTCCATTGAAACGGCCGCCCGACTCAGGTCTGACCATCCAAAGCTGCCGGTCATCTTCATCCGTAACCAAGCCTCAGAGGAACTAGCCATCGACGCCTGGAGGAACGGTTGCCGGGGATATGTGCGGTGCGAGCATCTTCATGCTGATTTGCTTGAAGCGCTTTCGCGTTGTTTGTCACCAGAGATTATACCGATGAATACGCGAACCCGCGGGCCTGCGGACGAGGACCTCCTCGTCGGAAGCAGCGCCGCGATGCAAGCCCTCAGGACTTACGCCCGCCGTATCGGCGTTTCTCCCAGCAACGTGCTCATCACCGGCGAAACCGGCACCGGTAAAGAACTCGTGGCGCAGTTGATCCATCGATCGAGCACCCGGCGCGACAAGCCGATGATTTGTATCAATTGCGCAGCGTTGCCGGATTCGCTCATTGAAAGCGAGCTCTTCGGTTACGAACGTGGCGCATTTACGGGCGCGACGATTGCTCGTGACGGCGCGCTCAAGAATGCGGACGGGGGCAGCATCTTTCTCGATGAGATCGGCGATATGAGCCCCTTTGCCCAGGCCAAGATTCTCCGTTGCATCGAAACGCGAAGGGTGCAGCGACTGGGTGGCCGCCAGGATGCGGCGGTCGATATCCGTATCATCGCCGCCACTAACCGCTCTTCCGAGTCGCTCGCTTCCGGCGATGGATTCAGAACCGACCTGTTCTACCGGCTAAGCGTCGCGCATGTCAAACTGCCACCCCTGCGTGAGCGCCGCGAAGACCTGCCCGAACTCGCACATCGTTTTATTCGTGAAATGAATGTGACATTTAAACGTAATGTTCGCACCCTGTCGCCAAGAAGCCTCCGTTGGCTGGCAAGTTACGATTGGCCCGGAAATGTGCGGGAGCTTCGGAATGTGCTGGAATCGGCCTTTATTCATCTGACCGATAACGCGGATCAACTGCACCTTCCACAGGCGCTCGAGCAAAGGCTGGCAGGAACCAGAGAAGCGGAGAGCGAGGCTGAGTCAGGTATCCTGCTTCGCACACTGCTCGCGACGAACTGGAACAAGAGTGAGGCCGCGCGCACGTTGAATTGGTCAAGGATGACGCTGTACCGCAAAATGACGAAATACCAACTGTCACAACAAACGCATCTCGATCGCGAGGCAACCCAGACCGCATAACGGCGCAGTGCAGGTTCTTGTTCTGTCGCGATGGACCTCCGGTTTACAAAGGTGGGTGGAATCGAAGATGGCGCAGGGGCGCTTTCGCCTGCGCGTTCGCGGTAAGCTTCCAAAGTCAGGCGAAACCGCTGCTTCACACTTCCACGACCCGCGGCGCGTGAATGTTTTCCAACACGTGGTGAATTAGAAGGCATCGGGCTGAAACTCACCTCGTGAATGATACAGCTGTTACAACTCCATCGTCACAAACCCCTCGAGTCGCTGTAACACCGATTAGAAGCGCACTGCCGAAACGTGAATTATCGCGCCATTGCGCCTGCCAGGGATTTGGCATTCCATGTGCCACCGTCCTGACCCGTGACGCCGAGCATTTACTAGATGGACGATCTCCCCAATGCCCGTGGATTGTTTGGACAGTATGCCAATTGCCTCAATGTCGGATACAACGCGATCGAGTTCGTTCTCGACTTCGGCCAATACTATCCGGGAGAAGACGCGCCCCAGGTGGCGCTGCGTATCGTCACGAGCCCCGCATATGCAAAGCGGTTTTCAGCGGTGCTGGAGCGCGCGCTCGAAGACTATGTTGCCTCCCACGGCTCCGTCCCGGAGGCGTAGAGCGGCCGGCCTATGAGCGACTTCACCGCAATCCGAGCTGTAAGCCATACCCTCAAGGAAGTCCTTCGGCAGGCGATCACGGAGAGTACCGAAGCGCAGCTAAGCGGGGTACCGATCGAACTGAGATCGCCAAAGGAACTGGCTAAGAGCACGACCCCCGTTGTCTCGCTGTGGTTGTATCGCGTCACACGCGACCCGGACATGCTTAATCGCCCCGGAGCGCGCCCAGCCCCGAACCAGCGCGTAATTCAACCGCTTCCGATTCATCTGTACTACCTCATCACCCCAATCTCCGCGCAGCCCGGCGACTTACAGGTGTTGCTCGGAAGAGCGATGCAGGCGTTGAACGATCATGCCAGCCTGCAGGGCGCGGACTTGCAGGACTCATTGGCAGGCTCATCCGAGCAACTTCGTGTCGTGTTCGAAACTCTCACGCTGGAAGAACTCACGCGGATCTGGCATTCACTCGAAGAGCCATACAGGGTCTCGGTGACCTATGAAGTGCAGGTTGTGAATATCGATTCGGACCTCGAGCCGATCGAGGTATCGCCCGTCAAAGTTCGGCAGGCCGATTACGCGGAGATCGTGTGAGCGCAACTTACGTGGTCGACACGGACGTCAGGCAGTACTCGGTCACGGACGACCGCGCCAGCGTTTATGTCGTGCTGGTCGCCGGTGCGCTATGGGACGCCACTGCGAACCTGGCACTGAAGGTTGCTTTCGATGTCACAACCGATCGTCCCGACGTGGCCGCGCGCGCGGCTTCGGGAGGATTCTTTGTCGCGGCGGGGTTCCCCGAAGCGATCACGCTGCCTACGACGATTACCCTGACCTTTTCAGCGCCTGGATACGAATCGGCTACGCTGGCGGTCGCGCTTCCCGCGGATGCCGTATTTCCCGTCAACGCTGGAACATTGGCGCTGTCCCGCACACCCGTACGGCTACAGGGACGAGTGGTGCGGTTGGACACTCGTGCTCCGATAGACGCCGCTGTGGTGAACATTACGGCCCCGAATGTGGTCGCGCTGCGCACGCCGGTTCACTTTAGCCATGCCGCCGGCGTAATGATACAGCAGCGGCAGCTCGACCTCTGGGGAGCCGCGACGCAGTTGACTTCGGCAGCCCGAGGCGGAACCTCGGCGATTCAGGTTGCCGACACGTCGGGACTGGCGGCGAACAGTGTACTGTCGCTGGGGCCGGCGATCGCCGGCGAATACGTGGTGGTGGCCGGCCTGGGGCCCGGGCCCGGCCAGGTACTGTTGAACGCGCCGCTCTATCGGAGTTTTGCCGCCGGGACGGTCGTCCAACCCGTCGCGGCCGGGGCCGTAGGAGCAAACGCCGCGTTGGCCGGGTCCGCAAAGCCTGGCGATGGATTGCTTCTGCTGAATAGCGCGCTGGCCGCGGACACCCTTGAAATCGTCGACGGATCCGCCACCGAATACGCGCTGACTGGCGCGTTGACGGACGCCTCGGGTTTTTATCGCTTCGACGGGTTTGGCGGCGTTGTCAGCCTGGATCTGGACGTGTCCGCCGCAGGGTATGCCGATCAGCTCAAAACATATTCGCTCGATTTTGATCAGCCGGTGAATGTAGTGGATTTCCGGCTCGCCTAACGAAAAGGAGAAACATCTCGATGCCAGAGTATCTTTCACCGGCCGTCTACATTGAAGAACAAGACGGCGTACAGCCGATTGAAGGCGTCAGCACCAGCACGGCGGGTTTTGTCGGAGTCACCGTTCGCGGACCAGTCGCCGGGCTGCCGACGCTGGTCACGAGCTTTTCGGAATTCGAACGCGCGTTCGGCGGATATTTCGATTTCGGCCCGGAGTTCCTGGGCTTGAATCATCTGCCCCACGCGGTGAACGGCTTCTTCATTAACGGCGGGAAGCGGCTCTACATCAGCCGCGTGCCGGGTGACACCAACGGGACCGCCACGGATACGACGCCCGGAGGGCTGGTAACGCGGCTCGCGACCGACACCTCCGCGAGCGACCTGACACATGCACGGCTCGTCACGCTCCGCAATCTTCAAGCCGATGACCACGTGCAACTGATCCAGGTGAAAAACGGCATCAGCACGAGTTCACCACCCCTCAAGATTACGGCCTACGACCGCAACACCAACATCATCACTTTCACCCCGGCTCTCGGGGCGGGATCGGTTTTCCAGGCGCAGTACACAACTGTGCTGAAGGTCCTGGCGTCGCCGCTCACCAGCATCATAATCAATGCGGCGGATCCCGGTTCCTGGGGCAACCAGATCACTATTACGCCGACCCAAACCACGGCGGTTCGCGCGGAAGTGGTCGCGGTCGTGGACGCACAAGACGTGCAACTCCGGACGACGGCGGGCTTTTA
The DNA here is from genome assembly GCA_035295125.1 of Bryobacteraceae bacterium. GTDB lineage: Bacteria > Acidobacteriota > Terriglobia > Bryobacterales > Bryobacteraceae > JAICMB01. Next base: position 108,528 of record DATGJP010000047.1, on the reverse strand, counting down.
TGTCGGAGCCTGGGTTGAGTTCGATCGGGGGCAACACAAAGTGACCGGCCGAGTGGCCGCGATCAATGGCGTCATAGTAAGCTTCGATCCCAGCACCTTAGCGGCGCCGCTCGCGACACATTCTCTGGACCCCCAGGGAGCCGCCACCACCACGATCGCGTCGGTTTGCGAGTTTTCTCTCACGGTCAGCTACAACGGTGTGACCGAGCAGTTCCGTAGTCTGACTCTCGAGAACATCCCTGGACACTTCTACAAATCCATCATCAACAACAGCTCTGGCCTCATCAGCATTCCTGACACATCGGCGCCCGGCGGCACCGATCCGAACTTCTTCCCGGCTCCCGATAATGGTTTGAACATTGCTCTTGGCAAGGGAAGCGATGGGGTAAAGCCCGTCGACCAGGACTTCGTCGGCACGGACAATGGCCCGGGAAGCCGGACCGGCATCCAGGCGCTCATAGATATTCCTGAAATCAGTATCATTGCCGCGCCGGGCGTTGCTTCACAGGTTGTGCAACAAGCGCTGATCGACCAGTGCGAACTGCTGAAGTACCGCTTCGCGATTCTCGATCCGAATCCGAAACCGGAGGATTTAGCACCGGACCTGAACGACATTCAATTGCAACGGGACCAATACGACACCAAGTATGCCGCAATATACTATCCGCGCCTCGTCATCAGCGATCCGTTAACGTCACTCGACATCAATGTTCCTCCGAGCGGACACATGGCAGGCATCTATGCGCGGGTAGATGACTCGCGCGGGGTTCAGAAGGCTCCGGCCAACGAAGTGATCAATGGAATTCTGGGCCTGGAGGTGATCGTGAACCAGGCCGAACAGGACATCCTGAATCCCCCGCCGAACAACATCAATGTACTCCGCGATTTTACGCATCAGGGCCGCGGATTGCGTGTGTGGGGAGCACGCTGCATCACCTCGCTCGACGAATGGAAGTACGTCAATGTGAGGCGGCTGTTCATCTTCCTGGAAGCGTCGATTGATGCCGGCACGCAGTGGGCCGTGTTTGAGCCGAACGATCAGCAATTGTGGGCCCGGGTGACGCAGAGCATCTCGAATTTCCTCGTGACCGTGTGGCGCGATGGCGCGCTGATGGGCGCGACGCAGGAACAGGCGTTCTTCGTGAAATGCGACCAGACAACGATGACTCAGGATGACATCGACAATGGCCGGCTCATCGTGTTGGTAGGTGTGGCGCCCGTGAAACCCGCGGAGTTCGTCATCATCCGCATCGGTCAAACGGTGCAAGCTCCTTCCGTATAGGAACTATGAGGAGAAACAACAATGGCTACAGGTCAACGGATAGATCCATTTCGCGGATTTAATTTTCGCGTGGAAATCGATAACACGGCGGTAGCGGGCTTCCGCGAGGCCGGCGGCTTGACCATGACGACCGACGCCGTCGACTACCGCGAAGGCAACGAAATGTCGCTGCATGTGCGCAAGCTGACCGGGCTGCGCAAGTTTACGAACATCACCTTGAAGCGTGGCTATACGACCAACGAGGATCTTTGGAAGTGGTACAAGAACGTCCTCAACGGCATCACGGACCGCCGCAACGGAGCCATCATTCTGCAGGACGAGCAGCATAACGATGTATTGCGTTGGCAGTTCGAGAACGGCTTCATTTGCAAGTGGGAAGGCCCGGCAATGAACGCCACGAGCAACGATGTCGCCGTGGAATCGATCGAGATCTGCGCCGAGCAGGTGACCCTGGCATAGCATGGCAACGCTGCTCACGCCCGGGCTGTACTTCGAACGCGTCGATTCGGGACGGAAGCGCCTTCCGGCGGTTCGCACCGACGTTGCCGCGTTCGTTGGAGTAGCCGCGCGCGGGCCGTTGAACACGCCAACGCCGATCTATTCCTGGGCGCAGTTTGAAGCGCAATTCGGCGGTTTTCTCGATGGGCCGTTCCTCGCTTATTCCGTCAAGGCGTTCTTTGAGAACGGCGGGGTGGAATGCCACGTAGTGCGGGTTGCTGCCGGTGTCGTGAGCACGGCATTGGACACTGCGGCCGCGCAGCCCTCGGACCGGTCCTATTCGGTGGCGCAATCCACCGACGGATTCGTCGCGGGCGCCGTGGTCTCGGCGAGCCAGGATCCCGGTCTGGAGCAGGACTTGCTTTTGAGTGGCGTTGATCCACTGGCGCGCCGGCTGATCTGGAACAATCCGCTGTCACCGGCATTCGATCTCACGAACCCGATCCAGTTTAGTACCGGCGCATCCGCCGCTTCGGGTGTGCTGCTCGACGGAGCCGGTCAGCCGACTTTGCAGGTTTCGGCGCAGAGCCCGGGGGCGTGGGGAAATCAGATTTCGGTCAGTGTCGCGCAGACGAACCGCGCCGCCACGAAGACCCTCGCCGGCGTCGTTCAAACCACGGCTGCTTCGCGGGTCGAAACGGTAGTTGGTTTTGCGGAGCATGCGCTGGTCAAGGTGTTTCAGGATCAGTCGCCCGCGCCGGCACTCGTCGCCTGGCACACTGTCGCGTCCGTGGATGGCGCCGCCAAGCGGCTCGTCTGGGATGTGCCTCTCGAGCCGGGATACATTCTCACGAACCCCATTTACTTCGAGACGATCGAGTTTTCGCTCGGCGTCTCGCAACGCGGCACGCTCCGGGAAACCTACGAAGGGTTATCGCTGGTGCCGGAAAGCGCGAACTACGTTCCCAACGCTACGCAATCGTCAAACTACATCCGCGTTCAGGACCTGCAATCCCCGTCACCATTCCCGGCGCGGCTGCCGGTCCCGGCCAACGCGACGCTGGTTGCCGGACGCGACGGAACCGCGGCACTCCAGGCGGAGGACTTCACCGGCGACCCGGCATCGGACCAGCGCTTAGGACTTCGGGCGCTGGAACTGGACCTGGGGGTGTTCTCGGTAGCGATTCCGGACATTCTGATGCAGGCCGTGCCTCCGGTCGAGTTCGCGCCTCTGCCGCCGCCCACGCCAAATCCGTGCCTGCCGTGTGGTATCCCGCAGCCGACTCTGATACAGCAGTCTTCCATTCAGGAACAAATTCCCAGCTTTTCGTTGGCTGACATCGCACGCGTTCAGCAGGCCCTCGTGACGCATTGCGAAACGATGCGGTACCGGATGGCGCTCCTCGATCCGCCTCCATCTGACGATTTCGGCGAAATTCAGGTCTGGCGACAGCAATTTGATTCGAAGTATGCGGCGCTATACTTCCCGTGGATCGTCGTGCTTGACCCGCTGCAGACTGCCACGCAGCCCGTCAGATCGATACCGCCGAGCGGACACGTAACCGGCATCTTTGCCAGGACCGACTTGACGCAAGGCGTTCAGCAGGCGCCCGCGAACCAACCCGTTTATTGGGCCCAGGACCTGGCCGTGGACGTCAACGGTGCACGGCAGGGCATCCTCAACCCCCTGGGGATCAATTGTTTTCGCAGCTTCCCAGGACGGGGCCTGCTGCTGTACGGCGCCCGGACCGTTTCGAGCGACGCGCTGTGGAGATATGTCAATGTTCGCCGGCTCATGATGATGATCGAGGAATCGATCGAAGACGCCGTGCAATGGGCTGTCTTCGAGCCAAATGACTTCCAATTGCAGCAGGCGCTGACGCGGACGATCGCGGGTTTTCTGGAAACGCTGTGGCAGCGTGGAGCCCTGCCGGGCACGACGGCGGCGGACGCGTTTTACGTCACCTGCGATGCGTCAAATAATCCTCCGGAACTCGCCGCCGCCGGACAATTGCTGGCGGAAGTCGGGGTGGCAGTTTCCGCGCCGTCGGAGTTCCTCATCTTCCGGATCGGGCGAACGGAAGACAGCCTGGGGGTCACGGAATGAGCCGCATCGACCCGGTCCTGGCATACAACTTCACGGTGACGCTGATCGACGCGAGCAGCATCCTGGCCGCGGCCTTGATGCCCATCCAACGGGCGCCTCTGGCCGGATTCAGCGAGTGCGGCGGCCTCGATTCGACTCTGGAGATTGAAGAATACCGCGAAGGCGGCAACAACGGCACCAGCTTGAAATTCCCGACCCGCATCACGTGGGGGCACATTCACCTCAAGCGCGGTGTGGTGATGTCGGGCGACCTGTGGCAATGGCACTTCGGATTTGTCACGGGGCAGGGAAGCCGCCGCGACGGCGTGATTACGCTGCAGGACGATCGGAAGCGGCCGATTCGCGTTTGGACCTTTACGCGAGGCTTGCCGGTGAAATGGACCGGTCCGGCCATGAACGCGGGACAGAACCAGCTCGCGATCGAAGAGCTCGAAATCGCGCACGAGGGCCTGCAGATGGCTTCTTTGGGAATTTAGGATGCCTGAAAGACGGTGGGACAGGCTTCAGCCTGTCCAAAAGGAACAGACTGACGATGGACGTTGAAATCGGGGAAATCAGCAGTACCGTTCGGGCGACCGATTCGCAGGCATTACTCGATCCTGCCGTCGTAGAGCGCATCGTGTGCATCGTCATGAAGCGCCTGCGCGAGGCACACGAACTCGAACAGCGACTGCACGACGAGCGCGCGCTGCGGCCTAAAGTCTCCGCCCGCCAGGTGCCCAACTGGAAATGATTCAATGCCGCAATTGATCAAAGCCGAGTTCGTACGGTTGGACACCCACGGGAACGCGGAGTTTCCGTCGCTACAGGTGCAGTTCAATCCCACGGAATTCACGCTGAGTAAAGCTGTCAATACCACCGAGATTCCGATCCCAGGCCTGGACTCGCCCATCCTGCAGTTCGTTCGCGGGCAGGCCGAGACATTGTCGGTTGAACTCTTTTTCGACTCCACGGAAAGCGCCACGGCCGGCGACAACGTCGTTCCCGTGACGCAGCAAACCGACCTGTTCTACCAGATGATCAAGATCGACCAGGAACGGCACGCGCCGCCGGTGGTCCGCCTCACCTGGGGTCCGTATTCCAATTTCCCCGGTTCGAACATGAACGGGTTGTATTGGAGCCAGAACCGCTCGAACGGCTTCATTGGCATCATTGAGAACGTCCGGCAACAGTTCCTGTTGTTCAGCCCGGAAGGGGCTCCCCTGCGTGCGAAGCTCACGGTCACTCTGAAGGAATACAAGACCGTTGAGCAACAGGTCAACGAGTTGGGTCTGCAGTCGCCGGATCGCACGCACAGTTACGTGGTGCAGCAAGGCGACACGCTGAGCCGGATCGCTGGCGCGCACTACGACGACCCGACCCAGTGGCGCGCCATCGCGGACAACAACGGAATCACGAACCCGCTCGCCATTCAGCCGGGTGATGTCCTGGAGATTCCGCCGCTGCGTTGAGGCTCATACGATGGCAACCGCAACCACTCCAATCTGGGCCCAGGGCGAGGACTTCTACGTTCCCCACTTTCAGATCAAGGTCGCCGGCCGCGACCTCGGCGCGGATGTGATCTGGGACGTGATGCAAGTCAGCTATCAAGACCGCGATGGGGATCTGGATTCCGTCACTCTCACCGTCAACAACTGGGATGCGAAGTTGATGAAGCCCAAGTACTATCCCAGTTCGAGCAGCCAGAACGACGGTGTTTTCGACCCCGGACAAACTTTCCAGGTGGTCATGGGCTACCAGGGAAAAACGAAAAACGACAGGGTGATGATGTCCGGCGAGATCTCGAGTATCAGTCCAGCGTTCTCAGAGTCCGGCTCTCTAACGCTCACCGTAAGCGCCCAGAACAGTCTCGCAAAATTCAAGAAGAAGCAGCATACGTGGTCATGGAACGATAAATCTCCGGGTGTGCCGTCGCCGGCGGGTTGGCGCGACACCGAGGTCGTCAAGCAGATCTGTGAGAGCCCGGTCACCGACAACAAACCCGGCCTGGATCTGATCTTCGACGGCGACCCGTCCTATGCGGACCATGAGACCCCGCAGCCTTACATCGCCATGAACAACCAGTTCGACATCCTGTTCCTGCTAGAGCGTGCCCGGCGCAACAGCTATGCGCTCTTCATCAGTGGTGTGGATCCGTCGACTGGCAAGGACATTCTGAGCTTCAAGCCTTCCGAGCAGGTTCGCAACGTCACGTATGAGTTGGGGTGGGGAACGTCCCTCATCGATTTCCGGCCGACCCTCAGCACTGCCAATCAAGTTGGGAAAGTGACCGTGCACGCCCGCGATCGCAAGACCGGTAGTGACATCACCGCCTCGGTGTTGTTTAAGGAAATCGGCATCAACGCAGACCTCCAGAAGATCGCCGACCTGATCGAAGGGCGCGAGGAAGTTATCACGGATAAGCCAGTGCGCTCGGTCGGCGAGGCGAAAGACCACGGACGGAATACGATGCGAAATCAACTCAACGAGATGGTGAAAGCGTCTGGCACGACGGTAGGTCTGCCGGATTTGCGTGCCGGCCGGCAGGTGGTGATCAAGAATATCGGCCCGGTTTTTGGCGGTACCTACTTTGTCGAAGAGACGACGCATACGATCGGCGACGCGGGTTATCGGACATCGTTTACGGCACATCGCGTGAATGGGGAGGGTGCAACCGCGTGAGCCAGATTTGTGGAGTGGTTCCGGCCATCGTGATGGATGTTCATGACCCCGACGGTATCGGCCGGGTGCTCATCAACTATGCATGGGTCGGCGAAGGCCAGACGCAGGGCTACTGGGCGCCTGTGGCGACTTTGATGTCGGGTGGGGGCCGTGGCTCGTGGGTCATGCCGGAGGTCGGAGACGAGGTGCTGGTGGCCTTTGAACACGGCGACGTGAACCACCCTTACATCATCGGCTTTATCTGGAACGGTAAAGACAAACCGCCGGCCACCGACCCACAACGCCGCTTGATTCACTCCGTAAACGGGCACGAGATCGAGCTGTACGACCCGGGCGTCCAGGACGGCGACAAGGGCTACATCCGCATCAAAGATGCACACGGAAATTTCATCGAGCTGTCGAATGCCGAGATTCTCATCCGCAGCGTGGGCACCGTGAGTATCGAAGGCGCGCACGTCTTCATCAATCGCCGCCGCGTCGTGATCACATCGGGAGACATCTAGAGCCATGGCTATTGAACTCGATCTGCCGCTCTGTATCGGGGCGCTGCCTGACCCGAAAAAGCTCGAGATTCCTCTGCCGTTCGGCGGTGCTCTAAAAGCCATCACCGACATGTCGAAGGGGTTGCCGAAGGACTGCGAGATCGTCCACAGCCTCCTGATTCAGGTGGTTCCCATGCTGTCCAGCATGGAATGCATTCTGCGGATTCTCAAGGTGATCATGGCTCTCAAGGAGCTGATCACCAGCCTGCCTGACCTCAGCAAGGTCGGCGACGTGGTGAAGGCCATCGAGGAACTGGCCGAGTGCTTCATCATGCTGACGCCGCTCGGCATCGGCAAGCTGATCGCGGCTGTGCTTCGCATCATCATCGCCTACCTGACCTGCTTCATTGACGCCTTCATGAGCATTTATAACTTTCAGATCGGCATCAGTCTCACGGGCGCCAGCGGAAACCCGGTGCTGCTGAATGCGCTCAACTGCGCGCAAAGCAACGCCGAGAAATCGATGAACGGACTGACCGACACGATGCAGGGTGTGCAGCCTTTGATGGATCTCCTCACGCTGCTGGGCAGCATCGGCGGCTTACAGCTCAAGATGCCGTCGCTCGCGACCATCGCGGGCCAGGAGGATCCCCTTCAGGCGATCGAGAAGCTGAAGCTCGTCCTGCAAGAGCTGCAGCAGATTGCGAATTCGCTGCCGGTATAAGCGCATGAAGACAGACTTCCTCGGCACTGGCTGGAAATTTCCGATTCGCGTGAACCCGCGCGGCGGAATTTCGTTCTCACGCGCCGAACAGAAGATTCAGGAGTCGATCTGGCTGATTTTGGCCACTGCGCCGGGAGAGCGCCAGATGCGCCCGCAATTTGGCTGCGGAATTCACTCCTATGTGTTTGCGCCCAACAACACAGCAACGCAAGGCCACATCGCGCATGAAGTCCGCCGCGCCCTGACGAACTTTGAGCCGCGGATCGACGTGCAGGAAGTTCGCGTGGATTCCGTCGCAGCTTCCCTGAACCAGTTGCTGATTCGCGTGGACTACCGGATTCGCTCGACAAACGTGGTGCAGAACCTGGTGTACCCGTTCTTCCTCACGGAAGGGATCGGAGGCTGACCATGCCACTGAACGCACCCAATCTCGACGATCGGCGCTTTGAGGATATCCTCGCCGAAGCCAAGGCTCTTATCCCCCGCTACGCCCCGGCCTGGACCGATTACAACGAGAGCGACCCTGGCATCGCCATGCTGGAGCTCTTCGCCTGGATGACCGAAATGGTGATCTACCGGCTCAACCAGGTGCCGGAGAGAAACTACGTGAAGTTTCTCGAAATGGTGGGCATCACTCCCACGCCGGCACGTCCAGCGATCGCCGAACTCACCTTCGCGTTGTCTCGGCCCGACGCCGTCAGCGTGACAGTTCCACAGGGTACGCGCGTCGCGGCGCCGAACGCTTCCGGCCAGCCGCCATTGGTCTTTGAAACCGATGAGCCGCTGATTGCAATTGGCGCGGGACTGAACGCAGTGCAGACTTTCGACGGCTATTCGTATACGGTACAAACGACGAAAAACGCCGCCGCAGGTCAGTGGTTCTACCCGTTTGGTCCGCACGCCAATCCCGGCAGTGCGCTCATGCTCGGTTTCGATGCGGCGGCATCGTTCCCAACAGACCAGGTTCATCTTGCGGCGCACGTTGCAGGCCTGGGTCCGTTAACGCCCGATCACACCTGCTCGTTCGACCTGAATGCGCAGCCCTTGGCCGCGACTGTTCGCTGGGAGTACTGGGACGGCAAATGCTGGAAGCGTCTGGTCCTGGACAAGGACGAAACGCGGGCCTTCACGCGCGACGGGCACATCTATTTCCGCAGCCCCGGAGCAGCGGTTCAGCCGGCTACTTTGGGCGGTGTCCCGGACGTGTTGTATTGGATCCGCGCGCTGCTTGTTTCGAGCGCCTATGATCTGACGCCGCAGCTTACGTCGATTCTCACGAATACGGTTCGAGCTACGCAGGCGCAGACCGTGAATTACGAAGTGGCCGGCGGAAGCAATGGGACCCCAAACCAGGCGTTCGCGCTTGCGAATTCGCCGGTGCTCACGCTGCAACTGGAGATTGACGAAGGCTCGGGGTTCCTCGCCTGGAAGCAGGTGGATGATTTCTACGCCTCGGGCCCGAATGACGCCCATTACACGCTCGATCCCAACTCCGGTCAAATCACGTTTGGCGACGGTCAACACGGACGGATTCCGCTGGCCAACCCCTCGAATCCGAGCTCCAACATCGTGGCCCGCTCGTACCGCTGGGGTGGCGGCGCGGCGGGCAACGCGGCTGCGAACACCATCATCGAACTGCAAACGTACCTGTCCGGCGTCCAAAGCGTAACGAACCTCTTGCCCGCTTCCGGTGGCACGGATGAGGAAACGGTGGATCAGGCGAAGGCGCGCGCGCCCCGCGAGATCAAGGCCAGGAATCGGGCGGTAACCGCGGAAGATTTCGAGTTCCTCGCACAGCAAACTCCCGGCGTACTGATCGAGCGCTCGCGAGCCATACCGCTGATGCATCCGAAGTTTCCAGGCGTCCAGGTGCCTGGGGCCGTGACCGTGGTCGTCGTTCCCGACAGCGACGAACCCAATCCGACTCCCTCGCGCGTGACGCTGGAAATCGTCTGTGCATACTTGAATGCGCACCGTCTCCTGACGTCGGAAGTGTATGTCGTCGCGCCGGTGTACCGGCAGGTGAAGGTTTCAGCCACGATTTCGGTGCGTCCCCAGGCCGACCTGCAGCAGGTTCAGGAAGCGGTCGAAGCTGCGCTCACCAACTTTTTCCATCCGCTTAAAGGAGGCGCGGACGGAACCGGCTGGCCCTTCGGCGCCGCGATCTTCTACTCCGACGTAATGCAGGTGGTGCTGGGCACGCCGGGTGTCTCTCGCGTCCTCAACGGAATCCTCGCCGTCACGTTGGACGGCAAACAGCAGCCTGCCTGCCAGGACGTCGCGATCTGTGACGGGCAACTGCTGTATTCGAACGGCCACGACATCAGCGTGAGCTACGCAACCCGGTGAACCGAATGGCGCAACGAAACCTACTGCTGAACAATCGGGCCGGCTGGCGAACCGCGCAGGCGACCAACACCGTTGTGGATCCCCGCACGGGTGATCTGACGCTGGCGCCCGTCTCATCCGGCGCTGTTCTCCCTGAACGTGTGGTTGTAGATCGCTTTGGGCGAACCTATGTTCTCGATCAGGCGACACTCGAAATCAAGCGAGATTCCCATCCGCTTCCTTGCATCGGCGGCCAGGGCAGTGAGCCACGCCGATTTTACGACCCGCGCGCGATCGCGATCTCATGCCGCGACGACCTCTACGTCGCCGACTTCGGCAATCAGCGTGTCCAGGTCTTCGCGCTTAAAGGTCTGGTCTTGCGTGATATCTGGAATGTCGAACGCATAGCCGCTAGTGGCTTCTCCTCCTGGCGTCCCATCGACATCGTGCTGTCGCCCGATCTGCGCGCTTATGTTGCCGATTATCAGAATGACGCGATTCACGTTTTCGACACGGGGGGCTGCTGGCAAACTGCCTGGACGGGCTTAACGAAACCAATTCAGCTCGCGATCGATTGTGAAGACCGGATCTACGTCGTTGAAGAGGCGAATCCCGTGGTCACGGTCCTCGATCGCGACGGCAGCAAAATCGGGCAGGTCACGACGCCTTACGAGATTACCGGACGCTTTCCGTTGATTCCCGCCGCGGACCCGCCCGCCCCGCCAGTGTTCGAAACCAAAGGCACGGTCTGGTCCGACGCTCTGGACAGCGGAGTTTACGAATGCGTCTGGCATCGCGTGGCCATACGCGCCTCAATTCCCTTCGGCTGCCAGCTTACGGTGGATACGCTGACCTCGGAATCCGACAAGACCATCACCGAAATTCTGACGTTACCCGAAGACCGCTGGGCCACTGGACAAATCGACAGCCAGACCGGTGACGGTGAATGGGATTGCCTCATCCAGAGCGCGCCCGGCCGGTATTTGTGGCTGCGCATCGGGCTGCTGGGCGAGAGTGCCGACACGCCCGCAATCCACCGGCTGCGCGTCTATTTCCCGCGTCAGACATCGTTGCGGTATTTGCCGGCCGTTTTCAGCCAGGACAAATCGGGCCGCCAGTTCCTCGATCAGTTCTTATCGATCTTCGATCACTTTTGGGAAGGATTCGACCATAAACTGACCAATATCGCGGCGTGGTTCGATCCGGCCGCGACTCCCGCGGACGCCAAAGCCGGGCTCGGCGACGTGGACTTCCTCACTTGGCTTGCGTCGTGGCTCGATCTTGCGCTCGATCGGCACTGGCCGGTCCCGAAGCGGCGGCGGTTGCTTGAAAACGCGCACCGGCTTTACGCGCTGCGCGGCACTCGCGAAGGCCTGAAACTGCACCTTCGCTTGTACACCGGCGTCGAGCCGCAAATTCTGGAGCACTTCCGTTTGCGGCGCTGGCTTTTTCAGGGCGCGGGCCGATTGGGTTCGCAAACCGCGCTCTGGGGTAGCGACATCGTGAATCACCTGCAACTCGATCAGCACATGATCGTCGGCGAGTCGCAGGTCATGGATACGACCGACCCGCTCCGCGATCCTTTCTGGACCACGGCGCACCGCTTCAGCGTGTTTATACCGCTGCCTGGCGAAGCCGGGGCGACCGAGCAGCAAACAATTCAGCGAATCGTGGATATGGGAAAACCCGCCCACACGCAGGCGGAGATCTTCGTAGTCCGGCCGCGATTCCGCATTGGCATTCAATCCTTCATCGGCTTCGACACGGTGGTGGGGCAGTATCCCGCGGGCATCGTCGAAGGCAAGGGAAAACTTGGATACGACACAGTTCTCAATGCCGGCGTCGAGGCGGGCCCTCCCACAATGCGGATTGGCGCCACGTCGCGAATCGGGTCGAGCACGAGGACGAATTAGGAGGCGCCACAAGATATGGCATGCTGCAAAGGACATCCGGCAAACGAGACCTGCACAGAGTGTGAAATTCCGCAGCTTTCACGGAATCACTACTTCACTGGCAAGCTGCTTGTGGAGCGCGATTTCACCGACGAACAGCGGTACTTCCTCGGCAAAGACCGGCGTCACAACCAGGCTCTGCACGGACACGGCACAGTATGCGGCTTGAAGGTGAAGCAGCATCCGAACCGGGCCTGCCAGAACCAGTACGTCGTCATCGAGCCAGGCATTGCCATTGACTGCTGCGGTCGTGAGATTCTCACGCGTCACGACGAGTTCTTCGATTTTCGGGCAGCTTTCCTGGCGGCCTGGCAAGCCAAAAACGGCGCAGGCTCGCAACCCGACACCGCGCCGCACAAACTCCAGGTTTGCATTCAGTACAAGGAATGCCTTACCGAAAACGTCCCGGCGATCTTTGACGAATGCGGATGCGACGACACTGCGTGCCAGCCCAGCCGAATCCTCGATTCGTTCGAGTTCGAGGCTATCATCGACGCTCCCGACCAGGCACACGACGCCGGCGACGTCGAACTGCAATGGGACACGACCCTGAACCTGGCGTCGGCGCAGGCCGTCGCCGTACACGCCGCGTCGAGCCGGGTTTATGTGCTGACGTCGGATGCTAACTTCTACGCGCTCAACTCCACCAACAACGCCGTTGTGGGAGCGCAATCGTTCGCGAATTCTAAGGGGCTCGGTGTGGATGTCTCGCCCGATGGTAAGACCGTCTACGTCGCGGTGCACACGTTCGGCGATCCCGACCCCAAAATCCTGGTGCTCGATTCCCAGAATCTGTCCAAACTGCCCGCGAAGTCGCTGACCATCACCGGCGCCGGTACATCGCAGGCTGCGATTGCGGTAGCGCCCGACGGCCGTGTGTTCGCGATCAGTCCGGCTGCAAATCAGGTGCTCGGTTGGGATGCCGGAACATTCAATCCGCATTCCCCGATCACCGTGGATGCTAATCCGGTTGCCCTCGCAATCGACTCTATCGGCGATTATCTCTACACGGCCAACAAGGGCAAGGCCACAGTCAGCGCGGTGAATCTTGCCACGATGGCGGTTACACCGATTCCGGTAGGCACGGGTACAACCGAGAAACCATCGGCCGTTGCCGTGGCTTCCACCACAGCCGGTGACAACCTCGCCGTGATCGACGGCGATGCGAAGACGCTCTACCTGATTGCGTTTCGTCCTAATGCCCCGAATCCGCCGGACCGCACAGCGCCACTCGGAAATCCGGTCACCGGATTCGACCATCCGCCGATCAGCGTTGTCGCTTCTCCTGGCGGCAACTGGGTGTTCGTCCTCGAACGCGATGCCGATCCCGCCGGAGAGTCTTACGTTCAGCCGGTCAACGCGTACCAGGTGGAGTTGAAAGCTCCCGGCGCCGTTGGCCCGTCTGTGCTTGCCGGCGCAAATGCCGGAGGTTTCACGCTGGCTTCCGGCGGAACACGTCTTTATGTTGCCGACAACGGGCTCGCACCGTCCGATCCAGGAGGCGTTGCGGTTCTCGATATCGACGAGACGAGCTGCGGCGACCTGTTCAAGAAAGTTCTGGACGCGTGCCCGTGCTGTGCGCACGGCGACTGCCTCGTGCTGGCGACCGTGAAGGATTACGTTTATGGCGACGCGGTCACCGACGCTCGCATCGACAACTGGACCGATCGCACGATTCTCCCCAGCACCGCGCTTCTCACAGAAGTGGTGGAATGCATCCTGTCGCATGGGCCAGGCGCCGGGCAGACAGGTCCGCAAGGTCCGCCGGGCCCGATAGGGCTGACCGGTGCGGCCGGTCCGGCCGGGCCCATTGGGCTTACAGGTCCCATCGGCCCGCAGGGCCCCAAAGGCGATCCAGGCCTGGTGCCGCACCTAACTCACATTTGTGGCATCAACTGGAAACACAATGGAACGATATCCGCGGCCAGCATTCGGGATACCGGTCTGCTAATCGGTTTTGACGGGCCGATTCAATCCGTCGACATCGGCACGCAAACCTTCATCGTACTCGCGAAGAATCAGGGTTCCGGCGCCAACGCGCTCACCTGCTGGTGCGAGGTTGCCGCCAAAGCCGTCCATGCCGTGAATCTGAACCGCAAGATGACCGGCACGGGAACATGCGATATCGCCATAGACCCGAATCCCCCCGGCGCTACCGCGATTGGTGCGCAATTCCTGCCCGCCAGTGGCGTTCTGCAAGCCGGCGACTATCGCGTCATCTTAAAAGGCGATTTCGTTCGGGACGTGAAGTTGATTTCCGTTGACGCCGATCACCTTGCGCCCTGGCTTCCTAATGCACCCACCGGAGACCTCATCGCCGGGGGAACGTTCGAAAGCTGGTTCACCGTAACCGGCGCGTAAAGGAGAACTGAAATGGCCTCTACAACTCAAACGCACCCTCAAACATGCTGCTGTTCTTCTTGCACCGGCCTTCAGTGCCTGGACCGGCCGCGCTATTTCGCCGGCCAGTTGCTGACCGACGCCGACTTCACCTCGGAACAGGACTACGTCCGCGCGAAGGGTCGCCTGCACAATCGCTATCTGCATGGCAGCGGCATCGTCTGCGGGTTGGAAGTCGTGTGTAACGCCTGTAACAGCGGCATGGTGACCGTGCAGCCTGGCTATGCGATCGATTCCTGCGGAAATGACATTGTCGTCTGCGAGTCGGCCTCCTTCGACGTCATTCAGGCAATCCGGGATTGCTGCAATGGTCGCAAGCAGCGGCGCGCGACTGGGTGCGATCCCTATGAACCGCCGCAAAACGACGGCTGTAGTGACTCCGAGGTCAACTGGTGCATTGCCATCGAGTACCAGGAAAAAGAATCCCGAGGAGTGATGCCGCTTCGCAATACGAGTTCCTGCGGGTGCGGAGGCACGGGTGGCGGGTGCGGATGCGGATCCTCCCGATCCTCGCAAACGCCTCAATGCGAACCCAGCCGCATTCGAGAGAGCTATAAGCTCAGCGTCGTGCAAGAGCCGCAATCGTGCAGTGATCCCAGCCAGGTCACCCAAGGAACGCTGCTGGGTAACCTCGAAAACTGCGGCGCCATGATCGTCAACTTCTACACGCAATTCCCAGCGCAGACGGCCGCGATTCTCGCCGCTCTCACGGCCGGTTCGACTCCCAACGGTACGCCTGCCGCCGTCCGCGACGCATGCTGCAGGATGCGGCAGGCGCTGATCGCCCTGATCAAGAACAACACCTTTAGCATTCACTGCAACCTGCTCGCCGACGTGCCGGTGTGCCCTCCGGCGGCCACACTATCGTCCCTCGGAATCGCCGATTACTCGGCCACCCAAAAGGCAGTGCAGCAGATGAACTCCATTCTGGAGCAACTCCTCCTCGACTGCATCTGCCATGCCCTGCTGCCGCAATGTGCCAACGACGCCTGCGACGACCGCTTGATCCTCGCCTGCGTCACCGTTCAGAACGGCCGCGTGGTTCGCATCTGTAATTTCTCCTGCCGCCGTTACGCCGGCTCGTTTCCGTCGCTGTACTACTGGCTGTCGGCGTTCCCGATTGCTTCTCAAATCGCAGCCCAATTCCGGCAACTCTGCTGTGATGCCGGAATTGTGGAACAACTCGATCCGGCAGGAACCTTCCGAATGGCAGCACGTTCCGGCAGCTATGCCGCCCCGCGCATGCTGTCGGCAAATCTGAATACCATGCTGAAGAAGTTTTCGTTGCAGAACGTTGTCTCGCTCGCCGGACCCGGAGCGATCAGCCTGCCCTCACTGGTTGGTCTGCCGACCGCGCAAGCTCTTGACACTTTGAAAAAATCGAACATCCAGGTAGTTGAGCGGGACGTGCAATCTGCGAGCGACGTGCCGGCCGCATCGACAGCCACGGGGAATCTTTTTGCCTCCCCAGGCGGCACAGTGGTCGCATACAGCATGAATCAACAGGTGGTGGCTTTTGCGCCCTACGATCTCGCTCAGCAACTCGCTGATACGCGCGCCGAGGTGGCGGCCTTGCGAGCGATGATCACCGCGAATGGACCGAGCTAAGGAGATTGTCGAATGGCAACCGACGATATCGAACGACTCCACTATTTCCAGCGCCAGTATCTCGGCGCCGACGACCTGGAAGCGCAGCAGACGTACCATCGCGACATGCGCCGCCGGCACAATGTTGCCCATCACACATGGGGCATCGTGACCGGGCTTCAACTCCAGGAACAGGCCAGCTTGACCGACCCGAAGGCCGTAGATGTTTACATTCTTCCCGGCATGGCCGTCGACGGCTTCGGCCGCGAGATCGTCGTCTTCGAACCCACTCAGATTCCCACTACCCTGTTCGACGGCTTCACGAACCTCGCCCACCGGCGCGTTTGGGTCGAATACACGCAGAACAACACGTCGTTTCCGCAGCCGGGCTATGGCGCGTGCGAGCGCAACGACTATTCCCGTATTCAGGAAAGCTTCGTCATCCTGGCTGAGGTTTCCTCCCCCGCCCACGATCCCGTCAATCTCTCCGGCCTGCCCGCGACACCTCCGGCGATCCCCACCGACGAATCGGTTCCGGAGCAGGAATTTCCCGACGATGCCTCGGGCCCTCAATGGCCCATTTGTCTGGGCCACGTGCACTGGGACGGCACGGCGCAGCGCTTCATTACAGCCGTACCTGAGAAGGCGGTAAAAGGCCGGCGATATATTGGCGTAGTATGCGAACAGGTTATCGGGCCAGCCGGCAAGCTGATCCTACGCGACCGTTCCGCGCCCGATCCGCTGCCCACGGACCAGAACGCCACAGGGTACGCCGGCGTCGCAGCCGAAGTCGAAGGTACGCTACAGGTGGACCGACTGCTTACCGCGAAGCAGAACATCGAGATTGACGGCGGCCAACTCGTCTTTGATAACGCTAAGGGGGGCGACGACCAGGTGCCGTTATGGATGTCGCGCCTTGCCGGACCTAAGACGCCTGGCACGGCGGATCTTCGCGTCCACATCGGCGACGCGGTGATCGGCGACACTAACGCAGCCGACACCCGCCTGACCATTGGCAATCTCGCGAACGATGGCAGCGAAGCTATCATTCTCGATGTTAAGGGAGACAACACAGTCGATATCCCGACAGGCGCGCTGATGTTTGGCAGCCTGCCGCGCCAGATGCTCGACCTGTATACCGCTTTCGACGGCAACGCCTATCACGGAATCGGGGTGCAGCCAAATACGCTCTATTTCCGCTCGCCAGATTCGTTCGCCTGGTACCAGGCCGGACTGCCTGCAGTTGGCGACCTCGACCCCGGCAGCGGTGGAAAGCTGGCGCTCACCCTCAATACCGGAGGCCTGTTCTTCGGCAAAACTACGCAGCAGATGCTGAATCTGTACGAAACGACCTATGGAATCGGCGTGCAGAACGAAGCCATGTACTTCCGTTCTGACTCCGACTTCTGTTGGTTCCGCGGCGGTACGCATATCGACACGCAAGATAATCCGGGCAGCGGAGATCTCGTGATGTTCATCGACAAGAAGAATCGTCTCTGGGTCAACGGGGTGATCACTTGTAACGATGAACTCGACGTACACGGCGCGCTACACGTGACCCAGGACGCCAATATCGATGGAGATACCACGATCGGCGGCAACCTGAGAGTGTCCGGGGACCAGAATCTCGTAAAAGTGATTACTCATCTCTTTAACCTGCCGAATGCCGATCTCGTAACCCCACAGACCTGGACTTATACGCACAATAACGAATTCAGCAAGGTGTACACGCGGTTTGCAGTCATGCAAGGATTCAGCGTTTTCGGCCCACTCGGCCCATCCGCGATCCAATTCTCGCAAGAATTTTGGGTACCGCAAACCGTTTTCGTGAATGTTACGGGTGGGGACAACGATTCCACAACCGGACAGTGCTACTGCTCCAATGCGGGTACGGGAGGTCCGCAGCCAATGCCACCAGTGGGAGGAGTTCAGTTCATGGTCGTGGTAATCGGAAAGGGAATCGAATGATGATTCAAGGAAGGCTCGACGTTCTCCGCCAGGAATTCAACAAAGGCCAGCAACAACTGGCCCTCCTCGACCGCAAACGCGCGGAGACGCGGGATACTATGTTGCGCATCGCGGGCGCAATCCAAGTTCTTGAGGAGATTCTGCAACAGGACCGGGCATTGTGCGAGTCCGCGTCGTGAGTGATCGCCCCGCTTTATGGGCACTCCGCAAACAGTAGCGCTTCCACTGGGACAGAATCCCTCCCCTGCACCCGCGCCGCCGGCGGTTCAGGCACCCGCGAAATCGTCAGCGGTGAGCGTTCCTCACCACGCCGCCGACATGAAAGCCGGGACCTTTAGTGGGGCGCCGATGGCCTCGTCCGTGGAAGAGTCGTTGCTAGCGACCGGCAAGAATGCCCCGTTTGCCGACGTTCTACCGCCTATCTGACCACGCCTGTGAACAACCGCGTTCATATCGCCGCCCTTCGTAATCGCTATTTGGTTCCAGCGGACCATCCGGCGCCTGACGACGTGCGATCACGGCTTGACGATACGGCCCGCTCGCAGTTGCGCGATGCATGTGCGACAGTCTTCGATCGCATACTCGACCCGCGCGATCGCTCGGTGTGGTTAATCCGGCGGCTCGAGCTGGATCTCGCCGTCGATGCCGGCATTGCTGCTCCGGACCACCTGGCGAGATTCTGGGGTCAACACATTGCGGCCAAGCTCGCTCGAACCATCGCCCGCGGACCGGACGGCGATTCGGTCCTTCGATTCGACGATGAAGACGATTATTATGCTCACTTCATTGCCGACGTCGCGTCCGCGACCGCGTGGCGCTGCTGGCAATACCGCAGGTTCGATTCTTTGCGCAGCCTGCCTGCCGGAGCCGCGATTCGCGAAGCGCTTTTCCGCGATCCCGCGCACGCGGCGGGCATCCTGCAGCGAGTCGCGAAGATCGGACGCCTGGACTCGGTGCTTCATGTCATCTCGGAATACGATGCACGGCAAATCGGCCGTGTGCTGCCAACCGACGCGGCTGAGGGCTCGCTCCGGGAAGAGCTTGAAATGGTTGTGACGTTGCGCAGGCCCGTTGCGGTCCAGCCAACTCCCCATGAAGCCTTACGCATCGCTGTCGAACTGCATTACAGGATCGGATTCTCGCGGGTCGAACTGATCCTTCGTTGTATCCGGCTGCTCGAGAACGCTCCGGAGCCCCTGCTCGCCTCCATCACCGGCGGCCATCTCGCGATCGCTCTCGGTGTTGCGCGTGAAACCGGATTCACAGACGATATCGACGCAATCATGGCTCTACTCGACGCCTCCGTACACGACGCCGAGTGGCTTGCCGCCACGATTCGCCAGCTTCAGTTGTCGCCCGCAAATGCGGCGACGACGCGGAAAACTGTGCTGACGTCATTCGGTGCGGTGTTCCTTCTGCTGCCCGCGATGCTCGAAGTGGCTCCCCCGGAAGTCTTGGACTCGCCGGCCTTGCGTCTCTTGCTGGCAGCCGAATCTCTGACCCATACCTCCGATCCCGAATTCTTCCTCGATGACGCGGTCCTGCTGGCGGCCGGTCTTTCCAGCGCACCGGACCTCGCGGAAATCGGCAATCTCGCGGCAATGCGTGAAGATCTGACCTCCTTGGCCCAACTCGTGCTTCACAGCTTT
Source organism: Bryobacteraceae bacterium (assembly GCA_035295125.1). Classification (GTDB taxonomy): domain Bacteria; phylum Acidobacteriota; class Terriglobia; order Bryobacterales; family Bryobacteraceae; genus JAICMB01. The sequence continues at coordinate 88,950 of DATGJP010000047.1, read as the reverse complement.
ACCTCACGCCTGATCGGGTTTCGCCACAGCGCCCCCGAATTCCTGTGGGCCAATCTCTTCGCAGGACAAAGCGGCGTTTCTTTGCGCGAGGACCGCATCGACGTGCAGCTTCCTCCAGTGCCACTGCGCGTGATTCTGCGTTTTGCAGGAGTGCATGGCCAAACGTATACCGTCCCGTGGCTGCCCGGCCGAACGATTCACCTCTGGTTGCCCGAGGAATAACATGGAGCCTTTTGCGAATTCGACCCAGCACATCCTCGCCGAACTGCATCGGCTCGACCGTATGTTGCTGCGTCACGTCCTGCGCCTGCGCGCGGCGGCCGCCTTCACGGAAAGCGATTTCCGGGGCCTTTACGTTCCCGATACGGTCGCCGACGGCCTACTCGAAGACACTCCGCCCGCCGACACTCCCGAAATCGAGGAGCTTTCCGCCCAAATCGATGCGCTTCGCCATGAAAACTGTGTTCGCGCTAATGACTCGACTCTTCTGGAACTCGCGATGCGCTTCGAGCTCTCGCAACTCGAGAGCGATGCGATCGTCATTGCACTGGCGCCTGAACTCGATTCCCGCTATGAAATCCTCTATGCTTACGCCCAAAATGACGTAACGAAAAAGAACCCAACGGTCGACCTCGCGCTCAAGTTGCTGCAGGGCTCCCTCGAAGAACGCGTCGCAATCCGGGGAATCTTCGAACCCACCGGCACGCTGCTCCGCAATCAGATCCTGTCCGTGGTGCCCGATGCCCAAAATCGAGACGGCCCGCTGCTTTCGCGGTACGTGCGGCTCGATCCTCGCGCCGCAGCCTTCCTGCTGGGCCGGAATTCGCTCGATTGGCGGCTGAGCACATTCACAGAACGAATCGAACCCACGCTCGAATGGTCGGATCTGTGCATTTCCGAAGCTGCGGCGACACGCTTGAAGCGATCACTGCAGCTTGAACGTGTACTCTACTGGTTCGAAGGCCCACCCGGCTCGGGAAAACAATCCGCGGCGGAGGCAATCTGCAGACAACAGAATCTGTCGTTAATGGTGGTCGATCTGCGGCGTCTCCCCGCGACCGACGTGCCCATAGCGGCATACCTGCGCCTTGAGGCCATCCTCGGCAATGCCGCCATATATTTCGATCATTGCGACGCGCTGCTGGAATCCGGACCCGCCGGACGCGATCGCCTGAATCAGCTCATCCGCGAACTCGCAGCCTGCAATCGCCCGATATTCCTGGCCAGTGCGGTTCCATGGCAGCCCGAACTTCCCCGCGAATCGCGGATAATACGCTTTCCGTTCGCAAGGCCGGTGCTCGGCGATCGGCGCAAGCTGTGGCAGGACCATCTCGCAGCCGCGGGCGTAAACGGCGACACCGATCCTGCTGCCCTTGCCGGCAAATTCGCGCTTGGCGCCGCCGAGATCCGCCGTGCGGTGGATGACGCAGGCCACGCCGCTCTCTTGCACGCTGAAGGAGAGCCCAAAATCACCAACGGGTTGCTCCACGAAGCGGCCCGCGCGCAGTCCAGCCAGACCCTGCGGCGCCTGGCGCGCAAGGTGGAATGCACGCAGACCTGGGACGACCTCATTCTTCCCCCAAGAACCCTGGCGCAGCTCCACGAAATCGAACGTTCCATACGCCATCGAGAGCTCGTCTACTCGCGCTGGGGCTTCGAGCACAAACTTACCCTGGGCAGAGGCGTCAACGTTCTGTTGTCGGGCCAAAGCGGCACCGGAAAGACAATGGCGGCATCCATCATCGCCCGCGAACTTGGCTTGGATCTATACAAGATCGACCTCGCCACCGTGGTCTCGAAATACATTGGCGAAACGGAGAAGAACCTGGCCGAGATCTTCCATGGAGCGCAAACCTCAAACGCGATCATTCTGTTCGACGAGGCTGATGCCCTCTTCGGCAAGCGCTCCGAAGTGAAGGATGCGCACGACCGCTACGCGAATATCGAGATTGCCTACCTGCTGCAGCGCGTTGAGGAATATGAGGGGGTTGTCATCCTCTCCACCAACCTGAGCCAGAACATTGACGAGGCCTTCGCGCGACGCATGCGGCACGCGGTGGAGTTTCCATTTCCAGAACCCGCATACCGCGAACGGATCTGGCGCAGCCTGTTTCCCTCCCTGGCGCCGCTCGATCCCGGCGTGGACGTTGCCTTTCTGGCGCGCCAGTTCGAACTGGCCGGCGGCAACATTCGCAACATTGCCCTCGCGGCGGCGTTTTTCGCGGCCGACGAGAACAGCCCGATTCGCATGGAACACGTCATCTTCGGCGTCGAACGCGAACTGCAGAAGATCGGCAAGCTCCCTTCCCGCGCCGAGTTCCGCGAATATTACGAACTGATTCGGCAGCACCGATGAACGGTCCGACGAAGCGGCACGATTCCGAACCCACACCGCCCGCGAAGGTTCAGGAGTGCGCTCGATCATCTTCCGCCGCGCCAACCTCAGATGTAAAGCCGCAATCGCCGATACAGTTCCAGCAACAGGCCGGCAACCGCGCGATGCAGCGCCTCATGGCCTCCGGCGGCCCTTTAACCGTAATCGACGATGATGCCGGGCGCCGCCGCATCACCGCCGCCCTCGCTGCTCGATTGGCACGCCAGGTCAGACTCGACCTGCCAATCCGCATTCTGGTGAACTCCGAGGCCTCCATCCTCACCAGCGCGCACGGCGCCGAAGCCCTCGCACACGACCACACGGTTTGGATTAATCCCACGCGATATCGACCCGATCACGCGTCGGGGCGCTATCTGCTCGCGCACGAGCTCATACATATCGGGCAACGAAAGCGCACTCCAGGCGGTGATAGTGACCGCCTTGCCGAAAGCGAAGCCGAGCGTCTTGCGCGGGATTTCGCCAACAACGGTGCGCTATCGGAGCCCTCCAGGAGCGTTACGCCTTCGAGGATCGTTGCGGCCAAAGACCCAAACCCATCCGATAGCCCGGTGAGGGATCCGCACAATGCCGAGTTTAACCGCATCCAGGATCTCCTGAGTTATCGGATTTTCGACTGGTCAATCTCCGAACGCGATGTCAGCGACGCGCTGATTATCCTCCAGGATCTTTCGTTCATCAGCGCGAGCGACTTGATTCGAAGACTCGACTCTAAATATCGTCTCCGCCTGATCGATCACCTGAAGCCGATGCATTATGCACGATTCAGGCACCAAATCCTGGCCTGCTATGCAGCCCTGGAATCGAAAGAAATCCTGAAAAGTGGCGGCCCAAAGCTCATCTTGGCGCTCAATTTGGAAAACCTTGAAGATGACGATCAGGCGGCTTTACTCCATGTACTCCAGAGCCTTCCGAATGCGGATCGTGCCGCGCTTCGGCAATCGCAAATCGGCAATACGCTTGAGGCTTTGAGCCAGCGCGAGGTTAAGTGGAATGAAGCCGACGCGCGGCGAAAGCAGGAGCCTGACACTCGCGACGATGTGACTGAGCTGTTCATCGAAGACCCGACACTAGCGGATACTCTCGCGAAATTGGAAAAGCTCCTCCGTGGATGGGTCTCAGGCGATGATGCAGCAAAGGCCGTCGACATTCTCGGTCAATACGTCGACAGGCCCGCCCAACTGCGAGCTCTGGCAGTTCGCTTGGACGACACGGAACGTCTTGACAAGCTGATCGACCACGTACCGCTGTCTCTACTAACGAAGTCGACGGTCAACGAGTCCTCCACTGCGACCGTGCCCGTCCGTCGTGTGCTAGCCGCCGCGCTTGCGGCCCGGCCCCCGTACAAGAACTCTCTCAAAGCCGAGCATCTGCTCACCGGCGTGATCAGTGAGGAAGACGCTTACCGTGCAATGCTTCTCGTCGAAGCGTTACCGAAAGAGGCGCGCGACTCCTTCCTGCGTGCCGAGGATGGCGGACCTGCCGGCGAACTTCGCAGCCATCTGCCGGAAGCCGTGCGGCGCTCAGCGACCTTTAATTCTTACGCCGGCGGTGAGGGCAATCGCGACCGCGCAGCGCTTCTCAGCCAACTCTCGGACGAGGAACTCTGGACTGTTGGGCGTGCTGCTGAGTTAGATGGAGTTCTGCGCATGGCGCTTGCCGCCGGCGAACGGGATTTCGTGCGCCAGCAACTCCGCAAGGTCGAAAGCAGGCTCGAGAGCCAGAAAATAAAACTGCCTCGCGACGTGGAGTCGCTCGTCGAAAAGTACGATTTGCGCCCGGCGACGGAGGCGGAGAACAAGCGCGGCCCCGGAAGCAAGGGCAAAGTGGAAGCGATCTTCAGCCTTCTTTCCCAGGGCGAACCGGGTACGTTGCAGGCCGTTTCCGGTCCCGTGATCGTCCTCCGGAATGTCGACCTCTCGACGGTACAGGACGCAATCGATGGAACCCTGGCGGGCGTCGAATTCCTCCGTGGACATCCGAAGTCCAGCGGCATTAACCTCGCTGATATCTCCCTCGACACGATTAGCGGGGTGCTAAATCTCTCCGCCAGGCATCTCGAACTGAGTTCACTCAACGTTCCTATAGGCGATAGCAAGGTGCAGGCGGGCCGTTGCACGCTGCATAACGTCGAAGTACACCTCAACTACGCCACCGCAAAGACTCCGAGGAAGGCTGCGATGTTCGCCACAGTCGGCTCGGCGGTTCTGAACGATATCGTTTGGATTACTCCCGAGTCGATGCTGGCGATCAATTCGATCGAAATCGAGGCGCTTGGAATTGAGCTCGGCGAGGATAACGCTCGTGCCACGTCTTCTATTGCGCTTCCGATTTTCGATGCTACAGCCGGCGTCCTGAGCGACCAGATCACGAAGACGCCGTTCGTGGAAATGTCGAAGGCCTTTTCCAAGCCACAGAAGCCGATTCGGATGGACGTCCGATTCGGCTCATTGAAGATTCGAGGCCTGACCACCTCAGGCGGCCAGCACATTCGTGAGATCGACATTCGAGACTTCCAGCTCGGGGGCGGGGAGGCGCCCGACGCTTACGTTACGGCGCTCCAGCGGTCGCTCAAGTACATCGACGACCGTATCAAGGCCGAACAAGAGCGCGAGAAGACGGCGGCTAATCCGATATCGCAGGAAATCACGATTGCGCGGCTATTGAGTCAACGTGCCGCCATCGTAGAAGCTTTGAAGGATTCTCAACGCGGCGGTGTCGTTATGGATGTCGGGTCGATTTCGGTCAGCGGCATGCGCGGTAACATCGACCTCGATCATTTCAGTTTGTCTCACATCCACGGCCAAGGTAGTTCTCCGACAAGTCTTCTGGCGCTCATCACCGACAAAGAGAAGCTGCGCACGACAGCCCGTATGCTCCAAGGAGAACGAGCCGGCCTGCTGCGAGAGCTTGACTACGGTAATGCGTCGTTTCAGCTCTATTTCAGCGCTGGCGAACTCTCCAACCTCCAGATCCATGCCGCGGTACCCACGGAGAAAGAACTTCGAGAGCAACTCCAAAGCGTGCAAAAGGAGCTGATTAACTATCCAGGCTCGTCTACCTTGCTCCGCTTACGGGACCAGATTGTCGCCGACCTGCCCTTTGTTCAGGAATACGATCGGCTCGCGGCGATTGGCTTGACCTATCTCGACGCGGGAGGCCGTTCCAGACTCCTCGAAATTCGGAACCGGTTCCGCGACCCTGAACGAGACGCACTGCGCCTCGAGGCCCTCACCATCACAGGGGGAAAGTTGGACCTGGGGCCGCGGTCGCCGCAACTTACGCTAACCGCTGACGCGTTCTCCGCCACCGGGGTTAAAACGAAAGGCTTTGGTGTAGACTACGTCGCTGCGCGGAAGGACGTCAAGATCACGGCAGGACGTGCGCTAAGCCCATCTGGAGTAGCGACTGTAGATCTGCAGCATCTCGGCATCCAGGCCGAGGAACTGACGCTGCAGGGTGCCCAGTTTGGCGAGTATTCAGTAGGCCACGTCGCAGTTGATCGGGGTGCAATCGCGCTGGATCTGAGCAAGAACGAGACCACCATCTCAATCGCCTCCGAAAAGATCACTGTCGAAGGAATCAATCTCGACGCTGTTATGGCCTTCATGGGACAGAAGGAAGAAGCACTCGAAGAGATTCGCAAGACGCGCGATCTTACCGCGAATGAGAAGCGCGCGCTTGAGCAGATCCGCGGCGCCCGGACGATTTATCAAAACCTTAAGCAAGCGATCGAAAACGCACGGGAACTGCTGGTGCGGTTTGCGAACACTCCCGAAGAGGCTGCGGCGCGCGCGACGCTCGGCAACGCCGTGAGCCGTATGCAGGTTTGGGAGAAGGATCTGAAAGCCAACAGGCTCACTGTGAATGGCGTGAACATTCGCTTCACCGCTTCGGGAAATGTCCTGCTCGGCACGATGGAACCCAAAAAATCGTTCTCCGTTTCCAGCCAGGACGAAAGCGGGCAATTGATCTCCGGCGCGACGCTGGAGGGCGCCGAAGGTCCCGGCGGCGAATGGAAGACCATTGCCTCTTTAGGACCAATCATCGGTTCGGCCAGCCGCGAAGGCAACCTTCTCACCTCGAACCTTGTTTTCAAGTCCCTCGCTGCCAATGGCCTTCGAATCCAGACCGACTCCGGGCTGGTCTGGTCGAAAGGCGCAACTTCCATAAACGACCTGGTAGTCGATGTCAGGGTGTTCTTCGTCGATCAAACGTGGCGTCCCCAAAAGATCGAAATCAACTGGTTCCACGTGGGGCGCATACAAGCAGGACATGTCGGATTTCGTCAGGACGACATTGAGGTCGAGGTCGAATCCGGGGCCCTGGTTGGCGTTGACGCAAGCAGATACATCCTGGACCTGGAACATGGTTTCTCCCTCGAGTCGCAAACGGATACGGACGGCAAGCTCAGGGGACAGGCGCGTATCGATGCCTTCAATCTTCGGCTGCGAGCCGGCATCGGCAACATCTTCGCGCGGGGAACAATCTACGGCAAAGGCATCAAGGTCTCGGCAATTGATAAGAACAAGAACCTGATCAAAGTCGGCGATCTGGGGCTTGGTGGGCTCGATGTCGCCATGCCCGGGGTCCATGTTCGGCTCACTGCCAAAAACATCCACGGCAGCATCATCCAGGAGAAGAACCGGATCGTGCTGGCCTTCAAAATGGGCGACATCAGCGTCGAAAAACTCGACCTGCGCGCTGGTTTTAAAAAGATCAAATCGAACGGTCCCGTCATTTTGAAGGGTGCAACAATTGGCGGAAGTTTCGGCTTCGCACTCGACCCGTTCCACGTTACGAAGTTCCACATCAATAAGCTTCACATTCCGAAAATCACCGCGGAAGATCTCTCGTATGAAGACGAAACTTACAAGGCCGAACTCACGGCGGCCGGCGGCAAGCACCTGGTGGAACTCGTCGACATTGATCTCAACGGGCTTCAGTGGGCGCCACACCTGGGAATTACGGCGGGCAGCCTCGACGTCACACGGCTCGCGCTGAACGCCGGCGCTAACGTTGCTATCCGCGATGATCTGGGTAAGGAACTGGCCAAGGTAGCCGGGTCGGTCGCCTTGACAGGCATTGGCCTGAACGTAAAGTTTGACGCGGGCGGCAAAGTGATTGCCTCGTTGGTCGACCTCGACTCATACATCAAAGGCTCATACACGGCAGCTACTGGCGACAGTTTTGCCATCAACCTTCATCTCAAGTCGACATTGCCCACGTTCGACGCCGCGGACAAGACCCTCAGCCTGCCGCTCCACATCGATCAGATCCGTGTATCTAGCCTGTCGATTACAAGCCCCGCGATGGTCGCCAGGATTCCCGAAGGCGCCGGGGGAATCCGGGTATCGGACATCGACCCGGATGTTACGGTTCATTTCCGGCGAGATGCGAAGCCGGGCGAATCGGCTATCGAAAAGGTCACCGTCGACAGCTTCCGTATCGACTCCATCAGTGCCCGCGGCTTCGAGCTTCAATTTCCCCAAAGGAAGGTAACCATTCGGGCAACTCCGGATAAAGCTGCGACCATTTACAACGTAGAAGTGAAGCCCTCCGCAATAGGGGGAGAGTTCACCCTGGCTCCCGGGGCCGACAAGTCCTGGCACGCGGAAGGAATCATAAAAGCGGAGAAGGCGGACACCGACCCTCTGACGGTAGAGGTCGCAAATCTCATCGAGCGAGCGAGCGTATCCTTTACCGCCTCGAAATTCACCGCGGAATTCTTCAACGACGGAACCAACGATATCGATCTGGAAACCCTGCAGGCCGACGCTAACCTTGGACTACCCGTGGGACCGGGACAGGCCGCCATCAATGTTCAGGGCGGCATTACCATTGAAGGATTCAAAAAGTCCAGAGAAGGGCGACTGCGTGTGAAGAGTATCGCCGGGAAGCACCTGGTATTTGATTCGCAGGGGTTCCACTTGGAGGTTGAAGAGCTGAAATTGCCGGATGAAAGGGAAATTCCCCAGTCCGGGGATTGGTTCATTCCGAACGCAACTCTGCGTAATGCAAAGTTCCAATGGAGGCCAACGCAACCCGAAGAAAAGGGCACAGCCACACCGGACCAGGGGTCAAGCGCTGCAAAGCGGGCAATTCTGGATCAGCTAAGCGGCTATATCAGGGGCAAAGTCAAGAAGAGCGTTGCCGAGCCCGAAATCGTCTTCGAAATCAAGAATGGCTGGATACACAGGCAGAGCGGAAATATCTACCTCGGGCTTCATAACGAGATCATCTCGAAGATGAAAACCCAGCCCCAGTTAGAGATCTACGCGATCGTCGGGGGAGGTATCGTTCAGGATTTGAAGAGGGGCGACCTCAACGATCGGGAGGAGATTGATCGTCTACGTGAGAACCAGGAAGCAAAGCTGCTGCGGCTTCTTGAAACTCGCGATGTGGATCCGGCGGATGCAACCAAAGAAGAATTGAAGCCCCATGAGGATCGGACAAGGCTGGTTGACCTCACCGTTCACCTCACGATGCCAAAAGGGGCCAAGATCCCGTTCGCCGGCGGAAGCCTCACCCTTTCCGAATTGTCAGCCGACCCAAAGCCCGGCGCCATGATCGACGTCAAGCTCGAACGATTAGTCGACGACCTTCGTCATTTCCTCTTTTACACCCATCTGGAACTCGGTATCGAGCAACTGACCTTTGGCGCCTACTCCCTGAGCGCCGCACGTGTCGTTACGCATCAAATGAAAGGGACATTGTCCATGAAAGGGATTGATCCGCAAGGAGCTTCCGGCGAGATCGGAGACGCTGAGGTCACGAACATCAAGTTCCACATGGAGGACTTGCCGAAACCCAAGCAGCCTTAAGGGGAAATCCAACCTCGCCGTTCACCCCGTACATCTCAACGGAGACTAATCCGATGAGACAGAAATTGAACATTTTGGCGGTCGCTTTCCTGCTGGCCTCGCCCGCCGCCGCTGAAACCAAGTCGATGGTGGCGCTTTACAAAGTCCAGTTCGGCAAGCTGAACGAATACATCGCTACCTTGAAAGCCGTTGTAGCGCCGGCTCTCGATCGCCTGGTGTCCGACGGCGTCATCGAGTCCTATGGCGTCGACATCGATGTTCTTCACTCGCCCAACCAGCCCAACCTGGCCGCCTGGTTCTCGGGGCCCACTTATGCCAGCCTTCAAAAGGCAGACGAGACCGTCCTTGCGGCCTTGGCCTCCCATCCTCAGGAATCCCGAATGCTCCTCGAGGGCGCCGATATGAACGCCCACTCCGATCTTCTCCTTGAGGCCAGCACTTCGAAGTTCGGTCACATCCCCGACGGAGCTATGCCTTTCAAGATGCTCATTTATGAGCGCGTGAAGCCGGCCAAGATTTCCGACTACCTGAAATACGGAACCAAGTATTTCACGCCCGTCTACGATCAGTTAATAAAAGATGGCGTGGTCTACGGATACCAGGTCTTCGAGCAGGCAGTGCACACCCAGGACCCGGGCGGGATTTGGATCGTGGTCACTGTGCCGGACATGGCGACGCTCGACAAACTCGACACCGTGTTCGAAGCGAGAATGAAAGCCATGCCTCCCGATGAAAAATCGATTATGGAAAACAGCACCCGCGACTGGACGGACGAAGCTGCCCATCGAGACTACGTGATGCGGGCCGTGGCGTTCAAAATGAAGTAGCTAGGGTTCGACATCGAGCAGGCGCCGTTCCAGGTAGCGGCGCTCGCTCTCGTTCGTTACCAGTTGAAGCGCGCGCCGGTAGCTGACCGCGGCCTCGGCACGGGAACCCAGGCGGCGCAACAACTCCGCGCGCGCCGCGTGCAGCAGATGATACTCCTCCAGATCTTTCGTGGCGGCTAGCGATTCAACCAGTTCCAGTCCGGCGGCGGGTCCATCGACCATGGCGACCGCCACGGCACGGTTCAGCCTGATCACAGGAGAAGGCTGTACTTGTTCGAGCAGCCCGTAGAGGCTCGCAATCGTTCGCCAATCCGTGTCTTCGGCCCTGACGGCCCGGCAATGCGCCGCCGCAATCGCCGCCTGAATCGTAAATGGGCCGGCGTTGGCCCCCATGGCTTCATTCACAAGCCGAAGTGCTTCATCAATCTGCTCCCGGTCCCACAACGTGCGATCCTGATCTTCCAGAAGCACCAGGTCGCCTGCCGTATCGAACCGGGCATCACGCCGGGCATCGTGCAACAACATGAGCGCCAGCAGCCCCGTCGCCTCCGCGGGAACGCCTGGCGCCATCAACGTGCGGACCAGGGTACCTAGCCGGATCGCTTCCCTGCACAGGTCCGCCCGAATCAGAGTTTGGCCCCGCGTCGCCAGGTATCCTTCGTTGAACACGAGATAAATTGCCGTCAGCACCGCATCGAGACGTTCGGGCATCTTATGTACGTCGGGTATCACATATGGAATTCGGGCATCGCGGATTTTACGCTTGGCCCGAACCAGCCGCTGGGCCATCGTCACCGGCGTCACCAAAAACGCTCGCGCAATCTCGTCCGTTTCCAGCCCGCACAACGTGCGAAGCGTCAGCGCCACCTGCGATTCCAATGCGATCGCAGGGTGGCAGCAGGTGAAAATCAGGCGAAGACGGTCGTCCGGAATCTCGTCCATTGTGGCTCCGGGTTCGGGCGTCGCCGCCGCTAACTCCAACTCATGAACGTCGACTTTTTCCGAGAATCGCGCCTGGCGCCGAATGCGGTCGATGGCTTTGTTCCGGGCTGTCTGGATAATCCAAGCCCGCGGGTTGTCCGGCACCCCATCAACCGACCATTGATCCACCGCTGCCGCAAAAGCCTCCTGCGCGGAATCCTCCGCCAGGTCGAAATCGCCAACCAGCTTAATTAGTGTTGCGACGATCCTCCCCCATTCGGCGCGGTACAGTGCTTCCACGGTGGCTGTCGCGCCTGGGATCATGACCCGATCGTACAATTTCTCGAAACGGGCTGTCGATCCGACGCTCCGCCGTTCGACTCAGAAGCAGGGGGATACTGCGATGCAATACATGATGCTCATTTACATGGACGAAAATGCGATGTCGGAGACGGAGCGCGCGGACTGTTATGAGAAATCGGCGGCCTATGCTCGCCAGCTGCACACCAAAGGCCAATTCGTTTCCGCCGCGCCGCTGCATCCGACTTCTACCGCAACTAGCTTGCGAACACGCGACGGCAAGCGGCTTGTTACGGATGGACCGTTCGCGGAAACCCGCGAACAACTGGGAGGTTACTTCGTTGTAGAGGCCGAGAACCTCGACCAGGCCATTGAGATTGCCGGTCAGATCCCGGCTGGGCGCCTTGGGACAGTCGAAATCCGCCCGATAATGGAAATCCAGGGGCTACCCCCGATGTAAAAAATCTTGGCGCCGATGTCGATTTGGCGCCCGCCCGTTCGACTTACTTGTAGAAGGAGAACGGACAATGCAAGCAACTGCTTATCTACATTTCAACGGAGACTGCGAAGCGGCGCTTCGCTTTTACGAGCAGGCTCTCGGCGCCGAAGTCGACTGCCTCATTCCTTTTGAGGGCACACCGGCCGAGCACGAGGCTCCTGCCGAATACCTCCGGAAAGTGCTCCACGGACGCATCAAGCTGAACGGGCAGACCATCATGGCATCCGACTGCCCGCCTGGAAGGTACAAGAAACCCCAGGGCTTCGCTCTCAGCCTCGGCGTGAAGGATGCGGCGGAGGCGCACCGCGTTTTCGAGGCTCTCGCCAACGGCGGGACGGTAAACATGCCCCTTCAGGAGACTTTCTGGGCTGTCCGTTACGGCTCCGTTACCGACCGCTTCGGTACGCCCTGGATGGTCAACTGCGAAAAGGGCTTGGACCTTCCGGCTCAGGAAGAGGAGCACGCATATGCCGGCCGCCGCTGAAACTCTGCCCGTTACCGCGACGCAAATCACCACCTGTTTGTGGTTCGATCGCGTGATGGGTGCGGTGATGACGATGACTGAGATCGATCTGGCCGCGATAAAGCGCGCCTATCGAGGTTAATAGCGGGGACAGGCGGTTTCGCCTGTCCTGTACCGTAGCAGCGACGCATTCTTATGAGCACCCGGAGGATATCCAAATGATGGAGAGCATCGCAATTTTCCTGCGCGACCTGAAATTCGCCACTCGAACCCTCTACCGATCGAAAGGGCTGACCCTGACCGTCGTCTTGACCCTGGCGCTCGGAATCGGCGCGAACGCCGCAATGTTCAGCCTGGTCCGGGGAGTATTGCTACGGCCAATGGTCAACCGTGACGAAAGCCGGTTGATCTACCTCCGGCAAACCGCCAAGGGCATCGGGCTGGACAACACCAACTTCTCCGTGCCTGAGATCGACGATTTGCGCTCGCGCATGAAGACGTTTAGCGCGTTCGGCGACTTCTCCACCGTCGGGTTCACCATGGTGGGACTTGGCGAGCCACGGGAGGTTCGGGCTGGTGTGGTCGGCGGCTCTTACTTCTCGGTCATGGGCCTTCGTCCGGTGCTCGGCCGGCTGCTCGATGCACACGATGATGGGCCCAAGGCCGCCGGCGCCGCAGTCCTGACCTATCGTTTCTGGTCAACCGCGCTGAAGAGCGACACCTCGGTGATCGGCAAAACCGTCCGGCTCGGGTCTTTCGATACGCGAACCGCCACGATCGTTGGCGTGTTGGAGCCCTGTGTTCCGTACCCTGCCGACACCGAAATCATCGCCAATATCGTAACCAGCGCCCATCATCTTTCCGCGACCATGGTTACCGGCCGGATTCATCGCATGACCGAACTGTTCGCTCGGCTTGCGCCCGGCGTGGATCTCAAGACGGCACGCGCCGAATTGCACACGGTTTACGCGTCGATGAAGCGGGAGCACCCCGAAGCCTATTCGGTAAAAGCGGATTCCGAGATCACCGCGGTACGGTTGCGCGACCAGCTCACCTCGGGAGCGCGAACCATACTCCTGGTGCTGATGGCCGCTTCGGTGCTCGTGTTTGTCATCGCCTGTGCAAACGCGGCAAACCTGATCCTCGCTCGAACGGTTCGGCGCGAAGCCGAGTTGGGCCTCCGCGCGGCACTGGGCGCCAACACGGGCGCCCTCCGGCGAACGCTGCTGGCGGAGAGCCTGCTGCTCTGCACGGCTGGTGCAGGTCTGGGACTCTTGATTGCCGGTCCTCTCGTGAGCGTACTGGCACGATACGCATCGCGCTTTTCGATCCGGGCGCTGGACCTTACGGTTGATCCGGGCATGCTCTGGGTGGGCGCCGGATTGGCGATTCTTGCCGCAGTTCTGCTGGCGTATGTACCGCGTCTGCCATCATCCGGCTCCGAACAAGGGTTCAGCCTGACAGCCGGCAGTGCCCGGATCACCGGAGGCTCTAATCGCAGGCTCAGGATTTTCGCCGTAATTCAGATTGCGGCGTCATTTGTTCTGGTAGCTGCCGCGGGCGCCACCGTAAAGACGCTGCTATCCCTCGAAGCCACCCAGACCGGCTTCAACACCCGGAATGTGCTGGCGCTCAACGTCCCCGTCGTGAAATACCAAAAGACGCCCGCGCAGGTCCGGGATTTCTACCGCGAAGCAACGCGGCACATCCGCGATCTGCCCGGCGTTGAGAACGTCTCCATTGGCACAGTAGTCCCGTGGCGCGATGGCCAGTATAACTTCGGTCTTGAACTCGCCGCCGATGGACACGTCCCAAAGCCGGGCGAAGATGCACCTCGCGCAGCCATGCGGGTGATTACGCCCGGCTTCTTCGCGACGCTCGGGTTGCCGCTGGTGGAAGGACGCGACTTTAATGAGTCTGACCGGAACGGTAGCGAGCCCGTAGTCATCATCAGCCAGAGCCTGGCGCAAAAAATGTTCGGTAGCCGCGATCCGTTGAATCATCACTTGGCCTGGACCGATCCCCTCATGAAGTTCGTTCCTTTAAGCACCGGTTCGCGGCGGATTATCGGCGTGGTTGCCGACATGGATGATATACATATCGATCCCAAGCCGATGATGACCGTGTACCATCCCTTCGATCAGGAGCAGGGAATGGGCGGCGGACGTTTGTTTGTTCACGTGCGTTCGAATCCTTACGCGTTGGTCACGCCGATTACGCGTGTCGTTCGCCAAATGTCCGCCGATCAACCGGTGGAGCGTGCGGCTACCCTTGACGATATCCGCGCCGACGTGCTCTCGCCCGATCGGCTCAACGTCGTGGTCTTCGGAGTCTTCGCCGGCGTGGCACTGCTGATTGCCGTCGTGGGAGTCGCCGGTGTGTTGGCTTTCTCGGTCAGCGGGCGTACGCGCGAGTTCGGAATCCGGTTGGCGATTGGTTCGCAGCCGCGCGACCTCTTGATGCGCGTCATCGCGGACGGTGGCGCGATGGCGATTGGGGGACTCATCGCAGGCTTAGTGTGTGGCGCCGGACTGGCGCAACTGGCCGGCAGTTTCCTCGGCGATCTGAAACTGCCGGGGTTACTTCCGGTGGCCGGAGCCGCCCTGGTGCTGCTGTTTGCGGCCGTCGCGGCATCCGCGATTCCAGCCGCGCGGGCCGCACGCATCGACGTTGTGCAGGCGCTGCGGGCGGAATGATCAGTCGTGGGCGGTCTGAAGGAGGAGAACGTTATGGCCCTCGGGATCATGCAGGACCGCCCACCGATCCTCCGTATGGGCGAATCGGCCCGCGCCAATTCTTCTGATCACGCCGGCCAGATCGTCCACCTCGAAGAAGAGAACAGCCTTATCGCTCGACGGATAAGACTCGACACCCTTACGCTCCAGGCAAATGAAAGCGGCGCCACAATCGAATTTGGCGTGATGGCCGGCTTCCTCGCCGGAGATTTGAAGACCCAAAACTTCTGAGTAGAAGCGGCGGGCGATCTCCAGATCCTCGAAATACAGTTCGGCGCCTACAAATCGAGGCACGGCATTCCCCATACGAACCTCCAGCCTGGACTGTCATCTTATCGCAAGCATTGAGCCCACCAACGCCGCTAAACTGATTCTGCAAGCCGAGGAGCGTCCATGAACCCCAAATCCGCAGCACAGAAACGATTTGAATCCGCTTCTGATCAGCTCATTGAATTAAGCCATCGTATACACAGCCACCCGGAACTCGGCTTCGAAGAGGAAAACTCGAGCGAGTGGCTGTGCGAGGCTCTTACCGATGGTGGTTTCACCGTTCAGAAGGGGATCTGCGATCTTCCTACGGCATTCATTGCCAGATTTGGTTCCGGTCCGCTGAACATAGGTATCTGCGCCGAATACGACTGCCTCCCGGACATTGGCCACGCTTGTGGACACAACATTATTGCCGCTTCTGCCGTGGGTGCGGCGCTGGCCGCGGCAGAGGTGGCGGATGAGGTTGGCCTCACTGTCACAGTAGTCGGCACGCCCGCCGAGGAAGTGGGCAATGCCAGCGGCAAGATTCTACTCCTCGAACGAGGAGCCTTCCATGGTGTTCACGCTTCCATGATGGTGCATCCCGCGCCTTTCGATATGCTGCGCGCCAAGATTATTGCGGCGTCCATGTTCGAGGTCGAATACACCGGCAAGGAATCTCATGCCTCGGCTTTTCCTGAACTCGGCATCAATGCCGCTGACGCGCTGACGGTTGCGCAGACGGCCATCGGGTTATTGCGCCAGCATATCCGCTCCGACGATCGGATTCACGGCATTGTCACGAATGGGGGCGCCGCTCCGAATGTGGTTCCAGCCCATACGTCCGCTAAGTACATCATTCGTTCCGGGACCCTCGATCAGTTGAAGGAATTGCGCCCTCGAGTGCACCGCTGTTTCGAAGCAGGCGCGATTGCCACTGGAGCAAAGCTGGCGATTTTGGGCGGCGACAAGCCCTACGCCGAGATGCGGCACGATGACGCCATGGCAGTGTTCTATCGGAGAAACTCCGAAGCTCTCGGCCGGCCCTTCCCAAATCTTGGCGAGTGGGAAACCCGCCCCACCGGTTCCACCGATATGGGTAACGTGTCGCTGGAAATGCCAGCAATACATCCTATGATCGGCATCAACTCCCTGCCGGCGGTAAACCACCAGCCCGAATTCACGGCGCACTGCATCACTCCCGATGCGGATAAGGCACTGCGGGATGGCGCCTTGAGCATGGCATGGACCTGCATCGATCTGGCTTTGGACGGCGCCGTTCGCGACCGCCTGCTCGCGCGACCCTAAGCACCAAGAAACGCTGACAACAGGGTCAGCACCTTGCCGGGTTCATCGTGCTGCACCCAATGACTCGATTGATCGAGGTACACGACCCGGCCATCCTCGCAAATCTTACGGGTGGCCTCCGCGAGTTCCGGCATCGCGTACGCATCGTTCTTTCCCCGGATCACCAGCGTCGGGCCGCGAATTCGGTACTCCGCACCTGAAAGCAGCCGTTTCTTCCAAACCGTGCGGTAGTAGTGTATCGTCGCTGTGAGCGCCCCCGGCTGCGACCACGCGATCAAGCCTCGTCGTTGGCCGCTCCACAAGCTCTGCCGCGCGAATTCTCGCCATGAACGGATTTCGCGTAGATCCAGCGAAGAATTTGAGGACGTGTCGAAGAGTGGAGTGGAAGGATGGAGCAGGCCTGCGGCCTGCTTTTGGACCACGAGGAACACACAAGTGAAACCGCCTGCGTCACCTTTGCCGGTGTGGGAGTATTTCGATTTGCAGCTTTGAGGGGACGCCGGATTACCGTCGTCCCCTCCGTTGTGGCTCCAACTATTAAGAGTTGGCCTGCTTCTCAGCCATCGGGCCGATCACCGGCAAAACCACTTTCTGCCCTTGATACGCCTTCACCATCAGATAGATCCACGTTATGAGGGATCCAATCCAAAACCCGAAGGACAACAGCAGCGATATGATCACGCCCAGAACCGGAATGATTCGCAGCACAAATCCGAGAATCATCAAACCAATCGAGAGTGCAAACATCGCGACAAAGAAGAAGATCGCTTGAAAAGCGTGAAAGCGGATTACCCGGTTCTGATTGTACGGCGTCATGACGAGAAATATAATTCCCGTGATAACGGTCAGGACGTAACATAGCGTAGCAGCTACGTTATCGGCCAGTCCTCCCGATGTTCCGGCCGTAGCCATCGGAGCCGCGCCAGTTCCCGCAGGATAGCTTGGCGTGGGATTCGGCGCGGGGCTGGGGGGCTGGCCTCCGGCCGCCGCCGCCACTGTGGCGCCACACTTCGCGCAGAATCGCCCTTCTACCGCCGAACCGCAACTCGGACAAAATGCCATTTTGCTCAATCCTCCAGACCACCAACTCTATCTGAAGTCGCGTGCTTACGCAAGCGGACTTATACACTAGTGCTCAAACCGCGCAGTTCGTTACTACCCTGCTCAGTCTTGCCGGGAGTGAAACGTTGACAGGCGGCTTTCGCCCGGCCTGTGACCGCGATTGCCAGGCATGAACCTGTCGCTGCGGACCTCATGGATGGGTGGACAGCCGGCCTTTGGATTTAAGCGAGACCCACCAGACTGAAACCGCCCGCGCCAGCTTATCCTAGGCTCCATCAGCGAAGCGGCCCCGCCTGCAACACCTGCTCATTCCGATTGGAGATGCCACAAACGTCTCAACAGCGACAAAGCGACCCTCGCGATCCCTGGCTCGCGCACCACACTCCGACCTTCGTGGGATCGAGCCGCTGGAAGGCCAACCGGCTCAACCAGTCTGTTACTGCCTGCCGTACACGGTCGTGCTCGCGTTGTAATGCCGCCAATCGAACCAATAATCCTTGATCGCCTCGACGCGCTCCAGACAGGTTCCCTTAAGCTTGCCTTCAAATGCACAGCCTTCGAAATTCCAGCGGCTGCCCGTGGTGTCTTCGAGCATCGCGCCGTCCGGTGTGCGATAGAACTCCGGCGTCCCGGAGGCGCCTGGAACGCGCGATCGAAACACCCGTACCGATACGTTGTCCGGACCTACAACCAGCACCACCGGCTCGGTCCCAACGTGATCGTTCACCAGCTTCTGCTTCAGAACGTCTTCATAAGGAAACGCTCGCGTGGCTCCGAACGCCGAGACGCCCAACATCACGTCGCGCGCTGCCAGCCCCGGCCGCGCATAACTGAGCACGGTTCGCGCACGCCGCATCTTGACGTCCCAATCCCTCGGCGAATAATCCGCCGCGTAAGCGGGAACATCCTTGAGCACAGTTCCGTGCGGCTGTTCGTTCCTCCAAAGTGCGAAGGTCAGCTCATCGGCAGGAATCAACTTCAGTTTCTTTCCTGCCATGGAACCCGATACGGCCACGCCCGTAATCTGCTGCCAGTATGTCCCAGTCTCCTCATCCCGCATGAGGAAATTCTGATTATTAATTCCCGCCAGGTGGAACGTGAGCTTCACTCCATCCACCTCGCGCCCCCACACCAGACCGGTGTGACAGAGCGTTCAATAGGTTGCCACGATCGGAACGCCGCCGACCGTGTCATTCGCAATGTGATGGTAGGAGATGATGCGGATCGGGTACGCGCGTGCCTCGCCGCCGACGTTAACGGCAATCACCATCTCGCGCCCATCGAGCTTCGACTGTTGAGCGGCCTCCACCGACGGCTTGCCCATGGGATAAAACATCTTCTCAAAGACGTTGATCCGCGACAGGACCGCCGCCGCAACGATCAGAGCCAGCCCGATCACCGGCATTACACGACGAAGTTGCAAGGTGGCAGCGGCTCCCGCGACAACGCACAGCACCATCACGAGAGGCCTGAAACGCAACATCCACAGCGAGACGGCGAGTTCCGTCACCTCCTGGTGCCGAAACGGCCGGATGACGTACATCGGATAGATCAGAAAGAATAGGGCGAGGACAAGCGAGGCGATCAGCAGCAGGCCGGCGATTTTGCGCATATCGAAAGACGCAGATCGCAGAATACGCCGCCCGCGCGGCGCAAGCAATACCAGAAAAGCACTACCAGTGAAGGGTGCTCCCGTCTGGAGCGTGAAGCAGGCCTTTCAGCCTGCCTTTGGAATTAAGCGAGAATGCGCAGGCGAAAGAGCCTATGCCACCACGCCCGCGCATTCACCGTCCGGGCGTTAGGGCTGCTTCTCCCAAACCTGCACCGACGTCTGCGCCCCCGTCTTCGGGTCGAAAAACGTCGTTGTCAACGTCTTGCCGTCGCCGCTCACAGCCCGAGTGAATTTCTGCAAGACCTTGCCGTCGACCAGCGTCTCACCTTCCACGCTGCTATCCGACTTCCGCGTCCAACTTGCAACCTTCGAGGTGCAACGCGTGCCGCTGCATCGCACCGCGTACTCGCCTTTGGTTTCCTTGCCATCGCTGCGAGTCATCCTGTACGTAACCCGTTGGCCGTCCTTTGTCGGGATATAGGTCCGGATGCCGTCCTTGTACTGGTCCTCTTTCGCAATATAGCTGGACTTCTGAGCGTTTAACTTCCACGTTCCCGTAAACGCGTCCGGCGATTGCGCCTGTGCAATTGCGATGAAACTCCCAAGAATTATGTGTCTCACGAGCAACCGCACTATTTTACTGCAGACACTACTTCCCTGTATTCGCCGACGAATAATTGCCGGCGCCGCGCTGCATGTTCAGGTTCGTGTGATTGAGAAAAAAGCCATCGCCAAACCCGTCGAGCCGCTTGCCGTCGGCGGAAATCGTCATTACGAACGTCTGGTTGCTGCCGACAAACCTCGTAAACGTCAGGACGTTTCCATCGAGCCGGCCCGCGATCCGCGTATCCGCTTCCGATTTGCCGGCGCCCGTGTGCCATGTGCCCGTGATCACGGATCCCGTTTGACTCATAATGACCGTGCCCTGAAAGCGTCCCTGCTGGTGGGTAAAAAGCCACTCGCCCGACAAATCGCTCAGCGATTGAGGTCGCGCGGGCGGTGCTGCCGGGAAGGATTGTTTCACTTCCTGCGGCCCGTCATCCAATCCATAAATCATCGGCTTGGTCCGCGGCGCTACTGAGCGAACCGGAAGAAAACGTGCCGATTTGACCAGTACCCCGAAACGTTGTCCCAGGGGCGTCGTAGCAACCTGGCTGCACCACTGCGCCGCATCGTCTGCGCTAAGGCTGGTTTTCACGTGGACCGCATTGCCATCGATGTTCGACTCACCCAGAGTTTTGAGCCACGGTCCAAAGGTACGCGCGTCGGGCGCTCCATCGAATTCGAACGAGGTTTCGACACTGAGTCGATCCCCCAGCGATGCCGTCATCGAAAACCGCTTCACGCCGGCGGCAACGGCATCGGCACCTGCCAGCTTCACCGCGCCCACGCCCCAGACATCGCCGCGGCTTTGCCATTCGGCGGCCATCCGGGTCAACTCACCCGGTGCGCCTTCCGTCGAGATCCGCTGCAACGCCTGGTCCACCGCGTCTGCGGGACCGATCAGCATAGCGTTCCCGACGAGCGGCGCGGCTTTCCATCCCTGATCGAGGGTGGGGAGCGCGGAATCGGCGGCCCGCCCGGAAACGAAAAACAGGACCCGCTCGTCGTGGATGGATAACACCACTTGTTCCGCGCCGGAGAACACCTCGAAAACACGCTTGACGTCTGCGTCGCCGAGACCCTGCGATGAGGCGAGCGCTGTGACCAGGCCACGTCCCAGGGGTGACGCGGAAAGCCCGGCGCTGCGGAACCCCACGAGCGCATCGGCGGACGGATCCGCAAACCGCCAGTCCACGCCTCCGACAACGATCAGCGAGGGCGTCACGCTCTCGGGAGGTGCGGGTGAGTAACCCGTTGCGGTCCCGGAAGTCCCACCCGCGGCATCTTTGGATTTAGACGTCGGCCGCTTGGACCAGAAGTCGGCATTGGGACAGTAGGGAAGCGACGGATTCTTGAAGCAGGCGTCTTGAAAGCTGAATTTGCGCTGGGCGCAAAGACTGCCGACACACAACAAGCCGAGCACAACGAGACGGATCTTCACATTTAAATTCTGCCGTTTGCACTGCAACGCACAAATAGGGCATACACCTCAACCCACTCTAGAGAGAACGCTGTGGCAGCGCAGCTTTCAGGCCAATTTCACTCAGTTTTCGGGAAACGGCGAGTTTGATTGAGCCTGTGATGCAGGCTGTTAGCCTGCGGCGGGTTGTTAACCCGCCGTCCGCGGCCCTGAACATCACAGGCATCCGGACTCGGGCAGGCGGTTTCGCCTGCGCATGCCGCTCTCAAAGACTTCTGCCACGGGCTGCCTGGTCGGTCAGAGAAAATAAGTGATATTGGCCTTCACGCTGCCCATATGCCTGCTAAAGCCGGCGGTACTGGCTTGTTTCGACTGTGTCGCGCTCGCAGGCTCCGGCTTCATTTTCTACGGAATCGTCTTCAAATTGGGGAACTCCGGAAACAGCGACGCTACCTGCCGCATCCCTCCCCAAACGTCGAACAACCGCTTCGCCGTCGACTGTATCGCTGCCAACTCCATCGGGCTGCCATTCCCCGAATGAGGGAAAACAATATAGACGATGATCTTGTGCCCCGTTCCGCCGTTCCGCGCGCTTTCATTCAACCCCAGCGCATGTGCCAGCGCAATCGATCCTTCTCCAATCTTCTTGCGCGGTCCCACATCCGCGTAAATTGCAGCCGATTTCCGCCCGTTGTGCCCATTAATCACCATGGCCACATCCCCGAGACGCGCTTTGAGCACCTCGCTATGCCCTGGCAAACTAATGTAGGGAATCGTGGCGGAATCCACGTACCGCCGCGGATCCGTGCGCGCCAGGTGCCGATTCTGGAGCGCCGTCGGCGAAACATAAAACCCCGGCGCTGGGTCCTTGGGTCCCTGCACAATAGGCGTGCCATTCGCCTTACCGGTATCCGTGACCACACCGTACCAGTTGCCCGCGTGCCCGGCGTTGCCAAGGTTATCGAGTCCCTTCCCTTTTTCCGGATGGTACGCGTGCGGCGACCCGTCGGCATCTACAGCCATGCCGGCTTCAAAGAAAAACGTCGGCCCGCTTCCCAACACCCGGATCGGGACACTGGCCACGGTGTAAATGGTGCGCACGTCCAGTACCGGCATCGGCATTGCTGACATATTTATCCCTCCACGAAATTATAAAAGGTGAGACGGTACCCGATGCAATCCCGTACTCCGATAAAAGACCGAGACACAATCGGTACATACGGGTCATAGACGGGGGCCCTCTCACCGAGGTTCAATCAGGTATGTCCAGATGCAAGTCCTGTGACGGGATCATCGCTAAGCACGAAACGGTATGTTTCAAGTGCGGTGATCCCATTCCCGGACGCGCCTCCACCTTCGGCAATGTGATCGCATTTTGCATGGCAATAGTCATCGCCGTGTGCGGATGTACGCTGCTGCTTCACCTCTAGACCCTGCTCCTAATAAGGATTCACCGGCGGCGGCGTCGATGCATCAATCGACAGCAAAAATTTAATGAGTTGCGCGCGTGCGTTGGCATCGGTCAGCGTGTCGGCGCCGCTTGTGCCCGCCGATCGGTGCGTCACATTCTGAAGCACCTGGTCCAGCGATGTGGCGCTGCCGTTATGGAAGAAGGTCTGCGGGAACGCGAATAGCGAAAGCAGCGGCGGCGGGTTGAAGCCGTCCGCACCCAGCGGTGCTGCGGCGGTCGCGCGCACTTCGTTCGCGGCGGTCGGGTCGAAGGTGCCCACCTTCATCAATTGAGCCGCGATCTCGGTGTTCACGATGGTGCCCGACGGCGGCGGGGCTTTAAATGTTACCCGGCTGCTGGTGAATTGCGAGCTTCCATGGCATGAACCACAGTTCGCCTGCTGGAAGATCAGGCTCCCGGCTACCACGTCCGGATCGGTTTTCGATGCCGGAGAAATGGGGGCTCGAATGCCGCTCTGTATGTAGGCTTTGATGGCATCCCAGCCACCGACGCCGTGGACTGTGAGCTGCGGGATTCCGGATAGATCTGTAAACGCCGCAGGCAATGCCGACGGCGTAATGCCATCGTTGGCCACGAAAATCCCCAAGCCGCCGGAAACGTTCCGTATGTTCCCCTCGAAATCCGCAACCTGGTCGAAAATGGCCGACCAGTTCAAGGCCCTTTGGGTGTTGGGATCGCCCGAAGCAAACGTCGCGTGCAAAGGTACTGTCCGGCGTGGGCCGGAGGCGAAGATCCACACCACGTTATCGCTCAACCCGAAGGGATGACACGACGCGCAGGCGCCCCAGCCGTTATTGGACATCCGTCCTGTGATGGCAGGTTGGCCGGGTCCTGCCGGGTCAAACTCACCCACCGACGTGTTAAACAGCGCCTTGCCAATCTGAACTTTCTCGTCGAGCGTTCCAGGTTCCGGCAGATTGGCGGACTCCATGCGCGCTATCTCGACCTCAGGAGCCTGGGTCAGGTCAATCACGGAAACGTCGCGGGAAATGTAATTCATGACATAGGCCCGCGAATCGTCGGAGCTGATGACGATGCCGCGAGGGTTCTGACCTACATGGACCTCCAGGACCTTGCTGGAGTCCGCCGGGTTCATCTGCACTGTCGGGGCGCCCGAATTCGGATCCACGGATAGCTTCGCCACAACGTCGCTGGCCGCGCTGACAACAAAACCTTCATCGGCGTTGTGCTTGAAAGCGATGGCCCACGGATTCGTGAAGAAAAGCTTCTGCGGGTTGCTTTGTGCCGCCACAGCCTGCTGAATGTTGATGGTCTGGCCCGCATCCTGGTTCGACGTAAGGTCGATTACGTTCACCAGGCTTTGCACGTTCACGTTGAAGCGAACCGGGCCATTGGGCGACGCCGCCGTGTTCGGTACGTACGCAAAGTTGTTGTGTACGGCAATGGCGTTCAACTGGTTCGGATAAGCGCCGGTGGTGAACGTAAAGTCCGTCGCGACGGGTGTTGCCGGAGGCGCCACGTGTTTCAGGGCATCACCAGCCGCTTTGAAGCCGCTATCGGCAACGGGATTCAATGTCACCTGGCCGATGACTGTGTCGTAAGCCACGGAGATGGCAGTTACGTAGCCAACTTTCGCATTGTCGGAGCCGTCGAGCGCGGTTGAGTTAGCCGGCAGCGCCAGGAAATTCGTAACATATAACGTCTGATCGCCGTCGCTCGCGCCGGCCGTAACCGCCATGCCGCGGGGTTCCGGACCGACGCCGCTAATCGTCGACGTCACGGTATTCGAGCCTGTATCGATCACGGAAACCGTGTTCGACCTTGCGTTGCTGACATACAGTTTTTGGCCGCTCTGGCTCATCACAATCCCATACGGCTCTGTTCCGACCGGGATCGTGCCGGCAACGCTCCAGACGCTGCCGTTCAGCTTCAAAACCGACACGGTGCCATCGGCTGTGTTGGCGACGTACGCGCCGGTGCCATCGCTGCTGAAAGCGACGCCGTTAGGCTCCTTGCCGACCTCCACCTCCGCCATTTTGTAGTTTTGATCGTTCTCGACTACAAAAATACTGACGGTGTTGTTATCGGGGTTAGCGACGATGAGCCGCGAATTATCCTGGGTAAGGGCCAGGGGCTGCGATGAAGACGGTCCTCCGCCCTGTCCCGTGGCCGCTGCGGCCCTGAGTGACGGATGAACCCTCAATGCCGCTGGCAGGAAACACACTCCCACCAGAAACAAGTTCAGAAGTCTCCAATTGATCGTTTTCAAGATGCACTCCTCTATCACTAAAAGCGATCAGGCTGGAAATATTTCGCAGACGATCGCTATTCGCCATAACGTCGATTGAACCTATGTGACTCGAGAAACGAGAACGTTGCAGAATCGTGACCTGCCCGACAGAAATGCCGATCCGGGAACTCAGTACCAGACCGGTATCGGCTCGCCTTTGATCTTCAGAATTGCCTCCTGCGCCGCCCAACTGACCCGGTGCATCTTCGCCGCCTGCTCCAGGGCGGGCAGGGCGCTTGCGGCGGCCGGACCGATGTTCCCCAGCGCGGTGGCCAGGCTCCGCATCACGAACACTACTGATTCATTGTTCGCCACCAGGTGACGGCTGAGAGTGTCGACAACAGGCCCCGAGGCCGCTCCCAGCTTGCCCAACGCGTCGGCCGCCACGGCACGGACGGAAGGGGAAGAGTCGTCGAGCGCTTTCATGAGCTCCGGGATCGCCTTTACCGCGCTCGGTCCAATAGAGCGAAGTGCTACCGCGGACAGGCTGCGGACGCGCAGGTCAGAGTCCGAAAGAGATCGTGCCAGAACCGACACCGCAGGCGCCGCGGCGTTTCCCATCTGCGAGAGCGCCCAGGCTGCCGCCACCCGTACGTCGGCCGAGGAGTCGCCGAGCGCCTTAGCCAGATCGTTTACGGCGCCGCCGGCATCCGGGCCAAAGGCGCCAATGGCTCGCAGAATCGCAGGGCGGCTGGCTGGTGTCGCGCGGCCCAACTCCCGCATGTAGCCCTGCAACTCGACTCCGCGATACACCGGTCGACCATTTGCCGTAAGAGTTCCGGGTGTGATGGGAAGGGCGTCCTCCCGGGGTTCGGCCGCATCCGGCACGCGTTCCAGCACGACATCGTTGATTCCGAAGTTATATCCGGACGACCGGCCATCCTTCCCCGCGCATACGAAGCTGAGTATGTGGCGTCCTTTGCTAAGCGTCAACCATCCGAGCGGTTGATCGATGGCTACATAGATTTCAGAAAGATAGCCGTGAAAGACCGGCGATCCGGACAAAGGAATCTCGGAAGTGAGCGCCTGGCGATTATCCAGGTTGGCAGGTTTATCGTCGACAAGCGCGATGTAGTCGCCATAATCGGGCGCTTGGGCGATACGGCTGAGAATCTCGTACCGCCCCGTCTCCCGAACATCGATGGGAATGTTGATGCGTGCACCCGTTCCTTGGGCTTCGAAGAACAGGAGATCTCGGCCCCAATCCACTTCCCGCTGAACGGAGGCTTTGCCCTTCACGGCTGTGACCTCCGAGAGGGACTCCTCTACGGCGATCTGCTCGGCGTTGCCTAACGGCAGTCGCGCCTCGCCGTAGGGCGGCTCGGGCAAGCCTTCATTGACACCATTCTGATACCAAAAGGCGACGCTCGAAAAGTAGTCTGGGCGTTCTTCAAATGCGGACCGAAGCGACCCATCCGGATTGTAAGTCCAGCCTGCGTGTTCGATGCCGGCCCATATCGACTTAGTAAACGGCACCGGGTCGGGGATGTGCCAGCGGTAGCCTGTCAGGCGAGCTCCGACGAGTTCGCCTTCCGCCACCGGCGTGCCGCTCCAGGGACCGCCCGAAACACGCAATCCCCAGGCATCGTTGATGTAATCTTCGGTCCCCGTACCGACAATCTGGGGATGCTTTGCGCCGTCTACGTAAAACAGGTCGTCGCCTTCTCCGAACCATCCGATTCCGGCTTGAATGACGTTCAGGACCGTGCCTACATAATGTCCGGCCCCCTTGATATTCAGGAACTCGTAGTTCTTGCCCTTCGTGGCGGGGCGTTCCTGGCGGTAGTAGGCATGTAAGTAGGCCGTGTCGTCCGGTAGTGATGGATGGCGCTGCCAGTCGACGTGATAATAGAACATCGTCACGGGTCGGCTGCCTTCGTCCGTGATGGTGATCTTGCACGCTCCGCGAAACGGCATCGGCCAATAACTGTTGCGGGCCCTTCCGAACGAGCTGTCGCGAATCACCATGGACTCGAGATTGCGCTCGTAACCATGCCCGACGCCGAAAAAATCGCCCAGCGGGACGTCGATGCTGGGGGTCTTGCGGCCGTCGTAATAGACCCGCAGTCGGAGCAGCCGGGGCCACGCAAACTCGTTGTCGGCGACGGTAAGCCAGATGTGACTGACGACGCCGGGTCCGCGGAGGTCGGCCATGACGTAGGTTTCGCCGGGCATGATGCGCTTGCTGTCGTCGTTGCTGCCCACGAAGCGGTTGCCGCTGGAGACCCGCTCGGCGGAGTACGTCTTCATTCGGGGTAGATCGAGCAGATCGACTTGAGCAGCAACGCCGCTTACCAGCAGAAGAAGGACGCAGACCGGTCTCATTGAGCCTGCATTGTACACGTTCGAAAACTCCGCGTGGGGCACACTGTGCCACCGGCTCCACTCCGGTGTGTAAGGCAGGTTTTTACCTGCGGCGGTTTCCAACCCGCTCGATTCCGTGGAAGGATATTACACACCTTCAGATTCCCCTGCTACGCCGCGGCAGGCATCTTGCGAACTTCATCTGCCGTTCCATCTAGATTGCATGGTCCGCAGCCATATCCTTCCCGGCCCAAACCCGCCGCGACGTCCAATCTTCCGCCGCCCCCGCCCAATACGGATCGGACGGCTTGAGTCCCAGCGGCAGCAGCGCAACGGAGCAGAGGTAGAGGCTGCCCGTCGAGATGTAGCTTTCACCCAGATGCGGCTGGTGTCCGCTCAATCCGATCTGCAGCCAGCCACCATCATTGAACGTGCCCGGCGGCTCCATCACGCGCCGCATCACCGCAGTCAAAGCGCACCGCACCTGCGCGGCCGTCACTTGTGGAGGCAATTCCCCTAGCAGCGCGGTTTGCGCCAGCAGGTGGAAAGCCCCACAGCGGTAAGTGATCGACCGCCCGATCGACGGGAACGAACCGTCAGGCCCGATGAGCCTCTCCTGGATGGCCGCATAGCGCCTCGCCCGCGCCAGAACGGTCGCCTCAAAACCCTCCCACCGGCTGCTATGAGCCTTGATATTCCGCAGCGTATCCAGCAACATCGGTTGAATCACAAAGCTGTTGTAGTAATCCCAATGGAACTGCGGCCCGTCGCCGTACAACCCATCTCCCGCGTACCACTCGTTGTGCTTGCGGATGGCGTAATCGATGCGCATGGCGTCCCAGTGCTCACCCATCATCGCCAGCGCTGCTTCGACCATGGCGCTGAACAGCAACCAGTTGTTGTACCCCGGAGTAATCACACGTGACGAGGCCAGTGCCGCGGCAAGGTTTTGCTGAGTCGCCAAGTCGAGCTTCCGCCAAAGCTCGTTTGGTGCCCGCAGAAGCGCCTGCGATAAAAATCCGCAGTCGACCACCGGCTGCGCTCCTTCTGCGTAATTCAGGAAGTCCGGCGACTTCGGGTCCGTCGCCGACCGGATCGCTTCCCGCGCTAATCCCGCCAGCCGCTGCTGTGCGTCACGCTCCGCGCCCGCCTCTATGGCCAACTCCAACCACGGCGCGATTCCTGCCAGCAGTCTTGCGAACGCTTCCAGGTATGTATACTTTCGCCGGTCCGCCTCCGCGCCCGCAACGCATTCCACCGGCATGTTCTGCTTCAGGGTTCCGCGCGCCAGATTGGTCAACACCGGCTCCGCTAATTGCGCAAGCAATCGCAACGAATAAACGCGATCGCTTTCCTTCGGCTCTTGAGCTTGACCCGCCGCGCTGAATACCACTAGGCCCTTAAGAAGGTCCCGCCGGTTCGTCATCAATCGCGATTCTATTACATCCGGGTCGCAACGCCACTGCACTCTTGCGCAGCGGACCGCCTGGATTCTCTCGAGCGGCGCAGTACTTCCTTTGCGCTTCGAGAAAGAAGCTGGTAGTGGCGGCGAGCGTTTTTCTTCTTGACAAAAGCCCTTCAGCAGTACACTCTAGGCATAGAGTGAACAGGTATGAGTAAAGCGCCAACCCGCGATCTTTTCCCGGGGTCTTTGGAAATGATGATCCTACAGACCCTCCGCCGTGAGCCGATGCATGGGTACGCACTCGCGCAAACCATCCGGCTGGCCTCCAACGATCTGATTCAGGTGGAAGAGGGCACCCTTTATCCCGCATTGCTGCGCATGTTGAAAGCAGGCTGGCTCTCTTCCGAGTGGGGTGTATCGACCCGAAACCGGCGGGTGCGCGTCTACCGGATTACGGCTGCGGGCCGGAAACAACTGGCGCGTGAAGTTTCAGCTTTTGAACGAATGATGGAAGGCTTCCGGCGCGTGATGGAGATGGCTCGGTCATGAAACGCCTCCTTGAGCGACTGCGCATCCGGCAATCGATTGCTGAGGAATTGGCGGCGCACCTGGAAGAGAAGGCGGCCGCTTTCATGGAGAGCGGGCTGTCCGAGCAAGAAGCTCGCCTGCGGGCCCGCCGCGAGTTTGGCAACGCCGCGTTGATCGCCGAAGACAGCAGGAATGCCGTGGGCTGGCCGCGTCTCGACGACCTCATCCTGGATCTTCGCTATGCCTTCCGCGTCCTTTGGCGCAGCCCGGGATTCGCTGCGGTGGTGATGCTCTCGCTTGCGCTCGGTATCGGAGCGAACACGGCAATCTTTACGGCGATGGACGCGATGCTATGGAAGCCGCTACCCGTCGACCATCCGGAAAACCTGGTCCGTCTTGTCGCTGCCCGTGTGAAGCGGAACGATCTCATCGGCCTTCCGGCTACCCTGGCGGAGGCGCTCAACCGTGGAGGCAATGTCTTCGATGGCGCCTTCGCGGAGTCGGAAGACGGTCTCAGCTTCGCATATGACGGCCGCGCCGAGCGCGTGGTGGGAGCGGCGGTTACGTCAAATTTCTTTTCCTTGTTAGGCGTGAAGATGACTCTAGGGCAGCCCTTCACGGAATCGGTTCGCGCCGGCCACTGGGCAGCCGAGGCGGTCCTCTCCTATCGTTTCTGGCAAAACCGGTTCGGCGGTGATCCATCCATTGTCGGCCGCACGATCCATTTGAACACCTACCCATTCACGATCGTTGGCGTCTCGGAGGCTTCGTTTTACGACGTCTCGCGTGGTATGGATCCAGAACTGCGGATTCCCAGAATGCCGGACGGCCAAAGCCTTGCGCAGATCGACCTCATCGGCGGGAACGCGCACTTTAATTGGAACCTCATGGCGCGCCTCAGGCCCGGTGTGACGCTCGCTCAGGCTTCGTTATCAGCCGATGCGCAATTCCAGGAAGTTCTACGAAGCGCATCGGACGTCGAAGAGGTCAAAAGTCTTGAAGTCGGCCATTTGCAGGCGCTTCCTGGAGATCGGGGATGGCCGGAGCACCTCGTGCCGTTTGCCACTCCACTGTTCGTGCTGTTCGCGTTGGTAGTCGGCGTTCTGCTGATTGCGTGCGCGAACGTGGCAAGCATGCTTCTGGCGCGTGCCGCCGCGCGCCGGCGCGAATTCGCGGTACGCTGCTCCGTGGGCGCCGGGCGTATGCGCCTGATCCGCCAGATGCTGGCGGAGAGCATCCTGCTCGCGGTGTTGAGTGGAATGCTTGGAATTGCCTTTTCGTTCTGGTGCGGGCCGATGCTGCTGCATTTTCTGCCACGCAGCAACATCACACTGGTCCTGGATTTGCGTCCCGACGCTCGCGCTCTTCTGTTCACCTCGGGGCTTGCTCTGGCTACGGGCGTGCTGTTTGGTCTATTTCCGGCACTGCACAGTACGCGTGGCGATCTCGCGGGCGTTCTGAGAACAGATACGGCCGCCTCGACCGGCAGCTTGGAATCGACGTTCCTCCGAAAGGTTCTGGTCGCAGGACAGGTTGCCCTTTCGTTGGCGGTGCTGATCGCGGCGGGACTCTTCGTGCGTACGCTCGACAATCTGCGGCCACACGACTTGCGGGTAGACGCGAACCGGGTTTTGCAATTCATGATAAAGCCTCAGCCTGAGATTTACAGCGATGGTCAAAAGTTCGCCATGTTGGAACAGCTCATCCAGCATCTCTCTCAAGTTCCGGGAGTAGCGTCCGCGGCGTTGACTCAGCCCCCGCCCTTCGTGGGCAACGGAGACGGCGTGTTAGTCCAAGTTCGCGGCGGCAACTCGGTGCGCATCACGAACGCGTGGGTGACGCCCGGCATCCTCGACACTTTGGGGATCAGGCTGGCAGCGGGACGAGACTTCACCGCTGCCGACAAGCCCGGCGCGCCACTGGTGGTAATAATCAACCAGGCGGCGGCGGGCGCTTTGTTTGGGGACGAAAATCCCGTCGGCCGGACGCTTAGTACTATGAACCGCAACGGGTCCCAGACATACAAGGTGATCGGTGTAATGGAAGACGTGCACTACTCGGGTCTGTACCAACCCCATCGTCCGCTGGCCTTTTTCCCGGTCCAACTTTATGCGCCGTACATGCCGGTGCTCAACGTGCGCATCAATAACGGGAATACGGCTGGAATGTTTGCGGTGTTGCGCCGCGCGTTTGACGAAGTGGACAAGGGGTTCCCGGTTTTCAATGTCAAAACAATGGCAATGCAGATCGACGACGATCTGGCACGCGAACGGATGATAGCCGACCTTGCGTCGGCCTTTGGGGCTCTCGCTCTGGCTCTGGCAGCCATGGGTCTGTACGGCGTGCTGGCCTATTCGGTGACGCGGCGAACACGGGAGATTGGGATCCGGATGGCTCTTGGATCCAGCAGGGCTTCGCTCGTCTCGATAGTGGTTCGGGAAGCACTGCTATTGGTGGGGATCGGCAGTATGTTGGGCCTGGCGCTGGCGGTCGCCCTGGGCCGATCAATCGCAGCATATCTGTTCGGAGTGTCCAGCCTCGACCCGCTGACGCTATCGGCTACAGCGGGATTAATGCTGGTGATCGCCGCCGTGGCAGTATTCACGCCCGCCCTGCGGGCGGCACGGATCGACCCGCTTGTAGCACTACGGCACGAATAAACGTAAAACCCGGCCCCGGCTAGAAGCCATTGGGAGTTCCGCCTGTGGCTCATCCAGATGCTCCGCGCCTGAGTGGGTGAGACCAATCGCGCATTGGCGTCAATCAAATCCAGTACTCCAAAGGGCACAAGTATCTGACATTGGTCTGTCAGATCGAACTCGGCGTCACCCGTTTGCTTTTGGTCGCCAAAGGGAGACCGATCGAGTCCTTTCTGGGAGTGCAGTTCGTTCCACAATCACAAAGTTCGCGAGCCCCCACGAATCCCCCCCAATACCCGCATCTGCGTCAGGTATATCACCTAAGGTCAAAGGGGGGATACTCCGATGGATACATGCGGGCGGTAAGGCTCAGTGTTGTATCCCATATGGAATAGCCCGAGTTAGGCCGATGGAAGTATGCAGGAACAGATTTACATCATGACCCCCGGGGGAAACGTTTGAAACAACTACTCTGGCTCTACGCTTCCGGCGAGAAATTCTTTGACGAGATCGCGGCCATCGAGAAACGGGCGGAGTTTATGGTAACTTCCGTCGGCTCCCTGGCGGCCGCCATCCAGCAGGTACGCCGCACGCATGTCGATGTGCTGCTGGTGTCGCTCCCCCAGACGAGCTGGAGCGAGCAGGAAATCCTGCAACAGATTCGCGCCGATCGAGCCACCCTGCCAGTCATATTCTATGGAGCGACGAATTCCGTCGAAGAAGCCGACTCCGCCTCCTGGCGCGTGGGTAAAGCCATTTCCGAAGACGAGTTGCTGAACGTCATCCGTACCGCCGTCATCGAAGGCGCCTCCCCGGAGCGCATGCCGACGATCTTCGACGAACCGTGGCGCGAAGGCCTGGTAGGCAGCAGCCGCGCGATGGCTGAAGTGATCGAAGTCATCCGCCTCGTGGCGCCCCGCCGCGCGACCGTCCTCATCACCGGCGAAACCGGCACCGGTAAAGAAATTGCCGCCCGCGCCTTCCACAAAGCCAGTGCGCGAGGCAACCAACAGCTTGTAGCCATCAACTGCGCGGCGCTTCCCGAGCACCTCCTGGAAGCCGAGCTGTTCGGCCATACCAAGGGCGCTTTCACGGGCGCCTTTAATGCCAGAATCGGCCTTTTTGAGCAAGCCAACCGCGGCACCATCCTGCTGGACGAAATCGGCGAAATGCCTTTGCCGCTGCAGGCCAAGCTCCTCCGCGTACTTCAGGAACGCGAACTCCAACGCGTCGGCAGCTCGGAGACCGTCAAGGTCGACGTCCGCGTCATCGCGGCCTCCAATACCGACCTGCTGGCCGCAGTCGCCCAAAAGCGTTTCCGTCAGGATTTGTACTATCGCCTCAACGTCGTCCCGCTGCGGATGCCCGCCCTGCGTGAGCGGCCGGGAGACATCCCCGAACTGGTTGACCATTTCATTGCCAAGGTCGCCAAAAACGAGGGCATGCCCATCAAACTTGCCACCAGCGAAGCTCTGGACTATCTCATGAGCTACTCATGGCCCGGCAACGTCCGCCAGCTCGAGCACGCCGTCGAATCCGCGATGGCCCTGACCGGAGCGCGCCGCATGCTGCATCCCGGCGACTTCAACCTTCCCAGCGACGTCACCTCCGCCGAATTCAATATGCTGTCGGGTCTCGACATTCCCGAGTCGGGCATCGACTTCGAAGAACTGATGGCCGGAATCGAGCGGACGCTTTTGGAACGTGCATTGCTTAAGTCTGGGGGGAACAAAGCACGCGCAGCCGACATGCTGAACCTCAAGCGCACCACGCTGATCTCGAAATTCAAAGCCCTGCAAAGCTGCGCCTAGCGTTTAAAATATGGCCGAAGCAAGAACACAGGCAATAGCCCTGCCCGGTCGGGGTTTGCCCACGGCAGTCCTGTCTAACATCGCCGAACTCGGCGTTCCGATCGCGGTTCTCGCCATTATCGTGGCGATGATCACGCCCTTGCCGGGATTCATTCTCGACTTCCTGATCGTCACCGATATCATGATGTCCGTCATCGTGATGATGGTCGCGATGTACATCGGACGTCCCGTCGAATTCAGCGTCTTTCCAACCGTTCTGCTACTGCTGACCCTCTTCCGTCTTGCCCTCAACATCTCTTCCTCGCGCCTGATTCTGCTCAACGGCAACACCGGAACCAGCGCCGCCGGACACGTCATCGAAGCCTTTGGCAGCTTCGTGGTCGGCGGCAATTACATCATTGGCGCGGTGATCTTCCTGGTCCTGATCGCGATTCAATACGTCGTCATCAACCACGGTGCGGTGCGTATTTCCGAGGTCACAGCGCGTTTCACCCTCGACGCCCTCCCCGGTAAGCAGATGTCGATCGATGCCGACCTGAACAGCGGACTCATCGATGAATCCGAAGCCCGCCGCCGCCGCAAAGAACTCAGCATCGAAGCCGAGTTCTACGGCGCCATGGACGGCGCCTCGCGATTCACTCAGCGTGATGCCGTGGCCAGCATCATCATCACCGGTATCAACATCATCGCGGGCTTTCTGATCGGCGTCCTGCAGCACAACATGGAGCTGAAGCGAGCCCTGCAAACCTACACTGTCCTGACCATCGGCGACGGTCTCGTGACCGTCATTCCCGCCCTGATGATCTCGGTCTCGGGCGGCCTCATCGTGACGCGAGCCAGCTCCGGTTCCCGCCTCGGTGCGGAGTTCAAAGGGCAGATCTTCGGAAAACCCGAGCCTCTGCTTCTGGCCAGCGGCGTGCTGGTGGCTCTGGCAGCGTTCCCCGGTTTGCCGACCATTCCATTCCTCCTGCTCGGCGGCGGACTCGGTACGGCAGCCTGGCGAATGCGTCGAAAACGTGACGCTGCCGCCGCGGTTTCGACGGATCAACCACAAAAAACGGCCAAGGAAAACATCGAAACGCTCCTCCAGGTGGAGCCGCTCGCGGTCGAAGTCGGTCTCGGTCTCGTACGGCTGGTCGAGGGCGGAACCAACTCACCGCTCCTCCAGCGCATCGCCGGCATCCGACGAAATCTCGCTTCTCAGTACGGCTTCATTCTGCCGCCCGTCAAAGTAAACGACAATCTCTCCCTGCGTTCGCGCGAATACACCGTTCTCCTGAAGGGTGTCGAGGTCGCACGCTACGAACTGCCTGCGGGACAGGAGCTTGCGATTCCCACGGGTCGCCACGACAATACGCTCGAAGGGCGTCCCACCAAAGACCCAGCCTTCGGCCTGCCCGCCCTCTGGATTCCGTTGGAGCGCGCCGATCAGGCCCGCGCCGCCGGATATACCGTCGTCGACGAGATCAGCGTCCTCGGAACGCACCTCTCTGAGATGGTCCGCAAACACGCCCACGAGCTCTTCACGCGACAGGATGCGAAAGCGTTCTGCGACCGCGTCTCGCAGAGTCATCCCAAAGTGGTTGAGGATTTGGTTCCTAAAATGCTCTCGCTGTTCGTGATTCAAAGAGTCTTGCAGAACCTGTTACGTGAGCGCGTACCGATTCGCGATTCCGTGACGATTCTCGAAGCACTCGGCGAAGCGGCAAACATGACCAAGAATCCGGTGCTCCTGACCGAATACGCGCGACAAGCCATCCGGCGTACCATCGCCAAGCCGCACACCAGCGCGCAAGGCGAGCTCGCCACGTACCTGTTGGAGCCCGGCATCGAACAGACCGTCGAAGCGGCCATCGAGCACGGCGAGAACAACAGCGTTCTCGGACTCGGTCCGCAAGCGATGCGCGACATCCTGACCCGCGTTTCCAGAAAGTTGGAGGGCAGCGGCAATTCGCCGGTCCTGCTGACCAACTCCACAATCCGCTACTTCGTGCGCCAGATCCTGGAGCCCACGATGCCGCAGGTCACCGTGCTCTCACATAACGAAATGCCGCCGGACGTCAAGATTCGATCGTTGGGGTTCGCGGGATGAGGCCTAGAAGATGAGGATTAAATCGTACTTCGCAAATTCGGTGGACACAGCAATGCGGGAGGCCCGGCAGGACCTGGGCCCCGACGCGCTGCTCATGGAATCGCGGCTAGCCGCCGACGATTCCCGTCATTTGGGACGCTATGAAGTCATCTTCGGCGCCCTCACGGCCGCTTCAGCCGGCCCGCAGCAGGGTGCGGCGGCTCCTCAGCCTGCCAGTCCCCGCGAAGAAGTGAACGCCGAGCTGAAGATGATGCGCGGCCAGATCGACGAATTGAAGCGTCTTCTGCAGCCCACCGCCGTGCCGCAGTCCACAAAGTCGGAAGGCGACGATATCCGCGACGAGCTGATCGCCGCCGATTTCGAACCCGCCGTTGCGTCCGGCCTGGTCGAGACAGCGCTCACCATCTGGAACAGCGCCGCGCAAACGCCTCGAAATGGCTCCGCCGCCGCCGGCCTCCGCAACGTCATCCGCGAATGCATCCATCGCCGCCTGCAAGGCTCGGCCGGCGACGATCGCACCATCGTTTTCGTCGGCCCGGCCGGCGCCGGCAAGACGTCGTCAATCATCAAATTTGCAATCCAGAACTGCCTGGCGCAGCGCCGTTCCGTGCGCATCATTTCGGTCGACACCGATCGCGTGGGAACCCACGAACGCCTCAAGACGCTGTGCGCCATCAGCGGTATTGGCTTCGCCGCCGCCAACTCCATCGCCGAATTCTACGCGCTTGCGAGCGAAAAAAGCAATCGCGAATACACCCTGATCGATACTCCCGGTTTCTCGAACGCCGACAAGGATGCGGCGCGCGAGCTCGCTTTTGCGGTCAACCGGATTACCCGTAAAGAAGTGCAGTTGGTTTTGCCCGCGCCCAGCCGGCGCGCCGACCTCGAAAAATACATCGCTCGTTTTACCGCGTTCCAGGCATCCCGGATCCTGCTGACCAAGCTCGACGAAACCGATTCCTTAGGCGCCGCTCTCTCCGTCGCGTTCCGGGCCGGAATGCCTTTCTCTTATTTCTCCACCGGGCAGAGCATTCCCGAGGATTTGGAGATGGCGAACATTCAGAAACTAACGACCGGGCTGTTTGCGCCCCAGGCGGAAAGGGCCGCAAGCGCCGCATGAACCCATGTGATGCAGGATGGCATCCTGCTGCCGGTTGTCAACCGGCGCAGCGGCGGGTTGTCAACCCGCAGCCGGTTAACAACCTGCACTACAAACCTGGCCTGCAATCTAACTTGACGAATGGCTGCTAATTCATTTGCGTACTACGCGCCGCCCACCCCGTCCTCCGACGAGCGGGAGCGGCTGATCCTCGAGCACCTGCCACAAGTGCGTTGGATCGCAAATCGAATCTACGACCGTCTCGCGGGCAACGTCAGTCTCGAAGACCTCGTCTCTGCCGGCGTCGTGGGATTGATCAACGCCGTCGACAGCTTCGACGCCAGCTACAACGTCAAGCTCAAAACCTTCGCCGAGCACAAAATCCGCGGCGCCATACTCGACAGCATCCGGGGTTTGGACGGCGTGCCCGCCCATAAGCGCAAGACTCTAAAACAATTTGAAGCCGCCGTGGCAACCGCGGAAAACCGCCTGCAGCGAACCGTCACCGAGGAAGAAATCGCCGCCGAGTTGAAAATGCCGGTGGAGGAATACCGCGAGGTGCTGCTCGAAATTCGCGCCGTGAGCATCGGAAGCCTCGACGAAGTCGCCGAGGGCCGTTCCGAGAACCATCTCCTCAAGTACATTCCTTACGACGACGACAAGCTCCCCGCCCGAGTCCTGGAACGGGCGGAATTGCAGAAACTCCTGGCCGCCGCCATCGACAAGATGCCGAAGCTCGAGCGCACCATCCTGACACTGTATTTCAAAGAACAGCAGAACCTGAAGGACATCGCTGAGATTCTGGACATCCACGTCACCCGGGTCTGCCAGTTGAAGTCCCAGGCAATTATGAGGCTGCGGTCTTACATGCTTCAAAAATGGCCGACCACGCGAGGTATCTACTAATGCCGTACCTGATTGAAAGCCTACGTATCTGGTTAACCTACGCTCTCCCGCTGATGATGGCCCTCGGCGTGGGATTCGTTTTCATCCGCGTCCTGATGCGCCTGAACAAGCTGGATGGCCGCATTAGCCGGACCGAGCAGGAACTGCGGAACGAGACAAACGCGCTCAGCCGCTCGCTCGGCGCTTTTAAAGGCGAAATCGAGACGCTTCAGGCTACCGACAAAGCACCTGTTTCAGCCGGTGCTCTGAACGCGGCTACCCGCGCTAAGATATTGAAACTGCACCGGCTTGGTCGTCCGGTCGAACAAATCTCGAGCTCCCTCCACGTACCCCGGGGTGAGGTCGCCATGCTGCTCAAAGTCCACGCCATGGTCATGCGAACGCTGGAACCCGAAAATGACCTTACGGCGTCTACGGTCGAACAAAAAGGTTAAAACCTCCCTATGCAAGAGCGATATATGTTCCGGGAAGTAAGCGTATGGAGGACGAGATGAGAATTCATAACGATGTAGCATCGTCTGTCGGCGGAGTCTCGACAAGCCGGACCTATGGCTCTGGCAGCTCGCAG
The DNA here is from genome assembly GCA_035295125.1 of Bryobacteraceae bacterium. Taxonomy (GTDB): domain Bacteria; phylum Acidobacteriota; class Terriglobia; order Bryobacterales; family Bryobacteraceae; genus JAICMB01. The sequence goes on along the minus strand of DATGJP010000047.1, from coordinate 50,661 downwards.
GGTTCCTCGAAAACTGGCTCTTCGTCAGGTTCATATGGCGACCAGATCCAGCTTGGCGCGCAGAGCCAACTCTCGTCAGCAGCGCTAACGGCCGGCGAAAACGCCCGGGCCGAGCGAGTCCAGCAGCTTCGTGAGCTTTACGTGGCTGGACAACACTCCATCAGCTCGCACGAGTTGAGCGGCGCCATCATCGACGCCCACCTCGCCGGCGGGTAGACGCTGACCCTATGACCAGTCCTTTTCTGACAGGACCACGTCCGCTGCCTCCAGCCGAATCCATCCGGGCGGCGCGCTCGCGCTTAACGAAAATCACCAGCCTGCTGCTCCATCCGAGCCCTGATAACGCCGAAGAGTGCGGCAGCCTCCTCGAAGACGTCGCCACGCACCTGTCGTCCGCCGCATCCGCCCTCCGAGCGTCCGGAATCGCCGCCGATGCGCGACTTCGCGGCGAAGTCGAACAATTGCGCGGGGAAGTCAAAATCCTCGCCCTCGCCTTTGCCGAAACCGACCGCTTGCTTTCGGGCTGGGCTCGCAACCTCGGCGTCAAAGCCGGCGGCTACACGGAACGGGGCACATCGGCCCCGCTGATGCTCATCAAGAAAGTCGAAGTGAAGGGGTAACAGCGGTATGTCAGACCTCTTCTCGATGCTGCGGTCTTCCGCGAACACCTTACAGGCCTACCAGACCGCCCTCGATATCTCTTCGGACAACGTCAATAATGCCCAAACTCCCGGCTGGGTGCGGCAGGCGGCGCCTCTCCAGGCCTTGTCCTTCGACCCCCAAAACGGGGCGGAAGGCGGGGTGCAAGAGATCGGCCCCCAAAGCACGCGAAACGAATTCGCTGAAGCCGCGGTGCGCCAGCAATCTTCGGCATACGGAAACTCGTCGCAGCTTAGTACCAGCCTCGATCCGATCGTGAGCGCCTTCGACGTCACCGGACAAACCGGCGTGCAGCCTGCGCTCAATGCCCTGTTTCAGAGTTTCTCGGCCTGGAGCACGACGCCAGGCGATCCCAGCGCTCAGACCGGAGTCATCAGTGCTGCCGGACAGCTTGCCACCGCATTCCAACAGACGGCCTCCCAAATCGCGAGCGTCCGGACCACCGTCGATGGCGATCTTCAAACCACCGTCAATACGATCAACCAGCTCACGGCAAGCATACAAAAATACAACACGACGCTCTCCGGCCAATCGACTCCCGATCCGGCGGTCGATGCCCAACTGAACTCGTCGCTGGAACAGCTTTCCCAGCTTGCAAACATCCAGGTGCTGCATCAACCCGACGGCACTATCACGGTTCTGGCCAACGGGCAGATTCCGCTCGTCGTGGGCAATCATCAATACAGTCTCAGCGTTGCGCCGCCGTCCAATCCGGCCGGCTCCGCCAATCCGACGGCCACGCCGAACGCGGTGATCCTCGACGGCGACGGCAACGATGTCACGAGCCTGATTACGGGCGGCAGCCTCGGAGCATTGATCAATGTTCGCAACACCGTAATCCCGGGCCTGATCGGCGGCCCCAACGTGACCGGCCAACTCAATCAGCTTGCGGCGCAGGTGTCCACCGCGGTCAATGGCATTCTGGCGCAGGGCGGCGGAGCGCCGCTATTCTCCGTCGATCCAACTTCGGCCGTCAATGCGGCTTCGTCCATCTCGGTCGCCGCGGGTTTTCAGCCCTCCGACCTGGTGGCTGCCGACCCCGGTCCGCCCCCGGTCTCGAACGGATTGGCTCTCAAGCTGGCAAATCTCGCCAACGACACTACCAACGGCGTGCAGGGCCAGACGCTAAGCGGTTTCTTCAGCTCCATCGCGGCATCGGTCGGCAGCACGTTGAATCAGGCCAAGAGCAACGCCACGGTGAACCAGCAAACCCTCACCCAGGCGCAGAACCTTCGCCAGCAGCTTTCCGGCGTGTCGCTCGACACCGAGGCCCTGAACGTGCTCCAGCTTCAGCGTTCCTACCAGGCGGCCAGCAAAGTGATCACTGTGGTGGACGAGTTGACGCAGACTCTCATCGACATGGTGCAGTAAGGAGGCGATATGCTCAGCGGAATTGATCCCACCAGCCAGCAGACTCTCGATTCGATTAACCTGATCCAGCAGCGCTTGAACAGTCTTCAGGCTCAGATTTCGTCGGGCATCCGTATTAACCGCGCTTCAGACGATCCCAGCGTCCTGGCCGACGTGTTCCAAACGCGCTCCGACTTGGCCCATGTGCAGCAGGTGCAGAAGAACCTCTCCGCAGTCCAAACCGAGGCGCAGACCGCCGATACTACTCTCCAACAAGCGGTTCAGTTGGTTCAGAGCGCTTCGGTTCTGGCATCGCAAGGCGCCAACAGCTTGACCGCCGCGAGCGATCGTACCCAGCTTTCCGCCCAGGTCTCCGGTATCCTATCGCAGCTCGTCTCCGACGCCAATGCCGAGGTCAACGGGCAATTCATATTCAGCGGCGACCAGCCCACGTCAGCGCCGTACCAGCTTGATCCCACCAACCTGGTTACGGGTACACAGCAACTCGTCACGGCGCCGTCAACGCGGCTCATCCAGGATGCCAACGGCGTAACTTTTGCCCCTGCCCTCACCGCGCAGCAGATCTTTGACGTGCGCGATTCCAGCAACAACCCCACCACCGGCAACGTGTTCGCGGCCATCCAGGGCCTGATCAATGCGCTCAATGCGGACGATCCGACCCAGGTCTCCAATTCCATCACTGCCCTGAACCAGGCTGGTACCTACCTCAACCAGCAGTTGGCCTTCTATGGGGACGTTCAGAACCGCATCACTACCGCCCAGTCCATTGCTCAGACCTACCAAACCAACGATACGCAAACACTGAGCAAACTCCAGGATGCGGACGTGGCTTCCGATGCGATCCAGCTTACACAATTGAACACTCAGCTCAATGCCTCACTGGGCGCCGCCTCCAAGATGCGGACCAGTAGCCTCTTTGACTACCTCAAGTAAAAAAACTTCGAAAAAAGTTTAAAACTCTTCCAAGTCTCTGCGATAAGTACAGCGGATGATGCTAGAAGGACAGGTAACAACGGCGAGCCAGTGCGCTGGCAATCTCGTGATGGCCCTCACAGGCGGCTCTCACGACGACATTCGGCAGGCTTTTGCGGCAGCCCGCTTCATTGCCGCCGAATCTTCGGATGACACTTTGGAGGAGGAGTATCGGGCGTTGCTCTCAGGCATCGTAAGCACAATGCCCGATGAGAGCAATAAGGCGGTTGTCGTACGCTTGCTCCGCCATGTCGCCTCCAACGCCCCGCGCGGCTTCCAGCCCCTGCCGGTCTATAGCTACCGCGCCACCCCGCAAGTCTACAACTGACCGCGTTCGACGGCATATCCCGCGACGATTTGGGGAGGTGGAAGGGTGATGGACGTTATCACGTAGCCTTGCGAACCCCAGCCAGCTCGCGCTCCAGAGCGATCGCGTTCGGAAAGAGGATGTTGTTTTCCAGGTGGATATGCTCGTGAAGGTCCAGCTCGAAATCGCTTAGTCCTCGATAAAGCGCCGTAAAACTCATGCAGCTTTGCTCGGGAGGCGTGTAACGGTTCGACAAAGCACTCATACGGGCAAACAACTCGCCTGCATCGTCATGGTCGGCAAGCATGCGGGCAATGGGGAATTCGACCGAAGGAAAGCATCCGCGAGGTGGTTCGGCGCCGCACTGAGCTGCCCGCTCGAGTTGCTCGATATAAGGAAAGAGCACCTGCTCTTCACGAAGAAGATGCGACTGCAGTTCCTGCGCGGCAGCCAAAAACAGGAGCTCGATTTCGGCGACCTCGGGGTGTGCCGCGCCGTGGCGAGTCTTTACTTTTCCGAGCAGCGCCTCAAGACGTGGAATCTCCTGGCGAACGAATGCGTGATGCGTGCCCGTGATGTGAGCGATCAGTTCGGACGCAGAGGCCTCCTTCCAGTTTCTGGCCCCGCAGCCGCTCGAACGCGCGTCGAGTTCATTCAACAGGGAAACGGCTTCGGCGACCGGGATTCCGGCGCGCTCGCAAGCCTGGTTGAGCGGGAGCTTTCCGCCACAGCAATAGTCTATGCGGAGCTTCTCGAATACTCGCACCGTCGCCGGCTTTTCCGCCGCGATTTGTCCGACCGTCTGGTTTTCGTAGGATGTCATTGTTCGCCTCTGATTCGAGATTAGGGCGAACGCGCGGAGAGGGCAGTGACTTAAGTCACTCGCTCCGAAAAAACGCTAAATGGCGGCCGCGAGATCGGCATCGAGGCCCTCGGGATCGAGGATCGTGATTTCCCGGCCGTTGATTTCGATCAGGTTCTGGGCCTGCAACCGCGCCAGGTTGCGGGACACAAGCTCGCGAACGGTTCCGATTTGAGAAGCCAGCTCCTGGTGGCTCGCGGTCAGGGTAAAGCGATGGCCCGCGACCGTTTTGCGGCCTTCGGTTTGGGCCTGGCGCAGCAGCCACGAAATGAGCCGATGACGCACAGTGGTGAACGACAGTTCTTCGATGATGCCGACCAGCCGCCGGAGGCGCGATCCCACCACCTGAAGCACTTTCAGCGCCAGTTGTGGATGCTGCAGGCAGATGTTGCGGAAGTCGTTACGCGAGATAAACAGCAGCGTCGAATTCTGCGCGGCCGATCCGGAAGCCGGGTACGGGGCTCCATCGAAGACCGGTAGCTCAGCAACCGAACTTCCAGGGCCGTCGATGGTCAGCACCTGCTCGCGACCATTCGATGAAGTTTTGAAAATTCGAACGCTACCGCTGATTACGATAAACAGGCCCTTGCAGGGCTCGCCTTCGGAAAACAACAACTCGCCGGCGTTGTACGACCGCATGCCGGCACACGAGGCTAGGGATTTCAGTTCAGCTTCATCGAGCGCGGAGAAGAGCGCGATGGCTCTGAGGATCTCAGACGGGTTCCACGCCGGCTGTGGCATCGATTCCCATTTTGCCGTAACCGTGACAGCAAGGACGTCCCGGCGTGGTTCTCCCAAGCAGCTAGTGAATCCAGTTTTCGTGATGTTCTCGATAATCCCGTAGCTTCTGCAGGTCATCGTTGAGTACGTCACGATCGCGGGAGTCAAGATGGTTGTCGGCCGTAACTCGTTGTAACGAGCTAATTACGTCATCGAGCTTGGGTTGCTCGTAACGATGCGCGGTCAGGTCGCCCTGTAGTTCATCAAGCTCATGCTTGGTTTGCATGATGCGGTACTCGTCGCGGCCGGAGAACGCATTGGCTTGGACATGATTCAGATCTTCGCGAATTTCGGAAAACATGTGGGCACGCCAGCGCTCGCCGTGAAACCGCTCGTCACGATTGTGATACCAGTCGGACTGAGCGAAACCTACGCCCATAAACATGACAAAAGTGCTAACGCTGACTAGATTTCGAAAGACATTGCGCATTTTTAGTCTCCTCGTTAGTACGACGCGTTACGGAGCGGGTTTAGTTCGCGGTGCCTGTTCGAGGAAACCACCCCGCCGCGCCGATGATCCAGAAGAGGGATCAAACCTATGACAGAAGGAAACAACGAGCGCGCATTTCAGTTCCTGCGAACGAATCATCGGCCGGCTAAGCCTCGGAAGACGGCGTCACGGAAATCCGCGGGCCGTACTCACGCCTCTGGAGCAGGACTTTATCCCACACCAACGATGCGCCGATCAGGCCGTGCGCTACGATCGCGATGACGACGCCGTTCGCCAGGAGAAGCATAGTGTAGCCGTGAGACGCGACGCTGCCGCGACTTTGCTGCAGTCAATCTTTTGTTGTACGATGAAACAAATCCCCGATTCGGGGCGTTCGGATTATGTTGCCAGAACAGTGGAATACGTTCAAACGAGCCGCACGCCGCGAAAAGCTGGACCGGATTCCCATGGCTCTCATCGTTGATAGCCCCTGGATTCCCGGTTATTTAGGCATTGCCCACCTGGATTACTATCTCGACCCTGAGCTCTGGTTCCAATCGAATCTGAAGATTATGCGCGAGTTTCCCGACATCATCTTCATACCGTCGTGGTGGATGGAATACGGGATGGCAGCCGAGCCATCCATTCTAGGTTCAAAGATCAAGTTCTGGAAGGACAATACTCCGAGCGAATACCACACGCTTTATCGGCTCGAAGATATCGATCAGTTCCCGGAGTACGAAGTGGAAGCGGACGCTTTCGCCGGGCTGACGCTCCACCGCATCGGCATGCAGCGGCAGCGGATCCTCGATCACGGCTACATTCTGCCGATGGTCACCTCGCGCGGACCTTTGTGTACCGCCGGATTCGTCCGCGGAACGACGAACTTTATGATCGACCTGGTGGAGAATCCTGAAGGTTCTCACAAACTGATCGATCTCTGCACCCGGGTTATCATCGACTGGCTGAAGGCGCAGCAGAAGGTGATGGGCGACACGGTGGAGAGCATCTTTATCCTGGATGACATCGTGGGGTTCATCAACGAAGAGCACTACCTGGAGTACGCCCACCCGTATCTGAAACGCATCTGCGATGCTTTTCCGGACGATTGGGTGAAGGTGTACCACAATGACGCCGAGGTCGATGCGTGTCTCGATCATCTTCCGGACGCAGGCTTTAACGTGCTGAATTGGGGTAAGCAGAAGCACATCACCGAGGTCAAGCAGCGGGTGGGCGATCGCATGTGCCTGATGGGCAACGTCAACCCTCTCGAGATCGCCGTGCGGGGGACGCCCGAGGAAGTACGTGAAGCAACGCTCGAAGTGCTGGAAGGGTCTGGCGGCGAGGGAATCATTTTGTCAGTTGGAGGCGGTGTGAGCCCCGGAATGCCGCGCCAGAACGTCGTGGCGATAGTGGACGCGTTGGCGGAATTCAACGGAGCGAGGCAACCGGCAGCTCAGGGAGCTCAACGATGATCGACTATGCCCTCATGAACCAGTACCTGTACGAGGGCAAGGCCAAAGAAGTCGAGCAGATGACCAAAGACGCGCTGGCCGAGGGCCGGAGCGTTCAGGAGGTTCTGAACGAGGGCCTGATCGCGGGCATGAGCGTGGTGGGCGAAGACTTCAAGCACAACGTCCTGTATGTGCCGGAAGTCTTAATCGCTGCTCGCGCCATGAAGGCGGGGATGGCCGTACTCAAGCCGCTGCTGAGCGCCAAGGACAGCACCACCAGGCCCGCCGGTATCCTCCTGATGGGCACGGTGCGGGGCGATCTTCACGATATCGGCAAGAACCTTGTTTGCATGATGGCGGAGGGCGCGGGGTTTGAAGTGCACGACATCGGTGTGGATCAGAGCGTGGAGAAGTTCATGGCTGCCGCCGACAAATGCAAGCCGACGATCATCGGCATGAGCGCGCTTCTCACCACCACCATGACCTACATGAAGACCGTAATCGACGGCTTCGAGAAGGCAGGACGGGGCCACATCAAAATGGCTGTCGGCGGGGCGCCTATCAGCCAGATGTTTGCCGATGAGATCGGCGCCGACGGGTATGGGGCGAATGCTTCCGCCGCGGTAGACCTGTTTTTGCGGCTCTCGGCCGAGAGCAAAGCGAATGGCGATATACAAGATCCTGTACTGGCAGGAAGTTCCGTCTCAGATCCGAGCTGAGGACGCCGAGGACGAGATCACTCTTCCTCTGTCCTCCAGGTTCCTGGCACGCATCGACCAACTTGCAATGGAGCGGGGAATCCAGGATGCGGACGATTACCTCGCCCAATGGCATTGGGGCGATGAACAGGAGCGCGCCGGCTCGGCACACGAGGTGGCCGAGGCCGTTAAAGCCGAGCTGGAAGCGGCGGGCGCATGCCCGTAACGCTGACGCTGAACGGGCTCACCACACAAGCGACGACCGGGTTATCGCTTTTCGAGCACGCTGAGCAGTTAGGCGTACACGTTCCCACGTCTTGCCAGAAGCAGGGCAAGTGCAAGGAGTGCATCGTAGAGGTGGTCGAGGGCATGGACTTCCTTTCCGGCCGGGCCCCGCAGGAACTGCACCTCAAAGGCAATTTCCGTTTGTCGTGCCGCTGTTCGGTGGTGACAGGCAGCGGCGCGGTTCGTTGCCATACGATGCGCCGGTCGCAAATGCGGATTGAGAAGCGTGCGACGGGATTGCCCGAATGCTTCAGCGTGGACCCCGCAGTGACGCGCGACGGCGATCGTATTCTGATCGATGGCGAGGAGGTTGACCGCTCGACGGGCCCAATTTACGGCATTGCCATGGATCTTGGGACCACGACCATCGTTCTGCGGCTGTTTGATCTCGAAACCGGCGAACGAATCGCGGATTCTTCGTTTGAAAACCCGCAAAGGTTCGGCGGTTCAGACGTGATGGCACGCATCAGCTATGACACTGAGCATCCCGGAAAGCTGCTGATGCGGACCCTGGCGGGCTATGTTCGCCACGCGATCGAGGGATTTCCGGTGGATCCCCAGAGTATCTATGAACTGGTTGTGGTGGGCAATTCCACCATGCGGGATCTTTTCTTCCGCAAGAACGTCTATTCGATCGGGCAGAATCCTTATCGATCGATCACGGAGATCGAAATGGCGGAGGGGAAGTGCGCGACAACCAGTCTCACAACCACCGGGCGGCGCTCGCTTTTGACGATCCATCCGAAGGCTCGGGTCTACGGTTTGCCGATTATCAGCGGTCATGTCGGTTCGGACGCGGCGGCGTGTATGCTGGCCGCAAATCTGGCTGAGGAACGCCGCCTGGTGGCTATAATGGACATTGGTACGAATACCGAACTAATTCTCGGGAACCGGGATCGGATCATGGCGGCGTCCTGTCCCGCAGGCCCGGCGTTTGAAGGCGGTGGCGTGACGTGCGGGATGCCTGCTCTTGATGGGGCCATTGAGGATGTGCAGATCGCAGAGGACGGAACCCTACGCTTTGGCGTCATCGGTGATATGGCACCGGAAGGCATTTGCGGGTCGGGGCTGGTGGATATGTTGAGCGAACTGATACGTACCGGCCGGATGAACGCAATGGGACGGTTTGAAGAGGGCATTGAGCGCATCGATTTGGACCGCGAACGCGACATTTTTCTCGAGGAGCGCGACGTCAACGAACTAGCCCAGGCGAAGGGCGCGAACGCGGCAGGCCTGCATGTGGTGGCCGGGAATTATGGCGTGGATTTCGAAGATATCGATGTTTTCTACCTGGCCGGCGGCTTCGGCAGGCATTTGAAAGTGGACGCGGCACGACGCATTGGACTGATTCCCAATCTCCCGGGAGCCAAGGTGGTACAGGCGGGCAACGCTGCGATCGAGGGCGCTTCGATGGCCCTGCTCTCGCGGTCGAAGCGGCAGGAACTGGAGGCTCTGGTTCGGCGCGTCGAGCACTGCCGGCTCGAAACACATCCGGACTTCTTTGACTTTTTCGTGGAAGGCTGCCAGTTCAAGCCCCTGGATTCCTTGCGTGAGGTCGCCCGATGATGGAGTTTGCCGGGCCGGTCGCTCGTGTCGACATTCAGCCCGACGAATACAACCGGCTGCTTGGGTATCCGCGCGAGTGGACCCTGGAGGGTCGCGCGCAGGAGCTGGCCGATTGGGCGCGGGACTGGTACCAGACCTATGGACGACCGAGCGTTTATGCGCGGAGCGCGGGGAGCCTCGACGTTCAGGGCGATTCCGTTTCGATTGAGGGCACCTCGTTTACCAGCGGCCGGCTGGCGAGAGTTTTCCGGGATGGGGAGGCTCATGGCGCGATCCTTGCCGCCGTGAGCGCGGGTCCTGAACTGGAGGCGGAAGCGCAGAAGCTGTGGTGGGATGAAAAGCCGGATGAATACTTCTTCCTGGAGACGTACGGCTCTGCTGTAGTGGAACGGCTTACCGCGATGGTCGGAGCGCGTTTAAGCGATTGGGCGCAGGAACGTGAATTGGCGGTGCTGCCGCATTACAGTCCCGGATATCCGGACTGGGACATCGCCGAACAGCCACGACTCCTGGATCTGATGAGTTCGTCGCTGGCAGGCTCGATTGAGGTTTTGGATTCCGGGGCGCTGCGTCCAAAGAAGTCGCTTCTGGCGGTGTATGGCGTGACGCGTCGCACAGACCGGGTGCGACCTCTGAACGGCGTGGTTCCTTGCCAGACGTGCTCTCTGGCATCGTGTGATTTCCGGCGGGTACCCGGGGCCGCCGAAGCGATCCGGTATACCGTGAACCGGAAAGCCCTCCAGCGATGGGCGGCGGAGCGGCTTTCCATCGAGCGGCTCGAAGACCATTCCATTCACGCGCATTTTCGTTATGACGGCACCACCTGCACCAACCTGGGACGGCCACTGACCTTTCATTACGACGTTACGTTGGAACCGCGCGAGGACGGTTATCTCATTCGAGAAGAGCGATGCAGCCCCGCACCGGGTGACGACGGTCATGAATCCATGTGCCAGTATTTGAAGGATCCGGTGACGTTGATGGCCGCGATTGAGCGCGAAAAGCCTCTGCTGGGACAGCCGCTGAACGATGTTCTGTCCTGGGAGCACCCCGATCGTTCCACGGGCTGTTACTGCGATGCGGCCAGCCGTGAACACAAATGGGGCCTCGTTCTGGAAACAATCCACTATGCACTTCACTCCTAGAAAGACGCTGCACGATGCGGCGCGGGAACGTCCGCTGCTTGGCGACGGGGCCATGGGTACGCAGCTCATGCTGGCTGGCCTGGAGCAGGGCAACTGTGGCGAAGAATGGAATCTCACGCATCCCGAGCGCGTGCTGGCTATTCAACGGCGCTACGCGGAAGCCGGCTCCGACTGCCTGCTTACGAATACGTTCGGGGGATCGCGCATTATGCTCAGGCGGCATGGGAACAGCGATCGTGTGGCCGACATCAACAGGGCGGCGGTCGAGATTGCGCGCAGAGCATTCGAGGGAAGTAACGGCGGCCGTTATGTGATTGGCGATATCGGGCCGTTTGGCGGGCTCATGGAGCCGTTCGGCGAGTTCTCGGAAGCCGAAGTTCGCGAGGCTTTCGAAGAACAGGCGCAGGCATTGGTAGACGCCGGGGCCGACGCCATTATTATCGAGACTCAGACGTCGCTGGAAGAGCTGTTACTCGGCGTACATGCCGCCCGGAAAGCAGGGGCGGCATGCATCATCGGATCGATGGCGTATGACGTGACCTATGATGGATCGACCTTTCGCACCATGATGGGTGTTGACCCCGAACGGGCTGCTCAAACGATGCAGGATCACGGTGTGAATATTGTGGCGCTGAACTGCGGTACCGGAATCGACATGAATCGAGCGCTGCAGGCGGTGGAACGCTATAAGAAGGTGACAAATCTGCCGGTGATGGTGCAACCCAACGCCGGCCAGCCGAAGCTGGTCGATATGAAAGTGGTTTACGATGAGAAACCTGCCGACATGGCCGCCGGCGTGGCGCCGCTGCTCAAGGCGGGGGCGAACATCATTGGCGGCTGTTGCGGGAGCGCACCCGAGCACATTCGCGAGTTTCGAAGGGCAATCGACGAGTTTCTGAGCGTCAGGGAGCACTCTTATGAAGACCAGGCTGTGTGAGGTCAACCCGGCGGCGCTGGAGAAACTTCCAAAGTTCACGGACGACAAGTCGGGCATCGGGGTTCACTACGTCGATGCCTATCTGAAACCCATGAACGTGAAACTGGAAGACGGCACGCAGGTGAAGTGCAAGCGCCGCGGTCTGAAGATCGTGCTTTCGGTGGGCGCTAAGAAGGGTGAGGGCCTCATGCGGAGGCGCGACATCAGCCCGGATCCAGTCGTCATGCTGGATGCCGCGCTGCGAGAAGCGGCCTCCGCTGCGGGCACCGAACTGAACGTCGAGAATGGGATTATCTTCATAAGCTTGGGCTAGCTTTACAAGGCAAGAGAAAACGCCTGCTCCCCCTCCACAAGAGTCTTGACACGTTTTTCGGTTGGTGAGATAATTCAGCGGTCGAACAAATGTGCTGATGGGTAGTGAGTGAGGGTTTGCCGCGCGCAATTGGAACGGGCATAAACGCGCCCGCCCTGGGGCCACACACAAGAAGTAAGTAGATCTATACGAGCAAAGAGAAATCCAGCGGTCGGTATGGTTGCCGGCTGTTGGTTTTTTGTTCATTTGGGTTGCAACATCACCGTTCGCAACGCAGGCGCGGCCACGTAGATTCGCTCTGAAAGAGGGGGTTTTATGCCACGTCTTGCTCTTGTGTGCGGCTTAGCTTTAGCGGTCGCTTCCATTGCTTATGGTCAGGGAGGCGGGAACGCCGCCATGACCGGAACTGTCACCGACCCGACGGGTGCTGTCATTGTCGGCGCAAACGTAACAATGACCCAGATCGGGACGGATTTGAAGCGAACCGCTCTCAGCAACGAGAGGGGCCAGTTCCTGATACCCGCACTTCCGCCTGCCAATTACAAACTTTCGGTTGAGGCCACGGGATTCAAGACCTATGTCCGTGACGTAACGCTTCTCGCCGATGAGAGCGGCTCTCTCCAGATTCCGATGGAACTGGGGGCTTCTACTGAAACCGTCAGCGTCGATGCCACCGCAACACTCGTCAACACCGTGACTCCGGTGTTGAGCCAGGTGATTGAGCGTTCACGCGTGGTTGAATTGCCACTCAATGGGCGCAACGCCGCCGACCTCACGAAGCTGGTGGCGGGCACGGTGGACTCCAACAACAGCGCGGGCACGACACAAGGCGACACGAAGCAGGTTCCCGGTGCGGAACAGATTTCGGTGAATGGCGCGCGCCCCGACCAGGTCAGCTACAACCTCGACGGCGGCAGCAATCAGGACCTGATGAGCAACACCAATAATCCGTTCCCGTTCCCGGATGCTCTCCAGGAATTCAGCGTACAGACCAACAGCTTTGACACGCAGTATGGGACCAATGCGGGCGCGGTGGTAAACGTGGTGACCAAGTCCGGTACCAATGCATTCCACGGCGATGGTTTTGAATTCGTGCGCAACCGCGAATTCAACGCGCGCAATTTCTTCGCGGCCACAACCGACCCCCTGAAGCGCAATCAGTTTGGCGGCACCATAGGCGGCCCGATTAAGAAAGACAGCCTGTTCTTCTTCTTCGGGTACCAGGCCACTCGCATTCGAACCACCGGGAACGCCAACAACACGATTCTGCCGACCCCGGCCAACATGACGGGCGACTTCTCGAATTATCTAACAGCGAATACGGCGGTGAACCCGCAGGGCAAAGTTATCACGATCAACGACCCGACCACCGGCCTTCCGTTCCCCAATAACCAGATTCCGGTCAGCCCGGTTGCTTTAGCTCTCACGAAGTTCCTCCCGCTTTCGCAAGCCCTGCCGAATGGCCGCATCACCTACGGACTGCCGACCGTTCAGAATTTCGACGAATACATCAGCCGCGTCGACAAGGTGGTCCGGGGAGGTCAAGACAAGCTCTACGGCCGTTTCTATCTCGATCGCTATGTGCATCAGCCGGGCTTCGACGGCAAGAACCTGCTGACCGACGTGCCGGGCTCGACTGTGCAGACTCAGAATTGGGCGATTGGCTACACCTGGGTTGCCACTCCGACATTCGTCAACAACTTTGTGGCAGACTTCGTCCGGGCCGCGTCGCAACGCGGGCAGGGCGGCCAGGTTCCGCAGTTTAACGATTTCGGCGCGAACGTACCACAACTCCCCAAGTCCCAAGGCGGTATTCGTGCATTTTCCATTACGAATTCCTACTTCGGGTTGGGGAACTTCACCGATGGCAGGTTCATTCGGAACACGGGCGAACTTCGCAATCAGGCAGTCTGGACGCGTGGACAACATACGTTCACGTTTGGCGGTAATTTCGAGCGCGACCAATCGAACATACGAAACACCGACCTTGAAAACGGCAGTTGGAGTTTCTCGGATGTGCTGACCAACCTCGGTCTGGCGAGCTTTGTCATGGGGCATTTGCACGCATACAGCCAGACGTCAGGCGACTATTCCGACTCGCGTCAGAACGTGATCGGCTTGTTTGCCGAAGACAAATGGAGAGCGGCGCGGAATCTCTCGTTGACCCTTGGCCTTCGCTGGGAGCCGCAGATGGTCATGAAGGAGATTTACGGACGCATCGAGCAGTTCTTTCCTGATGCCTATGCCGCCGGTGTCCACTCGAAGATCATTCCCACGGCGCCTCCGGGAGAGTTCTTCGTTGGAGACTCCTACAATGGCCGCAGCGTCCCGGCGAGCGGCGAAACTCCCGACTTGAACAACTTCGCGCCGCGCATGGGAGTTGCCTGGGATGTCTTTGGAACCGGGAAGACTGTGATCCGTTCCGGCGGCGGCGTATTCTATTCGTCGCGCCTTCCGGGCCTGTTCCTGAACGATGCTTCCATCAGCCAGCCGTTCAGTCTGCGGCAGGATATAACCGAGCCGTCGAGTCCCAACAACCTCATCCCGTTCAGCAACCCTTTGCAGAGCCAGCCGTCGTTTGCGGCTCAATTCCCACTGCTTTACACGTTGAAGACGATTCCGCCCGGTGGAGTTCCCTTTAACAGCAACGTGACGGTGTACGGGCTGGAGCCGGGTAAGAAGTGGGTGACGCCAACCACCTACGACTGGAACTTCACCATCGAGCATCAACTGCGCTCCGACACCCTTCTCGATATCTCCTATGTCGGTCTGCGTTCCGTTCATCTCCGGCAGGATATCGATCTGAACCCACGTGCGGCGGGAGTCGGAACAGATGCCAGCCGGCCTTACAAGGGATTCCTCGACATTTACATGAACAACAACACCGGAATGGCCAACTATAACGCCCTCCAGGTGAATATTCAGAAAAGGCCCGGCGGCGGCATAGGCTTTCTCAAGGACGTGACGCTGCTGGCGAATTACACGTTCTCGAAGGCCATGGAAATCGCGCTGGCCAGCAATGGCGGCATCACGGACCTGGGCTCCAGCAAGGGCTCCGGAATGCCGTTTGGCAATCCGAACCAGGGACATTTCGAGACAGGTCCCGCGCCGGGACAGGACCGCACGCACCGTTTTGTCGCTTCGTTTGTCTGGGAATTGCCCAGGCTGACGGGATCGAACGCATTCGTCCGTGCGGTGGTCGGCGGATGGCAGTGGACCGGGATTTTCACCGCCATGACGGGTGAGGCCATGACGATCCTGGCCGGAACGGATCGTTCGGAAACCGCCCTGGGCAACGACCGTGCGCAGTTCATCGGCAGCGCGAGCCAATATGGAGGCGTGGCTCCCGAGGGATCGCGCGGAGGGTGCGGGTCGGCCACTTGTGTGCCTTGGCTCAATACGTCCTTGTTCGTTCTGCCGCCAATCGGCACATTCGGGAATGTCGGTAAGGGAGCATTCCGGGGGCCAGATCGCGTGAACGTGGATACCGGGCTGATCAAGAATTTCTTCCCGTTCAAGAATCATGAGGATATACGGTTCCAGCTTCGGGGCGAGTTCTTCAACGTCTTGAATCATGCGGAGTTTAATGATCCGGACGTGACTCGGAACGATGGGAACTTCGGTGGCATCTACTCGGCCGCGGATCCGCGGATCATTCAGCTTGCGGTGAAGGTCTTCTTTTAGAGTTAAAAGTCGGAATTGCACGGTCGAAACTCCACGTCCTGCAGTCTGTGGAAGGGTGGAGCAGGCGGTTCGCCTGTGCCACCTTCGCTGCGTTGGACTCACTTCCGTGAAGCCAAGTGGCATCGGGCTCAGCCGGAAGGCTTGGCGATACAGGCTAGGGGCGGCGCGGTGCGCGAGCGAGACTCCCACGTCCCTCGTTCGCGATGAAAGCACGAAGCTGAATGTACGGACGATGCGGGTTGGATTCGCTCAGGGTGGTCCGGATCCAGCTCTCCTGGTACCAGCGGTCGAACGGCGGATATTCGGCGAGTTCCAATACTGCTTCCAACTGTTCCAGTGATGCCTGCGCTTCGCGGGCAGCCTGCCACATTCGCGCGGCATCTGGTGCTCGCAGCGCTTCATCGAGCTTGAGGGCCGCGCGGGTCTGTCGCTCGGCTACCTGCAGTCCTAGCGCGACGTCAACGGACAGGAACCGCTGTTGCGACATCGACATTGGCCGTTCCGCACGCAATTCCGTAGCGAGCGCGTCCGTCAACTGGCGTTCGCGTGTCTGCATTAGAGGCATCATCTCGGGCGGAAGCGGCGCATAGGACTGGCCGGCGACCTTGTGATAAAGACGGTCGAGCAACTCCTCGATAGCGTTAGGAGCCTCCCAGAGCGTGTTGGGCGCGTTGAGCAGGCCGAAGTACTTGTCGTATGCGTCGGTGGCGTCCTTCGAGCCGTTAAAGTATTCGCGCGTCCACCACTTGGTGTAGCGGCCAGCGGCATCGGGCGCGGCATAGATGGCCGGAGCGTCCCACGTAATGTCGGCAAGCATGCGCGTGCCCATGACGTAGTCCCGGACCTCCGACACATTGACCAGCATGTATTCCGTGGCCCCTGACTTGACGATTTTGTCGAATTGCTCCGCGACCACCGATGGCCCCACCGTGTGCGTCAACTGCTTCGTGAGCCGGCCGCCAAGATAGGCGAGATGATAGTAGACCCCGTGCTTCCACCGCCCCAACTCCGCCGGCAAGCCGCGCATGTGCCCGTCATTGTCGTCCGGCCACACGATAATCACGTCAGACGGCAAATCGAACGCCGCGGGATTGCGCTGATACTGTGGCAGCATCTCCGAATACATGGTGAAGTGAAACAGCGGCTCCTTGTCTTTGGGAAGCAGCTCCTTCGTCATCTTGACCTCCGCCTGAATCACCTCGCGGAAAGTGCGCGCCTTGTCTTCGTCCGTCATCTCGGGCGGGAAGACGAACGGGCGGTCTTGTGTACCGCGCATGCCTACGGGCCAGATAGCGTCGAGGTCGCGATTCTCCACAACGCCGGCGCGCCAGAACTTGAGCATGCCGTCGCGGTTGGTGAACCAGTTGTACTCAGGCCGCACGCCGCGTTCCGCCGCCAGGTTAAAACGTTCCAGTCCCCAGGGGTTCGAAAGCAGGATGTCGTAATGGTGTGAGGTGTAGTAGAGTCCCCAGTCACTCGCGAGCTTCTGCACTTCGTAACGCCGGTGGACGCGGGTATAAGGCGCCACCATGTTCATCCGCAGCCGCAGCGCTGTCTCGAAGAATCGCTTGTACCAGTCCAGCGGCACGTCACCGGTCTGCAGCGGATAGCCGTTGGCGTCGAAGGGGCGGGGAAGAAGGTCCTCGTCATCGTGGAAGAAACCGCGATATTTGAATGCCGGCGGACCTTGAGAGAAACTGGTTCGCTTCATCACCAACGGATCGTGATGTTCGGGCTGATAGCCGGACCATATGTATAGCGGATCGATGCCGAGCCTTTCGGACAAGGCGTAAGCTGCGAATGCCGTGCCGCGCGGGTTCGACCCGACGAGCCAGACGGTGCGCCCGGCCGTCACGATGCGATAGCTCTCCCATTGCCCTTGCAGGGACGCCGCGCCAACCGATGAGGGGATATCTCCGCGTCCGAGCGTGACCAGCCGGATCTCGACGCGATCACCGCTTGGCGTTTTCCCGATTGCGGGGCGGTACCCGCTGATCTTTTCAATGTCGCCTGCCAGAAACGCGGCCGCAGCCTGTACGTTGGAGTTCTCGTCGTCACCGACGACAATCTCAGCGACATGATCCTTTGCCGCTAAAACGATATCGCCTGCGGCCGGCGATGCGGTCTGAACCCAGGAACCTCGCAGGACAGCACTCCAGGGAGCCGTCTGGGCCTGCGCCAGGTGATACGAAGCCAAAAGCAGAAGAAGCGTTGTTGTTCGCAGCATTAGTTTGACTCTCGAATCAATAATGCCTTCGAGCGTATCACGAAACTGAGCGCTGCGTGGCGCCAGGATTTACAATAGAAGCTCATGAAAGCGTTTGCATGCCTGTTTTTATTGGCGAATTGTGCAGCCGCGCAATCCCGCGACTATCCCGTGAAACCGGTCCCCTTTACCGCCGTCCATCTCACGGATTCCTTCTGGGCGCCGCGCGTCGAGATCAATCGCACCGTCACCATTCCGTTCGCATTTAAGAAAGACGAAGAGACCGGCCGCGTCGACAATTTCATTCGCGCGGCTGAAGCACTCCGCCACGAGCCGTTCGAAAATCACAAGCCGCCGGGCTATCCGTTCGACGATACTGATATCTACAAAGTCATCGAAGGCGCGTCGTACACACTCAGCGTTCACCCCGATCCGAAGCTTGAGGCCTACCTCGACGATCTCATCGCCAAGATTGCCGCCGCCCAGGAGCCTGACGGCTATCTATACACCACTCGCACTATCGATCCGTTGAACCCGCATCGTTGGGCGGGACCGCAGCGTTGGGTGTTCGAGTCGGTCGACAGCCATGAGTTGTACGACCTTGGCCACCTTTACGAAGCCGCCGTGGCGCACTACGAGGCGACAGGCAAACGCAACCTGCTGGATATTGCGATACGCACTGCAAACCTGTTGGTGGACACTTTCGGGCCAGGAAAGCAGTCCATCTGGCCGGGGCACCAGATCACGGAGATGGGTCTGGCGAAGCTCTATCGCGCGACAGGCGACGAGCGGTATCTGAATCTTGCGAAATTCATGCTCGACCAGCGCGGCCCGGATGGCCGTCAGGGCAGCGGACGGACATACAACCAATCGCACATGAAAGTGGTCGATCAGAGGGAGGCGGTCGGCCATGCGGTGCGGGCCACCTACATGTATTCGGGCATGGCGGATGTCGCCGCGCTCACCGGTGACGCTTCCTACGTCAACGCCATTGACGCGATTTGGGACAACGTTGCCGGGAAGAAGCTGTACATCACCGGTGGGATTGGTGCGAGGGGCGCCGGCGAGGCCTTCGGACGGGACTACGAGCTGCCCAATATGACCGCCTATAACGAGACGTGCGCCGCTGTGGGCAACGATTTCTGGAACCACCGCCTGTTCCTCTTGCACGCCGACTCGAAATACATCGACGTGATGGAGCGGACCCTCTACAACGGCCTGATCTCAGGCGTGTCGCTCGATGGCGAAACGTTCTTTTATCCGAATCCGCTCGAATCGAATGGACAGCATGCTCGCAGCCCATGGTTCGGCGTGGCCTGCTGTCCAGGAAACATTACGCGGTTTATGGCGTCGGTGCCGGGATACGTTTATGCGCAGCGTGACGATTCGATCTGGGTCAACCTGTACGTCGCCAGCACTGCCGAGATCAAACTCGACAACGGCCGCGTTGTGAAAATGACCCAGGAGACGAAGTACCCCTGGGACGGTGCAGTGAAAATGACCGTTCATCCGGACCGCACTGCGCCGCTGACGATCCACTTGCGAATTCCCGGTTGGGCCCGCAATGAACCCGTGGCGAGCGACCTGTATCGCTTCGCTGACGCATCGAAAGAGGCCGCGACTCTGAAGGTGAACGGCAAGACCGTGCCGGTCAAACTCGAGAAGGGCTACGCCGTCGTAACGCGTACATGGAAGACGGGCGACACGATTACCCTCGATCTGCCGATGCCGGTGCGGCGCGTGGTCGCAAACAGCGAAGTGGCTGCGGATCACGGCCGCGTTGCAATAGAGCGTGGGCCGATCGTCTATGCCGCGGAATGGCCCGACAATCCCAATGGCCGTGTCCGCAACCTGGTGCTTTCCGACAGCGCTCCGCTGACCGTCGAATTCAAGCCGGCTCTGCTCAAAGGTGTGGAGGTGGTGACGAGCAGGGCGACCGCACTGGCATACACCGCCGACGGCAAGGTGACGAAGACGGAACAGGACTTCAAGGCGATCCCGTACTATGCTTGGGCGAATCGTGGCCGGGGTCAGATGGTCGTGTGGATCCCTGATACCGAAGCAAGCGCGACCCCTGCACCTTATCCGACTGTTGCGATCACATCGAAAGTCACAACGTCGGGCCGCAAGGATCCGCACCCAATCAACGACGGGGAAGTGCAATCGGGCTCCTGGTTCGACTGGTGGCCGAAGAAGGGCTCCACCGAGTGGGTGGAGTACACGTTCGAAAAGCCGTCGACGGTCTCCGAAGCCGAACTCTTCTGGTTCGACGACACCGGCCGGGGCGAGGTGCGCGTGCCGGCGTCTTGGCGCTTGTTATATAAAGATGGCGACCGTTGGAAACCCATCGAAACGACCGGGCAGTACGGCGTCGAAAAGGATCGATTCAACAAGATTTCGTTCACTCCCGTAACGGCCGGCGCAATGCGCCTGGAAGTGACGATGCAGCCGAACTGGTCGGCGGGCATCGAAGAGTGGAAATTGAAGTGATCCAGCGCTACAATGTAAGCGTTTTCAGGAGAAAGCCATGAAGCTCAGCCGCCGCCGATTCGCGACTGCTCTTGCCGCCGCCCCCGCCTTGGCAGCACAGCAACAAACGCAACAAGCCGCCCAACCCACCCCACCCGCTAATCCCGAACAACGCCGTGGCACGCCGCCGGAGATTCCACCGTTCAAGGGCACGATTGAGTTCTCCCGCAGAGACGTGTCGCCGAAAGCGCAGCCGTTTCCGATGACGCAAGTCCGGCTGCTGCCAGGCACATTTCAGGACGTCGAGGAATGGAATCGTGGTTATATGTCGCGCCTCCCGGCCGATCGCCTGGTGAGGAACTTCCGCGTCAACGCAGGACTGCCGACCGATGCCAAACCCTTCGGAGGTTGGGAGCAGCCCAATAACGGGCAGCCCATCCATCGAGAGAGCGAGTTGCGCGGGCACTTCACCGGACATTTTTTGTCGGCGAGCGCGCAACTTTATGCCTCCACAGGCGACAAAGCAGCCAAGGCGAAAGGCGACGAGATCGTCGACGAACTGGCGAAATGCCAAAAGAAGCTGAGCGGCGGTTATCTTAGCGCTTTCCCATCCGAATTCTTCGATCGGCTGGATGCGCGTAAGCCGGTTTGGGCGCCGTTTTATACAGTCCACAAGATCATGGCGGGGATGGTCGACATGTACCAGCACGCCGGCAACAAGCAGGCGCTCGAAGTGGTGCAGGGCATGGCGGACTGGGCCGATCAGTGGACGGCATCCAAATCCGAAGAGCACATGCAGGAGATCCTCGGCACCGAATATGGCGGCATGAACGAGGTGCTGTACAACGTCGCGGCACTGACGAACGACGACAAGTGGGCGAAGGCCGGCGACCGCTTTACCAAGAAGCGCTTCTTTAATCCGCTGGCATCGCGGCGCGACGAACTGCGCGGCCTGCACGTCAACACACATATTCCGCAGGTCATCGGAGCGGCACGCCGCTACGAGTTGTCGGGCGATTACCGCTTCCACGACGTGGCCGATTATTTCTGGTACGAAGTGGTCACAGCGCGAAGCTACGTGACCAGCGGTACCAGCAACGGCGAGGGTTGGCCGTCCCAACCGCGGCAGCTCGCGGCGGAACTGAAGCGTTTCGTGTCGACACAGGAGTGCTGCTGCTCGTACAACATGCTCAAGCTGACGCGGCATATGTACGAGTGGACCGCCGATCCGCGCTACTTCGACTACTACGAGCGATCGCTGCTCAACATGCGGCTGGGCACCATTTATCCTGATACCGGGCACACGCAATATTACCTGTCGCTCACGCCAGGCGCCTGGAAGACGTTTAATACCGAGGATGATTCGTTCTGGTGTTGCACGGGTTCGGGCGTCGAAGAATACTCCAAGCTCAACGATTCGATCTACTGGCATGATGACCAGGGTCTCTACGTGAACCTGTTCATCGCGTCGGAGCTGAATTGGCCGGAGAAGGGTTTGCGGCTGCGGCAGGAGACGAAGTTTCCCCAGACCGCGGCGACGCTGCTCACCGTGACTGCGGAGAAGCCTGTGCAGACGGCGATCCGGCTACGGATTCCCGAGTGGGCCTCTGCGGCGTCCGTTAAGATTAACGGCAAGCCGCTGGAGGCGTCGGCGAGTCCCGGGAGCTATCTCATGCTGTCGAGGACATGGCAGAACGGCGATCGAATCGAGATGACCATGCCGATGCGTCTGCACGTCGAAGCGATGCCGGACGATCCGAAGCAGCAGGCTTTTCTGTATGGTCCGCTAGTGCTCGCGGGCGATCTCGGGTCAGACGGTCTGACGGATCAGATGATCACCGGACCAAATGCTCCACAGATGCGCCGGGCGCCGCATATCGACGTTCCGGCGTTTCAAGGCGATCCGATGGCCTTTATCAAGCCTGGTGACAAGCCGCTCACTTTCCGGACTTCAGGTCAAACGCAGGATGTCACGCTGGCGCCCATTAACAGCATCTTTGGTCGTCGGTACAGCGTGTATTGGCAGGTTTCGTAGGCTGAAAGAGGCAGGCGAAAAGGTGGCGCAGGCGGTTTCGCCTGCGCGTTCTGGATGAGGTCAAAACGCCAGCCGATGCCTGCACCACCCTTCCACATCTCCGCACTTAGAATTCGAGATTCGCTCGGAACTCGATGCGCCTTGCCGTGGTCGGACCACCCGACGACTGCGCGAACGTCAGGATCTGCGGGCTGAACACGCTGGTGTTGTTGTTGAACAAGCTGAAGGTAGGATGATTGGTCACATTCAGGAACTGCGCCTGGAACACAAAGCGCACTCGCTCGCGAATCGGAATTATTTTGTTCACCGACAGGTCGTCATTGAACCAATGCGGGCCGTAAATGAACGGACGGTAGCCCCAGACACCCGGCGTTGAGGCCGGCGAGATGAGGGATTGGTTCACCTGGCCATTGCTGGCAATCAGATTCGGATTCACCATGTCGACCCAGGGATTGCCCGTCTTGTAGACGCCCACGCTGTTTTGGAACTGCGCCGGTGTAATGCCGTTGAACACCACACCCGCATCGTTCTGGTTCGCGGTGAGATAGCCGCCATTCATCTGCGTGGGCGTGCCGCTCTGCATTACGAGGATGGTTCCGATGGTCCAACCGCCGAAAACCGCATCCTCGAAACGGCTACTGTTCAGGAATTTTCTGCGGTTGCCGAATGGCAGATCATAAGTTCCGCTGGCATGGAATACGTGCCGGATGTCGAACGCACTCGGGCCATAGTTCAGGCGGAAATTGCGGTCAGTCAGATAGAGAGCAGCGACCGTGCCAGTCTGGCTGGCGACGTTCGCCTGGTAGCCGTTTTGCGGACCGAGCGAGAGCGACTTGGCCAGCGTGTAGTTTACGTCGAACTCCATTCCATGGTTCAGCCGCTGGCGCAATTCCACTTGTGCGCTGTGGTAGTTTGAGTGCCCTGCCGCGTCCAGGTAGTTGAGAGAGAATCCGGTAGTGTAGGGATTCACCTCAAAGAAGTTTATGGGATAGGCACCAGGGTTCTTGAAGCCACGAACTGCGCAAGGCGAGAATGCCGAACCCACCATGTTGCAGAAGAAAGTCACGTTCCGGGCGATGGTCTGAGCAACCGATCCCGCGGCTCCCGTCTGAAGACCGGTTATGAACGTGCCGCTGGTGAAGTTCGACGACGTCGGACTGCCGAATGCGGCAGTGAAAATTGGTAGCGCCACCTGGCCGGGCAGCCCGTTATTCGCGAACGAATTTCCCTTACCATTCGCCTGGTTGATCTTCAGATTGTTTTGCGCATTGACGAACTCGCTCAGGAACCCGTTCTCGAATATGTTTACCTCATTCAGGTTGGAACTCATCCAGATGTGGTTGGCGATGTTGCCGACATAGCGGACCTCAAGCGCTGTTCCCCTGCCGAATTCACGCTGGATGCCGAAATTCCACTCCTCGACGTACGGCTGCCGGATGTTGGGATTCATTCCGAAGAACGAATTGTTTCCAAAAGAAAGCGCCGAGGCATTGATGGTGGGGGACCAGGTTGGCGGACTGAGGTTGTACGCCGGCAGCTGTTGGCCGAGGAACAGTGAGCCGGGTTGGAAAGTCCCGGCCGCGCCGGAGGTGTCCGCCGTCAGACTGCCTTGCTGGAGGAAGAAGAGCCCTTGGTTGGAACCGAACGCCCAGAAATTCTGCGAGCCTTCCTGATAGTTTCGCAGCGACCAGCCGGTGCGGATCACGGTCTTGTCTTTAGGGAAAATCTTGCCCAGGAATCCGCCCGTCGACGGGCTCCAAGCGAGCGCTACGGCAGGCTGCGGATTCACGAGAGAACGGTTGTAGACATGCACCTTTGCCGTAAAGATGGGACTCTGCACTCCGCCCAGATTGCCCGGCTGGAAAATCGCGCCCACGGGGGTCGGGCCCCAGAAATCGGCCACGGATCCTGGACTGCTGTATCCTCCGTTCACGTCGTGGTCGTCTCCCACAAAATCCCAGCGAAGGCCGTAGTTCAGGGTCAGATTCGAAGTGATGTGCCAGCGGTCCTGTGCGAACACGTGACCGGAGTTCATCGCTTCGTCGAGATTGTACTGGCCGAATGGCTTATAGGTCTTGCTTGCCGGATCGAGTGGCCGTCCGCCGCCGCCAATAGTTACGCTTGAAACCCTGCCGGTCAGCTCAGAATAGAGATTCTCGGCGTTCGCGAGAACGGTTGTGTTGGCGTTCTTGAGGGCGGACGTGAACACTGCGCCTAACGGATCCTGCGCCACGAAACCGGTTCCCGAGATTCCGAGGTTGACGGTCGGATATCCCCCGGGCCCATTCCAGTAATGGTCCTGCTCACGGAACCAGCCGCCGCCAAACACAATCGAGTGACTCCCTTTTTGCCAGTTCAGGCTGTCGTTGAAGTTGAAAAGGGGATAAAGCGACGAGATCGGCTGGCGCGGATACGCGCCGGAATACAGGCTCGAACCATACTGGAAGACCGTCTGAGTGATGCTCGGCAAGTCAATCCCGAGGTTCTCGGAATCGAACAGCGCGTATTGATACGTGTAGCCCGCATGGAATTGATTCACCAGCGTGGGACGGATGATCCAATCCACACCGAGCCCGGCAATCTTGTCATTGTGCTGGTTCGAAGTGTAGTCCAACGGATCGACATTGCCAGGAAAATTGGGCGTATTGATATGCGTGTCGTAGTCCTTGGTCTGGGAGTACGACACGTTGAAGCGCAAGTTGGTGGTCGCGTTGTAGTCGAAGCGAAGGGCCGGATAGTAAAACGTGGTCGAGTTCGGAATCAGGAAATTGAAATTAGAGAGATTGGGATCGGACGTGGGCGACAGCGTACCCTGGTTCAGCACGCCGTTGATCTTCTGGAGTTGGGTGGCGATTGCAGGGTTAACCGTTGAAGGAGCGCCCGCGCCACCGGCTAACTGCAAAACGTTAATGGTTTGCAACGCGCCGCTGTTATCGCGGTACGTAAAGTTACCCTGTTGTGCGGCCGCGCTGAGGACCTGCGGGCCGGCTCCGTTGTAGTTATTCGGAAAGCTGCTGCCCGGCTGAATCGACTCGGCGAAAGTACCGAAAAAGAACAGCTTGTTTTTGAGAATCGGCCCGCCCACACTGCCGCCGAAATCGTTCAGCTTGAGAATGTTCCTTGGCAGTCCCCGGGCATTGTTGCTCCAGGAATTCGCATTGAGATCCGTGTTGCGGAAATCCTCGAAAAGGCGGCCGTGAAAATCGCTCGTGCCGCGGCGCGTCACCATGTTGATCCGCATCGCGGAGACGCCGTTGCCGCTGAGGTCCAATTGAGCTGTCGAGACTGTCATTTCGGCCACATCCTCAATGCGTGGCTGCACCACCGACGTGCCGTACTGAAAGCCGCCGCTGCGGAAACGATTGCTGATGGCGGGGCTTCCGTCGAAATCAGCTCCGCCGATTGCGCCGCCGGGCATGTTGTTGAAAGTCCCTGTCGTGCTGCCTGCTCCGATGGATGACCAACCCGGAACAAGCAACGCGAAGCCAAACACGTTGCGGCCGTTTACCGGCAGATTGACCACCTGTTTCGTGTCGAGCGTGCTCGCCAGCACGTTGGATTCGGTCTCAACCAGGGGCGCCACCGCGTCGGCGACTGTTACCGTCTGGGTCGTGCCGCCGACCTTCAGCACGACGTTGACGGTTGTCGCGCGGGCGGTTTGGACTTGAACCGACGTGAAGACCTGGGTCTCAAAACCGGGCTTGCTGACGGTTAGTTCGTACGTGCCGAACGTCAGATCGGGAAAGGTGTAGGCGCCGGTCGACTGCGATTCCGCCCGCCGAATATCATTCGTTCCTACGTCCTTCAGTTGCAGGCCGGCTGCCGGAACGGCAGAACCGGACTGGTCAACAATGTTAACGGTTACAGAACCGCCCGTGCTGGTCTGAGCGAATGATGAGACAACGCACATCAGGCAGGCTACAGCGATCCCGACGCAACGCGGAGTCGAGCGAATCATACTACCCCCTTTGCAGGCTTAGCGAATCGACAGCTTCCGGGTATTGTAAGCGCTAACAATATTTGTGTCAAGGAAAGATTGCAAAGCAGTAATAAACCTCCTGTTGATGTCCAAATGCTAAACGAAAGCGTATACAGCGCGTACAATAAGAAAGAGCTGATGAACCTGGAACAAGTGGCCCGGCGGGCGAAGGTTTCCACTGCAACCGTCTCGCGGGTCCTCAACAACGCGTCTGTCGTCAAGAACAGCACGCGCGCGCGGGTGATGAAGGCGATTGCTGAACTTCGCTATCACCCCAACCTCCATGCGCGCAATCTGGCTGGAGGAAAGAGTCGCACCGTCGGCGTGATCGTCTCCAACATGGAGAATCCGTTTTTCTTCGATATTTATAAGGAGGTCGAGTCACAGGCTCACCTCCGTGGATACGAAGTGCTGGTGGCCAACACCGATTACAGCTCAGAGCAGTTGGTGAACAGCATCCGGTTAATGATTGGACGGCGGGTGGAAGGCCTGGCCGCCATTGTGTCGGAGATGGCGCCGGAGCTGATCGATGAGTTGGGCGAGAGCCGGACTCCCGTCGTGTTCTACGATGTAGGCGCCCCGCGGCACAACATTACGAATATCCGGGTGAACTATCGGCGCGGCATCGAGAAGGTGGTGGACTACCTCTATTCCCTCGGCCACCGGCGAATCGGGTTCATCGGCCACCATGCCATGCTGGGGCCCATCAACGAACGAATGAAGACGGTTCTGGATGCGGTGGCGCGAATTCCTGAGCTGGAGGTTCGGACCGCCGCGGATTCCGATACGCTCGAGGGCGGGCGGGCGGCGGCGCGAACGCTGCTCGATAGCGGGTTTGCCCCGACCGCGATCATTTGCGTGAACGACATGATGGCCGTGGGGGCGTTGCGCGAGTTGCGCGAACGGGGGGTGCAGGTGCCGCAGGACATCTCAGTGACGGGCTTCGATAACGTAAAGTTGTCCGAGTTCTGTTATCCGTCGCTCACGACCCTGCATATACCGCGCGACCGGATCGGGCGAATCATTTGTGACCGGCTGATTCCGGAGATTGGTAAGCCGCAGGTGGCCGACCGTGAAATCGTGATTGACCCGGAGTTCATGCTGCGCGAGTCGACGGGGCCGGCTCCGCGGGCGAAATAAGAAGAACGTGGAAGGGTGAAGCAGGCGTTTTCGCCAGTGCCAGCGAGCCGCATAGCCTTGGTACGAAAAGGTGGGACAGGCGGTTTCGCCTGTCCTTTCCCGGTGAGATCGAAAGGCCGGCTTGGATGCCATTCTGCCGCGGGTTGCCAACTGTCGCCAACCGGCGCGGGTCGGCGCATGCTCAAAGCAACGGGCGGGCGGGTTAGCAACCCGCCGCAGGCTGACAGCCTGCATCACAGAGGCTCAATCAAGCTCGCCGGTTCCGAGAATTAAGCGAATCCGATGCCGCACTACTTCCGCGGAGGGGGAACCGCATCTTCCTTGCGGTCGCGATACCAGCGCGCGCCGGCAAGATACTCCCGATCTGTCGGCTTCAATCGATTCAGTGAACGCTTGGGATTCAGGTGCGTACATGCCACTTGAATAGCGCTGATCAGCGCCATGGGCGCGACATAAGAATTCACGAAAGAAGGGGCCACCACCTCCGCCACTAAGTGCCGCTCGCAAAAGCGGGCGATCGGCGTTGTGTCGCTATCGGTGATCCCAAAGGTCGCAACTCCCAACTGAGCGGCACGACGAACCGATTCAACCGTTGTTCGCAGACACTGACCGAAACTGATCGCAATTAACAGGTCTTTTCGTGTCAGGACATTGATTTTGTGCTGCAGATTTCCTTCGCTGGGAACGGGCGCTTCGGCGTCGTAACCCATGGTCGTGAGACCATAGGCAAAGTAAAACGCTAGAGAACTCGCGAAGTCGCCGCCGACGATCACCACACGCCGGGAGCGCAGTATCAACTGCGCCACCTCCACCACCGCACTCCGGTCAGTACGCGAGCTCAACTGGTTGATTGTGTCTTGCGATTTCCGAAGGCTGGCGTCCACGTGATCGGCGACGCTGCGCTTCTCCTTGGTCGCAGCCTTTAACGCGGTATATGGCGTAATTCGCGTGACAAAATGCTGCCGCAAATCCTCGGCGAAATCGGGAAAACCGCTATAGCCCAGAGCCTGCACGGTCCGCACCACGGTCGCGGCGTCGACATCATAGCGTTTGGCGACCTCGCGCGAGGACAGGAAACAGGTTTCTTCGCAATGGTCGACGATGGCACGAATCAACTGCTGGCGGTGCGTTCCTAAGCGGGGAAGCGCCTCCGCAAAGCGCTGTTCAATCGCTGTTTGTAAATTCATCGCGTCGTGGCTCACTGCGCATGATAACCTTGTGCAACGAGTGTTGTCGACTTGACACCCTTGCAACACATGGTGTATACCAGCGTCATTGGTCAATTCTCAGGAGGTGAAGGTGAAACTCGCGGGCGCCGTTTTCGGCTTGTTGTTTTTCGCTGCTGTGGTTGGTTCTGCGCAAACCGCGCGATCCGGGGCAATCAGCGGTGTGGTCACTGATCCGAACCAGGCATTGGTCGGTTCAGTCGAAGTTACCGCCACGAGCGAGGCGACCGGGGACGCCCGTACAACGAGGTCGCAGAGCAACGGCAGCTACATGATTCCGCTGCTGCCGCCGGGCACCTATCGCGTCGAATTCCGGAAGGATGGATTCAAGAACGCGGTAACGGGCGGTATTGCGGTCGCGGCCACCGAGACCGCTCGGCTGGACATCCAACTGGAGCTTGGAACGGTGCAGGTGGAAGTTACCGTGAACGCGGAGGCGCAGCTCCTCGAGACGCAATCGGCCGCGATGGGACGCGTCACCAGCGGGCGAATGGTCATGGATCTTCCGCTGGCCGAACGTAATTTCACTCAGATTGTGGGGTTGAATCCTGGCGTTGCCGCCGATGTGGAAAATGCCACGGTTCTCGGCCGCGGCAATGGTGGAATGAGCAATTTCTCCACTGGCGGCGGCTCCATCAAAGACAACAACTACCAGATGGACGGGGTCGGCACCAATGACATCCAGAACAGCGGCAGCTTCAGCGGTGGCATCGCTATTCCCAACCCCGACACCATCCAGGAATTCCGGGTCCAGACCCAGCAGTACGACGCCAGCTATGGCCGCAATGGCGGCGCGAACGTGAACGTCATCACCAAGGGCGGCGGCAACGCCTTTCACGGATCTCTGTGGGAGTTCTTCCGCAATGAGCACCTGAACGCCAACGACTTTTTCTTCAACCGGGCCGGACAGCCCAGACCGTTGCTGCGCCAGAATCAGTACGGCGGGACAATCGGCGGGCCAATCATCAAAGATCGGCTGTTCTTCTTCGGATCGTTCCAGGGCACACGCCAGTTGAACGGCGTGAGCACCACGTGCTCGACCAGCTTTGTTATGCCACCGCTCACTGACGACCGCTCGCGCGCGGCTCTTGGCCGGATCTTTGCGGGACAGAAGGGAAGCAACGGCGTCGCGATCTCACCGGACGGCTCAAACATCAGCGCCCAAGCGCTGGCCCTCCTGAGTCTGAAGCTCCCCAGCGGACAGTATGCGATTCCATCGCCGCAGAAAATCGATCCGAGCCAGCCATTCGGCGCGCAGGGTTCCTCGGTCTACAGCAACGCCTGCACGTTCAACGAGAACCAGTACATGGCCAACGTGGACTATTTGCTGTCCGCCAAGAGCCGGCTGGCATATCGGTTGTTCCTGGCGAATAGCGACGAGGACATCACGTTTCAAACAGCTAACCTGGGCGGTCCCACGGCGCCCGGCTGGCCGGTCCTGAATCCGAATCGTTTCGTTAACACGACACTGACACACAGTTATGTATTCACCCCGTCTCTGGTAAATGAGTTTGAGGTGGGTTATTACCGGCAGTGGGCATTTACGAATCAAACGGAGCCGGTCAAGTACTCGGACTTTGGCGTGAACGCGCCTTCATACGACAACGGCATCCCGGAGATCCTGATCCTCGGCGGTCTCACTCTGGGCGGCAACGGCCAATCGCTGCGGAACGTCCAGAACCACTATATTCTGCAGGACACGCTTTCCTATACACTAGGCCGTCACACGCTGCGCTTTGGCGGCGGCATCGAACGGACGCAGGACAACCAGTCGCAGTTTCACTACATCGCGGGCATGGTCTTCCTCGGCTTCCCAGACCTGTTGCTGGGAGGCGCCGGCAACGTCTACGAAACGGTCGATCTGCCAGGTCTGTTTGACCGCGCATTTCGGGTCTGGGACAGCGACCTCTACGTTCAGGATGACTTCAAGGTTTCGCCCCGGCTCACACTCAACCTGGGATTCCGATATGAGCGGCTCGGCAATATCAGCGATGCTCTGGGACGCAATGGGGACTTTGATTACACCCTGGCGAATCAGAATCCACCCGCAACAGGCACATTTCAGGGCTTCACAGTCCCGTCGAATTTCCAGGGAACGGTGCCGACCGGCGTGACCAGGGCCAGCACAGACACAGGCATACACGTCACGGGACAAAACACGTGGAACCCGAAGTTCGGCTTCGCCTGGCAATTGCCGCATACGGATCGTATGGTGCTGCGCGGCGGGTACGGAACCTATCATCAGCACACGACTGGTCAGCCTTTTATCCAGTTGCTGACCTCACCCCCGTTTGCATTGTTGAATATCCTGGTGGGACCGCAGTCCGCTAATCTGACATTCGCCAACCCGTTCCCGCCCGCGGCAACCTTGCCGCAGTTTGCACCCTACTCGCCGACCACCAACCTGGCCCTGACGATCATCGATCAGAACTTCCGCCCGCCCACATTGCAGCGCTACAGCATGGGCTTGCAAACGAAGTTGTTCCGCGACCTGGTCCTGGACGTTTCCTACGACGGCTCCCGGGATACCCACCTGCTGCGGACCCGGTCCATCAACCAGGCGAATCTGGCCAGCGCGAGCAACCCGATCCGCGGAGTTACCACGAATACCGTCGCTAACATTCCGCTGCGGGTTCCTTACCAGGGTTTCACTTCGAGCGGCCTGACGGATATCGAGCCGTCGGGAGCCGCCTGGTACAACGCGCTGGATGTCAGCCTGAGTAAGCGCTACAGCTACGGGTTACAGTTTCTGGCTTCTTATACCTGGTCTAAGTTGCTTTCGACAGATTCCAATGCCTCCAACGGAGCCAATGGTGGGTCTTCTACCGGGAATCAGAACGATCCGAGTCAGCGTTACGGGCCGGATGCATTCATTCGCGACCAACGTTTCGTGCTGAGTGCGGTTTATGCGATACCGGGACCTAAGAACGCCCGTTCCTTACTCGGCGAAGCGCTGAGCGGCTGGCAGCTCGGCACCGTTACAACCATCCAAAGCGGCCAGCTTCTTACACTTACGGAAACGAACAGTAACAACGTGTTCGGAATCACGAACGACCGCGCACAGATCGCGTCGGGGTGCACGTACTCGCAGTTGGTCAACACCGGCGGCGTCGAGCAGAATCTCAACACTTATTTCAACAAGAGCTGCTTCCCGAATGCTTTCCCGATTATCGGGGCAGACGGTAAGGCAACAACGTTTGGAAACTCCGGCGTCGGAATCATTCGCGGGCCGGGACAGAAGAACGTGGACTTCTCGGTAGTTAAGCGTTTTCCGGTCACCGACGCGTCACGATTTGAGTTTCGGGCGGAGTTTTTCAACGTGCTCAATCACCCGAATTTCTCGAATCCCACGCTGCAGGAGAATAGTGCCTCGTTCGGGCGCATCCTGACCACGGCGGTGAATCCACGAGTCATTCAATTAGCGCTTAAATTTAGCTTCTGATTTTACTAGTGAGTTAACAAATGAAGAGCTGTTACATACTTCTTACCCTGTTGTTGTCTTGTCTCGCAGCCGCGGGTGAAACACGGCTGTTGCGGCATCCTACGGTCAGCCGCGATGCTGTTGCCTTCGAATATGCTGGCGACTTATGGGTTGTGGCGCGCAGCGGCGGCGTGGCGCGCCGCCTGACTTCAACTCCCGCCCCCGAAACCGAGCCGTTCTTCTCGCCGGATGGATCGCAAATCGCCTACACGGCCACCATTGCGGGGAATACTGACGTATACGTCGTCAATGCGATGGGAGGCGAGCCCAAGCGGCTCACTTATCATCCCGGCGCCGACCGGGTCCGTGGCTGGACACCCGATGGAAAGCGCGTGGTTTTTGGATCGGCGCGCGACTGTGCGCCTCAGGAATCATATTTTCGGCTGTGGACGGTGAGCGTGGATGGCGGCTTCGCGGAGCCGCTCCCTCTGCCGCGGGCATTCAGCGGCGTGTATTCGCCCGATGGGAAACGCCTCGCATATGAGGAACTCTCACAAGCTTTCATTCCGGATTGGTACGAAACCAGTATGTGGAGGCATTACCGCGGCGGCCGCACGCATCCGATCCGGGTCATGAATCTGGCGGACCATTCTGTTGAGAAGCTGCCTTGGAACAACAGCAACGATTCGGCTCCGATGTGGATTGGGTCAACCATCTATTTCTTGTCGGATCGTAACTTCACTACCAATCTCTATTCCTACAATCTTGGAACGCGGCAGGTGAGTCAGCTCACTCATCACGACGACTTCGACGTGATGACTGCGTCGGCCGGACCGGACGCCGTCGTTTATGAGCAGGCCGGGTACATTCACCTGCTCGACGCCAAGACCGGTAAGGCGCAGAAGCTCACCATCGAGGTGACGGGAGATCTGCCTTGGGCACGGCCGCAGTTTAAGAAGGTTTCGAACATGGTCCGAAGCGCGGCTCTTTCGACCACAGGAGTCCGGGCGGCGTTTGAGGCCCGGGGCGACATCTTTACAGTGGCATCGGAGAAAGGCGATTATCGCAACCTGACGCAGAGTCCGGGCACGCACGATCGGAGCCCGGTTTGGTCGCCCGACAGTTCGCATCTGGCCTGGCTTTCCGACGCCGGCGGCGAATACGAATTGATGATCGGCGACCCGGAAGGCATTACCAAGCCGCGGTCGATCGAGCTGCCTTCCACGGCGTTCTTTTCCACCCCCGAATGGTCGCCTGACAGTGCGCACATTCTGATCCAGGACAATCACCGCAACCTCTGGACCATCGAGGTGGCCAGTGGCAAAGCAAGCAAAGTCGACGTCGATAGTTACGGGGATGCCACACGGGTGTTCGATGCTGTCTGGGCGCCGGACTCAAAGTGGATTGGCTACTCCAAGAACCTTCCGAGCCATCTGCGAGCCATCTTCATCTATTCGATGGCGGAAGGAAAGGCACACCAGGTCACCGATGGGTTGGCTGACTCCATCTCACCCGCATTTGACGCGGGCGGCAAATACATCTATTTCCTGTCCAGCACCGACTACGGTCCGCGTACCGGCTGGCTGGAAATGAGTTCGCTCGACCGGCCTGTGCGGCGAGCGATCTATCTCGGTGTCCTGAGTGCCAGCGATCCTTCGCCACTCTTGCCCGAGACCGGCGACGAGCCACCGGCCACAAACGATAAGCCGGCCGCCAAACCGGAAGCGCCTAAATCGGTCAGCGTCCACATCGATTTTGAGAAGATCGGGCAGCGCATCATCGCCCTGAACGTGCCGGCAGCCGACTACAGCAACCTTTCGGCGGGCCTGGCGGGTACGATCTTCTATACCGAGCCGGTGTCGTCGAGCCCTGTGGCGCCGCAACGCCTGCAACGCTATCAACTCAAGGAACGCGCTGCCGCGCCGTTCCTGGAAGGCATCCGCTCCTACACGCTATCCGGCGACCGCAAGAAACTGCTGTACCAGGCTGCGGGCGGCGGCGCCTCCGGAGCACGTTGGGGTGTGGTGGGGACGGACCGTCCCGGTAAAGTCGGGGACGGACTGCTCAATATGGACCAACTCCAGGCCAATGTCGACCCCAAAGCTGAGTGGGCGGACATCTTCCGGGAAACATGGCGGCTTGAACGCGAATACTTCTACGATGCCAAGATGCATGGCGCCAACTGGCAAGCGGTATATGAGAAGTACCATCCGTTGGTCGCGTCCGTCGGACATCGCGTTGACCTCGGATACCTGATGGCCATGATCGGCGGTGAATTGACTGTCGGGCACTCATATTTGCAGGGCGCAGGCGATGTTCCTGGCGAGGAGAATCCGGTTTCGGTAGGTCTTCTTGGAGCGGACTACGCGATTGAAAACGGCCGCTACCGCATCCGCCATATCTACTCCGGCGAGAACTGGAACCCCGAACTACGCGCACCCCTTAGCGCTCCCGGCGTACAGGTATCGGAGGGCGACTACGTGCTCGAAGTCAACGGCCGTGCGCTGGCCCCGCCCACGAATCTCTATAGCCTGTTTGAAGGCACCGCCGGCCGTCAGACGCTCATTCGCGTCAACAGCACCCCGTCGATGGAAGGCTCTCGGGTAATCACAGTCGTCCCCGTTCCCAGCGAAGAAGGCCTGCGCACGCGAGCCTGGATCGAATCGAATCGCCGGCTTGTCGATAAGCTCTCGGGCGGCAAATTGGCCTATGTCTGGCTCCCGAATACGGGAGGCCAGGGATATAGCTCGTTCACCCGCTACTACTACGCCCAACAGGACAAAGACGGCGCGATTATCGACGAGCGCTATAACCATGGCGGCATGGTGGCCGACTATATCGTGAACGAACTGGATCGTAAGATGATGGGTTACTTTGCGGTACGCGATGCCGCCGAGTCGCCGTCTCCCATCGCGGGACTCTACGGACCGAAGGTGATGGTCATCAACGAGTCGGCGGGGTCGGGCGGTGACGCGCTGCCGTACTATTTCCATATGCGCAAGATAGGGCCGCTGGTGGGCACACGCACCTGGGGAGGCCTGGTCGGAACGCTTGGCATTCCGCAAACGATCGACGGCCCCGGACTCACCGCGCCGGCGCTGGCGTTTTATGACTTGTCCGGCAAGTGGGCGATTGAAAATGAGGGCATCCAGCCGGATGTTGAGGTGGAGTACACCGCCGCCGATGTGATCAACGGCCACGATCCGCAGTTGGAGCGGGCGGTACAGGAAGGCATGAAGCTGCTACAACAGAATCCTGTCCACCGCGTTCCGCGCCCGGCGCCGATCGATCGGACCTCGAAGAAGTAGGCACAGGAGAACGGGATGTACCTCCAACAACGACACTGGCGCTGGGCAGCCATCGCCTGCCTGGCTGCTTGCGCCTCGCTGCTCGCCGCCGATCCGCAATACACACGGACCGACGAGATGATTCCCATGCGTGATGGCGTGAAGCTGTACACGCAGGTCTTCACCCTCAACAACTCCCCCGAGAGGCTGCCATTTCTGTTGCTGCGGACTCCTTACGGGACGGGGCAACTCGATTCCGCACACCTTGTGGCGTCGATGCCGGAGTTGACTTCGGAGGGGTTCATTTTCGTCGTGCAGGATATTCGCGGCCGTTTCCGGTCCGAAGGCCAGTTCGTGATGCTGCGCCAGCCTCGTGAGCCGGGTGACTCCAAGGCAATCGACGAGAGCACCGATACTTACGACACTATTGAGTGGCTGCTGAAGCATGTGGCCAACAACAACGGGCGCGTCGGCCTTGCCGGCACCAGCTATGGCGCGTGGCTGACCGTGATGGGAATGCTTGACCCGCACCCTGCCCTGAAGGCCGCCATAGAACAGGCCTCGCCCGCGGACATGTGGCTGGGCGACGATTTCCATCACAACGGCGCCTTCCGGCTCAGCTACGGCTTCGAGTATGCCTATCGCATGGAATCGTCGAAGGAAAACTCGGATCCAACGAAAGTGATTGACCATTTCGATGCTTACGAGTGGTACCTGGGGCTCGGGCCACTTTCCACGATCGACGAGAAATATCTCCACTACAAGCTCCCGACCTGGAATGATTTCGTACACCATCCCGACTACGATGGGTTCTGGAAGCGGCAGGGTTTTGCGCCGTGGCTCAATCGCGTCACCGTGCCGACGTTGAACGTTGCCGGGTGGTGGGACCAGGAAGACTTCTACGGTCCGATGAAGATCTATGAATTGCTGGAGCGGCACGACAGCGCAAATCAAAACTTCCTGGTGGTCGGTCCCTGGAACCATGGCGGCTGGTCGCGGGGCGATGGGCAGAAACTGGGCCGCCTCGACTTCGGCAGCCCGGCATCGCAGCATTACCGGCGCGAGGTGATGACGCCGTTTCTCGCGTATCATCTCAAGGGCAAGGGGAAACTCGACTTGCCCGAGGCTCTGACGTTCCGGACAGGCACTAACGAATGGGTGCGGCATGATTTGTGGCCGCCGAAGCAGAATGTCGTGGATCGTCACATGTACTTCCTCGAAGGCCGCAAGTTGGCGTTCGAGGCTCCCAAGGGTGGCAAGGATAGCTACGACACTTATGTTTCAGACCCGGCGAACCCTGTTCCATACCGGCCCCGGCCCATAGACGTCAACAGCGGCTGGACCACGTGGCTGGTGGAGGATCAACGCTTCGTGGATCACCGTCCCGACGTGCTGTCGTGGGTCAGCGACCCGCTGGATCAGGATCTCACGGTAACCGGCAAGATCGCGGCACACATTTTCGCCTCGACTTCGGGTACCGACAGCGACTGGATCGTGAAGGTCATCGATGTGTACCCGGAGAAGAACGCGCCCAACGCCCCGGCCGATCCGAAGATGTGCGGCTTTGAGCTGATGATCGCGGGCGACGTGCTGCGTGGACGTTACCGTAACGGTTATGAGAAGCCGGAGCCGGTCAAACCGGATGCCGTGACGCCCTACGTTATCGGGTTTCCGGGGAATGATCACGTATTCCGAAAAGGGCATCGCGTCATGGTGCAAGTGCAAAGCTCGTGGTTCCCAGTGATCGACCGCAACCCGCAGCAGTTTGTCCCGAATATCTTCAAAGCGAAGGAATCCGATTTTCAGCAGGCGACGCAGCGGATTTTCCGTTCGGGGGAGCACGCGTCCTACATTGATCTGCCGGTTGTGCAATAGCGTCTGAAAAGTGCGGCAACAGGTGAAAGGGTGAACAGCCCTTCCGCTTGTCGCGATGGACGAGGCTGTGTAATGCCCTTTCACTGAATCAGCGCAAGGCGGCGGAAGTGAAGTTTCATCCACAATAGTTTTGTGCTCGACCTTTTGAACCCCGCCCTACGGGACCGCCAGCACCCCCTAGCCCAATCGTTTCAATCCGCCCGCCCCTTCAAGCACGTGGTCATCGACGATTTCCTTCGCGCCGACTACTGCCGCGAACTGATGGACCAGTTTCCAAATTTCACTGCCGAAAAGGCACGCAACGAGTTCGGCGAAGTGGGCCGCAAGGCGGTGTTTCAAAATCTCCCCCAGCTAGGCCCCGCCTACGCCCAGTTCGACCAGATGCTTCAGGCGAACGACTTCCGGGCGTTCATCGGCAGGATCACCGGCATCCCCGACCTCATCTATGACCCCGAGTACATCGGAGGAGGCACCCACGAAAATCTAAATGGGCAGGATCTCGACTCGCATGTCGACTTCAACTATCACCCGACCCGCCGGTATCACCGCCGGCTGAATCTGATCGTCTTTCTGAACCCGCAATGGCGCGAGGACTGGGGCGGTTGCCTCGAACTCGAACTCGACCCCGCACTGCCTCCCGACGAGAACCAGGTAATCTCGGTCAGTCCCGAAGCCAACCGCTGCGTCATATTCGAAACTACGGAGCGGTCGTGGCACGGCTTCCGGCGCATTCAGATCCCGCCGGAACAGACCGGCATTTCGCGCCGATCGATCGCGGTCTACTACTACACGAAGACTCGGCCACGAGACGAAGCAGCCCCGTCGCATGGCACGATTTACATCCAGCGGCCTTTGCCTGAGCACATTCGGGCAGGCCACACTCTGACGGCGAGCGACGTCCGCAGCCTGCAGACGCTCCTCGAAAGGCGCGACAAGCAGATGGCGTTTCTCTATGAACGTGAGCTGGAATTCTCGCGGATCGCCCAATCCCCGACATTTCGCGCCGTCAGACTTCTTACATGGCCACTGCGGAAGCTGCGTGATCTTCGGTCGTAAACCCCGTTCGAATCAGTACCGGAACTAAGATACAAGAAATACCCTGTATAAGAATAAGGCTCCCGCCGATGATTGACTGTTGGGTTACGGGGAATGACCAATCTCTGGCGGACGCTGTCGGGACCGTGGACGACGGCGAAACCACCGCAGAAACGCCGGTTCCTACTCTTCGTGTCCTCTGTGACGGCGGTAGCCGTGGGCGGTGGATTATACCTGCAGCACGCTACCGCGCGAGTGAGCCGAACCCTGAAAATCGGCTTCCAAAACGCGCAACCCTATCACTTCCCCGATGCCCACGGCAATCCCGCCGGTCCTGCAGTTGAAATCATCAAGGAAGCGGCCAAGCGGCGGCATATCAACCTGCAATGGGTCTATACGCCGATGGGTTTAGAAAAAGCCTTGTCGTCCGGTGCCGTAGACTTATGGCCTATTGTCGGTGACGTTCCGGCACGGCGCAAACTTCTATACATCAGCGCGCCTTGGGTCAAGATGACCTACGCTCTGCTGGTGCCCGAGTCGCTCCAACTGCAGAAGCCCGAGGATCTCGGCAACCGAACACTGGCCGTAACGAGGATTACACTCGATAAACGACTGGCGAAGGAGCGCTTCGGCGCTGCCAAGCCAATTCAGGTCGATAGCATCGGAGACGTCGTCAAGACCGTTTGTAGCGGCAAGACCGAAGCCGGCGTTCTGGCGCAAAGCTCCTTGCTGGACTCGCGTTCCATGGAATGTCTGGAGCGGCCTGTCAGGGCGCTGCCGATCTCGGGAACCACGTTCTGGTTCGGCGTGGGAGCGTCCAAGAATCGCACCGATGCGAAGCATGCAGCCGATTGGCTCCGCGATGAAATCGGGGAAATGGCGAGCGACGGTACTCTCGCCGGCGTAGACTTCCGCTGGCACACCAGCCTCGCTACAGAGGCCAGCACGATCTTTCAGTACCGCGATGCGCGCAGCTACGCGATCCTGTCATTTACGGCGGTCGCGATTCTGTTCCCCGCCATGATCCTGATGGCGTGGCTGGCCCGTCGTCTGCGGATGGCGCAGCGCCTCGCGGAGGCTGCCAGTCTCGCGAAAAGCGAGTTCGTGGCCAACATGAGCCACGAAATCCGGACGCCGATGAACGGAGTCATCGGCATGACGGGGCTGTTGCTCGATACCGACCTGACGCCCGAACAACGCGACTACGCCGACACAGTTCGAAAATCCGGAGAAGCTCTCCTTACGGTCATCAACGATATTCTCGATTTCTCGAAGATCGAGTCCGGCAAGCTGGTAATCGAGCCCATTGGCTTCGATCTGCGTTGCACCGTCGAAGAAGTCTGCGAAATGCTGGCGCCGAAAGCGGAAGAACGAACTCTGGACGTGATTCTGCAATACTCTCCCGATCTTCCACGTTATTTCATAGGAGACGCCGGACGGATCCGGCAGGTGCTCACAAATCTGATTGGCAACGCCATCAAGTTCACTCATGATGGCCAGGTCATCATCACGGTTTCCTGTGAGAACGAGGACGCAATGGGCGCCCACATGAGGGTTGCGGTCCTGGATACTGGAATCGGGATCGCACCGGACAAACAAAAGCTCATTTTCGAGAAGTTCAGTCAGGCAGATGGCTCGACGACCCGCAAATATGGCGGCACCGGTCTCGGCCTGGCCATCACCAAGCAACTGGTGGAACTGATGGGTGGGGTCATCGGCTTCGAAAGTCAGCAAGGCTGCGGTTCGACGTTCTGGTTCACGTTAAATCTGCCGCTCGATACCCATCCATGTACAGCTCTTTTGCCGGCGTCCGATTTGAAAGGTCTGCGGGTGCTGATTGTGGACGACAACGAAGTGAACCGCAGGGTGCTTCACGAGCAAATCACGAGTTGGGGAATGCGCAACGGCAGTTTTGCGTCCGGACGAGAAGCGCTGGAGGTGATCCGCGAGGCCCAGCGCATCGGGGACCCCTATCACTTCGTATTGCTCGATTACCAGATGCCGGAAATGGACGGCGGCATGGTCGCGAGTGCGATCAAAGAAGATCCAATGATTCGCGACACCAACATTGTCATGCTCACGTCCGTGGGCCAGTGGAACGATCTCAGGCCGATGGAGGGTGTCAGCGTGGATGCGTGCCTGGTTAAGCCGGTGCGGCAATCGTTGCTCCTGAACACGCTGATGAACACCTGGTCGAAGAAGCTTGACCGCGTCGAAGCAGAACGGAGCATGCCGGCGTCGTCGCCGGAATTCTGGAAATCGAAATGGGCCGGCACCTTCGCCGAGCAGCACGTGAGGGTACTGGTTGCGGAAGACAACGTCGTGAATCAAAGAGTGGCCACCCGCATTCTGGAGAGGTTGGGATTACGGGCCGACGTCGCCGGAAATGGCCGCGAAGCCCTGGAAATGGTCGACCTGCTGCCGTACGATCTTATCCTGATGGATTGCCAAATGCCCGAAGTCGACGGTTTCGAGGCAGCTCGCGTCATCCGGCGCCGGGAGGGCAACGGAAAGCGGGTGGCGATCATCGCCATGACCGCCGAGGCGATGGCCGGTAGCCGTGAACGGTGCCTTGAGGCAGGAATGGACGATTACATCACTAAGCCGGTCCGAATGTCCGATCTCATGGACGCCCTGCGGAAATGGCTCCCCGCGAACGGCAGGGCTGGGGTTGAAGCGAGCGAGCCTTCGTCAGACGGACAGTTGCTCCCAAGCAACGGCTAAGCTACAAACAACACTTCGACCGCTGGTCCAAGAAACGTAACGCGGCGCTGCCCATATGCCGGCCGAGGCCGCCGGTACTGCATTGCAGTCCACGCGCGGGCGCGAAGAGTGCGAAGAGCGCGAAGAGTAAGAGGCGGTTTAATACCCTTCCACAGTCTGTCGGTAAGATGCGCTCTAGCTTGTCACCTCAGCAGCATGGCAACCCACCTGTACCACCGGCAAGTTTGCGGCGCGCCACGCATCAAAGCCGCCAATCACATTTACCACCTGCTCGAATCCGGCCCG
The DNA here is from genome assembly GCA_035295125.1 of Bryobacteraceae bacterium. Taxonomy (GTDB): domain Bacteria; phylum Acidobacteriota; class Terriglobia; order Bryobacterales; family Bryobacteraceae; genus JAICMB01. The sequence goes on along the minus strand of DATGJP010000047.1, from coordinate 9,515 downwards.
TTGCAGAATGCTGGAAGCAATCGAACTGCGATAGCCTCCTTTGCAGTAGACCGCCGTAGTGCGATGCCGGTCCAGGTCGCCCAAACTCGATTCCAGGCGGTTGAGCGGCTTCAGCACAGCGTGTTCGACGTGGCCGTCGTCCCATTCCGAAGGCCTCCGCACGTCGACGATCTGAAGATCGTGGTCGTTCGCCAGCACGGCCAGGTCATCCACCGTAATCTGAGCCAACTGCTGGAGAGGCATCCCCGCGGCGCTCCAGGAAGCCATGCCGTCGCGCAGGTAGCCAGTTACTTTTTCGATCCCGACGCGAGCCAGCCGCAGCCGCGATTCATGGACCTTTTCCTCGTCTTCCGCCACCAGGATCAGTTCCTGGCCGAGTCCGAGCAGGATGCCAGCCCAGGAGGCGTACTGGCCCGCCAAGCCGATCTGCAGGGCCCCCGGGATGTGTGCCGACCCGAATTGCCCAGATGAACGCGTATCGAGCACAATTGCCCCTGCCTGCTGACGTCTCACTACTTCAGCCGGCTCTAAAGCCGGGATTTCCGGCAGGGATTCGAGCGGCGCTGCGCCCGAGCGGTTGATCTCCACGTCGAGGGCAAAGTAGCCTGGCCGTTCCGGCAGCTCCGAGGTCAAAAGGTCGACAAACTCCTCGCGCGTCTTCGCCCTTAGCGCGTAGTTCGTGGCCCTCTCCTTGCCGATTGTCGAGCTTCTCTCCGAGCTCATCTGCCGTCCGCACAGCGAGCCGGCTCCGTGCGCCGGGAACACCTGCACGGCATCCGGGAGACGGAGCAGCTTCGTTTGCAGACTGTCGTAGAGCATGGACGCGAGTTGCTGAGGCGTGAGATCGCCGGAAAGGTCGGGACGTCCGACGTCGCCGATGAACAGCGTGTCGCCGGTAAACACAGCAAACGGTTCTGCCGACCGCTCCAAGTCTGTAGCGAGAATGGACACGCTTTCAACCGTGTGCCCCGGAGTCTCGAGAAACTCCAGGCAGCACTGCCCGAATTCGAGGCGGTCGCCGTCATGAACGGCGATGTGGGGGAATTTCGCCCCGGCCTTGTGTCCCAGGTAGATTTTGGCGCCAGTGGTAGCCGCGAGTTCCTGATGGCCCGATACGAAATCCGCGTGTAAATGGGTCTCAATTACGTAGGCAATCCGGAATCCATGCCTGGCCGCTTCCTCGACGTATATGCCGATGTCGCGCTGTGGATCGACCACTGCCGCCAGGCCCTCGGAGCCGATCATGTATGATGCATGCGCAAGGCATCCGAGGTAGAACTGTTCGAAATACATACACCGGCATGATACGACAACTCGCAGGACGCTATTATTGACGTGGTATGTCCGCAGCCCCCCGTCCAATTATTCCTGAGAAGCAGCAGGCGCTCGTCGATCGTTTGATGCAATCGTGCGGAGGCTCTTACTCGCCCGAGACGCGCCGCAAGTACTTCCTAACCGGTCCGCAGTGGGCAGCCGCTTACGAAGGGCAGGCGTTATTCCACGCCCCGACGCGCCATTCCGTTCATTTCGCAGAGGTCATCCGCAATTATGCCGAAATCGGGATCGGCTACTGGTGTACGCACGACACCGATGTCATCCCAACGAACGCGCTCGGCACCGAGGAACAAGCGTCCATCGTGAGCCGTATCAAGTCTGCGCTTGAAAACCATGGCCTCGAATGTTCGATGGTGACCACCGAGACGTTCTACAACGCTGTCTTTGCCGCCAGCCCGGCGGCTGAGGCGCCGGAAGTACGTGAATACGCTTCCTGGCGGCTTACCAACACCGTCGCCATCGGACACGAACTCGGCGCTCGTTTTGCCGTCTACTGGCCAGGATCGCTCGGCTATTACGTCCAAGGCGCAATTGACGAGGTCCAGACCTTGCGCTGGTATGCTGACGGCCTGAACGCCGCCTGTGAGGCGGATATTGAAATCGCAAAGAAGCACAACCGTCCCACCCTGAAACATTGCCTCGAAGCCAAGCCCTTCGAGCCCCAGGCCGAAATCCTGCTGCCCACGAGCGACGCCATGCTGGCGTTCATCGCGAGCGGGGTGTTGAAACATCCCGACATGGTCGGTCTGAACCCCGAGTATCTGCACGAGTTGATGTGGGGAGGCGCTCCACGCGCCGCGCTGGCCCGCGCTTTGCTTGCAGGCAAGCTGTTCCATTTCGATATCAACGACGGCTATCGGCTCAAACACGACGTCGATATCGGTGTGGGCCTTGTGAATCCGCTCGACTGGCTCAACGTGCTGGTACTTCTTCGCAGCTACAACTACAACGGACCGTTCAATCTCGACTACAAACCTCCGCGCACCACGAGCAATTATGGTGTCTTCAAGGTCAGCTTCCCGACCGCGGTAGATCGCTTCATCACGCTGTGGGAAATGGCCGGCGAGGTCATGACGGATGCGGTGATCAAGGAGGCAACCGATGCCCTTAAAGCGGGTGGAGGGGCTGTCAATCCGCGTGACGCAGAGGCCGTCGCAGCCGCCAATCGCGAGCTTCTGTCGCTGCACGAACTGATCGCGCATCGCCTGTTCCAAATCCTGGTCGGCCAGCACCGGGGCCGCACATGGGCCTAGGCCGGACGCTAATCGCTCTCGGCATTTTATTGATCATAGTTGGCGTCTTCTTCATCCTCGGCGAGCGTCTCCCCATACGGCCCGGACGCTTGCCGGGCGACATCGTGATTCGCGGAAAGCACTCCGTGTTTTACTTTCCCTTGGTCACATGCCTGCTGTTGAGCGGCATTCTGACCTTGATCATGTGGTTTCTCGGGCGCCGTTAAGGTCTTTCACCCATTGTTCGCCTAAGTTCTTCCGGCTAGCCTGAAACTGTATGCGTATCGTTGTTGCGCTTCTATTCCTCGCTGGTTCGGTCGTCGGGCAGCAGACCAGCACTTATTCGACGACTCAGGTCGACATCAACGGCTATCGTTCGGCTTCGCCCACCGAGGTTACGAGTACGAAATCCAAGGACGGCTCGCAAGCTACCGAGCGGCTGGCCTCGATCAACGGCCGCATGGTACCGATCGAGAGGGTTCAGGAAAAGATTCTGCGCGATGACGCCAGCGGACGCAGCGTCGAACGTACCGTTCAGCATTTCGATCCCACTGGAAACGCGACGAACACCGAGAAAGTCGTGATTGAGGAGCAGAAAAGCCCGAACGGCAGCGCGACCATTACGTCGACCAAATACGGCACAGACGTCAACGGCCGCATGCAGATGACCGAGCGTAGCGTGACCAGCAAACAGGTGAACGGCGACTCGACCACATCAGACTCCGTGATTGAGCGTGCCACCGAGGATGGCCGTTTTGGCGTGGTGGAGAAACGCAACGCCGTGACCGTGAAGCGGTCGAACGGTTACGACGAAAGCGAAATGACCTACCGCAAGGACCCCAACGGAAGCTTCTATCCGGCGGTTCGCCGCGTCACCGACCACACGGAGTCCAGCGGTCAGAGCAGCGATAACACGGCGGAGTACGAGACCGGAGCCCAAGGCGGTTTGCAGCTACACAGTCAAACCGCGGCCCGCTCCTACAAGCGCGCAGACGGGTCGGTGGACAATGAGGTCGACGTTTTTAGCCGCGACGTCCCGGGTGTGGTGAACGACAGCAGCCGCTTGCGTCTGGAAGAGCATCAGTCAATCGAACGACGGCAGCAGGGAAACGATGTTGTCGAGAGCGTAAGTGTTCGTCGCCCGACAGTGTCTGATCCGAACACGCTGGGGCCGGCGCGCCAGATCTCGCAAACGGTCTGCCACGGGGCCTGCAAGCCTTGAACCCCACGATGTGATGCAGGTTGTCAACCTGCGCTGGCTCAATAGGGTTATTTGAGCAGTGCCTGAATTGCTTCCAGTTCCTTACCGGCATCGGACAGCTTGCCCTGTGCCGCCAGTTCCTTATAGCGCTGGAAATGCTGCCGGATTTCGGCGAGCCGTGGATCGGGAGCGGCATTCGTCTGAGTCGATGTAGTGGTTGTCGTGGAGGTGGGCTGCGCCGCCGGCGGAACCTCCTGCCCCACCAACTGCGCTAAGGCCTGCTGATACGTGTCCGTATAAATCAGCGTGTTCCCCATGGCAATCACCACTTTCATCAACTGCGGCATCTTGGCCTGTGAAGCCTGAATATAGATCGGCTCCACGTACATGAACGTGTTTTGGATCGGCAGCACCACCATCTGCCCTCGCAGCACCTGCGAGCCCTGCTGATTCCAGAGCGTCAGGTCCTTCGAAATCACCTGGTTCTGGTTGATGAAGGCTTCCACCTGCAACGGACCTCGTATAATCTCCTGCTTCGTCAGCAGCAAAACCAGCTTCTCGCCCAGGTGAGGGCCGTCGCACCGGGCCATCATCAATCCAATCAGGTTATCGCGATTGCGGGGCGTAAACGGAATCATCTCCAGAAACTCCGGCTGTTTCTCGCCCGGTATGGTCGCAATGATATAGGCAGGCGCCACCTGCTGGGCCTCACTGGTCTGGCCGGTGGTGAACTTCGCGATGTCCCAGGCATCCGACTTGTTGTAGAAGGTCTCAGGATCACGCATGTGGAAGGTGCGATAAATCTCGGTTTCGACCCGGAAGATCAGTTCCGGGTACCGCGCATGCTCGCGCAGGTCAGCGGGCATCTCCGAAGCCGGAGTGAAAAGGGCAGGGAACAGGTTGCGATAGGCGTTTACAAGCGGATCTTCTTCATCGAACACGTAAAAGTGCACGGTGCCGTCATACCCGTCGATAGTCGCCTTGATGGAATTTCGGATGTAGTTCACAGACCCGGCTCCGCTCAACTGTATCGTTCGTGAATAGGGATGAGCGTTGGACGTCATGTATCCGTCGATCATCCAAACCAGGCGTCCCTCTTTGGTCAGAACGATGTAGGGGTCGTTGTCCCAGAGAATAAAGTCCGCCAGCGCATCCAGCCGAGCCGTAATCTGACGGCGGATCATCATACGGCTTTCCGGCGTCAGGTTGCTGGTGAGAAGAATGTTCCAGTCGCCCTGGGAAATCGCCGCTGCCGTCCGCGTCCACAGCGAAGAGATGGGGAACCCACCCTTGCCGTCGTAGCGGTTGTGTACGTTCTCGGCGCCCGCGGGATAGTCGAACTCCTGTTGCGCGGTGCGGACGAACACCGGGTCGTGCACGATCTCGCCGTAATAAAGCTCCGGGCGGGTGATCTTGAGATCCGGCGTGGAGACCTCCACCGGAGCGTTTTGAATCAGGAGCACGGGAAGCCCATTGGCCGAGGCGCGGTTCGCCTCAGCCATTACTGCGGCATACCCGTGCGTGTACATGAAATGGGTATTGATCCAGCTCTGACTGGCCTCACCGAGCTGCGATAGCTGCATCTCACGAGGTGTAATCAGCACCTGCCGCAGATTGCCGCCCAACGTGTAGCGGTCGACATCGGGGCTCTCATAGACGTAGGGCCGCAGCGGTTGCATCTGGGATACCGCCGCCCGGAACGCCTCGGAATCCCATAGCCGCACATTGTCGAGCAGCGGGCGGTTGGCTGTGGTGTCGATGGTTTGTTGAGGTTGCGCCTGGAATTCCACCTCGCTCATCTTGCGGTCCAGCGCGTACGCTGTCCGGGTGGCTTCGATGTGCCGTGCGATGAAGGGCTTCTCCAGCGTGATTTCATTCGGACGGACGTAAACCGCCGCCACCACCGGTGGAACCAGGCCTCGTATGATCAACGCTGCAACGACAGCCAACGCGAAGCTGAATCGCCCGAACAAAACCCCGCCGGCCGCGATGACAGCCGCCGCGATGACGAGCCATTGCAGCGGCAGGCTGAAGTATTGATTGGTGTAGTCGATTCCCACCATGAAGCCGTGGTCGTTCAGCAGCATTTCATAGCGGCCGAGGAAGAAATAAACCGCCAGCGCCAGCAGGAAGGTAGCGCCAACCAGCCGCAGAAACCACGATTCCAGCGCGCCGCTCAAACCCAAGTTCAGTTCGAGGTTGAAGTTTCCCGCCAGCTTCATCTCGGGGAGGGACCGCCGGATCTGCCAGCCGCGCCCGGTCGCCCAATACAGGACCGCGGCAACGATCACGACCGCGAAAACGAAGTGCAGCAGGACGGAGTAAAACGGCAGCTCAAACAGATAAAAGGCGAGCGGCTGTCCGAACACCGGATCGTGCCAGGCGCTTGCCTGGCCGCCCACGTTGCGGCCGCCGAAATAGCGGACCACGGTCCAGGTATCCGTCGTCGACATGCCGATCAGAATCGATAGCAGCAGCAGGACCAGGGTCGAGATCTTGGCGTACAGCGGATGTTTTGCCAGTCCGGTGCCGGCGAACTTGAGTGCCCGCGCGTGGGCCACCCAAAACACGGGAAATGAGATCACGGTTGCGATGGCAGCCGGCACCACGGCATATGCCAGCATGCTGAAATACGTCGCAAGCTGGCCCATCTCCTTCCACCACTCCAGGTCGATGACAAACGACGCAATGGAACGGCCCAGGATGATGAGCACCAGCGCCGCAATAGCAAGCAACAGGCATCCGCCGCGATGCTGCGTTCTGCCTGGAATTTCTTTTACTGGACCCGCCACACGATTTTCCCGCTTACGACTGTAGCCACCGGCCCGCCGCGGAAGGAGTGTCCGTCAAATGGCGAGTTGCGGCTTTTAGAGAGCGAGCGATTCACGTCGTAGGTCCATGAGCGGTCCGTGTCGAAGATCGTCACGTCCGCTGGTCCGCCGCTTTGCAGCCGGCCGCGCCCGCGTAAATTCACAACGCGCGTTGGACCCGTGGTGAACAGCTCGATCATGCGTTGCAGCGGGATTTTGCCGGTGTGCACCAGGCGCTCCAATGTCAGGCCAAGAGCGGTCTCCAGGCCAATGACGCCGAAGGGGCACTTCTCGAACTCCTGCATTTTGTCGCTGCCTGCGTGCGGCGCGTGATCGGTTGCAATAGCATCAATCGCGCCGGAAATGAGACCTTGCGTGATGGCCGCGACGTCGCAATCGGTGCGTAGCGGCGGCTTCATCTTGTAGTTGCTGTCGTATGGCGGCATGTGCGACGCCGCCAGGGCGAAATGGTGCGGGGTGGCTTCGGAGGTGACCGGCAAACCGCGGTTCTTCGCGAACGCGACCATCTCCACCGACCTCCGGGCGGAGATGTGGGCTACATGATAACGGGCCCCGGTCAGCTCAGCGAGCAGCAGATCTCGGGCCACCATGACATCCTCGGATGCCGCAGGAATCCCATGCAAGCCGAATCGGACGCTCTCCACACCCTCGTGCATGTCGCCGCCGGCCGAGAGATGCAGATCCTCGCAGTGATTGATGACCGGAATTCCGAAAGCGTGCGCGAATTCCATGGCGCGACGCATGACCCGTGCATTCATGACGGGCCGGCCATCATCCGAGATAGCCACGGCGCCGGCCTGAATCATGGAGCCGATCGCCGCTAGTTCCTCGCCCGCGCTGTTTTTCGTGATCGCGCCAATCGGGAACACGTTCACCGCCGCGGCGCGCTCGGCACGTTCGACGATGTAACTGGTTACCGTGGCGTTGTCGTTGATCGGAGCCGTATTCGGCATGCAGCAGATGGACGTGAAGCCACCGGCTGCCGCCGCTCGCGACCCACTCTCGATCGTCTCGGCGTGCTCGAAGCCGGGCTCCCGGAGATGCACGTGCATGTCGATGAAACCGGGCGCGACAATAAGCCCCGAAGCGTCGTACTCCTCGGCGCCCGTGGCGTACAACTTTTCACCAATCTGCGCCACATAGCCGTTGACGCAGAAGACGTCGCAGATCTGATCCAGACCGCTTGCCGGGTCGATGACGCGCCCATTCCGTATGACCAGTTTCGGCATTAGTTTAGGAGGACCCGCTCCAGGACCGCCATGCGCACTGCGACCCCGTTCTCGACCTGGTTCAAAATGACCGAGCGTTGCGAATCGGCTACTTCCGAGGAGATTTCCCGGCCGCGATTGATTGGGCCAGGATGCATCACGATAACGTCTGGTTTGGCCAGGCCCACATGCTCCAGCCGCAGCCCATAGAACTGGAAGTATTCGCTTGCCGGGAAAGCGGCCTCGTGCTGCCGTTCGAGCTGAACGCGCAGCATCATAATGACGTCGACGTCGCGAATGGCTTCCCGCAGGTTGTACGTCAGCGTCACGCTGGGAGCTAGCGAGGCAAATTCCCGGGGGAGCAGCGGCGCAGGACCGCACAATACCACCTCGGCGCCGAACTTCGAAAGCAAATACATGTTCGAACGCGCTACACGACTGTGCGAGATGTCGCCGATAATCGCAACCCGCAGTCCTTCGAGGGTTTTGCGGCGGTCGAGAATGGTCCTCGCGTCGAGCAGGGCTTGCGTCGGATGCTCGTGGGTGCCGTCGCCCGCGTTGACGATCGGCGTCGGAAGGTGACGAGCCAGAAAATGCGGAGCGCCCGAGGAAGCATGCCGCATGATGATGGCGTCCGGGCGCATGGCAGCCAGCGTGTTCAGGGTGTCTACAAGCGACTCGCCTTTCGACACGCTCGACCCGGACGCGGTGATGGAAATGGCGTCCGCGCCCAACCGCTTGGCGGCAATTTCAAAGCTCGTGCGCGTTCGTGTCGAAGCCTCGAAGAAGAGGTTGACCACCATACGGCCGCGTAACAATTCCTGTCGCTTGAATGCCTGATTTCCCGTGGGCTGAAAATCGCGAGAACGCTCCAAAATGGCTTCGATCTCGGAGCGGTCGAGTGGCTCGATTCCTAAAAGGCTGCCGGACATAGGCGCTTGTGGGCGCTACGCTCTTTCAACCAGCAGTACCTTTTCAAGCTGGTCGATTTCCTGAAACTTCACCTCTATGATCTCATTTGAGCTGGTCTGCACCATGCGTCCGACGTAGCGGGCCTCAATTGGCAGCTCGCGATGCCCGCGGTCGATCAGGACCAGCAGTTGTACACGCGCCGGGCGCCCCTTGTCGAACAGGGCATCAAGGGCGGCGCGAATCGTGCGTCCCGTATAAAGCACGTCATCCATCAGGATGATGTCTTTGCCCGTCACCGGAAAATTGATCTCGGTGGCGTTATGCACCGGCCGTTCCGAGACCGTGGAGAGATCGTCGCGATATAGATTAATGTCGAGAAATCCAACCGGAACGTCAAGTTTTTCCAGATCCAGAATCTTGCGGGCCAGCCGCTGGGCCAAAGGCACGCCGCGGCGGCGAATTCCGACGAAGGCGAGGCGATTCAGGTCTTCCGTCTTCTCGAGGATTTCGTGAGCGAGCCGCACCAGCGTGCGATCGATCTCGGAAGCGCTCATGAGTTGAGCTTTCTCGCGAGTGGCGGTCATAGTGTTGAACGTTTCAGCGTATCATAAACGGCCTGACGGCCTGGTTAATCCTGGATATAGTATATCCAGGATCTGGACTTTGGCCCTTCACTAGATAAAACAACATTCCTGTAAGTTTCTGTTGCAGGCCGGCCGTTTTTATGTTATCTAGTTATATGACTAGTTAGCATGAAAGGACCTCTTTCCCATGGGTTTTCCCACTAAAGTCCAGC
>DATGJP010000046.1:0-2717 GCA_035295125.1 Bryobacteraceae bacterium | reverse complement strand
AAACGGCGCCACGAGCCTCGGGAAAATCAGCGAGTGGACGGGCATCGGATTCCAGGCGGGCGGCAGCGCCGGAGCTTACAACTGGGCGGGAACCGATTACCGCCTGTCGCATAACAACACGTCGCAAGTGCAGGGCTTCATCACCTATGGTTTCTTTCGCAAGCCGAGCGAAGGCTCGCCGTGGAGCGCGTCAATCGTTCAGGATTGGATGCTCAACAGCAACTACGGTGTCTTTGCACAGAACCCTGGTCTCAGTCAGATGCGTGCACAACTGGGGTATGCAGTGAGTGCCGCCAACGAGATTGGGCTGTGGGGCGCGTGGCGCGTGAAGGACTCGACCAACAACGTCGCCGGCGTCGGGCCGACAACGTGGCGGGCCATCGACCAGGCGAATCTTTACTGGCATCACAAATGGGAACGGGGTGGGGTCGACTCGTGGATTTCGATTGGGATTCCCGAGCAAAACCGTCTGTTCGGCGGCGGCAGTCTGGGCGATTACATCGCCAACGCCCTCGCGAATTGCCCGATGAGCGATCGCGCTTCTTTGTATGCATCGGTAACCTATATGCATCAATCGGCCGCCGCCGGCCCGCAAGGTTCGATGGAGGACTCGTGGAATTTCGCGATCGGCCTGGCGTTTTATCCCGGCGCCAATGCCCGGTCGAATACCGTCGCCGGCCGATGCTGGACGCCGCAGATGCCGCTCGCCAATAACGGTTCGTTCCTGGTGGATACAAGCCGGACGTATTAATAGGCTGTTGAAAAACGGGGACTGGCTCCGGCCGATCCACGGAAATCTCTGCAAATTTGGTGTGTCACGAGGTGCCTGTCCCCCTATTTCAACAGCCTGTTAGGCAGGGCGAAGAAATAACATTTACAACTTGGTATTGGTGAGAATGGCGAAAAATGCGATAACTTGCGAATGCAAGATGCAAAAGTCGAGGCACGGATTCGCCGCAAGTTTCGTTTGGTCGCTGTCGAATTGGACGAGCGGAGGCGCAGGCAATGGGCGGCGGCAGAAGCACGCGACGTCGGGTGGGGCGGGATTTCGTTGGTGGCCCGAGCCACCGGCTTGTCGCGTCCGACAATCATGGCGGGATTGAAGGAATTGGAACATTCGGCGAAAAGCCGATCGGTTGCGTCGGCGCGGATACGAGCCGCGGGCGGCGGACGCCGGAAGCTGACGCAATCTGATCCGGGTTTGTTGGAGGCTTTGGAGCGGTTGATCGACCCCGCGACACGTGGCGATCCAATGTCCCCGTTGCGTTGGACCTGCAAGAGCACCGCCAAGCTGGCTGAGGAATTGACTCAACAAAACCATCCCGTCTCGGATCGCACCGTGGCGGTGCTGCTGAAGCAGAGTGGTTACAGTCTGCAGGCCAACCGCAAGATGCGTGAGGGTTCGTCGCACCCGGACCGCAATGCTCAATTCGAGTATATCAACCGGCAGGTGGCTGCGTTTCAGAAACAACAGCAACCCGTGATCTCGGTTGACACAAAAAAGAAGGAATTGGTCGGAGAATTCAAGAATCCGGGTGAGGAATGGCATCCCAAGGGCCAACCCAAAGAGGTGAACGTTCACGATTTCCCAGACAAGAAAATGGGCAAGGCGATCCCGTATGGGGTGTACGACCTGGCTTGCAATGAAGGCTGGGTCAGCGTAGGCATCGACCATGACACCGCCGAGTTTGCCTGTGCGAGCATCCACCGCTGGTGGGACGAAATGGGCTCCACACGTTTTCCCCGCGCAACGAATCTTTTGATCACCGCTGATGGAGGCGGCAGCAACAGCAGCCGCAATCGACTTTGGAAGAAGTCGCTGCAAGGTTTGGCGGACGAACTCGGGATTGCATTGACCGTCTGTCATTTTCCCCCAGGCACCAGCAAATGGAATAAGATTGAACATCGGCTCTTCTGCTTCATTACCAAAAACTGGCGAGGGCGTCCCCTCACCAGCTATGAGGTCATCGTCAACCTGATCGCGAACACAACCACAAAAACGGGCCTCACGGTTCGCGCCGCGCTGGATCATCGACAATACGAAACCGGGATCGAGGTTAGTGACGACGAACTCGAACACCTCAACATCACACGAGCAAAATTTCACGGTGAATGGAACTACTCCATCAAGCCCCGGTCTTAAAACTTGTCAACGTTATTTCTTCGCCCTGCCTAAGTCACTGCTGGCGTCGGTTTCGTCATGGCCCATTCGACTTACCGGCGCTCCCCGCCCGGTAGATCTGTTCGATCTCTGAAGGGCTCAAAGGGCGGTCGTAAATCGAGAGCTCGTCAATCGAACCGATGAAGCCCTTGATGCCGGGCCAGAGGTACGTCCCGATAAAGAGGTCATTCGTTGTCGACAGGTTATGTTCGATCTTGAGCGCCGTGGGCGTTCCATTTTCCACCTGCTTGCCGTCGATATAGAGACGGACTGTCGCGCCGTCAAACGTGCCGGCGGCGTGGTGCCACTTCCCGTCCCAGATTCCTGCACCAGGATCGGGAGAGATCGCGGCGTCGGCTCCGTCGAAGATATAGAAGGCAAGCCCTCCCGATCGCCTTCCGGTAAAGAAGGCGTAGGAGGCGGCGTCTTCGCTATGAACGCCCTTGGCCAGCAGGTAGCGGAACGGGCCCTGCGGCGCTCTTCCCTGGACCCATGCCTCGACCGTGACGGTGTCCGAGTGAAGACTCGGGGAATTGAGGACACGCACATAGCTTTT